>JAFKGR010000022.1 GCA_017307735.1 Chitinophagaceae bacterium
GAGAAGAAAATAAAAATTCCGGGTGGGGGAAGTTCAGCGCGCTGCTTTGCGAAAAAACAAAAAATGGCAGAACAAAACCTTCAAATTCAAAACTTCCCCAAAGTAAAAGTAAAAATTGCTATTCGTTTCCGGGTTTGCGAAATTTGGGATATATGTATTTCAAATTCGGGTACCTAGGTAATAACAGTTCATGTTGCCTTTGCGTAAAATCTATTATATTCCTGTAGTGTGAGGTTGAAAGTGTTGTTTTACCATAAACTCCCATTATATCATTTTTATAATTGGGAAACGGCTTCCCTGTTGTTTCAGAATATCTATCTGACAACCCTAAAAGATGTAAACTTTCATGCAAAATGGTATAGTTAACCTTTCCAGAATTATGTATTTCTCCTGTATTTCCAGAAGGCTCTACATTATATCTCCCAAATGGGATATAATAACCAGGATTTATGTGTGAAACATCCCTAGGAAAGACATTATCATTCTCTGGCTTTCTAGTAAAAGTCAATAAATTCTCTCCTAATTTAGATTTAAGGTCACTTGGTTTTTTATTAGGATCGTAAACATACTGTACATCAAATCTAACCTCAACGCCATCTACGGTTTTTGTCTTGTATGTTTGTTGTGCGGCCTTTGTTAATTCAGCAGCTCTTTTATTACTTGCGCCATCCCCTTGTATATAAATTTTAGCCGAGACTTTGATGTTAGTTATTTTGCCGTTTTTATCTTTCTTTGTGGTAATTCCATAATCATCACCGTCAGGATCGTTATGATAAATTGGATTACCACCGAAACATAAATAAGAGCTTTCATTAGGCTTAACATCAGGATCAATATTCCAACGTCTAACTATTCTACTATCATACTCCCAAAATTTAGCGGTTATAGTATTGGGTGCAATTTCTGGTGTTTTCTCTTGCCCGTTTATTGAGTATCGATATAAGGATGAGTTAAATGTTCTCCCGGGCAGTTCCATCCCGCCTGGATAATAATCCTGTGCAGTGATCACGTCAGCGTCGTAATGGTCTATGGAAGTGCCGTTGGTAGTATGCTGAAGCTTCTTATCGCTTACCGTTACCACTACATTGCCCAAATGGTTCGTTAATTCAAAGAACTTGTTTCCTCTGGTAAATGTAACAACTTCCGGTGAAACTGCATTGCAGGTTTGTACATCTATATCCACATTGTAAACACCCAACCTGCTGCTGCCGTAAAGGTTTATTTCTTTTTGTTTCAGTGTATCTCCTTTCTCATAAATACTCATGATATTGCCGGTGGCGTCACGTACATACCAGGCAGTCTTGCCATTCGCTGTTTTTGAAATCCGGTTGCCTGCTGCATCATAAGTATAAGTTATTGTGCCGCTGCCTTTGGTAATACTTTTTATTTTGCCATACACGTTCCATTCAATATTACTGATTCCTTCGCTGGCATCGCTTGTCAAATTTCCAATGGCATCGTATTGATAGTTGCCGGTTGATTGTCCTTTTTTGATGTCATTGTATCTTTCATATTCTGATGGCAGCGCATCCGGCGCAGCATCTGCTACTTTATCCAGCCGGTTGGTATTGGCAATGTAAGTATAGGTCAGATCATCCATACCTGTATTATTTGCATTGCTGCGCATACCATCTCCATTGCGCTTGTAGGTTTTGATATTCCCATCAGGGTCATAAGTAATCGTTTCGCCATAGTCCTGCAGGGCATGGCCGTTCCAGCTATTGGTAGCGGGGTTCAGCCCGTCATAGGTATTTTGGCTTACTATGCGGTTAAGCTGGTCGTACCGGTAAGTAAACAGCAACGGATCACCAGGTGATGGAAGGCTGACACTCATCGCCGAAATATTGCCGTTATACAGGCTCTTTAACCCGCTGCCCACAGCATCTCCACTGGCAAAGGGTTTTAGCACAGCCGAAGCGCCTATCGGCAGATAATCATTTATGGATTGCGTACTGTTTTGATAATAACTAAGGGTAAGTCCAAATGCATCTTTGGCTACTTTTGAACTGCCAAATCCATCCTGCCCCATATCGCCGAGGCCGGGATCATTGGAAGGTGGTTGCGGGTTGCTGCTGTTAATTCCCTTCAGCCACCCCTGTATCGTATAGGCATAGTCCACTCCCTGCACCTGTTGCTGCCCGAGGATCATCCTTGCCAGCGGCCCGTGCCGGTAATAATCATAAGCGGCATCCCGTTCCCAGAATATTTTGTCTTTACTGGTATATACTCCGGTAATACGGTTTTCTGCATCGTAATCATACCGGTGATAAAAGGCATCCTTTTGTCCGGGCTGATAAGCAACCGCATTTACTTTACCACTAATCAGGTCATAATCGTACACTATTTTTTTAAATCGGTTACCGCTTGGATCTCCGCTGCCCGTACAATTAATGCTTCCCATTCCGGCATTATAATCCTGCAGCAGGGTATCCACATTGCCAGATATATCATAAGAATAGAAAGTAGCTGCATCCCACGGTTCCGTACTTGCTGCTTCTTTTACATAAGTATAGCTTACTCGGTTTCTAAGGTTTTTCTGGAACAACGCAGTGTTACCGTCAAGAATGGTTTCAAGAGGCGAATAGGAAACATCATATACGGTTCCGGTTATTTCTTCTCTCAAAGATGAACCAGTAATCCAGTTATTCAGGGATACTTCATCCCTGCTGATGGCCTGCGTCATTACAGTACCCTGGGCGTTCTGTCCCACTTCTGTGATCCGGCCCAGGGCATCATAAAGAGTGTAACTGTATTTATCCGAAAGGATTTGTTTAGCATTCCGGCTTACAGCAAGCCTGCCGAGGCGATCATACCAGAAATTGCTTTTTCCCGCATCCGGGGTATTTTGTACCACCACCTTGTTGAGGGAATTGTAACCATAATAGGTAGCCAGCAAATCATTGTTTTTGTAATTATCATAATAGGCTCCTGCATTTCTTTTGGCAACAACCGAGTCAAGAAATGACTGAGAAAAATTAGGGATAACGGCAGCCGGAGGCATCGTCTTCACAAGGTTCCCGGCCTGGTCATAAAAATAGAGCGTATAATGATATTCCTTAGGCTGGTACTTTACATAAAATTCTTCACGGTACCTGGCTTCAAGGCATTTGGATTTATACAGGCTGTCAAAATTGGCGATGAGCGAATCCCTCCTCACCTGGTAAAGCTGCTGCGCAATAAAATTCGCCTGTGTCTGCACACCGCTGCACGGTGTGGTATCGGCCTCAAAAAATCCGGAAGGATCATTCAACGGCTTGCTGAATATGCACAGGGCTGATCCTGTTGGCGGGTTGGAATCATGGCAATCCCGGTATGCAGAAAGATAATCTGCAACGGTGGCGGAAAATCCGGTTCGGTAATTCATAAACCTTGCCAGCAATTGGTTTTGCTCTACCTGCTTATCGGTTAAAATGCTATCTGTATAGGGTGCATTCATACCCGGAAATTTTTGCCTGAATTCTGAAACGAGGCTGTCCAGTTTGCGGCTATAGGAAAAGATTTTAATGTGGAAGATGTTTTTTTCATTTTTAGATTTTCCTGATAACTCACCCTTTGAGCCCTTTCTGGAATAACTTTATAACATTAGATTCAAGGCCCCGGTGCAACCAAATTAAAAACAGAACTAAACGGGTAAAGTAATTAAGCGGTTCATTGAATGAATGGTAAATCCGCCCAAATGAGATCCACAGTTAGTCTTTATTCAATCGCCAGACGAATGTAAAAACATTTCCGGTTTTACAAAATATTTTTTAGCTGCAATGGGAAGTATTATTGCTTTTTTAAAGACAGAAATTGTGTCCGTTGGTTAAGAACTAAGTAAATATTTTCTCAGTGTCGCTTTGCTGATATTGAATGGACGCAACAGTATTTTGCCGGAAATCATTTTTAAAATTGGCTCTGATATACTTTTTAGTTCCTCTTGTCAGCAGGCGTGCATTTGCATTGAACAATTTATCTTCCGGGTTCTGCTTTCTCATCAGATGGAATTACCATTTACAAAATTCCGGATTGTACCTTCTGAATTACTGCGTACTGCTACTGAATCTTTGCGTAGCCCTACTGAATCTTGTATGAAAAAGGACAAAATAAAAAATCAGAAATCCGTGAATTTCTTCTCCGGAATTTTCCTATACCTGCGCTATACCTGAGCCGTACCATCTCCGCCCTGGCATACGGAATGGTACGGACAAGGGGCGGAGAAAGGGCGAAGAAAACAGGGATGAAATATTTCAGGAAGACCAGCGTTTTAAGAACAACAATACCGGTGGAAAACGAATGTCCGAAGGTGGGCACGGGCTAAAAAAAATACTCTTTCTTTTCCCGGTTTTCAATAAAAAAAAATCAACATAAGTACCTTCCGTAACAACAGCAATTATCCGGGTATCAGAATCCGGTTATTAATAAAACAAACTGCGCACTTTTCAATGTGATTCTTTAAAATATCATGATCATATCAGGCACATTAAATACATTATACCGGGTACCAAATACTAAGATCAATTTGAAGAAAATTATTTTTCATTTCACCCTCCTTCCCTTCCATTGATAGGAACCAAAAGCACCAAGCCATCCTGCAACAAGAATATATATCACGTGAAATGGCTGAAAGAAAACAAATGTCCAAAGAAGTTTCCGCCGGCCAAAAAATCCGCTGACGGGCCAAAGAAATAAAATCTCAGATACTACTTTCAACAAAAAGAAAACAAGAAGATAAATCCACAAGCTCTGAATGAAAAGCGCACTCAATGCCAATACCAGCAGACAGGCATTGATGGCATAAACCATCGCCAATACCCATTTGATTTTCACATCGCGATAGGTGGCCGATTTGCCTGCCCAGCGAATCCGCTGATTAAAAAATCCTTTTAATGTTGCTTCCGGCATGGTGCTAACTATGGCATCTTTATTTTTCAGAAAAAATATTTTCCTCTCAAATCCAAACTTTTCCATCAGCAGCATATCATCGCCGCTGGCAATACCATCAATCCCGCTGAATCCTCCGACTTCTTCAAAAGTTTTCTTCCTGTAGGCAAGATTGGCGCCATTGGCCATATAATGCAGATGTTTCGAAAGAGCTGCACCCGTTATCCCCTGCAATGTCATAAAGTCGAGCGCCTGAAAAAAGAAAAACAGTTTCTGAAAAATGTTCTTTGCGGGAGATGTCATAAACCGCACGGGAGCTGCAATCATGGAAGGGTTTTCAGAAATGACACATCCGGCCATCGTCCTCAACCATTCCGTACCCGCCATACAATCCGCATCCGTGGTAACAATCCATTCTCCGTGGCTTTGGGAGATACCCGCTTCAATGGCTTTTTTCTTGTAGGAATTCAAATGATCTCCTTTCAGAAAATCCGACAGGTTGATGAGCCGGACATTATGGAAATGATTCTGAAATGACAAAACAACCTCCGCTGTCCCATCTTCCGAAAAATCATTTACAACCCATATTTCAAAACGATCCGGCGGATAATGTTGATTCGTCATGGATTCAAGGCATTTCCGGATGTTGCCTTCCTCATTTCGCGCCGCAATAATTACCGAGAAGAAAGGAAACCGAGATTCGCCGGCAGATGGAAACTTGGTCTCCTCAATATCATTCCATGCCATGAAATAGTATATCAGCAATACCACATAAGGGATGATCAGCACCACCGCAAAGCCGAAAAATAACATGTCCGGTTATTAAAATTTTGAGGTTAAAATTAATTTTTTTATTAAGTCAATTCAACTAAATTTGTTTGGTTGCATAAACAACTATATGGAAGGGAATCAATTTAAAAAAGGAGAACTGTATAGTTTTATCACTGGCAAAACCAGCACTGCCATCGGACGGCGCCTGCAAAAAAATTTTAAGCGTGCGGGTTTGGAAATAACAATAGAGCAGTGGAGCGTACTCTTTCATCTTTGGAAGCAGGACGGGCTGAGCCAGCATCAACTTTGTGAATCGACATTCAGAGATAAGCCAAGCATTACGAGGCTGGTGAACAACCTGGAAAAAAATAAACTGGTAAAAAGATCAACGGATAAAAAAGATAAACGCATCAATCTGATAAAACTCACTGCAACGGGAAGGAAAATAGAAGAGAGGTCGATGGCAGTAGCCAACCAGACACTGAATGAAGCTTTGGAAGGTGTTACCAATGGCCAGATAGAAATTGCAAGGGAAGTTTTGCAGATGGTGTATGATAATTTGAGCGGGGAGTGAGGTTTGGTTCCGGGTTCCGGGTTTCGGAGCTTGTTCGGCGGAGCGGATTCCGGGATTTTGGGCAGTGGCAGAAAGGAGGTTGGTAATCGGAGTTGGACCCGGTGTGAGACGTAAACAGATATTGCCGGCTATTTGGAAAAGAAAGTGGAAATGGTGGGTTTCAATGTTGGGTCGATTTGACTGATTTCACTTTACACTGAAGAAAAATTCATGGCGATATTGGGTGTCCTTTCGGCTTCATGGGTTAAAATTAAAAAGGTTTGTTGTGACGAAACGGGGGGCAGCGTACTCACATGAATAGTTGGGATTCAAATAAAGATTTATAATTCTAAAAATAAAAATCATGGAAACGACCGCAGATATTAAACCGCTCTCCGGTGGAGAGTGGCTCATCAAAGCCGGAAACAAGGATGCGACTTTTACACCGGAAGATTTCAATGAAGAGCAAATCATGATCCGTGATATGTGCCTTCAATTCCTGAAAACCGAAGTATTGCCCGTCATGGATCGCATAGATGAAAAAGAAGAAGGATTAATGCCTTCTCTTTTGGACAAAGCAGGAGAACAGGGCTTGCTTTCAACTTCCATTCCCGAAGAGTACAATGGAATGGGCAAGGATTTTATAACAACCACTTTACTGACCGAAGCATTGGGCGGAGGGTATTCATTCAGTGTTGCGCTGAGTGCCCACACAGGAATCGGAACTTTGCCGATCCTTTATTTCGGAACAGAAGAGCAAAAGAAAAAATACATTCCGAAACTCGCTACCGGAGAATGGAAGGCCAGCTACGGATTGACAGAACCCGGAAGCGGCAGCGATGCACTTGGTGCAAAAACAACTGCTGTGCTTAGTCCCGATGGAAAATATTACATTTTAAATGGCCAGAAATGCTGGATTACCAACGGAGGGTTTGCAGATATCTACACAGTATTTGCAAAAATAGACGGCGATAAATTCACCGCTTTCATTCTGGAACGCGGTATGCCCGGTTTTACACAGGGACAGGAAGAACATAAAATGGGTATCCAGGGAAGCAGCACCGTTCAATTGTATTTCCAGGATTGTAAAGTACCTGTTGAAAATGTATTGGGAGAAATCGGGCGAGGGCACATTATCGCATTCAATATTCTGAACATCGGCAGGTTAAAATTGGGGGCAGCCGTAAGCGGCGGAGCCAAGATGGCTTTAACGGATTCTATAGTTTATGCAAAAACCAGAGAACAATTTAAAACAGCCATCGCCAACTTTGGCGCGATCAAACATAAGCTGGCAGACATGGCCATTCAAATATTTGCCAACGAAAGCGCCCTTTACCGCACCGCCAACTGGATCGGGGAAAAAGAACATGAACTCCTGGCAGAAGGAAAACCTTTCAATGAAGCCCTTCTCGGAGCTGCTGAAGAATATGCCATTGAATGCGCCATGCTGAAAGTGAACGGAAGTGAAGCGCTTGATTTTGTGGTTGACGAAGGAGTGCAGATTCACGGAGGAAACGGGTTCAGCGCAGAGTACAGCATCAGCCGCGGATATCGCGACAGCCGGATCAACCGGATTTTTGAAGGCACCAACGAAATCAACAGATTGCTGACCGTGGACATGATGATGAAACGCGCGATGAAAGGAAGGCTTAATCTGATGGGGCCGGCTATGGAAGTTCAAAAAGAATTGATGAGTATTCCCGACTTTTCAAACGGAGATGAAAGTCCATTCGGCAAACAATTAAAACTCATTTCCAATCTGAAAAAAAGTATCCTGATGGTGGCCGGTGCGGCAGCGCAAAAACTAATGGCAAAACTCACCAACGAACAGGAAATCGTTATGAACATTGCCGACATGGCCATTCAGACTTTTGTGTCAGAAAGCTTGTTACTGCGTGTAATGAAAAATACAGGAAAAGCAAATGAAGGAAAACAAAAAGTAACGGAAGCTATTTTGACAGTTTACCTCAATGAAGCAGCCGAAAAAGTTTCTTATCACGGCAAGGAAGCCATCAATGCATTTGCCGAAGGCGATGAACAACGCATGATGCTGTTGGGATTGAAACGGTTTACCAAAAGAGAACCTGTGAATACCATTCAGGCACGGCGTGTAATAGCCGACAGCCTGATTGAAGCAGGGGAATATAATCTTTAAACCCAAATTTTGCAGTTGGCTGCAAAACAAGCGCATAAAAAAAGCCGGTAAGAAAATAAAAAGCTCTCCGGCTTTTTTTGTTTTACTACAGATAAAGAACAGACTTTTCCTCCTGAGGATTAAAAAAAACAGACAATACCTTTGCATCAAAATTTCAACATCTCCATGTTACAAACAGAAACAATTCAATTTTTAAAACAACTCAAAAAACACAACAACAAAACATGGTTCGATGCCCACCGTGAAAAATACCTGGCTGCAAAAGCTGACTTCGAAAACCTGTTGCAGGAAATCATTACAGGGTATGGAAAAACAGATCCCAATATTGGTGCCTTGCAGGTAAAGGACTGCATTTTCAGAATTTACAGGGATGTACGTTTCAGTAAAAACAAAACACCCTATAAAACCCATTGGGCAGCCCAGTTCAACAAAGGAGGAAAAAAAGTACATTATCCCGGATTTTATTTTCATGTTGAACCCGGTGGATTTACTTATTGCGGTGGTGGTATCTGGCGGCCGGAGGCTGCGGAATTAAAAAAAGTAAGACAGGAAATTGATTACAATCTCAAAGAATTTCAATCTGTCATTGAAGCAAAGAATTTCAAAAAGATTTTGGGAGGTATCGAAACTGAAGACAAATTATCACGCGCACCACAAGGATATGAAGAAGATAATCCGGCAATTGAATATCTGAAACTGAAAAGTTTTCTTGCCGGGCGTTCATTTGATGATGAAGAGCTTACCTCAAAATTTTTGGCAAAAAAAGTCATCGAAACTTTTAATGCACTTAAGCCTATGATTGACTTTCTGGGCAAGTCATTGGAATAGCAGTACTGATGCTTTCACTTCCAGAAAAGCTTCCGGTTAAAATGAGTTTATTTCAATTCTCCTTCAAACGTCAAATCTTCAATTTTTGAATTTTCTTTTTTAATCTCTTCCACAAATTTTTGTCCTTCTTTTTTGTTTTTACCAAATGCCACATTCCGGTATTTATTGTTATGAAGCCTCAGGATGGCATAATATCTCCCGCTATGTTGTGCAAGCCCGGCAGCAGAAATTTCACTAACCATTGTGACGGTAATCCCCTTCTTCCTTTTCAAATAGGAGAAGGTGCGGATCATTTGGAAAATAAAAACCAGGAGAAGCATCAGGGTCATTATCCACATTGACCACGGAGGAAAATAAACATGAATAAAAAATCTCAGGATAACAAACAAAAGCCAGAGAAACAGGATGGCCGGGAATAAAATGCGGCTCAGGGGATCAGGTGTTTCAATTCTTTCTGTAATGACACCCTGATCAATCATTACCTCGCCGGCGCCGGTTTGAAATGTTTGCAAAAGAAAATTTTTTTATCGGATTACAGGATGCAAATATTCCATAATCTTTCATTAAGAGATATGTGCCTTATTTGATTTCAAAATTTCACGAATTACTTCTGCGATATGAGCCGCATCAATTCCAATCTCATCATAAAGTTCGGCCGGGGTACCGTGTTCAATAAAACTATCCGGGATACCCATAATTTTTACTTCAGCTTTGTAACCGTTGCTATTCATGAATTCCAGGATTGCCGAACCAAATCCACCTGTCACAGTACCATCTTCTACCGTAATGATCTTATTGAATTTTGAAAATATCTCCCGCAATAACTTTTCATCCAACGGTTTTATAAAACGCATGTCATAGTGTGCCGGATTCAACCCTTCCTTCTCAACCATCCTGATCGCTTCGGCGGCAAAGTTTCCCGGATGGCCTATCGTAAGAACTGCCACATCTTTCCCGTCTTTTAATTTTCTGCCGGTCCCGGTTTTGATCTCTTCCATCTTTGTTTTCCAATCCACCATGACACCCCGGCCTCTCGGATAACGGATAACAAACGGATGTATGGTACTGTCTAACTGTGCTGTGTACATGAGATTTCGCAATTCACTCTCATTCATGGGTGCGCTCACAATCATATTTGGTATGCAACGCATATAAACCATATCGAAGGCGCCGTGATGTGTTGGCCCGTCTTCGCCCACAAGCCCTGCCCTGTCGAGACAAAATATCACCGGCAAATCCTGCAATGCAACATCGTGAATCACCTGATCATATCCGCGCTGCATAAAAGTTGAATAAATATTACAGAAAACTTTCAGGCCGCGGGTGGCCATCCCCGCACTCAGGGTCACCGCATGTTGCTCACAAATACCCACATCAAACGCCCTGTCCGGCATTTTTTCCATCATGTATTTCAGAGATGAACCGCTCGGCATTGCCGGCGTAATTCCTATTATTTTTTTATTCTTTTCTGCAAGTTCTATAATCGTCCGGCCAAATACATCCTGGTATTTGGGCGGTTGCGGCTGATCTGATTTTTTCCTGAACAATTCCCCTGTAATCTTATCAAATGCTCCTGTGGAATGCCATCGTGTCTGGTTCTGTTCAGCCGCAGGATATCCCTTCCCCTTGATTGTTTTTATGTGTAACAATTTGGGGCCGGAAACATTTTTTAAATTATCAAGTATTTCTATCAGCTTAAATACATCATGGCCGTCAACCGGACCAAAGTATTGTAAGTCCAAAGACTGAAAGAAGTTTGTTCCTTTTTCTCCGCCGGGCAATTTTTCATTTGCTGACAAAGAATCTTTTTGAGATTCCGGATCGGTTGAAGAAAATCTGACATCTGCCAAATAATCCTTCATTGCTCCAACACCCGGATCAATGCTCATATTATTGTCGTTCAGAATAATTAAAAGATTTGTTTTTTCGATACCCGCATTGTTCAATCCTTCAAAGGCAAGCCCGGCCGAAAGAGCACCGTCTCCGATTACTGCTATATGCTGCCTGTCAAATTCTCCTTTGTAATGAGAAGCCATCGCCATCCCAAGCGCAGCCGATATGGAAGTGGACGAATGGCCCGCCCCGAAGGCATCATATTTACTTTCGCTTCTTTTAGGAAAACCGCTAATACCTTTATATCTCCTGTTGGTGGGAAAGGCATCTCTCCGGCCGGTCAGTATTTTATGTCCGTATGCCTGATGGCCTACATCCCAAACAAGCTGGTCATAAGGAGTATTGAAAACATAATGCAGCGCCACTGTCAATTCCACCACGCCAAGGCTGGAGGCAAAATGACCGCCATAAGCGCTCACCACGTCAATGATATATTGTCTTAATTCCTGAATTACCCGGGGCAATTGAGTTTTGTCCAACTTTCTGAGATCTTCCGGAGTATTGATGGTTTTCAAAAGAGGACCTGGTATTATTTCCATCCAAAATTTATTATTACGCTTTAGGTAAAATTACAATTTCTTTCAGAGGATAGCCCTTGTGCTTAGGCAATATTGCTCAAATAACAATGGATATCCTTTCACTTTTGGTTTATCCGTTTCTCAAACCTCAGACCAGAAACTTTTTTGTTTTCATTGATTTTTAATGACCCGATAAAATTATTCATCGCTCACTCTCCCGGGAAAATATTAATTTCATTCACCGAAAGTTTATCATTAAAAAAACCTTTGAAAATCCATGGGAGATTTACAAGTCAAAGAACAACCTAAAAAATATGATGCTGTAATTATTGGTTCAGGAGCCGGCGGAGGAATGGCAGCCTATGTTTTAGCCAATGCCGGATTAAAAGTTTGTTTGCTGGAAGCCGGGCCTTATTATGACCCCGCTGTTGACTCAGACCAGTTAAAACCTGCATGGGAATCACCACGGCGCGGCGCGAGCACCAAATACAGACCGTTTGGCGATTTCGACGGTTGCTATTGGGGTTGGGAAATTGATGGCGAACCTTATACACAGACTCCCGGCTCCAACTGGAAATGGTGGCGTGCGCGAATGCTTGGCGGACGCACCAATCACTGGGGAAGAATTTCTTTAAGATTCGGGCCAAGAGATTTTAAACACAAGGATATTGACGGGCTTGGGGAAAACTGGCCTATCGGCTATGAAGATGTAAAACCCTATTACGACAAAATAGACAGGCTCCTGGGCTTGTTTGGAACCGTTGAAAATATTCCAAATGAACCTGACGGAATTTTTCTTCCTCCCCCAAAACCGCGGCTTCATGAGCTTTTCATCAAAAGAGCAGCCACAGGCATTGGCATTCCGGTTATCCCTTCCCGGCTGAGCATTCTCACTAAACAAATCAACAAGCAAAGGGGACAATGTTTTTTTTGTGCCCAGTGTAACCGTAGCTGTAAGGTTTATGCAGATTTCTCCTCTTCATCCTGTCTGGTAATTCCGGCGGTTGCAACAGGGAATGTAGATTTATTTACCAATGTAATGGCACGGGAAATTCTGACCAACAAAGAAGGATTGGCAACGGGAGTGAGCTACGTCAATAAAGAAGACCTTCAGGAATATCAGGTACATGGCCGTGTGGTGATTCTCGGAGCAAGTGCATGTGAATCGGCGAGGTTATTATTGAATTCAAAATCCCAGCGCCATCCAAACGGCCTTGCCAACTCGAGCGATGTTGTTGGAAAATATCTTCACGACAGTACCGGTGCCGATATGGGTGGAATCATTCCCGAACTTTTTGACCGCAAACGATACAATGAAGACGGGGTTGGAGGTATGCACGTATATACACCCTGGTGGCTGGATAATAAGAAACTGGATTTCCCAAGAGGATATCATATCGAATATGGCGGTGGATTCGGAATGCCTGTGTATGGTTTTTATTGGGGAATAGAAAACCTCAACGGTAAGTTCAAAGTGAAAGGCAAAAAGAAAGAAGCCGGTGGTTATGGGGCCTCGCTAAAGGAAGATTATCGATATTTCTTTGGCGCCAATGTTGGAATGGCGGGTCGCGGAGAAACCATTGCCAGGGCCGATAACTATTGTGAAATAGATCCGAATACCGTGGATAAATACGGAATACCGGTATTGCGCTTCCATACAAAATATTCCGAATACGAAATCAAACAGGCCAAACACATGAAAGAGACCTTCGCAGAAATTCTTCATGCGATGAAGGCAGAAATAACGTGGGGCGGTGATGATGGCCCTGAAAATGATTATGGCCTGCATGCTCCCGGAGAAATCATTCATGAAGCAGGAACCATCCGAATGGGAAATAATCCAAAAACATCGGCACTGAATAAATTTGCACAGGCACATGATTGTAAAAACCTCTTCAATGTGGATGGCGGCCAGTTTGTTTCGCAGGCAGATAAAAATATTACCTGGACAATTCTTGCGCTGAGTATGCGTACCTCAGAATATATCGTTGATCAACTAAAAAAGAATAACATTTAAAAAATCGTTTTAACGATAATGGATAGACGTAAATCATTAAAAATTCTCACTTTCGGTTCCCTGGGTACAGGTGTATGGCTGGAAGCATGTAAAACGGAAGATCAAAAATCGATTAAACCCAAAGGTCCCGTAGCTGCAAAACCCGTGAAACTTCCACCGGGAATGATGAAAGAAGAAGTGGATGAACTGAAAAAGGTTGAGTCGGAGACCTTCTTTAATTCCCATGAAATGAAAACAATTACCGTGCTCGGAGATATTATTATTCCAAAAGACAATATCAGCGGCAGTGCATCCGAAGCAGGGGTACCGGCATTTATAGAATTTATCGTCAAAGACAAACCGGAAAACAAACTTCCCATGCGGGGAGGCCTGCAATGGCTGGATCAACAATCTCTGAGAAGATATCAAAATGTATTTATCAATTGCACAGCTACCCAACAAATAGAACTGGTCGACGCCATTGCCTATCCGCAAAAAGCTGCACCTGAAATGAAACCCGGGGTTTCCTTCTTTAGCCTGATGCGCAATCTGACCGCTTCGGGATTCTATACAACACCTATGGGATATAAAGATGTAGGATACAAGGGCAATACGCCAAATGCCTGGAATGGGGTTCCCGATGATGTACTAAAACAATATGGGCTGGCCTATTCTGCAAAAGAATTAAAAGAATGTGTAAGTTATCCTGAATCGAAATAAACAAAATGAAAAATTATATCCTGTTACCGGTGGCAATCGCAATTTCCACTGCCACCTTTGCGCAAGAAAAAATGAAACACGAAGACACAGAATTTTACAGCCCGGTTCCAACGGTGGTGACTCCCGGAAAGACAAATGCCGACCCTCCTTCCGATGCCATCGTTTTATTTGACGGGAAAAATCTTGATCAATGGGTTTCCACAGATCATCCGGATCAGAACGCAGATTGGTTCGTTCACAATGGAATTATGACGGTCAACAAAAAAGCGGGAAACATCCAGACCCGGGAATCTTTTACGGATTACCAATTGCACCTGGAGTGGCGCATCCCAAAAGATATTGAGGGTTCTGGCCAGGCGCGCGGCAATAGTGGTCTGTTTCTTGCAAGCACCGGCAAAGGAGATTCAGGGTATGAAGTGCAGATTCTTGATTCTTACAAAAACAGCACCTACGTGAATGGCCAGGCGGGCAGTGTTTACAAACAATACGCGCCGCTGGTCAATCCCAACAGGCCTCCGGGTCAATGGCAAACTTACGATGTGATATGGACTGCCCCCCGTTTCAATGAAGATGGGAGCCTTAAAAGCCCAGCATACGTCACCGTGCTTTTCAATGGAATCCTTGTACAAAATCATTCAGAATTGAAAGGAGTAACCAAATATATTGGGCTTCCCGATTATTATGCGCACGGGCCGGAACCCATAAAGCTGCAGGCGCATGGAGATAACAGCAAACCGATCAGTTTCAGAAATATCTGGGTAAGAAAATTGTAATGGCTACTTTCGGTCTTTCTCAATTTCAAGGGATCTGAGATTTTTTTCCGGGAAATTGTTTTGTTTTATAAATTGGATTGCCAATTTACAGGTAATTGATTATGGAGTATTATTTCGCATACAGTATATACATGGATATTGAGCAGATGAGGTTGGTATGCCCTGATTCGAAAACTGTTGGCGCAGGAAAATTGTACGGGTACCGTTTGGATTTTACCAGATATTCAACTCTCAGAGAATCGACAGTTGCAGACATCATTGAATCAGGCAATGATGAAGTGTTTGGAATCATCTATGAATTATCCGAAAAGGATTTGGAAAGATTGAACGACTTCGAAGTGGCGCGCAAATTTTATAATAAAATCTATGTGGACATCCATCATTACAGGCCACAGCGAAAACGTACAATGGGAAATAAAGGTTTAATCAGATGTTTTACTTATGAGGTTACAAATAAAAATCCAAAGGCCGGAAAAGCTTCCATTGAATACATAAATCCAATGATCGAAGCAGCCTTCAAATACCGTTTCCCGTTCAGCTATATCAAAAAAATAAATGAATTCTGTAAAAAGGATCTTTTGGCAAAAAAGAGCGATGCCCTTGATTTTTTTATCCATCTGATGGATTATATAAAAACAGAAGAATTCATAAACGAAGCAAAAGCTGCGAAGGAATGGGGCGGCGCCAGACTGGTTATTACCGGAAACCTTGCAAGGAAAAGACAATTAGCTTCAAGCCATCCGAATGATCTGGTAATATTCACACCACATTGGAGGGAACTAAGCTGGCTGATAAAAAAGATCTATTCCAATCGAAGTATCAATTGGAGAATTGACGGATACAATAAATATTATTTTCTGAATGAAATGGGCAAGGCGGCCAATGAATATCAAAAAAAGAAAGGAAGGAACAAGTCGGGTTACCGCGGGATTTGTGAAGCCACACTTGTCAAAGCCTATTCGTTGTTTACCTGAATCAAATTATCGACCTGATTTTTTATTTCCCGAATTACCATAAACCGTTTTTGAATCAATCCGAACATTGTTTAAAAGCTCTTCCACCGATTTATTCAGGATATCATATTTGCGGTCTTCAAAGACATCCATTTTTTCCCTGGGAAGTTTCAAATCATAATTCTCACCTGTTGACAATACATTATCCAGGTTGGGATTAATCATATTGAAAACTTTCCATTCCATCCCAACAGTTTCCGCAATTACTGAAGCTTTGTATCTCCCCGAAATTGTTGCAGATGTTATGCTTGCTTTAAGGCTGTCGGGGATGACGGGTTTCGCTGCATCCTGCGCATACATGGAACCATTCCCCTGGTTGCCGTTTTCCATTACGAAATGGGTTGCAATAAATTTCTTAACATGGTTTCTGGATTCTTCAGGAAGATAATATTGCAGTTTCCAGAAATTACGGCTGCCACTTTTCTGAATGGCGTTATACACCCTGCCCGATCCCCCATTATAGGCGGCGATCACCAGTAACCAGTCTTTCAAATTGCGATATAGATCGAGCAGATACCTCGCAGCAGCATAAGTACTTTTTGTATAATCCATCCGGTCATCCACATTCTGATTTACCCTCAGGCCATATAATTTGGCAGTACCCGGCATAAATTGCCAGGGGCCTAAAGCACCAGCCACAGACAGTGCATTTGATTTCAAATCGCTTTCAATTACAGCCAGATATTTTAATTCATGCGGCAATCCATATTGCGATAATATGCGGTCAATCAGGTTAAAATAGGGTGTTGCATTTTTCTGCAATTTCAGCAGATAAGTTTTATGACCATTCAGATAATCCTGCATATAACTTTCCGCATAGGGATTGATTTGCTGCGAATATGGGATCAGTGGATTATAGGTGTAATTTTTAAACAGGTTTTTAAATCCATATCGTGTAACCTGCTGTACATATTCAACTTTATCCTTACTCAAATGTTCGGCGCGGGAATCAATTACTTCCTGCATTGCAGTATCGCTTCCGGCTTTCTTAATGTTATCCTGAGCGTTGGCGGCACTTATCCCTGCGCTCAAAACCATCATTAAAAAAAGTCTGAATAATCTCATTTCCCTTACTGCTTATTTATTGAATTCAGATAATCTGCCAACCGGAATAAATTTACCTCATTTTTCTTGCCGGTCAGGATTTGAATACCAAAGGGCATCCCGTTTGAATGCCGGTAGAGCGGTAAAGATAGCGCTGGAATACCGGTTAAATTAGCATAAACAGTAAAAATATCTGCTAAATATGCCGATACCGGATCCTTCGCTACATTCCCTGTCTCAAATGCTGTATGGGGAACGGTAGGCATCAACACTGCATCATATTTCTTAAATATCTTTTCAGATTCCTTCACAAGTAAATTCCTTACCTGTTGTGCTTTGGTAAAATAGGCATCAAAATATCCTTCACTGAGAACATAGGTACCAAGGATAATTCTCTTTTTTACTTCTTTCCCAAATCCTTCTGACCTGTTTTTTTTATAAAAGATTTCCAGCTCATCAGCGCGTGCAGGAGATAGGTGACCATAACGCACCCCATCATAACGGCTCAGGTTAGACGAAGCTTCAGCAGTAGTAAGAACGTAATATGCAGGTACGATATAATCTAACAAATCGAAATTTATTTTATCCACCAAAACACCATTCAGCTCCAGATCATCAACAGTTTTCAAAATAGCAAGCCTGATTTCCGGATCGAGCGATGGGTGATTGAGAGCATCAGTGAATACGCCAATCCGCATTTTGGAAATTTCCTTTGGTCCTTCCAAAACAATTTTTTGTTGCAATGCGGTACTGTCAAAATTATCCGGGCCGCTAATGACATCAAAAACGAGTTGAATGTCGGCAATATTATTTCCAATAATTCCGATCTGATCAAAAGAAGATGCATAAGCAATCAGTCCATGCCGGCTGTTGGCTCCATAGGTTGGTTTAAATCCCACAACACCACAAAAATCTGCGGGTTGCCGTACACTTCCGCCGGTATCGCTTCCCAGGCTAATCATACACAGGCCTGCGCTGACTGCCGCAGCAGAACCACCTGATGAACCACCGGCAACTTTATTCTTATCAAAAGGATTCCTGACCACACCATACACGGAATTCTCATTGGTATTGCCCATTGCAAATTCATCACAATTGCAGGTTCCAATGATAATAGCACCTTCTTTGAGCAAACGATCTACGACCGTTGCAGAATATACAGCCTTAAAATCTTTGAGGATTGCCGAGGAAGCGCTTACAGGATGATTTTTATAACTAATTACATCTTTTAAGCTGACAACTACCCCGTGAAGTTTGGCCATTGGAGCCCCACTCTGACGAATCTGATCCAGTTCTCCGGCACGATAAATAGCTTCTTCTTCAAACACTTTGACAAATGCATTCAGAGAAGAACTTTCCTGGATTCGATCAAGATAATATTTAATCACTTCCCGGCACGTTATTTCTTCCCGGGCCAGGGCCGAGTGATATTCCTGAATATTTTTAAATGAAAACAACGTAATAAAACGTTATACTATTTTTCTGTCTGATTCTCTTCCTGGGGTATCCTGTTCTTTTCAGAGGAATTATTTCCCACATTGTCATCCTTCTTGTTTTTTGCGTCCTTGAATTCACGCATCCCGCGGCCGAGGCCCCGCATCAAACCCGGAATCTTTTTTCCGCCAAAAAAGAAAATAATAAGAACGGCAATGATAATCCATTCTGTAACGCCAGGCATGGCAAAAAGTAAATCATATTGCAGAAATTGATTCATGCGTAAAGGTTTGGAGATTTGTAAAGGTAAATCAATTTATTTCTACGTAAGAAAACATTCCACGCATTTTTGAAGCAGGTGAGTAAGAATAATTTAAATCTTACACAAAAATATTACCTGATATATCTTCCGCATTTGGCTTTGCCATTAGCTGCTTCATACGGAGTGATTCCCTTGGAGCAGGAAGAAGCAATTAAACAAATCACTATGAGCGCCAATAATACTCTTTTCATTAGGTGGTTTTTTGATATACTGAGGACAATCTTATAAATATTTCTTCGTAATTCAAAGCGGGCTTGGCCTTTTTATGAAAAAAATTTTTTTTGTTTCAGGATTTTTCTATCTTACCCGCTCTATTTCCTAACTGACACTTTAAACTGTTTACCGTGAAAAAACTAATATGCCTTGCTATGCTGACTTTTGCAATGTCTGCATTTGCCCAGCAAAAAAATGAAAAAAGCCCTTTTGACAAATTTGGAAAAATTACGAATGAAAACTTATCCAAAACCATTTACGACATTGACAGTAATGCCAATGCAGTGGTATTATCCAATGTCGGAGATTCTTATCTGGAAGGCAATTCCAAAGGATGGTTTTCTTTAAGAACTTCAGTACACAAGGTGGTTCATATTCTGACAGAAAAAGGATATGACGAAGCCAGCGGTCAAATACGGCTGGTTGTAACTAAAAACGGTACGGAAAAAATCAGTTCATTCAAGGCTGTGACTTACAATCTGGAAAATGGAAAAATAATACAAACCAAAATTGGAAAAAATGACCTGATTAAGGAACAGGTTGATGAGAACAATCAATTGATGAAGTTCACCATGCCTAATGTGAAAAAAGGATCTATCATCGAATATGAATATCAGGTTCTTTCTGATTACATGAGCATTCCGGATCCCTGGTATTTCCAATCAACTACCTCCCCCACTCTTTGGAGTGAATACACCTTTGGGGTGCCTGAATTCTTTACTTACCAGATAACGACAAGGGGTTTTATACCGCTTCTTACACAGGATCCATTTAAAAAACAAGAGACCTTCCGTATTTCTGAATCACGAACTGCAGGTTCAAGCGATGCCGTTGACTTAAAAGCTGAAGTTCTTTATCGCCGTTGGGTGGTAAAAAACGCACCCGAACTCAAAGAAGAACCTTTTACAAAATCCGTACGGAACCATTTATCCCGTATCGAATTTCAGTTGGCTACACAGCAATATCCGCTTGAATTCAGAAACCTGAGAAACAGTTGGCAGGATATCACATCCGGCCTTCTCGAATCCGATCAGTTCGGGAGAAAACTGAATTCAAACAATGGCTGGATGAAAGAAGAAATTGCCTCTACTATTTCAGGTGAAACTGATCCACTGGCAAAAGCGCAAAAGGTCTATGCATTTGTAAGAGATAATTTTAAGACAACCACACCTTATGGTATTTTCATGACAGATGATTTGAAGAACGTTTTTAAAACACGCAAGGGCAACGGCGCCGACATCAATCTGCTGCTGACTGCCATGCTGAGAAATATCAATTTGGATGCCGAACCTGTTCTGACAAGCACAGCTTCCCACGGATACGCTTTTGAATTTTTCCCAATGATTAACAGTTTGAATTATACACTTTGTAAATTAGAAATTGATGGGAAAACCTATTTTCTGGATGCTACCCAAAGCAGATTGGGATTTGGCAGATTGCCCGACTACTGTTACAACGGATACGGTGTTGTAGTAAATAAAAGTGCAACGTCGGTTCAGCTTTCAAGTGACAACGTTACAGAAAGCAGGAAAGTAACTATGTTCGTTACGCCAAATGAAAACGGGTATTCAATCAAAATGAAAAAAGATGAAGGATATTATCATTCCTTTGATATACGCAACGATATCAGTGATGAGGGGCAAAGCAAATTCATCGAGGATTTAAAAAAGAATTACCCGCAGAATACTGAAATTTCGGATGTAAAACTTGAAGGATTAAAAGATTTTAATAATCCGGTAGAAGTGAATTATAATATCAATTTCCCTGATGACGGAGAAAACATTATCTACATGAATCCGTATTTCGGAGAAAATTATTCGAAGAATCCTTTTGCCAGTACAGACCGGACATATCCGGTCGAATTCCCTTATACGCAGGATGAAACCATCAATGCTTCAATAATTATTCCACAGGGATTCAAGTTAGATGAATTGCCAAAGTCGGTAAAATTAAAACTCGACGAACAGGGTAAAAGTTATTTTGAATATCTCGTTCAAAATTCAGGAAGTGTGGTCAACTTCAAAAGCAGGATCGTTATAGGTAAATCGTTTTTCATGCCTGAAGAATATAATAACCTCAGAGAATTTTTCAACTTTATCGTCAAGAAACAAGCTGAACAAATTGTATTCAAAAAAACTGCCGAATGAAGAACATCTTATTAATTTTTCTCCTGACAGGATATTATTCAGTCTTTGCGACAGACAAAAAATTTCCGGTCAGCGATATTCCTGATTCTATGCGAACCGATGCACACGCGGTTATACGTCTTCAGGAAGAAAAGGTAAAAGTCAATAGCCTGTCTTCTGTTACCCATCTTCACCATTTTGTGGTGACCATTCTCGATGAAAACGGAGACAGGGCGGGGGCTTTAATAGCACCTTATGACAGACTGCAAAAGGTAATAAATATCAATGGCGCCCTCTACGATGAAGAAGGCACGCTTGTAAAAAAGCTGAAGTCAAAAGAAATAGAAGATATCAGTGCCGTTAGTGATAATAACCTGTATGAAGACAGCCGGATCAAGGTTCACCACTTTTTAAATAACAAGTATCCTTATACGGTTGAATACTTCTATGAAACAGAAATAACCCACACTTTCTTTTTTCAACCATGGTTGCCTCAAACCGATAATCATACCTCTGTTCAATACAGCAGTTATGAAATTGAGTATCCCAATAATTCCTCATTGAGACATCGGGATTTCAACATTTCAAAACCCGTCATGAGTAAGATGGAAAACTTTTCAGCCCTCAAATGGGAATTGAAAAACAAACCAGCCTATAAAACACCAGATGCCTTTTCATTTTGGCGCGATTACACACCGGCTGTATTCACAGCGCTCAGCGATTTTCAATTGGGTGACATAAAAGGAAATATGGAAACCTGGAAAGGATTTGGGATATCTCAATATCAATTGTGGGAAGGCAGGGATGTTTTGCCTGAACAGATAAAAAATAAAGTAAAAGAAATTACATCTAAAACAGCCGGCAAAAAAGAAATCATCAAATCACTTTATAAATACCTTCAGCAAAATACACGGTACATCAGCATTCAATTGGGCATCGGCAGTTTTCAGCCTTTTGATGCTAACTATGTTGCACAAAGAGGTTATGGGGACTGCAAAGCCCTTGTCAACTATATGCATAGTTTGTTGAAGGAAGCAGGTATTTCTTCTTACTATGCACTTGTTAACGGAGGTGACGATAACTTTTCAAGAACCAGGATCATAGAAGATTTCCCATCATTTCAGTTTAACCACGTAATTCTGTGCGTTCCCAATGGAAAGGATTCAATTTGGCTTGAATGCACGAGTCAATCGCTGCCCAGCGGTTATTTAAGCGGATTCACGTCCAACAGAAAAGCACTCTTAATAAAAGAAGATGGCGGAGTTCTCATTTCCACTCCTCAATATGATTATACCACTAATAAACAATTGCGAAATACGAGCATCAGCTTGGATGAAAACGGAGACGCAAGTATAAACGTGGAAACCACTTACTCAGGGCAAATGCAAGACGTTCTTTTTGATCTGACACACAACAATTCTGAAGAGAAAATCAGAAAGGTATTGACGAGAGCTATCGGAATTCCAAGTTATGATCTGAACAATTTTAAATACGTCAGTGAAGATTCCGGAATCCCGGTTTTGAAAGAAGAGCTGGCTATAACGGCTAATAATCTGGCGAACGTAACAGGAAAACGGATCTTTATTTCACCTAATCTTTTGTCGAGATACAGTGATAAATTCCTTTTTGATTCGACGAGAAAAACAGACTTTCATTTTTATTCATCCTACCGTCAGATTGATTCTACAGAAATATTACTTCCCGGAAAAGATTACAAAATCGAAGCCGGTATCATGCCTGTTTTCATTCAATCAGATTTTGGGAAATACAGTCTGATTTGTTCACTGAAAGATGGCAAGATCATTTGCAGGCGGGAGTTTGAAAGATATGATGCAGTTTTACCGGCAAGCCGGCAAAAAGAGATTCTTGATTTCTTTGGAAAGATTTACAAAGCTGACAGATCCAGAATGGTTTTGGTAAGGGGAGGGGAATAAGCCGGGAATCTTCGCCACCAGTTGTAAGCTGACAAAAAAAACCGCATCGGCTGATCAGGCTGATACGGCTTTCAAAAAAAATATAAACAATTTTCTATTTAATCCTCTTTTCGCGGATACGTGCACTCTTACCATTCCTGTCTCTTAAATAGTAGAGTTTCGAACGGCGGACCTTTCCGGTTTTGTGCAATTTAATACTTTCAATATTAGGGCTGTACAACGGGAAAAGCCTTTCTACTCCTACTCCGTCGCTGATTTTACGTACAGTGAATGTTGCAGTTCCACCTTCTCCCTGACGTTTGATAACATCCCCTTTAAAGCTTTGGATACGCTCTTTATTACCTTCCACAATACGGTAATTCACGGTAACATTGTCTCCCGGCTTGAATTTCGGGAAATCATTCTTTTTTGTCAATTGGTCGTGGACAAAATTAATAGGGTTCATGACCTTTAAAATTTTAGGATGGCAAAGGTAAGCGAAAAAACATATAAACCCATAAGATTTTTCAGCTCAATACACTTTTAACGTGCCCTACCTGGCTACGTTAACCGCACGCTTCTCTCTGATGACGGTTACTTTAATCTGGCCGGGATATACCATTTCGTTTTGAATCTTCTGGGCAATTTCAAAGCTCAACTGGTCACTTTGATCATCGGTAACTTTGTCGGCTTCCACGATAACCCTCAACTCACGGCCTGCCTGCATTGCATAAGCTTTTTCTACACCATTATATGCAATCGCCAGATTTTCAAGGTCTTTAATCCTTTGAAGATATTGCTGCATGATTTCTCTCCGCGCACCCGGACGGGCTCCACTCATCGCATCGCATGCCTGCACAATCGGGCTGATGACATATTCCATTTCAATTTCATCATGGTGAGCTCCAATGGCATTGCAAACTGCCGGGTTTTCACCATATTTTTCTGCCAGTTTCTTTCCCAAAAGTGCATGGCTCATTTCTGATTCCTCATCAGGTACTTTTCCAATATCATGCAACAGGCCAGCCCTTTTGGCGAGTTTTGTATTCAGTCCCAATTCAGATGCCATAATTCCGCAAAGATTTGCTACTTCACGGCTATGCATCAATAAGTTCTGGCCATAGGACGACCTGAATCTCATCTTTCCAACCAAACGGATCAAATCTTTGTGCAATCCGTGGATCCCCAGTTCAATCACCGTCCGTTCACCGATTTCCATAATCCTGTCTTCGAGTTGCTTTTTGGTCTTTTCAACTACTTCTTCAATACGTGCCGGATGAATACGTCCATCAGCAACCAGCCTCTGGAGTGACAACCTCGCTATTTCACGGCGTAAGGGATCAAAACATGACAATACAATAGCTTCAGGCGTATCATCCACAATCAAATCCACACCTGTCGCAGCCTCTATAGCCCTGATATTTCTGCCCTCGCGTCCGATAATGCTTCCCTTCACCTCATCAGATTCGAGATTAAAAACCGTAATTGCATTTTCAATAACCTGTTCGGCGGCAACCCTCTGAATAGTTTGAATAATCACTTTACGGGCTTCTTTATTGGCCTTCAGTTTTGCATCATCAATAATTTCCTGCTGGATGCTGAGGGCCTGGGTGCTTGCTTCTTTTTTAAGGACTTCCAATAATTGCGCTTTTGCTTCTTCAGCCGAAAGCTGAGATATTTTTTCTAATTTCTTAATGTGTTCCTCCTGGTATTTTTCCAGCTCGCTGCGTTTGATATTGACAATTCCTATCTGTTCATTCAGATTTTTCCTGAGATTTTCATTTTCGCGAATGGATCTTTCCAGGTTTTGATCTTTCTGATTCAGCGATTGTTCTTTCTGACGGATCCGGTTCTCACTGTCAGCAAGTTTTTGGTTGCGTTGGCTGACCTCGCGGTCATTTTCAGCCTTGAGTTGTACAAATTTTTCTTTGGCTTCTAACTGCTTTTCTTTCTTTATGGTTTCAGCCTTTGCTTCAGCTTCCGTAACGATTTGTTGAGCCTTTTGCTCTGCTGCTTCAATTAATTGTTGTGTATTTTTTTTGAAAATAAATTTACCCAGTATAATGCCCGCTATAAGAGCAATCACACCTATTATTAAAAGGAGTATTTGTTCCATCTTTTCGTAATTGTTTAAGTCTGTACAGATTCATCGCATCACTTTTATGTATCATATAAAAATTATAAAGCGAATAAACGAAGGTAATAAAAATGAATTTGCGCTAAAGATAACAGGTAAATCTGTTTTTGCTTTATTTTTTATTTTAAACTGTCAGTTAAAAGAATGATGAACGCGCAATAAACGGGAAATGCCGCTTTGTCGAAATCGGTATAATCTATTAAAAGTGATAAAAAAAAGCTGTGATGAAAATTCAATCACAGCCTTCTTTATTTGTTCCAAAAGTAAGTTCAATCAAAATCAGAACTGAAATCCTATCCCTAAACGGACCGCTCTGTTGTACGCATTCACACTTTTGTTGGCATCCATTTTTGATAAACCATAGTCATACGATGCAGAAATATTGAAACCATTGCTGAACTGATACCCGATTCCGCCGGTAAGCCCGGCATCCCAACGGTTAAACTGACCTGAAGCATCAATATCTTTATTCAGCAGGTTGATACCCAGAATACCCGCAGTAGTTTTCAAATCAGACTTTGCCAGATAGGAAATCTGAGGACCGGCAAAAACTTCAAAACCACCGAAGTTTCCTTTCAAAAGCAAAGGCAAATCAATGTACTGGTTCAGGAGATCAGCTTTTGCGTTGACTCCCAGCAATCCCAGATCCTTGATCCCGAAATCTCCGGTCAAATCGTACCCTTTTTGAGAATAATAAGCGCCAGGTTCTATTGAAAGGTTTTTAGAAACAGGCACATTCACATTCACACCGGCAAAGAAACCTGTCCTGTCTGTGGTTTTTAAAATTCCATTGGTCTGATCAATTAACTGATTCAAACTATTTGCGGCTTCACCACGCACGCCGGAAGATAAGACCCCGGCCTTAATACCAACGGTGGTTACACCCTGATTCTGCGAAAACGCATTCATGCCTGTAAACAATAAAAGCACGAGTAAAATTTTGGTTTTCATAATTCATGTAAGACGGATTTTTCAGTCGTCTTGCTAATTCAGAAATAATTTTTGAAAAAAAGATTAAACGGGCACGTCTAACTTTTTGTTAAAGCCCGGATGTTGAATGTTGTGCGGGATTATTGATTGGATAAAAAAAGTCAATTGATTTTATTTTAAATTGCTGAGAAATTATCAGGATGAACAGACGCAACTTTTTTCAGTCAGGCTTTTTTACTGCACTTGCATTTGCCGCGGCCAATAGCGGATTTGCCATGAATAGCGACGCTGACGATTGGAAAATCACCATGCTCAATAAAAACCTTGGAATTTTTACCGAAACGGGTGGTACCATTGCATTCTACCTCTCAAAAGACGGGATCATTGTGGTAGATGCACAATTCCCCGGCAGCGCCACTCATCTGATTGCTGAATTGAAAAAGAAAAATATACCCTTCCATCTTTTGATCAATACTCATCACCACGGAGACCATACCTCAGGAAATATTTCATTCAAAGAATTGACCTCACGGGTACTCGCACACGAAAATTCATTGGCCAATCAAAAACGGGTAGCTGAAAAAAATAATACAGCAGATAAACAATATTATCCGAAGCAAACTTTTAAAGTTGAATGGAATGAATCAGCAGGAGATGAAAAAATCAATTTGAAGTATTTCGGGCCTGCACATACCGATGGCGACATCATCGTTCATTTTGAAAAAAATAACATTGCCCATGTTGGTGATTTGGTTTTCAACAGACGGCATCCGTTTGTAGATCGGAGTGCGGGCGCAAGCATGCAGCATTGGGTGCAGGTGTTAAGAGATGCGGGAAAACATTACGACCGGAAAACGGTTTTTGTTTGCGGGCATTCAGGAAACGGGTTTGATGTGAAAGGAAATATTGATATGCTAAAAGATTTTCAGGAGTACCTTGAAAACACACTGGATTATGTTTCTAAACAAATCAGATTGGGAAAATCGAAAGAAGAGATTCTGAAGACAACAGAAATTCCCGGTTCCCCCGACTGGAAGGGAGAAGGAATTGAACGGCCATTGACAGCAGCGTATGAAGAATTGAAAAGTTGAACTGCCGGGATTTTTTCCGGTTTGACTTATCCAAAGAACAACTTTCGTGGCTTGTATTTTTTCCTGCTAAGGTGAAGAGATTGAAAGTTTCCTTATCCGAAAATGCCTTCACCAGCCGTATCTGAATGCAATACTTTGTTAAGAGAAACCGGAAAATATCTATTAAAATTCCGGTTCGATTCAAAATTTTAATAGAAAGGTCATCTTTTTCTGTTTCAATGTCTCTCGCGAACCGAGAACGATGAAACTGCTGAGAAACAGCCGGAAAATAACAAACACACACTCTTCCAAACCTTTCTGATTTTATTATCACCTCACGGCTTCAATATATCCAACACCTTCCACATCTTCTTACGCATAGCTCTTCCACTACTATTATAGTTATTAACAATAAATGTAAAAGATGCTCCAAAACTATTAATTTTTCTAATCTATCCGAAAAATAACTATTAAATTTACGGATAAACCCGAAAAAATGATAGAAAGGGCAATTAAGGGCATAATATTAAAAAAACTGGCCGATAAAAAGATAATTATTTTATTAGGCCCAAGACAGACCGGGAAAAGTACTTTATTGCAATTATTGCAAAAGGATTTCAAAACACCTGTGGCCTGGTGGAACGGAGATGAAACTGACATAAGAACCCTGCTGGAGAATCCCACTTCTACAAAACTCAAATCATTAATCGGAAAAAGCAAAACCCTGATTATAGATGAAGCACAACGAATCGAGAATATAGGAATCTGCCTGAAATTAATTACCGATAACATAAGAAATGTAAAGGTGATTGCCACAGGATCTTCTTCTTTCGATCTGGCCAATAACATCAATGAGCCACTTACCGGAAGGAAATGGGAGTATTATCTGTTTCCAATTTCATTTGAAGAGATGGCTTCACACACAAGCCTGTTGGAGGAAAAAAGACTATTATCTCACAGGCTTATTTACGGTTACTATCCTGAAGTTATAACCTCGGCAGGGGATGAACAGGCACTTTTAAAACAACTATCCGACAGCTATTTATATAAAGACATACTAACGTGGGAGCGAATTAAAAAACCCGATAAACTTGAAAAATTAGTACAGGCCTTGGCATTTCAAGTTGCACAACTAATAAGTTATAATGAGCTGGCACAATTGTGTGGATTAAATCCAGAAACAGTTGAAAAGTATATAAATATTTTGGAAAAAGCATTTATCGTTTATCGCCTGCCTGCTTTCAGCCGCAATTTGCGAAACGAACTTAAGAAGAGTTACAAAATTTATTTTTACGACAATGGATTGCGAAATGCAGTAATCAACCAATTCAACCAGGCAAATCTCCGGAATGACATTAGCCAATTATGGGAAAATTGGTTCATCACCGAACGGTTAAAATTTTTAAACAATCATCAGAAATTTGCTTCGCGTTACTTCTGGAGAACCCTGGCACAACAGGAGGTAGATTATGTTGAAGATGCCAATGGAAAAATATCAGCCTTTGAATGCAAATGGAGTGTGAAATCAAAAAACTATATCAGCAGAGCATTCAGTTCAGCGTATCCAAATGCAGAAGCTAATATAGTAAGCCCTGATAATGCGGATAAATTTCTAATTATCTGACATCTGTAATTCAGGCTGATCAGCCATACCCCCCGTAAACTATTACGGCTTCAGCACATCCAACACTTTCCACATCTTCTTACGCATAGCGCTTCCACTACCATTATAGTTATTCACGATAAAAGCAAAAACATAATCCCCTGAATTGTTTTTAATAAATCCGGTATAGGACAGCACACCATTGATGGAACCACTTTTCATCTTAATCCCATTAAACACCGGCAGATCATCATAAAATGAAGGGAACCAGCTTTGTTGTTTTGCATAAGACATTACCCTCACCAAATCATCAGTTGTTATACGGTTCTGCGGAGAAAGGCCGCTTCCATCAATGATATTCAATGCATAATCGTCCATCCCCTGTTTCTTCCAAAAATCCTGCACCACCTTCACACCTTCTGAGGTACTCCCATTTTTTCCAAAATGTTTTCCCAGGGTTTTCAGTAAAGCTTCTCCATACAGGTTTATACTCTTTTGCAGGAACCAATAACAAATGCTGTCCAGTGCCGGAGAATTTATACTATAAAAATAGTTAATGCCGGAAGATTCCGGAGAAATCGAAAAGGGATAATTTCCTGCAACCTCATTAAAGGTTTTCTTTTTCAAACGGGATTCTATGGTGATCGCCAATTGTCGGGCAGGATGAGGCATAGTTCCCGAAATTGAAAACCTGTCCTGATTGACTGGAACCGTTCCCCTAACGTTTCCTGTATCTTCAAACATGGGTAAATAAATGTAGCCGTTATCTCCGCTTCCTGCCGGGCCTGCTGTGACAAAACTCCGCAACCTCAATCTGTAAATATCTTCAGGTCTGGTACCTGCAATCTGCACCGGAGTGCCAACCACACTGCCCGATTTCAGATAAAGATCAAATTGATTTTCCCGCCAGTTCAAAGCCCTTGCACCTGCACCATAATAATTCCCTATATCCTGCCATATCCAGCCGTCAGGAATCACTTCGTCGGAGAATTCACTCTCGTCAACCAAAACATGTCCTGTAATTTCGTGTATCCCATACTGTGATACTGCATTGAGAATGTCATTTATAACCTTATCTTCCTTTGCAGAGCCATACCTCCAGCTTCCCAAAGTAGGATCACCGCTACCCCTGATTATGATATCACCGGTAAGTTTCCCGTTTTCAATCTTCCCTGTGTAACCGATTTTTGTCTGATACCTGAAATCCTTTCCCAACAAGGAATAAGCCGTTGTTGCAGTCACAACCTTTTGTGTACTTGCAGGCGCAAGCCCGGTTTGAGAATTGACATCTGTAATTATTTTACCGGTTTTTAAATCTCTGAGCAATAAAGAAACCGTTGCATGCTTCAGCTCAGGACTATTCAAAAACTTTTCAAAGGTTAGATTAAACGATGTTTCAACCGGCTGTCCAAAAACAGTTATCGAAAAAGCCGATAAAAAGAAAATGAGAATTGTATGTTTCAAGAGATGTGATTTAGAGTTTTCAGATTCTTTGCATGTCCGCAATTTACCGATGTTCTAACTTTGCAATACTATGAAAGAGAAAAAAATCAAGGCCGTGCTTGTCACTATCGGCGATGAATTGCTCATTGGGCAAGTGATAGACACCAACAGCGCTTTTATATCGCAACAACTAAATACCATTGGTGTCAATGTACAGAAAAGGGTTTCTATCGGTGACGATGCAAAAGAAATCCGGAAATCGCTGGATATGTATTCAGGTAAATTTGATTTTATCATTCTCACCGGCGGACTCGGAGTGACATCCGATGATCTTACCAAAAATGCACTGTGCAAATATTTTCACTCAAGGATGGTTATTAGTCAGGCAGCTTTGGAACATGTAAAATCTTTATACAAGAACATTTACAAAAAACCTATTTCACCGGTTAACCTCGCTCAGGCCAAGGTACCTGCTGCATGTGAAGTCCTGATCAACAGGCGTGGTTCGGCTCCCTGCATGATTTTTGAAAAGGAACATACCTATATCATTAGTATGGCAGGCGTACCTTATGAAATGGAGGGTATTGTGGAAGACCTTCTTCCCTGGATCCAATCCAGAAAACAACTTCCCAAAATCGTTCACAGGACACTGATAACAACCGGGATTTCCGAAAGTGATCTTGAAACAAAAATTGCAGGGTTTGAAAAGCAACTTCCGCCCTATATAAAACTGGCTTACCTGCCCGGGCTTGGCAAACTCCGTTTGAGATTAACAACAACTGCCTTCAACCACACAGAAGAGTCAGAACTAAAAAAGCAGTTTTCAAGATTGAAAAAAGAAGTAAAACCCTATTTGCTTTCAAATGATGACATCGCCCCTGAAATCAAACTCGGAAAAATCCTGCGCAGGAAAAACATGACCGTCAGTACCGCGGAAAGCTGCACAGGGGGAAGTATTGCCGGAAGAATAACCAGTGTCAGCGGTTCATCCGATTATTTCCCGGGAAGTGTGGTCAGCTACAGCAATGAAGTCAAAATAAAAGAACTCGGCGTAAAGAAAGACACCTTGAAAAAACACGGAGCCGTCAGTGAAGAAACCGTCCGCGAAATGATTTCAGGCATTCTGAAAAAGATGAAAACGGATATCGGCATCGCCGTTTCGGGCATTATGGGCCCCAATGGTGGAAGCGATGAAAAACCGGTTGGAACAGTCTGGATAGCCGTCGGTAACAAACAGGAGACCATTGCCAGGAAATTCAAATTCAGATACGACCGCAGAAGGAATACCGAAGCAACGGTGTCGATGGCGCTGTATATGGCAGTAGGATTTGCAGAAGGGCGCAAGTAGAAAATGCCACTATAGAAGATGTACAGTCTCTACAGACATTACAATTTTTTTTCAGAATTATTTCTCCGGAGTAAGAATAATATTTCTGAATTCAAATCTCCCGCTTTCATTGCCCTGAAGCATAATCGGACCGGGTTCACCTTCATGGCTGTCCAGCGCCCCGCCGGTTATTCCGGGAATTGGCCGGTTGCAGATGATTTCTTTTCCGTTCAGCACAACGGTGACGAGTCTTCCTCTCAGCGTGATATCGTAAGTCTGCCATTCTCCCGGCTTCTTAGCCATATTTTCTACCGGTGAAATAAATCCGTAAATACCTCCCAGCATTTCATTTCCTGTGTGCATTCCGTAACTATCCAGAACCTGAACTTCATAACGGCCGCGCAGATAAATCCCGCTGTTGGAACCTTCAGAATACCGAAATTCCACATGAAGTTTGAAGTCGCCGAATTTTTGTTTTGTGATCAGGTTGCCTCCGTTGCCGGAATGAATTAAAACTCCGTTTTCAACCTTCCAGAATTTGTCGGGCACTATCCAGTCCGACAGTCCGTTTTTTAAAAGGTGAATAGGTTTTCCCCACACAACAGGTTTCGTACGCGTGAGCAACGGAGCTCTCACAGCCGTAAACTGAGAACTGTCGCCACCCACAAAATTTATTTCACCTTTTAATTTTGCTGCCTTCAGCCTAAACTTCGCATGGAGATATTGCCTGCCCCATTGCGGCGGAATGGTAAAACTATATTTTTCGGTTAATGGATCATATCTGACTTCTGAAACCGGACGTGCACTTCCTCCGGTACCCACAAAACTACCAACCAAAGCGCCTATGCCCGACTTTTCGATTTCAAGCCATGAAGCTGTTTCTGACCCATCCCTGTTTTGAATGGTAATATCCCATCTGCCGATCACCCTTTCACCGGGAACCGGCGGGGTATAACAGTCGGCATCTTCGGGATAAATATGTTGCCCGAAAGCGTATGACAGCGGAGAAACAGACAAAGCTGTAAGAACAAATAAAGGAAAAATCCTTTGGGATATTTTTTTCATGATGAAACGAATTTTATTATTTCAATGCCGGATACTGACACCCAAATTTAAAATATACGCCGCTTCAGAGGTTGGTGTCCTCACCTCCTCTAATGCAATTCTTTGATTCTGATATTCCGGAAATAAACCACAGAACCATGTCCCAAAAACCCGATATAACCTTTTTTATTCAGCAGACCGGGATGTGGCCTTTTATCCATCGTTCCATTTTTACTTGCCTCCCTGATATCTCCATCTACGATTTTGTGTCCGTTCAGAATGACCTGTATTCTGTCTCCTCTGGCAATAATTTCTTCAGAGTTCCATTCCCCAACCGGTTTCAGAAATCCTCTTTTTGCAGGTATCACTCCATAGACTGAACCGTGGTATTGATATTTTTCCAGATTCTTATAGATATCCGCTGTATTGTCCAGAATCTGGATTTCCATGCCCGCATAAGCTGCATCGCCGGTAAGCGGAGTCCGGATACCCACACCATTGTTTGCGCCCGGAGTCAGTTTAAATTCGAAACGAAAATCGAAATCACTGTACTCCTTTTTGGTATATAAATTCCCTCTTGAACCCGGTTTGGGTTCTACAACCATTGCGCCATCCTTTATCACATAATCTGTCAGATTGCCCTGCCATTGATCCATGTTTGTTCCGTCGAATAAAACTTTAAATCCTTCTTCCTTTTCTTCCTCACTCAACTGGTACGGTTTTTCCTCCGGAAGTTCCCGGATGTAAATGTCGCGGTATCCTATTCTGGAACCATGCGCCTGCAGTTCAATTTGTTCTTCGGGCCACAGAGGCAGGTTGCGGTCCCAATAGTTTTCCAGAGGAACGTTGTCTGTTACCAATTCTCCGTTCAGGTAAACCGTGACGCGGTCGCCAATCATTTTAATATCAAAATGATTCCAGTCACCCAACGGATTGTCAGCCACTTTCAGGGGAGTGCTTCTGTGCTTTTGATTGTTGTACAAACCTCCTGAACCTACCTGGGCGCCGACATCCCTGCGCGATGTATCCCAAATCTGTACCTGCGGGGTCCCTCTCAGATAGATACCTGCATCTCCGTCTTTTTGTCCGTCATTAAATATTTTCCAATCGATGAGCATTTCAAAGTTTCCATATTTTTTAATCGTGGCAATGTTATCTCCCTTGCCGGTAAAAATCAGTTCGCCGTTTTTCACCGCCCAGCCACTCCTCATTTCTTCGTTGGCTTTCTCCTGCGCTTCTGCCAGTTGGCCGGGATTCATTTTAACTCTCGTGATGGGATTGCCGACGAGACCTTTCCATCCTGTCAGATCTTTTCCATTGAAAAGAGAAACATATCCATTTTTCTGAGGCATGTCGCTGAGAAATTTCTGAATAGCTTTTTTCATATAAATATCATCCTGACCGCTGATGATGTTCATCGATTGGGTAAGCCACGCTCTTACAAGGGTTCCGTAAAATGATTTGTCGCTCATTCCGATATTCATCACGGCATAGGCAGCCTTCTGTTTCAATGCAGAGTCTTCCATAAAAGGAGCTGCAAATGCAAGAGCAGAAAATGAATTCATTCTCCTCCCTGCCTGATCCAAAATCTGTCCCTTTTGTTTATCTGTAAAAGCGGTTGCCATTGCTTTTTTTAATAACAGCAATTGCTGCGACTGAGGGACATGCGTATCCGGAATCAGGCGGATAAAACCATCGAGTGCCTGCGATCTGTCCTGTTCGGGGTAGTTGCTTCCGGAAGCAATTGAGAATAAGGATCCCATTGCATCGGGAGCAGGCCATGAAGCCAGTGTTTTCAATGCTTTGGCTGCTTCATCACCTGAATTGTTTTTATAGAATTCAAATACTTTTTTCATTGCACTTTTGTTGCCAATGAAACTCAGGGACGGAAACAAAAGCGATTGCTGACTTCCTGATACTTTGTTGAATCGGTCCATAATCATCTTTTCGGGATCGGAAGTCAGGGGGAGGGCTGCTGCAATGGAATTCTGAATGGAAGAAATTTCATCTGCTTCTTTTGATGCGAGCAGCATATCGAGTAATTGGTGAATATTTTGTGCTCCGGTTACTTCGGGAAGTGCATGCAGTGCAGCTTCTCTGATTTGTTGATTGTTGCTGTGCAACTCCTGAGCAATAGAGGTGAATGCTTTCTTCTCTTCTTTTGCAGCAAGAATATTTATCAGCAATGCTTTTTGAAGTCCGGATTGGTGCGGTAATTCATTCAGTAAATCTGTGGTCAGATTTTTATCTTTTACAATCAGAAAAGCCTTTTCCAAAAATGGTATGTCAGTTTCATTATTTGTTTTCAGAATTGAAAGGAGATCGTTAGTAACGCTCCCGGGAGACATTCTACCTAACGCTATGATGGACGTTTGTTTCAATTGGGGATTGTGTGAATCTCCGGCGAAATTCAAAATTGTTTTGTAAAGATCCGGATTCTGATAATTTCCGAGGAATCCGACCAGAGAAGTCTGTACATCAGGTGAAGGTTCTTCTAAATTCTTAGTGAACAAAGAAACATTGGAATTGTTTACGAGTGGTGCAGCCATCCGGAGTGCGGCTCCACGGTATTCCAGATCCTTGTCATAGGCTGCTTTTGCAAGTGCCGGCAATGCTTTTTCTTTCCGGATGAACACCAGCGACCTCAATGCAGCAGTTTTAGCATATACATTACTGTTAGATGCGTTTCTGACGAAATCTGATGCAAGATTACCGGCTTCTTTGGCAAATCCGTTTTCAAAAAGGCGCTGAAGATAAAAAGCATAATCTGCAGTTGCGTCCAAATCCTGCAGTGCTTTGCCATCCTTTCCGGTCAGGTTCCACATCAGTCTTGCAGATGCCGGAATCCCAATTTCAGCGATGGCATGTCTCGCAGCTTTTTTCTCTTGTAAGTTTCCTTTCAGGGCATAGGAGGTCAATTGATTCATTGCGGGTTTGTATTTCATTTCACCCAAAGCCTGCAACAGCAATTCTTTGTCCGGTACCGTTCTCCACGTCAGTGCATTCAGCAAAGCTTTTCCCGCCGCGGCGGTTCCTATGGAAGCCAGAACCGGCGCAGCTTTCAAAACCAGTACTGAATCTCTCAGAAAAGGTACAAGTGGCGGAACACTCCGGTCTGATCCGATGATCTCGATCATACTCATGAAAAATGAAGTGAGATTTCTGTCGCCTGAAATCGACAAAGCTTTTATCCACGCTTCCTCCGCTTCTTTTTTCAGGGATTCCCTTCCCGGGGCACTGACGTACGTGGTATAGCCCATGATCGCAAATTCGGGTTTTGAATTGTCGGTATTTCCGCCGGGTACCATTTGCCGGCAAAGCTGATAAAGTCCGTTTACACCAAGGCCTTCCATTTCCTTCATGGCTGTGTTGAGACCGGCCTCGTTGGATGCAGGCATTTGGGCAAGGATGTCAGCTATTCGGGTGTTGGTTGTTCGCACATCCTTTTGGGCATTCAGTCCGGCTGCCCATAAAAACATTATGCTGAATAAAAGGGTAATTTTTTTCATCGCTGTTGTTTTGAAATTGATTCAGAAATTTAAATTGCCCACGGAGCTCTCATGGGCGGCAGGATCATCCGGTTGGCGGCTTCATCACCGATAAACTCCTGCTTAACCGGATCGAACCTGAGCGATCTTCCCAGCCGCAAAGCCACCATGGCCATATTGACAATGGTACACGAGTGATGCCCGTTCCGTTCATTCAGTGCAAACTTCCGGCGTGTTTTTACAGATTCGGAAAATACAGTAATCTGTGGTTCAGGATCCGGAAGGGCAGCCAGTTTATTTTTCAGATCAGGAATATCGGAATTGAAACCCCTGTATAGATTTCCTTTGGGGCCGGCAATGTAGGGTACATCTCTGATTCCTTCGCCGTCCAGAATAATCTTGCAACCGTCGGAATAGGTGAATTCAATGCGCCGCCACGTACCCACAGCATCAGGGTGCTGTTGCGGTGCATCTATTTCCACTGAGACAGGGCTGTCATTGTCTTTACCCAAAAAATACTGCACAGGATCGATGTAATGCTGGCCCATATCTGAGAGCCCGCCTCCGTCGTAATCCCAATAGCCACGGAAAGTCACATGTACACGGTGCGGATTGTACGGTTTGTATTGGGCAGGCCCAAGCCAGAAATTGTAATCCAGTTCGGGAGGTACCGGTTCAGGTTTCAGGTAATCCCTTCCGGTCCAGTAAAACTTCCAGTCAAATCCGGTGAGCTTTCCGATCGTGACCGTAAGAGGCCATCCCAACATTCCGCTTTGTACCAGTTTCTTAATAGGCTTGACAGTGGTATTCATTCCATAAAAAATATCTTTGAACCTGAACCAGGTATTCAGGCGAAACATCCGTCCGTATTGTTCCACGGCTTCAACTATTCTCTTGCCCTCGCCGATAGTATGAGTCATCGGTTTTTCGCACCAGATATCTTTGCCGGCTTTTGCGGCATCGGCGGCGATGATGCCGTGCCAGTGGGGAGGAGTAGCAATATGTACAATGTCCACTTCAGGCAGTTGCAACAGTTCGCGGTAATCATGAAATGTCTTCACCTTCCCGCCCACCAGTTGCACAGCTTTCTGCAAATGATTTCTGTCGACATCGCAGAGCGCCACCACACGGGTTCCTTCGTAGGGAATGTGATTCACGCCCATGCCGCCGGTGCCGATAATGGCTTTGGTAAGCTGATCACTTGGGGGTGTATATCCCGGGCCGCCCAGTACATATCGCGGAACAATGGAAAAAACAGCAGCAGAGACAGCAGCCTTCTTTACAAAATCGCGCCGTGAAAGGGAGTTCTTTTTATTCATGAAAGTCAGTTTGGGGTGAAGTTATAGAATACTTCGCGTTTTTGGGGGAAGCATCTCGGTAACCCCGGCTTAGAAAGCCTTTGCGAAAATGATTTAATTGAGCATTAGGCTTTCTTAGCCGTTTTGCAGACAACTACAAAATTTGGGTTAAACGAATGATCCTTTTCTCCGTAAAATTGAGTTTAAATTGTTGACACAAGATAAGGTGTAAAACTATTATTGTTATTAGGTACTTTTTTGCAACATCCGATCCAGATTTCATTCACCATTCAATTTGTTACAATGTTTAAGGTCTTCCCCTTTAGTAAATCGTTATGACTTATAAAATATCCATTTAGCACTTTATTATCATATTTAATTATCTTAATCTTAGTGCCGTTACCCGTCTTTTCTATGGTAAAGGTTTTCCCATTCAAATCAAATTTTATCCGGCTAAACAGGGGTACCGTAATGATGTATTCGGGATCTGCCGGTGAAAAGGTATATAACCCCAAAGCGTTTAAAACATACCATGAAGACATTTCGCCTGCATCATCCATTCCGGCGTATGCTAATCTCTCAGTTCCCATTCTGTAAAACTTACTCATGATTAAATTCAAAATCTTTTGCGCCTTTTCCTGTTGCCCTATAAAATAATAAAAATAGGGTACACTATGATCCGGTTGGTTTCCCTGGCAATACTGACCTATAAAGCCGGTGAAATTATAAGCCTCATATCCTTTCCAGGGAATTGTAAACAACGAATCCAATTTCTTTTGGAATGCCTTTTTCCCGGGATATAAATGAACCAGACCGAGAGGGTCATGAGGTGCAAAAAATGTTGACTGCCATGCATTCGCCTCCCTGTACATATATTCATAGTAGGGTTGTTCCGGATTGAAAGGGGCAATCCACCGGCCATCTGCCAGACGGCCTCGCATCATTTGTGTTTCCGGATCGAATAAATGTTTATAACTATCCGTTCTCTTCATCAGTACATTATAATTTTGAGTATCCCCAACTTCTTTTGCAATTAAGGCAGTAGCATAATCATCGTAAGCATACTCCTGGGTTTTAGTAACTGCTGCTTTCGCAACAGTTTCCAGGTTCGGGTTTTTTATATTCATCTCCGAAATCCAGCCCTTGTTTATATATTCGTTTAGATAAGGCCTACCACCCTTGCCCTCAACAAAAGCATTATTGAGAAGAATTTTATAGGCACTTCTGATATCAAAATCTCTTATTCCCCGCAAATAGCTTCCGGCTATAAAGACAGATGAATGATCTCCATGAAAAAATGTAGGCATATACCCGGTAATTTCACCCCTGTCAATTAAAGATTTGATAACATCGGATGTTACTTCAGGAGAAATCATTCCCAACAAAATCAATTTATTTCGGTAAGTATCCCAAAACGAAGGAATACTGTAATAATTAAATCCTTTATTGACCACCTTCTTGTTTTCATTGACATAATCGCCATTGACATCACTTAGTAAAATAGGCCATAGAAATGATCGGTAAAACGTGGAATAAAATGTTTCCTTTTGGTCTTCTGTACCGCCGGAAACCTGAACCTTGGATAGTAGTTGGTGCCAGGTTTTTGTGGCATCATTTCTAACTTGATCAAAAGTTTTTGTCAGCATTTCCGCCTCTAAATTCTTTTTGGCATTTGCGATACTAACGTAAGAGAATCCAAACTTCACCTCCAAAATATCTCCCGATTTTTTATCATTCACGAAATTTACAATGCTAACCGTCTTCCCGTTACTGTCAATCCGGCTAATATTTTGAATTAGGCAATTGGTAACAGCATAAAAGTAAAAAGTCGGTCCGGTTCTTTGAAAACCAGTAAAAACATTAGCGCCAGATTTCTCTATTTCCCATCCTCTTACATGCTCATTGGAACTTGCCAGGTCAGCCAGCAATTTCTTTTGAGCCCTTTTTTGAAATGTATACCTGTGGTATGCGCATCTCAATGTAGAAGTAACTTCTGCATTAATTCCATATTTTTTTAGGTACACTTGATAGTATCCTGGACTGGCCGATTCTTTATCATGACTGAATTGCGAGAAATAACTTTCAGGTGAAACACTTCCACTAACAGCAATAAAAGGAGCATAACACAAATTCCAATGCCCTTTGCTTGTATGGGCAAAGGCATAAATAACAGTATCCTCGTATTGATACCCTGATCCGCTTTTCCATTTAGTAACCGGTGTCACCTGGACCATAGCGTTCGGCAATGAAGCTCCGGGAAAAGTCTCACCTCCCCATGCGCGATGCGTAGGTTTATATCCTAAATCAGAGCTATCCCATAAAGTTGTCGTACCCATAAAAGGATTCACATAATCTTCTACATTTTTCTTTTTATGTTGAGCAAGACATATAATTGGACAAACAAATAAAACCAGTAAAATAAAAAATCCTCCATTTGGAACTTTCCTAAGTGTCTCAATAGCGGCTTTTGAGTTGAAGGTAGTATCAAATTTTCTAAGCGTTTGTTTCATAATTTCACTTGTTTAAAATTATTTATTCAACTTAACAAGTGGTCTGATTTTGTGGGAGCCTTATACTTTTGTAAAATGATGAGGACATTGAGTTATTGAGCAAAGTCTATCCATAAAGGTTTAATAGTAATTCTCAATTTTCTCAAGCTCGATGCCTTTTGTTTCAAAAATAAATCGGCTCACAAAGAGCATGGCCAGAATGTTAATAATACCATATATATAGAAAGTAATGGCTCCTCCCAAATTTGCCAGAATAATAGGGAATGTCAAAATTACAATTGCATTAGCCGTCCAATTAAAAAATACGGCTATTGATGTAGCAGTTCCTCTAATCTGGTTTGAAAAAATTTCAGCCACATAAACCCACAAAACCGCACCCCATGAACAGGCAAACGCCCCAATAAAACAGAAAATAAAGACAAGTATAAGGTAAGTATCCAGTTTATTTATCATAAAGAAATACCCAAGTATTATTAAACAAATACCCATAATCCCGGATCCAAATAACAATAATTTTTTACGACCTATCCTGTCAATTAATAAAAATGCAACCAGAGTAAAAAAAAGATTTACGATTCCAGCCAACATTGTTTGAAAAAGAATACCATCTCCAAGTTTTGTCCTTTCAAAGATTAATGGGGCATAATAAAAAATTATATTAATTCCGGTCAGTTGAGCAAGGGCGGCAAAGGCACTTCCTATAAAAAGTATCCGTCTGTATTTCTTTGTGAATATTATCTTTTTTTGGTTCGGGTTTCCTAAATTAAGATCTTCTTTAATTTTATCAATTCTCGATTCCACATCTTTTCTATTCTCAACCTTACTAAATATACGTTCTGCCTCAGGGACTCTGTTTTTCAAAACCAACCATCTCGGGCTTTCGGGTATAAAGAATATCAGAAGAAAAAAAAGTACTGATGGAATTGTGGCAGCTCCAAACATGTATCTCCAATAGTTGTGGGAAACCAGAAAGGAGAAAAAACCATTATCTATAAAATAATTGGACAGGTAGGATAACAAAATTCCCATTACAATTGCAAGTTGTTGCAACATACCTAAGCGCCCTCTAATTGAAGCAGGCGAAATTTCAGAGATATATATTGGTGCCAGGGTGGACGCCATTCCAATAGCAACCCCTCCCAGAAATCTAAACAGAATCAGATCGGTATATGAATTACTGTAGGCGCTCCCGAGAGCCGATAAAACATAAAAAAAAGCGGCTAACAATAATATTTTTTTTCTGCCGAATCTATCCGCTATTATACCTGAAAACAAAGCACCCGGTATGCAACCGACAGAAGTAGCGGATACTACTACTCCCAACTGTGCATTACTAAGATTTAATAAGGGCTGAATATATTTTAAAGTCCCGGCAATAACTGCTGTATCAAATCCAAATAACAACCCTCCAATAGCCGCAATTGAAGAAATCAGTAAAGTGTATCTATTCATTTTCTCAAGATGGTTGCATAATATACCAGCTTCCTTATTGACCTTCAAAATATTCATTTCATGTTAAAGGGATTAGAAATACAGGAAAATCAAAGTTTATTGCCTAATAGGGCTGTTGATGTATAAGGATATTTTACAATCTATTTCTGATACTATTATCAAATCTGTACCGGGCATTTTATAGTCTTTGTGGCCTATCAAAAACCGGGTATTATACCATCAAAATGCATTTTATTTATCAATGATTTTTACTGTACCATATTCATAGCTTCAATTAACATGCATCCACTCAATTCTACCGTGAGATCGACAGAACTCCCGGTTTGTGGGGGTGTTTTCCAGTAACTCCCGTAAAATACGCCTCCGGTCTTATTTGTTCCAACTGTCCAAAGAATTTGAGCATTATTTTTCAGAAAATTCAGATAGTTTGCTTTTGTCCCCGATTCCAGGCCGGGGCTTAAAATTAACTGGGTAAAATACCGGACAAATACCCCTTTAAATAAACCTCCATCACCACCGCCCTCGACTTGTAATAATCTGTCAGTTGTATTAATATCAACGTTTATAGCATAACTCGCTGCTTTATTGGCATCATTCAAATAAGTCGGATTGCCTGTAATCTTGTACAACTCTACAGCAGCACCAACAAACAGACCTTGATTATAGGTATATTTCCATGTATCTATTGTGCCGTCACCTTTCCCATTGATCCCATCATATACCTCACCTGTACCGGGAACGTACAATGTAGATTTGAGCCAATCGTATATTTTAAAAGCCCAAATCGAATCATCGGGATCATGGAACTGTTCATACAAACGGGCTGCTAAAATACAGGCGGGACCATTTGCAGGAGTATTTTTGTATCCGAGTTGGCCGTGGTTCCATGCTATCCCACCTCCCATTGTACTATTCCAGCCAGTTTTAATATCAGCCCAAATATCTTCTGCGGCATTTTTCCATTGTATGTTGTTCGTAGCATCATAGGCCCTCAGAACTGCCAAAGCATTCCAACCCTCGTCATCATAGTAATAGCCTAAAAAAGTATTACCATTTTTTGTATAGACGCCATTATACCATTTATTTATTATATCCAGGCAAAATTGACTTTTTGTACGGTTATAGGCATCAATCATTACATCGAGCGCATGGGCCTGGGGCCAGTATTGAAACCGTGTATAATCATTCCCCGAATTTTGACTGTTAAAATAATTTCCCTGCGAGTTAAAGAAATTATTTACCAAAGACTGGCTGCTGCTATCGGCAGCTTTTCCCCAATTGATAGTTGTCGGGGGTGGCGGAGCAGGAGACGGTGTAGAACCTGCGTTCTTGCTGCAACTTATCAAAGTGGTTGTACCCAATAATAACAGACTAAAACAAATTGTTCGGTTAACCATCAATTCAATAATTTAGAATTCACTTTTCAAAAAGACATTCAACAGGGTGCATTAAAAAACTAGTACACCCCGTTGAATTTTTTTATTTTATTGCGATATACTATGAGTATATGGGCCAGTTGCATTCATAGTGACGGTCACATTTATAGTGATGTCAGGAGGTGTGGCAAAGAATGCATGGTCAAATTTAAATGAATTATTCCATTGATCACTCGTAACAGGAACAAGGTACCAAAATGATGGTGCGGTTGAACCTGTAGTTGGCGAACTATTATCTCCATTCACACTACCCCACCATTCGGTTGAAGGAGTTCCATCAGATTTCGTAACCATATATTCAAATTTATACCTGTCTTCCCAGCCCCAACTTTCCTGCTTCAAGGTAAGAGGTGCATTAGTCACCTTCCAAACCCCCTGTCCCGCATATGGTATAGGTATCAATGTCTTTGTGTCATCATAAAATAAATTTACACTGTTGATTTGGGTCATAGTTGTCGAACCTGATGTAAAGTCAACTTCAAGGTGATATACGCCGGTTGTTGGAACAGTACCCCCTGTTGTACCCTGCATTAAGACACCATTATTCCCAATGTAATAAGTATTAGCCGTACCACTAACAGCATCCACAAACTGGAATGACTGCCCTGAAGTCAATTTTGTATAAATTTCAAATTCCCCATTGCCAAGACCAGTAAACTGCTGTCCGGCTTCCGACCCCTGGCCAGCCATATAGAGACTTGACGGAGGGTTTGCAAACCCTGCCAGTCGTGTAATTGTTATTTTTCTCGATGCCGGAGAAAGCACCTCATTAGTTCCTTTCGTGGAAAGTACTGTCCATTTCAGTGTAATTGTTTCTGAGGGGCCAGCTCCAGCTAAAGCAGCAATCTGATTCAGAACTTTATGTGTGATGGTTGCCTGAGGCATCATTCCCTTGTTGTCCGACAAAACTTTGTAAACTGGTTTTGAAAAATCTCCATTCGGTAAATCAAAGGCCACCTCATACATAACCATACCTCCATCGGCAGCCAATGCAGGCGACCAATCAAAGAATACTGAAGCGGAGGAAGACGGCTGTAAAACGACAGCAACATTATCTTCCGGATCATAAAGTGTCTGCACTGCTGAAACATTAAGATTCAGAGAGGAATTGTTTTTTGTGCATCCTGCCAAAGCAAAAAGAACAAAGGCTATTACGGATAATTTTATTACAAACAATTTCATTTTTTATAATTTTTTTGTTAAGTAATTACTTTGGGATTAATAGTTTGGATTCTGTGTAAGGTTGGGATCTAAATCCATTTGTGATTGAGGTATTGGCCACAAGTAATCACGTTGAGGATTAAATGTACGCTTGGTTAAACGAAGAAAACCGTTATCAATAGTCGGATCGCCGAATTGAGCACCGTGGGGATATCCATTAAGTACAGATTCGGATAATTTCCAACGCCTGATATCAAAAATCCTGGTGCCCTCGAGTGCAAATTCGCTCCTGCGTTCATTTCGGATAATAGAACGCATGCTATCCTGACTTACCGAAGGAAAATCAAGAGCACCACTTGCAGTAAAACCAGCGCGAATCCGAATGGTTTTAACGGTGTTATTCCATACTGTAGCGTCCATCTGGCCGAGTTCATTTTTGGCTTCTGCTTCCATCAACAATACATCCGCATAGCGAATTAGCATTAAATTCATCCCAGACGCCATTCCGTCTAAAGCGCTCGAATCATACAGCTTACGATAATAATATCCTGTAGTTGTTGAATTACCCCCACCCCCTACATAGATATCGGGTGTAAAATTAGGATCATTAGTAGAGCCAGGCTTTGTATAAATCAAATGAGCGGTTGTAGCTCCTCTTTGTACCATGCTGCTTAAATTATGAACAATCGTCGCTTCGAGTCGTGGATCCCTCCCTACGTAAGGATTATCAGGGTCATAACCTGAACCTGATGCAGTAATAGGCAAGCCATCAAGCATTATATAACTGTCAACCAACTCTTGTGTTGGAGCGGCCTGGTTAACTCTTCCTCCACAGGTAATTGGAATAAGATCAAGCATATTCGACCAATTTCTGGTTGATGCAGCACCGGGGGCATATTGCATGTCCAGGATATCCTCGCTACTATTCTGTCCCTGAGGTTTAAAAAGGCTCGCATAATCAGGGTATAATGAATACGAGCCATAGGTGGTAGAATTAATAAGCATTTCGCAATATTTCACCACATTTTGCCAGTCATTATCGTAGAGATACACACGGGCATTAAGTGCAATGGCTGCCCCGCGAGTTATACGCCCTCCATCTGATAATGTATATTGCTGTTTAGTGGGTAATATGGTGGCTATATCATCCAATTCACTATGAACAAAGGAAATAACCTGGGCATAAGGTGTACGGGCTATTGTCTTTGATTCGTCCAGGGAAATGTCCTGGGTGAAAAAAGGCACATCTCCAAACCAATTTGCCAAACGGAAATAAAGAAATGCCCTTATAAAACGAGCCTGCGCAATCATCTGCTTTTTTAATGAATCTGAAATCCCCGGTACATTTCCCACATTGGCCATAAAAACATGGCATGTTTTTATTCCTGAATAGCAGGATGACCACTCATTTGCAAAACGGCCTATTGATGCATTGGCAACTCCAGCAACGATTTCGCTTTCATCACCACCCCTTCCTTCAAAAACATTATCAGACAAAAATTCATTGTCAATCATAGATGAACTATTAAACATTTGGGCATAGGCAGTGTTTAACACATAATCTGCTTTACTTAAAGTCGTCCAATAATTTAATTCAGTAAACTCATTTGTTGGGGCCAGATTCAGTTTTGAACAACTAAAGAAAGGAAACAATAATAGAACTATACTGTATTTTAGAAGCTTAATTTTCATAATTTAATGATTTATAATCTCTTAATTAATAATTTAATTTCCCTCCTTAAAATTCAATGTCCAATCCAACTCCATAATAGATAGGCGTAGGATAGTTACGAACACTATTGGCACCTCCAACTCCCATATTGGAATTAAATTCAGTAGTTTCAGGATCTGTAAATTTGGTAGCCGCCAGTGTAAATAAATTCTGGGCATTGATATAGGCACGCAATTTTTGCATACCGAGTTTGGATGCCACCTGTGATGGTAGTGTATAGCCCAAAGCAATATTCTTTAAACGGGCGTATGCTCCATTGAACAAGAAGAGGGTTGATGGATTTTGCCAATTATTTACATAGGAAGCAGAACCCGGAGCTGTCAGTCCAGGATACCGTGGATTTGGATTAACAGGTGTCCAATAATCTAACTGATTCGTGTACATAGTGTATCCATAATTGCCCTGGTACGGAGTTACTGTTTCACCTCTCAGCATCATAGCACGTTTGCCAACTCCTTGAATTAAGAAATTCAAATCAATATCTTTCCAGGTAACCGAGTATGCAAATCCAAAAGTGTAGTGAGGAAAAGCATCACCCAGGACAGTCCGGTCTTCGGGATCAATAGTTCCATTTCCATTCAAATCTTTAAATTTCACATCTCCTGGTTGCAGAGTGGCACCCGAGGGTATTGGAGAATTTTGAATATGCGAAAAGCTTTGGAAAAATCCGTCTGTTATATACCCATAATAGGCATTAATGGGTAACCCGTCTTTAATTATAGTTGCGGCATCAACATCTTCTGCATGAATTTGAACTCCATTAAAAAATAATACTTTGTTTTGAGTATTTGCAATATTGATATTAAAATTATGATGGAAGTTTCCTGTCTTAACATGATAGCCAATAGAAGCTTCCCACCCCTTATTTCCAACTATACCTGCATTGTATGCAGGGACAGCTCCTCCATAAACAGAAGGGACAGTAGGGGTTAGTAAAATATCGGTTGTCCTTTTATAAAAATAATCCGCAGATACGGTTAAAGCACTTTTAAGGAATGTAAAATCCGCACCAATATTGGTTGTTGCTGCTCTTTCCCATGTTAAAGAAGGATTTGCAAAGGTAAAACCGGCTCCTGAAACAGGAGATCCGTTAAATGCATACATATTATTATATACATTATAAACAGTCTGGTATTGATAATCATTTACATTCTGATTTCCTAATATACCATACGAAGCCCTTATTTTTAAATCTCCTACATGCTCTTTATATTTCGACATGAAAGATTCCTCTGATGCCCTCCATCCTAATGAAAGGGAAGGAAAGAATCCCCACCTTTTATTTGACGCAAATTTCGACGACCCGTCATAACGAAAGTCAAACTCTCCGTAATAACGTTCCATATAGGAATACGTTGCCCTCCCAAACACAGACTCAATACTATTTTGGTCGGTATTGCTGGGTGTATTGGAACTGCTACCCGGGTCGAGGATAGTATTTGAAACAGGTATCGCTAAAACAGGGTCAGTATAGAACTTTTGTATCGAATTCGCCTTGCTGGTATAAGACTCATTTGATGCGCCAACAAGTGCGCTGACACGATGTACATTATTAAAAGTGCGGTCAAAATCCAACATAATTTGAGAATTTATCATCAATACTTTTTGATTGTAATCATAAGTGTCTCCTCTCGGATTTAAAGTATCAATGGGAATAGTAGCATCAGCGCTAGCGTAGAAAGGAACGGGCAAACGATGAATATAGAGATGAGAGGATCGTATCGTTCCACCAAATACACCTTTTAATTTCAACCCATTCATTAAGGTCAGTTCTCCATTCAGGCTTCCGGTAAGAGCATCATTATCTCCTAATGAAACGCCTCCCGCTTCTAATTCTCCAACTGGATTGTATTGAGATAACACATCGTTGAGCAAATATTTTCCATTGGGTGCCTTCATAACGTAGGTGTTATATACAGGAGTACGCTGAGCATCTGCTACAACGAACCCTTTATCACCTGCATAATCTCTGGTATCCTGGCGTGTATAGTCAACAATTCCTGTAAATTTAAATCTCTTATATTCAGTCATTTCGTTCATATGGAAATTATACCTCTTTACTCCATAATCAGGCCCTATATAATTACTCCCCTGATCAAGGTAACCTGCAGATATCATGTATGATGACAATTTTGAGCCGCCGGAAATACTTGCGGTATAAGATTGTTGCGTAGCATTCTGTAATATCTGGTCAAATATCCATTTACTGTCACCCTTTGCAAGATTCTGAATTTGTTCCGGAGTGTAGAGAGGAGCTACCCCCACATTTGCATTCGCCTCATTCCTCAATATGGCATTTTCATATCCTTTTACTGGCTTTAAAAATAAGTGAGGGGTAACCGTTCCATATTGTCCGCTCAATCTAACTGTCATCTTTTCATTCTTTTTCCCCTGCTTGGTAGTAACCAAAATAACACCGCTTGCGGAACGGGAACCGTATATAGCTGCGCTACCAGCATCTTTCAATATAGAAATACTGGCAATATCCATTGGATTTAAATTATTTAATGCTACAAAATCCGTTATCAGTCCGTCAATTACTACCAAAGGTGTATTACTTCCCAGCGTACCTACCCCACGGATATTAATGTTCATATTGTTACCGTTTGGATTAAAACTTGAAGTTTGAATGATAAGGTTTGGTGATGCTCCCTGAAGTGCTTGTTCAACATTTCCAACAGGTCTGTTTTCGAAGGTACCGGAGGTAATCTGATCAACGGCTCCTACTAAATTTTTCTTTAAAGTAGTACCATAGCCTATAACTACGACCTGATTTAACGATGTGACTATGATACTCAAAGCAACATTAATAACATTTCTGCCATTCATTTCAACTTCCTGTGTGGAATGGCCGACTGAAGAAAAAACCAGAGTGCCGTCCCCACTTTCGACAGATAATGAATAATCTCCATTATTATCGGTTGTCGTTCCAATTTTATTATTATTTTTTAACGTAACACTTACCCCTGCCAAAGGTTTTCCGTTTTCATCGGTCACCTTCCCTTTTACTTCGAACTGAACGGGTTTTATTTCAACAAACTCAACCTTTTTTAAGTCTTTATAAATATGTGATAAATCTGCCTTACTGGATATTACAACTACCTTGTTTTCTATCTGATACATTAGCGGGTAATCTCTGAAACAATTCTCCAATATCTGCGGAACTGTCGCATCTTTTACCGAAATGGAAATCGGCGGTGCATTCTGCACATCCTCATTATTATACAGAAACTTATAATCCGTCTTCTCCTGTATCACCGAAAAAACACGGGTTATACTGACATCTTTCAGGTTAAGGGTAATGCGGTCCTGGGAATAACTTTTTGCACTCACCTTCAAAGCACAGACCAATAGAAGAAACGCTGTAATTCGCATAACTCTGGAAATTATTTTCCATAATGCAACCGGTGTATCCCGGTGTTCTGATAAATAAACTTTTTGCATACTTTCGTATGGTTAATGGTTAATGAATATCTTTCAGTCGTTGTTACATTTCGGCAGGAAAGAGTTTAACTTTTAATTCTCCGCCTTCGGCGGATGAGCATCCGGAGATGTTGCCGCATCTCCGGTTTTTTATTTCTTTAAGTCTGTTGCATAATTAACTTTTTAGTTTTATGGAGTTACCTTTCACTTTGTTTCTCTTTACATATTCACATTCTTCCTGCCCTTCCCTGCCTTCCTGAGTGGAGACGAATCCTTGTAATCTTCGCCCCCACTCAGAATGGCATCCATTTCACTTTTCCCGATCACACAATGCCGTTCAATGAGAATTCAACAATCACACTATTTTTCGTTTTTACGGTCACAGCCGGAAATCTGTCCTGTTGGAAATTCTTCTTTCGCTGCAGCGATTCAGGAAGCAACCTCTCATGCCGGAGCAGACAAATTCCTGAACTTCCTAACCGTATAAAACCTCTGAATACACCACAGCAAACAATCTTCTAACCCTTCTAAACTTCTAACCGTCTAAACCCCAAACCTCACTCACTCCTCCTCACCATTTGTAACCCATTTTTCATTGGGAACCGTTTTATTTAGCTTCACCCGTATCTCTCTTCCGGTTATATCAAACGTCACCTTATTGGTCATTTCTATCAGATGCAACACATCATCTATGCTCTCATATTTCTGAACCTTACCGGTAAAATGAATGTACTTATCTACATTGTCATCGTAAACAATTCCCACATCATACCATCTCGACAATCGCTTCATGATGCTTTCCAACGTTTCATTCTTAAAGACAAACATGGAATCCTTCCAGGCAACAGTTGTCTTTACATTTTCATTGTCGTTATTTACCGCAATTTCATTTTCTCCAATAATTGCACTGTAGCCCGGCTTCAAAACAACTCCCTCTTTATGCCCTTCTTTTCTCCTTGAAACTTCCACTGATCCTTCAATAAGAGATACCATTTCCTTCGTATCATCTTTATAGGCGCTTACATTAAATTTTGTACCTAATACCCGCACCACGGTATTCCCAATCATCACTTTGAACGGATGCGCAGCATCATGTTTAACTTCAAAATAAGCCTCTCCCGACAAAAACACAATTCGCTCCTTTCCGTCAAACCGGGTTGGATATTTCAATGAAGTAGCTGCATTCAGCCATACATTTGTTCCATCCGCCAGCGTCACTTTATACTCTCCTCCACGCGGAACTTTCAAAGTATTAAACACCGCGCTCCCCTGTTTATCCGGTACGACAAAATATTTCAAAACACTCTTTTCATTCTGAACTTTTGTGCCGTCTTTTTCAATGATCGTTTGCCCGTGAGAGCCTTTAAGATTCACCACTCTTCCATCTCCCAAAATCAACTGCGCCACTCCCCCTTCCGGTAATATCCCTGCATTTTTTTTTGCAGCTAACGCCAACGTATTTGCCTTGTTCGAATTATTTCCATTAATAAAATATTTCGTAACCACACCAATCAACAAAAGAGCTGTCAATATAGCTGCATAAGGCCAGGCATTTCTTAATACGAACCTCCTCTTCTCTCTTTCACCCTTTCTGATTCTCTTCAACAGGTTTTGCCACTGGTTATCGTCTCTCCTTCTCCAGAATTCCAGATTACTCTCAAGATATTCCTGATTGGTAAGCCTGTTCCATAACTCCCTGTGCTTATCATTCACCTCAATCCAGGCTTTCAATTTATCATATTCTTCATGAGTCAGCTCTCCATTAAGAAACCTGGCTACCAGCCGGGCTAAATCAAAATGCAGTTTGGCTCGTTCCATCAACTTTATAATAGAAACAACTGAAAAGGGAAAACGGGTGAAAGGGATTAAAAACTTTTTCAAATTACATGACGTCCTCCGCCTGGACGGAGAGACATTACGAGGAATAGATAAATTTCTTAAAACAGCCCCAAAAAGGAAAATGATTTTAAAACCACTTTCAATAACGACAATCCCCGCCTCTTCTGGGTCTTCACGGTATTGACCGAAATCTTTAGTATATCCGCCACTTCCTTATTTTTCAATTCTTCAAAATAGCTGAGGTGCATGACATCCCTGCATCCCCTGGGCAATTTTTCCAATGCTTTGAAAACCCTGTCCAACACTTCCGATTCAAGAATATGATTCATTATTTCTTCTTCGGCTATTTCTTCTTTGTGCGAATTGCTGTAGAGGTGCACCACCTTACTGTGTTTCCTGAAATTAAAACATTGATTTTTTATAGAAATATAAAGGAACGCCTTGACAGCATCGAGATCATTGAAATTACAGCGCTTTTGCCAGACCTTTACAAAGGCCTCCTGAACGGTGTCTTCGGCAACTTCAAGCTCAGGAATATATTTGGATGCGAAATAAAACAACCTTGTACGATATTCTTCATATATCATTCTGAAAGCATCTTCATTGCCCGAGCGGAAATCTTCAAAGCAAAAATTCTGGTTCATTCAAAGGTTGAAAATATTAACTTAAAGGTATGAAAATAATTTCCGCATCCTCAAAAAATAAATTTCAAAAACGAACCATTACGTGTAATCACACTCTAAAATTTCCCGGTAATTGCTGATACTTACATTATTATCTTTTAAAATAAAAGAAAAACAAAGTTGAAAATTTCTTTGAACTATTTCACCACAATCACGGCAAAAAATATCCAGACGGGTACAAATCCCTGAAATGAATTGTCTCAAAGAAAATCAATTACTGTTCAGTATAAAACATCAAATGTCGTGATTCACAACCACCTTCCTGCCGGGATTCAGCGAATGCACAAAAACATCCAGCGGCTCTCCGCTGTACTTATAGGATTTGAACAATTCGAAATAAGGTGCTTTCAGCATTGTGCTCCCCTGTACCTGGTATTCAATTTTACAGTTCTCAAAATCTACTTTAATAGTTACCTCAGAGTTGCTGCCGGATATAATTAAATGATGGGCATCTTTCCAGCCTGCAGACGAAAACAAATCGTTCAGATAAATAGGAACAGGAATACCCTGGTAGATCAGCAACCTGCAGGTCCTTTCTTTCATTTTATAGACATAGAGGAAAATATTAAAAAGGGAATTCTCCGGAACTACCACAAGCTTTGCTTCGATATCCGGAAGTAATTCATTGGGAAGTTCTTCCATCACAAATTCAAAACTGAAATTATTTTTCAATATTCTCTTTCTGATCTCTTCAAGTGCATCCTTATTTATCCTTTCGTCCTCATCTGCCAGCATCATCAATGCGCGATGCACCAGGCGCAGCCTGATAAATTTTTTCTCTTCTTCTTTTACGGATTCAAAATTCACCGACATCGGCCACCACAGATTGATATAAACATTCCGGCCAACTTTCAAAACGGATTCTTTCAAATCATACCCGATTTCATTTACATGAATGGTGTCAAAAAAATTGATTTTGTATTCCGGCAATAAAAAGGAATAGATGATTTCAATAAGCCCGGAGCCGTGGCCTGATATGCCGCTGTTAATACTCGACTCAAGACGCAGGATGTGGTTTTTCATTTTAGATATTCGGTGGTTTTAAAGATACAGGAACCTGGTTTAATCATCATCCGGTGAGGGATCATTCTCAGAACCAGGCTACAAAAGTAAAGCGCATAAACGAATTATGCTAATGATTTATATCAGATTTTTATCATGGATTAAATCATTGTAATAATAATTCCTCTTAGTTTCCTCATTTTACCCTATCTTATACCTTATTATTTCAACTATTTTTTTAACCAGTTCCGACCCCCTTCAAACCCCGTGCAATTATTTTTCCTTTAGGCTTTATTAAAAAGTTATCCGGAATTCCCAGCGCATTTTATAACTGCCGTCGACCATTTTCCTCATAACCTTTAAGGTTACTCAATTGTGTCCATTCCATCTTTTATAATTGCATCAATCCATTTTTGTTTATCTTTTGCACATCCAACAGGATACTGATGATAGTGGAATTTTTTTTCTTTGTATTTTTCGTATGCCATCAGAGCAATGATTTCCTCAAAAAGTTGTTTTGACTCTCTGATTCCGATTCATTAATGGTGATGCTGCTTCCGTTAAAGCCCACTTTATTATTTTTATTTCAGCAATATAACCATCATTATCTTCCTCACTCAGCCTATTGCTGATGGCTACGCAGGGCTTGTGTGACCCGGACGCAATGGCCTTGTGCCCCGCAATTCCTAAAACCCACACAACAACCATTTAAGAATTAAGACCTCTCTTTATTTCCTGAAAATTGTACTTTGTTATTTTCCGCTTACAATTGATTCCCGCATTAATCACCTCTTGGTAAATTTATACCAACCGGTAAAATCATTTTACAAACTGCAAAACTGTAACCTTTCCTGTTTCCTCTTCAGTTAATTGTACCTGGTACACACCTGGCGGCAATGTTCTTACTGTCAAAGGGATTTGATTGCTGGTGAGTCCATCTGTCCTGATGATTTGTTTTTCAACAATCTTTCCGGACATCGTGGAAACTGTTACCCTCAGGCTTCCAACATGGGCAGATGGTATTTTTATGTACAAAATATTGCCTGTAAGAGGATTGGGAAACAATGAGTAACTTTTGTTGACCATGTTGACTTTAATTGCAATAACAGGAGAAAAGGAGGTCTGACCATCGCGGTCGGTTATTTTTAAACGATAAAAAACGTTTTCATTTGCATAGGAGAAATAATCTGTATAAGAATAGGTATTGCTATTGGAGGAATTACCGGCTGTTATTGTTCCAATAGTTGAAAAAATATTATTAAGTCCTCTTTGCACCTGAAAGGCTTGGGTATTTACTTCGTTAGCAGTTTTCCAGTTGAGAAGAACTCCATCGGATACGGCCTGGCCGGTAAAAGAAACCAGCGTAAGTGGCAATGCCACGTCAGTAAAATTAACAGCATTAATATTATCTACGCCAATAGCGCCGACATCTGTTCCGGGAACAGAAATGACAAATGCATCAATGTTTTTGAAAGCATTGTTTGTAGCAACACTGTAATTGGTAAGTAATGCTCCGCTGGTGGCTGCACCAAGCGTCATGGTCAAGGTGGCTCCGGGCACGGGGTTTCCGTTCCTGTAGCCGGTAAGTGTTACGTCCCTTTGAGTGAAAGCGGCATTATCCATGGAAATATCTACAGCGTTCAGGTCAAAATACCGGAGTCCGTTGGAAGAAATCTTTAAGGAACTAAGGTAGCTCTGCCCACTATTGGAAAACCCATATACCATTGGTGTTTGCCCTGTAAATGCTTCGATGCCTATCCCACAATCAGGAATGTTATTCAAAGAAAAAAGAGTGAAATTATATCCCTGGACGTTAGCCGCCGTTAAGCCTGTAGTGCCCGCTGTTTGCGGCCCGGTAAGGTCATTCCAACCCACATAGGAATTAAAATCAGTGATACCATTTACCGGGGTATCGCTGTAAGCCCTAACCGAAACAAAGCCTATGGATACAATTAATAAGAGATTTTTAAAAGAATAATTTTGAAGGATTTTTTTTAGGGAAATAGTAATAACCGACGGAATGTTTCGTATAGGTTGCCTCATAATTTTGATTTAGGGTTAAAAACAAAAGTGCAAAAAATGAAGTAATCATCAAAATAAAATTTATCCCGGGCCGTATTTCTCCTCAAAGCTTTGCAGCAGAGCTGTTCAAAATAAATGCTATCAAAAGAAAAAATGCCTATCCTCAATTCGCACATTAATTTAATATTGCCATCCGATCAAAACACTCCCGGCTTTATCCCCCACATGGTTGTTACCGCAATCTGATCACTTATCAGAAAGCGGCCTCAGAGAAAGAATGCTGAAACTACGATTGCAAAATAGAAACAGAAACAACACAGGCAATAAGTAAGGCTTCTCAATTAACATCAGGTGATAAAGCGTAGCTGGTTTGTCAGGGGACCCGGTTGATGTCTTGCGGCAAGGCACAGCTTCATGGTAACCGGTGTCCCCGGGAAGTCCCCCGAAAACTATGGCATTTAACTAATTTTCATCTCCAAAATCAAATTCAAAATCTAATAATCTTTTAGGATCAATGGATAGTCCATCAGCTAAGTCAAATAATGTAATCAATGTAATATTCTTAAGCCCTTTCTCAATTTTATTAATATCACTATGGTCGATATTGCTCTCAGAAGACAATTCTCTTAATGAAAGTTATTTGGCTTTCCGAATCTATTTAAAATTCTCACCAAAAACTTTCAATATATCATAATCCGTTTCAGAATTATTTTTTCATTTTTCATTTTCTCTTCATCTTGCCCTTCTAAGTTTGCTTCGTAATCATTATTAATTAAAAACAAAAAATTATGAAAACGACAGTATTATTATCAGTGGGGTTATTTTTAGCAGCCACTTCATTTGGGCAAACAAATGTAAAAAGCAATTCTGCAATTAAGGGTGAATCAAGCATCCAAAGCAACAAAGTCACCGGCAATGCAAATGTCTCTTCTGAAACCAATATTCAAAGCAGCGCAGTAACAAACACACAGCAAAAATCATCTTCGGAAATAAAACAAGAACATAAAGCGTTAGTAACTGAGAAACAATCAGCGGCAGCAAATGCAAATGCGAAAGGAAAGCAAATCAGTGCCATTGCCTCTGACAAAAGCGATGCTGCTGTTCAGGGAAGCGCAAAAGGAAAACTGATCAGTTCGGTTGCCAGCGATGGAAAAAGCGAAGCAGCAGCTAATGCACATTCAAATGCAAGTGCACAAACCGATGCGGGCATCAACACGAAAGCAATTACAAATAAAGTTAAACACAACGGCAGGAAAATAAGAACTACCTCTGCAAACACAGTTCGCACCACTGCTGCATCTGCGCATGCAGTAAAAATCAAACCGGTTTCAGTGAAAGTAAAAACCAATACCGGTATCGGAGTTAATATTAAGTAACCACACAAAACAGGTTTTGCAAAATAAAGTTTTGCAAAACCTGTTTTCAAATATCTGTAATGAGACACACAATTATATTGAAGGTTTTAACTGCCTCATTCTTTTTTACAGTTCTGACAAAAGACTCTTTAGCAGAAGGGAAACCATTTGAAAAGTTTTCTTTCAGGAATACATCAATGGATGCAATTCGGGATACGGTTCCTGTACCCCAAAAAGAAACAGCCGAAAATACAGCCGGTTCAAAAAAAGAAGAGAAAATTAAAATTCTTCCGAAGCCAAGAAGACAGCCTGTTCCGGTTCCGGTGAATGTAAAAATTGTGCCGGTAATCAAACCAATCATCAGGCCGGTTATTAAACCCGTTATCAAAATACTTCATTAATTTCAAGACATAAAACGACATGAAATCATTCTTATTATTCTCTGTAATGCTTGCCAGTAGCGCCATTTGCTTTGCGCAAACAGATGATAACGCTACTGACAGTATCCCTCCGAAATCTACCTTGACCTTAGCAGCAGTATATTCTAACAACGTCAGTTATTACGGGCAGCGGCCTCAGGAAAATACACCGTATGCCGCTGTAGCTGCCAATTATCAACTCAAATCAGGCATCTATTTCACAGGGCAGACCTACAAACTTTTAAATGATAAAACCTCCGGGCTTTCTGCAGGAAGTGTCGGAGCAGGAGTCAATTTTAAAATTGGCAATAAAATGACAACCGATTTAAGCTACAGTCATAGCTTTTACGCAAAATATTCTCCTTTATTGCAGGCGGCAAATGCAGATAATGTGAGCCTTGTGCTCTCGTATCAAAACTGGATTACAACAAGTGTGACCGGCGATTATGCATTTGGAAAAACAAATGACGCATTTGTAACAGGGGCCATTTCAAAGCAGGTCAGTCTTTTCAGCATTGGCAAAAAAGATGTAGTTACCATTACACCATCCGCAGATATTGTCGGAGGTACACAGCATTTTTACCAGACTTATTTCAAAGAAAAAAAATTGCGTGACAGCATATTTGATTTATTGCCGGTTCCGATTTTTGGTGGCCCCAATTCAAGTCATGCCGACACTGTTGTTACAACTTCATTTAATGTTTTGTCTTATAATTTTAAATTTCCTGTTGCCTACAACCGGGCGCATTATGCGCTGGAAGCGGCTTACCAGTTCTCCTTGTTAAGCGACCATGTACCATCCAGCACGGGCAAAGTGAATTCTTTTTTAACTTTCAGTTTTTATTACCAGTTCTGAAATCATGAAAGTATTAATCGTTGAAGATGAAAAATCCCTGGCGCGTGAAATAAAACTTTTTTTGGAGAAGGCTTTTTACCTGTGTGATAAGGCGTTCACGGCATCTGACGCAAAACAATTAATGATAGAAAACGAATATGATTTTATTCTTCTCGATCTTGGCCTGCCCGACAATGACGGTCTTGAACTTCTGAATGAAACAAAAAAAATGTGCCCGAATGCGTCGTATATTATTCTGACGGCAAGGGGAAATCTGGAAGACCGGATAAAAGGTCTGGACCTTGGCGCTGATGATTATCTGCCAAAGCCCTTTTCATTGCTGGAGTTGCAATCGAGAATGCAGGCCATTACGAGAAGGAAATCCGGCAACAATGACCCTGTAATTGAAGTCGGAGATTTTAATATTGATTTGAATAAGAGGTCTGTAAGATTTGAAGAAAAAGAAATTGAATTATCCAAAAAGGAATTTGATTTGCTCAGTTATATGCTTCTTCATAAAAACAGGCCTCTTACCCGTTTGCAACTGAGCGAACACATTTGGGGATCATTTTCAGATGATGATAATGATTCAAATTACATTGATGTACATATAAAAAATATCAGAAAGAAAATGGCCATTCACGCTCCGGTGGACTGGTTGCAAACCGTGCGCGGCATTGGATACAAAATAAAATTGTAATTCACTTTGAAACTTCTTGGCAAGCTCACACTACTTATTGCTCTCTCAAAACTATTGATAGTTGTACTTTTTGTGCTGTCATTGCCATCGCTTGTCAGGTATGCAAGTTTTCAATACAGCAATTATTACCTGAACCAGCAAAAGAAAAAAGTACTTTCTGTAATTCACAAAAACGGGATTGATTATTATCTGCAGGGCGACAGCGCTTATGCGAGTTATACGATGCTGAAAGAAGAATATATTTCATTGCTTCCCGCAAATGACAATCATATAAGAGACACCATAGAAACCGCCCAACGAATAGTTGGAGAAGACACATTAAATTATAGAATTCTGATTCATCAGTTAACGAATCAAAATAAAAATTACATTCTCGAAATTGGTAAAACAACCTCAACCATCAATCAGTATAACAGGCTTCTGCAAAGGTTTACGCTCTATATTTTAATAGCGCTGACCTTTCTGAGCATTGTAATCGACCTGGTTTATACACACATCTTACTTCGGCCTTTGAAAAAGATTGTTCAGACAAAACTGCTGAACAGAAAATTTCCCTTTAAAGAACCTTCATCTCCCGTAAAAACATCTACCACTGATTTTCAATTTCTCGATCAGTCGCTGATCGATTTAATGGAAAAAATTCATGAGGCATTTGAAAAGGAAAGAGAATTTACTTCCAATGCCTCGCATGAACTGATGACACCAATAAGCATTCTCCAAACGAATGTTGAAAACATGATGATGGAAGAAAATATTTCCGAAGAAGCGCAGGAAAAAATTTCTTCGATGATGAAAACCGTGAACCGGTTGAAAAAAATAGTCCATTCACTTTTGTATATTTCACGAATAGAAAATGATCAGTTTGCAAAATCTGAAACCGTGAATATCTTTCAGTTGACCGGTGAAATAATGGACGAACTTTCAGTGCGTCTTGAAACAAAATCACTTCATTTTGTCAACCGGATTTCACAAAAAATCAATGTAACAAAAGTGAATCATGATCTGTTTTTCCAGTTGCTTTATAATCTGATCAATAATTCCATAAGGTATAATAAAGAAAACGGTTCTATTCTGTTAACCGATCGTTATACCCCGGGCCAGCCCTATGTTTTAGAAATTAAGGATACCGGAATCGGGATCAAAAAAGAAGAACTTCCATCCATATTTAACCGGTTCAAATCAGGGAAAGGAAAAAGTGAAGGTTTTGGCCTTGGTTTATCAATTGTAAAAAGCATTATTTCATTTCTTGGTTTTGAAATAGAAGTCGCTTCTGATTTTGGTGAAGGAACTGTTTTCACCATTTTCATTCCCCAGGATATGATTGAAATCCATGACTGACACTGATTTCAATTTTTATATGGCTCCACTTTTTTCTATGAAGGTATTCCCAAATGTTGTTTTGTGAATACAATTCAAATATGGCATGGGTGACAGAGTAATTCAGCAACCGCCAAATAAGCGTGAAAATACACTCAGCAGGTCAGGGTTTTTCAATGTATTCATCAAACCTGTAAGGTTTTTGAAACCTTGCAGGTTTGATGCAACATACTTTCAATAAAAAACCCGGCTGGCGCCGGGAGTTTCACATGAAAAGACAAGGCTACCCTTTTTTCTTTTTATTTAATTCTGCTTTTATTTTTATAATGGCATCATCGGTCAATCCCGAAAAGGATGTAACAATTTTCCCTTCATCATTTATCAGGTAAAGTGTCGGAATGGCCCCAAACAGGAATGTTTGCATGGTCACCATTTTGTCGGGTGAAAGGAATTGGTGCCACGGCATTTTTTCATCTGCCATCGCTTTTTTCCAGGCGTCTTTTGAATCATCTATGGAAATGCTTACGATATCAAAACCATCCTTGTGATAGGCATTGTAAATCTCTTTGAGCCTGGGTATGGATGCCCTGCAGGGGCCACACCAGCTTGCCCAAAAATCTATAAGCAAGGTGCGCTTGTTGAACTGGCTGAGTTGTGATTTTTTCCCTGCACTGTTGACGATATCCAATTCGGGTACCGGGCTTCCGGGTTTTAATTTCTTTGCCTGGGAAATTCGCTGCATCATCACATTCTTGAATTCGCGTGGCATATTATCATCCGGATATTTTTGATTAAGATTATTTAAAACAGACATGATCAAATCCTGGTTTTTCTCCCAGTTCATTAACCCCAATGCATACACGACAACAGGCTGATCGCGGTATGCGCGAATCAACACCTTAAGCCTTGCCAGATAATCCTGGTTCAATCGCTCATAAGGATCTTTTTCTTTCAGATACGCCTTCCAGGCGGTGTCCTGGCTTTTACCGGCATAATACATTTCTCTTCCTTCTGCAATCATCTGTTGATAATTCATATATTCCAAATGCGACACCAGGTTGATGAAATTGTTGGACGGCGAGCCTTCTATGAATACATAGGGCGGGTTTTTGATTTTGATCTTTGCGGTATCATAGCCTCTTGAATCAATATTCACATTTCCGTCTGAATAAACGGTGACCCTGTCCCACTTGGCAATGTCAATCACATAGAGATCAGGATCGCCTTTTGGCATCATCAAATTCCATGTGCCGTCAGCATTGATGCTGGTGGAATCTGTGAAATCACTTTTAGAGCCATTAAGTTTATAGATCCAAACCTTGTTCAGATGATCATACGGTGGCGGATTCAGGAACTGCACTTTTCCGGTGGCGATGAAAGATGGGGATTTTTCAGACTGTGCCTGCGACATTACGGGCACTGCCGAAAATCCAAATATAAAAAAAGAAAAAAGTAGTGTTTTCATTGATTTATTCTCCAAATATTTTTTTGAGTTCTTTTGAAATGCTGTCATTGCCTTCGGGATCATAGCCCACTTCCTTGGCAATGATTTTCCCTTTGGGATCTATGAGAAATGTTGCAGGGATGCTGGTCACTGCAAAATATTTATTCGCAATCCCATTTCCATCCCATGATTGCGGCCAGGGATTGTTTTCATCCTTTACGGCCTTCAGCCAGGCATCTTTGTCTTCATCTATGGAAATGCTGTATATCTCAAAATTCTTATCCTGGTAATGTTGCTTCATTTTGCGCATACCGGGAAAAGCATTGCGGCATGGCCAGCACCAGCTTGCCCAAAAATCAATCAATACATATTTCCCTGCGAAATGATCAAATGCAATGGATTTTTTTTCCGGGGTTTCCAAAGTGAAATTGCTGACTACCGATCCGATCCTTGACTTTTTTAATCCAAGAATATAATTTTCAAATTCCATGGAAGGTTTGCTCTTCCTCGTTACGGCATCCAACAAATGAAGTAAGGATTCTTTTTGATCTAAGGTTCCATAATCTTTACCATGCGTTGAAAGAATATAAGCAGACCCGATGGACTTTGGATTTTCAGAAACATACTTTTTGATCAGGGGCAAAACAAAAATATCATTCAGGGAATCTGTTGAATGCAGCATCGCCGGATATAAAGGTGATGCCTCATTGATCTGATACCATTGGTCACCATAAATATGTGCTTTGATGGTATTCATTTTTCTTATTGCAAGATCAAAGTCTGAATTAAAATTCTGTAATTCCAACATCGGTTGTGGCCCTTTCAGCGATGAATACTTCATTGGTTTTGCAATATCTGATGTGACATAATAATCCCCCGGACCGGAAATTAAAATTCCGAAAGGCTGATACATCTGCCTCATTTCTTTTGTGTACTGCGGATAAAAGAATTTCATCAACGGTTCTGTAAAAGGAAATCTGAAAGTATAATTTCCATTGACGATTTCAGCAGAATCATTTGATGTGCGTGTGTATAAATACATTCTGTTGTAACCTTTCAGATCACCGTTGAGTTGTCCGTGGATGACTACCTGCCCCGCCGGTTGACAAAAGGCAGTGACAGAAAAAAACATGCAGAATACGAAAGCTATATTTTTTTTCATTTTGTTTTTTTATGATTCGGTTAGCCGTATTTATTTGCCAGTCTTCCTGATTGCGCTTTCACCCACCTGTATAAAAGAAGGCGCTTCCATAAATCCACCGTCCCTGTGAACCAGTTCACCGTCACCGTTGATAAACAAAAATGCCGGATAGGCTTCTACTTCATATTTCTTCCCGAGTTCCGGGCCTTCACCCTTTTCCATATCCATGCTTACGTTGATAAAATTCTTATTATAAAAATCTGCTACTTTATCCAGCGTAAAAACATCTTTGGCCATTTGAATGCACGGCCTGCACCAAGTGGTATATGCATCAATAAAAATCAATTTGTTTTCCTTCTTTGCTTTTGCCAGCAATGCGTTCCATTTACTTTTTCTGTCAAAAACAATTTCGCGTGTATTGACTTCCTTCTGATGTGCAGTGGCCACTGAACTTTGTGCCGTTACCATCAAACTCTTTGGATCTTTTAAAATTTGAGCAGCATTAATAAAAGAAAGCTGATCGCCACGCTGATCATGAAATACATATACCGGATACATCAGCATCGCCAGCCGTGGAATAAATTTCTTTCCTTCTTCGGTGGACATATTTATTCTAATCGGAATGACATGTTTATTAAAATATTCAACGATGCCGGGCATTACAAACACACTGTCTTCCACACGCTGTGCCATAGATGAAATACTATTATTCTGCACATCAACGAAAATAATTTTATGGGTTTTTGCAGCTTCCTTCATCGCCTGGTCAAAAGTGAGATCACGGAATCTAATTTTATTTTGTGCCGACACCTGTACACTGCCAATGAAAATAGCCACCAATAACAAAAATGTTGTCTTGTTCATAATCTGAAAATTTATTTGTCTTTTATTTTTATTCTTGAAATGCTTGTTTACCTGTAACCGGAATTTTGCTGAATAAGTCCTTTGGAAATATCAATTTCACTTTGAGGGATGGGAAGCACTTTTTTATTTTCCGCAATATCAGGAACAATTAAAGCAATGTGGTTTCGTATTATGTCATAACGATACAATCCTTCAAATGCCAATTCAAATTTTCTTTGCCTGAGAATGGATGCTATTAATGCATCTTTTGAAGAAAAGTCTGAAGTGGTGTACGCTGTTGCATTGGGTATTGATCTGCTTCTAACCTGGTTCAGCAACTGAACAGATACATCATTGATGCCCTCCGTATGTGCCAGCGCTTCGGCTCTTGTCAGCATTACTTCCGGCAAACGAATCAACGGCACATTATCCCTGCCATTCGGATTGTTAAATTTGTAGGTGGTGAATTCACCAAACATATTCGGATTGTAAACTGAATCCCCTTTCCAAATAAGTTGCGAAACTCTCAGGTCATTAGGCTCAAATTCATTGATAAAATCCTTATTGATCCAATACGATCTTTTAAAATAATAGGTACTACCAATATTGTTATTGGTGCTTGTACTATTTGATATCATCTGGCTCACCGGAAATCCGAAAACATATTCAGACGAAAGTGATTGCGCGCTTCCGGTTGGATTCGGGGGGAAAACAGAAAGCAGATTCGCGGAAAGTTGGTAAATCGCAGGGCTTTTTTCCAAAACTTTTGCAGCGGCCGCAGCAGCATTCCCAAAATCACCCTTGTATAAATAAGCTCGCGCCAGCAAAGCCCAGGCAGCGCCGGAAGTGGCGCGGCTGCGTGTTTTCACCGCATCTAAAAATTGATCCGGCAAATTAGGAAGCGCTTCATTTAAATCTTTTATGATCTGGTCAAATACTTCTGCATTTGTATTCCTCGGAATAATTTCACCCGTATTGTATCCCTGGAAGGGTGTCAGTTGTAATGGCAAACCCAGTCCTGATAAATTACCCGATAATGCTTCATCACCATAAAGACATAGAAGATCCAAATAACAAAAGGCTCTGACAAATTTTGCTTCTGAAATAAATTGATTTTGTTTTTCGGTGGAATAGTCTGCGTACTCAGGAATTTTCAGAATGACATTGTTGGCATTATTGATCGCTTTGAAAAATGCTGTCCAGGTATTCACCACATAATAATCCGTCGGGGTGGCTTCGCCATTCGTATAGGTGTTGTAATAAAGGGTTTTGTTCAGAATGGGCGTTGTAAAATCACCATAGTTGTAAGTGAAACCATTGGTAACCGCTTTCATAAAATCGTAATACGCTTCCGAAAGCGCTTGCTCCGTTCCGGCTTCCGTTGTAAAAACCGTTTTATCCACCAGTGTGTTTTCCGGCGCAAGGTCAAGTTGTTTGTTACACGAAACCGTGAGAAAAAACAGGCAAGCGGATACTATAAAAATTCTTTTGCTCATAGGGATATATTGATTCCAACCTGAATTAATTTATTTTGGGGCATGGTCAATTCATCATATCCGGATTGAATCGCAGAAGAGCCAAAAGCACTTACTTCCGGGTCCAGACCTGAATAGGATGTAATGGTCAAAAGATTGGTAGCCCTTACAAAAACCCGCATTGTATTGATCACACCTGAAGTCATTTTTTTCAATTTCTGAGCATCCATGTTGTATGAAATCGAAACGGTTCTCAACCTCAGATAAGATGCATCTTCCAGAAAGCGGCTGTTGGTGCGGCTTGTGGTATAATCTGTGACCCCCGAAGCGCTTCCCTGCGGTTTGGTGATTGAGGCGTTGACCAGTCTTGGAATATCTGTTTCATGTCCGGGCACCAGCCAACGGTCAAGTATTTTAGTACTGAGGTTATTGGCATCTGCCGTGGAATAGGTCAAAAGTGAAGCGAGTGATCCGTTGATCATGTGCGAGCCTACAGCAAAGGAAGCGAAGAAATCAAGATCCCAGTTTTTGTAGGTAAAAGTTTGTCCGATTCCGCCAAAGAAATCCGGCAATGCGGTTCCATACGTTTTTCTGAAATCATTGACGTCAGGTACCACTGCAAACAATGAAGCCGGTGGCACCATGGAAATGCCGCCTTTTCCATCGCCCCATATCGGGTTTCCGGTGGATGGATCCACCATGGCCCAGTCATACAAATAAAACTGTCCGGCGGGTTCGCCTACTTTCATATACTTAAATGCATCGTTGGCAAGGCCCACTTCTTCCCCGCCAAAATTCAATTTGAGTATTTTGTTTGTATTGGTGGAAATATTAAAAGAAGTATTCCATTTAAAATTCTTGTGGCTGATCAATCGGGCATTTACCATAAGCTCTGCACCCCGGTTCACCATATCACCGATATTCTGTGGTTGTGAAATCCACCCCTGGTATAATGGAATGGCTGATGAAAGGATCATGTCCTTGATCCGGCGTTCATAATAATCTAATGTGATGTCAACCTTTCTATCGAAGAGCGATGCATCCAAACCCACATCATAAGACCGGGTGCGTTCCCATTTCAAATTGGGATTATCGGGTTGTGCCATTTGCAAAATCTGCACGCCTGCATAACTGAGGTTATCACTGTTGAGAATATATTGCCCCTGGCTGCCATAATAAGATGCTGCACTATTGTTCCCGGAAAAGCCAACACTTCCCCTTAGTTTCAACTGCGAAATCCATTTTACATCTTTCAGGAAATCTTCTTCCGACAAACGCCATCCTGCAGATAATGATGGAAATCCAACATACCTGTTGTTTTGGCTAAAGCGCGATGAGCCGTCAATCCGGTAGGTAACGCCGAATAAATATTTCCTGTCATATTCATAATTCAACCTTGAAAAATAGGACACCATCGCCCAGTTTTGCCTGAGCGCACTGATCACATATTTCCTTCCCGCTGCTGAGATGCTGCGGATGTCATCCGAAAAGAAATCATAACCCCCCATGCCCGAAGTATTTTCATTGGAATGCTCATAGCTCTGACCGATCATGGCATTGATAGAATGCCTGTTAAATGATCTGTTGAAGGTTGCTGTGTTGTTGATGACATACTTCTTATTGCTTGTGTTGGATTGAATACCATCATTTCCAAGACCACTCGGCCGTTTCACCCTACGGGTGTAAGCATCCGAATTTGAAAGCTGAACACCTACTTCAGAGCGAAGTGTCAGTGAACTCACCGGCTTGAATTCCACGAAAATATTTCCCAGGCCGTCATTCATTTCAAGTTGATTTGTATTGAGATTCGCATCGGCAACAGGGTTCAGGTCATCATTCCCATAAGGATTGGTTCCCTTGGCGTATAAATAATTGCCGTTCGCATCCCTTACCGGAAGGTTGGGCGCTTTTAACACTGCCTGCCGCCAGATCGTCGGTGCATTCAATGAATTGTTGAATGAATAACTCAGGGACATATCTGCCCCGACAGTTATTTTCCGCGAGGCATTATAGGTAAAATTCATTCTGCCTGTGTACCTCTGGTACCCGTTGTTGATGATATAAGAGGGTTGATCTGTGTAAGAACCACTCAAATAGATTCTCGCTTTATCAGTGCCCGCAGACATAGATAAATCTAATTGATGCGAAATGGCCGTTCTTGTAACAGAATCAACCCATGATGTGTTGTAGGGCGAACTAAAAACATCGTTCAACCCCAATTGCCTGTAATACTCAGTATAAATTTCGTGTAACTATTCAGTCCCCAGTATAGCGATAAGGGATAAGGCATTCAAAACATTTTGTCCGGATTTGATTGTGGTATCAATAACGGATCTCAGGATAGCAAACATATCGGCTCCTTCGGCAGATTTGAATTGACCTGATATCTTTTGTTT
>JAFKGR010000031.1 GCA_017307735.1 Chitinophagaceae bacterium
ATTTCAGAAAAATTATTTACGAAATTCAACGGGTTTTGTATTTCATGGGCAATGCCCGCCGTGAGCTCGCCAAGTGAAGCCATCTTTTCGGACTGGATGAGTTGGGATTGGGTGGATTTTAAATCTTCCAACGAGTGTTTTAGTTCTGAAGTGCGCTCGGCTACCTGTTTTTCTAAATCAATTTTTTGTCGTGCAATTAGCGCACTGCGTTCTTTTTCTCTTTCAACTTCCTGCATCGCCACTTTTTTTCTGAGCAGAGAAAAACGCCTGAACAGAATACCGGCTAAAATAACGATCATCCAGGCGTTGGAAATATAGAAAAGCGTCCGTAACACTCTGGCAACGACCAAAATGGAAGAAGGTGCTGAGGGCGCACCCAATCCATAAACATAAATATTATAAATAATGAGTAATATGATGTAAACTGAATCTATGATAAAAATAGGCGCCATACCCACAATTACCATTCGTGTCAACAGATCGTGCCTGCGTACATATAGTAGCAGAGTAAAAAGGACTGTCAAATTAAAGACCAGCGTGCCGCCCTTTTCTAAAAAGAATTTTAAAGATCCGGGTGTACCATAAAAAATTCCAGAAGTAAACATCATAGATGCGTAAACAACTATCGGCAATAGACCGACTATAATCAGATATTTATCCCAGCGTGGAAAGAGCACATAAGACTTCAGGAAATACCGGATAAAATGAATGGTAAAAAAATAAATGAATCCCGCTGAAAGAGGTATGAGATAGTATTGAACAAGTGGATACTCCCTGAAAAATATATCCGGGATTCTCGCAGTAGTATTTAAAAGTGCAAAAAAAACGAATAAAGAAAAATACAGGAATTCTTTCTCGCGAACTGTCACATAAAAGTACAGGTAAAAAATAAAAGCCAGAAGGCCGAAACCGAGGAGAAAAGTCTGTATAAAATATTGAGTAGTACGTGCCCGGTCGTTTATATAATTATGCTCAATGACTTTTGGCGTAAATGCAAATTCAATCTCCATTCTTTCAGGATGAGAAATTGAGTAATTCCAATGAACTCTTTTGTAGATGAGTAATTGTTCGCCGGGCAGAATGACATTGGTAATGGTCGTAATCCGTTTCAATCCATCCCGCCTACTCCATGGGACTGCCCGCCCGGTTAACTGATGTTTCCATTTCCCGCTATTTCCGGTCTCCATGTACAAATCTGCTGAAGCTGCAACCTCAGGTAGCGCCAGGTTTATTTCTTTAGACATCTTATTTATAAACCGGTATCTGACCCAATAAGTTTTAATACGATAATCAATTTTTTGGATGGAGTCCGAAAATTGAGCCGACTCTAAAACCTGTTGTAAAGTCAGAATTCCGGATGGGTCGGTCATAATCTGAAAGTTAGAATCGGGCAGGGAGATATCACCGTTGGCTGTGTCAGTTGTAATAATGTATGCCGGAGGTAAATGAGTTTGTGCCATTCCAGAAGAAGTAAACAAAGTACTCAGGAGAACCAGCAGTCTTATTTTTTTCATCTTTGTTGAATTCAAATTGTATTTATCTAAAGGATAATTGTAAACTCAGTTCCCTCACCTTCTTTTGATCTGACTTTTAAATATCCGCCATGTGATTTTACAATATCATAAGCTAAACTCAATCCCAATCCTGTTCCCTGACCCGTAGGTTTGGTAGTGAAGAAGGGCTGAAAGATTTTGTCTTTGATTTTTTCGGGGATGCCGTTGCCATTGTCTCTGACGGTAATGGTTACGTGATCGTTTTCTTTTCGGGTGACAAGGGTGACGGTGGGAACGTAGGCATCTAAACCTTGAAGGTTTTGGGAACCTTCAAGCGTTTCAGCGTGGCTACGTTCATTGCAAGCGAAGAATGCATTATTAAAGAGATTCAATAACACCCTTCCGATATCCTGCGGAACTACATTGAATTTTTTAATTGCTTCATCAAAATGGGTTTCCATGGTGCAGTTTAAAGATTTATCTTTCGCTCTCATTCCGTGATAGCTCAGTCGCAGGTATTCATCAGCCAACGCATTGATGTCCGTGAGTTCTTTTTTACCGGAACTTGTTCGTGAGTGTTGCAACATGCTTTTTACAATCGCATCGGCGCGTTTGCCGTGGTGGTTGATTTTTTCGGAATTGTCTTCTATGTCATTGAGCAAATCTTTTACATCAGCATTTTCAATTTTTAATTCTTCATTTTTCACTTTTAATTCTTCAATCAATTCTTTATTGATTTCAGAAAAATTATTGACAAAATTTAAAGGGTTCTGAATCTCATGTGCAATACCGGCAGTGAGTTCGCCAAGGCTGGCCATCTTTTCGGATTGAATGAGTTGAGATTGGGTGGATTTTAATTCTTCCAACGACTTTTTCAGTTGTTCTGTCCTGTGCGTTACTTTTTCTTCCAATAGTTTATTGGCTTTGCGAAGCTGTCGGGACCGTACATAAACGGCTGCCCAGATAATGCCAATCAGGGCTGCTGCCAGAATTGAAATACCCCACCAGGTGGTCCACCACGGCGGAGAGATAATTATCATTATATCTTTTTCGCCCCACAAATTGTTGCTGTTGATGGCCATTACTTTGAATACATAGTGTCCGGGTGGAAGGCCGAAAAAATAAGCTTTCTGCTGTTCACTGGCATCGTGCCAACGGTTATCGTATCCCTGCATCATATACCGGTAATGCACCGGCTCCTGGTCGGTATAATTCAATGCCTCAAAATCAAGTGAGAAAGAATTCTGATCGTGGCTTAATCTGATTTCTTTGGTCTCAAACAATGGTTTTTTTAAGAGGCTTTCCGGGCCGGGAAGCACTTCTTTATTGCCTAAATGAAAACCGGTGATATATACTGCCGGCCTTATAAAATCAGTACCCAGGCTATCCGGATAAAAGGAATAATAACCTTTCCGATTTCCCATATATAATTTCCCATCCTGCGACTGATAACTAATTTGATTGGCGGTAATATTCAAATCCACTCCGTTTTGCGGCCCGTACAGATAGAGTGATTTTCTATCCGCAGGGATGCGGTAAATGGTATTGATACCTGTTGCCCACAGGTTATGCCGGTCGTCCTCCTGAATGTTGGAAATACCTGTCGGACTGAAATCGGTGGTTGTATCCCGATAACGGTGAAAGCGGTTTTGCGTGGCATTGTATCTAAACAACCCGCCTGTCGTTCCTGCCCATAAAATGCCTTCTGTATCTTTATATACACAATTGACAGCCTGACGCACCAGATAATGCTGCCAGCTTCCATTTTTTTTATTTAACCGATCCAATCCCGAAAAAGTTGAAATCCAGAGAAAGGTTCCATAAGGGGCAACCTGATTAACCCAGTTATTACTAATGCCATTCGTATCCGTTCTGTTATGTCTAAATTGGCGGGAAATGTTGCCTGTTTGGGTATTCATTTCAAACAAACCGTTATCAGTCCCTATCCACAGAGACCGTTCATTATCATCAAAACACAAATTGTAGATTCGTGTAGCTTTCCACTTTGTGGAAATAGTATAATGAGTAAACTTTCCGGTAGCAGGATTAAATTTATCCAATTGGGCTAACTTCTGTGAAGGCGTAACCGCTTCATAAGTACCCAGCCAAAGGTTTCCCTCCTTATCTGCAATCATCGTGCTGATTCCGGTTATGGATGGGCTGTTGGGGTTATCGGGTTGATGAACATAAACCTTTTCTTTTCCATGCACCGGTTTATACAGCAACCCGTCATCGGTGGCTATCCAGAGGTTACTACTTTCATCTTTATAAAAGGCATTTACAAAAGCCTGTTTGGTAGAATCATAAGGAATATTTTTCCGGAAGGGATTAATCATATAGAGTGTTGCGGAGCCAAACCACAAAAGCCCGTTCTTATCTATAAAAAGCGAATTGACATAGGGGGCATTAAATCCATCCAGCGTATCGCGGACTACCTTATCGGGGGCCAGCCATAACATGCCAAAATGTTTTATTTCTCCTGATCGGGGATTATACTTTTGTATTCCCTGCCCGTAGGTACCTATCCAAATATTTCCTTTGGCATCCCCCCTGATAGAAGTTATAATATTAACGCGGCTCCTCAATGGAAGTGATCCTAATTTTTCAGGATGAAGGGAATCATAAGGGTATTTTGTAAAATCACCGGTTTTTTTATCAAAGGTCATGATCCGGTTATTCAGCGCACCCAGCCAAATCGTTCCCTTGTTGTCCTGGTAAATGGAAGTGATATTATTTTCCGGGCTTTCCGGATTCCCGGGATCAGGAATGTATTGAGTAAAGGTGCGGGTTTTCCGGTTAAAAAGATTGAGGCCACCTTTTTCATTTTGCCTGGAGTCACTCCCGCAACTTACCCACAAATTCCCTTCGGGGTCTTCATATATTTTACCGATGCGATTGCTGCTCAGACTGGAAGCATCACCTGCTTTGTGTCCAAAATGAATAAATTTCGTTGAGCCCGGCTGCAACATATCTAATCCTCTGCCCGTTCCTATCCACACATTTCCCTCATGGTCTGTAAGGAGCCCTCCTCCCAACCTGATGGTGTCATTAGCCAGACTTGACGGAATTTTGGGTGAATGCCTGAATTGTGTAAATACGTGGGTCATGGGATCAAAGCGATAGAGACCTCTGCTATATGTGCCCACCCAAATCATTCCGGACGAATCCGTACAGAGCGATGTTGCATCAAAGACTTTTGCATTGCCAGAAGTGTCTGGAGAATAATAGGTAAAATCGCTGCCGTTATAACGGAACAATCCATTGCCATGTTCGGCATCCATGCCTGTTAACCAGACATACCCCAGGCGATCCTGCGTAATATCAAGGATATTTCCCATGGAACTTTTTACCGGTTTTATTTCCTGAAATAACTTTTGCTGGGCATGTAATGTGCAAGGCAGTACTGCTATAAACACAATTACAGAAAGAGAATTAAGTATTTTCCTCATTGAGAATAATTTTTTAATTTTTTTGAATAAACCCCGAAGGTTTATTCCGGCAAACTCATTATAAACTCCGTTCCTTCTCCTTTCACACTTTCCACCTTTATTGTTCCCCCATGTTCCTTCGTGATAATATCATAGCTCAAACTCAATCCCAATCCTGTTCCGCTTCCTGTGGGCTTGGTGGTGAAAAAGGGCTGGAAGATTTTGTCTCTGATTTTTTCGGGAATGCCGTTTCCATTGTCTCTGACGGTGATGGTTACATGATCGTTTTCTTTTCGGGTGACAAGGGTGACGGTGGGAACGTAGGCATCTAAACCTTGAAGGTTTTGAAAACCTTCAAGCGTTTCAGCATGGCTACGCTCATTGCAAGCGAAGAATGCATTATTAAAAAGATTCAACAGCACCCTTCCTATATCCTGCGGAACAACATTTATCTTTTGTAATGTTTCATCAAACTCAGTTCTCATTTCACAATTAAAGCTTTTATCTTTTGCACGCATTCCATGATAACTCAGCCTCAAATACTCATCAGCCAAAGCGTTGATGTCCGTGAGTTCTTTTTTGCCACTGCTTGT
>JAFKGR010000003.1 GCA_017307735.1 Chitinophagaceae bacterium
AAAGTATTGTTTCCAATTCCATATGCAAAAGTTGTCACAGTAATTGAAAACGAACTTAAAAGTCCAACAATACTTGTCAATATAATTAATAGTCGTAGTTTTTTTATTTCTTGTTCTGTCATTAGGTTTTGTCTACGCTTGCAGGTAACATTTTCATTTATGTTATTCTACACAATTATACAAAAATTATTACCATTGATTCCCAATAGTTTTCCGTTATACTTTTTGTATTGTCGTTAGGACAATCCGATTTCTCCATTCATTGATTTTAACTCTGTTTTCCAACGGATTTTTATGTGCCTGTCCGGGCCATGCAACCAATCAGATTCAACCCGTGGCATTTATCCGGACAGGAGAAATAATTGCCAGGCTTGTTCTCCTCATTCCGCTCTTTCCTGATTCTCTCTTTTGCAAACCTCAGTGAGATATTAAGCGGATTTGATGGTAAAGTGGATACCTCCTGCCCATCAGCACAGGAGGAAGTTTACCCAGGTGCTACTGCAAAATCCCGCATGAAAGTGGTATTTTCCGGTATTCTCATCAGATTTGTAAGCCTGCAAACGGGATTTGTTACATAACATACGGCAATTGTTACATAACATACGGCAATTGTTACATAACAAATGGCAATTGTTACCTAACATACGGCAATTGTTACATAGCAAACGGGATTTGTTACATAGCAAACGGCAATTGTTACATAACATACGGCAATTGTTACATAACATACGGCAATTGTTACATAGCAAACGGCAATTGTTACCTAACAAACGGCAATTGTTACCTAACATACGGCAATTGTTACATAACATACGGCAATTGTTACATAACATACGGCAATTGTCAGATGACAAATGGGAAATGTTGTACAACTTACGGGAATTGTCAGATGACAAATGGGAAATGTTGTACAACTTACGGGAATTGTCAAATGACAAATGGGAAAAGTCAATTGACAAATGAGAAAAGTCAATTGACAATTGGGAAAAGTCAATTGACAATTGGGAAAAGTCAATTGACAAATGGGAGAAGTCAATTGACAAATGGGAAAAGTCAATTGACAAACGAGAAAAGTCAATTGACAAACGAGAAAAGTCAATTGACAAATGGGAAAAGTCAATTGACAAATGAGAAAAGTTGATCAACATACGGGATTTGTCAACCTGCAAAAGGGGCTTTTTTAGCATCTCTGCCTCTCAACGATAGCGGGATGACGAAACTTCCGGAATTTCTCAAGCGCAATCCTTCCCCATGCGGTGGGAAGAAATTGACCCGGAAATAATCCCTCTCCTTCTCCATTTTGTCGGCCACCAAAGTCTGTAAATTGGGTTCCCCCCGGTTGTGAACCCGGCGTTCAGGCGCAAAACAAATCCTTCATATCATCAAAAAAGCCACCTCACCGGTGGCTCCTAAAAAACTAAATTATGAAAGAGAAAGATTTAAAGTTCCTTTACCGTGGTTTCCGTTGTCACATTTGTTTCGGTGGGCATTTCCATCCCCATGGCTTCTATATTTCCGGTGGCTTTGGCGATTGACCTGGAACTCTGCACAATGCCGGTTGACTTCTCAACTACTGCATTCCCTGAAAATGTTCCCGATGTTTTAGTCTGAACCTGCATACCCTGAGATTCCATAGAAACACTTGTCTTTGCTTCTCCGGTATAATCCAGATTTACCACATTATTTTCAACTGATTTCACCGTATAATGGGTTACTCTCAAAGTGCCGGTTGTATCTCCCGTGGTGGTCGTCCAGGTATCGCCTGCTTTTACATTTACCGGAAGCGCAACCAAGGCTTCCTCAGTTCCAAATCCGGAACCTGCAAGTTGTTCCATTACCGCAGACTCTTGCGCATCCTTTGCCGTTGCTACATCTTTCACTACATTTCCCCCGTTGTCAAGTGTAAGAGATTTCGTTTTGTTCAGGATTGAACTAAAACCTTCGGCCAAAGGGCTTGAAGCATCTGCAGAATCATCAGAATCATATTTCAAATCCATTCCCATCTGGTTCATGGACATCTTAACCGATTTAAGCGTATTGTTTACCTTGTATTGGCCATTGGCAACATCGGCTACCTCCATATTATAAACTGTTTTCACATCAATTTTGGTCTCCATATTCTGGCCCTGGTAATTGGTCTTGGATTCGGTAGTTGCAGTTGACATGATCTGATAGTTTTTACCCTTGGTCAACTGAATGGTACTGTGATTTTGAGCCATGGTTGCCGTACCCAAAAACAACACCACAGCCAACAGGTTTAGTCTTTTCATTTTTTTGAAATGTTTAGGTTGTAAATATCTGTTTTTAATCCTAAAGTCGGATTTTAAAACTAAAAAGTTGTATTAATATCGAATTCTTTGGGATGCAGGGCTCCTTTCAGGTTTGTCACAAAATAATCCCAGCGCCGGCGCATCATATAATTGGAATATTTTCCATATCCGTGATGGCTGTCCGGAAAAACAATCAGGTCGAAATCCCTGCCCGCATCTTCCAGCGCTTTTACAACGAGCATGGTATTGGAAGGTGGTACATTGTCGTCCATTAATCCATGCACCAGTAATAATTTCCCTTTCAGGTTTTTGGCGTGCATTTGATTTGCCTGGTCTGTATAGTTGTCTGTACCGTCCGGATTTTTTTTCAACAATCCGATATAACGTTCGCCCCAATCATCTTCATAATTCCGGTTATCATGGTTACCGGATTCTGCAATACCCACTTTGAAGAAATCAGGATAAGTAAACATGGCATCAGCCGTGGCAAATCCGCCACCTGAATGGCCCCAGATTCCAATTCTTGTGGTATCCATAAAACCGAATCGCGAAGCGAGTTGCCTGATTCCGGCAACCTGATCGGGCAGTGTGTTGATGGCCATGTGGCCATAACTCATATCGTGAAAACTTTTGGTACGCATCGGATTACTCGTTCCTTCAATAGCCACCACAATAAATCCCAATTCTGCCAGCGATTGCTGATCACCTCTTGCGGGTGAGAAACCCCAATTACCGCCAATGCTTCCACCCTGCGGCCCGGGATAGATGTAATCCACAATCGGATATTTTTTATTTGAATCCAGGTTCGAAGGTGTAAACATCAATCCATAAATATCTGTCACGCCATCAGCAGCCTTCACGCTAAACGGAGTGCAACTCTTCCATTGAGTCTGATTTTTCAGTCTCGAAATATCCGTACTTCCCACATTCACCAAAAGTTTACCCTGAAGATTGCGTACATTGAATTGAGCGGGTACGTCGGGTTGTGAATAGCTGTTGAAAATATATTCGCCCATCGGGGAAATCTCTGCTGTATGTGTCCCTTCTTCAGGAGTGAGATCTTTGAATCCCTTACCGTCGAAGTTGATGACACATAAATGTTCGAAATAAGGATTCTTCTTATCAAGGCCTGCCGCGCTGAAATAAATCCTCCGGTTCCGTTCATCAGTTTTTTCCACATTGGCAACGACATAATTTCCACCGGTAATTTTATTTTTCAATTCACCTGTCCTGCTGTCGTACAAATAAAGATGGCCGTAATTATCCCTTTCAGAATACCAGATAATTTCATTCGACAACGGTAAATAACGCCATGAAATACTTTCCTGGCCCGACTCGAACTGGGTGGGTGAAACTTCTTTGAATACATCACGTACTTCGCCGGTATTGGCATCGGCAATCCTGAACTGCGCAATTTTGTGATCGCGGGAACTGGATACAAAAGCAAGTGTACTTCCATCAGGGCTCCAGGCAACGTCGGCAAATTTTCCGCGTTCTGCAATATCATCGCCAAGCGTAGCACGGTGAAAATCGGCCGGCATTTTCAAACGAACGATCTGAGGATTTTGTTCATCTGCATTTACGATTACACGATGAATCATGATCACATTGCTGTCGCCGGGCAGCGGATATTTCCAGCTCTCAAGATTCGGATGGCCGACATTGGTTGTTACCAGGTACATATTACCCACTTCTCTCTGATCCTGCTGATATGTGGCAATCTTTTTTGAATCAGGCGACCATAATAAAATTGCATTGTCAGAATGTTTCCATCCTGCATTGTCGGTGGCATATCCAAAATCTTTTACACCGTCTTTGGTGAGCGGATATTCTTTTCCTGTGGCAGTTTCCCGAATCCAGAGATTGTAATCTTTTATGAAAGCGAGTTTTGAACCGTCCGGCGACACTGCTCCGAAAGTCCTTCTCTGGGGCACGGATGTTTTTCCCACGTGTTCCGCCAGTTTATTTTTTGAAGGTTCGTAACTCCATGACCTGTTACGAAAACTAAAACTCATGACTTTTCCATTATCTACAAAACTTACAGCGCTCAAAAAAATATCTTTTGGATCGATCTCCTGGTCCAATGCTTTTGACAATGATTTTGCAAGTTTCTGGTCGTTGAAGGCTGCGGATTTGGTTTTCTTTTTTGCGTCAACAATAAAATAAGTGATATGATTATTCAGATTTTCGGTAAACCAAAAGGTTGTTTCATTAATCCATTCCGGATTGATTCTAAGATTGTCCGCCAACCTGAAAGTATTGCGCGAAAGGAGGCTTTGCGCGCGCTGATAATCCTTCACCGTGACGGAATCCTGTCCATAGGTAATGGTGGTTGCTATTAAAAATAATGCAGGTAAGAAAAGTCTTCTCATTGATTTAAAATTATAGTTACATTAGAAAAGGCAAATTAAGGATTTTGAAAAGATTAATACGGTGGTTGCCCGAACAATCGAAACAATTTCCCTTTCTCAGAGGAATTTACAGAAACCATGAAAGTTGTCTGACCCAAATTATCCAAAATGAAATCGCCGGAATAGTGATGAATTGTGAAACAACCAATTCTCACAGCATAAAAAAATGTCTTCCCGATTCAACAGGAAGACATTCTTGAAAAAATATTTTCAGAAAATTTATTAATTACTTTTTACCTCTTCGTAGGTAATCTCCTCAATTTCCTGACCGGAATTTTTTTTCGATGGCACTGCGCAACCACCCGAACCGCAACAACCTGCATTGGCAATGGCAGTGATCAAAAAGAAAACGCCGCCCAATATTAAAAGGGTATCACTTTTAAATATTCCCCAAATGAGAAAAAACAAACCAACAATAAGGCGGAACCCTCTCATGAAGTTCCAACCGGTCAATATTATTTGTTTCATGGCATTCATAATTTTTTGATTAATCGATTCATAATTTATTTTGCAAACTCCGGAATCCACCTCCGTTGAAAACTGCTTTATATCCCCTGGATTGCAAAATTCTTTTTGCGGTGGCGCTCCTCATCCCCGAAGCACAATAACAAATGATACATTTATCTTTATTCTTCAACTTTCCCAAATTATTTGAAAGCTGATCTACCGGAATGTTGATTGCATTTTTAATATGCCCCATGGAAAATTCTCCCTTACTCCTCACATCCAAAATAACAGCTCCCTGTTTCACCAGTTCCGCATAATCTGTTTTTGGCCCTATGCCAAAGATTTTCTTAATTGTTTCTAACATGTAATCCTTTTTCTAATTTCTGATTTGCCGGCAAATCTAACAAACCCATTTGCATTTATTGATCCGCCTTCTTCCTACGGGTTGAGATATGAAGAAAATGATACACCGGACAAAAATTGATAAACGCCGTGATAAGCATGGCTGCTCCGAAAATCAATAAAGCGATTTCCCATCCTCCGGAGATAACATGGGTCAAAGATAAAACCAGGATGACAACTGCTATCAGAATCCTGATAATCTTATCAGGTTTATTAATATTTGCAATCATAGATTATACATTTTTAAATACTCTCAATGACCTTCTGCAATTTCGCTCTCACCTGCGTAGCGACCTCACCCAACTTTTCATTCTTGATTGCCATCATGGAAGCCACCGGATCAACGGCAGATACTTTTACTTTTCCATCGGATGTTTCCTGAATAATGACATTGCATGGGAGCATTGTACCGATTTCACTTTCATTCTGCAAAGCCTGGTAGGCAAATTGCGGATTGCAAGCCCCAAGGATTTTGTATTTTCTGAAATCTACATCCAGTTTCTTTTTCAGGGTTTCTTTTACATCAATCTGGGTGAGCACACCAAAACCTTCTTTCTTCAATTCTTCTGTAACATCTGTGATGGTATTTTCAAAATCTTTGTTTGACACTTTTGAAAAATAGTAACTCATTTTATTCGTTTTTAGAATGATTTATAAATAATGTTTCAAAGTTCGGTCATAAGTAAGGTTGCTTCCGGTACATTTGTTACACAGATATTTTTCACCCGGAAACCGCCCCGGATACAATTCCTTTAACATAAAAGAAATACAAAGTGCGATTACCCGGTGCATGATGCGAAAAATTTTCGAAAATTTTTTTTCTTCCATTTTTCACCAAAACTGCATCAGAATAACGTCCCGATTAATGATGACACTCATCAAATGAAATGATATTGGTTAGTGTTTCTAATGGAGAAATACAGGGAAATATTCATCACACACTTCAATGAATCAGTCATCCATTTACCCAATGGTGTGTTAATCCCCGCTTAATAATTCACAAAGATTTCTCTTTATAAAAAATCATTTCGTGCCACAAACATCTCCGCTGGATTTTACACCGGCTTTTTTCAAACCCCATTCCAACGGGCAGAATCCTGTGAGGGAAGATTGAAATAAATTTAATCCCACAAATGCAGTCAGCCACAGCCAGTGGATATCGTGCAACTGGGATAAGGCAAGGCTGCCCAGAATCATAATTCCTGCAAATCTTCTGATAATTTTTTCTCTCATTTTAAAATTAATTTGTGATGTGATAAGTATATATTTATTTAGAATGCATAACTCTCAACAGGCAAAATGAATCCCCTGATCGGGAATTTCGCATTGCTTTCCTGGTTGTATTTCCTGATTAGTTGCAAAGCTTTATCTGCCTTCCCACTCTCCGTAAAACTGAAAAGCATGATGGAATCAAAAGAATCTCCGCCACTTCCAAACCAACTGTCTGCGAGGTCAAAAGAATTGCCATCTCTGAAACCCGCAATCTCCGACACACTGAACACCTCTATTCCCGATTCCTTAAAAATGCCGGAGACTGCTTCTTTGCATTCTTTAATTCCGGTTACGATTAAAAGTTTCATAAAAGAAGTTTTTAGTTTTTGAAATGGTTATTTAACTTTCTTCCGCATCATTCTGAAATAAAGCAATGGCACCACGAGAAGTGTAAGGAACGTTGCCGTAATCGTACCGCCAATCAATGAAATGGCCAATCCCTGGAATATCGGATCAAATAAAATAATCACGGCTCCCAAGGCCACTGCACCTGCTGTCAGTAAAATAGGAGTTGTACGGACCGCACCCGCATCAATAATAGCCTGCCGCAGGGTTTCTTTCTGTTTCAGTCTGATATCAATAAAATCGATTAACAGAATAGAATTCCTCACCATCACACCCGCAAGGGCAATAAACCCAATCATGGAGGTAGCTGTAAAATAAGCACCCATCATCCAATGGCCGATAATGATACCAATCAATGAAAGTGGTATGGCCGACAACATCACAAACGGCACTTTATAATTCTGGAAGAAACCCACAATCAGCATGTAAATAATAAACAACACCACACCGAATGCAATTCCCAAATCGCGAAATACTTCATAAGTAATTTGCCATTCGCCATCCCATTTCAACGAAAACTGATCTTCCATCTCAGGCTGATGTGTATATTCTTCATTGAGTGAATAACCTGCAGGCAGATGAACTTTCCCGAGTTTGTCTGAAATATTGTTGATCGCATAGATGGGGCTTTCAAGCGATCCGGCCATATCGCCCAGCACATAAACCACTCTCTTCTGATTTTTCCTGTAAATGCTTTTTGGCTTTATCTGTTTTGTAATGGAAACCATATCTCCTATCGTCACAGGATTTCCCTGGCGGTTGATCACCTGCAGGCTTTTCAAATCCGGTATCCCTGTTTTACCTGAATCACTCAACTGAAGGTTGATGTTTACCGGATCAAAACTCGCAGGCTGGTTCAGCACTCCGGCATTCATTCCCGACAAGGCAGCATTCATCTCCATCACCACCTGCGAAGGAGCTACGCCATTGCGCATTGCCTTTTCCTTATCCACTTCAAAATGATACTCCGGCTGATTAGCTTCTACCATCCAATCTACATCGACCACGTCCGGAGTAGAAGCCATCAGATTTTTAACCTGCCGTGCTACTTCTATTTGCTGCTTGTAATCCGGACCATAAATTTCAGCAACAAGTGTAGAAAGTACCGGAGGTCCCGGAGGGATTTCAACCAGTTTAATATTTGCGTTGTATTTTTTACCGATGGCCTGTATGTCGGCACGCATCAGTTTTGCTATTTCATGGCTTTGCAATTTGCGATCATCCTTGCCCAACAGGTTTACCTGGATATCAGCCACATTATCCCCTCTTCTCAAATCGTAATGACGAACCAATCCATTGAAACTAATCGGACTGGCAGTACCTACATAACTTTGATAATTGCGAATCATTTTTTGCTGAGAAAGATACTGGCCAATTTCCCTTGTCACGGTCTCTGTCTTTTCAAGTGTAGTCCCTTCGGGCATATCAACCACCACCTGAAATTCATTTTTGTTGTCAAACGGCAGCATCTTCACCGGTACCGCTTTGAAATAAAACAAAGACATCGAACCGAGCAAAACCACAGCAAGTGAAATCATAAAAGCCCATCTTTTCTTTCTCGACTCTAACAACGGATTAATTAATCTGTAATAAATTTTATAGATAGGCCTTTCGTGCAATTGAAGGGCCGGTCTGGGTTCCACTCCTCTCTTCGCCCTTTCGCGAAGAAAAATATATCCGAGATAAGGAGTCAGCGTCAGGGCAACAATCAATGAAAGCAACATGGCAATGGATGCCCCGATTGGCATCGGGCTCATGTACGGACCCATCAATCCCGAAACAAATGCCATGGGCAACACAGCCGCAATCACAGTAAATGTTGCGAGGATGGTAGGGTTCCCTACTTCATTAATCGCATAAATAGCAGCCTGGCGAAATGGCAATCTTCGCATTCGAAAATGCCGGTGCATATTTTCTGCAATGATGATGGAATCGTCCACCACTATACCGGTAATAAATACCAGTGCAAACAAGGTTATCCTGTTGAGTGTGTAATCAAGCAGGTAATAACTTAGCAGTGTCAGTGCAAACGTAACTGGCACCGACAGGAACACTACCATACCTCCTCTCCATCCCATGGCAAGCATCACAAACAAGGTTACAACCACAATGGCAACAAACAAATGGAACAGCAATTCAGAAACCTTATCCGAAGCCGTCTGTCCGTAATTTCGTGTAACCGTAATGTTTACATCGGACGGAACAATTTCTTTTTCCAGATGGTTTACCTTGTTCAGAATCTGATCAGAAAGATGCATCGCATCAGCGCCCTTTTTCTTTGCAATGGAAAGGGTAATCGCCGGATATTCAGATTTAAATTCCCTGGCTTTTTCGGGTTCTCCTTTTCCATATCCAAAAGAAACGTATTCCCTCGGCGTAGCCGGGCCATCCTGTACGGTTGCCACCTGTTTCAAATAAACAGGCTGATTGGCATTGGTGCCGATGATCAGGTTTGCCACTTCATCTGCCGATGACAAAAAACTTCCGGTCTCAACTGAAAATGCAGTATCACTCTTCAACAAATTGCCCGACACCAGTTGTGAATTGCTTGCGCGGATACTTTGAGCAATGGTCATAAAATCCACGTGATTGGATGCCATTTTATTTTTATTCAATATCACCTTTACTTCGCGGGTCCTGCCCCCAATCACATTGACCTGTGCTACATTGCTGATTTTCTTTATCTCATTTTTTAATTCTTCGCTTAATTGCCGGAGTGTGTAATCATCATAGTGCTGGCTCCAAACCGTCAACCCCAATACCGGTACATCATCAATGGATCTCGTTTTCACAAGAGGCATGGTGACTCCCTGTGGCATCTTATCCATATTTTTCATGATCTCATTGTAAAGCTGTACCAGGCTCCTGTCTGCATCCTCGCCTACATAAAACTGTGCCGTCACCATCGCCTGCCCCTGCATGCTGGTGGAATACACATATTCAACACCTTTGATGTTGGAGACAATTTTCTCGATCGGCTCAGCTACTTTGGACTCCACTTCAGCGGGTTCTGCTCCGGGATAGCCTACAAAAATATCAGCCATCGGAACTTCAATCTGCGGTTCTTCCTCGCGTGGGATCAGGTAGGTAGCATAACCTCCAATCAACAACAGTACGATCATCAAAAGCAATGTCAGCTTTGACCTTAAAAATGCTTTTGCGATTTTTCCTGCAATTCCTTCGTTCATATATGTTGATTAAATGTTGTTCTTAAATTTATTTTATCAAATGATCACAATACAGTCTTCATAAATCATTCTGTCATGAAAAGATAACTCTCCTTCCATTTTCACTTATGCGTAACCGTTACAGGTACACCATTGTATAATTTACCTTCGGCTGAAGTAATCAGGCTCTCGCCCTGTCCAAGCCCGGATAAGACTTCCACCTGATTGCCATAGGTATTTCCCAAACGCACATACCGCAGAATAGCCGTCTTGCTTTCGCTCACGGTGTATATGGCATTTAACTGGCCAATATTCTGAACTGCACCCACCGGAATCAAAATCCCTTCTGTATTATTTACCGCCTTCACTCCTTTCACAGGAATGTTGACAGTGGCATACATTCCTGCACTCAAAGTATTTTGAGCCTCTGCCGGCAATTGGATTTTTACAATATACTGGCCTCCGGTCGGCATTGAGGAAGGGCTGATTTCCTGGACTATTCCTGAATAATTTTTATTGACTGATGCTATTGAGATTGTCGCAGGCGAATTCATTTTAATTGTGCTGATTTCATTTTCGGGAACCTCTGCACTTACTCTCAACTCTCTGTTCTGTTCCAAAACGAGAATCGGCATTCCGGGATTTGCAATGCTACCCTCATCAGCCAGCTTTTGCGAAATGACACCGGAAAAAGGTGCCGTAATATTTGTATAAGCCAGCATGGCATTGGCTTCTGCCTTCATCTGTTGCGCCGATTGCAAATTGGATTTGGCAACCTGCTGCTGCAGGGTTACATTGTCCAGTTCCTTGGCCGTCGCACTTTTTTGTTTGAAAAGAGTTGAAAATCTTTCGTAATCCTTTTGTGCATTTTTATAAGCTGCGTCTGCACTTGCGATCGTGGCCTCGGCCTGAGATCTCTTGGCAAGGATATCTTCATTGCTGATCGTCACCAGTAACTGGCCTTTGCTGACCCTGTCACCCACTTTTACTTTGATACTTGTAATATATCCCATCACGCGGGTGCTGATATTGGCTGACAGTGCCGATTCAACCTGCCCTGTTACTGTCAGAGAATTATCGGTATTCACAGCCGGAGTTTGCACGGCAACATTTACAGGCGATGTTTTTACCGAAGAAGCATCATCTTTCTTTGAAGAACACCCCATTGCCGTCAAAAGCAGAATTCCTGTAAAATATAAAATGGTAGTTTGTTTAATCCTCATCATTATTTTATTGTTGATTGTCTGATTTTGTTAAGAATTGAATATAGTCTTGTGCGACCTGCTGATTGAAAACAGCCATCGTCAGATTGAGTTTTTGCTGGGCAACCTGGGTTTGTGCCATGAGCACATCTGTAGTATTTACAAGGCCCTGATCAAACCGGTTTTTCAAAATTTGCAATGCATCATCCGCCTGCCTGATCGCGGCTTTTTGGATCCTGATTTTGAAATTGGCATTTTCTAAATCCCGGTATCCCTTATCCAACTTCATCTGATCTTCCTGTTTCATGGATTGAAGCTGAACATCCAGTTTATCCTGTTCTAGTTTCAACTGATTTGCCTGCCTTCTGTTTTGATTTCCGTCAAAAATGTTCCATGTAAGTTGAATACCTGCGAGATAAGAATTTGCATTGAAACCATAAAGTTTTTTGTCGTTCAACTGGTAAGAACCGAATGCATTCAGTCGCGGAACATATTTCTTCTTTAATGATTGCATCATGAGGCCGGTGGCTTCTTTGCCTTTTTCCAATGCAAGAAAATCAGCCCGGTTATCCGGCAGACTTGCTTGTGAAATCTTTTCTGAAGAACTATCTTTCATTTCTTCTACACTGTAAACTGTTCCCGAAGGTTTATTCATCAACACACTCAAATAATCAGAAGCGTTGGCCACATTGGATTTGGCTTCATTCAGATTTGACTCGATATTTAGTACCTGTACATGGGCATTCAACACATCTGACTCCTGAATCAATCCCTGCCTGGCGCGATTGTCTGTAAACTCATACATGGATTTTGCTGTGTTAAGGGCATCTTCCAAAACTGTAATTACCTGATAAGCCTGTTGTAACTGTCGATACGCTTTCCGGGTTTCAAATTCCAAACCTTCTCTGGTTCTTTCTGTTTTCAATTGAAAACTTTCCATCTGGGCCTGTGCACTTCTTCTGGCATAAACTGCATCCATATTGATGATGGGCTGCTGCAATTCCAGTTTTGTTGTAAAGTCAGAAGTGGCTGAGGGATGATTCATTTTATCCGGACTAAAATCCGCCGCAGTTACATCTCTCTGCTGCAATTTGAATCCGAAAATATTAAGCGGATTATCAGAATACACACCGGAATAAGAAAAGTTTAGTTGAGGAAGAAATCCGGCATTTGTCTGCAGATATTTTTCTTTTGCAATGGCCTCATCAATTCTGGCCGACCGTACCTGATTATTTCCTGAGGTGGCGTTAGCAACGGCATCATTCAACGATAGAAACTGGGGCTGTTGTTGAGCCCCGGCATTCAACAAAAACAAGAATAAAAATGTGATGGTAAGAAATAATCTTTCGGAGATGTAAAACTTTTTTCCCGGAATATTCATTGTGCTGATTAAAAATTGAATGGCAAAATTCAATCAGTCAAAAAACTTTTATGGGAACATTTGTTGGATAAGTGAAAAAGAATCTGATTTTATAAAAATATTTGGCTGACCCATTCAATGAAAACCAGGCCAGGTCAATCTTTGAAGAAATAAATATCCGGTGACGCGTATCTGTTTTTTCGGGAAAAAATATCCGTCGTAATGAATTTTGAATCAGCCAAATAATGGAGTTGCTATTTATCGAGATTGGCAAGAGCCACATTCTGGTTTTGCAAAAGTTCTATTGAATTCCGCCCCAGCCTGACAATGCCTTTCCTCTCCATTGTCCGAAGCAACCGGCTTACTGCTTCTCTGTGCGTATTCAGTTCATCAGCGATCTGCTGATGCGTGATGTTAAGTAATGAAGTATTCAGGGCTTCTTTTTTCTTTTCAAGATAATTCAGGATTTTTTTATCAAGACTGTTGAAAGCAACCAGATCGATGACGTCAATCAATTCTGAAAAACGTGCAGCATAGGTGTTATTGATGAATGTTTTCCATTCAGGGTATTTGTACAATTGATCGATTAAATCAACAGGTACCAGCAACACTTCTGTTTCATCCTCTGCCACAGCTTTAATCATGCTTTTCCGTCTGCCCTGGCAACAATTGATTGCCATTGCACAGGTTTGCGAAGGATACAAATGATAGAGAAAAACTTCGCGCCCTTCATCATCTTCGCGGATAATTCTGAGTGCGCCACTCAGCACAACCGGTACAAAAACCAGTATTTCGCCGGGAACAATCAAAATATCTCCGTCCTTTAAAGTTTTTCTTCGCGATTTCGATTCTACTTCTTTGGCGAGATCGGGATCAGAAAATAATATAGATTGAATATTCATAATTCTATTGATAATTCAGGTTAAACATCCATTGTCAGGAAAGAATTTTGAGACTTTCTTTTGACTATCTACAAATTTACTTTATTCAAACGGAAATTCGCCATAGCTGAGCGGTTGGCAGCAAAAGAATGAAATCTCAAAAAGAAAGATCGTTAACCAATTCGTCTGATAAATAACCAAACATCATTTCCCTTTCCCAACGTTCCCAACTATTCGACTTGTTTGTTGCCAAAATATTTTCCATAAAATTCCTTTGCCAAAACCGGAGCAACTGTAAAACCGCGGGTACCAAGCCCATTGAACATATAAAGTTCAGGATGTTCTTTCGACTGAATCATAATCGGCTTTTGTCCAATCGTCGTAGGCCGTTCAGCAACGAAATGTTCTGTGATTTGAAATGGAATTTTCAATCTTCTTTTTAAGATATCAAAACATTCATTCTGCCAACGGATATCCGGAAGCAATTCATTAAAACTCCATTCATAGTTACTTCCGAACCAGAACCGACCCTCACCCATAGGAATCAGCTTCTCCTTATCTGAATGAAACCCAATTTCGCGGGGCATATTTTCTATTTTTAGATGAAGGACATTCCCGAGGTTTCTAATAAACGGAAGATCATGAAAATACGGATTTGCAATACCTCTTGCTCCTTCAGCAAATATGATCTTTTGAAAAATGTAACCGCCATACTCCACAGAATTATTTTTAAATGCACAATCACTAAAATGAAAATCCGTCTGAATATAAATTCCTTTCTGAGACAAAAACTTCTTCCATGCTGACTTTAACCTGTGGATATCCACCCTGTAAACATCAGATATTTCAAGTGCATCTCCCGGATTATTAAAAATTTCAGAAACCATGTTTATGTCTTTCTGATCAGGCTTTGAAACGAATGGAATTTCTTCCGGAATTTTTTTGAAATCATTTTCAGGGAAAAAATAAAATTTGAGCGGAATCAGAAATCTCTCTTTCAATAAAAATTCCAATTCATGATAAGTCTTCAGAGAAATATTCCAATTCGTTTTTTGATCTTCAAAAAGATGCCATTTGTTTAGGTTAACCGGGTTGAGGATGGCACCGGCCGCAAGACTTGCTGCTTTTTCAGAACCATCATCAATTACCAAAAAAGACTTTCCCATTTTCCATAGCTCAAATGCAATCAGGATACCTCCGATGCCCTGCCCGATAATTAAAAATTCGATTTCATGTTTCATATCATATTCACTTCATACTCTTTTTTCATCCAGCCGCAAGAAAGGTAAATCAATGCATCATAAAAATACAGCTAAAGAATGTGAGGGTTAAAAACGGAAAACCCACAGCATCGCCATGGGCTTTCGAACAGAATTTTAATTTTAATTCCAATACGGATTTAACAACTTCGTTGTTAATAAACTAAAAACCTCTTTTTATTTTATTGTTTCCTGCACCTCGCCACAACTCATCATTTTCTCCCCATAATAAGGGTTACGGATTTCCTTGCTGTTGCTCAGCCAATGACCTCCTTTGCCATCAAAAGCCATTGGACAAAAGGTTTGGTATAATTCACCCTGTGATAGTCCCTCTTTTTTAATCATGGCAATCATCTCATTTGTCAAATCAGAATAAGAAGCTCTCTGAGTTTTCAAATCCGGCGCTTTACCAATCCCGGAAGCGAGCGAAGCAACTTTATCTGCACCTTCCAAATTTTCAGCTCCGGCTTCAATGGCGGTAGCTGCAACTTTTGCTTCATTCGGATCACCGTTGGTAAGCGCTGTGGTCAAATGCACATAATGCTGATAAACGGCATTGAGTTTATCATTTTTCAAGACCGGCGCAACCTGAGAATTCTGCACTTCCGTTTGTTCGGGAATACCTGAATGGCTGTTCTCATTTTTGATTTCAGAATTATTTCCGCCACATGAAAATAAAAGAACGGTTGCCGCGACAGGCACAACTGATTTGAATAATGGAGTCATCATTTTTTTCATTTTTAAATTATGATTGTTGAATTGTTTACATTTTCATTCCGGGCATGTTTCCCATCCCTGGCATATTTTTCATATTATCCGTTCCGGGCGTGCTGTTCATATTTTTCATCCCCTTCATATTATCCATCGGATTTTTTCCTTTCTTCAACACAAACTCGCTGTACAGCAAATATGCTCCGGAAACCACGACCACATCACCGGGCTTTACCCCGCTGACAATTTCTATCCGGTTAAAATTTTGCGCGCCGAGAGTTACCATTTTTGGTTCAAATTTCCCTACCCCGATTTCTGTCCAGATGTGAGCGCCTTTGCTGTCCTGAATTACAGCATCCACCGGCAATGTCATGGCCTTTGAGGTAAGCGTAACCGGCAATTCAACAATCGCCTGCATTCCGGCTCTCAGTTGATTGTGAAGATTGGGAATACTTCCTCTCAGGGTAAAAAGCTGGCTACCACTTTGCATGGCAGGCTCAATAAAATCTACCCGCATTTTCTGCGGTTCGTTTTCATAACCTGCTACAATTACTTTCACCACATCGCCTTTCTTAACCATATTTTCTTCGCCGGGATAAACATCTGCATTCACCCAGATGGTGTGATAAGATTCCAGGCTCATTATCGAAGAACCTTCTTCCACATACTGGCCTTCAGTTACAAAAAGCTCAGACACAACTCCATCTGAAGGAGCAAAAAATGTGACATAGGGACTTGTTTGTTTTTTATTTTTTAGTCGTTGTATCTCAGATTCGGTCTGATTGTACAATAGCAATTTTTGTTTTGCCGCAACTTCCAATTGTTGAAACTTTTCATCATTGGGAAATTGGGAAGCCTGTGCCACAGTTATCAAATACTCCTGTTGCAATGATGCCAGTTTTTCTGAATAAATTTTATAAAGTGGTTCTCCTTTTTTAACCTGCACTCCAGTTTGTTTAACATACAAAACCTCAATTCTCCCGGGCACCCTGCTCGATACAAATTGTGTTTGCGAAGGATCTACATCCAGCCTCCCGTTCAATTGTTCATAAGAAGAGAAAGTTCCCGTTCTCACCGTATCTGTCGTTATATTTCCCAAAGCCTGCTGAGGAATACTCAGTGTCAGATAATCTGATGAAATGGTATTTTTAATGGGCACCAATTCCATCCCGCAAATCGGGCATCTGCCGGGCTTGTCGCTCACCACCTGAGGATGCATAGAACAGGTATAGTTTTGCCCAACTACAGTTTTAGTTCCTGTTTTATTTTCATTCTTGCTTTTGCAGGACGAAAACCATAAACCCGAAACGGCACTGAATAAAATAACTAATGATATTTTTAAAATGTTTTTCATTGTTTATCGTTTGATAAGGTTCGGATGAAACTTTCATTATCGACAAGATATCCGGCACTCTTTGCAATTTGCCAGCCGCCGATCTGAGTTTTGATTTCTATCAGCCCACTTGTTTTAATGCCGGTCTGCACTTGTTCAGGAACAAACACACCGTCCAGTTTCTTAAAGACAATAGATTTGTTGCCTAGCTGAAGAACAGCATTTTCGGGTAACCAATACTCTCCATTAATAACCACAGGAATACTTGCAGTCACCAATTGCCCGGGTTTTAAATTCGTATCAGATAAATAAACTCTTGCAATTGAAAAGTCTTTCCCTTTTTGCTGTACCGGCTCAATCAATCCGATCGCTCCTGATTTCATGTCTTTCGGATTTGAAACCGGAAAAAACATCAGTTTCTTCCCGGCTTTTATTTCTGAATTTACCGATGGTTTAAAAGAAAATTCAGCCACCATATTGTTTCCTTTATAAACGGTAAAAATAGTTTCACCCGCTCCCACGTACTGCCCTTCACGAATCATCACAGGTGAAGGATTAAAATCAGGTTGGCTGACCGTATTCGCAGAAGAAGCAGAAGCATCATTATTCATGGAACCCATTCCATCAGACGAAGAAACGGAAGAAGCCATTGAAGGAACGGATGATGGTGCGTTTTGCACTCCGCTTTTATCCACAATATAACCGTCCGTATGGCTATACACCGGGACGCGATAAATGGGTTTGCCCGATTTTAAAACCTGATTTATTTGTGCAGGCTGCATTCCCAAAAGGCTCAGTCTTTCACGCGCTCGTTGAAGCAGAGAAGGATCATTATCACTTTTGCTGATAAAAATCAAATCCCGCTGAGCCACTGCCAGGTCAGGCGAATAAATTTCCATTATCAATTGCCCATTTCTAACAGGTTGAAAATTGTATTTGATATACATTCTTTCAATGCGGCCGGACACACGGCTCGAAATACTCTCCTGTTTTCTGGTGTCATAACTGATAACTCCCTGGATGGTTTTATTAAAAATTTTTGTTCCATGTTCAGGCGTAATCGTTGCAATTGTTGAAACGATCTGTTCGTTGGCAGGTTTCAACAATGGCAACAAATCATTGTCAATATGCAATTCGTTGGATGTACTGATCGGCACAAGTTCCATCCCGCAAATAGGACATTTGCCGGGTTTATCGCGAATAATCTGCGGATGCATCGGGCACACATATTCCACGTGTTCGCGATGTCCGTTTACGGCAGTTTCATGTTCAGATGATGTTTTTCCTTTACATGAAAAAAGCAAAGGCAACACCGCCATCAGAAAAAATAAGATCTTATTGATACAATTCTTTTTCATGTTGAATAATCATTTGAATGACTTTTAATTTTTCATCGAGCACGTCCTGTTTCATCATGTTCAGCGCTTCCCAATTGTCCAATACCACCGTCAATGAAAGTTTGTTTTCCTGGTATGAATTGAACGACGCATCAAAAGTTTTCTGCAAAGCCGGAATAACTTTTTCCTCAATTGATTTTATCTTCTGCTCCATCGTCATGATTTGCGCATGCATTCCGTAAAGCATGCCCTGTGTCTGCTGAAGCATCGCGGTTCTCTCACTTTCCATCGCACTGATGTTGTATTGCATGGATTTGATTTCTGATTGATAGGATTTTCTCGACCATGATGCGATTGGAATGGTCATCATTCCCATTACACTAAAACTATAGGGCATCATCCCAGACAAAGGCGTCATGTGGTCAAACTGAATGCTAAACGCCGGCTTTCGCTCCAGATTCATCGCATCAATATTCAGTTTCATGGATTGGATACCGGCATCCATTTTCAAAATATCTCCGCGCTGTTGAGCAATACTTGCCGTATCGAATGCCATATCCGGCATCATACTCAACTGCACCGTGGTATCAATCGTAAAATCTTCATTGCCCGGTCGATTCATCATGCCATTTAAAAAAGCTTTTGCTTTTTCGATATCGCCCTGCGGCATGAGAATCATATTTCGATTCTTTTGAATCTCAGCTTCGGCCCTGTAAACCGAACTCAGTTGAGATTGATTAAACGGAAATCTCACCGCTTCAATTTTTTTCATGGTCTGAAGAATCCTGTCATTGTCCTCAAGAACTTTTATTTTTTGAAGGGCAATTACCCAGGTGAAATATTGGAGGCGCGCTTCTGCCCTCAAATCATTGAAGGAAATACTCCTGTTCATATTCTCAACAGTTCCCAACGATTCCAGATATTTTTTCTTTGCATTCAGCTTTTTCATGTTGGGAAATTGTTGTTCAACCCTAAACATGATGTCTCCATTATTTCCCATCGTCTTTTGAAAGGGATAAGGTGTCATAAATGTTCCCACACCGACCATCGGAGGCATCCATGCCGTGGCTGCTTCCGCACTGTATTGATATGCTGTAGCGCGGTAGCCATAGGTCTTCAACAAAACATTATTGCTGTCTATGTGTTGCAAAATCTCATTCAGATTAAAAAATTCTTTTTGCTGTGCATAACTCACAGAAAAAGGGAAGACCAGGAATGCTATCCAGAGTTTCTTTTTAATGATGCACATCATAAATAATCAGTTTTCCGAATTTTTTTAATTCATATTCTTTCGTCATCAAAAATATCAAAGGTGTTACCAGCAAAATGTGAATGGCTGATGTGATGATTCCGCCAATCACCGGCAATACTATCGGTCGCATTACATCTGTGCCTACGCCGGTTGACCACAAGACAGGCACCAGTCCGAACAATGCAACACACACCGTCATAATCTTCGGTCTCAATCTTTTGGCCGCACCCATGATGGTGTATTCTTCCAAATCTTTTTTGGTAATGGTCTTAATTGAATTGCCTTTCAAGGCAATCAACTGATCCATCGCATCATTGAGATAGATAACCATTACAATGGCCGTCTCCACGGCAATTCCAAAAAGCGCAATGAAGCCAACTGCTACAGCAACCGAAAGGTTGACCCCCCAGAAATAAATTATATATGCACCTCCGATGAGTGCAAAAGGAATCGTAATCAGATTCAACAGTGCTTCGCGAATGGAGTGGAAAGCAAAGTAGAGAGCGAAGAAAATAATCACCAGCACAATGGGTGTAATCCACATCAACATTTGCTGCCCGCGTATCAGGTTTTCGTATTCTCCGCTCCATTCTACAAAATACCCCGGAGGGAGAATGTCTTTGTGTTCATCCAGCTTGTGCATGGCATCTTTGACCGTACTTCCCAAATCTCTTCCCCGAACATTAAAAAGGACAGCGCCCCGTAGCATGGCATTTTCAGAATTAATCATGGAAGGGCCTTCTTCAAATTTAATATCTGCAACCGAGCTTAATGGAACTTCTCCAAAAGTGGGAGATTCCAGGGGAATCCTTTTTATCTTATCGATGTTGTTCCTGAAATCCTGTGCAAGCCGCACGCTGATCGGAAATCTTTCTCTGCCTTCTATGGTCTGACTGACAGGCACTCCACCCAATGCGGATTCAACAGTCTGGTTGACATCATCCACATTCAACCCGTACCTGGCAAGGTCAGCACGCCGTACATCAATAGAAAGATATTTGCCTCCGGTAACGGGTTCCACAAATAAATCTGAAACACCGGGCGTTCCCTGCAAAGCTGTTCTCACCCGTTCCGAAATTGCAGCGATGGTATCCAGGTTCTGACCAAAAACTTTTACGCCTACATCCGTGCGAATGCCGGTCGACAACATATTGATTCGATTGATGATGGGTTGTGTCCAGCCATTCACAACACCCGGGATTTGCAACTTTGCATCTAATTCCTTAATCAGTTTTTCTTTTGTCATTCCCGGTCTCCAATCCTTGTGAGGTTTTAGTTCGATAATGGTTTCGATCATACTGATCGGAGAGTTATCGGTGGCCGTATTTGCCCTTCCAGCTTTTCCCAAAACTTTATCAACTTCAGGAACCGATTTGATAATTTTATCCTGAACCTGAAGGATTCTCTTAATTTCTGAATTGGAAACATCGGGCATGGTCACCGGCATAAAGAGAATACTCTGTTCGTCCAACGGTGGCATAAATTCTGTTCCCAGGCTCATCAGCAAAGGAACCGAAGCCGCCAGCGCCAGAATATTTACCGCAATCGTCGTCTTGCGCCATTTCATCACCCAGTGGATAATGGGAGTGTAAAGTCTCTCAAGAATCCGGTTGACAGGATTGGCATTATCCGGTCTGAATTTGCCTTTCATAAAAAATGAAATCAAAACCGGAGTCAGTGTCAGTACCAGCACAGCATCTACAACGATGATAAAAGTTTTCGTGTAGGCAATGGGGTGAAATAATTTCCCTTCCTGCCCTGTAAGAAGAAATACGGGAAGGAAAGAAGCGATAATAATAACCGTTGCAAAAAAGACGCCACGGGAAACCTGCTTGCTCGATTTCTCAATCAGGGCCAACCGTTCCTCCTCGGTAATCCATTTTTGTTTTTTCTTTTTATTTCTATTCCAAATCATAATTCGTTTTTTGAATTTTGTTGTTTCCATTGCAGATACCGGTCTGCCATGTGTTTGTAGGCATTCTCATTCATGATTATCCCATTGTCCACAATGACTCCGATGGCCAGAGCAATTCCTGTAAGTGACATGATATTTGATGAAATCCCCAAAGCATTCAGAATGATAAAACTGATGGCGATACTTACGGGAATCTGGATGATGATGCTCAGCGCACTTCGCCAGTGGAAAAGGAAAATAATCACCACCAGGGAAACAATGATCATTTCCTCTATCAGTGTGGATTTAATGGATGAAATCGATTCTTTTATCAATTTCCCGCGATCATAGACAATATCAAATTTTACTCCTTGCGGAAATCCTTTTGCCACTTCGGCCATTTTTGCTTTGACATTGTCGATGACTTCATCAGCGTTTTCACCATAGCGCATCACCACAATTCCCCCCACTCTTTCTCCTTCTCCGTTTTCATCAAAAATTCCCAGTCTTGTTTCCCCGGTTGATTGCACACTGCCAATATCAGAAACCCGCACGGCGATACCATTCACGGTTTTCACCGGAATGTTTTGAATTTCCATGGCCGATTTCAGATATCCTGAAGTTTTAATAATGTAACCTATATCGCTCATCTCAAACTTGCTCCCCCCGGTTTCATCGTTATTAGCGCGAATGGCACGAATTACATCACTGATAGAAAGTTTGTAATAAAGAAGTTTATTCGGATCCACATCTACCTGATATTGTTTTTGGAATCCGCCAAATGATGCAATTTCACTTACCCCCTTTACATTTTGCAAAGCAAATTTTATATACCAATCCTGTAATGCTCTTTGTTCTCCAAGATCCATTCCGGGGGCATCCAGGGTGTACCAGAGAATGTGACCGACACCGGTTCCGTCGGGTCCCAATTGCGGGTTGACACCATCCGGAAGATTTCTTGAAATGGTACTCAGCCTTTCAAGCACACGCGAGCGCGCCCAATAAATATCAGTGTTGTCATCAAAAATGATATAAATAAAGCTCATGCCAAACATGGAAGTACCGCGGACATACTTCACTTTCGGTAATCCCTGAAGATTCGTGACCAAAGGGTAGGTAATCTGGTCTTCTATGAGTTGGGGTCCGCGACCCATCCACTCTGTAAAAACAATGACCTGGTTTTCGGACAGATCGGGAATGGCGTCAATCGGATTCTTTTTTATTGAGATAAAACCCCATACAAAGAAACCGGTTGAAGCCAGAAGTACCAGAAACCGGTTGCGGAGCGACCATTCAATAATACGGTTTACCATAAAAAATGAGAAAATAAATTTGAAATTGTTTATTTGAAATCTCTGGCAAAGGCTGAAATGCCTCAGGCCGGGCTAAAATAGAGCCAGGCAAAAACTCAAATAAAAAATCAAATTCTGAAAACGCCGTTTTGTTTGAAAAGGGCGAGATGCGGGCTTCGCGGGAAGTCATCAAATAAAGTGAAATCTTCAAAAGATGAATTGGAAAATAAGCTGGGGATTTCAACAAATGTAACCGGCAGCGCAGTATAATTTAAACCGGCACTTTGTGAATAAAGATCAAGAACGTAATGACCATTGTCAATTTTTAACTGCTTCGTTTGTGTCTGACAGCAATCTTTGGCCTTATGAACTTTTTGCATCGGGCATTTACTGCACATATTGGATTCATTGCCCATGAACGTCTGATCGGTCAGCTTACCCATGCAATAATGCAACTCAATTGTTGCACCTGATGAGGTGAACACGTAAAGAGTGGCTAATATGATTGCAAAAAGCTTTTTCACAATTGTCGAACGCGAAGATATAAAAATTTATTTCGCATCCGTTTATACAATTCCGGAGGCGATGTGCATTTAAATGACATTTGGAAAAATTTATAAATTTATTTTCCCTCCGCCGATTTTAACCACTTCTTTTGTAGCATTTTCAAAAAACGGACCCGGTGGGGCGGGCTGTGGATCCATAATTCTTTTTGTAGTAACAGAAACATTTTGAACCTGATGTCTCTGTTGGGCAATCAGGTAAATGTCGGCTTCACCGCTCCATGAAATCACATCTTTATTTGTGCTCAGTTCAAACCTGAAAGTATGTTTTCCAGTACTGTTATTTTCAGGCAACACAAAGGAAAATACATCCCAAACTCCATTTTGTTTCTGCTGAGTGGATTCTACTTCTTTACCATCCACCATTATTTTTCCTTCCGGAAAATCCTTTCCGGCATAAAGGCTGTCCGGGTGCAGAAAAACGATAAACCTCGGCGTGATAACATTTTGCGAAAAATCAAGCGTACTTTCTAAAGATGAACCTTTAAATGAGAGTTGCTGAGATTTTAAAATTTTATCAGGCTGCTTTTGTGAAAGAGAAATATTATTTATAAGCTGGTTTTGCCCATCAATTTTCAACTGAGAAACAACTTCAGGATTCAACAACCTGGCCTGGCTTCCTGCACTCAGTACATTCAATTCAAAATGATTACCGGAATCAGATTTCAGATTGAAAATTACATCAGCGAGCAAAGGTTTATCTGCCGAATCCAAAGGATACAATTCATAAATAGCACTTTCATACCCGTCGAGAGGAATACTTATTTCGGCACCCGCAGAATAAATGTTGGGGGAAATCCAATGCGAAGGATACACGCGTTCCAACACCAGCGAATTGGCTTCTGGATTTAAACCATCTGCCGGATTTAATTTTAAATGTATGGTCTGATTTTGAATAACCGGATTGCGAACAGCAATGATTCCTTTATTATTCAGATAATGAACATAGCCATAAGCTTCGCTTTTTGCAGGATTTCCTCCCACCATAAAAGTGTGGTCTAAAATCGGAAAACGGTTTTCCGCCCACTTCAAAGATTTGCTCAACGCATTCCATTCACCGGCATTTAGCAAATCAGGAGAAATATACAATTCATACATCGATACACCTCTGCCAAAATAAAACATCGCATCATCCGTAAATTTATTCAGCGGGTCATCAGCACCTCCAATTTCATTTAAAACACCTTTGATAATTCCATGTGTCATTAAATTTGAAACAGGAAACCAGTTATCCTGATTATGAAAATCATTGTACAAAACCATGTCTTTATAAGTCATGGAAGCATCGCGCTGATTGACTGATGGCACATCTGCAAATCCGAAATCCTCTCCCTGCATCCAAATCTGATTTGCCTGTGACAGCCACCACGGGCTCAGCCAGGTACCGGAAGTCACGTTGAGATAAACGTCCGGATTTACAGCCCTCACCGCTTCACAATCGGAGAAAAAAGAATCGAGCAATGCCCTTCTTGAATACAACCCAATCGGATGCCCGCCGGCCGGGTCACTTGAAGAAAACTGAAGTCCATCCCATTTGAAATACCCAACTCCACCGTTTCTAACCATTGTGGTTGTACGTTTTTTGAACAGTGCGTTGTACTTCGTTCCCCCGATATCCATCATAGAATTTCCTCCATGACCAATCACTTCATATCCGTGTTCACGCATCCAGTTGATTCTGTCTTCTCGAAAATCGTATCCGCCCGTCGGGCCATACCAAATGCCCAGCGTGGTACCAAAAGGTTTCAATGCATCTGAAATCGGCCGCAATCCATTCGGGAATGTGGTTTTCCTCAATTGCCAATCACTGTGATGCTTGTCCCATCCGTCATCCAATACAAATGCATCGAGATGGATCCCGTAAGGATCAATCATATTCTTCTTAAAAGCATTGATGATATCCAGTACATTTTTCTCATTCATTACATGCTGAGGCGCCAGGCCTTTGAATACGGGCGTCCGCAAATCGTACCATGAATTGTAAAGAGCATAAGGTTTATCCTGCGCGTACTTAATATCAGGGATGTAACTATAAAACCAGTTTCTGACATGATGGTCCGGAGCCAATCCTTCAACCACCCATTTGCTATCGATCCATTTATTTTTTACAACAGTTCCAATAATCTCTTCACAATTCAGATCAAATCTCTGCGCATTATTTCTTCTGATTGACGTATTGGCTGCAGGATATTCAATGCCAAAAAATACACCACCGTTTGAAAAGTCGATTGCCCCCGGCTGGCCAAAAGCGCCCTTTTTTATAATGCGATTATTTTCCGTTTGAGATTTATCAGAAGCCGGAACAGAAAAACTACCTGTATTTTTTGCTGTTCTTTTTTCAGATTGGAATTCATTTCTGTTTTCTTCAAACACACTCCCGGTGCGTGAAATAAACCGGTCAAGCCAATTACTCTCCTTCAACGAATCCATGACTGAGATTTTTCTTCTTGCATAAAACTTTTCCGGCAATAGCTGGTAAGTCAGTTTCAATTGTGTGGTATTTTGCCTGTTAACGGGAGTAAAAAATATTTCCAATTCCTTACCTCCATCCGGGAGAGCCAAAAATTGAAAAGACTGATATTTAAAATCTTTTTTCGAAAAAGCAACGGCTAAATCCCCATTCACTTCTCTGCCCGGCGCTGACCAGTCTGTCCACATCATTTTCAATCTGAAATTTCCATCGGTTGCAACTCCAAAGTGAGACTTGTGATACAAGGTAAGCCAGTTTTGCCGGGCTTCGAGCACATCACCTTCCAAAATATTGTTTTTGACAAATACCTTTTGAACCACTTTATCATTGGATAAAGAAAAAATTCTTGTACCGTTCTTCTCCTCTGAATTTGAAATTACACTTTGTGCATTCAAAAAATGCGGGACAATTAAAACGAAGAACAGAAAACAGAAAATTCTCAGAGATTTTTTCAGCATAATTTTAAGTGACAATTAAAAATTGAAAAGAAGTAACATTGACAAAAAGAAAAGATACATTCCTGTATGCCCAGGTTGAAATCCCCTTATTATCACCTGCAAAAGTAATTGTATCTGATTTTTAATTATCGGTTAATGCCCGCCTATCAGAAAATGGCGGTATTCTAAAAATATAGATTCACGGGATTTAGAAAGATAATTATCCTAATTTTCGGAGAAGATTCCTGGACGAATTTATCAAAGCAAGTATTCTCTGACGATCAGCTTTTTTCAAATTTCTTTCCCGGATTAATGCTTCTCTCTTGGAAGTGTATTCCTCAACATAAACTAATTTCCAGGGTATTTTTTTAGATGTATAATCAGATTCACCATTGTTGTGTTGAATTAATCGTTTTTCATAATCCGTAGTGAAACCCTTGTAATAGGTTTCATCTTTCAAACTCTCTATGATATAAACATAAAAGACCATAAAATAAAAAAGCCTTACACAAAAAGTGTAAGGCTGGCGGACCGGACGCCTGTCCCGATCCCTTCGGGAAGACTCGAACTCGTCCCCACAATGCTGTGGGGATGACAGGGCAGCATTCTGATTCCCTCCTCTTCATTTCTTGTTTAAAATATTTTTTGAAGAATCTATTAAAGCAAGTATTCTCTGACGATCAGCTTTTTTCAAATTTCTTTCCCGGATTAATGCTTCTCTTTTGGAAGTGTATTCTTCAACATGTACCAATTTCCAGGGAACTTTTCCTGAGGTATATCTTGACTCTCCATTATTATGTTGCTCAAGCCTTTTTTTATAATCCGTTGAAAACCCCTTGTAAAAGGTTCCGTCTTGCAGACTCTCAATTATATAAACATAAAATGACATAAAATAAAAAAGCCTTACACAAAAAGTGTAAGGCTGGCGGACCGGACGAGACTCGAACTCGCGACCTCTGCCGTGACAGGGCAGCATTCTAACCAACTGAACTACCGATCCAATTTTCAAATATCTTTTCTGCTACTCGAACTCGTCCCCACAATTCTGTGGGGATGACAGGGCAGCATTCTAACCAACTGAACTACCGATCCAATTTTCAAATATCTTTTCTGCTACTCGAACTCGTCCCCACAATTCTGTGGGGATGACAGGGCAGCATTCTAACCAACTGACCGTGTCCCTACTGAACTGTAGGGAACTACCGATCCAATTTTCAAATATCTTTTCTGCTACTCGAACTCGTCCCCACAATCCTGTGGGGATGACAGGGCAGCATTCTAACCAACTGACCGTGTCCCTACTGAACTGTAGGGAACTACCGATCCAATTTTCAAATATCTTTTCTGCTACTCGAACTCGTCCCCACAATTCTGTGGGGATGACAGGGCAGCATTCTAACCAACTGACCGTGTCCCTACTGAACTGTAGGTAACTACCGATACTTTTATTTCAAAAAACTACCGAAAAACACCATTTGATTTTCGGGACGGCGAAGATAATAAAATTTATTTCCGTTCAATATTTTTTTTACAGAAATAAAAGTTAGAAAAATTCCATTTTAAAAAATTTCATTTACTAACCTGCAACTTCTGATTTAACATTGTGACTTCTCTCAAAATATCCTTGTTAAATAAAACAATCACCAAAGAAAAAAGTGTTATTGACCTTGGAAATTTCATCCGATAAAAATCATGCCATTACTCCATCTTCACCCGAGGATCTATGATTGAATTCAACACATCAGACACAATATTAATAATTACAAAGATTGTAGCAGCCATTAATACCGCTGCCATCACCACCGGATAATCGAGATTTTCCAAAGCTTCCACCGTTACCAGGCCAACACCCTTGTATCCAAAAATAAATTCTACAAAAAAAGCGCCGGCAAGTAATTCGGCAAACCATCCGGTAACGGCAGTAATCACCGGATTCAGTGCATTGGGCAGTGCATGCCGCCATATAACATAACGATTACTTAACCCTTTCGCATAGGCAGTCCGGATGTAATCCTGACCCATCACATCCAACATTGAACTACGGGTCAACTGAACTATAATAGCCAAAGGACGAATCCCCAAAGTCACTGCAGGTAAAATAACGTTTTGCAATGTCAGGTACTTCCTTCCTGTCGTTTCATTGATATCAAACCAACTTCCGGTAAGTGGCAGTCCGGTATAGCTATGCAATACCAGACCGAAAACGTAGGCAATCACAATAGCCATATAAAAAGATGGCGCCGAAATACCAATGACACTACTGAATACTGCCGTTGTATCCATCCAGGTATTTTGTTTGATAGCGGCAAAAATCCCAAGTGGGATCCCGATAGCAATTGCAATTAGCATAGCGGCTACTGCCAGCATAATTGTACCGGGCAGGGCTTCCATTAAAATATTTATTACAGCCTTATTGGTTTGATAACTGCGACCGAAATAAGGAACCTTGATACCTACTTTTGTATTTCCTCCAATAAAAAACCCTTTAAGTTTTTTCTCGCGGATGGTTTCTTTTGCATAAACAGAAACGGGTGAGATATCATTTACATACAGAACAAACTGTTTCCATTTTGGTTTATCCAGATTCAATTCCCTGCGAATATTTTGAATGGTCTTTGCATCACCAGACTGGCCCAGAACCATTCTCGCCGGATCGCCGAATGCCTGAAAGATTACGAAAACAACAACCACTACTCCCACCAAAACCAAAACTCCGTAAAGCAACCTGACCAACAATTTGTGCCACATGGATTTTTATTTTTGAACGGCTTTATCAAGTGAATCTCCGGCCCATTTTGCTTTTACCACCGGGCCATGCATCAGATAAAGTTCAGGGTTCGTCCGGGCAACTGTCTTGAAGGAGGTAGCATCCAATGACAAAATCGGCAAATGCAATTGATACTTCTGATTAAAATATTGTTGTGCACCTTCCGGATCGGCGCTCACCACAAGTAATGGCCTTTTTTCTTCCTGGGCAAGCGAAAATATTTTATTGAATGTTTTGCTCCACCGCCGGCTTGTGTTCATCACATCTTTTACATAAAATAAATAATAATCAGCATCAAGGCTCAATACAGATTGTGTGGTGTCTTCTCCTGACGGAGTCATTAATATGTAATCTTTAATTGGCGGTTCATTGTTTGATCCTTTTTGTACCACCACATCCTTTCTGTTTACAAAAGTCCAGGTGCTGTCAGGCAAATCCCTGATGGTAAATTCTTTTTGATTCCCGCCCTTTTCATAAATAAAATGATAATCAATTTTATCAGGAACTGCATCTGCAGGCATTTTTCTCAACTCAAGAATGTCATTGCCCACTTTGAAAGGAAGACAGTCCACAAGAGGTAGATTTTTCAGAACATACCACTGAAAGCCTGCTACAGCAAAGACTCCCAATAAAAGAATAAGTACGTTGGATGCCATGGCCATCCTCGGCCTGATCCACTTCATTCCAAGAACCAATACAATTGCCAGGGCCAGTAACACAATATCCTTTATAAAAGATTGCATAGAAGTCAGCGGAAGGCAATCACCAAAGCATCCGCATGTAGCAATCTTTCCTGAAAGTGCTGCATATCCGGTGAGCCACGTGAAAAATATCATCAATATCAAAGTGGCCCAAACAAAAAATTTCTTCCACTCACCCAGCAACAACCCCAGCCCTACGATTACTTCGAGAGAAATCATAACAATGGAAAACTCCAAAGAAAATCTTTGGATCCAATTCATCAGGTGAGGGAGAAATCCTGAAGATGCCCACGTTTCAAAAAACTCATCCATCTTGTAAGCCAATCCATGGGGATCGTTGGCTTTCACCGCACCGCTGATAATAAACAAAATACCGACGACAGTTCTTATCATGTTTATCAAACCTTTCATAGTATTTAGTTTGGATTTTTATTTTCGTCTTTCAATATCAAAGCAAACACGGCATAGTTTAAAATATCGTAAAGATTGGAATCGATTCCTTCACTTGCCACCGTTTTTCCGTCGTTGTTGATAATTTGTTTGATGCGTAAAATTTTTGTGAGGATTAAATCTATAAGGCTTTTCAAATCCATATCTCTCCAGGCTTCTCCATAATCATGGTTTTTTTTGTCCATCAATTCCTTTGCCTTTGCGGTAAATTCATCATATAATTCAGTCACCTCTTCCAAAGGTAAATTCCATTCATCATGAGTAATATTCAATTGCATCAATCCGATGACGGCATAATTGACGATGGCAAAATATTCACCCAGGATACCATCGCCAATCTGCGGAATAATTCCCTCCTGAATATTTCTGATCCTTTTGGCTTTGATGTAAAGCTGGTCAGCCACAGATATCATTCTGTAAACCCGCCATGCAGTTCCGTAATCTTTGGTTTTTTTCAAAAAAATATTTCGACAATCATGGATCACTTTATCGTATTGCTGATCTGTAGTAATTTGCATAGCAGTCAAATTTAATTGAATTTAATGATCTACACTTTAAACTGCGTAGGCGCTCCCTATCTTGCCGGCCATCCATTGATAATGGGAATTTTAAATTATACGGAAGATTCATTTTACGAAGGAAGCCGGCTGCATTCAGATAACCAGGTCGTGGAAAAAGCAGTAAAAATGGCGAATGAAGGCGCCGACATTATTGATATCGGCGGGCAAAGTACAAGGCCGGGAAGTATCCGTATTGATGCTCAAACAGAGATTAAAAAAATTCAGCATTTAATCGGCAGTTTAAAAAAGGAAACGGGCAAACTTATTTCCATTGACACTTATCATTCGGAAGTTGCGAAAGCTGCGGTCGATAGCGGAGCTGATATAATCAATGATATTTCCGGAGGGATGATGGATGAAAATATGATTTCTGAAGTTGGGAAATTGCATGTGCCCTATATATGTATGCACATGCGGGGCACACCGGAAAATATGCAACAATTGACCGTTTACGATGATATTCTGAAAGAACTTTTGAATTATTTCATTGAACGAATTGAAAAATGCAGGCAGTCAGGAATCCACAATGTTATCATTGACCCGGGATTCGGATTTGCAAAAACAAGAGAACAGAATTTCTTTTTAATAAAACATCTCTCTACCTTCAAAATCCTTCAAAAACCCATCCTGGTGGGAGTTTCAAGGAAATCAACAATTTACAAAACACTTGGCATTACAGCCAATGAAGCATTGAACGGGACAACAGTTCTGAATACACTGGCATTGGAAAATGGCGCCGACATTCTGAGAGTTCATGACGTAAAGGAAGCTGCGGAAGCAGTGAAATTGTGGATGGAAGCAGCGAAATGCTGAGTGAAATGAACATTGAGTAATGAGCAGTTGAGTTGCAACTTAGCCGGATTCAATGATTTTTGTAATTCCCGTTAAAGGGTTTCCTGTTTGGGGTTACAAGTATTTTTAAATTTATCAAAGATTCCACACGTGCCACCAGTTTATTTATATTACTCAACAAATCAACAAAATAATCCAACGCCATCTCAGTAAGTTTGCATAGAATGAATTCCCCGTCATTATCCATACGCCGCGTTAACGTCAAAAGATACATCGCCCCACTTCGCGAAGGTGGTTCATTACCCGCGATTGCAGAAGCTGACGACGGATTTCTTTATGTCATCAAATTCAAAGGAGCCGGTCAGGGTCCTAAAGCTTTAATTGCTGAGTTTATCGGTGGAGAAATCGCACGCACCGCAGGATTACATGTTCCGGAAATTGTTTTTGCTGCATTAGACCCTGCCTTCGGAAGAACAGAACCGGATCCGGAAATACAGGATTTACTCAAAGCAAGTACTGGCCTGAATCTGGGATTGCATTTCCTGAAAAGCGCCGCCATGTTTGACCCGGTTGCCACCAGACCTGATCCGTTGTCCGCTTCAATGATTGTTTGGCTGGATTGTTTTATTACCAACGTCGACCGCACGGCAAAAAACACCAACCTGCTTTGGTGGAATAAAGAAATCTGGCTCATAGATCATGGCGCTTCCTTGTATTTTCATCATCTTTGGTCTGACTACATGGAGAAATCGGCTCAACCTTTTGAACTGGTAAAAGACCACGTTCTATTGACTTACGCATCAGAATTGGAGAAAGCTCAAAAGATATTTCTTGAAAAAATTTCTCCTGAAAAAATAAAAACCATTGTCAATACTCTTCCGGATGACTGGCTATTGTATGATGCGCCTTTCCGGAATGCAGAAGATAACAGGAATGCTTATGCGGAATACCTCATCAAAAGATTAGAAAACTCAGATACTTTTACCCAATACGCCATTCATGCCAGAGAATCGATTATATGAATATGCGGTCATTCGCATTGTGCCACGTGTGGAAAGAGCTGAGTTCATCAACGCAGGTATCATTCTCTATTGCCATGAATTAAAATTTCTCGGCATGAAATATCTGGTTGATTCAAAAAAAATTCTCACACTCAATCCGAAAGCCGATTTACAGAAAATAACCGATTTACTGGAAGCCTTTCACAAGGTTTGTTACGGCTTGGAAGGATCGGGAAATATAGGGAAACTGACTCCTGCGGAAAGGTTTCGCTGGCTGAGTGCCAGGCGCAGTACCATCATTCAGGTTTCAGAAGTTCATCCGGGATTCCTGGAAATTCCTGATCAGGAAATTGAAAAATTGTTTAACGAATTTATCGAGTCATAACCAAAACAATTTTTATGAAAAATCTTATTTTACTGATTTCAATTTTTCTAATGTCTGAAACAACCATGGCTCAGGACTGGCCTAACCTTTCGAGATTTCAAAAAGAAAATGCACAACTCGGGCAACCTGCCAAAGGTGAAGAGAGAATTGTTTTTATGGGTAATTCTATCACCGAACAATGGATAAATCTCGACCCGGAATTTTTTGCCAAAAACAAATTGATAAATCGCGGGATCGGCGGACAAACCACTCCGCAAATGCTATTGAGGTTCAGGCAGGACGTCATCGATCTTCATCCCAAAGCTGTGATTATTCTCGCAGGTATCAACGATATCGCAGGAAATACAGGTCCATCCACTTTGAAAATGATTGAAGATAATTTTCAAAGCATGGCTGAACTGGCAAAAGTTTCGGGGATTCATGTCATTCTCTGTTCTCTGTTGCCGAGTAATAAAATTCCCTGGAGAAATAATCAGGACTTTTCAACGCAGATCGACTCGCTCAATCAATGGCTTTTGCATTTCGCAAAAACGAACTCCTGCGTTTATGTGGATTATTTTTCAAAACTTGCCGATTCAGAAAAAGGATTACCTGAAAAGTATTCAAAAGACGGTGTACACCCAACTATTGAAGGTTACCATGTGATGGAAAAAATAATAATACCCTACATCGAAAAAATCCGGAAGAAATAATCATCTTGCTTTCTCCCAAATCTCATAAATCGTTGCGCCTTTACTGCTAAGGCCTGTATGGTGCCATTTGCCATCTTCCAGATGATCTTCAAATAGCAGAGACGACCCCACTCTTGTGGAATCTCTGGAAAAGAACTCAATATTCTCGGTATATTTTCCATCTTTAAAAGTAAATGTTCCCCCACCCGTCCCGGAAAAAGAATTGGTCGAAGGATCGATCGCAAACCATTGAAACCTTTTCCCGGTAAGCATTTTGAGTGTTTTGCGTGCACCAGTGTGTTGAACGGGAACAACCTTGCCATCTCTCATCCTACCAGAGATGATCCAGACACCACTCAGCGGATTATTACCGTCGTCAATTCTCACAAACCTCTGATCAGATCTACCAAAAGTTAATTCATCTTTACCGATAGAAACAGGATATGAAACCGTACTCAATTCCTTCACCGCCGTATTAAATTCTTCATGAACTTCAATCTCATTTCCTTCAAGAGAAAACATCCCGCCTGAAGATTCAAGAAATTTTGCGGAGGTATATTTCGTCATGGTAAAATACCCGTCGCTAAAAAGTAAAACCGTATGGGTATCTCCTTCTGCATTCATCCAGGCGCCATCGATATTTTCCGCAGTCATCCCATTGAATGAAAAAAGAATTGCGAAGAACGTGAATAAGAATTGCATAAAAACCGGATTTGATTGGGCTTGAAATTAAGATAAAATCTTTCACGAAAATCGACCGCCGGCAATTAAAACGTTTCGGCTTGATGAATCACAATTGATTAATTTCACATCACATTTTCCACTCCACATTTAAAAAATTCTTTGAATGAAAAAGATTTTTCTGATTTTGTTTCTTTCATTTTCTCTTCATTCTATTGCACAACCCGTTGCCATCATTCCCAAACCGGTAAAGATGGAATTGAAGGAAGGTTCATTCACCATTGACAGAAATACATCACTTGAATTCGATTCAAAACTGAGTAACCTCAGAAACACAGTCAGCTTCTTTTCAAATTTCGTCAACGATGTTTCGGGTATTCGTTTGCATCAGCATTGGAAGAATGGCAAAAAGATTTATCTGAAAATCAGAAAAGAAAAAGTAATCGGTGATGAGGGTTATCTGTTGTCAGTAACCCCGCAAAGCATCGTCATTACAGCCAACGATCCGAAAGGAATTTTTTACGGAATACAAACACTCATTCAAACTTTACCAAAGGAAAGAACGAATGCTGCATTACAAATTCCTTCCATGGAAATTACGGATTATCCCAGGTTTCAATGGAGAGGCATGCATCTCGATGTGTCGCGACATTTTTTTACACCCAATACCATCAGGATGTATATCGATTTGCTGAGCGCTTATAAATTCAACACTTTTCACTGGCACTTGTCGGATGACCAGGGATGGCGACTTGAAATAAAGAAATATCCCAAACTCACTTCTGTAGGTGCATGGCGTGCCGATCGCCGCGGTATTTTGTGGAGTCAGTCGCAACCGACTCAACCGGGTGAACCCACAACGTACGGCGGATTTTATACGCAGGAACAGGCGAGGGAAATTGTGCGTTATGCAGCGGAAAGAAATATTACCATTGTACCGGAGTTTGATGTACCCGGCCATTCGGCTGCAGCCATTACCGCCTACCCCTTTCTCTCGTGCAGCGGCAAACAACAAACGATGATCACAGGAGGAATTTATCCGAAAGATTATGAATCCACACTTGACGTGGGCAAAGACAGTGTCTATACATTTCTTGAAAACGTACTGACAGAAGTAATGAAAATATTTCCATCCAAATACATCCACATCGGCGGAGATGAAGTGGACAAATCGCCATGGGCAAAGGATTCTGCCTGCCAAAGGTTGATGAGAAAAGAAAATCTCAAAGACCTCGATGAACTTCAGAGTTATTTTATCCGTCGCATGGAAAAATTTCTGAATGCACATGGAAAAAAACTCATCGGCTGGGATGAAATCCTCGAAGGCGGTGTGGCACCCGAAGCTACGGTGATGAGCTGGCGTGGAGAAAGCGGTGGCATAGCTGCAGCAAAACAACATCACTATGTGGTAATGACGCCGGGCGAACCTTTGTACTTTGACCATTATCAGGCGGGGCCGGAAGGTGAGCCTCTCGCCTTTGGCGGAATGAATACGCTGAAAATGGTGTATGATTACAATCCGGTTCCGAAGGAATTAAGTCCGGATGAAGCAAAATATATTTTGGGTGCACAGGCCAATCTATGGGCGGAGATGATACAAAGTGAAACGCATGTGGAATACATGATCCTTCCGAGGATGCTTGCACTTGCTGAAACAGACTGGACTCCCCTTCCGGAAAAAAACTATGATGATTTTTATAACCGCGTGCAACAAAAATTCAGGGAATTTGATCAGGAGGGATTGACCTATTGCGAAGGGAATTTCAACGTCACCTTTGTTCCCGGGAGCCGGAATGGGAAATTAAACGTGACCCTCCAATCCGAAATACCGGGTGCACAAATTTATTATACGACAGATGGCAGTTATCCCGGTGCGGGATCCATTTTGTACAACGGCTCTGTAAATATCGATTCATCAATGAAGATCAGGGCTGTAGTAGTTCAAAACGGAATCGTCAAAAGCAAAGTTCCTTCGCAACAGTCATTTGTCGTTGATAAGGTCTCGGGGCTGAATGTGAATTATCAGTTTCCGCCCAGCACTCAGTACATGGCAAACGGCATCAACTCCCTGACCGACGGTATCAGAGGCACACTCGCTGTAAATAAATACTGGCATGGCTTTGCGGGGAATGATATGATCGCCACGATTGAATTACCGGAAACCGAAACCATTCACGAAGTGAGTGCCGGCTTTTTGCAGCGGTACAGCGACTGGATATTCCTTCCACAATGGATGAAAGTAGAAGTATCGGATGACGGACAAAATTTTCATGAAGCAGGCAAGGTTAAAAATGACATTTCGCCGGAGGAAATGCAACTACTGATAAAAGATTTCAAAATTGATTTTTCGTCTGTGCCATGCCGTTATATCCGCGTAACGGCAAAGAATCTCGGCGTTTGTCCTCCGGGCCATCCGGGAGAAGGGAAACCGGCATGGTTGTTTGCAGATGAAATAGTGGTTTATTAAAAACTTCAAAATCTTCAAGATTCATTCTGCACAAAAGTTCGGGCTCAAACCCTGAAGGGTTTTACCAAATTCTTCCTTGTCAGGCATGATTGGCCTTTGGCATTCCATCATTACAGTTTATTCCACACATTATTTTTCCGGTTCACATCAGGTAAGACATTTTCAGGATCCAGTACAATTTTATCAATTTTATTTTCAGATGGGTACCTGAATGTCCAGGTTCCGCCACGTTGCCATATTTCAACAGGCAGATTTACAATGCCGGATTTGCCATTGCTTTGCTGAATTTTCAAAATAACCGGTAAAATCATTTTGCCTTTATTTTCAATGGTGATTAGCACTCCTTTTTGGGGATCGTTTTCAATATATTTCACATCCGTTATCGCCTGGTCCAACTTCCAGGTTGTAAAGAACCATTCTTTCCAAAACCAGTTCAGGTCTTCACCCGCAGCATTATTGATACAATTAAAAAAGTCATAAGGTGTTGGATGTTTATAGGCCCATGCTTCGATATATTTTCTGAAGGCATAGTCAAAGCGTTCTTTACCAACAACCACGGTACGCAGCAGGTTGAGGCCATAAGCTGTTTTGCCATAATACTGATAATGCTGCGCATCATCCATTGCGTCAGAAATCGTTATCAGAGGATCTTTATATTGCATGAATTGCTCATAATCTCTTGATGCAAAAAATTTCTTGTTCAGATAGGCGGGATCATTTACATATTCGCCATTATTAAAAAGATCTGTAGCGATATAGTTGATATAAGTATTCAGTCCCTCATCCTGCCACATATACCTTCTTTCGTTATTCCCTACAATCATGGGGAACCAGTTATGGCCAATTTCATGAGCGATTAAAAACCACAAATCTGCTTTTGTTTCTTTATAATTATCAAAAATTAACCCTGGATATTCCATTCCGGAGGTAATGCCAGCACTGCTTATAGCCACATTCCAGGGAAATTCAAAGAAATTTTCGGAATAGATTTCTATGCTGTTTTTTAAATATTCTGTTGACCTTGACCATGCGGAATCACCGATACTTTCTACCGGATAACACGACATCGCCATAGCTTTTCGTCCGGAGGGTAAGTTGATCTTTGCTGCATCCCATATCATTCCTTTGCCGGCGGCAAAAGCAACATCCCGTGTGTTGTGCATTGTAAAATGCCAGGTAAGATTTCCCTTTGCAGATGGACGGGTAATAGGCTTTCCTGCTTCCTCAGGCCCAATTATGGTAACTGTCTTGTCGCTCTTTGCAGCAAGGGCCAGACGTTTGATTTGTTCTGCTGTCAATACCTGCGAAGGGTTTTGCAAATCGCCGGAACCATATACTATCATTTCTGCAGGAGCAGTAATATAATATTCATAATTGCCATACTCACAATAAAACTCTCCCGTCCCCAAATAAGGAAGGGTATTCCAGCCTTTCACGTCGTCATACACACACATGCGTGGATACCATTGAGCTATTTGGTATATGACGCCATTCTTTGTGTACTGTCTTCCAAACCGGCCGGCGCCATCAGGAGGAATATTGAAACTAAAATTAATTTTCAAAGAAATTTTATCTCCCTTTGGAAGCATAGGTTTTTGTAAACGTATTTGCATTCTTGTATCGGTGATAATGGGATCAACTTTATAAGAGTTGCCGTTAGAACTTACCAAAACATCTTTAATTTTATAACCATAGGCAATAGCATCAGGCGCATCCGGATAACTACCCGTATATATTGTTGTGGCAACAGACCTGGACGACGGTTTAAAAATATTTTGATCTAACTGAAGCCATAAATAATCCAGTTGATCCGGACTATTATTGGTATAAGTAATCGTTACATCTCCTGTGATAGAAGTGTCTTTTTCGCTAAGTGTTGCGTGTATCAGGTAGCTGGCGCTGTTTTGCCAATACTCAGGCCCCGGTATTCCTTTGGCCGAACGAAAAGGATTTCCGGGTGGCGGATTAAAAGGTTGTGTAAAAAAATCATGGGGATTGTAATTTGTATCAGTTTGGGCATGTAAAGTACAGATGCAGCCCGCCAGAGATAAGAGGCATAATATGATTTTCATTTGACTTGTTTTATTTTGGCTAATAAATATTTATCTAATTTAGTACAGAGCTGCGATTCATTTAATGAAAAACTTATTTTTTAGTCAAATGCAATGGAGTAAACCAACCTGCAAAATATTCCCAGCCGGATATTGATATCTGAAAAACTATTCCTGTAGCAACGAGTCGGGAAAGGGTCTGGTCATTGCGCACCGGCCAGAAGTTTTTAGCCTGGCCTGACTGCCATGGCAGAGATTGACCTGACTCCTTGAAGTACTGAAACCTCCGAGGGCATTACAAACGGAAATCCGGCATTGCCTTATCATGCTGAAGCCGCCGCTTCACACTTACCGGCACTTCCCGCCATAAATATTTTCAAAACAGTTTCCTTGTATTCTAAAACCTCCACCTCACAAAGGCCTCCATAGCGGCATATCTTGTCATTCCCAATTTAGCATACAGATCGGCGGTGTTGGCATTGCGCTCTTCCGCCCTTTGCCAGAACTCGCGTTCGTCGGTTCCCTGAAAAGGAACGGAATCTTTTTGTGACTGGTGAATGAAAATGCCATAGCGTTTTTTTCTGACCTGCCCCGGACTCATGGGAATGGCCATTTCTATTTCATCAATATCCCATTCCTGCCATGCACCTTTGTAAAGCCAGACGTACGTGTCTTTCAGGAAGTCATCTCCGGCTTTTTTAATTTCATTGATCGCAGCCATGATAATATCAAGACACACTTTATGCGTTCCGTGAGGATCGGCTAAATCACCGGCACAGAAAATCTGATGGGGTTTTATTTCACGTATAAGCTTTACCGTTATATCCACATCTTCACGCCCCATCGGCTTCTTTTCTATGGTTCCCGTTTCATAAAAAGGCAGGTTCATAAAATGAATGTGGTCAACACTCAGTCCCACATATTTACAGGTAGCTCTGGCCTCACAACGCCTGATCAGTCCTTTGATATTCCGGATATCTGCGCTGTCCTTTTCAGAAGATTTTTTTTCAGTAAGAAACCGTGTGGCCTGGTCAAATAATTTTTTGCTCCTGGTATTATCAATATCAAAAATCCTTTCAAAGTTGACTGCAAAATCCAGAAATCTTGTCACAAATTCATCTGTCACTGCAATGTTTCCGCTGGTCTGGTAAGCCACATGAACATCATGCCCCTGATCGTGCAATCTCATAAAGGTGCCCCCCATGCTGATGATATCATCATCAGGGTGCGGAGAAAAAATCAAAACTCTTTTGGGAAATGGTTTGCTGCGTTCGGGATGATTGGGGATGACAGCATTGGGTTTGCCACCGGGCCATCCTGTGATGGTATCGCGCAACATGTAAAACACTTCGAGGTTAACCTCATAGGCATCTCCTTTCTCAACCAGCAAATCACTCAATCCGTACTCAATATAATCATGGTTGGTAAGATTGAGAACAGGTTTTCCCAATTTAGTTGCCAGACCTACCACTGCTTTTTTAACCAGCTTGGGTGTCCACTCACATTCACCTGTCAGCCACGGCGATTTGAAACGCGTGAGTTCGGAAGCTGCCGACTGATCCAAAACAAATATTACATTATCGTGATGTTGCAAAAGCGAAGCGGGGACTTCTTCTGTAGGCCGGCCTTCCACAGCTTTCTGAATGACCGGTGCTTTCACTTCGCCCCATGCCATCAGAATAACCTGCCTGGATTTCATGATCGTACTTAACCCCATCGTGATCGCCATACGCGGAACTTCAGATAAATTTCCAAATTCATGTGAGTTGGCCATCCGGGTGGAATTATCCAATGTAATCAATCTCGTTTTGCTGTAAAACGGAGAACCCGGTTCATTGAAACCGATATGCCCGTTTTGACCAATACCGAGGATCTGCAAATCAATTCCGCCGGCTGCTTCAATCTTTTTTTCGTATTCAGCCGCGTGCTTTTTAATCTGGTCTTTCGGAATCATGCCATCAGGCAAAAAATAATTTTTGGGATCGATATCTGTTTTCTCAAACAGGTTTTTGCGCATGAAATAATGGTAGCTGTTGATGTTATCAGCTTCCATCGGATAATATTGATCCAGGTTGAATGTCATTACCTTTTTAAAACTAAGTCCTTCTTCCTTGTGCATGCGTACAAGCTCGGCGTAAAGGGTTTTCGGAGTAGAGCCTGTGGCCAGGCCAATCACAGCCATTTTACCCTGTGCATTTTTTTCTCTGATCAATTTGGCAATAATTTTTGCCACATAAACAGAACCGTCGAGGGGAGTATCAAAAATTTTTACAGGGATTTTTTCCAGGGAATCTGTAAGATCAATATGTGTATCCATAATGTGATTAAATACAAAAAACTTGAATACCAAAATTACGACTTCATCTAATTGGCTTCAAAAAAATTATCTACGGATATATGCGACTGTTAGATAAATCTTCGTGATCGGGATATAAAGGATGAATTTTTAAGTCTAATAATTATAATGAATAAAATGGTTGATTTAAAAGGACGGAACGGTGTGGCCATTTGTGTTTTGGCATTCAACACCATCCGGGATGATATTACAATTTTTGAATTTCTCCATCCATATTTAAGCCCTTCGGGCTTGAGGAAAGGTTTGCCTGGGGATAAAATTAATTTCAGGAATTTTATAATTATTTCAATTACCCGAAAAAAATGCGGAGGTTTCAGACCTCAGCCAAATTCTTTATTCCAACAGTCTATACAAACATGCCTGAAATATCTATACCAATTCCACCACCATGGCACTGGCGCCACCGCCGCCATTGCAAATACCGGCTGCACCGCGTTTGCCGCTGTTTTGCTTCAGCACATTCAAAAGTGTTACAAGAATCCTTGCTCCGCTGCAACCCAACGGATGGCCAAGTGAAACTGCGCCCCCATGCACATTTACCTTGCTTCCATCCAGCTTCATCTTTTGGATATTCACAACCCCAACCACACTGAATGCTTCATTCACTTCAAAGAAATCGATATCATTTTGTGTAAGTCCTGCCTTCTTAATGGCTTTTGGCAATGCAAGTGACGGAGTAGTTGTAAACCATTCGGGAGCTTGTTCGGCATCCGCATAGCCAAGCACCCTTGCAATAGGTTTTATACCAAGTTCTTTGGCTTTGTCAGCGCTCATTAAAACTACAGCAGCGGCCCCGTCATTGATGGTACTTGCGTTTGCAGCGGTCACACTTCCATCTTTTTTGAATGCAGATTTTAATGCAGGTATCTTTTCAAATTTCACATTGAAAGGTTCCTCATCTTTGTCTATAATTTTCGGATCTCCTTTTTTCTGCGGGATTTCAACCGGAACAATTTCATCTTTAAATTTTCCTTCGTTTGTTGCTTGCTGACTTCTCTTATAACTTTCAATGGCAAAAGCATCCTGATCTCCACGGCTGATGTGGCATTCCGAAGCGCATAATTCAGCGGCATTCCCCATCGCAGTATTGTCATACGCGTCCACTAATCCGTCTCTGCCTACACCATCCACGAGGCTGGTATCTCCATATTTATGTCCCCATCTTGCAGAAGGCACATAAAATGGCGTGCCACTCATGCTTTCCATTCCTCCGGCAACCACCACATCGGCATCTCCCAAACGGATGGCCTGTGCGCCAAGCATAATTGATTTCATTCCGCTGGCGCAAACTTTATTTACCGTTGTACAACAAACATTATCCGGCAAACCTGCATATCTCGCCGCCTGACGTGCAGGAGCCTGGCCAAGATTGGCCTGCAATACGCAACCCATGTAAACTTCATCAACCCATTCCGGTTTGACACCTGCCTGATCCATGGCAGCTTTAATCGCAATTGAACCCAATCTGGTCGCCAGAATATCTTTTAATGCACCTCCAAAACTTCCGATTGGTGTACGTTTGGCGGCCACAATAACTACCTCTCTCACATCCATAATAATTTTTTTGCAAAGATAACCATATACCACCACGGTCGATATTTCTCCGGACAGGGCAGCGTATTTGCATTAGGTTCCATTATAATATTTGCATTTTCGGGAAGATGAAAACAACTCACCCAAAATCTGTTAAAGAATAAATCGATGGATTACTATAACTCAATTTTAGATGGGAAAAACCGGGTGGTGAATCCAATAAACAGGGATATTATAATTCAGGAAAATCAACTAAAAGACACAGCGATTGCAATCATATTTAAAAATTGTTTTAACTTGAATCAGTAAATAAATTATTCAAAATGGAAACCACATTCACAGACAAAAAGTTTTTTAAGGTCAACATTATTACAACCATCGTTCTGGTAATTATCACCATCATCTGTTTCAAGGCAGGAATGTAAATTTGCCTGAAACAACCATGAAGTGATTTCTCCGGATACGATACAACAGGTAATTGGCCGAATCGATATCATCGATATTATAGGCGAGTTTGTCAGGCTCAAACGAAGGGGAGCAAATTACATCGGGCTTTGTCCTTTTCATGATGAACGCACTCCAAGTTTTACCGTCTCGCCAACTAAGGAAATTTACAAGTGTTTCGGTTGTGGCCGCAGCGGGAATACGATTACATTTCTCATGGAACATGAGAAATATTCATACGTGGAAGCCATCCGCTGGCTGGCAAAAAAATACGGAATTGAAATTGAGGAGACCGAAGTAAGCCCGGAATACAAACAACAATTACAAACGGCGGAGAGCCTCCACGCAATAAATAATTTTGCCCAAAAATTTTTTACAGAAAGGTTATTCCATTCCGAAGAGGGGCAAAGTATCGGGTTGAGTTATCTGAAAGAAAGAGGATTCAGGGAAAATATTATTTCAACATTTGATTTGGGCTATTGCCCGTCGGACAATTCTTTTTCAAATGCTGCCATTAAGAACCAATTTAACAAGGATCTGCTTGTCAAATCAGGGCTTGTAGTTTCCAGAGATGGAATCCTGAAAGACAATTATCATGAGCGGATAATCTTTCCGATCCATAACCAGACAGGAAAAATCATTGGATTTGGTGCCCGTATCCTTCAAAGCAATCCTAAAGCACCTAAATACATCAATACACCTGAGAATGAAATCTACAACAAGAGTAAAGTCTTATACGGATTATGGCAGGCAAGGCAACACATCGGCAAAAAGAATGAATGTATTCTGGTAGAAGGATATACAGATGTGATTCAATTGCATCAGGCGGGAGTTGAAAATGCAGTGGCAAGCGGAGGTACATCGCTTACGCGGGATCAGCTCAGGTTAATCAAAAAAATAACACCCAACCTGACGATTTTGTACGACGGAGATTCCGCCGGAGTTGCAGCCACCATGCGCGGCCTGAACCTGGCACTGGAAGAAGGTTTGACAGTAAAGATTGTAACGCTGCCTTCTCCCGAAGATCCTGACAGCTATATTAAAAAATTCGGGGGTGCAACTTTTGAATCTTATTTGCTCGATCACAAACAGGACTTCATATTATTTCAGTTGGATATTGCACTGAAAGAAGCCGGAGGCGACAGTACAAAAAAAGCTGCTGCGGTAAAAATGATTGCCGACAGCCTTGCCAAACTGATCCGTCCCGAAGATTTTACCCTTCAACAGGACTATGTAAAAAAGGTGGCCGTAAAGCTGGGAATTGAAGAGGCCGGATTGCTCAATCTCATCAACAATATCATCAGGGAAAACCTCAGCAATGAACAAAAGAAATTTCTGAATAAACCTTCTGATAAATCAGATCTTTTGCAAAGTAATTCAACCGAAAACACAACAGAACCTACTGATCCTTCGGTTGAGGCATTGTTCAATTCAGATAAATTTCATGAACGGGCAATGGTCAGGTGCCTTCTTGAATACGGCCGGAAAGAATGGGATAAACAAAAATCGGTAGCGGCCTATTTGCTTGAAGAATTTGAAATTGAAGAATTAATCCGGGATCCCATCCTTGCAAAAATCGTTGAAAATTACAGGCATCTTTATCAATCCGGCGAAAAACCGGATGCAAAATATTTTCTGTATAATGACAATCCGGAAATAAGCAACATGGTTGCTTCCCTGCTTGCATTTCCCTACGAAATCAGTACCGGATGGCATGAAAAATTCAAGCAGGATATTCTCAACAGGGATGATCAATATATTTCGGATATCAACTCTACACTTCGTTACGTAGAACTAAAACGGGTGAGAAGCCAGATTCTGGAAAACGAAAAAGCACTGCAAAACAATCCGAAAGAAAACGAACTCACTGTCCTTCTTGAAACACACCGATACCTTAAATCCCTTGAGCTGGAACTTGCCAAACAGGTCGGTATGGCTATTATGAAATAATGCAGATGCCAGATCAGAATCCTTCGGCCTTGGCAAATTTGTCGGTGGTTTTCAGTTTAACCACTTTTGAAGATTTTTCCTGGGTTCCGGCTTTGTAATAACGTTGTGCGCTCCAAACATAATCCAATACAACATTTTCACCGGCTTCAAGACCAAGTTCTCTCATACAATTCCAGGATGATTCACGGTTTAAATCGGTGGCTATCTTGGAAGTCTCTTTTGGATAGGCAATCCAGAATTTCGTTTTGTCGTGCAATGCCGGGCAAACGTCTTCCAGGATGGTATGCAAATGATGAGCGTTCAAAACAAAGATCAAAGCAAAGTCAATTTTACGGGTTCTCAGTAAGGGAGTAACATTTTTTGAAAAGGAAAACTTTGAAAATTGTTTCTCAATAGCAGACGGCAAACCCTGAATCAGCACATTTTTCTCATCACCAAATTCCAGTTTTTCAAACAATGTTTGAGACATACGCACAAAATTTTAATTAAACAATAATCTGACACGATTATAAAGTGGTGTCAGACTGTAAAAACATTTGCAAAGTTACAAAGAAATCTGCAAAGATTCCTATAAATTCAAGCCTGTACTCATTTTCAGAGAATGCGGATTATTTCTTTACGGGATGGTAATACCTCAATGCTTCCTGGATGTATCCCTCCAATGCCTGAATTCTCTTGGAGTCCAGTGGGTGGCTACTTAAAATTTCGGGTGGTTTTTGTCCTGAACTTAATGCCATCATCCTTTTCCAGAACGGGATGGCTTCTCTTGGGTTATAACCCGCCATGGCAGCGAAAATTAATCCGTAATGATCTGCTTCATATTCCTGCTTCCGCGAATTAGGCAACAGCACGCCTATCTGGGCCGAAGGTGCATAAATAGCATTGAAAATAGAATTTGTTTTGGGATTCCCCTGGGTAAACACATCTCCGATAGCTCCAATACCCTGGGCTGCCAATGCCTGGCTCATCCGTTCCTGCCCGTGATGTGCAACAGCGTGGGTAATTTCATGGCCTAATACGATAGCAAGCGCTGCTTCATTTTGAGTTACATTCAGAAGTCCGGTATAAACAACCACTTTCCCTCCAGGCATACACCATGCGTTCACATCAGGACTTTGAACAAGGTTGAATTCCCAGTTGTAACCGTCAAGCTCCTTGCCCAATCCTTTACTTTTATAATATTCGGTAATGGCATTGGCAATACGCTGGCCCACACGCCTTACCATTTCTGCATCTTTGCTTGTCGTCGGACTTACCACTTTATTTTGAGAAAGAAAACTTTTGTATTGCGTAACGGCTTCCTGTTGCAAAGAACTTTCAGAAACCAAAGACAACTGTTTCCTGCCCGTAATGGCATTGGTGGTACAACCGGTGGCGAACAGTGCAAAAGCACACAAGGGTATAAAAAAACGTTTCATATTTCTTTCTTTAAAATGAATTCAGAAATCCATGTCTGATTTTTACAAAATTATCATTTTAAAAAATCAGCAATTAAAAGACTTTAAATAATAGGGAAAGTTTGACAGGCAAAAATTTTTTTACATTTCTTTCTTCTTCTTCCTGCGGTCTCTGTATTTGAGAATCGGCACTCTTCCTTCGTTGCCTTTGAGTAAACGGCCAATATTTTTCTGATGAGTCAGTATGATAAGCGCCGCCACTGCTACCGCAAATACTCTGTAGAAAACTTCCTGTTCATTATAAATCCACAATACACAAATGGGAAGTGCGATACCGGCAAGTATAGAACTCAGTGAAACATATCGGGTGAGAAAAAGTACGAGAAGGAAAACACCAACACATTCCAGGGCAATAACAGGTTGGATAGCGAGTACCATCCCAAATAAAGTTGCCACACCTTTCCCTCCTTTGAATTGTGCCCAGATCGGGTAAATATGCCCAACTACAGCCGCCAGCCCCAATCCAATCATAAAGTTTGTCCGCTGCAATTCATTATTCAGATAAAAAGGCATCAGATTATAAAGCGCCACCGCCATCATCCCTTTTACCATGTCACCCACCATCACAATAGTACCATATTTTGGACCTAATACTCTGAAGGTATTTGTAGCTCCCATGTTCCCACTACCATAATCCCTGATGTCAACTTTAAAAAATGCGCGGCTTACAATTAATGCTGTTGGAATTGATCCAATGAGGTAAGCAATAACAATCAATAAAATTTCTTTCATATCCTACTGAACTTCTCAAATTCAATATAAAACTATTTACAAATATACGGGTTATTCGCTACGACGGAACTCCGCTCAAACCCGTGGTGATTTCTTAAACCTGATCGACACCCAATGATCAAGCGCTTTTTCTGAATCAACAGCCATTCCTTTTTTTACAAAAACCTCTGAAAGTATATCCTTGTCTTTTTCTAAAATCCCACTCAAAATCAAAATGCCATTATCGCTCAAATAAGATACGATTTCGGAAGAATGGCTTTTCAATGTATTCAAATTGATATTGGCCAATATCAAATCTGCCTTTGAAAAATCAGACAAATTATCTGAAAGGAAAACGGAAATCAGTCTGCACTTATTATTTACAATATTGTCATTCGCATTTGAAATACACCAGGGATCATTGTCGATCGCATATACCTTTTTTGCACCCATCTTTTCTGCCAGAATTGAGAGGATGGCGGTCCCTGTTCCAAAGTCTATAACCGTTCTGTCATTCAAATCAATATCGCGCATTTGTTGAATCATGAGCCTGGTGGTTGCATGATGACCTGTACCAAAACTCATTTTGGGGGTAATAACAATATCATATTTGACCGAATCAATTCCCGGGTGAAAATGTGCACGCACATAAACAAAATCATCAACCAGCACAGGTTTCATATTTTCCTCCCACAACCTGTTCCAGTCTTTGTCTTCGATAAATTGAACACTTATCTGGCAATGATCCGGCAAAAGATGCCTGATGATTTCCTGGTCGATTTGTTTTTCTGAATAGGCTTTTAAAAAATCATCTCCTGTTTCATATCCATAAAAACCAAAATCATCCAGGTATGCAATCAGAATCTCTGCATCTGCAGGCTTAATATTTGAAAAAGTTAATTCGAAATATTTTTTCATAAAAAAACCTGTAATCAATTACAGGCCTTTTGTTTTTAATGCTCATTCCGGTTTTCCCGCTGAGGTCTTCTTTCTCGGTCACCCCTATCCCTGTTATCTCTTTCTCCTCTTTCCCTCTTATGTTCAACATATCCTTCGGGCTTTGGCAACAAGGCCTTGCGGCTCAGTTTGTATTTCCCTGTTTTGGGATCTACGCCAATCAATTTCACTTTAACCTGATCTCCTTCATGGAAAACATTGTCCATCGTTTCCAAACGCTTCCACATAATTTCAGAAATATGCAGAAGACCTTGTTTTCCCGGCAGGAATTCTACAAATGCGCCAAATTCCTTAATACCTTTCACCGTACCTTCATATTCATCTCCCACTTCAGGAACTGCCACAATTCTGTTAACCCATTCCACAGCCTTATCCAGGCTGTCTTTATTAGCAGAATAAATACTTACTTCTCCTGTATTTCCAACTTCTTCAATATTGATGGTAGCTCCGGTTTCTTTCTGAATCGATTGAATAATCTTTCCACCCGGCCCGATCACTGCTCCGATAAATTCGGAATCGATAATTAATTTCTTCATTCTCGGGGCCTGTGGTTTCACATCTTCCCTGTGTTCGGGGATACATTGATACATGGCGTCGAGAATGTGAAGCCTGCCGCGTTTTGCCTGTTGCAATGCCTGCCTCATGATGTCCATGCTCAGGCCATCTACCTTGATGTCCATTTGCACTCCGCAAATTCCGTCTCTTGTACCTGTAACTTTAAAATCCATGTCTCCAAGGTGATCTTCATCGCCGAGGATATCAGACAGGATTGCATATTTATCATCTTTGGTTATCAATCCCATGGCAATTCCGCCCACATGTTTTTTAATCGGGACACCTGCATCCATAAGTGCCAGCGAACCCGCACAAACAGTAGCCATCGAAGACGAACCGTTACTTTCCAGAATATCACTTACCACTCTTACTGTATAATCAAAACCTTCGGTCGGCAAAAGTTGCTTCAAACTCCGCATGGCAAGGTTTCCATGTCCCACTTCTCTTCTGCCAGGGCCACGCATCGGCCTCACTTCACCCGTCGAAAACGGAGGGAAATTATAGTGCAGAATAAACTTGGAATAATTGCTTGTTGCTGCAGTTTCAATCAGAAGTTCATCCAATGGTGTTCCCAGTGTAACTGTTGATAAAGACTGAGTTTCACCTCTGGTAAATAAAGCTGAGCCATGTGGAGTAGGCAACGGGCTTACTTCCATTGTCAATGGCCTGATGTCTTCAAGTCCGCGACCGTCCAATCTCTTTCTTTCATTCAATATCATATCACGCACAATATGATATTCCAGGTCATCCATATAAAAACCTATCAGAGCCTGGTCTTCTTCGGGTAAATCTTCGCCAAGGGATACTTTCAGATCTTCTCTTATTTTCTTAAATGCATCCTGACGTTCTTGTTTTGCAGTGGCCGCTTCAGCAATCTGTTTGATTTTTTCAGAAGCGAACTCATCAATTTTTTGTTTGAGTTCTTCATTGCGATACGGCTTGGGATATTCTCTCTTGGGTTTGGCGCCGGATTTATCACGTAAATCTTCCTGCGCTTTAATTTCCAGTTTGATGGCCTCATGTGCTTTTTCAATAGCCTGAACCAGATCTTCTTCCTGGCATTCTTTGGATTCCCCTTCCACCATCATAATATTTTTATGCGTGGCGGCAACCATGAATTCCATATCAGCTTTTGCCAATTGAGTACGGGTGGGATTAACCACAAATTCACCGTCAACTCTTGAAATCCTTACTTCAGAAATAATCTCCTGAATGGGAACATCCGAAACGGCCAGAGCAGCGGAAGCAGCGAGGCATGCGAGAGAATCGGGCATAATTTCCGGGTCACTCGATACAAGCCATACCAGCACCTGCACATCACAGAGATAATCATCAGGAAATAAGGGGCGAAGGGCACGGTCTATCAGCCGGCTGATCAGCACTTCATAATCGTTCAGCCTTCCTTCTCTTTTGAAGAAAGACCCCGGAATTCTTCCGGCGGAGGCAAATTTTTCCTGGTAATCAACGGTAAGCGGGAAAAAGGATTGCCCTTCTTTGGGTTCCTGAGAAGCCACCACAGTAGCCAGAATTTTACAATCGCCCTGGCTTACCAAAACAGCACCATCGGCCTGACGGGCTAATCTGCCGGTTTCCAGTGTAATCATCCGCCCGTCACCTGGGTCAAATGTTACTTGTATTGGGTTTGGAATATTCATTTTACTTTACATCTTAAAAAAGAATTCCCAACCATTTTCAAGTTGGGAAAACCTCACGAATTAATTATAAATAATATAAGTCACTGACGAATTACTTGCGGAGACCTAACTTTTCAATTAAGGAACGATAGCTTTTCAGGTTCCGCTTATTGAGATATGCTAACAAACTTTTTCTTTTACCAACCATCAACATCAGGCCACGTTGTGTGTTGAAATCTTTCTTGTTATTTTTCAAATGATCTGAAATATGATTAATTTTCTCAGTCAGAACTGCAATCTGGGCCTCAATTGAACCGGTATTTTTATCAGAACCACCGTATTCAGTGAAATAAGCTGTCTTTTTTGCTGAAGTTAAATAAGGCATCTTGTCGTTTAAAATTTTTAATGGCTGCAAATGTAAGATTATTTTTTATTTTATCTGATTCATTTTACCGGATTTCTGATTTTATTTACAAAGATAAACGTGCGGGCTTCGCGAAATTCATTCAGCCTGAATTTTACTTTACATTTTCAAATAACCTTAAAAAAGACGCTACCTTTGCTGTTTGATTCTTGGGGCTGAACGGTTTTGACAGCATAGTTCTTTATAAGTATAAGCATGTAGCGCGTTGCGTAATTAGCGCTTTAATCTGAATACGTAACAATTAAATGGCAATTACAATTTTGCCTTGGCTGCTTAATCGATAGATTAACAACCAATATAGCCGTTGGTCAGGCAGGCTCGTTGCCGCGGCCTTCCGCTCAATCAAAAATAAAACGGGCTGCAATAATCTCAGGCTGTGCGGGTTATTAAAGATCCCGATAATCATCGGGCATACAGCTAAGGAAAAGGTTGGTTTGTTTTGCCCCTGCCTATCCTGACACAAAATGCAGAACTAAACATGTAGAAGGCTTGTAACGGATATGTTTGGACCAGGGTTCGAATCCCTGCAGCTCCACTTGGTTTTTTGAATCTATTATGCATGCCTGAATTCATTCTATAAGTTGTCGTAATTCCTTATTACGACGCAGTCATCTTACTCATCCTTGTTGTCTTTTTAAATTTCTCAGGTGTTGTTTCAATTGCCGGTCTTTTTTCCGGCAATAAGGAAGAATAATTCCCTTGATAATCCTATTTATAAAACGACATCTTGTAATCCACCGAAATTTTCCCTTTTGAAATATCATTCAGCTTGCGCTTCAGCAGGCTTTTCTTCAAAGGTTTCAAATAATCAATGAATAATTTTCCTTCAATATGATCATATTCGTGAAGGATAATTCTGGCCGTAATTCCTGTAAATGTCACAGTATGCTCAACAAAGTTTTCATCCTGAAACCGGATATTCACTGTTTGCTGGCGCAATATATCCTCCCTTATTTTGGGGATACTCAGGCAACCTTCATTATAAGGCCATTCAGCGCCATCTTTTTCAATCACTTTGGCATTAATAAATACCCCTTTATATCCATGATCTCCCGGAAATTCTTTTTTCTCATCTTCTTTCATCCCTTCAAAAACCTGAACACTGTCCATGATAAATAAACGAATGCTCTTATTTACCTGAGGCGCAGCCAACCCCACACCGTTACTGTTGTACATGGTTTCCCACATATTGCTGATCAAATCTTTCAACCCCGGGTATCCTGAATTGATTTCTTTTCCAACTTCTCTCAAAACCGGGCTTCCATAAGCGATAATGGGCAAGATCATTTCCTGTTTTTTTTGCAAAGGTACAAAGATCAAAAAAGGTTGTTTTACCTTCCACAGTTCAGGCTGTTCACTTTAACAGAATCACCGGTTACACATCCTGTTCATGCACCCGCCTGAATGAGCTGGCTGCTCTTCCGTAACTTTACGCAAAAAGTTATAACAATGAAAGCATTTTTGGGAATCGGGTTATTGGGAAATGGCTTTGTACAAGCCATGCTCCGTCACGGGCTTCAGGTACAAGTCTGGAACCGCACCGCATCAAGAGCCAAAGATCTGGAACAATACAGAGCCAAAGCTTTTGAAAATATTCTGGACGCTGTACACGGCGCAGATGCCATCCACATTTGTGTAAAAGATGATGCTGCCGTGGATGAGGTTTTGGCAAAAGCAGAAAAAGGATTTCAAAAAGGAACTGTTATCATCGACCATTCTACTACTACGGTGGAGGGAGCCATTGAAAGAACAAAAAAATGGAAAGAAAAAGGATTTCCTTATCAACATGCGCCGGTTTTGATGGGACCGCAAAATGCACTCGATAGCACTGGAATGATGCTGGTTTCGGGTGATCAGGATCTTATTAAAAGACTGGAACCCGAACTTTCAAAAATGACCGGGAAACTTGTGAATATGGGTGACAAAGCAGGGAAAGCTGCAGCGATGAAACTCACTTCAAATCTGTTTCTGATCGGATTGAACGGAGCGGTTGCCGACACCGTTGCTTTTGGCAATTCACTCGGGATTTCCACAAGCGAACTCATCCAACATTTTTCTCAGTGGAACCCTGCACATTCGGTTGTGTCGCGCATGAAAAAAATGACTGACAGTTCGCTCCCCGACCCTTCATGGACACTGGAAATGGCAAGAAAAGATGCCGGGCTCTTTTTGCTGGAAGCCAAAAATCAGAATATCCATTTAAGTGTTATTCCGGGGATAGCTTCGGTTATGGACAAAAAAATTAAAGAAGGCCACAGCAAAGAAGACTGGTCAGTCATCGGGAGAATGAATTAAAGACAGAAATCTAAATTGAATTTTCATCAACAAAATCTTTGAAAATTAAAAACCGGATGCATATCAAATCGCTCCGGTTTTTTTTAAACCTCTTTTTGAAAACTTCCCTGATTTCTTTCAATCTTTTATTGCCAGGGTTAACTGACCCGGCGACTTTTATTTTACAACTGCTCCGAAAGTTTGCTCAGTAAAAGCAGTCACTATATGCCCGTTTTGTTCGGCAGGAATCCATCTCGGACCTTTCCTTAAGGCATTTACGGCTATCTCTGCCAATTTTGTTCCTTTCATTGTCAATGCCTGTACATCAGAAATGTACCCCTCTTGATCAACAATAAATCTCAGTTTGCAGGATTGTCCTTTTTCGCTCTCAGGCAGTTCATCTCCATATTTCTGAAGAATTCTTTCGCTATATCTTTTCCATGCTTCCCGGCCTCCGGGAAACTCCGGCGCTTTTTCAACCCTGACAAAAATCTTATCAACCTGCGGATTAACCCGGTGAATAGTTGTATCATTAATATCTTTCTCAGGTCGCGTAAGCGTCACGGGCTGCAATCTGAAGGCCTTCACAGCCTTTCCATTCTGTTGGGCAGGTATCCATTTAGGCCCATTCCTGATTGCATCCTCAGATACCCTTGCCAATTCAGTTTCCTGCATTGTTGTTGCTTCCACATGAGATACGCTCCCGTCTAAATCGACAACGAATTTTACAATGCAGGTTCCAAAATCTTTCTCAGTAAACCTGGCCAGATCTTTCTGAATAGCTTTTGTAATATATGCTCTCCAGGCTGCAGTACCACCGGGAAACTGCGCTTCCAGTTCCACTTTAGTAAAGATTCTATCCTTTTGAGGAACAGTATCCCTTGGGGTATTTCCGTTTTGCACCGGAGAACTATCATGGTTTTTTGCAAACTCTTTTGTTACAATTTCAACAACTCCGTTTTTAGCATTGGGATTTGAATATTTCCTGAAAGCACTCTCTCCTTTCAAAACAGAGACAGACTGAATATCATCGGGAGAAATATTTTTCACTATGCCCAAACCAACTTCCTTTCCATTTAAAATATATAGCGCATCCAAAGGCAAAGAATTCAGTTTGATATTCTCACTCTTTGTTTTCTGTGAATATTTTTTGGTAACAATTTCAACTACGCCATTTTTCGCCCGGGGATCCGAATATTTTTTCAAAGCGCTTTTTCCTTTCAAAACAGAGACAGATTGGATATCATCCGGAGAAATATTTTTCATCGTTGCCAGATCAATCTTTTTCCCGTTTAGAATATACAGTGCATCTGAGGGCAAAGAATCCAAAAAAACAGGTGCAATGCCCGCTTCTGAAATACCGTGCAATTCTTGTTCTGAAAAGTTCATTGCTGCTGCCTGATTCTCTCTCCACTCATGGGCTTTAGTTGAAAAGAACATAAACATGAGAGCAGCCAAAGGCAGCGCCATCAGCCTCCCGAAATAGGAAACCTTCCGTTTGTTATTCTTTAAAATCATCGTTAACCTCCTTTTTAAAGGTGAATAAGCAAAACCATTTGTAGCTGGCCACGTAAATCCCGGATAGGCGGCCTGCAAAGCCATTTTTGAAAAACCTGCAGGATCAGAATCACCCAGCGACTCCCTGTCGGCCAGGAATTCGTGAACCATAACAATCTCGCTCTTTATCAGCCAGAAAACCGGATTAAACCAAAAAATAATCTGAACCAGATTCACCATCAGTTTATCCAATGAATGAAGCTGACGGACATGGATCAATTCATGGTGAAGAATTTTATGGCCATCTTCAGAATCCAAATCTATTTTCGGGTTCCAGAAAATAAAACGGAAGAAAGAAAACGGAGTTCCTTTTGCTTCCGTTTCAATAATCTTGCAATCCACTTCCTCAATCAATTTCCCATTCCGCCGGATGCTGATGATTCTTATCAAAGAAGTTGCAAAGAGAATCAGCAAAACGATTGCTACCGACAAATAAATCACAGCAAGGATATTTTCTGTGTTCCAAAAACGGGACGACATATTTATCACAATTGCATCCTGCACAAAATCTTTCTGAATAATCAGGGGAATATCTTTTGAACCCGTTGCGAAAAGTGAATCAAAAGGGATGAAGGGCAAAACCAGCGGAATCAGCACCGATGACAATAAATAAAACCTGTTGTACCGGTGAAACTTCCGGTTGCGAAGCATCACCAGATAATAGCCATACATCACGGCTGATATCAGAATCACCTTGATGAGGTAGGATGAAAGCGCTGGCATAAAGCTATTTTTTTTCTTTCTTTAATTGCTTTACCAATTGTTCGAGTTCTCCCAGGCTCATATTATTTTCCTTGACCATCGCAGAAACGACATTGCTGAAGGAACCGTCAAAAAATCTTTTAACGAAAGATTTCATAGTTCTCTTTGAATAATCTGCTTTGGAAATGGCCGGATGATATTTGTGGTTACGGCCAATACTTTCCACTTTGATAAAACCTTTGTCGCTCAGGATTTTCAGGATAGTGGCCACTGTGTTCTGATGGGGTTTGGGTTTGGACATCGATTCCACAATTTCTTTTAAAAAACCACCATTCATTTTCCATACCTTTTGCATAATTTGCTCTTCGGCTCTTGTAAGTGTTGTCATTGAATTTAATTTTTAGATTTTCAGGAATGAAGTTAAACTATTCTTTTAGTATGACAACTATTTTTATCGTTATTTTTAAAAATTCTTTTGCACACTTATTCACAGTCACCCTGTCTTAATGAAACCAATGCCTGAAAATTAATATTGAATCCTTGCGGCAAACCCAATACTTTTGACCCGTTTTTTAAATATTTACCCTTGAAACATAATCATTCATCCGGTAAAAGCCTGTCATCCATCATCCTTGCGTCATCGGCGGGGACCCTCATCGAATGGTACGATTTCTTCTTGTTCGGAAGCCTGGCAACCATCATTTCCACCACTTTTTTTCCAAAGGAAAATCCGACAGCCTCTTTCCTTGCAACGCTGGCAACTTTTTCAGCAGGATTAATTGTACGACCCCTGGGCGCATTGATATTTGGCAGATTGGGCGATCTCATCGGACGGAAACACACTTTTATGGTCACGCTCTCCATCATGGGATTCTGTACTATCGGAATGGGATTTGTACCGGGCTATGATTCTATCGGATACCTGGCGCCATTGATAGTCCTCATCCTTCGGTTGTTGCAGGGATTGGCTTTGGGCGGAGAATACGGCGGCGCGGCTGTTTACATAGCAGAACATTCACCCGATAACAAAAGGGGGTTCCTCACTTCATGGATACAAAGTACATCGGGACTGGCTTTCATTCTATCAGTTACCGTGATCCTGTTTATTAAGAGCCTGATGCCCGAAAAAACCTGGTTGCAATGGGGATGGCGAATACCATTCATTGCATCTGTTTTACTGATTGGAATCTCAGTTTTCATCCGGTCAAAAATGGCAGAGTCACCTCTTTTTGCAAAAGCCAAATCAGAAGGCAGGACATCCAAAAATCCACTAAGAGATTCGTTCAGGAATAAATCAAACCTCAAAATTGTTTTACTCGCTTTCTTCGGATTGACCCTGGGAGGCGGTGTCATCGGCTGGATTACTTTTTACGCGCAGAGCTTCTTTCTTAAAACGCTGATGCTCGATTACAGCCAGGCCAATACCATTATTATTATCGGGATCCTGCTCGGCGTTCCGTTCTTCTTTCTTTTCGGATGGCTTAGCGACAAAATCGGAAGAAAAGGATTGATGATGTTTGGAATGTTGACAGGCGTCCTCACTTTCAAACCCATTTTTCAGGAAATGCATCGCATAGCCTACCCTGAAAATGATCAGAAAATAATTGTTGATTCAGTTCAAAATATTTCTTCAAATACATTTCAATCCAATACCACTCAATATGTTTACAATGACGGAAGTTCACGGACAGTTTTGAAAAACAATTCTTCAGAAATTATTCAATCCGTCCGTTTATCTGAAACCAGTCAGTGGAAAATGATTTTCATGATTTTTTTGCTGCAATTCATTTTTACTTTGGCCTACGGACCGCTGGCTGCTTATATGGTGGAATTATTCCCGCTCAAAATACGCTATACTTCCATCTCACTGCCTTATCATTTTGGGATGGGTATTTTCGGCGGGCTGGCGCCCTACTTCGCATCCTATCTGGCAGATAAAGCAAAGGCGGCAGGAAAATCCGATTACTATTTGGCCGGACTTAATTATCCTATCGTATTGACCACCATTAGTGTGATTGTCGGAATTATTTACCTCCGGGAAAATGACTCCCGTTTTTCTTTTCAGCCTATTGGAAAAAAATTATTGAACCTCATCAGGAAATGGCTCGGATTGCTTTGGATTGCATCAGGTATTTTGTCCATCTGGTTTGGGATAATTGAAGTAGGGATTCCACGGTTGTTGTCCGGAAGACAGGAAGATATTGTATTTGGGGCCATACTCACATTTATTATTACGCCTTCAATTTCTATAGGATTTTTGATTTTCGGGAAGTATGCATTGAGTGGGGAATACAGGGCATAAACCGGCAGACTACTGTTTCGCGGAAAAAAATTAGAAAACAATGTATTGGTTTGTCAGATAAACAGCCTTCGTTTGATTGGATAATTCTGAACCGGCTCAGTTCAGGCGATCCTGCCTGAATAAAACTGGTTTGAAAAAACAATTTATTTCCCTTTCCTTTTCAGTTTCAAACGGATGTCATCATATTCCGGCGACTGAGTACTTTTCAAAAATTTTCGGATAAATTTAAACGGAACCTTATCCAGCTCATAAAGTCTTTCATCCGGGAAAACTGTCAGTAAATAGGCAGTCCCCGGTTCAAGGCTGGTCAGAGAAAGGTTTTGGTAATTAAAAGTCTGAATCACAATACTATCCACCTTTCTGGTCAGAATGTCAATTGTATTTCCGGATTTCAGATAAGGATTTCCACCAAGTAAATGTCCACCATTAAACAATTCCACATTCTCAATAAAAACCGGCTTTTGAACAGAATCCTCAACCAGTCTTATTCTAAAATCGCTGGAATTCGTTTCTTTTCTTATTCTCAAACGATAGCCCACCAGTGGTTTATGGTCACATTTAAAAGACACTTCCCTATTCCTGACACTCCATTTGCCTTCGGTTAGCCCAATAACTCCGCTATTTAATTTTTCAAGATATTGATAGGTGCTATCCGGCTTGAGATAAAGGGTATCCCCGTGTTCCTTGTCCACATATTTGCCGGCAATTTTCCCTGTTGCACAGCGTTGAAATGAAAAAGCAATAATGATAAACAGAATAAATCTCATAGCAGGACAAATATAGAACTATTTATTTAGTTTTATAAATTTAAAAAATGATAAACTTGTAATGTAGCCGTCATGACTTATTTATCTTCAAAAAAACTCAGAAAGTTTCGCTACGCGTGATGTCTAAAAGAATGAAACATTCAATGAATGATTGAAAGAATAATTGATTGAGGGATTAAAGAAGTGCGATTTAATGCCAGAATCCTTCTGCAGACGCCATTGGATTTATTATTGCCAAAACACATCACAGCTTCATAGGTATGATAATTATAACTGCAAATATGGAAACAGGGAGATGAAAATTAGTATCTGAAAAACCAAATGGGTGCATTCTGGCAGGCTGGTGCGGACACCCGCGCATAAACACACCCTACGGGTTGATGTCCTCACCAACCGGAATGTTACTGCAAAGTGAAAAACCGATAATCATCGGATTGAAATGCATCCAGCCAAATACTGACATCATTTATAGCGGGAATAACCATAATTTTGAACATTCGTATTTAACTCATGATAAAGGGTGTGAAATCAATTTTTAATAGAATTATTCAGAAATTTTCCGACAATGTTTGTTTATCATCTCACGATACTTTAAAAGGCACTAACTGTCTGTTTTGGCGGCAAATGAAATATTATGCGTGTCGTTATTCCGAAACAATAAATTATCCACGCTTGTCATCGACCAAATAATACATTGGAATAAATAAGGCAACAGAGCACAGTCCGGAATTCACAGTTTGGGTCACTTTCACCTCGACACCTTGTATCCTTTTAATATTCTATTTCATAACCGGGCAAATTATTTTAAACATTTAAACCCGGAAAATGAGACCAGTAAATAAAATTCACATTGCAGAATTCCTCCTTCTTATATCCTGTTTTTGCTGGTTCACCGGGTGTCATTCAGCCGACATTATAAACCATAAGATCAACCGGAAAGACAGCGTTCTTAGCGGTAACGGGATAAAGACAGACATTACGAATTCCGAAGGAATTATTTAGTTTCCTGCCGTTGGCTACAAACTGGTATTCGACAATCCAGGCGCAAATCTGGAAGTGTATTACCCGAACTTTCAAAACAGAGGCAAATACGCTATTACATTAAACGGGATCAATGAAAAGGGGCCATCAAAACAAATTAATAAAATTTCCATAACCGCCCTGATAAAGCGGCCACTAAAAGAAGACACCATTAAATTTATAAGTGACAGCCTATTTATGGATATCCTCAATTCTTCACAGCCGGTAAGTGCAAATGTGTGCGAAGCCCTAACGAGTTCAAGCCGCCTTAATGTTTACGACAGATATCTCGTATCAGAAAATGGATTTCTGATCATGACGAAACTATTGATTGGCCCGTTTCACAACGGGAAGGCGCCAGGCAGAATTTTGGGTACTTTTACATTCTCCGGAAAAGGTTTATTATCAGCTCAGGATTTTCCCGGCAATGCATTTGGTACTTTTGGTCTGCCATTGGTCGTTTTTGATAATGTAACTTCCAATAGTACGAGTCACTGAGAAGGGAAAGTAAACCAACCTTTAACAAACTGCACAAATTAAGAACAAGTCATAGAGAAATTCCAGTTTTAAACCCCGGAATCTGTAATTTTTTATTCTGCTTTTTTAAATGCATATCGACCGATGCCCGTAATATCAGGCTTTTTTGCCTTATGTTTATCAAAAATATTTCCCTGACTGGTTAGATGTATAATGTAGGGAATCCGGAAATCAGTCTTTTATTACTGCAGATATTCCTGCAGCAACATCGTGGCCGCAATCAGATCCACATTTTCCTTTTTTCTTCTTTCTGATTTTCTCATTCCCATTTCAACCATGGCCTGAGACGCCCGTCTGGAACTGAATTGTTCATCTATTTGTTTAACCAGGATTTCAGGAAATGCTTTTTTTAAATCTTCAAAGGCTTTCTGTGATGGAACGGTAGCGTGCGTATCGCTTCCGTCCAGATTTTTGGGTAACCCGATGAGAATAGTTTCTACTTCTTCAGTTTGCGCATATTTTTTTAAAAATGGAATCAATTCTTTGGGATGAACTACTGTCAGGCCGGTGGCAATGATTTGTAAAGGATCCGTGGCGGCAATTCCACATCTCTTCAATCCGTAATCAATGCACATGATGCGCGCCATGATTTATTTTTTTGAAAACTCAGGACAATTTTTCACCGCTTCCCAGAGAACCATTCCGGCAGCCACTGCAATATTCAATGAATGTTTGGTGCCGAATTGTGGGATCTCCATACAATAATCACACATCTCCAAAGTAGTTTGTTCAACTCCCTTCACTTCATTGCCAAAAATATAGGCAGTCGGTTGACCATTAATTTTTTTCAATTGCTGCAAAGGAACACTGTCGGATGTTTGTTCTATACCAATCACCAAATATCCTTTGCCACGCAAATATTGAATTGCATCTGCAGAGTTATCAAAATGTTTCCATTGCATAGACTGTTCAGCGCCGAGCGCCGTTTTTGCGATTTCCTTATGTGGCGGAATAGCGCAATAACCCACCAGAAGAATTTCCTCCAGCAAAAAAGCATCTGCCGTTCTGAAAACACTGCCTACATTGTAAGCGCTGCGGATATTTTCCAGAACAGCAATCACCGGAAATTTTTCGGCTTCTAAAAACTCACCCACAGATTTCCGGTGCAAATCATCCATACTCAGCTTTCTCATCAAAACAATATTATCTTGCAAAATTAACCGTTGACATCGAAAATTATTTTTAAAACAGAGAAGCGGAGATTTTCATGGGAAAGAATGACACCCCTTTAATGAAACAACACAGCGCTATCAAGGCCAAATACCCTGATGCCATTCTGCTTTTCAGAGTAGGTGATTTTTATGAAACATTCGGGGCAGATGCCATTGTGGCTTCGAGAATTCTCGGCATTACCCTGACCAAACGAAACAACGGATCTGCCAATTCCATGGAACTTGCCGGATTTCCACATCATGCACTTGATACCTATCTGCACAAGCTGGTAAAAGCCGGGCATCGCGTTGCCATTTGCGACCAGCTCGAAGATCCGCGGCTTGCCAAAGGGCTTGTCAAACGAGGTGTTACAGAAATGGTCACACCCGGAATTGCGACGGACGACCAGTTGCTTGAGCACAACAGCAACAATTTTCTATGCGGCATTTATCTGGATGAAAAGGCAAATGGACTAGCTTTTCTCGATGTATCCACCGGAGAATTTTTTGTAGCTGAAGGCGACGACGAATACACGGACAAATTGTTGCAAAATTTGCAACCGGCAGAAGTCATTTTTCAAAGGAATAAACAGAAAATATTCAAAACAAAGTTTGGAACCGGTTTTTATACCTACGCACTGGATGAATGGATTTTTTCTGAGCAATACGGACGGGATACTTTGCTGAAACAATTCGGTACACTGAGCCTGAAAGGATTTGGAGTAGAAGACATGAAAGCTTCCGTTATTGCTGCGGGAGCGGTGATTCATTATTTACGCGATACTGAACATCCTGACCTGGGGCACATCACTTCCATGCAGAGAATTGACAGAGGAGAATATTTGTGGATGGATAAATTCACTGTCCGGAATCTTGAACTGCTTCCAACAAGTGAAAGGCAAAACTCTCTTCTGCAGGTGATGGACAATACGGTCTCAGCCATGGGAGCGAGGTTGTTGAAAAGATGGATGTTGCTTCCCTTGACAGACCAGGCGCGAATTGAAGAACGGTTGAATCTGGTGGAATATCTTATCCTGCATCTCGATGATAAAAACTCTTTGAGTCAAAATATCAAACAAGCCGGTGATATTGAAAGGCTGGTCAGCAAAATCCCTCTGAAAAAGATTAATCCCCGGGAGGTGTTGCAGATTGCACGAGGTTTGCAAATGGTGAAACAGGTTAAAGAATTATGCGGAAAAAGTGAGAATACTTATTTGAAACGACTAGCCGATAGCCTGAATGAATGCCAGTTTATTTCAGATAAAATTTCAAAAGTTATTATTCAGAATCCACCGGTATCAGCCAACAAAGGCAACATCATTGCAGATGGCGTGGATGCTGCATTAGACGAATTGAGATACATTGTCAAAAACGGAAAAGAAAGCCTGGTCAGGATTCAGCAAAAGGAAATTCTTGAAACCGGGATCAGTTCACTCAAGATAGGATTCAACAGTGTATTTGGCTATTACCTGGAAGTAACAAACACACACAAAGACAAAGTCCCGGAAACATGGATGCGTAAGCAAACTCTTACCAATGCGGAGCGGTACATTACACCGGAATTAAAAGAATACGAAGAAAAAATTACCGGTGCAGAAGAAAAAATCCTGACTGCCGAACTCGGCATTTTTGAAAAGCTGTTGAATGAACTCGAAGATTTTATTCATCCGATGCAGGTCAATGGCCATGTATTCGCAATTCTCGATTGCCTGTGTTGTTTTGCATCCAATGCCATTCAGTTCAAGTATTCAAAACCGTCTATCCACAACAGTTATGAAATTAAACTGAAAGGGAGCCGGCATCCGGTGATAGAAAGGAATTTGCCCATTGGAGAACAATACATCGACAATGATATTTTTCTCGATCAGGAAAATCAGCAAATTATTATTCTGACAGGCCCCAATATGAGCGGTAAAAGTGCATTGCTTCGGCAGGTAGCTCTCATCACCATCATGGCACACATGGGAAGTTTTGTGCCGGCGGCAGAAGCATCAATTCCGTTGACGGATAAAGTATTCACCCGCGTGGGAGCGAGTGACAACCTGAGCAGTGGCGAAAGTACTTTTATGGTCGAAATGAATGAAACAGCGAGTATCATCAACAACATCACCAAAAGAAGTTTGATCTTGCTGGACGAAATCGGAAGAGGAACAAGTACTTATGACGGAATTTCCATTGCCTGGAGTATTGTGGAACATCTGCATGCTTCTCCGCTCAAGCCCAAAACTTTATTTGCCACACATTACCACGAGCTGAATGAATTGGAAAATAAATTACCCAGGGTAAAAAATTATCACATATCCAACCAGGAAGCGGGCAACCAGATTATTTTTCTGAGAAAATTAGTTCCCGGAGGAAGCCAGCACAGTTTTGGAATTCACGTAGCAAAGATGGCCGGAATGCCGCCATCACTGATCGATCGTGCCAATGAAATTTTAAAACAGTTAGAATCCAAGCAGGCATCCATCAGTGAAGAAAAAGAAAATATCCATCAGAAAATAAAAAAACTGGCCACACCGGAAGTCCAGTTGAGCATTTTTGATGTGCATTCTCAGGCGTTCGAGGAAATCCGTGAATTGATATCATCCATTGATATCAACCGGCTGACACCTGTGGAGGCACTCTTGAAATTGCAGGAGATAAAGAATAAAATACATTAGCAGAAAAACTCCGTTTGGGTGTCAGGTAAATCCAAATTTTTTTTAAACACCTGATTCCAAAAAAATTTTCACACCATCTCAATCTGCTCTTCCGCCAATAACGGTTCTCTGTTCAACTTCCGAACAATATTTGCAACGCATACCACGTCACGACTGCAATAGGCAGCAATGCGTTTGAGATTTTTTTCTTTGTAAAAAACTTCTGCAACCTGACTGCCGTTAATATCTTCTTTCGGAGAAGGAATTCCCAAAGCGGTTGCCAGAAGATCGAGGGATGTATAGTTTCTGTAATCTCCGACAAACCTCCAGAAATGCATCGTATCAAAAACCGGAATATCCCATGGTTTCAATTTCTGAAACGACATACTTTGAGGGATATCCAAACCATTAATCAACATTCTTCTTGATAAATAAGGAAGATCAAATTCCCTGATGTTATGCCCTGCAAAAATCCAATTCTTGTGATGGTTTTCAAATTGAGTAATCATTTCATTAAACTGCTTCAGAATCTTTGCTTCATCATCATAGGCCAGGGCTTTTACCCGGAGTTTCCTCTCCGTACCATCGGAACGGTAATATCCAATACAGATACAAACCACTCTGCCGAATTCAGCATACAACGCAGATTGCTGTGAATAAAAATCCTCCGGTGTGATGCCTTCGGGCACCAGCCGGGCAACTTTTTTATTCCATAATTCCTGCCACACATCAGGCAGACTTTGAAAATCCGGGTTGCCCGGAACGGTTTCGATATCAAGGAAAATTAAATTCCCGGTTTGTATTTTATCCATAGAAGTGAATTTACAATAAAATCAAGATAATTACGGAACAGCGAAGTTTTAAGAATCAGGCCAAATTGAAAATCGAAGTAAAAAATAAATTAATCCTAATTATCCATTTTTTAAGAACTATTTATCATATTTTTCTTACCTATCTCAATCCGTAAAAAATAAATCTCTGTGCTAAATCAATAGTCACAGGTATTTTTTAATTGAAAACGCTTTGAAAGCTAAAAACAAGTAAATAAATAACTATGAACAAAATATTAGACAGCCTTGGAAAATTCGCGGACAGCCTGCTGGACGCCATGCCGAAGTACATCACAGGAATTATTGTACTGATTGCCGGTGTTTATATTATCAGAATATTGTTGAGGATAATGGCGAGGCGTTTTGACAAACGTGATTTGGATAAATCGCTCAGAGGTTTTTTGCTGAGCCTGATAAACATTGTGCTCTACATTGCTTTGATTGTTTTGGTAATCGGGATCATGGGTTTCAAATCTATGAGTCTGACTGCAATTTTCGGGGCAGCAGGACTTACAGTAGGGCTGGCATTGCAGGGAAGTTTGTCCAACTTTGCCGGCGGTGTTTTGATCTTATTATTCAGGCCGTTTAAAGTTGGTGATTATATCACAAATCCGTCCGGAACAGTAGGCACCGTTGAAAAAATCGATTTGCTTTACACCACGCTGACAAATGACGACGGATTAAAAATATTCAGCCCAAACGGAGCACTGGCAAATTCTGTTATCACCAATTACACGGAGATATCAGTCCGGAGATTCAGTTTTGTAATCGGTATCTCCTACGATTCGAATATCAAAACGGCACAGAAAATTATTCTGGACACACTGACCAAAAATGAAAATGTATTGAAAAGCCCGGCGCCATTGGTTTTTGTAAAAAATCTTGCGGCGAGTTCTGTCGATCTGAGTATTATAATCTGGATGAACAAAAATGTTTATTGGGATACGGTGTTTAAAATTCAGCAGGTAGTGAAAGATGCGCTCGACGAGGCAAACATTGAAATTCCGTTTCCGCAAACTGATTTGCATATTGTCAGCGATAAAACAAAAGCAAATTGAATTGGACTATTCAATCGGAAAAATAAATAATTCCCAATCGGAGTTTGTCAAAATTCCGGAATTCCGAAAACCTCAATATTTCATTTCGAATGGACAGGCCTTTATGAACAGCGCAAAAGAATAAAATTTTAATTACACGATCATCCGTGAAAGCCTGTCCTGAAAAATTTAATCATTCGTTTCATAAAACGATTTTTGTGAAGTGACATATCCGAGCGGGCTGACTACGGTTATAAAACAATTTCCATTGTTCACCTCATTTACTTCCACATAAGCCGATTGACCAGGTTTCAATTCTGGAATTGCATAAGGCCTGGAAAGGTGGTAATTATTTTCATGGGTGCTTACATATAATTTATAACCATGGGTTGTGTACTGAGGCAATCCCATGCTGCCGAAAATTAAAACTTTTTGCTTTCCTTTTCCTGACGAAATCAAATTTTGCACTTCCAATGGCGAAGACATTTCCCGCAATACTTTCATGGAAGGTTTTGGATTTCCATACATATCATACACACCATGAATCCTGCGGCGGAACTTATCATTATCTGAAGTGCCCGGATAATGCGTTCTGTAATCGGTAAGATCAAAATAAATCGCTCCCTGCACAAAAGGTTTGCTTTCAAATAAACTCATGTGATAAATCATATCCTGCAGGCGCCTTTCATCACCACCCCGGAAATTGGGTTCGCACAATCCAAACTCCGAAATGAAAAATGGCATTTTGGGATATGTTGTGTGAATGCTGTCGAGATAATATCCAATCTGTCCGGCAGGCAGGCTCCACCACGAAGTGCCATATTCATTCATCATCAGATAATCCCCGTCAGATGCAGCATCCGGAACAAAACCCGGCGTATTGTAAAATCCGTAAGTCAGCGTATTGCTTACATAAGCGGAATGTCTTGAAGTATCCAACGAACGGGCTTCATTGATAAGATCCTTTATTATGGCAATCATCTTCGGATCCCTGCCTCTCAATTCATTTCCTGCTCCCCATGAAAAAATGCTCGGATGATTGTACAAATTTGTAATCATCTCTTTCATCTGGCTCATTGCAATTCTCCTGATGGTATCATTGGCCGGTGTTTCACCACCCCATAAAGGAACTTCCTGCTGAACAATAATTCCATTGCGATCGCAAAAATTATAAAATACATCACCCTGCTGAAAATGCTGACGGCTGAAAATTGCATTTACATTTTTCATCAATTTCCCCATCGCAATAATCTGAGAATCGGATTCGGCAAAACCAAAATCCGGATTCGAACCGGCTGTCCATTCTACTCCCATCAACTTTACAGGTTCACCATTGAGGTATGTCTGGCCATCAACAAAATCAATTTTTCTGAACCCAACACTCGCGGATAGCCTGTCCACCGTCTTTCTGTCTTTTAATACGGTTACATCCACTCTGTACAAATTCGGGAAATCAAACTGCCAGAGATGAATATTTTTTAGTTCCAGGTTAAAACCCGCTTCACCCTGATTCCACTGAGGTACAACAGTCTGCTCATAAATTTTTTTTGAAGTCGGCTGGTTGTCCTCAGTGATGGTTACATGATATTCGAGGTTGGTTTGAGGTTTATCAAAACCCAATGTAATATTCATTTTGCCATCGGTCCAATTCGGGAGCAAGGTCGGCGTAACATGAATATAATTTGCAGCCGGCATTCCGCTTACAATAAAAGAAACGGGTCGAATAATTCCCCCGTCGTTGGGCCAGTCAAAGGAACTGCCGAATGGAACTTTATTTCTCCCATAATCATTGTTTACTGCAACTGTAATGCGGTTTGATTTCCCGTATTTCAATTTGCCATTGAGATTAATAAAAAACTTATTGAACCCGTCTCCCACATGTTCTCCGATCTTTTCACCATTGAGATAGATGTATGCCGAATGGTTCACTGCACCAAAAACCAAAACCACATTCTTCGTCTTCCAAAATGCCGGTGCAAAAACTGTTTTCTCATACCATCCCCATCCATAGTGATTTTGATTTTCAGTTTCAATATTCCAGGTGTGGGGCACATTCACCTCACGCGTATCTGTCAACGGTTTTAAAAACCATCGCTGCTGGTTTCCTGCGCCATCATTATCGATTTTAAATTTCCAATCGGTATCAATTTTGATAGTGTCTCTCTGGGCCTTAGTGCCATAAAAAAATGAGACGAATAGCATTGCCAATAGAGCGTATTTCAATTTTTTCATAACGAGGGTAAATTACAATTTTACAATGATTACACAATTTAAAATCGGAGATCACGTCACCTGGAATTCCGAAGCCGGACATGTTAGCGGCAGAATTATCAAAGTTCACACCAGCGATTTCCAGTACAAAGGTTACACACATCACGCATCTGCCGAAAATCCACAATACGAAATTAAGAGTGACAAGTCAGACCACATCGCTGCACACAGAGGCACAGCGCTAAAAAAATTAAAAGATTAAAACGAATCGGATTTTTTACATAAAAAAACCAGGAAGAGGAATTATATTTTCTTCCTGGTTTGCAGTGGAGAATACCGGATTCGAACCGGTGACCCTTTGCATGCCATGCAAATACTCTACCAACTGAGCTAATTCCCCAAAAAAAGGCGCTGACAAAAAAATGGCAGCGCCGCAAATATAGTAATCTGATTCATTAATTAACCCCAGATTTCATCTTTTCCCTGCAACCACAATTTTACGTGCTCTGTGGTTACAGATTTCGGGCGTTCAATCGGCATTCCAAGCGCCCGGTCCCAGCAAAGAGTTGCCAGCACTCCGAGTGAACGTGCCACGCCAAACAGTACGGTATAAAATTCATATTCCTTCAAACCATAGTGCAAAAGCAGTGCACCACTGTGCGCATCTACATTCGGCCATGGATTTTTAATCTTGGCTATGCTTCCCAAAATTTCCGGAACGGTATCATAAATATTCCAAACAGTTTGCAACAATTTATCATCCGGCATGTGTTTCTTTCCAAATCTCATCTGGGCTTCAAAACGGGGATCGGTCTTTCTCAAAACTGCATGCCCGTATCCCGGTATAACTTTTCCTTCCGACAAAGTTTTTCTTACATAATCTGCAATTTGTTCTTTGGTAGGAAGGTCGCTGCCGATTTCATTTTCCATTTCCAGTATCCACTTGATCACTTCCTGATTGGCCAATCCGTGCAGAGGACCTGCCAATCCGTTCATTCCCGCAGCCAGCGACAGGTACGGATCGCTCAATGCAGAACCCACCAGGTGAGTTGCATGTGCTGAAACATTACCTCCTTCATGATCGGCGTGAATGGTCATGTACAAACGCATCAGTTCACGGAATTCTTCATCTTTGTAGCCAAGCATGTGTGCAAAATTTCCGGCCCAATCCAATAATCCGTTGGGTTGAATATGATTTCCCCCTTTGTATTTACGGCGGTAAATGTAGGCGGCTATTCTTGGCAGGCGGGCAATCAAATCCATCACATCATCAAAGGTTGCATCCCAATAATCTTTTTTGCTCATTCCTTCCGCATAACGTTGTGCAAAAGTGCTTTCGTTTTGCAGCGCCATAATGCCAACCACAAACTGTGTCATCGGGTGCGTGCTGACAGGCAATGCTTCAATGGTATCAAATACATAATTCGGGACATGGCTTCTCCTTTGCCACACGCTTGTCATGTGTTGCACATCTTCTTCGGTAGGCAATTCTCCTACAAGCATCAAATAAAATAAACCTTCGGGAAGAGGCTCGCTTCCTCCGTTTGCTTTCGGCAAAGATTCCTGTAATTGAGGGATGGAATAGCCTCTGAACCGAATTCCTTCCTGTGGGTCTAAAAGAGAAGTTTCTGTTACCAACCCAGTAATACCGCGCATTCCCGTGTATATCTGTGATAATTTTACCTGGCCAATCGGCTTGTCACCATTTTCTTTTAGGATGTCCTTAATTTCAGCGGCCAATTTGTCTGCTTTGGCCTTAAACCGGTCTTTTACAAATCCCATAATTCTTTAAAATTTAAATCGTGTAAACAAATTTTTCATCGCGTATAAAGGTAAACCATACCCTTTAATGCCAAAAAAAATAAATATTTCAGGGGTGATTTTTGAATTTTTTTCAAAGGATGCCGGATATTTTCCCATTAATTTTTTTTATTTGAAAATCACAATCACCTTTGCCGGCAATAAAACCTGATTGGAAAAAATGCTGAAGAAAATCGATAAGAGCTGGACTTTATTTCTCGATCGGGACGGAGTGATTAACGAAAGGAAACCCGGAGATTATGTTCGACATTGGGAAGAGTTTAATTTTCTCAAAGGCGTCAAAGAATCATTGCGGGTGCTCAATAACCATTTTGGAAAGATCCTGATTATTTCCAACCAGAGAGGCATTGCCAAAGGATTGATTAAACCGGAAGAACTGGTGCGTATCCATTCAAAAATGCTAAATGAAATTGAATCTGCCGGTGGAAGAATAGACAAAATCTATGTTTGCCCCGATATGGAGGGAGAAAATAGGAAACCCAATCCAGGCATGGGTTTGCAGGCAATAAAAGATTTCCCGGACATTGAACTGAAAAAGTCGGTTATGGTTGGAGATTCTTTGACAGATATGGAATTCGGTAGAAATTTAGGAGTGGAAATAAATGTCCTTTTAAAGTCAACGCGGAAAGATGTGTATGAGAGGCTTCCACCGGTTGACCTGGTTTTTGATGACCTTTCAGCATTCACAAAAGAATTACCTGTACGTTAAAACCGTAATTGCTTAACAATAATTTTAAATATTTCAAGTTTATTTTGTTCAAATCATTTCATGAAAACTTTGCTGTTCACTTTAACCATTTGTTTTTTCTCAACAGCAGCTTTCTGCCAGTTGCAACCGGAAGAATATAAAGCTCTGCAGGAACAGGAAGATACCATGAAGACTTTTTCAAAAGCCATCCTGAGAGGGAGGAGCCCCGAAGAGAGGATTGAAGCCGACAGCATTTTCACAAGAATGTTTGTAAAAGCACTCAGTACAAAATATTCTTTCGATTATCCATTTGATTCATTGGTTACGATTTCCAAAGTAGAACCGCCGGATAAAAGTTTCAGGATATTCACCTGGCAACTGTTTATTGATGAAGCTACCACGCGCCAGCATGGAGCTATTCAGATGAAAACAGAAGACGGCTCGCTCAAATTATTTCCGTTGATTGACCGTTCGCCTGTTATGAAAGATGAAGAGAAAATGATCGGAGATAATTTCAATTGGGTAGGCGCTGTGTATTACAACATTGTGGAAAATGAAGCGAACGGAAGAAAATATTACACGCTTCTCGGATTTGATGAAAATGATTTTAAGAGTAACCGGAAAATCATAGACATGCTGACATTTCATGACGGCAAACCCGTTTTCGGCGGACATGAATTTATGATTCCCGGCAGTATTTTACATCCGACAGGGGCGACCAGGTACATTATGGTTTATAAAAAGAATGCAAGTCCGAAACTCAACTATGATCCGGAAATGAAAATGATCGTCATTGAACATATGATTTCGGAAACCAATGAACCGGAGAAAAAGTTCACTTATATTCCTGATGGCGATTATGAAGGATTGGTTTGGAAAGATGGCAAATGGATTTACATCAAAAAAATATTTAATCAAATAACGCCCGAAGGGAAAGAGCCTGTCCCCCATCCTATCCTGGATGAAAAAGGAAATGTGGATCAGACGAAATTGAAAAATAATTCTAATCAGAATCTATAACCTCTGCTGCAATTTCACTACCATTTCATTTTTCCAGGTAGCAAAATCTCCTGCGAAAATGTGTTTGCGCGCCTGTTTCACCAGGTCGAGATAGAAAGCAAGATTATGAATGCTCGCAATTTCAAGCGCCAGTAATTCTTTGGATTTAAAAAGATGCCGCAAATAAGCCCTGGAATAATACCGGCTCACTTCACAATCCAGTTCCGGATCAATGGGCGAGAAATCATTTTTCCATTTTTCATTGTCGATATTAATGATTCCCTGAGTTGTGAACAGCATGGCATTGCGGCCGTTGCGTGTAGGCATTACGCAGTCAAACATATCCACACCCATGGCAATACATTCGAGAATATTCCACGGAGTGCCCACGCCCATCAGATATCTGGGTCTATTTTCCGGTAAATGGTCGCAGCAGAAGTTGCAGATTTCATACATTTTTTCAAGTGGTTCACCCACGCTCAATCCGCCTATCGCATTGCCCGGGGCATCTATGGAAGAAATGTATTCGCACGAAGCCAGTCTCAAATCGTGATAGGTTCCTCCCTGCACAATCGGAAATAAGTTTTGCGTGTAACCATACTTGTCATTAGTGGAAGTAAACTGTTTCTCACATCTTTCAAGCCAGCGATGAGTCAGTTCCATTGAATCTTTGGCATACTTGTATTCGCTGCCTCCCGGCGGACATTCATCAAAGGCCATCATGATATCCGCACCAATTGACCTTTCTATGTCCATCACTTTTTCGGGAGAAAACAAATGTTTGCTCCCATCAATATGTGCCTGAAACCAGACACCTTCTTCCGAAATTTTTCTTGTGCCGCTCAATGAAAAAACCTGAAAGCCACCGCTGTCGGAAAGAACCGGCCTGTCCCAATGAATGAATTTATGCAAACCGCCCGCAGCTTCCAGCACCTGTGTTCCCGGCCGGAGATACAAATGATACGTATTTCCAAGAATGATCTGAGCTTTCACATCGCTGACCAAACGCTGTTGTGAAACGGCTTTCACACTTCCCACAGTTCCCACCGGCATAAAAATCGGTGTTTCAATTTTTCCGTGATCCGTTGTGATTGTTCCACACCTTGCCTTCGTTTGTGTATCTGTCTTTTCTAAATCAAATTTCAGTCGGGCCATACTCTTTTTATTGGCGGGCAAAGATAACCATGAATGAATTTTCTGATCAGGGCAGACCATTATCTTTGTCTGCATGATCTGGCAGGGAGAAGATTTTCCGACACTTACAGAAGAACAAAGGATTTCATTGGAAAGGCTCAAAGAGATTTATCTTTTCTGGAATGAACGCATCAATGTCATCTCCAGAAAAGATTTGGATAACTTTTTTATTCATCACGTGTTGCACAGCCTTGCCATAGCCAAAGTATTTTCATTTCAGGCACACAGCACTATAATGGACCTTGGATGTGGCGGGGGTTTTCCGGGGATACCGCTTGCCATTTATTTTCCCGAAGTTCATTTTCATTTGGTTGACAGTATTGCCAAAAAGATAAAAGTAGTTGATGAAGTTGCAAAAGAATTGTCCCTGCAAAACGTTTCGGCAGAACAAATTCGAGCCGAAGATATCAGAAATCAGAAATTCAACGGGGTTATTTCCCGTGCGGTAGCGCCGCTGAAAGATTTGTGGAAATGGAGTGCGTCATTGCTCTTGCAGAAAAAAGAACCTTATTATGGATTGATTTGTTTGAAAGGAGGAGACTTATCCCGGGAAATTCATGATGTACGAAAAAAAGTACACCAATGGGAAATTCACAAAAAGATTTTTAGAGACGACTGGTTTGAGAATAAGTATGTATTGCAAGTGAAGGGGTGAGAGTTTAGAGTTCCAGGTTGTTTGGCTGATGAGGAACAGAAACGTTTAGGCGTTTAGATGTTTAGGCGTTTAGGATCATAGGAACTTGGGCGGCCTGGTGGTTTCACGCCTGTCTGTCGTGGCGAATTCCGGGTTCGGTTTTCAGAAATTAACTTCATGTGGATATTTATATCAAAAGCATTCATAACAAACAAATCACTGAATCTATCTTTCACCTAAGTTTGCACCCCGAACCTAACATCAATCTTTTTAGTCTGAATGAACCTCGCGAAGTTTTTGGGAAATCCTTACAATTATATATTTATTGGTTTTTGTATTGTGGCCCTGGTGCAGATATTCTATTACCTGTATTTTTTCAGCCGGCTGGCTTTTTTCAAAATCAAACCACCTGATAAATCGCAAACACAACCGGTTTCTGTCATCATCTGCGCAAAAAATGAGGCAGAAAACCTTGCCAACTTTTTGCCCGGATCATTGGTACAGAAATACAGCACGACACATGAGGTCATCCTGGTAAATGACAATTCCACCGACGAGAGCAAATACATTCTGGAAGAATATCAAAAAACATTTAAACAATTACAGATTGTCGAGTTAAAGCAGGAAGCCGCACTGATTCCCGGAAAAAAGTTTCCGTTGAGCGTTGGGATCAAAACCGCCAAATACGAAGTGGTTTTACTGACAGATGCCGATTGTGTACCGGCATCTGAAAACTGGATTGAAAAAATGCAGGAATGTTTTGCGGGCGGAAAAGAAATTGTTTTGGGTTACAGTCCGTTTCAAAAGAAAAAAGGGATTCTCAATAAGATCATTCGCTGGGAAGGCTTTCACACGGCTATGCAATACCTGTCTTTTGCAAAAGCCGGAATACCTTACATGGGTGTGGGCAGAAATTTAAGTTATAAAAAAACCATATTCTTCCGGCATAAAGGATTCAGCGCTTTCAACAATTTACCGGGAGGCGACGATGACCTTTTTATTAATAGGGCAGCCACAAAAGATAATGTGGCTATATCCATTGATCCCGAAACATTCACAATTACCAGGCCTGCTTCCACATTCAATCAGTGGAAACGTCAGAAACAAAGGCATTACAGCACTTCACGTTATTACAAAACCAAACACAAATTTCTTCTTGGGTTATATGCTTTCACCTCATTTCTTTTTTATCCCCTGCTTATCGCTTCTTTTCTTTTTTTCGACTGGAAATTTGTATTGTCTGCATTTTTCTTAAAAACAATTATCCAATATTTTATTGTTTACAAGTGTGAGGCAAAACTGAAGGAAAAAGATCTCGCTCCTTTTACATTTCTTTTTGATCTCTGGATGTTTGCATATTATTTAATTTTTGCCGGTTCATTAATCAGAAGGCCGAGAAAAGTGTGGAAATAGGTTAAGCCTTTATTGACCTAAATCAATTCTGCTTCTTTTACAAACAAATAATTTTGCCAGAAATGTTTGTAACATGAAGGCGGCAATAATAACCGGATTAAACACCACACCTGAACTCAGAGAAATCAATGAACCCAACTTAGAAAACGATCAACAACAAATCATAACTGTCGTTGCATCTCCTCTAAAAAACTATGACAGGCTCAGAACAAAAAGTGGGTTTTATGGATCGTTCAAAACTTTTCCGTCGATTACAGGAAGTGACGGAGTGGGCACACTTGAAAACGGAACACATGTTTATACACAGGGAATTTCCGGAATGTTTGCAGAGAAAGCCGTTATTACCAAAGGGCAGTATGTCGTTCTTCCGGAATCTCTCAATCCTGCATTGGCAGCGGCTTTGCCGAATGCAATCACAGGATCTCTTGTTCCATTGCGACTCAGGGGTTATATGAAAAAAGACATGACTGTACTCATCAATGGCGCTACTGGATTTACCGGACAAATCGCAGTGCAAGCTGCCAAATATTTAAAAGCAAAAAGAATCATCGCCACAGGGAGAGATCAGGAAAGGCTCAATCACCTGAAGAATCTTGGAGCGACAGAATTAATTTTACTAAATCAATCAGAAGAAAAAATTTCAGGGCAATTTAAAAAGATACAATCTGTTGCACCCATTGATATCGTTCTCGATTATTTATGGGGACATGTTGCCGAATTATTCATTCGTCTGATTAAAGACGGCCCCACACATCAGACTCGTTTCATCAATCTGGGAAATAACGCAGGAACTGATATCAAACTTAATGCAGATACCATCAGAAGTTCGGCGATAGAAATTATTGGTGCAGGCACAGGGAGCTACACAAAAGAAGAGTACAACAGAATCCACCAGGAAATATTTCCTGAGATATTTCAGTTAGCTGCCAAAGGTATTTTGACTGCAAATCTTGAGACAGCCGCATTGGAAAATATTGCAGAAGTATGGAACAGAAAAGCGGAGGCCGGAAGGAGAATTGTTTTTACAATGAACTAAAAATTCCGTTCTTGTCTATTTATAAGAAATCAAAACAAAACCGCCTGCAAATTGCAGATCAACGTAATTGAGAAAATCTTTAAAATGTTTTTAAATTCATTTTAAGGGATAAAGCAGAACAGCGTTTCAATTCTGTTCCGCTTTTTTCTCAGTTGAATTTGCCGCGCTCAATTCTCATGCAATCTTATCAAAACTTGCGGTCACACCTTTGATAACGGAAGAGCTGAACCCGTGATGTTCCATTTCATTCAGACCGGAGATGGTGCATCCGCGTGGAGTTGTTACCTTATCAATTTCCTGTTCAGGATGTGAATGATTTTTCAACAACAAAGATGCTGCGCCATCCACAGTTTGAGACACGATTTGAGAAGCCTGCTCTGCACTGAACCCGATTTGAATTCCACCCTGGATGCACGCCCTGATGTAACGCATGGCAAATGCGATACCACAGGCGCCCACGACAGTTGCCGCATCCATCAGTTTTTCATCAATCACAACAGAACTACCCAAATGATCAAAGAGGCCACTCACAACTTTCACCGAATCTGAATCTTCATTCTGATGTGCAATACAGGTTATGCTTTTACGGACGGCAATGGCTGTATTGGGCATCACCCTGAAAATTCTCAAGTCCTTGCCAGCCCATTGTTTCAGGTCTTTCAGCCAGATACCGGTAACAGTACTTACCAGGATTTGGTTTTTCGAAAAATGAGTTTGTTCCAAAACGTCCTTGATCTGAAAAGGCTTGACGGAAAGGATAATGATGTCTGCTTTCTTAACTGCTGTATTGTTATCACATTGAACGTTGATACCTCTTTTTTTGAGAGATTCCAGGGGTTGCAGGTTTCTGCGTGTGATGGTAATGTTTTTTGCTGAAGTGTATTTTGATTCTAATAATCCGGCAGCAATGGAAGTACCGAGGTTTCCACCGCCAATGATAGTGATATTCATGTTTTGTAAAAATTAAAATAGAAAATGCGAATGCGGGAAATCCGCTGAAATAATTGAATGGAAAGAAATTCACTGACAGGAGGCTAACCGCACGCGCCTGTCAGCATCCGGGTGCCGGGCTGGGAAAGGAAAAAGAAATATGGGATAAATGATCCGTCATTGATGAATCAAATATAGAGAAGAAATTTATTTCGCAAAGTTATTTTTTTCGAAATCCACATCAACCTGCTACTCAATTGTCGGGAAATAAGGCAGTATTTTATCCTTAATGACATGCGGCATCTCAGCTCTTTTTTTTCCACTCTTCTCCATAAAATAAAGGGTGACACTGCCGGTCGTCAGCAATTCATTTTGTTCGTTATAAATTTCAGAGATAAAGGTAATTTTTGAATGTACGGGTATTTCCCGCAGGGTTGTCACAATTGTAATCAGGTCATCATATCTCGCAGGCCGCAGAAATCGTGTATGTAACTCCGTTACAGGCATGATGACTCCGCTCTGTTCAATTTCTTTGTAGGTAATTCCCAATTGCCGGAGGGCTTCGGTCCTGCCTATCTCAAAAAATTCGGCATACCTGCTGTGATAAACAACACCCATCTGATCGGTGAGTGCATAGTGAATTCTCAAGGTTGTTTTTGAAATATACATCTCCTATTTTTTCAAAATTCCATCCATACTGATTTTGCCCGGACCCACCATCAACAACAAAAATGCGGCTGCCATATAAACTCCTCCCCTTTCTCCATTTTGAAAAAGATCTGCATCGGATGCAACAAAAAACACAACACCCATTCCTATCAATACCGGGATTGCGGCTAATCTGGTGAGCAGGCCAATGATTAATAAAAAGCTGCAAAAGAATTCTGCAAAAATGATCAGCACCAGAGAAGTGGTGCTACCCATGTGCATAAAGTTCATGAACTTGTCTTTCAACCCGTGAAACTGAATCAGCTTCTGGTATCCATGTCCGATAAGCACCAAACCGAGGAAGACCCTCAACACAAGCATACCCACATTGAATGCGGCATCAGAATATTTAGTACTGAAAAAGTTCTTCATAAAATACGCTCTTTTATTAACAAAGATTTTCGCAAATTAAGGCGTTTTTATTACCCTCATTCAACTAATATTGAAAAAACAAGTGAATTGGTATTTTTGCCGCAATATTTTTCTAAAAGACATTCTTGATTTTCATAAACTATTTGAATGAACAGAATCCTAATCTCCCTGTTTTTTGTTCTCACAGTACAATCCGCATCCTCTCAGGCCAACTACAGTGTAACCGATCCTGAGAAAACCTACAAACAGGCAAAAGATTATTTCATGAAAGGTGATTATCTTTTGGCTTATCCGTTGCTAAAAACGCTCAGAGACAAATACCCGGATAATACATCTTCAGAACACGCATACCTGAATCAGGACGTCAATTATTTTTTTGTAGCTACCGGCCTTAAACTGGATCAGTCTGTAGCCGAAGAAGAAGCGCAAAGATTTCTCAAATCTGCCATTGACGAACCCCGAAAACAATTGATGAGTTTTTTTCTGGCTCAGTTTTATTTTCAGAAAGAAAACTTTCCCAGGGCAGCCCTCTATTACGAACGTGCAGGTTATGAGAACCTGAGCAATGATCAAATTGCCGATGCCAAATTTGAATTGGCATATTCCTATTTCAGGATGAATGAATTTGCCAAGGCAAAACCTTTGTTCAATGAAATTCATCAGTTACCCGATAACAAGCATTATGCAGATGCCAATTATTATTACGGATATATCTGTTTCAAAGACGGGAATTACAATGAAGCACTCGCTTCATTCCGACAGGTAGAAAACAATAACAACTATTCGAACAAAGTACCTTACTATATTGCTCAGATTTATTATTTGCAGGGAAACAAAAATCAATCTCTCAGGTATGCTGAAAATGCATTGAACAAACCGGCAGTAGAAAACAGAAACGACCTCAGGCTCCTGACCGGTCAGATTTATTTTGAACAAAGGCAATTTGCCAGAGCGCTTCCTCTTCTTCAGGACTATGTAAACAGCACGTCCCAGGTCAGCAAAGAAGTAATGTATGAATTGGCTTATTGTTACTATGACGGCAATCAGGTGAACAAAGCCATTGAAGCCTTCAAACAACTGAGCAATGAAAATGATTCCCTCGGCCAGAACAGCATGTATCTTCTCGGAGATCTTTATTTGAAAACGAATCAAAAAGCCAATGCACGGAATGCATTTAAATTCAGTGCAGACAACAGCAGCAACCGTTTTCAACAGGAAGTGAGCCGGTTCAATTATGCAAAGCTATCCTATGATTTGGGATACAATGACATCGCCCTGAATTCCATTCAACAATTCCTGGATCTCTATCCTCAATCTGCCTATGCGAATGAAGCCAAGGAAATTCAGATTAACCTGCTTGCTAACAGCAACAATTATTCCGACGCACTGAAACTTTACAATTCATTTGATAAACCAACGCCCACCATGCAGCGTATTCATACAAGAATCCTGCTTGGCAAAGCGTCTGAATACATCAATAATTCGCAGTACGCGGAGGCGAATGATTTGCTCGATAAAATAATCAGGGATCCCTATCCAGGCCAGTCCCTTCCGTTCGCTTATTTCTGGAAAGGAGAAATTGCGTACAGGCAATCCCGTTATGATGTATCTATTCAAAATCTCAGCAAGTATTTGCAGACTGGCGGGGTGCAGGGAGAAGCCAATCCTGACAATGCCCATTATACCCTCGGCTATGATTATCTCAACCTGGAAAATTATCCGGTAGCACACAATAATTTCAAAGCACTGGCACCCAACATAAATGCAAGTTCATCTTCGATTATGCAGGATGCTTATGTACGCTCAGCCGATGCACTCTACATGCAAAAGAATTATTCCACTGCAAAAAAAATGTATCAACGGGTTGTGGATCTCGGTTTGCCACAGAGCGACTATTCATATTTTCAAATTGCTTTGATCAACGGAATCAATAACCAGCCTGCAAAAATCCAAACGCTGGATCGGCTCGTTCAAAGATATCCGCAAAGCGATCTTGTTCCTGAATCGTACATGCAAATAGCAAATGCCTACATGACACAGGAAAAATTCAGCAGCGCCATTCCCTACCTGGACAGGATTCTTGCAGATCCTTCTGCAACTGCCTTCTATCCCGCCGCCTATCTCAAACTGGGACTTGCCAATTACAACATGAACAACAATCAGGAAGCACTGAATAATTATCAGAAACTCGTCAGCAAATACCCGCAATCAAAAGAATCGGATGAGGCAATGGACAACATGAAAAGTATTTATGTGGAAATGGGAAAGCCCAATGAATTCATTGCATTTCTCAAAAAATCAGGAAAACAAATCAGTGTAACCGAAGCTGATTCGCTCACCTATGTTTCAGCAGAACGCCAGTTTTTGGACAACAATTGCGCAGCAGCGATTGCAGGATTCGACAACTATATTTCAAAATATCCACAGGGAGGTTTTGTGCTGAATGCACTTTATCACAAAAGCCAGTGTTATGAAAAAAGCAGTGACTGGAAAAATGCAGTGACGGGTTACACCGCCGTCGTTCGCCAGGGAAGCAGCCCTTTCGCAGAACAGTCAGCACTTTCGGCAGCACGTATTTATTATTTTAATCTGGTGAATTATGACAGCGCAAAATTTTATTTCCAAAACCTGTTGTCAATTGCATCCACACAGGAAAATCAATTGGAAGCCTTGCGCGGACTGACGAGGAGTTATTATCAGACCAAAGATTTCGCTCAGGCAAATTCAGCAGCAGAACAATTGCTCACAAAAAAAGGAATCAGCACAGATGACAAAGCAATTGCTAATCTTGTTTTAGGAAAATCACTGGAAATAAATAACAAATGGAATGATGCCATTGATGCATTCAAAAAAGTAGCAGCCATCAACAAATCAATCTGGGGAGCAGAAGCCCGTTACGAAATTGCCCGTAGTTATTTTATGCTGGGAAATTTAAGCGCATCTGAAAAGGCCGGGATGGAAGCAATTAAAGTGGCAGGTTCAGATTACTGGGTGGCAAGTTCCTACATACTCCTGGGTGATATTTATCTGAAACAAAAAGATTATTTCAATGCCAAAGCCACTTACAAGAGTGTGGCTGACAATGCTACCATACCCGAATTGAAGGAAGAAGCAGCTACAAAATACCAGCAGGCAGTTGATGAAGAAAAATCAGTATCCAAAGTAAAACAGGAAAACTAACCAATAGAATATGCATTGTACTATGTCAAATATTTTAAAAGCCGGGTGTACCTTATCGTTGTGCATTTTTCTGACCCATGGTTTGTTAGCTCAGGAACCCGTGCAAAAGCAAACAATTGAAATTACCTCTTCGTTCAAACCGCACCTGAACAATGCAGTTAAAATCAATCTGCACGCGACTCCTCTGACCATCGATACCTCGCGTCCCCGGATGGCCTATTACATTCCTGCACAAAATCTGGAATTTGCTTTTCAGCCTGTGGTGCGCAAACCCGCGCCACTCACACCCGACACTACCCAATTGTGGGGTACACGTAATTATGTGAAAGCAGGTTTCGGAAGTATGACTACGCCTTATTTTGAAGGAGCCATCAGTTCCTTAAATCCCGAAAAAGGGTTTGTTGAATTGTATGGTGATTATATTTCAAGCCGCGGGAAAATCAAGAACCAGGACATGAGTGAAATCAATGCACGTGTTTCCGGCAGCTTGTTTACCGGTAACAATGAAGCCTACGGAACTTTCGGTTTTCAAAACAGAGAAAATTATTTATACGGATACGACCACAACCAATTTCAATATGACAAGACAGATATCAGAAGAAGTTACCGCGATATGGTTCTCAAAGCCGGGTTCCGTAACAAGGATGTCAACAGCGTTGGAATCAATTTTGATCCGCATGTAGAACTCCATGCATTTTCAAGAGAAAGTTTCGTAGATGAAAGCACACTCATTGCAACACTGCCCGCAGAAAAAACGGTAGGAGATAATGTGAAAGTCAAAGTGGAAGTGCTGGCTAACGTGGATGGTTACAAGAAGAAGGCTGCCAATCTCCAAATCACCAATAAACTTTTTCAGGTAAGCCCATCGTTGGAATACAACAGCGATCTCTTTAATATCCATGCGGGCTTTACGCCTTCATGGAATAATGGCGAATCTCATGTATTGCCCAACATTTATGGTGATGTGAAACTGGAGGAAAATGTATTTTCCATCCAGGGTGGATGGGTTGGGCGGTATATTGCAAACAGTTTCCGCACTTTGAGCGAAATGAATCCGTACATGGCAGATCCCGTTTTCCTGAACAATACCAAAGAGACACAATTTTACGGAGGCATCAAAGCAAGTGCGGGCGGGCATTTCAATTTCACTGCCAAAGCTGCCTACATCAGATATAATGATATACCGCTATTTGTCAATGACAATTTTGACCAGAAGAGCTTCCTTCTTTTGAATGAAAGCAAGATGAACAATTTCAGAATTCACGGCGATTTGAATTACGTTGATCAGGACAATTTTTCCGTTACAGCCGGATTGGATTTAAATAATTATTCCGGATTAAAAGACAATACCAATGCATGGGGATTATATCCGTTGAAACTGACGGGTTCATTAAGATGGAATGCATTTCAGCAACTCCTCGTCAAAGCAGATTTTGCAGCATTTTCCGGAGCAAAAGCTTTACTTCCCAATGGCTCTGATAAAAAGCTGAACGGTGGAACAGACCTGAGTCTTGGAGCTGAATTTAAGATCAATAAAATGTTCAGCGCCTGGGCCGATTTCTACAATGTCTTTAACGACAAATATCAATATTGGAATAATTATCCCGTGTATGGTGTGCAGGTGCTGGGAGGAATTATTGTTAGGTTTTGATTGAGGAAGGTTTTGAAAATACGGATTATTGATCCTCTTTTTTTCAGTGCAGCAGAGATCGATGAAAAGTCCTCCTCACCGATCATCCCACTTCTCACCAGGTTTTTTTCAGCATACATATTTCATAAACGTCTTTCGTCTATTGAGACTAACTTTGCATTCTGTGAGTCCTCTGAAATTTTTTGCAACATTTTTTATCTGAATGAAAAAGATCATTTGTTTGTCCCTCATGATAGGGATGGTAATTCCTGCTTTTGCCCAAAATCAAAATTTTACCATAAACCCTCCCAAAAAGAGCCGTTTTATTTCGGGAATGTATATTCAGTGGGGTTGGAATAATGTGTGGTTTACAAGAAGCAATATCCACTTTAAACTGAGTAACGGGGATAATTTTACCCTGCATAATGCCAAAGCCCATCAGCGTCCCGGCTTTTATGATATTTACAAAAATCCGACACAGGTATCTCTTCCCCAATACAATTACCGGGTTGGATTTTATCTCAATGAGCAACATACCAGGGCTATTGAAATCAACTTTGATCACACTAAATATGTAGTTACAGATGGGCAAACAGTTCACGTAACCGGGACTATCGCAGGCAAACCCGTTGATCAGGATATGGTAGTAGATCCACAAACATTTCTTCATTTTGAACATACCGATGGCGCCAACTGGCTACACATCAATTATGTAAGGCAGTATCCCTGGGTATATTCTAAAAAATTAAAGAGGAATATACTTACGTATTTGTGGAAGGCAGGCGCTGGCATCAATATCCCGCGAACTGATTTCACCTACCATGGGGACAGGTTGAATAATAAATTTCATGTTGCCGGATTTAATTTTGGTTTGGAAGGCGGGGCCAGAGTCTATCCGTTCAAAATCTTTTTCCTGGAATTCACCGGAAAAACAGGATTTGTAGATTACCTGGATGCATTGGCCAACACGAAAGCAATGAAGGGAAACCGCGCCAGCCAGACATTTGAGTACGTGGAAGTGATAGGCACATTTGGATTTGATATAAAATTTTAAAACGCCTGCTCTATTCCCAATTTGAGATGTTGGCACCAAAACAAACGTGCATCATCCGTGCGAATCAGGTATTTTAAATTTTATTCTTTTCAATTTTTCTTTATTCATAGATTTGTTGCAAAATGAATGAGGTTATAGCTTCATATCTGGTTCAGAAAGGTTCCTGCAAGTTGCCCAACATTGGGCGGCTTACAAGGGAACGTTCCTTTGCGGTGAATGATGTGGCATCCAAAGAAATTCAACCTCCGCAAATTCATTACAATCTTTACAACGAAGACAATGAATTATCAGAAGGCCTGATAGAATATGCAGCCGAAAAAAAATCTCTGAATCTGCAGGCCGCCAAGCAACTATTATTGACATGGTGTGATGAAACGGCCTATAACCTGGGATCCAATAAAACAGTTATCCTCCCTTTGGTGGGTACTCTAAAAAAAGAAGGGGAAGGAATTGTTTTACTTCCCGTGAAAAAAAAATTTTCACTTTCATCCGTAAAAGCAGAAAGAATAATTCACGAAGCAGATTCCCATAAAATCATTGTAGGCGATAAACATTCCACCAACGTGGCAATGAAAGAATATTACAATAACCATGAGGATGAACAGGATTTGAGATGGCACAAACCCGCATTGATACTCTTTATTGCGGCTGCGGTCACCTATCTCATCTATATTACCTCCAATGGATTTGGAGTGCACCTGAATCCCGCTGAACCCCCCTCCACTTATATTTCCAAATGATCCGTTACCAGCAATGCCCGTCGTGCGGCAGTGAAAAAATACAAAAGGAAATCACCGTTAAAGACCATTCCGTTTCAGGAGAGGAATTCGAAATATGGCGTTGTTCAAATTGCCATCTTTTTTTTACTCAGCATATTCCCAATGAATCCGAAATCGGAAAATATTATCGTTCTGAAAACTATATTTCTCATTCAGATACCCGCAAAGGAATCGTCAACAAGTTGTATCACCTGATCAGAGAATATACACTCGGCCAAAAGAAAAATCTTTTACAAAAGAGTTGCGGGTTACAACGTGGAAGTTTGTTGGATATCGGAAGTGGAACGGGAAGTTTTCTCACCACCATGCAGAAGGCAGGTTGGGAAATAACAGGCATTGAACCGGATAAAATTGCGCGAAAAAACTCAGAGGAACTGCATCATATAAAACCACTGGAACCCGCCGCTATTAAAGATTTGCCCTCTTCATCTTTTGATGCCATTACCATGTGGCACGTGATGGAGCATGTGCATCAGCTACAAAATCAATTTAAAGAATTAAACCGCCTTATCAAACCTGAAGGAAGGGTCTTCATTGCAGTACCGAACCATACTTCCGGCGATGCAGACCATTATCGCGATTATTGGGCAGCGTGGGATGTGCCCCGGCATCTCTATCATTTTTCGCCTGAAAGTATGCGTTTTCTTGCCGGGAAATTCGGATTCACCATTGAAAACTATAAGCCGATGTGGTTTGATAGTTTTTATGTGAGCATGCTCAGCGAAAAATACAAATCAGGAAAGTCGCACCTGTTGAGTGCATTGATTTCCGGGATAAAATCAAATCTGAAAGCCATGAAGAATGTTGAGCATTGCAGTTCGGTCATTTATATTCTCGAGAAAGTCAGATGACCTGAAAACCTCCGGCATAGGGATCATCAGCCGGATCTATCGAAATCGTATTGTATCCGTAAACCTTTGCCCAGCCTTTGATTCCCGGTTTGATGGCCGGCATTCCTGCCACCGTAGTTTCTTCTTCTATCGTTCCGGTAAATGTTGCACCGATAATACTTTCATGGATAAAATTATCTCCTCTTTTTAATTTTCCTTTGGCATACCACTGAGCCATTCTGGATGAGGTGCCGGTTCCGCATGGTGAACGGTCGATAGCTTTGTCGCCATAAAAAACCGCATTGCGGGCTGTGGAATGTTTATCCAGAACTTTTCCTGTCCACAACACATGTGAACAACCTTTGATGGTTGAATCTTCCGGATGAACAAAATTGCATTTTTCATTAATCTGCTGTCTGACGGTTCGGCTCATACGAATTAATTCATCCGCTGAAAAATATTCGAGTCCGGAGAAATTTTCTTGTTTATCAACGATAGCATAAAAATTCCCACCGAAAGAAACATCAGCTGAAATCTTCCCCAATGGATCAATATCAAGTTGAATATTTTCTTTAAACAGAAAAGAAGGTACATTGATCAGTTTTACCCATTCCACTTTCCCTTTTTTCAATTTGTACGAAGCAAGTACAAGCCCGGCGGGCGTTTCAAGCCTTACGAGGCCCGGTGTTTTCGGATGAATAATTCCTTCCTCAATGACAATTGTAACAAGCCCGATAGTTCCATGGCCGCACATCGGCAGGCAACCGCTTGTTTCGATAAAGAGTACGGCAACATCATTTTCCGGATGATGGGGCGGATACAAAATACTTCCGCTCATCATATCGTGCCCACGCGGTTCGAACATCAGTCCTTTCCTGATCCAATCAAAATGTTTCAGAAAATATTGCCGTTTTGCGCTCATATCTTTCCCTTCCAGTGCAGGCCCGCCGGAAATGACAAGCCTTATAGGATTACCGCAAGTATGAGCATCTATGCAATGAAATAAACTTCCGCCAAGCCGGCTTTTTTTAATAGTATGTTCGAGTGGTTGTGTAGCCATGGCTTTTAATTTCAGGTAAACAATAATCTTGTTACGTAAAATTATTGAATTACAGCAACAGAATTTCAAAAGCTTAAACCACTACTTCAACCAATCTCCCTTGGTAGTTCAGCAAGCCAATAACAAAATTTTATAAAATCGCCAACAATCGGAATTAAAGAAAAATAACAACAGCATCCCGGATGAACAGTCAGCCCAAGCCCACGTCAGACATGCATTTCGGCAAAATCATTAAAAAAATATTTAATACACAGTATAGGAATTCAGAAATTTCAACATTGTGATTAAGGTCAAATTGAATTATGATTGAAATCAATTTCTGCAAATTCTCACAGCAATTCCTTTGTGCCCATCCAGTTAAAAATAAAACCATTTATCTATGTTGTACACAAAATACCTCAACAGGATTTTAACCCTCTCAATCATTTTCAACTTTTCTCTTTTCCCGCTTTTATCCAGGGCACAGAAAAACCAACAAAACCAGGAACCGGAAAACTCTTTCATTTTTTCCGGGCAATTGCGGCCCCGATTGGAATTCAGAGATGGCAATTTTCAGCCGCTGGTCAAGGGCCAGGATCCGGCTGCACTGATCAGTGAAAGAATCCGTTTTAAAATGGATTACCATTACAAGGATTTTCTCACGGTGAGGTTGTCTCCGCAAACTGTGGGTGTTTGGGGACAGGAAGCCATGGTTCAGGGTGCTGAAAACAGCGGCAACAAAATTGCTTTCTTTGAAGCATGGTCACAATTGAAATTAAGCCCAAACTGGGATGTCAGACTGGGCCGGCAGGTAATCTCCCTTGATGACGAACGCATGTTTGGAGAACTTGATTGGGCCCAGGGTGCACGTGCACACGATGCATTGTCATTTTTCTTTCACAAAAATAATTACGAAGTAAAAAGTTTCTTTGCCTACAACCAGAATTACAAAACCAATTATGCAGACAATCTGAATAATCCAACCGGAAATCTTTATAACACAAATGATGCGTTTCCTTACAAATGGATGCAAACCGTTTGGGCAGGATTGCCGGTTAGCAAAACATCAAAACTCACTTTCCTGTTTACCAATCTCGGATTGCAAAATGCAATACCTCAATCCCCGTCGGGTACTTATTTTTCACAAACCTATGGAGCCAATCTTTTTCATACCGGTGAAAGGTGGGGCGTCAATATCTCCGCTTATTACCAGGGTGGAAAGAATATTGCCAATACCAACACAAGCGCATATTTGCTCGCAGCCAATGTCAGTTACAAACCTGACACAAAATGGAATGTGGGCATTGGAAGTGATTGGCTGAGCGGAAATGACGTGGGTACACCTTCTTCAAAAAATAATGTTTTCAATCCCTATTTTCAGACAGGTCACAAATTTTACGGATCGATGGATTATTTCGCTAACGGCAGTTCCATCAAAGGGGCTGGCCTTACGGACAGTTATTTAAAAGTGAACTACAACGCCAATGAGAAACTTTCATTGAACGTGGCCATTCATCAATTCACAACACCCAATGACATCAGGGATGTAAACAGGGAGTACAATCAAAACCTCGGTCAGGAAACCGATCTCGGATTTGGCTACAAAGTCAACAAATTCGTCAGCATGACGGGAGGTTATTCCTTTTACCTGACAAACACAAGCCTGAGATTTTTGAAAGGGACTGTTGGCGGAAGGAACTATCAGCAATGGGCATGGTTTTCGATAAATGTTACACCTACATTTTTTAAAGCAAAATGGTAAAGTGTAATCCAAAAAATGAACTCTTTACAATGACAAATAATTATTTTCTTAAACCGTAAGATTCTTAACAATTAAAATGATAAAAATGAAAAACAAATTCGGGCTTCTCAAATCTGTTTCACTTTTAGGCCTGATTGTAATTCTCGGTTCCTGTAACATCACAGGAAACAAGTCGGGTGTCATCGACAAAACATATTCCGGAGACGGCGATGGTTTGCCAAGGGTACAGGAAGAATTGGTAGCACCACCGGGCATTCCAAAATTTGATCAAGTGGAAAAGGGCGGGCCAAAAATCATTGAAGTGACTTTGACCGCAGAAGAAAAAAAGATGGAAGTTGCCCCCGGCGATTCTATCTGGGCCATGACCTTCAACGGTTCGGTACCCGCTCCTTTGATTGTAGCTCACGAAGGTGATTTTGTAGAACTGACATTAAAAAATCCGGCATCCAATACACAAGGCCACAATATAGATTTCCACGCATCCACCGGGAAAATGGGTGGTGGAGATATTTCCCACGTGCAACCCGGCCAACAGGTTACTTTCCGTTTCAGGACTACACGTGCGGGAGCTTTCGTATATCACTGCGCTCCCGGCGGGTTGATGACACCGATGCATGTGGTTTCAGGAATGAATGGCGTGATTCTGGTTTTGCCAAAGAATGGACTGACAGACGAAAACGGGAATTCTGTAAAATTTGATACCGCTTTCTACATTGTGCAACAGGAATACTATTTGCCAAAAGGCCCGGATGGCAAAACCCTTGATTTTAAAACACCTGCGGAAAGCCTGAATGCCATGCAGGCATCTATGGAAAAACTGATACCTACAAATATAGTTTTCAATGGATATAAAGGATCTCTCACCGGCAAGAATGCATTGAATGCAAAGGTCGGGCAAAAGGTTTTGTTCATCAGCGCCGATGCCAATTCAGATACGCGCATGCACCTGATTGGCGGACACGCTGATTTGTACTGGCCTCTGGGAAAATTTCACAACAAACCTTTGGTTGATCTGGAAACATGGAACATCCCTGCGGGTTCAGCAGCTGCTGCATTGTACAGGTTCCGCGAACCGGGAGATTATGTATATCTCGATCACAATCTGATAGATGCCATTGCTTATGGAGCTATGGCGCAGATAAAAGTTTCAGGTAAGTGGGATAATTCCCTGATGAAAGTAATTTCCAAACCAGGTCCGATAAAGTAAGGCTGGAGAATTAAATTTTCAAAAAAACCTATAAGTCACAACGATCTTATAGGTTTTTTTGTACAGAATAAAACTGATTAAGAGTTCCGAATGCAGCACATTTAAGAATTACATTGAATGCGGCTTTGATCCCAATAGTAAATACCCTTCGTTTAAACACCTTGCCACAAACTTTAATTACCGGGTTAAGTAAAATTCAATGGATGAAAGTTATTTTTTCTGAATAAATATGAAGTCCGGGAATCAGGAATTATAAATTAAAAAGGATTATCCATTTTCAGGCTAATTTATTAACTTGAAAAAAGAATAATCAATCCCTCCCATCAAGTCTGATTGGATGACAGGAAAAAACAACACGATAAAATCATTGACCGCGATTCCGGGTGTCGGAAAATCCATCGCTGCAGACCTTTATAATATTGGCATCAGAAATGTTGAAGACTTGAGAGGAGAAGATGCACAATTGCTTTATGAAAGGTCAAATCAGTTTGCCGGCTGTATCCAGGACAGATGTTTACTTTATGTTTTCCGGTGTGCTGTTTATTTTGCCAATACCCCTGCCATTTTACACGATAAGGAGAAATTAAAATGGTGGAATTGGAAGGATAAAAAATAAATACTGAAAGTTGTTAAAAATAATAACGAAATAATTAGTTGTAAATCCGGAAGCAACGGATAATAGTATCTTTAAGAAAACAAATTAATCATTATTCCTGACCAAAACATTTTTATGAAAAAGATTGCCATTTTCACTGGATGCCTGCTTCTCATGTCGGTTGTTGCATGCACAGCCGGAGATCCCAAAAAAGAAAATACTTCAGGGCCTGTCACGGATACTTTGCCGCCTGTTGAAACCAGTAAACCCAACACAAATTATTCACCGGCGTTTAAAGGACAAACCAGGATAAACGGGATGAAAACAAAAACGCCATTTACGGGGAAAGTTTTAACAGACAAGTTATCCCGGCCATGGGGAATGACGGCTTTACCGGATGGCCGCCTGTTGATTACACAAAAGGCCGGTACAATGGTAATCGTCAGTGCCACCGGGAAAGTAAGCGACCCCATTACCGGAATACCCGGTGTAAATTCAAAAGGCCAGGGCGGATTACTCGGTATTACTTTAGATCCGGAATTCAGCAACAACCGGATGGTTTACTGGGTTTTTTCAGAGAGCACTCCGGACGGCAACCTTACAGCCGTAGCCAAAGGAAGGCTGGCAAATAATGAAAAAACCATAGAGAATGCACAAATAATCTATCGTGCTACGCCTGCTCACAACAGCAATCTGCATTATGGAGGACGGATTTTATTTGACAAGGATGGTTATCTTTTTGTGAGTACTGGCGAGAGATCTGATATACAAACGCGGCCGCAGGCTCAGCAATTGAATTCAGCGCTTGGAAAGGTTTTACGAATCACCAAAGAGGGCAAACCGGCTCCCGGAAATCCATTTGAAAATAAACCGGAAGACCACCCAGAAATCTGGTCTTATGGACATCGCAATGTGCAAGGGCTTGCTATTAATCCGGTGACCCGCGATTTGTGGGGATCAGAATTCGGTCCCCTTGGAGGTGATGAAATAAATCTGATAATGCCAGGTAAAAATTATGGATGGCCAACCATTACCTATGGCCTGGAATATAGCGGCGCTACAATAGGTAACGGGATCACTCAAAAAGAAGGGATGGAACAGCCGGTGTATTATTGGGATCCGGTGATTTCACCAAGCGGTATGGTTTTTTGCAGCAGTGCCAATATTCCTGAATGGAAAAATAATCTGTTTGTCTGCGGGCTTAGCGGCCAGCATATTGCGAGGTTAAGAATTGAAAATAACAGGGTGACGGGAGAAGAAAGGATTCTTTCGAAAGAGGGGCAACGATTTCGCGACATCATTCAGGGGAAAGATGGAAATCTATATACGGTGACAGATCAGGGGAGATTGTATAAGTTGGAGAAAAAATAAACTATTCCGACTCTAACCCGGATTTTGCAGTAGTACTAAAAGCTACTGCAAAATGCGTAAGGGGTTGTGGGAAACATTCCGGTAACCCGAATTAGAAAATCTTTGCGAAAATATTTTATTTGAGCATTAGGCTTTCTTAGCCGCTTTGCAGCCAATTGCAAAATTTGGGTTTAAACACGCGATGAAAGAAAAATCCTACAGCAATAAATGAATCCAAAAAATTGAAAACTTTTAAGCACAGCGAACCGTCAATAGATATTTGATTGATGGAATAATTTGTCTATATGCAACGCTCATCTGGAAATTTCACCCGTAGCTTGTAAAACCTATACTATGAATGGCGTATAAAAAAGACGGCTGTAAAATTTTAATTATTTACAGCCGTCTTTTTTTTTAAATTCTATTAATGCTTATACTACCTACTGCTGGCCAAATTCCAGGGGGTATTCAAATATTTCACTATAACCAGGATAAACACCTGAGATGGTTACCTGGTTGCTATTACCAATCGCATTCTTCAAATCATCCAGGTTTTTCACTGTCTTCCCGTTGGCTTTGGTTATAATAAATCCATCACGCATCCTTGTCTGGTCATTCAACACCCCATCATTGATTTTCTTTACTATCACTCCTCCTTCCAATCCCAATGACTTGGATCTTGCAGCATCCAGATTCTGCAATTGGGCGCCAAACTTATCTTCCAATGCATCGGATTTCACAATTGCATAGTTGCCTGCATTATTTTTTAGTGTAGCCGTAACTGTTATTAACTTGTCGCCTCTTTGAACTGTTACGGGTACTTTATCACCAGGGCGGAAATGACTTAACTGTTCCTGAAGTTCAGGACCTGTGGCAATATTAGCGTTTCCTATCTTGCGGATCTGATCTCCGACCTTGATACCAGCCTGAGCTGCTGCACCGTCCTTTACCAAATCCTGAATATAAACACCATCAACAGATTCCGGAATTTTGGCTTGTTCCTTTTCACTGCTCGACATGCCGCTTGCATCCACATACATAGCGCCAAGATAACCTCTCTGAACACTTCCGTATTTAATCAAATCATTTACTACTTTCTTTACGATATCAACAGGGATGGCGTAGCTGTATCCACTGTAATAACCGGTGGGTGACGCGATGGCCGAGTTGATACCAATCAACTGTCCGTTCGTATTAATCAGCGCACCACCGCTGTTACCGGGGTTTACGGCAGCATCTGTTTGCAGATAAGATTCAACTGCATATTTATTTGAACCATCAGGGCCGCTGTTCAAACCGAGAGATTGTCCCTTTGCACTGATGATTCCTGCAGTAACTGTAGCATTCAGTGTAAGAGGATATCCGATAGCCAATACCCATTGGCCAATCTGTACATCGGCGCTGTTACCATAAAGAAGGAACGGCAAATTGCTGGCATCAATTTTTATCACAGCAAGATCATAATTCGGATCAGCAGCTATCACTTTTGCCTTGTACGTTTTACCCGTGCTCGCTGTAACTGTGATATCATCGGCGCCGGCTACCACATGGTTATTGGTAACAATATATCCATCAGAGCTAATGATAACGCCACTTCCAGAGGCTCTTTGAGGAAGCATCCTTTGCGGGCTTTGTCCAAAAAATTGTTGGAATAAATCATCCGGAAACATTTGGGAGAATGGATTATTTCCTCTTTGATTCGGAAGATTATTGCTAATCTGTTTTGGGTTTGTTTTAGTTTTAATATGTACCACTGTTGGAATAGCTGCTTTGGCAGCCTCTACAAAATCAGACGGCCCTGCAAATTTGCCATTAGAATCAAAGAAGCCCGCATAATTTGCCGGAACTTTTGAGTTCACAAAATTCAAACTGTTCGGCGAAGAATAAAACTTTGAATAACCGAACATTACTGCCAGGGAAGTAACTGCACTAATCAGGACAGTAAATAACACATTTCTCGTTTTCATAATCTAAAATTTTTGTTGCTTCAATCTTTAACGCTCTATCAAATCGTATGCCTCAACCATAAAAATAAAATAGAGTGGATACCATTTTATACAAGTTATTTACAATTAACAATAAATTACACCGCCTTGCTATTTGTCATTTTCAGGCGCCATCCAACACATAAATTCATGCACTTTGATTTATAAATCTCTTAAGAAAATTCAGATGGACAAAAGAAATTGCATAGTGTCCACGCCATCAGCATAATCAAAAAGCCCCGTTTCCTGCGCTCTCCCGAATTCAATGTGCCCCTTACCTACAACACACTGAATCGATTCTTCTTTCATCAATTTATTTTCAAGCTCATCGATAGAATTATAGTAAGTATAATATAATTCACTTACCGGAGAAAAAAGATGATCACCTTCCACCAGCACCAGACAATCATTACACATATACTTCCTGTCATTCATGATTAATATGGCAAGGTGATAATCGTAATTATTCTTAAATTTTACATGATCTTTCAACGAATCATATTTCTTAAATGCATTGAGCAATGGAACAAAATCGTAATCCTTCGGTACAAATAATTGCGTAACATTTCTGCATCCCAATCCAAAATACAAAAACACATCATCAGCAAGAGATTTTAATTCCTCCTCAGACTCTCCGCCAGTCAGAACAGCAACCGATGTTTTGTTTTTTCTGATAACAGAAGGATATTTTCCAAAATAATATTCAAAGTATCTGGATGTATTGTTGCTACCGGTAGCAATATAGGCATTGCACTCTTTCAGCATTTCGGAAATAGTAACCAGGTTTGCAATGTCCTGATCAAAGCAGATCAGTTTATCCACCAGCTTTTTGAACATCACTTTATCCTTGTCAGATAATTTCAAGTAGGCATGGTGGCCGGTTATAAAAACACAAAGAAAGTCGTGAAACCCAACAAGAGGTATGTTTCCCGCCATAATGATACCCACCTTCTTTGATTCAATATTTTCATCGAGATGATAATGACGGATCCAGAGGTCCAGTTTTTCTTCATCCAGATATTGGTCAACAATACTTTTTATTCTATGTTTCAAAAATTCTTTTGTAAACCATTTGTTATTTTCATAAGCTTCTTTCATGGCTGATTCCAGTTCCTCACTTTCTTCAGAGAGCCAGTCCTTCAGCTTTTGCAATGCTTCTATTCTTTTTGCCAATTTCATAAAAAAGGGATACCTATCTTTTTTATATTTGTGTTTAAATCAGTGCCAGCAAAATTCGTTAATAATTCTGTTGGTTTTCCAATAAATTAAATACTCAAAAAATGGCTATCAAAATAACCGAAGAATGTATCAATTGTGGCGCCTGTGAACCTGAATGCCCGAACAACGCAATTTATGAAGGTGGCGTGGAATGGGCTTTCTCAGACGGCACCGCTCTCAAAGGCGACGTAACACGCATGGATGGCACCGTCATCGATGCAGATCAAAGAATGGAACCCATCGCAACAGATGTTTATTATATTGTTCCTGATAAGTGCACCGAATGTCAGGGTTTTCATGAAGAACCCCAGTGTGCCGCAGTTTGCCCGGTGGATTGTTGCATACCCGATGAATTATACAGGGAAACAGTCGAGGAACTTTTAGCAAAAAAGGATAAATTGCATGGTAAATGATTAATAAAGGTGCAATACCTACAAAAGCAGGTGATATTTCCTGTTACAGGAGCGAAGGATTTTATAAAACCTTCGCTTCTTATTTTTGATGCATTATGAAACAAAGTTTTAAGGTATTGTTCTTTGGTTTTTCCGTTTTGATGTTCATTTCGTGTAATGAACAAAACCAATCTCGTGCGGAGGAAATTGCATCGCCGGCCCAGCTTATGCAGGCGGACAATGATTTCTCTAAAATGAGCGAAGAAAAAGGGATGAGAAAAGCTTTCACACATTTTATGGCCAGAGAAGGTGTTTTGTTACGTCCCGATGAGCGTCCGATGATCGGCGCTGATGCAATTCAATATATCAGTGAAGTTGACGACAGTGATTATTCAGTTTTATGGCATCCAATCCGTGCTGATATCAGCGATGACGGTCAACTTGGATATACGTATGGGATTTATGAAGTGAAAACAAAAGACACAACCGTTGAAGGCACCTATATAAATGTTTGGAAAAAACAAAACGGCCAGTGGAAATTTGTGATAAACACAGGTAACCAGGGGCTTTCACCAGAATAGAATAATTATGAAACCACGTATCGCACTTGTAACAGGAGGTTACTCGGGAGAAGCCGAAGTAAGTTATGGATCGGCAAACACCATTCAGAAAAATATCGATCGGAATAAATTCGATCTGTACAGAATTGATATTACCAGAGACGGATGGTATTATACCAATACCGAAGGAGTAAAAAGTACCGTAAACAAAAATGATTTTTCCATTCACATCGGAAGCCAAAAAATATTGTTCGATGGCGTTTTGATTGCCATCCATGGGACTCCCGGAGAAGACGGAAAACTGCAGGGATATTTTGACATGCTTGAAATTCCTTATACTACCTGCGATGCGGGTGTATCTTCCATCACCTTCAACAAAAGATATACCGTTGCTGTCGCTTCCTTTTCGGGCATCACGGTTTCCCGTTCTGTATTGCTGTTTAAAGAAGACAGCACCAAATTTGAATTTCTGGCCGAAGCTAAAAAACTAAAATTCCCGGTATTCGTAAAACCCAATAATGGAGGAAGCAGTATCGGAACTACCAAAGTGGATAAAAAAGAATCGCTGGACAATGCTGTTGCACGTGCATTGAAAGAAGATTCCCAGGTTCTGGTAGAAGAATTTATCCCCGGAAGGGAATTCACCATTGGTGTTTATAAAACGAAAGGAAATATAGTGCCCCTGCCTGTAACGGAAATTATTTCTAAAAAAGAATTTTTTGATTTTGAAGCAAAATATCACGGAGCCAGTAATGAAGTCACTCCGGCAGAAATCGATAACGCCTTAAAAAACCTGATCCAGACTCAGGCGGTTAAGATTTACAAAATATTTAATTGTAGCGGAGTTGTCAGGATAGATTTCATTTACAATTCTGCTGACCGTAAATTATATATGCTTGAAATCAATACAGTTCCCGGACAAACGGATGCCAGCCTTGTTCCGCAGCAGATTTTATCTGCCGGTGGTAATCTGAAAGATTTTTATTCAGCTCAAATAGAAGAATGCCTGAGAAAAAAAGAGAAATAAAATTTTTATTCGTCATTCGGAGAAAATATGGGCTTCTGAAAAATTTATTTATTTTGTGACGTAAGCTTTTAATGTAAAGTGTTTAAATTTATTACAAAACAATCCTTCCTCGTCAACCTGATAGTTGCAGCCATATTAATTTTCGCCGTGATTTCTGTTTTCTTTTTATCACTCGGCTGGCTGACTCATCACGGAAGTTATCTTCAGGTGCCATCTGTGGTAAATATGCCGGTAGATAAAGCTGTTGATCTGTTGGAAAAAGAAGGATTTGATGTGGTGATTACTGATTCAGCATACAATGACAGTGCACCTTTAAACATAGTGAAAAGACAATTGCCAATAGCATCAGCAACAGTAAAGGTGAACCGCACAGTATTCCTGAATATCAATCCGGTTGAATTGCCAATGGTAACCATGCCCAAACTGGAGGGGCTTAGTTTCAGATTTGCTGTGGAAAGTTTAAAAAAGAGCAACCTTAAATTGGGAGATACTACCCAAAAACCAAACTTCATGGAAGGCTCGGTTCTGGATCAATTGTACAATGGAAAACCTATTACGGCCGGTGATAAGGTGAGGTGGGGTTCTGCCATCAGTCTGGTTGTGGGTGGCGGCGTTCCGCAGGTATCTATTCCGGTACCTGAACTACTTGGTCATACAGTGGAAGAGGCGAAAATAATTCTTGAAGCCAATGGAATCGTAATGGCTTCTGTTATTGCTGCCGGAGATATATCAGATACAGCAAATGCATTTATCTATAAGCAGAATCCTGAAACAAAAGATTTTCAGGGGAATCCTGTTTTCATCCAACCCGGGCAAACCATGGATATCTGGATCCAGAAAGAAAGGCCCATCATTGATACATCTCTCCTACCCGCTCCTCCGCAGGCAAATGCACATCCGCAAAATGAACCGCCTGCGCGACCGGAAAAGAAACCATACTGAAATCTCATTTTATAACTTTTACAATAATGGAAAATATTACAGTTCAGGATGTCAGGAAAAGGCTCAGGGATGGCGAAAATCTCAACCTGATTGATGTACGCCAACCGGAGGAGCACAACGAATACAACATTGGAGGAATCCTCCTTCCTCTGGGTCAGATTGAGGCAATGAATACCGATTCAATTAACAACCTGAAAGATTCAGAAATTATCTGTTACTGCAGAAGCGGACAAAGAAGTATGATGGCTTCGGTATATTTGGAACACATGGGATTCAAAAATGTAAAAAATATGGCGGGTGGAGTAGAGGCTTATAAAAAGCTCTCCTGAATCCTGAAATCTGCTCCCTCTGTATTTCCTGTTCAATCTGCACGCACAATAATATCTGTGGAATAGCTGAATCTATTTGTTTGTAATTTTATAGCAAATATTACGATACAATGGAGAAAACAGATATTGACAAGCTGGTAGTAATCATGAATGAATTACGCGAAAAATGTCCCTGGGATAAAAAACAAACTATCGATTCGCTTCGTCAACAAACTGTAGAAGAACTGTATGAATTAACGGATGTTCTTGAATCAAAAGATTGGAAAGGGATTAAGGAAGAACTTGGTGATATGCTGATGCACATCATTTTTTATTCAAAAATCGCTCAGGAAGAAAATCATTTTCAAATACAGGATGTCATCAATGGGATTTGCGAAAAATTAATTCAAAGGCATCCGCACATCTATGGCGATGTGAAAGTGGAAAACGCAGAAGATGTCAAAAAAAATTGGGAACGCATAAAACTCAAAGAAGGTAAGAAAGGTGTGATGAGTGGAATCCCCGGTACCATGCCTTCCCTTATCAAATCCATGCGAATCCAGGAAAAGGCCGCCAAAGTAGGGTTTGAATGGGAAAACCGTGATGATGTCTGGAAAAAAGTGGAAGAAGAAAAATTCGAACTACTGGAGGCATTGGAACAGAAAGACAATGCCTCAGCCGAAGCGGAAGCTGGAGATTTGTTGTTCAGCATTGTTAATTATATCCGTTTTTTGAAGATCGATGCTGACAAGGCGTTGAAACTTACAAACGAAAAATTTCTCAACAGATTTGCAGAAATGGAAAATGCCGCAATGGAAAAGGATAAAACACTTCCGGAAATGAGCCTTCAGGAGATGGATCAGATCTGGAATGAGATTAAAAGCCATCAATAATACTTTGTTACAAAAAAAAACAAATTCTTTTTTCAGAAGAAATAGTTATCTGCTACTCGCTGCAGCATGGCTGCTGACTTTTGCCTTTATCATCAATAATTATTGGGGGGTGAACTCCAGCCCTGATTCGATAAGAAATTCCATTCAAAATATTTTGGAGGCAAAACAAAATAACGTTTCTGATTTCTTTGAGGATACCACGCTCATCAATACCATCGTAACAGAAAAATACAATGAAAGCGATCTGAACAGATTAATCAGCAAAGACTTTTTTATTTATGCCTATAGCAAAGATGAGGGTGGAAATCCAAGGTCAATTTTCTGGAATACACAGGAAACAGATCCGGGGCAAACGATATTTTCCGGACAAGGAAAAAGCCTTCTCATTCGGTTGTTAAACGGCTGGTTTATTAAAACACAAAAAAATTACTATCACGATCAAAAAGAATACCTGATCGTTTGCCTCATTCCTGTAAAATGGGATTATTACATTCAGAATAATTATTTACAAAATGATTTTGTCGGTGCAAAAGGTGTAGCAAAAAATTATGATATCAGTCAGCGGCCTACTGCTCTTCCGGTAACCGATAGTAATGGAAAGGCGCTGTTTTACCTGCAACAAACAGGAAATATCCACGGTGGAAATGCAAACCCGGTTTCACTTTCCCTGAGCCTTCTTGCCACATTACTTATCCTGTTTTTTGTGCACATACTATCCAACCATATATCAAAAAAATACAATTTTCTTAAAGGGCTCGCTTTTCTCGTTGGTTCACTCGTGTTGTTCAGAACGATTTTTTATTTACTCAACCCATACAATTTTCGTCAGCTCATATTGTTTAGCCCTTCGGTCTTTGAAAAGAGTTTTGTTGTGAGTTCGCTCGGAGATCTGTTTATAAACTCCATTCTTTTTGTCTGGGTTATTTTATTTATCAGATATCATTTTCGTTTTGAAGAATTGAATTTTCAAAAACTCAGCAAGGAGGTTAGGTATGTTATTACCGCATTGGTTGCCCTGTTCATGACACTTATTACTTTCTTTTTCGGAAATATTATCATCGGATTGGTCACCGATAAACAAGTATCCTTTGATGTCATCAACTTTTTCTCACTTAATATTTACAGCGTAATTGGCTTCATTGTCCTGAGCTGTATGGCCACAGGTTATTTCTTTCTTATTCAGATACTGAAACAATCTTTCCGCATATTATTGCCCGACCAGAAATACCTTCCTTTCATTTTCATCGCTGCTATCGGATTATTACAACTGACCCTGACAGAAAGCATACACATTAATTACAGGATCTGTTTATTGCTGTGGCTTTTGCTTTTTGTTTTTCTGCTCGATTTTAAAATCCTGTTGCTGCATGCATACCGGCTCGCCAGCTCAGGTTTTATTTTCTGGGCATTCTTTTTCAGTGTTTCAATTACCACGGTCATCGTTATTCAAAACCGCGCAAAAGAACTGGATGAACGTGAAAGATTCGCCGAAAACTTAGCCGACAAAGCTGATCCCTCAGGACCCGTAATTATGAGTATTATTCTTACTGATTTTAAGAATGTGTATCTGTCTAAAAACTTTTACAAATTCAGAGATCCAAAACAAAGTTTGTTACTCAAGGATAGCCTTATCAGAGAAACCTTTTCAGGTTACCAGAATAAATACAATACTGAAATCTACACATTTGATGCAGACGATCAGCCATTGAATAATTTCAGGCCTGTTACATACAACGACCTTAATACAATTATTCAAACACAGGGGAAACCTGCAGGCGTTCCTGATTTGTATTATTACGATGTGTCCTATTCAAACTTCAATTACATAAGTAAAAAAACAATCACCGATTCGACAGGGAAAAAAGAAGGATATGTATTTATAGTTTCGAAACCCAAAAAGTTTAAAAGCGAAACTTTATATCCCGAACTTTTTTCAAAAGGAAACAGCAATTCAATTGAAAGTTCATCTGAATATGCCTATGCAATTTACAATCATGGAAAGCTGTCCACGAGCTACAATGACTATCCCTTCAGCACACTCATTAAAAAAGATATTTTTCAACACAATGGATTTAAAACGATTCATAAAAACGGATATGATGAATTGTGGTACCAGCCTCAACCGGGAAAGATAATTGTAATTACGAAACCCGACCGGTTTCTGTTGGAATCGATCACTCTTTTTGCATATTTGTTCCTCTCATTTCTCGTCATTACTATTTTCTTTAATCTGCTGGGACATTTGATTTCAGAAAGAAAGGCCAAAAACGAACAACGCCCATTCTGGCAGCTCACTATCCGGAGCCAGGTACACGGCACCATTATCCTCATCAGTGTCTTTTCATTTATCGTCATCGGGATATCCACCATTCTCTTTTTTATCAACAAATCACACGACAATAACAAAGAATTTCTGAGCCGCACCATTCATATTATGGAGAATGAATTGCAAAATGCACTCGACTCCACATCCCTCCAGACTTTATCAACGGGTTCTTTGCAAGACATTCCAATTGAAAAACTAAGCCGGATTATTGACAATGTAAGCAGCATTCATGCTACGGACATCAACCTGTACGATCCGGATGGAAATTTAAAAACATCTTCTTTGCCTCTTCCTTATGAAAAAGGGATACTGAGTGAAAGGATGGATCCTCTGGCATGGTACCATTTAAATATTTTGCGTGAATCACAATTTTTCACCGAGCAGCAAATCGGTTCACTGAAATATGTGAGCAATTACCTGGCGATAAGAACGGACAACGGAAGGGAATTCGGATACCTGAATATTCCTTATTTCGAATCGCAGAAAAAATTGCAGGATGAAATATCAAATTTCCTTGTTGCCATTATCAATCTAAATGCTTTTATATTTCTTATAGCCGGTATCATTGCGTTGTTCATCACAAACCGAATTACACGGTCATTCTCTCTTATCAGCGATAAAATGAAACGCATTAACCTGCAAACCGGCAATGAAGAAATTGTGTGGAACAGGAAAGACGAAATCGGAGATCTCGTTAAGGAGTACAACAAAATGGTGAAACAATTAGAAGTAAGCGCTCAAAAACTGGCAAGAAGCGAGAGAGAAGGAGCATGGAGAGAAATGGCAAGGCAGGTTGCACACGAAATTAAAAATCCTTTGACGCCGATGAAACTGAACCTGCAGTATCTGCAAATGACCATCGATAAAAACAAGGGCGACATCAAAGAGATTACCCAATATGTGTCAAAAATCCTGCTTGAACAAATTGATCATCTTTCACAGATAGCGAGCGACTTTTCACAATTTGCAAACATCAACAATGCGAAACTGCAAGACTTCGACCTTAACGAAATTCTGCAAAATGTGGTTTCCTTATATGCCACGAATGAGAAGATTGAAATCATCTCAGATATGGAAGAACCCCTGAATATTTATGCAGACAAAACCCAGATCAATCGCTTGTTCACCAATCTCCTTCAAAACGCTGTACAGTCCGTTCCGGAATTTCGCAGAATAAAAATCATCATCAAAAGTACGCTTCAGGACAATTATGCCCTGGTATCCGTAAAAGATAATGGTACCGGCATTCCTGTTTCGATGAGAGATAAAATATTTACTCCCAACTTTACCACCAAAACCAGCGGTACAGGTTTGGGGCTTGCTATGTGCAAGGGAATTGTTGAAAAAGCCGGAGGAAAAATCTGGTTTGAAACAGAAGAAGGAAACTGGACCATATTCTATGTCAAAATCCCGGCATCAGGTTATGCAGTTGAAAAAGTTCAGGAAAAGATTTCGATTTAAATTCCATTCCGGTTTGGCTCTGTAATAAAATTTTCCAGGTGTATTAAATTTAAATTTCAAAAGTTTATTTTCAAAAATTCATTCAACAAAAAATATTTCCCTCGATTGTTTCCGCATTCCTTTGCATAAACTTTAACTTTTCCTATATCGTCATTGTTCTTCCGGCAACTACATTTTTAAAAATTATTAAAAGGGATAAGGGCGTCTAACTGTTATGGGTACATGAAGTAAGTTTAGCAGATAATTTCTTTACCTGAAAATTCAATATGAATGACTTCAACCATCTATTAAATGAATCGCTTGTTTGAAAATCAATTGATTTGAACTGGAAAAAATGAAACGAAGAGTTCTTTGAAAGCATCAGGTATAGATATGAAAAAAGTCCCGCGGGGCGGGACTTTAAATGATATTCGCTGAAAAAAGCTAACCTATTTTTTCTTAGGAGCTGCTTTCTTCTTAGGAGCTGCTTTTTTTGCTGCTGCTTTTTTAGGAGCTGCTTTCTTTGCTGCTGCCTTTTTAGGAGCTGCCTTTTTCTTAGGAGCTGCTTTCTTTGCTGCCTTTTTAGGAGCTGCTTTCTTAGCTGCTGGCATGTTTTTGAATTTAATTGTTAGTAAATAATAATTAAAAGTAAAAACATTTTTATTATTACCAAAACTTATTTGAAAAAATTTTATTCGGTAGCAGCGTCATTTACAGAAACAACGGTTCTGTTTCCGCGTGATTTTTTGAATTCCACGATTCCTGAGGCAGTAGCAAAAAGAGTAAAATCTTTTCCGACACCTACATTTTTTCCCGGGTGATAAACTGTACCTCTCTGACGAAGAATAATATTTCCTGCGAGAGCAGCCTGACCTCCGAAGATTTTTACTCCGAGTCTTTTACTTTCTGAATCTCTTCCGTTCTTTACGGAACCTTCACCAACTTTGTGTGCCATGAGATGATGCTTTTATATTTTTTAAAAAGATGGAATTGCCTAAGCAATTCCGGTAATTTTAATCTGGGTGTATTGAGTACGATGACCTGTTTTCTTCCTGAACCCTTTTCTTTTTCTCATTTTAAAAGCGATCACTTTGTCGCCCTTTACAAGTTCATTCAAGATTTCTGCTTTCACAGTCACCTTACCGTCTGTCGCAACTTTATTTTCGTTGCTGGTCAGCAATACATCTGAGAATTCTACATTGTCTCCTTGTTTTCCACCAATATGTGGAACGTAGAGGCTCTGGCCTTCACTCACCTTAAACTGCTGGCCTGCAATTTTAACGATAGCAAACATTTTTTCAAATTTTGGAGGGCAAAGGTAAGGTAAATATTGATCTGAATAAAAAGTGTTTTTCCCCTCCTCTTGCCATTTAAAATACAGAAATTAGATTATATAAAGGATTAGTCAAATATGTTTTCCATTCATTACAATGAATACCAAATCAAATACTGCACCCGGATAGTAAAAATAGCCTGATTTCAAAATAACAAAACATTTACCAATATGAAGATCAGTAAAGTTTATAAGGCGCTGCCAAATACTCTTAGCACAGGTTTCAGTTCTGAGAGATATGTCAAATTGGTAATGTCACATGCGATTCTTATTTCGTTTTTATCCCTGGATTTTTCAAAAGAAAGCCTGAATAAAGTATTGTTAAGAGATACACACGAATGTTCGGTACTTCTTAACCAGCCATTTACAAAATATTTTACCCTCCTGCAAAAAGGTTCCGGACAAATCGGAAAAAGTATTTTGAATGAAGATCCTGCTTCCTACTTTAGAAGTAAAGACAACGGGATGTGGAATTCTCCATCCAGTTGGGAAACATCTGATGACGGAACCACTAATTGGATTGAATCCGAGTCAATCCCCGGATCAGAAGCAAGTGAAATTGTAGTTCGCAATGGTCATACCATCACACTGAATGCTGCTACCTCGGCCAGGATGTTAAGAATAGAAGCCGGAGGGACACTTGATGGTGGAGGAAACACAAGCGGCTCCAGCGGATACCAATTGACAATTCATGATGATGGAACTCCGGCAAGTGATTTTGATATTCATGGCACTTTTATTCTTTATGGGCATGAGGTAGCCTTCAATAATACAAGTGCATCTGCAACCATTTATACAGGTGGACTGGTTAGAGTAGATAATAATATTCCAGCAAAAAAGAGTGATGAATTTGCAAAAAGTTGGCAGGTTAATTTTAATAACGGTGCAATTTTCCAATGGAATACAACGACAGCTTTCTCGACGAGTAATGCCATTTATTTTCCAAATGCAGGTGAAAATACAATTCCATACTTTGTAATAAGTAAGGAAGTCACAGTTGGCGGAGGAAGTAATACCACTATTAATGGTCTTACGATTATAAATGCAAATACAATTTTTCAGAGTGGGGGGAATAAAATTTTCAGAAACGGGATTGCAGGGAATGCAACTCTCACTCAAGATGGAGGAATTGATAATCCCGGAAATTTTCAGATAACAGGAAATAATGCAATTCTTGGCGGATCCAATCTCACTCTTAACCTGACTAATATCCTAAATCTTAATTCAAATACCCAGGTACCAATTGATTCAGTGGTTATCATTAATAAACAATCAGGGAATCGTACAAAAGGCAGCATTTCAAAAGGCAGTTCTGCAGTTTTCACTATCAATGGGACGGCTGATATGACAACAATAAATATGGATAACACCTCCGGATCGGTTGATATAAATGGATATCTGAAAACAGCGGCTACCGATGGTTTAAAAGGTAGCTCTAACTCTACTGTTTCCGGTGGCAATGTCAATGTAAACACAGGAAGTACTGTGGAATATAACAGCAGCTCAGATCAAAAAATCACCAGTTCCACAACCTTATCTGGCACTTCCCCTTATTACAACCTGATTTTATCCGAAGGGGGCACTAAAACTCCGGGAAGTACAATATACCTTGATGTCAACGGTTCGCTGAAAATTACAGGGGCAACAACTATTGTGGACGCTACATCAAATAACATCGGTCCTAATAATGCTATTAACTCAACAACCTTCACAATGGATGGAGGCCGGTTCAAAATGGGGACTCTCGGATTTACAGGATCAGGAACAATGCCTATCATGAAAGGGGCTTTTAATTTAACTGGAGGAATTATAGAATTTGCCGGAGGGTCATCTTCAACAAGCCAGTCTATAAGGTCGGGAGCCGAATACCCATATTTTAATATAGAAGTCTCGGGACAAAATGTTTCAACTTCTGGTGGGAACATTAACCTGAAAAACGGAGGAAGTTTTATTGTAAAAAACGGAGGAAATTTTACCATCAATATAAACAGCATAAATAGTGTGAATAATCCGGATATGGTTTTTGTAAAAGTTGAATCCGGCGGCACATTCAATAGCGGCAATAAAGGTGGTTTCAATGGAAAATCACTCTCATCAATTGGCGATACTACCTCCTCGATACACGTTAATATTACAGACATCCGTCTTGAAAGTGGAAGCACTATTAATTATTCAAGAAACAACAGCCTCGCCGGCGATGGCAGCCAGCCCATCACGACAGGAAACTTCACCTATCAAAACCTGACACTCTCCGGCACAGGAAATAAAATCGCACCTTTCAAAACCAACCTGCCCATCAATGGTGACTTCACGGTTATGGGCGCTGCACAATTTGTACACGACAGCAGCACCGTAACTTTTATTAATGCAACTGCTGCACAAAACATCAATGCATCAGGCGTTACCTATCCTCCGGTATTTTACAATCTGAGCAACCAAAATACTCAGGGACTTAACATCAATGACAAAATATCCGTAAAGAGTGAGTTAACCCTCGGTAATTCTTCAAAACTAAATCTTTCGGATAGCATCCGTTTGATCAGTGATAATGATCAGACTGCTTCTGTTGCTCCGGTTCCAGAAGGAACCAACGCTGCAATCATTAACTACCTACCCAAAGGCGCTTTCGTGGTTGAGCGATACATCCCAAATCATCCCAAAGCATGGCAATTGCTGAGTGTGCCAACAAAAGGAAGCACTATCAAACAATCGTGGCAAAACAATCAGGCTAATACACCGGGAAGAGGAATAAATATTACCGGCCCTTTCACAGACTGGGAAGCCAGGGGATTTGATAAATATTCTCCGGCGCCTTCCATGAAAACTTATGACCCTGCCACAAATTCTTATACCGGAATTCCAAACACTACCATGCCTATTGAAAACCCCAACGGTTATTTTGTATTTGTACGTGGCGACAGAAGCGCGAACGACATCAATAGCTCTCCCACTGAAGTGACACTGCAAACATCAGGGATGATTTATGCACCTACCCCATCTTCAGCAGCACCGCCACAGATAATTGTACAGGCCGGAAAATATGCCATGATTGGAAATCCGTATGCATCTTCCATTAGCTTCAGCAATCTCAATCTTTCAAATAATTTCACGACAACTTATTACATCTGGGATCCGCGACTGACCAATCCGGATCAGGGTTCGGCCTACGGATTAGGGGCTTATAAAACCGTCAGCGGCGGAGCGGTTGTTCCCGGACAAGAAGATGATGGCGGCGATGTCATTCAATCGGGCCAGGCTTTTTTTGTTTATAATCCTGAAACAATTGACCAGACTGTTACATTCTCTGAACAAGCCAAAACATCCGCAAGCCAATCTGTTTTCAGGACTCATACCAATATCCCCAAAGCGTCAGCATTCATCCGCACCAACCTATTTATAAAAGGAAATAACAGCGAAAATATTTTGATAGATGGAAACCTGGAACTTTTCGGGAAATCATTTTCAAATCAGATTGATAAATACGACGCGAAGAAAATGATGAACAGTTCAGGAAATATTGCTATTCATTCATCGGAATATCCTTTGGCTATTGAACGCAGGATGCCGCCTTCTGAAAATGACACCACATTCTTTGAACTAACCGGAATAACCAAACAAAATTACGTTCTGGAAATTTCAACTTCCGGAATGAAGGAAATGGATATAAATACTTTCCTGCATGATATCTATCTGAACAACATTACACTTCTTCAACAAGATAAATCTCAAATTAATTTTTCAGTTAATGGTGACAAAAATTCTTATGCGATCAACAGATTTTTCATTACGTACAAAGCCATTCCAAAACCATTTTTATTCAGCAATGAATCAGCCACTCCGCAAAATGAATCTGTTCTGTTGAGTTGGGAAGTCAATAACCAAAATAACGTTATTGGTTATGCGGTGGAGAAAGGAAGAGATACACTGAACTTTAGAAATCTTGTAAACATCACTCCGGTTGCCGGAGCAAATGCTTCATATCAATGGAGAGACTATCCTCAAAATGCAGGTTGGAATTATTACAGGTTTGCAGCCCGTCTTTCAGATAGCTCAATCATTTTATCAAAAATTATAAAAGCTGATGTTAGTTTCAAAAATCCTTCGATCCTCTTTTATCCGAATCCGGTAACAAAAAATAACCTGAGATTAAAGTTGACACGAATGAAAGAAGGCAAATACCAGATTCGATTGATCCAGCAGGATGGAAAATATGTTTATTCACAAGCGATTCACCACAATGTACATTCAAACGAATATAAACTTCATTTGCCCCATTTGGCTCCGGGTATTTATCAGGCTGAGGTCGTTTTGCCCGACGGAAGAAAAGAAATTGAACAAATATTTATAAAAAAATAACAAGCAGGTTGGAAACAGGTTGCAAGAACTAAATAATTCCATTGCCCATTTTCTTTTTGAACATTGTTTATCCGGCAGATTAAAATTAACAAAAAAGAACTATACCCATTGGTTATAAAGTTTCATTAATATATTTTACCCACTAATAAAGCTTGTAACAATAGAAATCCGTCAACACTCTATTCAGGGAAGTAAAAAAAACAAAAAAATTATATTTGTAGAATGATTTTGAATGAAAAACCACAATTAAATATTGCAATTCTCGATTTGTATAATGGGGCAGTCAATCAGGGTATGCGGGGATTGAAAGAGATAATCAACAACTTCGGAATAAAAAAAGGATTACAAATAAAATTATCCATATTTGATGTACGTCAAAAAAGTGAATTACCGGATCTGAATTTTGATCTTTATTTAAGCACCGGCGGACCGGGCAGTCCGATAGAAAGCGAAGGAGAAAAATGGGATACCCTCTATTTTCAATGGATCCGCGATATTGAAGCATATAATCATTCACCGGAGAATATTCAGAAACGACCGGTGTTTTTTATTTGTCACAGTTTCCAATTGGCTTGCCGCTATTTCAAAATCGGGAAGCTCACCAAACGGAAATCCAATTCCTTCGGGGTATTTCCGGTTCACATGCTTGAAGACGGGGCTCACGAACCGGTATTCAATGGATTGAAAAATCCTTTTTATGCCATGGACAGCCGCGATTACCAGGTGATAGAACCGGATTATCAAAGGATACATGAATTAGGTTCTAAAATTCTTGCTATCGAAAAAAAACGACCGCATGTTCCTTTGCAAAGAGCAATGATGGCAGTTCGTTTTACTGATCAGTTTATCGGAACTCAATTTCATCCTGAGGCCGATCCTGAAGGGATGCTTAAATGGCTCAACAATCCCGAAAAAAAAGAATCTATCATCGAAAATCACGGATTTGAAAAATGGAAGAGCATGATAGAACAATTGCACGATCCGGATAAAATAAGAATGACACATGCACATGTGCTTCCCAATTTTCTGCAACTTGCATTGAATAATTGCCTGACGGCTACGGAAGTTTAAAAAATCCGGCGTTACTGAAAATACATTAATTTCCAAGACTACAAATACGATATCATGATCCCCGATTTAAGAGAAGCCTTCAATCGCAGCTTCACTGAAAAAAAATATCACGAATTCCTCAATGACCTGGATAGTAAACATCCCGGAGCCATCCAATTCCGTGTGGCTGAAACGCCGGTCTTTGTTCCAAAATCTTTTGAAAAAAAAATTTTGGATGCCTGTGAAAGTATTGTAGATATTATACTTGACAGCGATTTCAAAGGATTGACCGAAAGAGCAATTCCTGAAAAAGAAAGAGTGCCGGGTGATGATGGGCATCCGGAATTTATCGCTTTCGATTTTGGACTTTGCCTCAATGAAAACGGGCAGTATGAACCCCAGTTGATCGAGATGCAGGGATTCCCAACGCTATTCGGATTTCAGGTTTATTATCCGGAAGTAATCAGAAAACATTTCAATATTCCTGAAAATTTTTCTCAATATCTCAACGGATACAACAAAAAAACTTATACCGAACTTCTAAAGAGGATTGTCATTGATGATCACGCTCCCGAAAATGTCATTCTTCTGGAAGTGAAACCACATGAGCAAAAAACAAAAATCGATTTCTATAGCACTCAGGATTTGCTTGGGATTCCAATTGTGGGATTGGAAGAATTGAAAAAGGAAGGAAGGAAACTTTTTTATGAAAAAAACGGTAAACGAATTCCGGTAGAAAGAATTTACAACCGGATTATTTTCGATGATTTCAATCACATTAAAGATTCATTGGGAGAGGTTGTGGATATCACCCAGCCATTGGATGTTGAATGGGTACCACATCCCAACTGGTTTTACAGAATCAGCAAGTTTACTTTGCCGTATATCAATCACCCTTATGTGCCGGAAACATTTTTTTTAAACGAGGTTTCTGAAATTCCCGCCAATCTCGATCAATATGTTTTAAAACCCCTTTTCAGTTTTGCCGGTCAGGGGGTAATCATTGACGTAAAACTTAGTGATATTCAAAAAATAAAAGATCCCGAACACTGGATTCTACAGAAAAAAGTGCATTATGCAGAAGCCATCAAAACGCCGGATGAGCCGGTAAAAGCGGAAATCAGGATCTTTTATTTCTGGGAAAAAAATAAAAAGAGGCCGGTGGCGGTTTGTAATCTGGCAAGGCTGAGCAAAGGAAAAATGATAGGCGTTCGCTACAATGCCGATAAAGACTGGGTTGGCGGATCTGTTGTCTTTTTTGAACAATAGTTTTAAAAACACTTTCTTAGGTCCGGAGAAATATTATCCAAAACATTTTTGGGGTAAAATTGTCATTATTTGTGACTCTTAAAAGTGATATATCGTTTCTGCAAATTGTACTTTTGCAATCAGAAAGTAGGAATATCGCAGATATCATTAAAACACATTTCTATGTCAAACCAAATCTTAGAAAAAGAAATCCCGGAGACAAAGGCAATTTCACTTTCCGATGACGCTTTTTTTTCAGAATTAAGAAAAAAAGAATATTCCAGAATTGACAAAAATTCTGAAGTATATCTGGACTTTACCGGAGGGAACATCTACCCTGAGTCTCTTATAAAAAAACACCACGATTTTCTGCTGAAAAATGTTTTTGGAAATCCTCATTCTATAAACCCGACTTCCAAAAGATCATCCGAATTCATTGCTGAAACCCGCCAGAAGGTTCTGGATTTCTTTAATGCAAAAGATTATATCTGCGTATTTACACAGAATGCAACAAACGCTTTGCGCATTGTCGGAGAAAGCTATCCTTTCAATGAAAACACAGAATACATTTTACTTTCAGACAATCATAATTCAGTAAATGGCATCCGGGAATTCTGTAAAAACAAAGGAGGTGCCGTAACTTATGTCCCGGTACAATACCACGATTTGCAAATCAATGAACCTCTTTTAAAAAAACTCCTCACTGAACATTCAAAAAATAAAAAGGTACTGTTTTCCTTTCCTGCCCAATCCAATGTTACCGGTGTCAAGCACGATTTGAAATGGGTGGCTTATGCAAAAAACCTGGGTTGCGATGTAATTCTGGATGCGGCTGCATTTGTACCCACTTCACGGTTGGACCTTTCAGAAATTCAACCGGATTTCATTCCCATTTCTTTCTATAAAATTTTTGGATACCCGACAGGATTGGGATGCCTGCTTATCCACAAAGATTCATTTCAGGAATTAAAGAAACCGTGGTTTGCCGGCGGAACCGTTTCGCTTGTATCTGTCAATGCACAAGACCATTTCCTTACAAACACACATGAACGTTTTGAAGATGGCACCCTCAATTATCTGGATATTCCCGCCATTAAAAACGGGTTGGAATTCATTGAGTCTATTGGCATGGATAAGATTTCAAAAAGGGTACACACTATTGTGGAATTGCTGGCGCATAAACTTTCAAAGATGACACATAGCAACGGGAAACCGCTTTTGAAAATATTCGGACCCGAAGATTTTAGCAAACGGGGAGGGAATATGATCATGAGCTTTTATGATATTAACGGAAATACTTTCCAGACAGAATTAATTGAAGAAAGGGCCAGCCTCAAAAATATTTCAATACGTACCGGGTGTTTTTGCAATCCGGGTGTGGACGAAATAAATAGTTGTATCACCACCGAAGAATTGTCCGGATATTTCACAAGCCATAGCGACGGAAATTATCATGACATGGTTTCTTTCATTGGCAAAATGAGAGGATCGGTTCGGGTTTCAGTTGGGTTTATAACCAATGAAAATGATATTGAAAAATTTTGCGGTTTCGTATCCGAATTCAAAGACAAGGATGCCTCCGAATTTAACTGACAGATCCGGAAAATAGTTTCTAATTTAACCAATTAAAAAACCCGGGACGAAGCCCGGGCTTTTTCTATACTAAAAATCAACACAATTACCTTGTTACCAAAGGGTCCAAACCATCTCTCAACCTGTCGGCTACATCTTGGAGATGCATCTTGCTTTGTGGATCCGTTGTTCTTTGGATGGCAGCTCTAACCTCAGCCAATAACGTTCTCATGTGGCCTTTGATCACTGAAATACCATCATTGTTATCAATCGTCGGAGGGGTAAATTGTCCCTGACGGGGAAATTGCTGAGCCTGAGCATTGGCAGCGGGTTTGGCCGGCTTAACCAGATCTACCAAAGCATCAACATACAACTTCTGAAGGTTTCTTCTGTAGATATCAATTGCCTGCCCTGTTTTCAGCTCACTCCATATCCCGGCCTTGAGATCATTCAGCATATTGGTTTCCGTGTAGGCATTAGCCGGATCGTATTGTTCAAAACTAACAAGATTCGCTATCGTTCTCGGGTTGAACAAACGGCTGAATTCATTTTTCTGCAATGTTGAAATTGTATTTAACTGATCCACTCCTATGAGGCTGAATAGATTTTTGTCTATTAGCCATTTGGGAGTGGTGAATAGCTGATCCTGCAAAAATTTAATTGCATCTTTCTGCCTGTTTTTCGGGGTAAAATTATATACCGTTTTATTCTGTTCAATGGTACTTGGGTTCCATTCGATACCGCCTACATTTTTGCTTACATGGCCCATATAACGGTTGAATTGAGCCACAACCTGTCCATAAATATTTTTTGCATTATCATATCCTTCATTTGGTTCTTTGGTCCAGTTGATCAGATTCGGAATAATGCGTTTCAGATTTTTAATACCGTAGGCGCTGGCCACCATTGCATTGTTGCCAAGGTCTTCACTTTGGTTGCGCGGATCATTGGGATCTGTTTCTGTTCCGAAAAACAAACGCGGATTTTTTGCAAGGCTGTCGCTTACGATCTTGTTCAAATATCCTTCTTCATCTTCCGGCCCTTTAAACTGAGGCAGCCACATGTAACCCCATTGAATAGCCCATTTGTCGTATTCACCAATTCTCGGGAAGAGATCGTTTTCAGGAAGGTTATCTTCCGGCTGTGCTACGTAATTAAAACGCGCATAATCCATAATAGAGGGAGTATGCCCGTGTACATCCAGCCAATTTTTATCGCGAAGTTTTTCCACAGGAACTGTAGATGAAGAACCAAAGTTGTGGCGCAATCCAAGTGTATGGCCCACTTCATGTGAAGAAACAAAACGGATCAGTTCACCCATCAGATGTTCACTGAAATTCATCGTTCTCGCGTTGGGATCCACCACTGAAGTTTGTACAAAATACCAGTTGCGCACGAGTTCCATTACGTTGTGATACCAGTTAATATGGCTTTCCAGAATTTCTCCACTTCTCGGATCGTTGACATTGGGCCCGCTTGCATTGGCAACGGACGAGGGTTTATAAACAATTGCAGAATGGCGTGCATCGTCGAGGCTCCAGGTAGAATCGTTTGTTGGAGCTTCTTTCCCGACAATGGCATTCTTAAATCCTGCCTGTTCAAAAGCGACATTCCAGTCATTGATTCCCTGAATAAGATATGGTACCCATTTTTTTGGAGTGGTAGGATCTATATAATAAACGATTTGTTTTTGTGGTTCTACCAGTTCACCTTTCAAATATTTCTGAACATCCTCAGGTTTCGGTTCCAGGCGCCATCTTACAGCAAGAGAGATTTTTTTGATTCCCTGGGGATTCGCATCAAAATCTGTGGTTGATGTTGCAAAATACCCAACTCGCGGGTCGAAATACCTTGCCTTCATTGGCACCTTCGGAAGCATTACAATAGAACTATTTAATTCAAATGTTGTAGGTTCAGCAGAACCCTGTGCCTGCCCAAATGAAGGTTGGGTACTTCCACCTCTCTGATTTGAATTCGGAGAACGGTTATAAGTCTTCATTGTGCGAATCTCAATATTCACCGGGAATGCCCTGACACTGACAATGTAAGAACGATCAGCAATCTGTTGGGTCAATCCGAGACTGCGCTTGGTTCCTGTACTGAAAAACAAAACATCATTGTCACCATTGATGTATTTTGTAATATCAATCACAATGCCTTTATGATTGGGAGAGAAAGCAGCAACATCAAAACTTGCTGCAATAGGCTGAAGGCTGCTGTTCTTTAGATTTCGATACATACCGTCCGGCGTAGAATCAGTTGCAGTTTCACTGAAAGAAATCGTTTTCAGAAATACCTTGTTTTCCGGTCCTTTTACAAATTGTACTACTTCTTTACCGATTTGGTCTCCGGCATATCCGGTAAATCCCGCTCTTACACCGGCAGCAGCTTTGGCTATCCGGTTTACAACCAACAAATCCCGGTTGAAAACAGAATCAGGGATTTCAAGAAAATATTCATCCTTCACTTTGTGCGAGGTAATAAATCCGTTCATTGTTATTGCACCCTCGGTAATCACTTTGTCGTAAGGCTTAGGGCCTTTCCGGGCCTGATTCGCCGGAGAAGTGGTATCACTTCCGTTTCGGGGAAAATTGAATTGCGGATTTTGTCCCGGAGCTCTTCTTTGTGCTATTCCGGCATTAAATAAAAATGCCATCGCCACGAGCAGAAATAGTTTAGATCTCATTTTTGTGATTATTGTTTTTTTTTGAAAAAGTAGTTTCAGATTTTATTGCGACAGTTAGTTAGACGCTTTCCTGTTCGAATTACTTCGCAGTAAAATATCTTAACCGGTTTACTTTCAGATCAATATCATATTTGATAAAAACCTTAAGATTAAAAGATCCAAATACCAACCAGCCAACGAGTTTTAAATTCGGGATCAAAATTTATTATGGAAACAAATACGATGTAAAAATTCATTTTGCATTGCGCAGACATCCTTTCTGATAAAACAATCATTTCTGATCTTTCAAGGCAACTGTCTGTTCAGACGCTTTATATTTAGCAACAACCTCATCAAGCATATTCCTGAATTTATCCACATCTGTATCATATCCGTATCCATCCGGCATCAGCCTTTTCTGATTGCCATCGAGGAAAAAGTAAAAGGGTTGTGAGTTGGCATGATAAACCGAAACCTGTAGATCAGTACTCTTCTCCCCTATTGTTTTCACCGTTTTCTTCAGGGACTCAGAATAATATTGTTCATTCTTGGGCAGATATACATTCTGCACATCCACATAAAGAGAAACAATTACAAAATCATTTTTTAACCTCTTCATTACCTCCGGATCACTCCACACTTTTCCTTCCATGGCGCGGCAATTCACACAATTGATGCCTGTAAAATCAATCATCAGCGGACGTTTTAACCTCCTCGCCACCTCCAATGCTTCGTTGTAATCAAAATAAGTAACCATTCCATATTTCACTACTACTTCGGGTTCATACATTTTCATTCTGTCGTAAAACTTCACAGGCTGCGGCAAAATATTAGAATTATTTTTCTCACCGGAACCACCAGCAATTACTGCTGATGAGCTGCTGCTTCCACCCAGTGTGAAATCCTGTGTACCCATGGGCGGGACAAATGCAGAAATCTTTTTCAATGGCGCACCAAATAATCCGGGAACCATGTACACCACAAATGAAAAAGAAACAATGGCAAGGAATAATCTGGTTATGCTAATGTATGAATGGCCAAAATCATTTTTCGGTAACTCATCATCATGATGGAACTTTAATCTGCCCAAAAGATAGAATCCGAGCAATGCGAATATAACAATCCAGAGACTGATGAAAACTTCTCTGTCGAGGATCCTCCACCCCTTTGCCAAATCTGCGTTAGACAAGAATTTCAACGCCAGCGCCAGTTCGAGGAAACCAAGAGTCACCTTTACTGAATTGAGCCACCCCCCGGATTTTCCAAGTTTGTTCATCAGGCCAGGGAAGAAAGCGAAGAAAGCAAAAGGCAATCCCAGCGTTAACGAGAATCCAAACATTCCTACCAGGGGCCCATAAAAACTTCCTTCCGACGCAAGTACCAGCAGGCTACCCAGAATCGGACCCGTACAAGAAAATGAAACGACAACCAAGGTCAGGGCCATAAAGAAAATCCCGACAATACTGCCAGTGTTTGATTTGCTGTCTATCTTATTGGCGACTGCACTTGGCAATGTGATATCAAAAGCGCCTAAAAATGATATTCCGAAGATGACGAAAATGAGAAAGAATATCAGGTTCGCCACCCAATTTGTCGAAATGATATTCAATGCATCCGGCCCGAAAATAATTGTGATCAAAAATCCAAGACAGGTGAATATGAATATTATCGATAATGAATATAAAACTGCATTCTTAATCCCCTCGGAAGATGTATTGCTTTTCTTTGTGAAGAAACTTACCGTGATAGGAATCATGGCGTAAACACATGGGGTAATCAATGCGAGCAATCCTCCCAGCAGACCACTTCCAAATATCCACCAGAGAGATTTTGTTGCGATGGAACTCTTTGCTGTCGAGCTTGCTTCTGCATTATTTATACTGGCCAGTTCTGCGGTGGATGCGTTGGCCTCCGGCAAAACAAATTCCTGGAAGCCCTCTTCTCCTGATGGAAAATCTTCGCCTTTTTTATACATAAAATCCACCTTGCCGATCACCAGAAAACTATCTGTTGGTTTGGCGAGTAAAGGTTGATTCCAGACAACTGAATCTGTGAAGAATTGTATTTCGCCATCCAATGCCGGGTCTTTTTCTTTGTGAAGGTTTCCCTCAAAATCAGGTTTACCGGCAATCTTTGATTTAATGGAAGAATCAAATGAAAGTGTTGAATAAACGAGATCTTCCGGAGAATTCTGCAGTGCAAATAATTTTATACCCGGTGCTATTTTTGCTTTGATTTGCAGGTAGGCAATACTGTCATTGACATGGCGGGTACTGAATGAAAACTGAACAGGCTTTGAATTTTGTGAATAGGCTGCCTGAACAAAAAACAAAAGGCCAATTGCACAGAAAACACGATGGAAAACCTTCAAATAGGAATGCATTTAATTCACTGGTTTATTTGAGAGCAACGGTAAATTTACGAGTTGTAGGAGGCAAACATTCACGGTCATTGCATGTCATAAACTGGACGGCCACATCCACTGACGTTTTTACATTGGCTTTCAGTTTTACGGTTTGTTTAAATTCTACCTGATTTGAATATTGCCTGACATCCACGCCAAACAAGGGTTCAAAACGTTGTTCAAGCTTTCCGCTTTCCTTCATGTGTCCGGACGGAAGAATCACCAACGGATTTTTCGAGAAAGTAATTTTGGTCGGCAAAGGACCACCATCCGGTGTATTTTGTGAATACATGTGCCAGCCACTCCCGATGTTGGCCACAAGTGTAATCTCATAAGTTTTGTCACCTGTCTTCCTGGTGCTTGATGTCCAGCTAACCGGGTTCTTCACCATCTGCGCAAAAAGAAAGTTACCACACAATAAAAAAGCAGCTATAAAATAAATTTTTTTCATGTATTAATTTTTAGGGTACAAATTTACTTTTCTAAATCTTAAAAACGTTTTATAATTAACGGTTTGAACGGTAATGAATTGTTTATTGTAATGAAAGACGGAAGTCAGATGAAAAACACCCCATCGAAATTTGATTTTTTATCTTTTTTAACGATTGAATCAGAGAACTGCCAAGAAGTGATTCGAAATTTTTTCTATTCATCCATTAGCCTCTCAAGAGACTTTCTCACATCAGATTTTGCATAATTCATAGCGCCTGCCACACGGGCAACTACATCTCCGTTTTTATTCAGAATAAAGGTTGCCGGAATCATATTTGGCATGAAACCCTCCGGCAGATTACTTTTCAGACCAAATACATCAAGATCAAAATTCTTCCTATGCATATATTGAGAAGACTTTGTAAGATCGCCATCGGTATCAACAGTCATAAAAACTATTTGACCGTTTTCTTTAAAAGATTTTTTCAGCTTGTTGATCCCCGGCATTTCCATTCTGCATGGCAGGCACCATGTTGCCCAGAAATTAATGAAAACAACTTTTCCTTTTAATGCCCCCAAGCGAATATCTTTTCCGTCTGAATTCATAAAAACAATATCCCTGGTGTCATTCCCGCTGATGATTGGAGAAGATTTTGAAATTGTATTCGCAAGGCCTTTTGTATTTTGACAAGAACTTATACAAAATGCAAAAGAGAAAAGAATCGCAGAAACGAAAAAGGTAGTTTTCATTTTACAACTTATGGTTTTATCAACACATAAAAAAGCAACCGTTCAAACATAGCATTAAATATCTGACAAGGAATAAACAAGATCTTCATTTTTGCCCAATTGAAACATTATGGTTATTTTCAATGTATGGCACATCACAATGAGTTAGGACAAAAAGGTGAAGAACTGGCTGCTGAATATTTAGTAAAAAATAATTTCAAAATACTTTATCGTAACTGGACATTTAAGCATCTCGAGATTGATATTATCGCATTAAAAGAAGGTGTATTGCATTTTGTTGAAGTTAAGACGCGCAACTCCCTGCAATTTGGATATCCGGAAGAAGATGTAACCAAAAAAAAATTAAAAAATGTCATCAACGCTGCTTCTGAATTCCAATATCAAAATCCAGGTTGGGAAAAAATTCAGTTTGATGTGTTATCCATCATCTTACTTCCCGATAAAGAAGAATATTTTTTTATAGAGGATATATACGTTTGAAAAGCCAATCCCATCAAAGAATCTTTTTCAGTATTTCAATAACCTGATCAACTTCCTCTTTAGTATTGAATTTACTGAAAGAAAACCTGATTGTGGTTTGGTCTTTCGGATGGATGGCAGCAATAACATGGCTTCCGGTTAAAGCCCCGGCAGAACAGGCACTCCCGCCACTTGCACACACGTGATGCAAATCCAGATTGAACAACAACATATCTGACTTATCAGTTTTTGGAAACCCGACACTTAATACGGTGTATAAGGAATCGCCTTCCGGATCACCATTAAAACAAACACCCGGGATTCCTTCCTCCAGTTTTTTCTTCATGTAATCCCTTAGTCCACGAATATACCCGCTATCTTCTTCCATATTGTCAGAGGCCATTTGAAGCGCTTTGGCAAGCCCCACAATTCCATACACATTCTCAGTTCCCGATCTCATTTCTCGTTCCTGCCCACCACCTTCCAGATAAGGTGAAATTTTTATATCCCGGTTTACGTACAAAATTCCGACGCCTTTGGGGCCGTGAAACTTGTGTGCCGAACCACTCAGAAAATGTATTTTAAAACTACTGACATCTATCGGAAAATGGCCCAGGGTCTGAACGGTATCCGAATGAAAAATGGCCTTGTACTTTTCACAGATTTCAGAAACAGCCTTAATATCAGTCCTGGTACCGATTTCATTATTTCCATGCATCAGGGTTACCAGGCATTTCTCTTTACTCTCTTCCAAAATTGTTTCAAGATCCTCCAGATCAATATATCCTTTCGGTGAAACCCTTACATAGGAAGCTTTAACTCCTCTCGTCTTTACCAAATAATCAACCGTATGCAACGTTGCATGATGCTCAACCGGTGAGGTGATAATATGCCTGCAGCCCAAATCTTCTACAGCACCATGAAGTGCGGTGTTGGTACTTTCCGTACCACAACTTGTAAAAAATATTTCTGAAGGGTGGGCATGAAGAACCTGCGCAACAGTTTTTCTTGCATTTTCTATCGCAAGCCGTGTCTCTCTTCCATAAGAATAAATGGAAGACGGATTACCAAACTTTTCGGTAAAGTAAGGTTTCATTTCTTCAAACACAGCGGGATCAATTGCCGTTGTGGCAGTATTGTCAAAATAAATTCTGTTCATATCAAATTGTGAAAATCACTTTTGTACATTGAGTTCCTCCTGAATGTCGCTGATGATTTTTTTTGCGATATTTTCTGCGGTAGTTTCAAAATTGCTTTCTGAATAAATTCTCAGAATAGGTTCCGTATTACTGGGCCTCAGATGTACCCAATCATTGTCAAATTCAATCTTCAAACCATCTTCGGTATTTACTTTCTGATTCTTATACTTGTCTTTGATTTTTTCGAGAAGTTTTTTTACATCTGTTTCTTTGTCTAATGGAATCTTATTTTTACTGATCACATAATCGGGGTAAAGTGACCTCAGTTTTTTAATACTCTTTCCTGAATTGGCAAGGTGAGAAAGGAAAAGTCCTATACCAATCAAAGCGTCGCGGCCATAATGGAAATCCGGAACAATAACACCACCGTTTCCCTCGCCACCGATCACTGCATTCACCTGTTTCATTTTTTCTACCACATTCACTTCGCCCACCGCACTCGGAAAATATTCTCCGCCGTGCTGGATGGTGATTTCTTTCAGGCTCTTTGTTGAGGAAAGATTACTGACGGTATTGCCTTTTCGTTTACCTAAAACATAATCAGCCACAGCAACCAGCGTGTATTCTTCGCCAAACATGCTGCCATCCTCGCAAACAAAACAAAGGCGGTCCACATCAGGATCCACTGCAATTCCAAGATCAGCTTTTTGCTGCACTACTTCATTGCTCAGTGTAGTAAGATTTTTAGGAAGAGGTTCAGGATTGTGATTGAATATTCCATTCATTTCTGAATTAATAACTACCACATCCTTCACTCCCAATTCTCTCAATAATGCCGGAACATAAACTGAGCCACTGCTGTTGATTCCATCTACCACAATTTTATACTGTTGCTTCCTGATAGCTTTCACATCAACAAGCGGATAATGAAGCACTGCATCAATATGCTTTTTCAAATAAGAGTTATCGCAGGAATAGAATCCAAGTTTATCCACCTTCTCAAAACTAAACTCTTCTTTTTCGGCCAAATCCAAAACATCATTCCCTACTGAAGCGTCAATAAATTCTCCCTGGTCATTCAATAATTTCAATGCATTCCATTCAGCCGGGTTGTGGCTGGCTGTAATGATAACCCCACCCGCAGCACTTTCTGCTTTTACAGCCATTTCAACTGTAGGCGTGGTTGTTATTCCCAAATCAATTACATTGAAACCACATGCCAGGATTGTACTTGAACATAGCGTACTCACAATCTTCCCACTGATTCGTCCATCTCTTCCAATCACAATTGTTTTTGATTTCGATTTTCCGGATATGATGGTGATAAAAGCGGCAGTAAATTTTACGATGTCAACCGGTGTCAGATTTTCACCAGGCACTCCACCAATCGTGCCTCTGATTCCTGAAATACTTTTTATAAGCGCCAAACCCTGATTTTTTTTAGAACGTCAAAGGTAAAAAACTTAAAAGATTTCAGCATACAGATAAATTTTGACGTCATCCTAAAGAATAAAAAATTATACTTCGCCGAAATATCCGGAAAACCTATCATCGGGCCTGAGTTTGAAAGGAGGATTTATTTTTCTCACGTTCTTTTTTCAAATTGGGTAATAACCACGTAATAAGTCCGATCAATGGGAGGAAAGAACAAACATGATACACATAAAATATATCTTTTGCATCAGCAAGAAGCCCCAACAAGGCTGCAGCAAGGCCACCCATCCCGAAAGAAAAACCATAAAATAATCCTGACACCATACCAATTTTTCCCGGCATTAATTCCTGTGCATACACCACAATTGCTGGAAATGCCGAAGAAATAATAAAACCGATAATCACACTCAAAACTCCCGTCCAGAACAGATTTACAAAAGGCATCAACAGAGTGAATGGCGCCACACCAAGGATGGAAAACCAAATGACATATTTTCTTCCGTACCTGTCGCCCAACGGCCCGCCAAAATAGGTTCCCACTGCTGCAGCAGCCAGAAAAGCAAATAAAAAGAATTGAGAATCTCTGATACTTACATGAAATTTTTGAATGAGAAAAAAGGTATAATAACTGCTGATACTTGCGAGATAAAAATATTTGGAAAAAATAAGAACCAGTAAAATCAAAATTGAATAATGAACAGTACGTTTTGAAAAATGGCTGTGATATTCTTTCAACGTCCCTTTTTCTTTTTGCCTCTTCATCCGATACAAATGAGGTTTTGACCATTTACCCACATAAATTAAAACCACAATTGCAATCAAAGCGAGAATTGCAAAATAAGCCGTGTGGTTCCTGCCATATTTTACGATCACCAAAGCCGCAAGCAGCGGCCCGATAGCGGTTCCGGTGTTTCCGCCTACCTGAAAAACCGATTGTGCAAATCCCCTTCTGCCACCAGAGGCGAGGTATGCGATTTTTGAAGATTCGGGATGAAAAACTGATGAACCTGCACCGATCAATGCAACCGAAACCAAAACCATTTCAAAACTTCCTGCGAATGCAATCAATATTAAACCAGTCATCGACACACACATTCCGATGGCCAAAGAAAACGGTTGTGGCCTTTTATCGGTAAAAGTTCCTACCATAGGCTGAAGGATACTTGCTGTCATCTGAAATGTGAGTTGAATCAATCCAACCTGCGCAAAAGTCAGGGCAAAAGAATCTTTTAAAAGCGGATAAATTGATGGTATCAATGACTGAATGGTATCGTTCAGCATATGAGAGAAACTGATACTGAACAGTATGCTGTAAACAGTCAACTGCTGAACTTCCTTAGGTACACTCTTTGTGAGGGCGGTGGGTTGCATTTAAGAATACAAAATTAGTGAGGTATGAAAAGAAAGAGAAAGACTTTTTACGATAAACAAACCATTTCCTTTTTCTCAGGTATTTCTTTTTGATGTAAAGGAAAGAATAAGATGAATTGTTTTCTAACAGGAAAGTCGAGATTATATGTGATGGAAATGTTTATTTTAAATAAAGATTCTTTAGCAGATCTGGCCGGACTTTTGACTGATTGCTTAGGACAGATGATGTTTGATCATTTGTATTCTAATTTTATATTCCCATATTCGTAAACATTAAAAAAAACGCGGTTTAGATCGCTTGTATTTTGGTGGAACAGGTGGGAAAGAATAGAGAGTGATCTATATTTGCAGCCACGTTATCCCCGGAAAGGCGATTGCATGACACGTAGAAAAATAATTGCAAATCATGATAGCAACCGAAATTGAAAAAAAGAGTATTCGCCAGGAGATTCGCGAACTGGCTAAAATGAAAAATGCACTGATTTTGGCTCATTATTATCAAAGGCCGGAAATACAGGAAGTGGCTGATTTTGTTGGCGACAGCTTGGGGCTGGCTAAAAAGGCGAAAGAAACAAATCATAAAATCATTGTTTTTGCCGGAGTAAAATTCATGGCAGAGAGCGCCAAAATACTGAACCCGGATAAACGTGTATTTCTTCCCGACATGGCTGCAGGATGCTCCCTGGCAGATAATTGCCGCCCAAAAGAGTTTGGTGAATTTTTAAAAAAATATCCGGATCATGTAGTGGTGACTTATGTGAATACCTCGGCAGAAATCAAGGCAATGAGCGATGTGATTTGCACCTCTTCCAATGCTGAAGCCATTGTCAGAAAAATTCCTTCAGATAAAAAAATTGTCTTTGCTCCCGATGCGAATTTGGGCAGGTATATCATAAAACAAACCGGAAGAGATATGGTATTGTGGAATGGGTTCTGCATTGTGCATGAAGCTTTTTCGGTTGAAAAGCTGATTAATCTTATGCACGAACATCCGGATGCTGTATTGATCGCTCATCCTGAATCGGAAGCTCATGTTTTAAACATGGCGGCCTTTGTGGGTTCTACAAAAAAGATGATTGACTACGTTAAACAGAGCGAAGAACAAACCTTTATCGTAGCCACTGAAGCGGGGATATTACTAAAGATGCAGGAAGAAGCTCCCGGCAAAACGCTCATCCCGGCTCCTGCTAATGAAGATAACTCCTGCCATTGCAGTGAATGTGCTTTTATGAAGGTGAACACAATGGAAAAGGTGTATAACTGCCTGAAAAATGAAACACCTGAAATCATATTGGACGATCAATTGATAAAAGATGCATCAGTGCCTTTAAACCGGATGTTTGAATGGGCATAAGCACATTGCCGTCGCTACATGAGTTTTTTTTAATTGATTTTCGATATCCCATTCACCCTTTTAAAGTATTCTGAAAATGTCTGATGAAAGCTATTTGCAAACATTTATACAACGCTCATTAGAAGAAGATGTTGGAGCTGGTGATTATTCTTCATTAGCCTGTATTCCTGCAGGAACAACAGGTAAGTCTGTTTTGAAGGTAAAAGAAAGTGGAATGCTGGCTGGAGTTTTTGTGGCAAAGAGTATTTTTAAATACTTAGACGCTGAAATGGAAATGCATCAGTTCATGAATGATGGAGACTTCATGAAACCCGGAGATATTGCATTTGAAATAACCGGAAATGTACATGCTCTACTGAAAGGAGAACGGCTTGCTCTGAATTGCATGCAAAGGATGAGCGGCATTGCAACGCTGACTAACAAGTATGTTCAAAAATTGAGTGGATATCATACCAGACTTTTGGATACCAGAAAGACAACGCCGGGGCTTCGTTTTTTAGAAAAAGCAGCCGTCAGGACGGGTGGCGGATACAATCACCGGATGGGTTTGTTTGATATGATTATGTTGAAAGATAATCACATAGATTTCTGCGGCGGAATTACCCAGGCTATTGAAAAGGCAGATCAGTATTTAAAGAAAAATAATTTAAAGCTTCCGGTAGAGGTGGAGGTGCGGACATTGGAAGATGTTCGCGAAGTGATGAAAATTGGCAAGGTTGATCGCATCATGTTCGATAATTTTTCTACTGAACGGACCGCCGAAGCTGTAAAAATGGTAGGCGGAAAATATGAGACTGAATCATCGGGTAATATCACTTTGGATACCATTGAATCGTATGCCGGGACAGGCGTTGATTTTGTGTCCAGCGGCGCCATTACCCATCATGCAGTCAGCCTGGATTTGAGTTTAAAAGCTACTTTTTCCTGATTGAGCAATTAAATCAGTTTGCGCGGTTACGCGCTTTGAATGTCATCGCATGGCTTTTCAATTGAATAATCATGGACCGCAATCCATTGGAGCGTGTCGGCGCCAGATGTTGATGCATTCCGATCGTATCTATAAAATTTAATTTTGCACTCAGGATGGTTTCGGGTGATTGACCCGAAAGAACCCGAATGAGTAAACTCATCAATCCCTTTACAATAAGCGCATCGCTATCGGCTTTGAAATAAACTTTTCCATCTCTGTATTCTGCCACCAACCATGCACTGGATTGGCATCCCCTGATCAGATTTCTTTCGGTCATCTCCGCTTTATCAAGATGTGATAGCTTTTTTCCCAGGTCAATTAGGTATTCATATTTCTCGTCCCAGCTTTCGAACCGCAAAAACTCTTCTGTTATTTCTGCTTCAATTTGAGATATGTTCTTTGCCGGCTTCATAGGATGCAAAAATAGTATCCATATCGTTTCGCAAACATCAGCCGGCCAGAGTCAGAGTTGCCTAATTTACAATAAGGAAAGAGCCAATTCCTTTAAATGGATATACCATTTCTTCATCAAAATTTTAAAATCAAAAAGTTTATCTTTCCTGAAAATCTTTGTATATAAAATTCAACTATGGCTACACGAAGAGACTTTTTAAAAGAGGCTTCTTTACTAGCCGGCGGAGCCGGAATCTGGCATTCATTGCCGCCCTCCATTCAAAAAGCTTTGGCCATCAATCCCGAACCGGGAACTACTTTTCTCGATGCTGAACATATCGTTTTTCTGATGCAGGAAAACAGATCTTTTGATCATTGTTTCGGAACTCTTCAGGGAGTAAGGGGATTCAACGACCCGCATCCAATTACGATTCCCGGCCAAACCCCGGTTTGGATCCAGACCAATGAAAAGGGTAAAAAATATGTACCGTTCAGGCTCAACATGAAAGATACGCGTGCGACCTGGATGGGAGGATTGCCTCATTCATGGACAGACCAGGTGGATGCCAGAAATAATGGGAAATACGATAAATGGCTGATTGCTAAAAAGGCCGGCGGCGATTACAAAGAAATGCCTTTGACATTGGGCTATTACAACCGGGAAGATATCCCTTTTTATTACGCACTTGCAGATGCTTTCACTATCTGTGACCAGAATTTCAGTTCGGCCTTGACGGGAACAACTCCCAACAGATTATTTTTCTGGTCTGGAACTATCCGCGAAGCTTCCGGTAAACAGGCAAATGTATGGAACAGCGATGTCTATTATAACAAAGAAGTCAATTGGAAAACATATCCTGAAAGACTGGAAGAAAACGGGATTCCGTGGAAAGTTTATCAGAATGAAATCAGTCTTCAGACAGATCTCAAAGGTGATGACGAGAGCTGGCTCGCAAATTTTACAGATAATGATCTGGAATGGTTCTCCAACTACAATGTTCGTTTTCACAAAGCACATTACGATTTTATGATGAAACGAATTGGAGAATTACCTGGTGAAATAAAACATCTGAAAAGAAATTTGGAAGGGAAAAAACAAAATCAGGCGGTTAAGATTCAGAAAATCCTTCTTCAGAAAAAACAGCAACTGGAAAAATATCAATCCGAGGTAAAAAAATGGAGCCCGGAAAATTTTGAAAAATTATCTGCGTTTAAAAAAAATATTCACAAACGGGCGTTTGTCACCAATACAGGTGATCCTGATTATCACAAAACTGATCCATTTATTTATGAAGAAAATGGAATCAAAAGAGAATTCAGATTACCGAAAGGTGATGTCTTTTATCAATTCAGGCAGGATGTAAACACAGGTAATCTGCCGATGGTATCCTGGCTGGTGGCTCCTCAATATTATTCAGATCACCCGAGCGCACCATGGTTTGGCGCATGGTATGTTTCGCAGGTTTTGGAAATACTTACCAGGAATCCGAAGGTTTGGAAAAAAACAATTTTCATTCTAAACTATGATGAAAATGATGGATACTTTGATCACATTCCTCCATTCACCGCACCCAAACCCAATGATAGCAAGGCCGGGAAAGTCTCATCAGGAATTGATACCACCGATGAATATGTAACAATGAAAGATCAGATGCAAAGGCCTGATTTAAAAAAGGAAAATGCAAGGGAGGATTCTATCGGTCTCGGATACCGAGTACCACTTATTATTGCATCTCCATGGTCGCGGGGTGGATGGGTTAATTCACAGCTTTTTGACATTACTTCAACTGTTCGGTTTTTGGAAAGTTTTCTCAAAGCCAAGACAGGAAAGGACATCCGTGAAACCAACATTTCTGAATGGCGAAGAACAGTTGTGGGTGATCTGACTTCTGTATTCCGTCAATACAACGGAGAAAAGGTTATTCTGCCTGACTTTCTGGACAGAGATACATTTACAAAAGAGATTTACAATACAAAATTCAAAGATCCCCCATCAGACTACCATGCATTAAACAGAGAACAGGTAAGGGAAATTTCTGAAACTCTTTTTTCGCAACTTTTACCGGGCCAGGAAAAAGGAATTCGCAATGCATGTGCGCTGCCCTATGAGTTTGAAGTGAATGGAAATCTGACCAGCAATAAAAGAAGTTTCAAAATCGTCTTCAGCGTAAATCGTAAACATTTTGCTGAGAAATCAGCAGGCGTCCCGTTCAATGTGTATGTTCCGGGAAAATATAAATTAGCTTCAAAATGGGAGGAAGTGCGGGCTTGGTCGTTTGCCGTAAAAGCAGGAGATAAAATAGAATATACATGGCCGTTAGACCGGTTTGAAAACGGGATTTATCATCTGCGGGTTTATGGACCCAATGGATTTTTCAGAGAATTTCAAGGTTCAAAAGACGATCCGCAAATTGAGATCAATCTGATAAATAATTATTCAGATGGTACCGGCAAACTGACCGGAGATGCAAAATTTGTCATTGATAATATAGGTCAGCAATCAATTGATCTTTCTTTGAAAGATAACAAATACGGTTCTCCCTCACAAACTATTGCGATTAATGAACACACCCCGGAAATTCAAAAACTGGTGGATGTAAAGAATAATTCCGGATGGTATGATTTCTCTTTAATTGCGAAGGGATCAAATGGATTTGAAAAAAGATTTGCAGGAAGGATGGAATCTGGACAACCTTCAAAAACGGATCCATTCATGGGGAGAATGATTTGAGAAAATTCCGGTCCGGAAACGGTTATTTTTACATTCCTCAGATTTCACTGGTTGGAGAAGAAAAAACTTTCTCCTGCAAAATTTCGCAGAAAAAAAAAATCGCGATGTAATGTTCATTCAACTTCGAAGGATGCTGAAAGCTCGAAAAAAAATTGGTTCCGAAATCTTTCCGGAACCAATTGTATAATGAAATGTATTCAGCTTAGTAACCCATATCCATTCCACCACCCATTCCGCCGCCCATTGGAGGCATCGGAGCTTTATCTTTTTCGGGTTTATCTGAAATAACGCATTCTGTAGTAAGCAACATTCCCGCAATAGAAGCTGCATTTTCCAGAGCGATACGTGCAACCTTGGTAGGGTCAATAACACCAGCTGTCAAAAGGTTTTCGTAAACTTCCGTACGTGCATTGAAACCGTAATCGTTCTTTCCTTCTTTGATCTTTTGAACCACTATACTTCCTTCAACACCGCTGTTTACAACGATCTGGCGAACGGGTTCTTCCAAAGCACGGCGAACGATCTGGACACCGGTAGCTTCATCTGCATTATCACTTTTCACCTTATCAAGACCAGTGATTGAACGGATGTAAGCGACACCACCGCCCGGTACAATACCTTCTTCAACGGCAGCACGTGTAGCATGCAACGCATCGTCCACGCGGTCTTTCTTTTCCTTCATTTCAACTTCGGTAGCAGCACCCACATAAAGAACTGCAACGCCTCCACTCAACTTAGCCAAACGTTCCTGCAATTTTTCTTTGTCGTAATCGCTGGTAGTTGTTTCAATTTGTGCTTTAATCTGGTTAACTCTTGCTTTAATAGCAGCTTTGTCACCTTTACCGTTTACGATGGTTGTATTATCCTTGTCAATTGTAACATGCCCGGCTTCACCGAGATAAGTCAAATCAGCATTTTCAAGTTTGTATCCTTGTTCTTCGCTGATCACAATTCCTTTGGTTAATGTAGCAATATCCTGAAGCATTTCTTTTCTTCTGTCGCCAAACCCAGGAGCTTTTACTGCTGCAACTTTCAATGTACCTCTCAATTTGTTTACCACCAACGTTGCCAAAGCTTCACCTTCCAGATCCTCAGCAATGATCAGCAACGGACGTCCACCCTGAGCCACTTTTTCAAGAATGTGGAGAATATCCTTCATTGTACTGATTTTTTTATCATAAATCAGGATGTAAGGATTTTCCAGTTCAGCTTCCATCTTTTCGCTGTTGGTAACGAAATAGGGGGAAATATAACCACGATCAAACTGCATACCTTCCACAACCTCCACTGTGGTATCTGTTCCTTTAGCTTCTTCAACGGTGATGACTCCTTCTTTACCGACCTTTGACATAGCTTCTGCGATCAGCTTGCCAATGCTTTCATCATTATTGGCTGAAATGCTGGCAACCTGTTCAATCTTATTATTATTATCGCCAACAGCCACCGATTGTTTCTTCAGGCTGTCAACAACAGATTTAACGGCTTTATCAATACCGCGTTTTAAATCCATCGGATTTGCACCGGATGCAACGTTCTTCAAACCCTCACTGATAATTGACTGTGCCAAAACAGTTGCAGTAGTAGTACCGTCGCCGGCAATATCACCGGTTTTGCTGGCTACTTCTTTAACCATCTGTGCTCCCATATTTTCCACGGGATCTTCCAGTTCAACCTCCTTTGCTACTGTAACGCCATCTTTGGTAACAGTTGGTGCACCGAATTTCTTATCTATTACTACATTACGACCTTTGGGGCCCAGGGTTACTTTAACCGCATTGGCCAGAGTATCCACCCCTCTCTTCATTTTATTACGGGCTTCTATCTCAAAAAATAATTGTTTAGCCATAATCTTTATGATTGTTTGTTTTTATTTGTTATTAAATGGTTTCAAATTGTTTATTTGACTTTCATCAAAATGTCAGATGCCCGCATGATCAGGTAATCTTCTCCTTCAATTGTAATTTCTGTACCGCCATATTTACCGTACATAACCACATCACCTTCTTTAACCTGTAAGGGAATCAGGTTGCCGGTTTGTTCGGCGTATTTGCCTTTTCCAACAGCAATAACAGTTCCTTTTTGAGGCTTTTCTTTTGCAGTATCTGGAATGATAATTCCACCGGCAGTTTTTTCCTCGGCCTGGTTTGGCTTCACAAGAACCCTGTCGTCAAAGAGTTCAAAATTCGACTTTGCCATAATTGTTACTAATTTTAAAATTTAATTTTGATTGCCTTCGTATAGAAATTATTGTGCCAATCAATTATTTAAACCCTGTTGGCAGTTTTAAAACAGATGTGTCAGTTTTTCATGTGAAAAAAAGTCAGTATCAGTTTTTCCGGGATCCCTGAACTCTCAGGTACTTTTGGAAATAGCAAGATGAATTTTAATGATCCGGTCAGAACAGCCATCTCTCACACAACAATTTTACCGATACTTCCGTTTTTAAGTGAACCTGAAACATTATAAACAAGATGTTATCAGTGAATCTAAGACGGGTACACCAATCTGAGATTCAAAATCCTTAAAAACCAAACACTATGGAACCCATTATTTTTCAGGAAATTTTACTTGCTCATGCAAGCAGGTTTTTCCAAAAAGAATTTCAACAGCGTTATTTTCTTACAGCCCACAGGAATTTAACCTCCAAGGAACAATTGGCCGAAGCATGCTGGAATGGGCTGCTGAGAGAAATATTACCCGAATTGTGTACAACACTTGAAATGAACCAAATCAACGAAGGAAATAAATTCCTGAGTGTGTGCCTGGGTTACGATGATGAAAGAAACAATACGTGCTTTTCATTGAATCCCTATTTCTTTCTGAACACTACCAGAAAAAACTAAGAAATCTTTTCAAATCTCAAATGGCGTTTAGTTTAACAACAAAAGCCGGATGGTAAAAAAATCGTCCGGTTTTTTTATTTAATTAAAACCAGACAGGGTAGCTGTAAAAATCCCCCTTTCTCTTTTTTTGAAAATCAGTTTCCAATTGCCATTGTAAACAATTGAAGAGGGCACAAGCAGGTTGCGTACTTTAGTCATCTTGACTCTCATATTGACATCAAAGTCATACACCCCTGCATCATATTTCAAAGTGTAATTTCTTTCCAAAACCTCAAAAGTTTTTTCATCAAACAGGGTGGTCATGTGCTGGATAACTACCTTCTTCTCCTTCCCCCTTTTCACATTGATTGAGAAAAGATAAGCCTGGGAGTTTTCATCATAATCAATTCTCATATTATAATCATCTTCCATCGACTTATCAAAAATCTCCGTCTTTCCGCTGATGAAAGGCAATCCTTTGATTTTCGTTCCCGGATTAAAAAACAACATTTTCAGTTGCGCTTTGTGTTTTTCCATTCCACTAAGCCCATCGGTACTGAACTGTGTATTGCCAACGATATTATTTTCTCCACAAACCTTTCGCTCATCCAAAAACATTTGGCCATACATGGAGGCTGTGTAATAATTGTAATTGTGCTTTGAATCATAAAATTTTCCGGTCACTTTGTCATTAAGTATCCGAAGCTGACGGCAATGGTTCTGTACTTCCTGGCGTGTTTCTCCATTAAAAGATGCTTCTACCCTTCCTCTTTTATCAAGCATTTGGATGTTGTTAAAAGCTGTATAACCGACGGTTCTTAAACTTTTAAATGCCTTATAAAAAGTTGTGTCATTTCTGACTCGTTTGATAAAAGAAGCAACATCCAGGTTTTGGTTTACGATTATTTCAGAAAGTGTGATGTAATGATTCTCCACTTTTACCACACTGTCTTTTTCCTGTGAAAAAGCGTTTTGATAAAGTAAAAGTGTAAAGATGGAAATCGCAATTTGTGCTTTCATAATTTCGGGTAAGTGGCTTTTCTCACAATGAATACGAAAACGGTAAGTCGGGTATCAGAATACTTTGTATTTCTTTTTAAAAATATTATTAATCATTGGTTAACCGTGAATTCTCTGGTAGGGCTATTTTGAGACTTCTCTGATTTCTTCTTTAAAATATTTCTTCAACTTTTCTATTTTGGGTTTCACCACATAAAAGCAATAGGGTTGCAAAGGGTGAAGGTTATAATAATTATCGTGCATATCTTCTGCGGGGTAAAAGTTTGTCAAAGGTTTAATGGCAGTAACAATGGGCCGGTCATAAATACCACCTTCATTCAACTTCTCTTTGGATTCGGCAGCCAGTCTTTTCTGATTCTCATCATGATAAAAAATCACACTCCTGTATTGTGTTCCGATATCATTTCCCTGGCGGTTGAGAGAAGTGGGATCATGTGTGGTCCAAAAAACCTCCAGAAGTTTCTGATAGGAAATCAATTTCGGATCAAAAGTGATTTGTAAACTTTCAGCATGGCCGGTATCACCATTGCAAACCTGTTCATAAGTCGGGTTTGGGACATGGCCACCTGAATAACCGCTCTGCACTTTAATTACACCTCTCAACCTCTGAAAAACAGCTTCTGAACACCAGAAACATCCATTTGCAAAAGTTGCTGTTTCAAATTCCTGATTCATTTTTCCATTCATTTTTCAAAAGGTAAAAAAATTATCAATCGCTCTATAAAACCTCATTGAATTGTAAGATTTCTTTAGGGAATAAATATACGGTTCACTTTCACAAACCTTGGGATGAAATAACTGTTCATTCCTGATATCATCACACCTCTGCTGCTGGAGGCATGAATAAATTTTACACTGCCTCCGTCGTTTTCGGTGATGATTCCCATGTGCCCGACCACGCCACTGTTTTTATCACTATCGGTAAATAAAATAATATCTCCTGGTTTGCTGAATTCTATGGGAATATTCACACCTGCATTGGTAAACTGAAAAGTTATTCTCGGCACCGAAATATTAAAATGGCTGAATACATAAGTAATAAATCCGGAGCAATCGAATCCCTTGCTTTTGTCGGTTGAGCCATAACGGTAGGGCACGCCCAACTGTTTCATCGCAAAATCGATAATCTGTTGTGCCCTCACACGACCGGTATTGATTTCTACATCGGGTTCTTTTTTCTTGATAACTACGCTGCTGCGAACAGGTGCCTGGGGAACGATTTCATTTCCGGATGATTTATTCACAACCGCTGTTCTTCGGGAAGAACTGCAACTAACGAAAAATAAACATCCGGATAGAAATATTAGGAAATAATTTTTCATTTGCAGGGATTACAGATACAGGTTGATGGCAAGATAATGATTTGGCAGATAAAAGGTTTAGATGTTTTGACGGTTAGACGTTTAGAGGTTTAGGCGTTTAGGTAGTTTAGGCGTTTAGGTAGTTTGGACTTTTACAATGTATGATGCTTAAATATAATCTCTGCATTTTAAAAATTAAGGTAATAATCTTTTGAGTCTGGTAAAGTGCATCAATGCCATCCCTATATAAAACCAGGCTGAATCAAATAAAAATTTTTAAACGGCTAAACCACATCTTTATAATCTCCTATCAGATTATCCCCTAAATGGCTAACCGTCCAGAGGCTCCTCTCCTGTTTTTGTGCTTTGATATTCATAAAGTACTTTTGCTGCGCTTTTAGAATAATAAAAAAAACCATTCATTATGACATATGATGTAATCGTATTGGGCAGCGGCCCCGGCGGATATCCGGCAGCTATCAGAGCCTCTCAACTGGGGAAAAAAGTTGCCATTGTAGAACGTGAAAACCTCGGAGGAATCTGCCTTAACTGGGGATGTATTCCAACAAAAGCGCTGATTAAAAGTGCGGAAGTTTTTGAACACGCAGTACATGCTGCTGACTTCGGGCTCGATATCAAAGATCCGAAACCCAACTTTGAAGCCGTTATCAAACGAAGCCGTGGCGTAGCAGATAAAATGAACAAAGGGGTACAGTTCCTGATGAAGAAAAACAAAATAGATGTCATCATGGGATCCGGCAAACTTGTTTCTGCCACTAAACTGGAAATCACCGACAAGGATGGCAAAAAACAAACTTACGATGCCAAAAACATCATTATTGCCACAGGGGCACGTGCCCGCGAATTGCCGGCCATGAAAATTGATGGCAAAAAAATTATTGAATACCGCAAGGCCATGAGCCTTGAAAAACAACCGAAATCCATGATCATCGTCGGCAGTGGTGCCATTGGAACAGAATTCGGATATGTATATAATTCACTCGGCACAAAGGTTACCATCGTTGAATTTCTGCCGCGTGTGGTACCGGTTGAAGATGAAGACATCAGCAAAGAGCTCGAAAAAAATCTGAAGAAGCAAGGTATCAATATCATGACGAGCAGCGAAGTCACCAAAGTGGATACTTCAGGCAGCGGCGTGAAGGCTACCGTAAAAACTGCCAATGGCGAAGTGATACTTGAAGCTGACATTTTACTGAGCGCCGTCGGCATTGCACCGAATACAGAAAATATTGGCCTTGAACAAGTCGGTGTCAAAACCGAAAAAGGGCGGATCATCGTTGACGGCCAACAACAAACCAACATCAAAGGATTGTATGCCATCGGCGATTGCACACCGCATCAGGCGCTCGCACACAAAGCAAGCAAAGAAGGTATTATTGCCGCAGAAAGCATTTGCGGATTGAATCCGGAACCAATGGATTACAACAATATCCCGGGATGTACTTTCTGCTCACCTGAAATTTCATCGGTAGGCTATACCGAAAAAGCAGCCAAAGATGCAGGATACGAATTGAAGGTTGGAAAATTCCCATTCATTGCAAGTGGCAAAGCAACAGCAGCAGGAAACAATGCAGGTTTTGTAAAAATTATTTACGATGCCAAGTACGGTGAATTGCTCGGCTGCCACATGATCGGTTACAATGTAACCGAATGTATTGCCGAAGTTGTTACCGCCCGCAAATTGGAAACCACTGCGCACGAAATTCTCAATGCCGTTCATCCGCACCCAACCATCAGCGAAGCTGTGAAAGAAGCTACCGCCGTGGCTTACGGTGAAGCAACGGATATTTAGGCAGACTTAGTCAGTATAGAATTTGTTTTTATGGAAAGCAGGCTCAGGCCTGCTTTTTTTGTAACCTATAAACTTTCAAAACCTGATAAATTTGAAACATAAGATTTAACTTTAAAACCTGTAAAGTTTTCAAAAACCTTATTGGTTTTGCCAATGAAAATTCATTACCTCCAACATGCTCCCTTTGAAGGGCTGGGATATATTGAAACCTGGATAAAAGAAAATCACCATTCTCTTTCTCATACCTACTTTTTTGAACATGAATTCCAACTGCCCAAAACAGATGATTTAGACTTACTGATCATCATGGGCGGGCCAATGGGCGTGTATGATGAAGATAAATACACCTGGCTAAAGGAAGAAAAAATTTTCATCAAAAAATGTATCCGGGAACAAAAGAAAATTTTAGGTGTATGCCTCGGAGCACAACTCCTCGCTAATTGCCTCGGGTCAAAAATCTCAATAGCTCCACACAAAGAAATCGGTTGGTATCCGGTGGCGCCGACAATAGAATGCAGAAAGGTAAACTGGTTTTATGAACTGTTTAAAAATAATTCTGTTGTTTTCCATTGGCACGGAGATCAGTTTGAAATTCCTAAAGAAAGTATTCATCTCATCACGTCAGAGGCAAATTCCAATCAGGCTTTTCTCTACGGGAAAAATGTCATCGGTTTACAATTTCACCTGGAGGTAACAAAGTACGTAACAGAACTCATGCTCAAAAACGGAGAAAGTGACTTGACACACGGCGAATTTGTTCAAAATAAAAAAGAGATAAAATCGGGGCTTGTCAATGTGAAAGAATGCGACCGGATTTTGGAAGAAATTTTAGAAAATTTATTTGATGTTAAACTATAAAATACGTCAACCTAAAATACCGATAATATCCCATCCCTGAAATTTGCTATTTCCCCAAATAATATTTATCCAAAAACTCAAATTGTTTCCTTTCATTCTCAGGCAGCAATCTGCTATCTACATTAATGTGCATTACTTTTACGGACGTGCCTTCATTATTCGGAGCCCAATCCGGAAGCCCTTTTCCATTTGGATTCCCCGTCTTGATAAAATTGGCAAAATAATCCAGCATGGTCGCTGAAACCTTATAATCATCAGGAGTCCATGGATAAACTTTATTGGTAGCAAGATTTCCTAATGCATATTCAATTTCCCACGAATGGGCAGCTCCGTTTACCGGCGGTGGTAAATGCTGGTCAGAGCCATTTCCGAATCCCTTATAACCATTAGGCCTGGGCCTTTCAAACAAATATCTGTAAACATTTTTACCACTTGTGTTACGTTGCAATTCCGTCCATTTCCACGTGCTGTACACAATGAACTGATCGCTTGCCAGATCAGTCGCTGACTGAATAACCTGTGCCTGATTATTTCCCGGAAATAATTTTAAAACTTCCTGTGCTTTTCCACCAAATTGTTTTTGAACAAGTTTTTTGTAATTCTCCGGAGTCGGTATTTGCTCCTGCATAAATGAAGTATAGGCGGCTTCGGCAGAATTCCAACCAGCAAGAAGAGGAATCTTTGCCTGTTCCCCTTTTTCAAAAATTTCTAACGGAGATTCAGGAAAAAAATAACCGTCGATTGTGGAAGTGAAATATGAAAATCCTTCTTGGAAACCCAGTTTCAACAATTCCTCAGCAGGTAAATTTCTTAAGGATTGCAGTGATGTATCCCCGATTTTTTTTGCAAATTCCATCCCTCTTTTTTCACCTTCAGAAAGTGAGATGGGAGGAAGTGTGGGCTGAATCATAGCACCGCTCTCCCCTATTGCTCCGGCAATAAAATTGCGAGAAAGAGGCGAAGCCATCAAAGCAAAAACTGCAATGGATCCGGCAGATTCTCCTCCGATTGTCACACGATTGGGATCTCCTCCAAAGGCATGAATATTATCATGAACCCATTGCAATGCTGCCTGCTGATCAAGCATTCCATAATTTCCGGATGAATGATGGGTAGATTCTTTTGTTAACCCGGGATGAGCAAAAAATCCGAATATGCCTAACCGATAGTTCACTGTCACCGTAACAATTCCTTTTTGTGCCATGGCGGCACCATCGTAACGCCATTCAGATCCGTCGCCGGCAACAAAACCACCGCCATAGAAATAAACAAACACCGGCAAAAGATCATTAGGTGAATGTGCGGGCGTCCAAACATTGAGATACAAACAATCTTCACTCGTTTCTTTTGAACGGAAACGCATGTCGCTGAAAATATTTAATTGCATGGCTTTTGGCCCGAAATGGTTTGCCTTGCGGACACCTGTCCAGGGAATTACAGCCTGTGGTGCACGCCAACGGAGGTTTCCCACAGGAGGTTGTGCGTAAGGTATTCCCCAGAAATATTTTAAGCATGTTTCCGGATCGCTGACACCCTGTAACATGCCGGATGAAACTTTCACAAAATCCGATTGAAACAAATCATTCCGGTCTGTTTGGGCAAACGATTTTGATGCAATAAAAAATACAGGAAAAAGAAAAAAGAAAAACTTTTTTCCGGAAACAATGGTAAATAATTTTTTAGCTGGAAAGAGTATTTGAATCATAAAATCCTTTTATTAAGAAATTTAAAAAATCAATCTTCAAAACAGGTATCACTTATAGGTTAAGTTCTCCAAAACTCCATTATTCATTTTCTTCTATTTCTGAAAACACCTCTGCTATCATACAACGCGCGCTGCCACCCTCCACTTCAATAATTGGAATATCCACCGAAATAATTGGATTGAATTTTTCAATGGATCGTATTTGTTCAGATTCCAGCGACTGCAAAGCCGTCACTGACATAACTAAATATTTCTTTCCTTCCTTACTCCCCAATTGCAACATGTTCCCGGCAAACCGGCTCATCTGAATCTCACTGATTTCAATAATTCTTTTTCCGGAATTTTTCAAATGCCTTTCAACCTTTCGTCGCTCATCGGGATTATCGATTGAATCAAGACAAATCACAGCATATTCATCAGCCACACACATCATCACATTTGTATGATAAATCAAATTTCGTTCATTCTTAGCTGTTTGATTTGCGGAAAAATATACAGGTTCATAATTAAAATCCGAACAGAATTTCAAAAACATTTCTCTGCTTGTACGTGGAGAAAGCGCAGCATAAGCAATTCTGTTCACCCTGTCCAAAACCATGCTACCAGTGCCTTCCAGAAACAATCCGGATTTTTCAAAACCAGAATAATCTATAATTTCGAAAAAGTGGAAACCATTTTTCTGCATTTCATTCAACAAATCTTTTTCTCTTCTTTCTGTTCTCCGGTTAGCAGCAAACATTGGATATACGACCATTCTTCCATCGCGGTGAAACGAAACCCAATTGTTTGGAAAAACCGCATCAGGAGATACCGGATTACGGACATCTTTCAGGACTATCACATTGATTCGATGATCCCTTAATTTATCGACCATCGCACTGAATTCAATCAATGCTTTTTTCTGGATATTTTGTTTTGATGAAACAGCATTATCCTGAAAAAAGTTGTTGACTGCTGTTTGTTCATTAAATCCAAAACTGGCTGGTTCTACCATTAAAATTGTATCTGTGTATTGTTTCATGATCTCAATCCTGATCTGCTTTACAACGCAAAATTCCGAATCTGTTTAAAACCGGCGTAAGAAGCAAAGCAAAGATTTTTGTGCAGAATACTAACCGGCTTAAAACCCACTCTCTTTAATAAATCGAGCTGATAGACCAACGGCCTGGGAGTATCTTCTTTTTCGATATAATCAAACACTTTATCACGATAGGTTTGGTTCTGAAGAGAAGTGAGATAATCTCCATAACGCACATTGAAAATAAATTGCTGAATCTGATCATTCCCGTCACTTACCAAATCAAAAACCCAGAGGCTGCCTCCGGGTTTCAGCCAATGAAAAAGTTTTTCAAAAGAATCCGACCAATCGTTGTCATCTCTGAGATGATGAAAAACTGCAGTTGCAATAATGACATCAAATGTATTTTCGGAAAAAACTGCGCTCCTGAAATCACCTTTCCAGACTTTCACCATGCCTTTGTTTTCCGCTAAAACTCTTTCATGAGCCTTATCCAGCATAGGTTTGCTGAGATCTACCAGCGTGACATCAACCGATTTTATTTTTCTCGATAACATTACAGAATAATTCCCGGCGCCACATCCAATATCGAGAACCTGAACTTTTCCGGAATAAATTTTTGCAATACAATCGGTAATCAGGTCCATATTGAAACGTGCATCAATCGTTGTCAGTTGACCTGTTTCAAGGTTGGAAAACCGTTCAACGTCGTTGTCAAATCTTTTTTCAATTTCTTCAATAGTTGATTTTTGCATTTTGGAAGAGTAATCTTTTTCCTGTTAAAATTTAAGGCAAAAACAATTTTCGGGATTAAGGCATCATCGCAGGTAAATCGAAAAGTTATTATTCATTCTGCTTTTCAAAAACCAGGTATCCCCAATGGTCCATGTGGACGAAGTTGTCATCAGTAAATTGAAAATCGCTTCCGCTAAAAATATTTTTAAATTTTCCTGTCACTCCCTGCACTTTAAAATCGAATGTATAATTACTGCAATTCAAAACTACAAGGACTTCATCATTCCCTTTCTTTCTCAGAAATGAAAATACATTGGTTTCATTTTGCGGAGAAATGATGGTCGTTGTGGATCCACTGTTTCCGGCCATGAGAGCAGGATTGCGCTTTCGCAAAGAGAGCAGTGTTTTATAAAAATTCTGCAACTTGAATTCTCCATTCCATTCAATCGGATCCTTATCAAAAAATTTCAATCGTTTCAGATTAGGTAATTCCTGTCCAGAATAAATCAAAGGCAACCCATTCCATGTACAACTCAAAACAGCCACCAATAAAGCAGCACTTCCGTATTTTTCAAATTCTGTTCCATTCCAGCTATTTTCATCGTGATTGGATGTAAAGTAAGCCCTGAAAGCATTTCGTGGAAATTCAACATTTGAACTGTAGAGCACCATCAGCAATTGAAATAAATTCATTTTGCCATGATAAAAATCTTCGGTAGCGTGCATCCACTTCCAGGTGTATGTCGCATCAAATGCCTGATGGTATGAAGGCACTTCACATTCTCCCAGCATAAAAATATCTTGTTTTAATGCCGTTATTTTTTTTCTCGCTTCCACCCACAGATCAAGTGGAACAAGGTGTGCCATATCGCAACGAAACCCATCGATATTACATTCTCTTACCCAAAACAACATTGCATCAATCAAAGCATCCCAGACTTTTCTCTCATTAAAATTTAATTGTGCCACATCTTTCCAGCCATGAGGGTGAAGAATAGAACCATCCGGGTTGTAAACATAATATTCAGGGTGATCCTTAATCCAGGGATGCCCATTGCCGGTATGATTTCCTACAAAATCTATAATCAATTTAAAGCCCAGACTGTGCGATTGTTTTACCAAATCTTTAAAATCATCTATCGTACCATAATCCGGATTGGTACTCACATAATCCTGAACGGCATAATAACTCCCCAGCGTGCCCTGGCGGTCAACAGGACTGATAGGTGTGATGGGCATCAGCCACAAAATATCAATTCCCATTTCACGCAACCGCGGAAGATGTTTTGAAAAAGCTTTAAAAGTGCCTTCCGGCGTGTATTGCCTCAGGTTGACTTCGTAAATATTGGATTGATAACTCCAATCTGCGTGCACTACTTCTGATATTTCCTCATTATTCATAAACAACAAAGTAGCAAATTAAATTTTAACCCGGTTTATCTTCCACAAACCTGCTAACTAAATTCTTCTTTCATTAATTAGCCATCAGAGAAAACTGGATTTCCGGATGTTTGATAAAAAATTCTGCCAACTCAGGGTTCATCGCCATTCCATCTTTTGTACGGTTGAGCCTTACGGATAAGTTTTCCTTCGGTTCATAAATGGTAAAACGAATCGGGACACCTCCCGGATTTTTTGCAATATTATCCGCCAGAAACTTCACCGTTTCATCCGAAATATCTTTTGCCAATACATTAATTTCAATCCGTCTGGTATGTAACTTCATCAGCGATTCCAAAAGAATAATTTCATTGACCTGTAATTGATATTCTGCTTTTTCATACCGCTTTTTGTATTGTCCGGAAATGTAGAGCAAAGTACCGTTATTCAACAGATGGCTGTACCGGGCATAATCTTCTGAAAACAGCATCAGTTCAATACTTCCGCTGTAATCTTCCAAAGTAAAGGAACCATATTTAGTTCCTTTCTTCGAAACCCTGTGTTGAACATTATTTACAAGTCCTGCAAACTGAACAACCTTTCCATCTCCCCCACTCAATATTAATTCCTCTTTGTAATCATTGACTGTCTGGATGGATATCACATTATAATGTTCCAATTCGAATTTGAAATTATCCAGAGGATGGCCGCTGAGATACAAACCGATAATTTCTTTTTCCTTGTCGAGCAAATCCGTAAGTGTCCACGGTTCACAATCAGGGATTTCAGGAGGCACGAGTGAAGTAGCGTCCATATCGCCAAACAAGGTATTGACGTTGCTGCTTTGATCAGATTGATACTGATTTCCGAAACGGATAATCTTTTCAAGATTTGTCATCAATTCTCCGGGGGCTGTGTAGAAAAACCTTGCGCGGTGCATTCCTTCAAAACAATCAAAACATCCGGCAGTTGCCATGCTCTCCAATGCTTTTTTATTGACGGCACGCTGGTTAATTCTTTCAATTAAATCCCAGACATCTTTAAACGGCCCGTTATTGATCCTTTCTTCAATAACACTTGATACGGCTGCTTCGCCCACCCCTTTAATTCCATTAAATCCAATCCGTATTTCCCCCTTTTTATTCACAGAAAATCCTTGTTCAGATTCATTGATATCCGGCCCCAAAACCTGAATTCCCATACTCTTGGATTCTTCCATCAGGAATGAAATTTTATCCGTACTTCCGGCATGATTCAGCAAAGCCGCCATGTATTCACACGGGTAATGTGCTTTCAGGTAACCAGTATAATAAGCGAGATACGCATAGCATGTGCTGTGCGATTTGTTGAAAGCATATTGAGCAAAAGCTTCCCAATCGCTCCAGATTTTTTCCAGTATTTTTTGGGAATGGCCATTCTTTTCCCCGCCCGCAATGAATTGTGCTTTCATTTTATCGAGGATAGCACGTTTCTTTTTCCCCATCGCTTTACGAAGAGTGTCTGCGTCTCCCTTACTGAATCCGGCAAGTTTCTGGCTCAGCAACATCACCTGTTCCTGATAAACCGTAATTCCATAAGTATCTTTCAGAAATTCTTCCATCTCCGGCAGGTCATACACAATGGCCTGTCTCCCGTGTTTTCTTTCGATATAGTCAGGGATGTAAGCGATTGGCCCCGGGCGATACAGGGCATTCATGGCAATCAGATCTTCAAATTTATCAGGCCGCAGGTCTTTGAGGTATTTTTGCATCCCGGCGCTTTCAAACTGAAACAATCCGTTGGTTTCACCTCTTTGAAATAATTGATAAGTCTCTTCATCATCCAAAGGCAATTCGTCCAGGTGAATATCGACACCATGATTGTTTTTAATCAGGCGCAAAGCTGTTTTCAAAATGCTCAGGGTGCGCAATCCGAGAAAGTCCATTTTCAAAATACCGGCGCTTTCGATATTGCTCCCTTCAATCTGAGTAAGCCACAACTCCGAATCTTTCGATGTAGCCATTGGTATAAGAGTTGTCAAATCCTGCGGTGCGATAATCATTGCGCAGGCATGCACACCGGTGTTGCGGACAGAACCTTCCAAAACTTCAGCTTCCTTGAGGACACGCGCTTTGATGTCATCGCCTGAATAAAGTTTTTGAAGAATTTTGACATTCTCAATATCTGTAGCCTGCATACCTTCTTCCTCAAGAGACCTGGCACCTTTCAGCGGTGCATGCAAAATTTTTCCTAATGAAGTTCCCGGCTTATCAGGAACCAATTTAGCCAAAGCATTACTTTCTGCCAATGGTAAATCCAATACCCTTGCTACATCTTTGATGCTCATTTTTGCAGCCATGGTACCATAGGTAATTACCTGTGCTACCTGATTCCTGCCATATTTTTTCACAACATAATCCACTACTTTTTCACGGCCTTCATCATCAAAATCTGTATCAATATCAGGCATCGATTTTCTATCCGGATTCAAAAACCTTTCGAAAAGCAAATGATATTTAATGGGATCGATGTTCGTAATTCCAATACAATACGCCACCACCGAACCGGCAGCCGAACCTCTGCCAGGCCCCACAAACACACCCATACTTTTTCCTGCATTGATAAAATCGCTCACAATTAAAAAGTATCCGGCAAAACCCATTGTTTTAATTGTAAACAATTCGAACCTGATGCGCTCCTCAATTTCAGGAGTCATTTCAAGATATCTTTTTCGTGCACCCTCCCACGTCAGATGACTCAGGTAATCGTCCTGAGAAGTAAATTCTTTGGGTACTTCAAAATGTGGCAGGAGAATATCGTGCGTCAGTTTGAGGGTATCAATCTTGCCAATGATTTCATTTGAATTGTCGAGTGCTTCGGGAATGTCTTTAAACAATTCAGTCATTTGTGCTGTACTCTTCAGGTAAAACTGATTGTTGGGAAATGCAAAACGTTTTTGCTTTCCTGAAACATCATCATCAATGCCCGTTACTTTTTCATCGGTTTGTTTTGCACCCGTATTGATACAAAGCAAAATATCGTGTGCATTTGCATCTTCCTCTTCAACATAATGGCTGTCGTTGGTGGCAATGGTTTTTACATTGTATTTTTTTGCGAATTTCAGCAACACCTTATTCACCTTGTCTTCTTCAGGAAGTCCGTGCCGTTGTAATTCGATATAATAATCCTGCTGAAAAAGATTGAGCCACCATTTGAATTCATTTTCTGCTTCTGCTTCGCCTTTTGTAAGAATCAATTTGGGAATTGTACCCCCGATACAACAGGTAGTTGCAATCAATCCTTCATGATGTTTATTCAAAAGTTCTTTATCTATTCGCGGATATTTGGAATACATCCCTTCAATAAATCCGAGAGAGGTCAGTTTGACAAGATTTTTATATCCGGTTTCATTTTTTGCCAGAAGAATCTGATGCCTTCTCGGATCTTTTGATCCCTTTGAAAAGGATTTCTGATGGCGGTTCTCCGTAATATAAAACTCGCACCCTACAATAGGTTTTACCTTTAGTGAGCCATCCGGATTTTTATGTTCATAAGCCTGTTTTACAAATTCAAAAACACCAAACATATTTCCGTGATCACTGATGGCCAATGCCGGCATTCCATCTTTTATGGCCTTATCGTACAAGCCTTTGATGGAAGCCGCGCCGTCCAAAAGTGAATATTGGGTATGCACATGTAAATGCGAAAATTTCATCTCAGAATAATTTTTCAGGGAGTGACCAAAGATCGTAAAATTGAAAGGTTTTTGCCGAACTGTTATGCTAAATATATGCAGAGATGTGAATAAAATTTTTTAAAATAAAAAAATTATTCCTGAGTATAAAAACATCCGCTAACTTTTTCGCAAATGGGAATAGTATCCGTCTGTCGTAAGAATAATTTTGTAAACATCGGGAAGAACTTTGAAAACCCGCCAAATCAGAAAAAACCAGATGAACAGGGGGTTGGGAAAAACAGTTGAATCCATTGCGGCCAATGGAATGATTACTATCGAGGAAGCAATGACCCGATTTCCTTTTATCGGCATAAAGCATGGGTAATCTCTCCATTTTTTTCTGATCCTAATGAGTAAACAAAGCCATCACCGGCTTCAGAAATTTTTTTTGTCACATTAATTCTCAAAACCTATCTTCGTGACTCTCACGAAATATTGAGAGCATTTTTTTCGTTAAAGTAAAAAATCTTGAAAAACACCATTAGGAATTTTCCTGATTTTCTTTAATAGTCCTAATATGAAGAAACTCACTTTCATGTGTTGCTGTTTTCTACTGTTTTCAGTAACACAATCTGTTAAAGCGCAAGGGAATTTAGATGCCGGTTCAGATGCAAATGTCAACTCAAAGAATAATGTAAGTGGCATTTATACCCAGAGCGGTTTTATCAGTACTCCCTGGGCAGCCGAAATAAAAAGTGTTTCTCCTGCCGTAAAAAAGAAATCGATTTTAAAAGAAACCAAAGACTTAATTGAATCTCTTTCAGAATTGCAGTATAAATATGCAATGATGCTGAATGTAAATGTAGAATCTCTGAAAAATAATTCACTGTTGGGGTTTATAGATGACTGGTTTGGGACAAGGTATCGTTATGGAGGTACCACAAAAAAAGGCGTGGATTGCAGCGCATTAACGGGCAGCCTTTTGATGGCGGTTTACGGACTGGCAATGCCGCGTACAGCCAGAGAACAGTACAATTCTACAGAACATATCAAAAAAGAAGATCTCAAGGAAGGTGACCTGGTATTTTTCAATACCAAAGGTTATGTTTCACATGTTGGCCTTTACCTGGAAAACGGATATTTTCTGCATGCTTCTTCAAGCCAGGGTGTCACTATTAGTAACCTGAATGAAGAATATTTTCAAAAGACCTTCATTTGCGGAGGAAGGGTACAGAAAGATTAAAATTAAAATCAGTTTTTTCGATTCTAAAATAACATCATTACTATTATCCTGTAGGAATGGAATAATCCGGTGCAGTTGAGAGTTTTCAATACCGGTTTGAGTTCTGACTGAACTTTTTTCCCAATTTTTGGCAGGAAAACGTAATTTTGCGCGCAAAATTATCAGACAAATAAGAATTATGAAGGATCTTTTTGATCGCATGCGTGAAGACAAGGGGCCTATTGGCAACCACCTCAAACACGCACATGGCTACTTTGCATTTCCTATCCTTGAGGGTGAATTGGGAAACAGGATGAAATTCAGAGGGAAAGAAAAAATCGTTTGGAGCATAAATAATTATCTCGGCCTTGTAAACCGTCCTGAAGTCAGAAAAGCAGATGCAGAGGCGGCAGCCAAATACGGAATGGGCAATCCGATGGGAAGCCGTATGATGAGCGGAAATACCGTTCTTCATCGTAAACTTGAAAATATCCTGAGTAATTTCGTTAGGAGGGAAGATGCATTACTGCTCAACTTCGGATATCAGGGGGTTATGAGTTGCATTGATGCTTTGGTCACCCGTCACGACATCATTGTACATGATATTGAAGCACACGCCTGCCTGATGGATGGAATCAGGCTTCATGTAGGTTATAGCTACTCATACAAGCATAACAATGTGGCTGATTGTGAAAAGCAGCTTATTCGTGCACAAAAAATGGCAGAGAAAACCGGAGGTGGAATCCTGGTCATAACCGAAGGTGTGTATGGGATGAGCGGAACCCAGGGAAAACTAAAAGAACTCGCTCAATTAAAAGAAAAATATAATTTCAGGTTACTCATCGATGATGCTCACGGATTTGGGTCTATGGGCCCGACAGGTGCAGGAACCGACGAAGAACAGGGTTGCCAGGATAAAGTGGATCTGTACTTCAGCACCTTCGTAAAAAGCATGGGAAGCCTGGGTGCTTTTATCGCGGGTCCGAAGGATGTTATTACCTATCTGCGTTATAATGTACGTTCCCAGATTTTCGCTAAAAGTCTTCCATTAATCGTTGTGGAAGGCATGTTTAAGAGAATGGAAATGCTCAAAACAATGCCCGAACTCAGATCTCATCTTTGGCATATTGTAAATCGGCTTCAAAAAGGACTTAGAGAAAAGGGATTTGACATTGGAAATACAACCAGCCCCGTTACACCGGTTTACCTGAAGGGAACCTTGCCCGAAGCAACCGGAATGGCTATGGATTTGAGAGAAGAATACAATATTTTCTGTTCGGTTGTTGTCTATCCTGTTATTCCGAAAGGAGAAATCATTTTCCGGCTCATCCCAACGGCAGCTCATACTGATGATGATGTTGACCAGACACTCCACGCATTTGAAGAATGCAAGAAAAAACTGGATGCCGGTGCATATCAGGCAGAAGACATCCCGGATATGGCGGTAGCGCCGGTAGAACAGGAACAATAATCTTTTGTGTTTATTAAATTTCCTCTGGTTTGGAGGAAACGTCAACGTTTTCCCCGCTGGTTTTTTAAGGAGGCAAAATAAAAAACCGGGCAACTGAAAAGAAGCCCGGGTCTTTTAAAAATCTTAACCATTAAATCTTAAAAATGAGAATCTGATATTTAGAAGCACACTTGCTGCCTAAAGTTGCATTCAAAATCTCATGTTAGGATAAATTTAACCTTTAATTTGTCAGGATCGGAATACTGAAATAGCGATGAATCGCTTTCAAAAAAAGTCCAGTCAATTCCTGTATCTCAATTTGATACCAACGATCCTTCGCGAAAGGATTACACCCTACATCTCTGAAAAATATTTATGGAAGTAAGGGATTGTCTCAATTCCCTTGTAAAAATTCTTGATCCCATATTTTTCATTTGGGGAATGAAGGCCATCACTATTCAACCCAAATCCCATGAAAATAATTTTCACCTTCAATTCTTTTTCGAGAATTGTACAAATGGGTATGCTGCCTCCTCCTCTTACCGGCACCGGATCCACACCAAAGGTTTCCCTGATTGCTTTGGCAGCCGCCTGATAACCTTTGCTATCGATCGGTGTAATATAAGCTTCACCTCCATGGTGTTCAAAAGCCCTGACCGTTACAGATTTGGGAGCTATCGAAGTAAAATAATCCAACAACAATTTGGTTATTTTTTTATACGATTGATTGGGGACAAGCCTTGCCGAAATTTTGGCTGATGCCTTGGCTGGCAATACGGTCTTTGAACCTTCACCGATATATCCGCCCCAGATTCCATTTATCTCAAGGGTAGGCCTGATCCCCGTGCGTTCGTTGGTTGAATATCCTTTTTCACCCCAAACTTCATTTATCCCAATTTCTTTTTTATACGCTTCTTCATCGTAAGGAGCTTTGGCTATCAGCTTGCGTTCTTCTTTTGAAACCGGAGCCACATCATCATAAAAGCCAGGAATAGTTACATGGTTATTTTTATCATGGCACGAAGCGATCATTTTGGCCAAAACGGTAATCGGATTTGCCACGGCTCCTCCATAGGTACCACTGTGTAAGTCCCGGTTGGCTGAAGTCACTTCTACTTCAATATAAGAAAGCCCGCGAACACCTATATCAATGGAAGGTGTTTCCAGACCTATCATCGAACTATCACTTATTAAAATAACATCTGCCTTTAATAAATCTTTGTGTTCACTGACGAATTTTTTCAGGCTGGGAGAACCAATCTCTTCCTCCCCCTCAATTATAAATTTAATGTTGGAGGTAAGGGTTTTGGTTTTAGTGAGCACTTCGAGGGCTTTAATGTGCATAAAAAACTGACCTTTGTCATCGGCAGAACCACGTGCATAAACTTTCCCGCCTTTGACAACGGGTTCAAAAGGCTTGGTTTTCCATAGTTCCAAAGGTTCAGCGGGCTGCACATCATAATGACCATAAACAAGAACCGTCTTTGCTTTGGGATTTACAATTTTTTCTCCATAAACTACAGGGAATCCATCGGTTTTCATTACTTCTGCCCGGTCTGCGCCGGCGGCCAGCATGCTTTTTTTTACCGCTTCAGCACAATCAGCCATATCTTTTTTGTGAATACTTTGCGCACTTACCGAGGGTATCCTCAGGAGATCCATCATTTCAGATAAGAATCGTTCTTTATTTTTCTCCTGGAATTCTTTCCATTCCTTCATAATAAAAAAATTTAGTTTATAGCAAACGAAGATACCATTTTTAAAATGTGGAATCTTTTACCTTATATAAGAAATTCAGGCTCTTTTATTTTTGGTATTAAGAAAAAAAAATCTGTACATTTGCGCCAGATTGCTTTTCATAATCAGCCTTTGATTCAGTTGAGATGTTTTCATTTTTAATGGAATTGTCTCCGGTCAAAGGCTGAGTCTATTTATAGGGAGTTCTGATCATTTTTTCTCCGGCAGGTGTTTCATAAATCAAAAATCCCATTCGACTTCTAAACGTTCATGTAATTGGCATTTCCGTATTTTGATTCCTTTTACAAAACGATAAAATAAAGCAGTACCAATTGCCGGCTTGCCATTCAATGATAAATTTCTTCTGCACACAAACTATCATTTTCGGATAGATCAAATCCCTTTTTGCAGAGATTTTTCAGCAAACATCTTTTTGATTCTTCTGCCCAAACGGAAATAAAATTCACGATTAAACAATTGGGAATCGTGCATGGCTTTATAGGTCAAAAAAACTCCAACCGGAGTCAAAATAAACACCGGCAGCCACAGGCCCATAAACGGTGACATCACCTGGTCTTTGGCGAATTTTGTACCGAACGTGCTAAGCAGATAATAAATCATGAAGAAAACAAGGGCCATTACAAGGGGCAATCCAAGCCCTCCCCTTCTGATGATGCTCCCGAGCGGAGCACCGATGATAAAAAGGACTATACATGCAAGAGACATGGATAATTTTCTGTTCCATTCAATCCTGTGCTGGTTAATGTCATTACTCAGCGTGCTCTGGTCGGCTGCTGAAAACTGGGCTATATTTCTTGCATTATTCACAGCATTCAAAGCCAGGTTCCTTACGGTTTCCCGTACAGAATCCGGAATTAAATCTTCAAACGATTTTACTTTCTTTGCCAATACTGCTTTTTGAATCAGGGTATCGGTTTTCCTGATTGTTGAATCTTTGAATTTGGAATATAAAACATAGGATTTCATATTCTGTTGCAAAGACTGGTAATTCTTTTCAGGAACCTTTTTCAAAGAATCGAGATCCTGCGTCAGTTGCCTCATACTCTTCATTCCCACATTATTCATGAAAAGGCTATCGGATGTCTTTTGCAGATTCAACTGGCTCAGATCAAACAGCTTCTTGTATTCCTTAAATCCCAAATCAATAAATTCCGATTTCTTCGGATCATAATTTGCATCCTCTTCATAACGATGTCCGTCTTCAAGATAAAATTCCAGAAAATTTTTGTCCTTGCTCATCACCATTTTTGCATTTTTTGAAATGATGGCATTGTCTTCCTGCATATTTGCCTTTTCATAAATAATCACATTCCTCAAAATGCTGTCCTTTTCCTTTTCAGATACCTTAATAGAAAATCCGGAGAACCCATTATAAAAAACACCCGGCCGCAAATCAAACGCCGGACTTTTTTCATAGATATCATGATAAATCCTGGCAAATTTCAAATTGGCAACCGGTGCAATGTTATTGGCAAATAAAAATGCCACTCCTGACAAAACCAAGGTGATCAAAAACAGGGGCCTCATAAACCGCAACAAAGAAATTCCGGATGATTTGATAGCTACCAGTTCAAAATTTTCTCCCAGTTTTCCCAGTGTCATAATGCTGCTCAACAGAATAGAAATGGGCATGGCGAGGGTTACCAGCGTGGCGCTGGCATACACAAGGAACTGTGCCAAGGTCAGGAAATCCAATCCTTTGCCAACAAGGTCATCTATGTATTTCCACAAAATCTGCATCACAAAAACAAAAAGTGTGATGAAAAAAGTGGCAATAAAAGGTCCGATAAATGATTTAATAATGAGTATGTCCAGCTTTTTAATCATGCAGCTTACGCAAGAATATTTATTTTAAGTGGCAATTTATTTTTATCAAAGGAGCAAATTTATACCTTTCCAAAATGGAGTTTTGACAGAAATCAATTAAAGATTGGTTATTTATTGAGCCAAATTCCGGCCAATAAAAAAGCCGGATAACAACTTCCGGCTTCGTTTCTTTATAGAAACATTTCAATCTCTTTTGTCTGGATTATCAATTACCCAGTCGGTGAAACAAGTCCTTGACCTGGGTTTCCCAAAGAAGCCTGGCATCTTTGAGATCGCTTTTTTCGGCAAAATCGTGAATTACCAGAATAGTCTGATTTGTAATTTCTGATTTATCAATGCTGAATTCAAAAAATTCGTCGTCAGGTGAATCATCCCATTGAAACCTGACAAATTTATTCTCTTCTTTCTCCAAAACTTTCGCGTGTTGTGAATGGCCAGACCAGAAGAAATTGAACCCCTGATCGCTATCCTCTACCTTTTCTGCAAACCATTCCTGCAATCCGGAGGAAGTGGACAGAAACTCATAAAGAATGGTTGGAGAACACCTCACCGGATACTCAATACTGTATTTCACCTTTCTACTCATTTTTTAATTAATAATTCGGGTTGCATTTGTGCAATAATAGAAAATAAACTGACTTGGCAAAATTTATTTATCATGATCTTTCTCCGATAGAAAAAACCACACTTTTTTTTCGTTAATATACTTTTCACAAATTAAATTACGTTAAGTATCCAACTTCAGCAGCCTGAAGCCCTTAAACCTCAAAATTAATGAGCCATGGGAATGCGTCAGTTAAAGATTACCAAGTCTATCACCAACAGGGAAAGTGAGAGTCTGGAAAAATACCTGCAGGAAATCGGGAAGGTGGACTTGATAACTCCTGAGGAGGAAGTTCATCTTGCAGAGTTAATAAAACTGGGTGACCAGAAAGCTTTGGACAAACTGACAAAAGCAAATCTCAGGTTTGTTGTTTCTGTTGCCAAACAATACCAAAATCAGGGTCTCACATTACCCGATTTAATCAATGAGGGAAACCTCGGACTGATTAAAGCCGCCCGCAGATTTGACGAAACCAAAGGTTTTAAATTTATTTCTTATGCTGTCTGGTGGATACGTCAGAGTATTATGCAGGCCCTTGCAGAAAATGCAAGAATTGTAAGATTGCCTTTGAACAAAGTTGGATTAACTGCGAGAATCAGCAAAGCTTATTCTCATCTGGAACAGGAACTGGAACGACCTCCCTCACCGGATGAAATTGCAGCTTATCTCGGTGCAGATGTGGAGGAAGTCACAGCCACAATGAATCTTTCATCAAGACACGTAAGTATGGATTCGCCTCTCGGAGATGGAGATGACAATACACTGGTGGACGTAATGGAAAACAAAAATGCGGAAAGTGTCGACAAGAAAATGGATTTTTCAGAAAGCCTTACCTACGAAATTGAAAGATCTCTCGCTGTGCTCACGCCACGGCAGCGCGAAGTTATTTGCCTTGTTTTCGGAATCGGTGGAATCGATCCGATGGGGCTGGAAGAGATTGGAGAAAAATACATGCTTACCAGAGAACGTGTAAGGCAGATCAAAGATAAAGCTCTTGAAAAGCTGAGAACCATTTCCCAAAACACATCATTGAGGGAATTCATGGGAACATAGTTTCTTCATAAGACAATCCAAGAAAAATAAAATTAAACAGATTCTTTTAAAGGCGCATAAAAGTGGATTTTAAATTATCATGACTTTGATTTTTTAAATGCAAAGGCTCCAAAATTTTGGAGCCTTTGTCTTTTTTCAAAACTTTTTTCAACACCAATACCATTCAAATCACCTCTGAATCCTCCCAAAAAAAATCTGATTACTACCGGGAGCGTGTCTTTTGTTATTGTTGCATTCCCTGCATCCCGTTTTGCATTTCCGACTGATCAGCCTTCATATTCTTCCTCTTAAACAAAGAGGTATCGAATTTCCCAAAACGCCAGTTCAGACTTACTCTCAAAACCTGAGGATTACGGAATCTTTCATTAAACTGGGTTGAACTTATATCCTTGCCAGACTGGAAGCTTGAATAGGTTTTATATTTTCTCGTTGCAAAAATATCACTCATTGATACCGAAGCCGACAATGAACGATCTTTCAGGAAATCCTTCTTAATAGCCAGGTCAAATCCGTAAATCGGTTCAGAGTATCCATTGGCTGTGGACAATGGAGCTCCCCACATGCCACCGGTGCTACCTCCACGTGCAGGGGGTAAAATGGTTTTGCTGGTATAATCTCCGCTCAACTGAACACTGATGGCTGCCGGAAGTGTGAAGGTGCTATTGATTTTTCCGAACCAACTCCATTGATTGTTGTTTAAAGCGCTCTCCAGGTTTGTCCCGTTGATGGCGCTGTTATAAACGTTGACATTAGTTGAAAGGTTCCACCAACTGAAAATTCTATTCATCAGCGTGAATTCCATTCCGTATGCATTGCTGTGACTTGCATTTTCAAAGGATGAAACAAAGATACTGTCGGACCTTGCCGGGTTGGGGTTTGGGCTCCAGAATTGATATCGCGTTATCAAATCGTTCGTGTTACGATAATACAAAGTAGCCAAAAAGTTGTTGCCTTTTCCCAAATTATACTGATAAGACAATTCCAACAGATTGGTAAACTCAGGCTGAAGATTGGGGTTTCCACGACTGATATTCAGTGAATCGGTAAAATCATAATACGGTATCAATTGGAAGAAATTAGGTCTGTTGATTTTTCTGCTATAGTTCAATTGAATATCCTGTTTGTCATTAATCTTCTGCGTCAGAAACACACTCGGGAAAAAGCTGAACGGAAATTTATTGCTGAAAGTCCGGTTACTGTCCACCAGCGATCCCTTATAAAAAGAACTTTCAATCCTGCCGCCCAGCTGAAATGAGAAATCATTTATTTTTTGAGAATAGGTTACATATCCTGCATACACCTGATCATTGAATTTGTATTTACTGTTTAATGCAGGTACCGGTTGATATTTGGAAACCGTATTATCAAAAAGGAAATTTTCATTTTCACTGTTGTAATTTCTTACGGCTGCACGAAGCCCTGCTTCTATTTTTATTTTATCACTGATCGGGTTGGTATAGTCTGATTGTGCAATCAAATATTTTGTCCTTCCGCTATTCTGGATAAGTTGTTTTGCCTGCTCAGAGACAGGATTGTTCTGACCGTCAAAATATTGGCTCAGTGAAAGAGAATTACTGCTATTTCTACTTGAATTATAATTAATATCTGCAGTGATATTATGTTTAGGCTTTGCGAAATTGTGCTGATAACTCAGGGTACCTCCGGTATTTTTAAAACTAAATCCTGAGTTTGTATTGATAATCCCCAACTGGTGTGTAACCAATCCGACGGGGTAGGTGGTATCTCTTATTAAATCTAGCAATCCTGTATTGTCGAACTTACCATTTACCATCATTCCGGACAAGGTGAAAGTATTCCGGTTGTCGGCGAGGAAATCAAACCCTGCTCTTCCAAAAGCAAAATGCCCATCGTTTTTAGAAGTACCACTCTGGTCCAAATTTGCGTTTAACCCATTCATAAAATCATTTCTCTGTGTAACCTGGCTGCTGGTTCCTTTTCGTTTATTGTACCTTCCACTTGCGAAGAAATTAATTTTACCCTGCCGGATATTGGCATCTCCACCAAGACCATAACTTCCTTTAGAATCAAAATCGGATCTCAGGTTTCCATTGTATCCCGGTTTTCTATCCTTCTTCAGCACAATGTTCAAAATACCTGCTCCTCCACCCGATGCATCAAATTTTGCAGATGGGTTAGTAATAATTTCAACAGATTCTATTTGGTCTGCCGGTATCTGATCCAATGTCAGTGTAGTTGGCCTGCCATCCACAAAAATCTGAGGGCTTTGGTTTCTCAACGTGACATTTCCGTCCACATCCACATTCAGACTCGGAACATTTCTCATCACGTCAACGGCTGTTCCACCGACACTCGTGATATTTTTGTCCACGTTGAATATTTTACGGTCAATACCCATTTGCAACATGGGCTTTTGAGCGGTTACAACCACACCTTCCAACTTTTGGGCTACCGGGTCAAGTTTAAAATTTCCCAGGTCTTTGTCGGTGGCATTCATCATCTGAGACATATCACCACCTCCCGGTTTGAAATCAAATTGGACATCTGAAATAACAGGTTGGTATCCGACGGCTGAAATAATAATTTGCTTCTTTCCAAAAAGAGAAAGTTTGTCAATTGAAAATTCACCTTTTTTATTTGTCAATGCAGCCGCAATAGTTATATCTTTCATTTGATGGGTGGTAGTATCCATTTTGCTTTGTGTAAGCTGAACCGATGCTGCTTCCATCGGTTTGCCGGTTGCCCCATCCAAAACCTTCCCGAAAATACGTCCGACATTCATGTTGGCGTTCGTCCTGTTTCCCTGAGGACGTCCCTGATAACCGGGAACCTGGGCGCTAAGACTATAGGAAACAATAAATCCAATCAATAATATAAAAATCCTTCTCATGCTAAAACATTTAATTAATTCACACACACATTTAAAATCGCGCACAAAATTGGGTTACGATATTCAAAATGAATTTTTAAAATGTTACAAGCGGTATGAATACAAGCCTTAGCGGGCTTTTTATTTTGGCAAAAATTTTTCAGGTATTAGAACTTTATTTTCTAATTTTGCCACTCCAAAAACGGTGGCTGTAGCTCAGTTGGTTAGAGCATCAGATTGTGGTTCTGAGGGTCGAGGGTTCGAGCCCCTTTAGCCACCCAAAAAAATAAAAAACCGCTTTCTTTCATGAAGTGGTTTTTTATTTTTATCAAAATTTTTCCCCGTCTTTTTCACCTTTTCTCTTAACAATACTTTAGGCAAAATTCACCGGCCCGTCATTTATTTATAAATCATAAGATTATATTTGCTTTCTCTGCAAATTTTTTCACCATTATGAGTTTCAAACGGATCAACAATATTTCCGGCTGGATCATTTTCGCGATCGCAGCCTTTGTTTATTTATCTACAATGGAAGCCACCGGCAGTTTTTGGGACTGTGGTGAATTTGCTTCAAGCGCCTACAAAATTCAGATTCCACACCCACCGGGTGCGCCTCTGTTTATCTTGATGGGAAGGCTTTTTATGATTCCTTTTTCGGATCCTAATCATGCAATCCTTGGACTCAACAGCATGAGTGCGCTTGCCAGTGCATTTACAGTTTTATTTCTTTTCTGGACCATTACCCATTTTGCCAGGAGGATTATTATCAATATGCATGGAGAAGACCTGAGCCGTGCTGATATCATTGCAATCATCGGCGCGGGTATAGTTGGCGCCGGAGCATACATATTCACTGATTCTTTCTGGTATAGCGCTGTTGAATCCGAGGTTTATGCTACTTCAGCATTCTTCACAGCTCTCGTATTCTGGGCTGCGCTGAAATGGGAAGATGAAGTCAATCAGGAAAAGAAAAGAGGGATCACTGCTCAATTTACAAGAGCAGACAGATGGCTCATTCTCATTTTTTATCTGATTGGTTTGTCTGTTGGTGTTCACCTGCTCTGTTTGTTGACAATTCCTGCCATCGTAATGCTTTATTATTTCAAAAGATACAAAGCCACGAAATGGGGTACATTCAAAGCATTCATAATTGGCTGTCTGGTTTTGGGCCTGGTACAGGTTCCCATGGTTCAATGGACTATCAAACTTGCCGGGCAATTTGATATATTCTTCACCAATAGTCTGAACGCTCCATTTTTCACAGGTTTCTCTTTCTTCTTTGTGCTTTTGGCAGTGGTAATCTATTTCCTGATTAAGAAGGCAAATCAGAAAAACTGGAACTTCCTGAGGCTTGCCATGTGGGCATTTGCATTTGTTCTTTTGGGGTTCACCACTTACTTCACCACGCTGATCAGAAGCAATGCCAATGTAGCCATTGATATGTTCAATGTTGACAATCCGGTGAGCCTTGTAGGTTATCTGAGCCGCCAGCAATATGGCGACTGGCCGATTCTCAAAGGGCCGGATTTTACTGCACAGCCTCAATCGGTAGATGTGGAACACACCTATGTAAGAGGGAAAACCAAATACGAAAAGAAAGGATCACAGATGCACTATACTTATGCAGCTTCTGATCAACATATTTTCCCGAGAATGTGGGATAATTCGAATGACCAGGGACATGCAGATTATTATGCGTCATTTGCCGGCATTCAAAAAGATCCTCAAACAGGCAAATATCTCAGTACGCCGACTATGGGTGACAATATTGCCTTTTTCTTTAGTTATCAGTTGAATTGGATGTACAACCGGTACTTCCTGTGGAATTTTGCCGGGAAGCAGGATGATTTGCAAGGGGTGGATATGGGAAATGTGAGAGACGGAAACTGGAAAACGGGAATTGCCCCCTATGACAATGCACGCCTCGGAGACCAGTCAAAAATGCCGGATACTTTAAAAACGAATAAATCTAATAATAAACTTTACGGACTGCCTTTTATACTTGGGATTCTGGGACTTTTGTACCAATACAAAAGAGATAGAAAAAATACACTGGTTACTGCGATTTTATTTTTCTTCACCGGAATTGCTATTGTAATCTATCTGAACCAGGCAGGAAATCAGCCGCGTGAACGTGACTATGCATTTGCAGGATCAATGTATGCGTATGCGATCTGGATTGGATTGGGGGTAATGATGGTCAGGGACTGGTTTGCAAAGAAAATGAAACCTGCTTTAGCAGGATATTCGGCGGCTGCGTTATGCGTTTTAGCTGTTCCGGTAATAATGGGTTTTCAGGAATGGAACGATCACGACAGAAGCCACAAAACGTTAGCCCGCGACCTTGCTATTGATTACCTGGAAAGTTGTGCACCCAATGCCATCCTCGTAACTTTCGGGGATAATGATACCTATCCGCTGTGGTTTGCACAGGAAGTACTGGGAATTCGCCCCGATATCAGAGTCATCAATTCAAGTCTTCTTGGAACCGACTGGTATATCAATCAACTCAGGTACGCCGTCAACAAAAGCGCACCAATTCCTGTTGTATGGACACCCGACGAAATCATCGGAAGTAAAAGGGATGCCATTTATTACATCCCGAGTTTGCCCGGATTCAGAAGCGTTGCCGATAAGCCAATGGATCTATTGACAATGATGAAAAATTATGCAGGCAGTGACGATCCATCAAAAATTTATATCAACAATGATGACGTGCTCAATGCTTATCCTACCCAGTCAGTTTACATCCCGGTCGACACAAGTGCGGTCAGAAAAAATGGAACTGTGAACGCTGATGATAAAGTAGTTGATACATTGAGGTTCACCATTCCGAAACAAGCTTTGGTGAAAAACGAAACTGCTATTTTGAATATCATTGCTGCCAATGCTGCTAATGGTTGGAAAAGGCCAATTTATTTCACATCACCTTATAAAGATCTCGGATTTATCAAATACCTGAGAATGGACGGAATGACCTACCGGTTTGTGCCGGTTGATAATGATCCCGTCAATCAGGATTGGGCTTACAAGGTGATGATGAAAAAATTCCAATTTGGCCATGCCGATGTTCCGGGAGTTTATTTTGATGAAGAAAACCGCAGGCATCTTAATTCCATCAGGCTTTCGTTTGCCCAGGTGGCCGGGGCTTTGGCAGATGCCGGCAAATTGCAGGAAGCCCGGAACCTGCTTGAGAGGTGTGACAAACACATGTTACCTGAAAATTTCCCATACGCAATGCCATCCCGCGGCCAGAACCATGATCAGATTACTGCCCAGTTTATGCTGGCTGCCTACAAGGCAAAGGACATGGCTTTGGCAAAAAAAGTCAGTGATGCCTTACGTAAAGATTTGGAGCAGCAGATTACCTACTTCAATAGCCTGAATGATCAAAGACAACAGGCATTGGCTTATGACAACCAGATGGTCACCGGCCTGTTGCAACAAATTAATGAAATGGCAGAATATTTTAAGAGTGCCTCAAATCCGGGAGATACCTTGCCACATATTTCAAATTCACCCTCTCCTGAAACAAAAAAAGATAATATCGAGAAATAGGGAATCCAAAAATAATCATAAAGGAAAATGGAAGGACATTGTGATCCTTCCATTTTTTGTTTACACCACCTTGCTTCCTAAGGTTTGAAAAACTTCCGTCGGTTTGTATTTTTAAAACGGTTTTTTGAGAATCTTTACAATACTGATTTTTAAAAATTTATTTTTTTACCGTGTATTATAATTTTATATAATTTTACTATCCCTTCCTTTTATCCTCCAAAACAAAATCAACTACTTACTTTCGAAATGCGCTTGAAATTTTTTATCATCCAAAAAATTTCACGTTATGAAAAAGTTTTACTCAATTATCGCATTGTTTATTTTCCTCTTGCCATTGAACAATGTAATTGCACAGGCTATACTGCTTGATGACAACCATTCTTTGTTCGGATTTCCATTTAATGGGAAAATATTTTTAATAAGCAATATGGATAGCACGCTATGGACTTCTGATGGCACTGCCACAGGAACCTTCCAATACTCACCGGTAAAGATGGATAACGGAGGATTCTCAGTCCTGAATAACAAAATTTACTTCGCCGGTTTAAATGCAACTAATGGCTCTGAGCTATGGGTTACTGACGGAATAACTTCGCCGGCTACACATCTTGTGTTTGATATTTGGCCGGGTTCAGACAGTTCAAAACCGCAGGATTTCTTTACCTATCAAAACAATTTATATTTTACCGCATTCACACCTTCGCTCGGACGGGAGCTTTATCAATATTCGGGAAGTGGTTCTCCAACCAGTGTCACAGATTTGAATTCAGGAAGTGGAAATAGTTTCACTGACAACTTTTTACTTTATCCAAATCCAAATGCGAATATGCTTTTTTTCAATGCGACCAACAACACCGGAAATTCAATCTACGTTATGCAGGGAAGCAGCATCACAAAGATGTTTGACCTCCCCTCAGATTTTTTACCCATAGCATATTCAGAAATTGGTACAACCACATTTTTTATAATCAGCAACGGAAGCGACGAGGTGAGGCTCTACAAAACCAACGGAACTTCCGTGGGTACCACACTGCTCAAAACGTTTAGCTCTCCATTCGCCGGTATGTTTCACAGCCAGATGATCAGTTGGAAAAATAAAATTTTTCTTACAGCTTCCGAATCGGGAATGGATAATGAAATATGGGTCTCGGACGGAACCACCACTCAATTGCTGGCCGACATTAATCCGGGTTCCAACGGTTCGTTCCCTCTTCTCAACAATTATGTTGTTTTAAAAGATAACCTTATTTTTTCAGCAAGTACGGATGATTCAGGGTATGAACTTTGGATGACGGATGGTACTTCGTCGGGAACCAAAATGCTCAAAGACCTTAACACCCAGTCAGGCGAAGGTTCCAACCCTGTTTTATTTCAGGTATTCACCGGATTCACTTTAGAGCAGCCACCTGCACCTGATCTGAATTTGAATGGCTATATCTTTTTTTCTGCGGATGACGGAGTTCACGGAACAGAACTCTGGAAAACTGATGGCACATCAGCCAATACTGTAATGGTCAAAGACATTAATCCATCGGGCGACGGAGTTACAGGAACATTCATTTATACGAAAGAAGGTTTTATTTTTTCGGGAGATGATGGAATCAACGGGAGTGAGCCGTGGATTAGCGATGGTTCCGCAATCGGTACTCATGGTGTTGTAAACATCAATTTATCCGGAGACAGTGATCCGTTTTTCTATTTCGTTTGGAAAGGAGATGTTTATCTGGCGGCAGATAACGGAAACAGCGGAAGTACCGGAGGCTTTGATTTTTTCAAACTCCAGGGACCATACGTATCTCTGCCGGTCACACTAAAAGATTTCAATGCAACCGTTACCTCTCAATACGTTTTGCTTAATTGGGAAACTTCTTCCGAAAGCAATTCAGATCAGTTCATAATAACACGCAGCACGGATGGAATCTTTTTTAACGAGATCGGAGCGGTAGCTGCCGCGGGGAACAGCAATACATGGATATCTTATTCTTATACTGATGGAGAAGCATATAATCAGGGGACTGAAAAATTATTTTACAGATTAGAAATGAAGGATAAAGACGGGAAAAAAGAGTATTCAAAAATTATAACAGCCAATTTAAACGGTTTACAAGCCAGATTAATCATCTATCCCAATCCTGCTGAAAATACCCTGAACGTAAAATATAGTACACGATCCAACGGAACAATTACAATTACAGATATGAATGGGAAAACCCTTTACAAATCACTCATTAAACCTTCTGCAAATGGAGTGTATAAAATTAACGTCAGTGCCCTTTCAGCAGGCAACTACTTTATCAAACTGACAGCGGGCCGGAATTCGACAATTGAAAAGTTCATAAAAAAATAATCCGTGCACAAATGGGGAAACAGGCTGTGAGATCATTACAGCCTGTTCTTTTTTTTATACACTTACATCAAAATCTCTCAAAGCATCGTTCAGGCTGGTTTTCCTGTCTGTGCTCTCTTTTCGTTTTCCGATAATTAAGGCACAACTTACGTGATAGGTGCCTGCCGGAAATTGTTTGGGATAGGTGCCGGGAATAACCACACTTCTCTCCGGAACAAAACCTCTGTATTCAACCGGTTGTGACTGGCTTACATCTATGATTTTTGTTGACTGAGTTAAAACAACATTGGCTCCGAGTACGGCTTCTTTTGCAACCCTGACTCCTTCCACAACGATGCACCTGCTTCCAATAAAACAACCATCTTCAATAATAACCGGACTTGCCTGAACGGGTTCCAATACACCTCCAATTCCAACACCCCCGCTAAGGTGGACATGTTTTCCAATTTGTGCGCAACTGCCCACTGTAGCCCAGGTATCCACCATCGTACCTTCACCCACATAAGCTCCGATGTTCACAAACGAAGGCATTAATACCACATTGCGACCCAGAAAACTTCCAAACCTCGCAGTGGCCGGAGGCACCACCCTTACGCCAAGCCGTTTGAAATCCTTTTTCAGAATCATTTTATCGCAAAACTCAAAAGGAGGAACAGAGTAGGTCTCTATTCCCTGAATCCCAAAATAAAGCAGAATGGCTTTCTTGATCCATTCGTTAACCTGCCAGACACTTTCGGGTTCCTTATTAAAAGTGGTACGATGTACAGGTTCAGCGGTTCGCAACTCTCCGGAATCAAGTTTTTCAATGACGTTTTTTACAGCGTCGGAATAAATTGTATCCTTCAGCAATTCCCGCTTATCCCATGCTTCCTGAATCAGATTTTCTAATTTCACAGTAACAATTTTTGCAAATATACCAAGTGGAAATACCAAATAAAATATCGAATGCTTATTCAGTTCTCATTTTTTTATAATTACTTGCAATCATGAAGATCAGCGGTTTTACATTCACGAGAAATGCTACCAAACTTTATTACCCGGTAAAGGAATCCATTCAATCCATTTTGCCATTGGTAGATGAGTTCATCGTAGCGCTCGGGCAAGGCGATGAGGATGACCATACAGAGGATGAGGTAAGGAGTATCCATTCCGATAAAATCAAAATTATCCATACCCAATGGGATCTGAAAAAATATACTAACGGTACTGAGTATGCGCATCAGACAGACATTGCCAAAAATGCCTGCACAGGTGACTGGCTCTTTTATTTGCAATCAGATGAACTGGTACATGAAAAATATTTACCGGCAATTAAAGAAAACTGTGAAAAATATCTGGAGCGAAAAGATGTGGATGGATTTCTTTTCAATTACAAACATTTCTGGGGCGATTATCAACATTATATTTTATCTCATGTATGGTATCCGAAAGAGATCAGGATTATCAGGAATGATCCGGCGATTCATTCATGGAAAGATGCACAATCATTCAGGAGGATTCCCAATTTTGACGGATTAAATTATGACTGCAAAGAAGGCACTGAAAAGTTGAATGTCGTCCAACTCGAAGCCTGGGTTTTTCATTACGGATTTGTCAGGCCACCTGCCATCATGCAGAGAAAAAGAAAAAACCACAACACCAATTATCACGGAGAAGGTTCTACAAAAAAAATATTCGAAAAAGAAAAGGATCTATTTGATTATGGCGATCTGAACAAATTAAAACAGTTTAAAGAAACACATCCGAAAGTAATGGATGCATTCATAAAAAAATTCAACTGGAGAGAACAATTGAAATATGACTCAAAAAGGAATACAAATGAACGTCAGAAACATGAAAAATTGAAATATCGAATTTTATCAGCAATTGAGCAGAAAATTCTTGGTGGCAAACAATTATTCGGCTTCAAAAATTATAAGATTATAAAACCTCATTAAACATTTTTTTAAGCATCACGCAGAAACTGTTCGAATTCAGCCATAATTTTTTCTTTATCGAAATTTTCAACCATAAAGTTTCTTCCTCTTGCTCCCATCTGCATTGATAATTCAGGGTTTTGCTTCAACCAATGTATTTTCTCTGCAACCTGTTCAACTGAATTCAAATCTGTAATAAATCCTGTCTCCCCATCCACAACAAGTTCGGGAATACTGGTTGTATTAAAAGCAATCACGGGAAGTTGACAAAGTGAAGCCTCGGCAATTGCAAAACCAAAACCTTCGTAAAGACTCGGAGAAACAAAAACATCACAACACATCAAAACATCCTTAATATTTTCCTGAAACCCGACAAACAGAATATTGTCTTCCACCTTATTCAATTCCACCTGTTTTTTTAATTCACCTTCGAGACTGCCTGTCCCCGAAATTAAAATCTTATGAGCCATACTTTTCTTCCTGAGAGACAACGATAGTTTAATCAAAAACTGAAAGTTTTTTTCCTTCTCCAACCTGCCCGCACTACCTATGATAAATTCTTCCTTAGCCTTCTTATAAATTTTAGTGAATGGCCGATGAATAATTTCTTCTGTATCGATTAAATTGTAGATCAACTTTATCTTATCAGATGAAATCAGTCGGGGATTTTTCTTCAGGATTGACCGGGCAGTCGCATGGGAGTTTGCGATAATATTTGTAACCCACTGCGAGTAAATAAACCTGTTCAGGACAGTATTTTTAATAGGAACCGGAACCGCTCTGGTATAAATAATCTTTTCAACACCTGCAAGGGCAGCAGATCTCCCGGCGACTTTCAGGTCTGTCGATAAAATTATCATCAGGGTTTGCAGATTGCATTGAATAAAAAGCTTTTTCAAGCGCCGGACCTTTACCGGATTTAGGAAGCTCAAAGGACTAATATTAATGAAATGAAGATGAATCCCTTCGACATCTATTAATTTTTCATGGAGCATGCCATTCTTTTTCAGAAAGAAATGTACGTTATAACTTTTTTTGAGCAGGTAAACAGCCCATTCAAAATATTGTTTTTCTCCACCTCCATATCCGTCTGCTGAATTAAATAAACCGACAGTCATTTTAATTCATTAAATGTTGATAGATACTCATCAGAGATTCACCTATTTTTTCATCATTGAATTTCTGAACATATTGCCATCCCAGCTTAGCCATCCCTTTTCGTTTTTCCTCGTTCTTTAGAAGATCACAAATTGCATTCTTCCAATCCTCCGCATTGTATGGATCAAGGTACATTGAATCCGGACCTCCCGCTTCAGAAAAGCAACCTCCCTTTGATGTAATTACCGGAACGCGGGAATACAAAGCCTCAATTATCGGGATGCCAAAACCTTCGTAAATGGAAGGATAACAAAAAATGTTGGCCATCTGATAAATCGCGGAAAGATCTTCTACCCCAACCTGCTTAAGAAAATGAATTCGACCTTCCATATTATTTTCGCGAATAAACACAGAGAGTTCATCTTTATATCCTGTGGGTTTCCCGACAATAACGCAATGAATTTTCATGTCTTTAATTGCTTTCAAAACAATCAAAGCATTTTTTCTTTTTTCAATAGTACCTACAATAAGTAAATAATTTGATGGAAGACCCAATCTTTTCTGAACTGATTCCTTTTCATCATCAGAGTAAATAGTCTTGAATGCAGGGTGACAGCCCTGGTAGTGAACTATAATTTTATTTTCATCAACTTCAAACAGGTTGATAATATCTCTTTTCGTTTGTTCGCTTATGGCAAGGATAATATCTGATTTTTCCAAAGCATATTTTAGCTTAATCCGATAAATTGTCCGGTCTGCCGCATGATACAGATTTGGAAACCGAATAAAAATCAGATCATGAATCGTCACAATGACCTTCGTTCTGCTTTTGTTGATTCCTCTGGGAATTTCATTAGACAGGCCGTGAAAAACATCTATTTTATCATTAAAGATTTGTTTTGATACGGGTCCATATCGCCAAACCGAAGGAAACATTTTCCATATTTTATGCATAGGATATGCAACAAAAATGTTGGAGGTTAAGCTGATTCTGTTGATATGAGGTTTCTTAGGATTATACAACACATATTTATTTTCAGGAAACTGATTACTGAGAATTCGAACTATATCCCTGCCGTAATTGCCAAGGCCGGAGGCATTATGAAAAATTCTTTTTGCGTCAAATCCGATTATCATTTTTCAAAAATAACCTGAATCAAATTAGAAATGCAGTTTCTTTGCGGCCAATTAAAGAACACGATGGAAAACTATACAAAGGATCTGGAGCTCTCTTTGAATACACTACAGTCCGGTGGTGTACTTCTTTACCCAACTGATACCATCTGGGGATTGGGATGTGATGCAACCAATGAGAAAGCTATTTCAAAGATTTTCGAAATAAAGAAAAGAAGCCCGTCAAAAACGATGATTATGCTGGTTGATTCTGTAAAAATGATTGAAAATTATGTGGAAAATCCATCACCTCTTTTATTGAATGAAATGAAAAATGCCGAATCGCCTACAACAGGGATATTTTTAAAAGGGAAAAATCTTCCTTCAAATCTGATTCATTCGGATGGGTCAATCGCGATAAGAATTTCTTCTGATAATTTTTGTCAGGCGCTGTTGCAACAATTCAAAAAACCTATTGTTTCCACTTCGGCCAACATATCCAATCAACCGTCACCTCAGAATTTTTCTGAAATAGATCCCGCACTTTTCAAATTGGTTGATTACACCGTTTTTTTCAGGAGAGGGGATAATTCAAAAAAAAATCCATCTCACATTATTAAAATAAACGACTTTGGTGAATTGGAAAGAATAAGGTGATAAATTTATTATGGAACATAAAAAAATCAAATCAATTTTCATTTTCTCAGCAACCACTTTTCCTCTCATTTTTTCAGAAGAAAAGCGGAACGAATTAACCAGGATCAATGAATATAAAATCAGGGAAATTATCACACCAGTTTATGAACAGTAATTTTTATTTTCCCCGTGGATCGATTTCAAACCTGAACTGAACAGCTACTTTATCTTTACACCGCTATCAGGCATAATAACCGAAATGAAGATATTATTTATTAGCTCAAGAGATGTTCATCTGAAGGCCACTGGCGGCGAATTAGGGACAAGCAGGAATTATTTATCATTATCCATAATCGCGGGTAAAGAAAATATTGACATTATTGACCTCAGCGAAAATTTTAAAAAATCTTTCAAAAAAAATATTAAACGGTTCTTCAATTATTTTCTCGGTTTTTGCGACGGGATGAACCATTATGAATTAAAAAAGATCTTAAAAACTGCGCCGGCCTATGACGTTGTATTTATTGATGGTTCAAACTGGGGAGCTATTGCCAAACATTTAAAAAAGGCAAAGTACCCGGGGAAAATAATAATCTATTTTCACAATGTAGAGTCTGAGTTAGCCTGGCAAAAGTTTAAGAGAAAACTAATTTCTTTTTGGAAATATCTATTGTTTTTTTATAACGAAAAATCAACATTCCTTTATTCAGACGTAAGGTTGGTGGTAAACCAGCGAGACGCTAAAAATCTTCAAAAAAGTTTCGGGCACCGTGAAATCCTGATTATGCCTGTCAGTCTTCAGGACAATTTTAAAAGGATAAATAATCAAAATCTGACATCTTCCGAACCTGTTTGTCTATTTATAGGAAGTTCATGGCCACCTAATGTTTTAGGTATAAAATGGTTTGTCACAAATGTCCTCGCATCCGTCAAAATAAAACTTCAGATTGTGGGCAAGGGAATGGAATCCTTAAAGGGCAAATTCAATGATCCGGCAATAGAGGTTTTCGGATTTATCGATGATATTTCTGAGATTATGTCGAAGGCAGACTTTATAATTTCTCCAATTTTTGGAGGTAGTGGAATGAAGGTGAAAACATGTGATGCTCTCATGCACGGAAAAAATATAATTGGAACGACTGAAGCATTTGAGGGTTATGATCTGGACTTTTCAAAAGTAGGAGCAGTCTGCAATTCTAAAGAAGATTTCATAATGGCCATCAATAATTTTATAGCTCATCCGGTAAATCGATTTAATGAATACAGTCGCTCACGCTATCTGGAAAATTATTCTTTTGATGTGACTTTAAAGATATTTCAGCAGGCATTAAAAGAATAAAAAAGCAAATAATAACCTATAAAACTCGTTTATAACATCATTATTTGCTTTCCCCTCCACGGAACTTTAACCGTCAGAAAGCAAGGCCAATTCCCAACTGAATATTCTGTGGCTTCCAGGTATCCTTAGTACCAATATTATCCAGGTTTGTCATTCCCCCTGTAAACCGTCCGTAAATCTTTAATTGCATTAAGCTCAGTTGCAATCCGGCAGCCATGGAGAAATTTCCACTTTTGAAAGCATCGCCTCCATTTTGAAGCAAATTTTTATTCTGATCAAGTACCACATCAAACTGAGGACCCGCCTGAAGTGCAAGATGCCTGGTCAGGCTATAATTGACCAGGATCGGAATCAGCAGTTGCTTTAGCTGAATATGATTTATCTGATTAAAATGATAGATGTCGCTAAATTGAGAACTCGTATCGACATTGGTTTGGTTAAAAACAACTTCGGGTTGAATAGCAAATTTTTTTCCCAATGGAATAATGGCAAATCCGCCTACCTGGTAGCCGAGTTTAAATTCATTTTTAAACGATTCACCACCGATTTTGCCCATGTTGGCTCCCCCTTTGATTCCGAGAGAAAATCCTTGTCCGAAAGAAGCTGCTGAAAAAAAGAGCGCAGCAAAAAATAAAAAGATTCTGGTTTTCATATTGACAGTTTTATGTTTACGAAAATATTTAAATAAAGCTCCAACAACCAAGATGCATTCGTGAAATAGATGTTAATGCACACCCCAGATTGTGAAACTATTGTTTTTTCAGACGATTTAATTCGCATTTCGTTTAATCAAAGTCAGAAAAGAATTCCAAACCAGTGATGAATCAGTTACCTTTGCGCCCTCAAAAATTTTAGATGTCATCATTTGCAGAGCTCGGTCTCGAGCCGAATTTACTACATGCCTTGCAGGATTTGGAGTTTGAAAATCCAACTCCCATTCAATTGAAATCAATTCCGGTTTTATTGGAAGGAGTAACTGATTTTGTAGGGCTGGCTCAAACCGGCACAGGAAAAACTGCTGCATTCGGATTGCCCCTCATCCAACTCACAAACGAAAAAGAAAATTATCCCCAGGCACTCATCATTTGCCCGACACGCGAATTGTGCATGCAGATCAACCATGATCTTGCAACATTCAAAAAGTACAAATCTATTAAGACGGAGGCGGTTTATGGCGGTACTTCTATCAGTACACAAATAAGTACGTTGAGAAGGGGTGTTCATATTGTGGCAGCAACTCCCGGAAGGTTAATTGATTTAATTGAAAGAAAGGCCATACACCTGGAACGGGTTAAATACGTGGTACTCGACGAGGCTGATGAAATGCTCAATATGGGATTCAGGGACGACATTCACTTTATTCTTGAAAATACGCCACAGCGCAATTCCCTATGGCTATTCAGTGCTACCATGCCCGATGAAGTCAGGGAAATAGCAAATAGTTTTATGTCTTCTCCCATGGAAGTTACTATCGGGAAAAAGAATACGGCAAATGTCAACATTGACCACTATTACTTTGTAATGCCAGCCAACAGAAGATATGAAGCCCTCAGGCGGCTCATCGATCTGAACAGGGAAATGTATGGGATTATCTTTACCCGAACCAAAGCAGGCGCTCAGGAAATAGCAGAAAAAATGGGAAGAGACGGCTATAAAATAGAAGCTCTTCACGGGGATCTTTCTCAGCAGCAAAGGGATCGGGTAATGAGAAAATTCAGGGATAAGACAGTTCGTTTGCTTTCCGCGACAGACGTTGCAGCCAGAGGCATTGATGTGGAAGGAATAACTCACGTAATAAATTTTGAATTGCCAGATGATCCGGATATTTATACACACCGTAGCGGACGTACAGGAAGAGCAGGAAAAAAAGGAATATGTTTTTCGCTCTGCCACAGCAAAGAATTTTATAAGATACGCGAGATAGAACGCCTTATCAAAACCCCTCTTCAAAAAATGGATATCCCATCGGGCAAAGAGGTTTGCAAAAAATTAATCACTGATTTTGTAAACACTTTGTTGGATGTAAAACCGAATTCAGAATTAGATTTCCAGTTGACCGAAGAAGCCGCATCAGGTTTTGAACAACTCAGCAAGCAGGAACTGTTGTCAAAAATTGTAACATTAGAGCTGAAAGATGTAATCGACAGCTATGCACACGGAGAGGATCTCAATGTAAGAAAAGAAAATGCCGGAAAACCGAGAGGAGACAAACACAATGCACCTGCCCGGCACGGTTTCAGGAAATTGTTTATTAACCTCGGAGCCAAAGATGGTTTCCACAAAGCCAACTTCCTTCAATTCATTCTCGATAAAAGCGACCTTAAAAAATCTGTAGTAGGAAGGATTGACATGAAAGAACTTTTTAGTTACATGGAAGTTGAAAATAACGTTTCAAAAAAGATAATCAAAAAACTGAATGGTCAAAAATTCAGGGGACGCATTTTAAGGGTCAATGAAGCAGGCAGCTTTTCAGGAAATAAATAGTTGGCTGTAGTTTCGTGGTGGTTTATTAATTTTATCCATTGTACTCTAAAAATTTATCTCCGGTGGCTTACAAAAGACTTCTGAGTTTTCTCCTGATTTTTTTGTTCCTGCAACAGGCAAATGCACAATCAGCAGACAGTATTTTAAATTTCATTGCAAATCATAAAGAGAACAGTTCATTGTATCTCAAAAAAAATGATACGCTGATTGCATCTCTGAATGAAAACAAACAGATGCCTTTGGCAAGCACATGCAAAATCATGGTGGCTGTTGAATTTGCAAAGCAGGCAGCTTTTCACGTTTTTGATCCCAACTCAAAAGTGGCGTTAAAAGACCTGGACAAATACTACCTTCCCCTGACAGATGGCAATGCGCATCCCCAATGGATAAAATATGAAAAGGACCAGGGAAATATCAAAAACGACAGCGTTTCACTTTTGAATGTGGCCAGAGGGATGATCATGTTCAGCAGCAATGCCAATACGGAATATTTAATGGATATCCTTGGGTTGGATAATATCAATGGGAATTACAGGCAAATGGGAATTAAAAATTTTACCCCGTTATATTATTTCGTTTCTGCCATCATGTTATATCAAAATCCGAAAAAAATAAAGGAAGAAAAAATTCTGAAAGCCATTAAAGGCATGTCGCAGAAGGATTACATAAAGGCAAGTGATCTCATTCATCAACAATTAAAAAATAACCCTGCGTACAAAAATTCATTTCACATCGCTGATCTCACAACCAATTTGCAAAAAGAATGGAGCGATAGATTGCCGGCATCCACCACAGAGAGTTATTCGCGTATTGCAGAAATTATCAATGACAGGCAGATTTACAATGCGGAAACCTATGCCATACTTTCCCGCGTGCTGGAAACGTTGATGGAAAATAAGAACAATCAGCAATGGCTTGATCATGCAGGAATGAAAGGGGGAAGCACTATGTTTGTCCTGACAAAAACACTTTATGCTACATTAAAATCAGGAGACAAAATTGAACTTTCTTATTTTTTCAATAACCTTCAAAATAATGAGGCAACTACATTGTCAAAAAGTGCAAACGCCTTTGATCTTGCCATACTTTCTGATCCGGCATTTGTAAAAAGACTTTCTGACCTGATCGGATTATCTGATTAAATCCTCTTTTTCATAGTAAGAAATTACTAAAGAAATAACCCTGTCGTAAGTAAGTATTCCATGTGGCTGCTCATTCATTTTCAGAAAACTACCATACAACCATCGGGCGCCGGGTTCCAAAAAACTTTGATGTGCCATATTAAATTTTCTCCATTCCATCAAATCCAGTCTTACGGATGGAGACAGCATTTCCAAAGTTTTATTTGCTGCACTTGAATCGAAAAATCTTAGTTCGCTGTTTGCATACATCAGCAGATCGAGATAAGATGAATATCGAAAAAGTGGATCTCTCGAATTTTTTCCAACAAGAAACCCCACAAAATTTGCTTCATTTTCTTTTGCATAGCCGAGCTGATGAGCCATTTCGTGAACCGTGATAGAAGGAATCAGAAAGCGGGGAACCGTTGTGTTCACCTGCGCCTCACCTGTAAACGGATTGTAATAACCTGTAAATCCGAGATAGTCGAACAGCGTTCCATATAACGAAGGTTTTATGGAAGGTGTTTTATATTTTAAAAACGGATATTGAATGGAAGCATTTTCATAGGAATTAACCGCATCCTTAAACATTTGTTTGCCTGACGGGTATGTGTCATTTTTTATTTCTGATTTTGACTGGTTGACTTTTTCTACTAAAATATTTTGTAATACCATCAATTGACTTGAATCATATTTTACTTTGGGAAGATTAAGTTGATATCCAATTCCCTTGCGGCTGTAATTAAGGCCCCACAGTAACAACAGGACAACATAAAAAGCTACGATGATGTAAAAAAATTTGACAGCTTTACGAATGACAACTTTGACAGTTATTTTTCTTCGAAAAAGTTTAATGAAATTTCTGATAATTTTATACGATATCCATAGAACTAAAACGCTGTACAGCACATCTCCAAAACTGAATGGAATCCATCCGAAGAAAATTCTTAAAACGTGCGCAACCGGCGGGTAAATAAAATTTGTATAATAGGTTTCGATCCAGAGTTTATCGGTGCCAAGAAATAGCAACCCAATAAGGGCGATTGCCAATACAATCAAATAAACAAATCTCTTTTTTATAACCTGCATAAAACCACAATATCATCGATCATTACAATAGTAGTTTTTTTCAATTATAAAACAATGATAATTTCGATTGCATAAATATAGAATCCGGAGATTTCGTTTCGAAACCTCATAACCTAAGATTAGAACTACCTTTGCATTCTTTAAAACACATTTTAATTTATTCTTTTGAATCAGGATTCATTTGATATTGCAATTATTGGCGGCGGAATTGTTGGAGCCGCCACATTTTATCAGATACAAAAACGCTACCCCGGACTGAAAATAGCATTGCTGGAAAAAGAATCAAAATTAGCTCCGCACCAAACCGGCCACAATTCGGGAGTGATGCACAGCGGTCTTTATTACAAACCCAGATCTCTCAAAGCCACAAATTGTGTAAAAGGCAGAGAAGAACTTGTTGCATTTGCGCGTGAAAACGATATTCCACACGATGTCTGCGGGAAAATTGTTGTAGCTACTGAAGAGTCCGAATTGCCTTATCTGGATAAGATTTACGAAACTGGTTTGAAAAACGGGCTTTCAGAAATCAGAAAAATAAATGCAGCGGAGATCAAAGAGCATGAACCATTTTGTGAAGGTATTGCGGGATTGTGGGTGCCATATACCGGCATCATTGATTACGTGAAGGCAACAGAAAAAATGGTGGACATAGCTATATCAATGCAGCCTGACAGCAAACTCATGCTGAATACAGAGGCTTTGTCTTTTCAGAAAATGGGAGACCAAACGGAAATCCGCACTTCGCAAAATCCGGTCAATACGCGGCATATCATTTTTTGCGGAGGCCTTCAGGCAGACAGGCTTGCCAGAAAAGATCATGTGGCACTGGCAGAACATGTAGTTGGTTTCAGGGGAGATTATTATGAACTTTCAGATTCTGCCAAACACAAAGTCAGGAACCTGATCTATCCTGTTCCAAATCCTGACTTCCCATTTCTCGGAGTCCATTTTACAAGAATGACCAACGGCGATATTGAATGTGGTCCAAACGCAGTGTTTACTTTTAAACGCGAAGGATATCGCAAAACGGATTTCAATTTCACAGATACCGCTGACGCATTGAGTTACAAAGGGACATGGAATCTTTTTTTTCACAATATGTCTTTCGGCATCAACGAATACAGAAGAGCTTTTAGTAAAAAATTATTTTTGAAAACATTACAACGGTTAATACCGAGCCTTACGATGAACGACATACATCCGGGAAGATCTGGTGTAAGAGCCTTACTCCTAAGTGAAAATGGCGATACAAGAGATGACTTTAAAATTGAATATAAGGAAGAAAGTATCCATGTTTTAAATGCGCCATCACCGGCTGCAACAGCTTCGCTTGCTATCGGAACCAACATTTGTGAGATGGCAGAAAAACACTTTAATTTAGCCAATGTTTCTGCTTAACTTAAGATCTTTCAAACCGAATCCTGACACCTGGCAAAAAGACTTTTAAATCATAAAAATTTCTATAATTATTGTTTGACAGATGAAATCATGGTAAAAAAATTGCGACAGCATTCAAGTTTCTCAGTCGTTTCATGTAACTTTGCTGCCCTTTAAAGTGCAGATATGGGTAAAATGCGGGAATATGATATTGCATTTGTAGGATTAAGACCCGGTATCCACGAATTTGAATACGAGGTAAAGGACAAGTTTTTTGAAAATTTTACCAAGCCTGATTTTCACGATTGCATTGCGAAAGTAAAGGTTCAACTTGACAAGTCTGCTTCGCTGATGTTATTGAAGTTTGATATTGACGGAACGGTTGAAGCAAATTGTGATCGATGTGGCAATCCACTAAAATTGAATCTTTGGGATGAATTCAATCTGGTGGTTAAAGCAGTGGACAATGCTGATGAAATGAATAATTCGGAAGACGATCCGGATATTTATTATATCAGCCGGACCGAGACCCATCTTCATCTGGCAGAATGGATTTATGAGTTTGTGCTTCTGAGTGTACCCAATCAAAGGACATGCGGTGAAGATGAAAAAGGAAATTCATTGTGCAATAAAAAGGTATTGAAGATGCTGGAACAGATGGAAAAAAGGACATTGGAAAATAATCATCCCCTGCAAAAAGAACTGGAACAATTTAAAAAGAATAAAAATTAATACTTACCGTTATGCCAAATCCAAAGCGCAGACACAGTCAGCAAAGAGGTGCAAAAAGAAGAACACATTATAAGGCTACAGCGTCAACAATAAGTGTTGACAAAACAACCGGTGAATCTCACGAGCGTCACCGTGCTCATGTAAGTGAAGGTAAATTATATTACAAAGGAAAGGTGGTTTCAGAAAAAGCACCCCTGAAAGCATAGTTTTTTTCCTGCTTTTTTAGCTACAATCCAAAGATGAGATAGAAGCATTTCAATCTTATCTTTGGATTCTTTATATTAGATAGTAAATTTTCCGGGATGAACATTGCACTTGACATGATGGGTGGCGACTTTGCACCCGAGATGGCTTTGAAAGGTGTAAAAAAGTTTTTGGATGAACACGAGTTTGACGGAACCATAACCATGCTTGGCGACAACCGGCAGTTGTCTGATAATCTGCACCTCTTCCAAAACAATCAGAACAAAATAAAAATTATACCTACCACCCAGGTGATTGAGATGAATGAACATCCCACCAGGGCACTCAAGGAAAAAACAGATTCTTCAATTACAGTTGGTTTTCATTTATTAGCCCAGGGAAATACAGATGCCTTTATCAGCGCGGGAAATACCGGAGCGATGATGGTGGGCGCCATGTACACCATTAAAAGTATTGAAGGAATCATCCGCCCGGCAATCGGAGCTTACATTCCCCAGGAAGATGGAAAACTTTCTCTATTGATAGATGTAGGCCTGAATGCAGACTGTCGTGCTGAGAATTTATTACAATTTGCAATCCTGGGGAGTTTGTTCAGCAAATACATTCTTCGGATAAATGAACCGAGGGTAGCATTATTAAATGTAGGAGAAGAAGAAGGCAAAGGAAACCTCATCAGCCAGGCCGCTTATCCCCTGTTGAAAGAAAATGACAAAATTCATTTTGTGGGAAATGCCGAAGGGCGCGACCTGCTGAAAGACAAAGCTGATGTTTATGTATGCGAAGGATTTACAGGAAATGTTCTTTTGAAATTTGCAGAGTCATTTTATGATCTTTTTCAAAAAAGAAAAATCAAAGATGCTTACCTTGAAAAGTTCAATTTTGAAATGTACGGAGGAGTACCTGTTCTCGGAGTGAATAAACCCGTTATTATCGGGCATGGAATATCGGGTGAAGCTGCTTTTTGCAACATGATTGAAATTGCAAGGAGAATGATTGAGAAAAATTTTACAGAGACGGTGAAAAACGCGTTTTAAGATTAAACGTAAATTAACCTGAAGCCCTTATGCTGTTATTATCCTTTTTCCGGTTAATAAAAGAGTTCTTATGTCTGGTGATACTATATTCCATTTGTATCAACTGTATGGCTCAGCAAAGTGATTCATCGGCAAAGAAAAAAAATGGTTTCTTTAATGAAGTGATAGGGATGATAAGCAGGGACACTTCTCAGGCCCCTGTGGACCAGGTGAAAAGATTGGATCAGGAATACCTTCCATTTAGTGGTTTCATCATTCGGGATATCAATATCGTCAGGGTTCCCTTTGGATCTTCCTTTCGTGACACAACCCGAAAAAGCGGAGGTACTTTTGTCAAACTTGCCAATGCACTGCACCATCGTACAAAAGAAAATGTCATTGCGAATAATCTTTTTTTCAAAGAGAAAGATACCATCAATCCTTACTTATTGGCGGATAATAAAAAATATTTGAGGGGATTGTCATATCTCCGGGATGCAGAGATTGAAATACATCAAATTCAGCAAACCGATTCGGCAGATGTAACGGTTTATGTCAAAGATATTTTTAGCCTTGGAGGTTCCATCAACTCATTTGAACCCAGAAAAACCAATGTCGAAATGGGAGAAGACAACATTGCCGGCAGTGGTACCGCAGCAATTCTTTATGGTCTTTATGACAAGGACCGGAAAAAAAATTTTGCACTGGGTGGTGAATTAATCAGGCGAAATGTGGGAGGATCTTTTATTAACCAAACCATTGGTTACAGAAATTATTATTCAAGCCTTCGAATGCCCCGGCAGGAAAATTATTATTATTACAATCTCGAAAAACCCCTGTTAAACCGGTTTATGAATTTTACCTATGAGTTCAATGCCAGTTATCATAACACTTCTAACAGATATAGTACAGACTCAATTTATCTGAATAACTATCGGTATAATTATTACCAGTTTGAAGGCTGGCTGGGGTACAATATTAATGCAAAGAGTTACGCCTATGCCAATGATCCTAACAGATTACGGTTATTGTCGGGAATGAGGTTTATTACAAGAACTTTCAGAAGTATTCCTGAAATTTATAAGAGCCAATATAACTGGCAATTCACAGATCTCACGGCTTTTTTGGGATCATTTACGCTGTACCGGCAGAATTATTTGAAAGCACAATACATATTTGGATTTGGAAAATTTGAAGACATTCCGGAAGGTTTAATATTTTCGGCAACAGCAGGCCATACTACTCAGGCAAACATTTCAAGGCCTTATATTAATCTTTCTTTTGAAAAGTATGGATTTCTTGAGAACAAAAGTTACATCCATTACACTTTAAAGTCGGAAGGATATATTTCAAAAAGTAAACCTGAAGACATCAATCTGCTTGGTGCGATAAACTACTTCTCTCCGCTTAAAAAAATGGGAAAAAAATGGCTTCACCGTTACTTCCTGAACTTCACGGCAACACGCCAAATCAATTCTGTATTGAACGAACCATTATTTATCAACAGTTCTCTCTATGGAATGCCTGAATACGGAAACGGACTTCAGGGAGGTAATCTCAGAATAACTGCGGAGGGAGAATCCATTTTTTTCAGTCCGTGGTGGGTTGCCGCATTCCGGTTTGCACCCCTTGTTTTTGGCAATGCAACAATATTCAGGCCTTCACTTGATAAAGCGAAACTTTATTCTTTCATAGGTACAGGTTTACGAATCAGGAATGAAAGTTTGGTTTTCGGAACGATTGAAATAAAGGGGTTTTATCTGCCTCAAAAAAATGCGCATCATAAAAGCTTCGGAGGTGAGCTTAGTTTGAACATTTCCTTTGAACAAAGTAATCAATTTATTACAAAGCCAGACTTTATCCAGGTAAATTAGGATAGTTAGTAATACATTTACAAAAAGTCATTTCCGTGAAAAAGAAATTTGAAAAATATTTCGAACTCTCTTTTTGGATCCTTTCTTTATCAGGGCTATACTTTTTGCCCATGCCGGTCGATGGTTTTTCGTTTTGCCCATTTCACATGCTTGGACTTCATTTTTGTCCGGGTTGCGGATTGGGAAAATCCATACATCTTGCCTTTCATGGAGAATTTTCAGCGTCTTTCCGAATGCATCCGTTTGGTATCCCTGCAATCTTTATTATTACATCGAGAATCATTTCCATTTTTAAACAAAAACATTTAAACCCTCTGTATGATACCCAATACCAACCCGATACTGCTGCAGTATCTTTATAATGCATCCCCTGAGGAAATAACTATTATTTCCAACCGGGTTAAGGGCTACTCAGATGAACAGATTACCCAGTTTTGCCAGATCTATCAATCGAAAAGAAAAGATCCGCAATTAATTTTAATAACCTGTCTCCTGGGTTTTGTAGGGATTGCGGGAGTTCAAAGATTTCTGACAGATCAGATCGGAATGGGCATCCTCTACTTTTTTACCGCAGGTTTGTGTTTAATCGGAACCATTGTTGATCTGATCAACTACAAAGAATTGGCAATAGAATACAATGGCAAAAAGATTGCAGAAACTTTGATGATGATGGGTATGATCTCAGCCAAATAAAATTTACATGCACAAGTTTAATCTGATTCTTGTTTGCATTTCCCTTCTCTGCAATATTGCAAATTCGCAACAAAGCGGGCACTGGTACAAAACATTTACCGGAAAGATGGGCCATCTGAATGCGGTATTGCATCTTACTAATTCGGGCGGATTGAATGGATACTTGTGGTTTAGAGAGAATCAATATCCGGTGCGTATGGCAGGAGAAATAAAAAAAGATACAATCACTTTGGAAAGTATGAGTGGATTTCTGGTTATCGAATTGCGTGGGAAATTCAGTATGGACTCCATCTTCGGTACTTCCTCAATCAGCTTGTTTACAAGCAACTCCCCACCCAGAAAATCTTCTTTTAAATTCTTTGCAGATTCAACGTCTTTCACACCATTCCGGGTCATTTCGGTACATGCAAGCGCTCATTTGTCTCCCAAACTGAACAACAAATCAACTTTTCAATCTAATGAGTCGACTATTTGGCCTGTCGAAAAAAACATTTTCACAAATGGAATCAAAAACTCAATAAAAAAATTATTTGTCGTACCCGAAAATGAAGAAATCGATAGCTGGTTGTTTCAGGAGGTAGAAAAACAAAAGACAAACTGGGTGCGGAAGAATAGTCAACTTTCACCAAAAAGTGCAGAGGAAATTGGATTGGGATTATCTGTGCAAACCTTCGATCAAATCAATGTCATGTATGAAAATGCAAAGACTTTGACTCTTGCAAAATTCAGTTTCGCCTATACCGGCGGCGCCCATGGAAATTATTCAACATCACTCATCAACATATTCAAATCTTCCGGCAAGGTGATTCACATTTCTGATGTTTTAACTACGGAAGGAATTGAAAAATTACCCTCACTATTGGAATTGGTAGCAAGGGTACAATTCAAAGCCGATAAAGGAACATTAAAAGACAATGGTTTTTTTGTTGATACAATCCCGGTATCGAATGAATTTTATATAACCTCCAGGGGCATCGGATTTTTTTATCCACCCTATGCACTTCGATCCTATGCAGACGGAGAAATAAATCTGTTTATTCCTTCAAACGTACTCACTCCCTATCTGAAACAAGGTTATAAATAAAAATTACCTGATGGTGAATGACGCTTCGCGATTCCCCCAACGCAAAGAAGTTTTTCCCTGAGGGCTTATCGTAAAAACCACTTTTTCAGAAGGAGAACTCAACTTCTGCCATTTGGTTTTCACTCTCAACTGATCCTGATCCTGCTTATAGCTGAAGGCTCCCCATTGATTCCAGACTTTATTAAAAATGAATGTCACTTCATCGCCTTTAAAAATTGTGAAGAGTCCATATTTGCCGGCGGGCAATAAATGGCCATCAATTTTCACATCCTTATCAGTATTAAAAACCGTCGCTTCATTGGCGCCGGTTCTCCAAACCTGTCCATCCATGGGTTCCACATCTTTTCCAATCGTCCGCCCTTTCAAAGAAGGCTGGCTGTAATCAATCTTAATTAAAGTGCCGTTGGAGAGCTTCTGAGAAGCAGTTGCAGGAGGACTGGCTCTTTTTGATTTATCCTCTGGTTTATTTTGTGCAAAAAGCTGTAGAGATATTAAACATGTAACAGCCATAAAGAAAGTCTTCTTCATAAAATTTTATTTTAAAATGATTGATAACATACAATGTAGGAATTATCTTTTCAAATTATTGAACTGTTATGTAAAATTGAGAATTGTTTTTTTTAAGCCCCTCATATTTCTGCTATATTTGCAAAACTTTTAAAGGCCCCGTAGCTCAGTGGATAGAGCAACAGCCTTCTAAGCTGTGGGTCGAGCGTTCGAATCGCTCCGGGGTCACGATTATTTTTACTCTCAATTTTCTGAAAACCACACAGATGATCCTTGAAAAATGAATGTACAAATTGAATCTTCATGGAATAATCAACTTCAGAATGAGTTCTCAAAACCTTACTTCACCGAATTAGTTCGTTTCCTGAAAACTGAAAAAGCCTCAGGAAAAATTATATATCCGAAGGGCAATGAAATATTTAATGCATTTGAACAAACTCCCTTCAATAAAGTGAAAGTTGTTATTCTCGGCCAGGATCCATATCACAATCCAGGCCAGGCACAAGGATTGTGTTTCTCTGTTCCCGACGGTATAGCAGCGCCACCCTCTCTGATAAATATTTTTAAAGAATTACATTCTGATATTGGGTTGCCAATTCCTCATTCCGGTAATTTGACCAAATGGGCCAGACAGGGGATTTTATTATTAAATAGTAGTCTGACCGTTAGAAAAAATGAGCCGATGAGCCATAGCAAAATCGGATGGGAAATTTTTACAGATGCAATTATAAAATTGTTATCAGATAAAAAGGAAGGATTGGTTTTCTTATTGTGGGGCGGATTTGCAAAAAGTAAAAGGCATCTGATAGATAGCAAAAAACATTTTATCCTGACAGCAGCTCATCCCTCACCGCTGAGCGCAACCAACGGATTTTTTGGCTGCAAACATTTTTCAAAAACAAATGAAATATTGACCAGGGAAGGCAAACAGCCTATTGACTGGATTTTATAAAATGAAAATATTGAAAAATATCTTTTACAGATTGATGGCCTTATGGGCATTGATACTATTCACAGTCACTATTATCCCGGTTGCTGTGATTGTTATCCTTTCATCCTGGCTAAAGGAACCGGACAAAACAGAATTTTTCAGAATTGTCTCAATTGGCTGGATCCGGTTTTTTCTTTTTATGACAGCCTGTCCCTTTAAAGTAAAGGGAAAAGAAAATTTCAGAAAAGGAAAAGTATATGTCGTCGCAGTCAATCACAATTCATTTGTGGATGTCCTTGTCCTGACCCCGTTTGTACCCGGGCCAAACAAAACGATTGCAAAAGCTGAAATGGCCAAAATCCCGATTTTCGGAACTGTTTATAGAAGAGGATCAATACTTGTTGACAGAAAAGACAAAGATAGCAGGGTGAAAAGTTTCATAGAGATGACAGGCGTGTTGAAGAAGGGAATGCACATGTGTATTTATCCGGAAGGAACCCGCAACAGAACGAAACTTCCCATGAAAGATTTTCATAACGGAGCTTTTCGTCTTGCGCAGGATACAGGAACCCCTCTTATCCCTGCTGTTATTTTCAATACAAAAAAGATTTTACCTGTGGATAAAACATTTTATTATCATCCTCACAGAATCGAGTTGCATTTTCTTCCTGAAATTTCACCCGACAATTTCCGGGATTTTGAGGAAATGAAAGATGCAGTGAGAAAAACGATGATAGATTATTTTGTAAAAAATCAGCCAGGGTAATTTATTCTATCATTTTGTGCCGCATTCCGTACATAAGAAGGCCGCCGATAGTTTTAGCCCCCACTTTGTTTTTCATATTCTGCCTGATGGTTTCAATGGTTCTGGGACTAAGGAAAACTATTTTGGAAATTTCGTTTGTTGTTTTGTCTTCACCAAGTAGTTGTAAAATCTTTAATTCTTTTTCATTGAAGCTTACGGGTATTTGGGTACCGTATTGCCGCCTTACGCTTTTCTTCTGCATCAGCTTTCCCATCACAGCATTGTTGACAAGCTGATTAAAATAAAAATCATCATTCATTACAGTGAGGATGGCTTCGTAAATTTCGTCGGGATCTGTCGTTTTTGTAAGAAATGCATTAGCGCCATTTTCCATCATTTTGCTGATGGTCTGCTGATCGTCGTACATAGTCAGAACTATGATTTTGACATCATCATATTCTTTGCGAAGAAGCTCAATGGCATTGATTCCGTCTATTTCCGGCATTCTGATATCCATCAATAATACATCGGGGTTTTTAATAGCAATTTTGTGGAGAAGATCCTTTCCGTCTTCAGCTTCCCAGATAATTTTTAGGTTCTCCCTGCTCCCAATTGCCATTTTAATTCCATCCCGGAATATTTTGTGATCATCAGCAATGGCCACTTTGATCAATTCCTGGTTGTTAGACATTGAATTTATTTCAGTTAGTACAATTGTAAATATATTAATATTAACGGGAAAAATTAGGCTCTATTGTTTTTTATCGAGAAAAAGTTGGTATTTGCCCTTTCAATACCAGTAAAAAATACATACTTAAATAAAAGTAATAATGCTCTGTATCCCCGTACTCACATTTTTTATTTTTACTTATTCATTTGTGACCTTACCGAAATTTTAATCAGTCGAAACTGTAACCCCCAGTTTTCTATCCATTTAAAGATTCTCAGAGCAGCGCATTTTTTTAAAAGAACGTATTTCACCTAACCGGAACAACTTATTTTCCGGTTATTTACTATATACATATTGGATTTATACGAACGTAAGTTATGCACATTTGCATAGTAAATTTACTATTTTTGCCAGTAGTAGTACCTTTTATTTTTGCTGGAAAATAAAAATAATTTTTATTAGGATGCTTACCAGCATTGCATTTCAGTGATTATCGTATAACCCCGTTTCAAAAGATGAGGTTGCGTAGAATTGCGATTTTAAGGAAGTTAGTATTCGTTTTTAAACCAATTTTCAGAACAATTAAACTAAATTACCATGAATCAAAAAGCACTTCTGGAGATCAAGAAAGCTGATGTTGGTGCTAACATTGGCCAGGAAGAAGGCTACAAGATGGTGACTGCTTTTAGAGAAGCATTCCCTGAGGCCGTTCCGGGTCATTTTATTGGCCGCAACATCCTTGAAAAGATCTTAAATCAACCGGGTTGTGTTGGAATCTCTTTTCGTAAAGGCTTGAATGAAGCCGGCGAAGAGCATCTGGTTTACACAGGTGTGGATGCTGACGGACACGACATTTTTACCTTCTCAGTAGTTACCCCCGCAGGTGACGTAGAAGTTAAAGATGGCATCGTGGCTGACAAGACAATTTGGGACTGGGATCTTCTTTTCCCACCGAAAACAACAACCACTACAACTAAGACTCAAAGCTAAGAACAGTATTTTTACGGAAAAAATATAGATGTAAATACAATAAACTCTTTGAAAGGTAGTTATATTTGATAGTCAAACATCACTACTTTGAGAGTCTTTGCATTAGTTTATATTATTTCTTATTTACTACCCTTACTGACTTACTTCTTTTTCATGCGAAATAAGAAAGAACCAGCAGTAAGGGTAGTTTTATTTTATTCTATCTATTGCATTTTTCAGGAGTTACTAACTTTTTTTGCGGCTAAAGTTTTTCCATCAACATTAGGAGAACATACTTATTTAATTTTTACCTCATACACCTTCATTGAATTTTCATTTTTCTGCCTTTTCTATTACTATCTTTTCCCAAAAAAACATAAGATTTCATTAGTCATTTTTTGTACTTGGTTAGCCTTCATAATTTTTGCTTTAATAGATCTCTTCGTTATAAACAGAGATCAACAATTCGATTCCTTTGTTTCAGGAATCGAATCCATCATTCTTATCCTATTATGTGGTTACTACCTTTATTATCAGGTTACACACACACTTAACATGATGGTCTATAACACCTTTAATTTCTGGGTGATAGTCACATTCTTTCTGTTTGTTTCCGGAACCTTTTTTCTCTACCTCCTGACCGATTCCATGGGAGACGATCCTGATTTCAGAAAATATTACTTGTTCATTAATTATGGCGCCAACATTTTGAAAAATTCACTTCTTGCCTTTGCCTTTACCCGTCCTTTCCTCAAAATAAATCCGGAAAAAAAGACTCAATTCGAAAATTTAGATTTGGGCGACGAGCTCATTCTGCCACAAAAAAGCTAACATTGTAAGACATGAACTTTCTGCAAGTCACGCCGGGTATTGGTCTAACGATGTTAATAGTCGGTACTGTGGGCATGCTCTTCATGGGTGTGATGTTGGTTTTAGTTTTGATCCTGCATCAAAAACGAATCATTTATTTCAACCATCTTACTCAGGAACTTGAAAAGGAGAAACAGCAGTTTATGCTTCAGGCTTCTGTAAAATTCCAGGAAGAAGAAAGGCAAAAAATTGCGGCTGACCTTCACGATGATGCCGGCCCTTTGCTCGCCACTGCCAGGCTTTACTTAAATGAAAACCTTGTGCACCAGGATACCGCCACCCAATTGCAGGCAATTTTCAGTACAAGACAAATTATAGATGACACCATTCAGTTAATCCGCAATATTTCTCATGACCTGATGCCTCCCACACTCAAAAATTTTGGTCTGGATGCGGCACTGGCCGATATGTTTGACAAGATCAATAATTCAGGAAAAATCAATGCGAGTGCACGATTTAATGATACAACCAAAACACTGGAAGATGAACAGGAATTGCTGGTATTCCGGATTATACAGGAATTGGTAAATAATATTTTAAAACACAGCAGCGCCGGATTTATTCATCTGACTCAAAATTCACAGGCCAATTACGTTTATTACCGGTTGCATCACGATGGTAAAGGATTATTACAGGAACAGTTTGACAGGATGGAAAAGAAGTCAACAGGATTGGGACTCAAAAATATCCACAGCCGGGTGAGTGTCTTGCATGCAAATATTTATTTTGAAATGGATAATACACAGTCATATTACAAAGTAACTCTTGAAGTGCCACGCGATTATGGATTATAAAACAATGGTTAGTATATTTGTCTCATCCATGTAAAACCGGAAAAGATGTCTTCAGAAATTATCAAAGTTGCCATTGCAGATGATCATCAGATTTTCAGGAAAGGTGTTATCCTGTCTCTGAAACCATACCCGAATATCCAGTTTCTGTTTGAGGCGGAAAACGGTGACGAACTGATTAAAGGGATAGAAAGGGAACGGCCCGATATTGTACTCCTCGATCTGAAAATGCCTGTCAAAGACGGTATCGAAACAACCAAGTATTTAAACAAAAATTTCCCGGAGGTAAGAATTCTCATTCTGACAATGTTTGAAGATGAGCGGTTTGTTGGACATCTGATGGAAATAGGCGCCAATGGTTATCTCTTAAAAAACACTGAACCCACAGAAATAAGACAGGCGCTGAATGATGTGATGAAAAATGGTTTCTATCTCAACAATTTTGTCAACAGGGTTTTGATTAAAAAGAATTATGCCAAACAGAAATTCAGTCCAAATCTGAATTCTGAAATCGTCATCAGCGATAAAGAAAAAGAAGTCCTGTCATTGGTTTGCATGGAATTCACCGCTCAGGAAATAGCTCAAAAAATGGATATAAGTCCACGAACAGTGGAAGCAATCAAAGACAGGTTGATGGAGAGATTTGGTGTCAAAAACTCAGTAGGGCTGGTATTCTATGCAATGAAGAATTCCCTGATTGATTAGCAAATCAACACTTTTTATTTAATTGATGGAGCCTGATCTCCCGTCAGGTTTCTTTTTTCCAACGGATTAATTTTGGGTTTCTCTAACCTTGCCGGTTCATGCGGCTCACGTTTAAGCGTAGGCCCGGAAATTCTTGATTTACGCATATACAAGGTATCCAAAAGCTCATCAAAAATATCAGGATGTTTCAGGTACCAATTGTAACTTTTTGAAAAATCCTGTGGTGACAAATTGTGTATCTGAAGAACTTTATCACTTAGAATTTTTGTCTCCGCCGGTAAATTAAGAGAAGAATCTTTTAAAGAGGCCTGCTGTGCCCATCCCTGTGCCTGAAACATATCCCAAAGCACAGACGACATTTTTCCCTTTGATAAAACCCCTTTGGGCGGCCTTACTTTTCCTTTGCAACCGGTAAAAATAATTCCGGCAACTACTAAAACGATTATGATTTTCACTTTAACTGATCCTGATATTTATTGGCAGAAGGCACATCCAGTTTTTGCAACATATCCAATGCTTTTGCCTTCTCGGAGGGGGAAGCTTTGGAAAATATTTTTATTAATTCATCTGATTTAGCCTGAAAGAAAAAAGGAACTTCCATTGTATTCGCATTGTCATTATTCAGGGTATTTAATGAATTCAGCGCATTCAATATCCCACTCCTTCCGGTGGCTTCATTTTCATACATTTTATCCAGGCCTTTCCGGTAATAATTATAAATGGCATCATGGAACAAAGTGTATCTGCTGTTCAAAAGATTTTCGGCAAGCCAATACCTGTTTCTTGTCCCATCAAAAGGTTTCCAACCCGAAATGTTGCTGCCATCCGGTGCATTATTAACAATATTCTGAGCTTTTTGAAAATAGAGATTGCCCCCTGACGGAGAAAAGGAATCATAATCCATTCCCAAAATAATATCTATCCAATATGCAACTACCGCTGTTAGATTGGCCGTGAGAGGATCATTTCCACTTACACGGGTGTCGCTGAAATCCAACTGCTGAAATTCAATGTATTTAAAAGTCAAATCATTGTCCTTGTAGTTGATTATAGGTGACAAATAGCTCGAATTGAAAACAGGCCTTGCTGACTGAATGGTGAGTGATGCGCGGTAAACATCCTGCTCATTTGTGGATTCAAGGTTAAAAAGGAATCCACAATCAATTTTTTCATTTGTTTTGAAATTATCATTACTCCATTTGCGGTTGTTGATAAAATCATTTAATGCCGTCTGTAATGTTTGAAAAACATTTTTATTTACTGTACTCCCCACACGGTTACTGATTACCGACACCCTTGCCCGCAATTCCTGGGCATTACCGGTTGCAGAAAACAAGAAAGCCATAATTACAATGATGATTTTCTTCATGGGTGCTGAGAGATTAAATTCAAAATATCGTAAGCTAATTCCCGTTTGGATTTCAACGGAAAATCTTTGCGAAAACCTTTCTTCCCAAAAATAGAAATTTTATTAGTGTCTTTGCCGAATCCTGCTCCCTGATCTCTTAAAGAATTCAGAATTATAAAATCTGCATTTTTTTTATCGAGTTTTTTTAATGCATTCTCAACGCCGTTTTCAGTTTCCAATGCAAACCCAATCAAAATCTGATTTTCCTTTTTTCTTTTACCCGCTTCTGCAAGAATATCCGGCGTTTTCTTCAAATCAATTCTTAGAAAATCCTGTGTTTTCTTGATTTTCTCATTTGACTTTTCTGCCGGCGAATAATCAGCCACAGCGGCGGCCATAACTATGATGTCAAAAGTGCTTAATTCTTTCAGACATGATGAATACATTTCTTGAGCGGTCTGAACAGATACCTCATTAATCCCTTTTTCAACCTTTTCAGTCATTGGGCCGTGTACCAGGGTAACCACTCCCCCTTCAGCCACAAATGCATCCGCAATTGCTACACCCATTTTTCCGGAAGAATGATTGCTTATAAACCTGACCGGATCTATAGGTTCTACAGTGGGTCCTGCTGTGACAAGAATCTTTTTTCCAACAAAACGTTCTTTTTTCGAAAAGAAATGAATTACTTCTTTAAAAACCTCCTCAGGCTCTATCATCCTTCCTTTCCCGAAAAGTCCACTTGCTAATTCTCCTTCGGCCACATCCAATACCTTAATTCCATCATGAATCAATTGTTGAATATTCCTTTGCGTAGCAGGATGTTTCCACATATCTTCATCCATTGCCGGCGCTAACATTACCGGACATGTTGCTGAAAGGTAAACAGCCTGCAAAAGGTTATTACAAATCCCATGTGCCATCAATGCAATGGTATTACAAGATGCGGGTGCTATCAGAATTAAATCGGCCCACCGGCCAAGCAAAGCATGATTCTCCCAATTATCATTTTCCGTAAAGTCAATTAATACTCTTTCTTTTGAAAGAGTTGAAAAAGTCAAAGACGAAACAAAATTTGTCGCTTCTTTGGTCATTACTATCCTGACTGAAGCGCCGTCTCTCTGCAATAGCCGTAATAGATATACAGCCTTATAAGCAGCAATACTGCCGGTCACACATAAAAGTATTTTTTTCGCTTTAAGCATTTCCAAAATAAAACGGTTGTACCTGAGAAATAAAAATTGGCGGAATTAACCGCCAATAAAAATACTTAATTAATTAAGGTTTTCACTTTTCGCACTTACCTATGCAAACAGATTATCCTCGTTTTTACGGAAATAAATCTTATCCTCCATAAATTCATAGGTAGCAAGAATAGCCGGATTTGGCAATTTTTCAAATGCTTTTGAAATTTCTATTTGCTCTTTGTTTTCATGAATTTCTTCCAGGCTGTCTGTATGAGTAGCAAACTCTTCCAGTTTCTCGTGCAATTCTTCTTTAATATTGATACTAATCTGGTTAGCCCTTTTTGCTATAATAACCACAGATTCGTATAGGTTGCCCGTCTTATCCTTAATGTCCACAAGGTTTTTAGTTTCAATTACACTTGGAATATTAGCTGTTTGTTGACGACGTAATTTGTTCATTTTTTAATTGTTTAATATGATTCTCGCTTATGTTCTTAAAATCTTCGGCTTCTTTTAATAATTTACTTTCAGGGAAACGATCCACAAAATCAAAATATTCTGAAACAACCTTTTGGTAACGTTCTTCCTGCTTGTCCGGGATACTCAGTTTTGCAAATTCATAATAAGATTTGATTACCATAAACATATATTCATCGCCTGAGTGGCTATCCGGATAATTATTCAAAAGGTTTGTAAAATAAATTCCAGCGGCTTGGTACTGTCCAATATCATAATAAAGCTTTGCTGACCTGTAATCCTTATCCTCCAATTTTCTTCTGGCTTCGTCTATAATTGTCTGAGCTTCCTTTACCCGGCTTGAATTTGGATAATTGTTTATAAATGTCTGCATCATACCAATTGCCTTCAAGGTATTTGTTTGATCCAATTCAACTTTTGGCGATTGTTTATAAAAAGTCAATGCATGCATATAGGCTATCTCCTCGGCCCTGGAACTGTTTGGAAAGACTCCCAAATATCCGTTGAACAAATTTTCAGCATCGAGGTAATTTTTCAGATAGTAAGAGCAATATGCATATTTATAATACAAATCTTCAAATTTATCCGAGCCTTTAAATACCGGGAACAATTCTACAAATAGCTGTTGGGCTTTATTATAATTCTTTGCATCATAATATTGATCAGCCATTTTCAGCTTGTAATCACTGTCGGTGCTCTTCAATATTTTTGTAAACTTGCTATTGCAGGCAAGAAGAAAGACTAATGATACCAAAAAAACAGGAGGTCTTTTCATGAAAGAATTGCAAAATTAACTGATTCTGACCAAATTTCTGATTAAATAAAGTTTTCCGTTGTTCTATTCAGTTAATTTTTATCTAATTGACTGTGCATAAAAAAACCCCTCCCAAAGATTGAGAAGGGTTTATCATTGAGCAAAAAGTGGTTTTATTTGGCCCTGAGATCAACTGTATTAGCGGCACCGCCACCAATTTCACAGTTGGCTTCGATACGATCTGCGCTGATACCTTCCTTTTCAGTCAGGTAAGCCTTGATTGCACTGGTTCTCTTGTTACACAAAGCCTGAGAAGCTTTAGATGCTTCAGGATAACCTGTTACAGTAATCGAGCAATTGGGATTGTCCTTCAATTTGGAAGCTGCAGTTGACAACATTGCTTTTGCATCGTTGCTCAATACACTGCTATTCTTCCTGAAAGTAACACTTGGCAAATCTCCGATATTGCATGTATTGGCCTGAACCTGTAGATTCTTGCAGCATTCAGGATCCGGGCACTTACCTACGCCATCGGCATCAACCGGTTGACAATAAGTAGGAGTAATTAATTCTTTATCCTTGTAATCCGGAACACCGTCACCATCTGTATCAAGCGGGCAACCATTTACGTCAACCTTAACGCCTGCCGGAGTATTCGGGCATTTGTCAAATTGATCGGTTACACCATCACCATCTTCATCAGGCAATACAGGTTTCGGCAATTTCATGTGTTTCGGGTTGTTCAACTCGCTGTAAGCATAATCAAGCGGATTGATCCACCAAAGAGGTTCAACAGATTTCTTACCAATATTAAAGTTCAAACCTAAACTGAGGTAATTGTATGAATCGTAATCACGTGTCTGGGCAGGACCTTCTTGAAATTGCTGACCATCCAATAAGTCGGTTTTCACCATCGTAAATCTGTCTTCCAGTGCCAGATTCACTCTTGCACCCAAACGGAAGGCAACACCTGCAATCAATGATGCACTCGGTCTGAATATTTGACCAAATACAGTAGCAGAGTTTATTTTATCGTTATCGGCTTCAGTTTCATAAGTATTATCCATCATAGCCTTTAACTGATTCTTAATATCCTTTCTGTTTGAATATCCAGATGCAGTTATACTATTAAAGTTGTACTTGGTATTTCCATTCAGTGCATTAATCTTTGTATCAAAAATGGTTCCGCCAAGGCCTGCGCCTATATACATCACCATTCCAGTTTTGGCCTTATGAAAACGTATATTATTCAAAGTAAAAATCCCTTGAAGAGAAAGGTCTTGAATATGTGCACGATAATTGTAATAAACATCATCCGTAGCAGGGTTATACCCATTTGCAGTCCATGCAATGTTATTTGCATATCCTCTTGAGGCTTTCCAGTTCAAACCTTTTGCAATTCCATTTACATATTGCAATCTCAATGAGAAAACGTATCCCAAAGCCTTGCGTACGTGAACTCCAAATCCAAACGTCGGGAGTTTTGATGCAACATCGCTGCTTTCAGTAAACAATCCTCCTGAAACACCAAGTTCCCATTCGTTCCTGGGCTTAGCCGGAAAATCGTACGTGTTGTTCATAAATTCATTTTGCTGCGCCTGACTCTTTGAAGGAACAACCGTTGAGTCAAAAACGTTATAAACCCTGGTATCCTGTTCCTGCGCATAAGCACTAAAACATGTCAGAGAAAAAACGCCGAGCAACAATAGCTTAAACTTTTTGCTTGCCATAACTTTTTGATTAATGATTTCTAAATAATAACCTAACAATTGTGCAAAAATATCAAACGGAACTTATAATTCAAATTATTTTTTGCATTTCATTAAATAGCCAACCGCTTGAAAATTATTGCAGTTTATCCTTTTGATGACACCTTTTGTCATCAAAACGCTGCAAGTGGCATCCAGAAAAAACATTATAAAGAATAGTAAAATTTTGGGCTAACACGATTGTGGATTAAATTGCTCCCTTTGAATCACCAAAATGAAACTTCCTAAACAATTGATCGCAGAGGAGCTCAAGACTTTTGAAAGAAAGTTTTCTGAAGCTGTTAAAAGTCAAAACCCTTCTCTTGACAGAATCATGAAATACATCATTAAAAGGAAGGGAAAGCAAATCCGGCCCATGTTTGTTTTTCTTTGTGCCAAATTGAACGGAGAGGTCAGTGAATCTACCTATCGGGCCGCAGCTCTTGTTGAATTGCTACATACTGCAACACTGGTTCATGATGATGTGGTGGATGAATCCTATGAAAGACGGGGCTTTTTTTCAATCAATGCTCTTTGGAAAAATAAAATCGCTGTCCTGGTGGGGGACTATTTGCTTAGCAAAGGGCTGCTGCTTTCAACAAAATACAATGAGTTCCAACATCTCCACATTCTGTCTGAAGCCGTTCAAAAAATGAGTGAGGGAGAGTTATTACAACTTGAAAAAGCAAGAAAATTAAATATCAAAGAAGATGTTTATTTCCAGATCATTCAGAGCAAGACCGCGTCTCTGATGGCTTCGGCTTGTGCGGTTGGGGCATGGAGCAGCACCCAAAACCTTGAAATCTCTGACAGGATGAAGTTGTTTGGAGAAAAAACAGGTATCGCTTTTCAAATTAAAGATGACTTGTTCGATTATGGAAACGAAGATGTCGGGAAACCCACGGGAAATGACCTTAAAGAAAAAAAACTGACCCTGCCACTGATTTATACCCTTAATCATTCAGATGCAAGTGATAAAAGAAAAATTATTTTCATTATAAAAAACGAAAACCATAATCAGAAAAAGATTAACTGGGTGTTGCAAATGGTAAAAGATTCGGGCGGAATAAAATATGCCACTCAAAAAATGATTGAGTATCGTCAGGAAGCGCTGGATATTCTATATGGATTTCCGAAATCTGATATTCGCGACGGACTTGAAGAACTGGTGAAATACACAACTGACAGGAAATATTAGTAGATTTAGAACCATAATAAAAACATGGTCAACTACTACTGGAAAGTCCAAACTGTCGAACAAGAAAAGGCTGCCAAGCTAAAGGAAGAATTGGGTCTCACTTCAAATATTATAAGCAAAATTTTTGTTCAGCGGGGTCTTGAAAAATTTAAACAGGTTAAAGAATTTATTCACCCCCAATTGTCAAATCTCCATGATCCTTTTCTTATGAAGGACATGGACAAAGCGGTAAAAATCATTTTGGCTGCGATAAATCAAAAAGAAAAAATTTTGCTTTATGGTGATTATGATGTAGATGGTACCTCCTCAATAGCCTTATCGTACCGCTATCTGAGCAAAATTTATGATCAAAAAGAATTCGATTACTATTTACCTGATCGATATGCAGAAGGATATGGAATAAGCAAGGCCGGGATTGATTATGCCATTCAAAACGGATTCAGATTAATCATTTCTCTTGATTGCGGGATCAACTCAGTGGGGCTTATTAAATACGCATCAGACAATCATATTTCAACCATTGTCTGTGACCACCACATTCCCGGAGATATTCTTCCGCCAGCAAAAGCAATTCTCAATCCCAAGCAACCAGGATGCCCCTATCCTTTTAAAGAACTTTGTGGCTGTGGAGTTGCATTTAAATTATTTTGTGCATTAAATACCTATTTGAATCTTCCTGAAGAAAATTATCTTCAATTACTCGATCTCGCAGCACTCGCAACTGGCGCGGATATCGTACCTCTCACCGGTGAGAACAGAATTATTACCTGGCATGGACTGAAAAAATTAAATACAAACCCTTGCACTGGTTTACATGCTTTAAAAAAAGTTTGTGGTTCTGATCAAAAATTCAATAATGAAAAAACTGTATTTTATCTCGCTCCCAGGATCAATGCAGCAGGAAGAATGGCCCACGGAAACCTGGCTGTTAAATTATTGATTGAAGATAATATGGACCAGGCCGATGAACTTGCCCGTCAACTTCAGGAATTAAACAATCAAAGAAAAACATTACTTCAAAAAGCAACTGAGGAAGCAATCGCCTGCGTGGAGAAAGATTCAACTTATTCTCAAAAGAAAACAACTGTTCTCTTTCACAAAGATTGGCATCAGGGCATACTTGGAATCATTGCCAGCAAAATGGTTGAAAATTATTACAGGCCTGCTGTTATTCTAACCGATGGTTCTGAATCCATCAAGGGAAGTGCGAGAAGTGTCAATGGTTACAATATTTATGAAGCTTTGAAACAATGTGAAAATTCACTTGAAAAGTTTGGAGGACATGCTTCCGCAGCAGGCGTTTCATTGGCAGAATCTCATCTGAACAGGTTTGCAGATGAATTTGACAAAGTAGTATCCAATACCATTTCCCCGGAGGATATGATCCCGAAAATTTATATCGATTCAGAGATTTCCCTGGATGAAATCAACTTTAAACTCTACAGAACCATTTGCAGAATGGAACCATTCGGCCCGGAAAACACCAAACCCATTTTCCTTACAAAAAGAATTACTCTTGATATACCTCCCAGGGTTTTGAATGAAAAACATGTTCGATTCACCTTCAGACAATATGACTCAACCTCTCTGAACGGAATTGCATTTAACATGGCAGAAAAATTGCCTTCCCTCAGAACGGAAAATCCAATTGATTTTGTTTTCTCAATTGAAGAAAATATTTGGAACAACAGCAGCAATCTTCAAATAAACATTATTGATTTCAGAAACAGTAAATAAATTACCATGAAATTCCTGAAATACTGGAACTACTTCATATTTGTATTTACAAACTGGAGTCTGCCCCTTGCTCTATTCACCACTTATCACGAAATACGGGGCGAGAAAAAATATAAAATCAATTCTACCGGATTTAATGATTTAAAAAAGCTTACCATTTCCTCTCTCCATAAAGAAAATGCATTTATTTATCAGCCGGTAAATTATTTTATAATTGAGAAAGCATTCAGATATTTACAATCATTAAAACCACGAGGAAATGTTGTAGATTTTGGATGTGGAAAAGGAAGAATCATGGCTGTCGCAGCCCACTTTGGTTTTCAAAAAATCAAAGGAATCGAGTTTGCAGAAGAACTTTGCAACGACGCAGAAGAAAATCTAAAAAAAATTCAGCCCGATTATCCGGATACAAATTTTGAGGTCTTCAACATAGATGCTATCAACTACAAGTTTGAACCAGGTGACAGCATTTTTACTTTTTTCAATCCTTTCGATCAGGGTGTAATGCTACCCGTTGTACGAAACATGTTGGATTCAGTTAAGTCCAATCCACGCGAAATATTTATTTTGTATTTCAATCCCACTGAAAAAGAAATATTCCAGAGTGCGGGTTTCAGTGTATTGTGGAATTACAGAAAAATGGATTACCTCGACTTTTCAATACTTGCCTTGAACCCAACAGATAAAACTGATCTCTAAAATTCAAAATTTATTTTAATTTTTATCCGCTAAATATCAGTAATAATCCGGCTCTTCTCTTTGCCCTCCATCAGATTGACACTCCTGTTTATAAAATCAGTCAGCTCATTTCCTTTTAATAAACCCTGAGAAAGCAAAGCCATATCGGCCAGGTTTCGAACCATGTTTTTTTGTTTGGATTCATCCGATTCAGAAAGAATTTTTTTATACACCGGATGGTTACCATTTACGACCAATTGAATTTCATTCGGAAGATTTCCATAAAACCCGCTCATACCTCCTCCCATAGATGCCATCTCTTTCATCCGGCGCATCATCTCGGGTTGGACAGCAACCACCGGATGACCTTCCGGCGAAAGACCTTTTATCTCGACAGTTGTATTTAACCCATCAATTTGCAATTTGAAGAATTCTTTTAATACATCTTTCTCTTTTTCGCTCAATACACTGTCTTTGTTCTCATTCTTGTCCACCAGATTATCTGCCGTATCTGCATCAACCCTGATGAATCTTACATCATCCCACTTCATTTCAATATTGCTGATAAATGCAGCATCAATCATCGTCTCCATCGTGACAACTTTGTAACCGCGGCCTTCTGCATCCTTTATAAAACTATTTTGTTGAACAGGATCATTGGAATAAATGATAACGTATTTGCCTTCCTTATTTTTCTGATTTGGTTCAACTGCTTTTTTGTACTCTTCAAGTGTATCAAATTTTCCATTTGATTCCTGAAAAAGCATAAAGCCTTTTGCTTTTTCGAGAAATTTATCTTCCGTAATCATTCCGTACTTCACAAACAATCCGATATTTTCCCATTTTTCTTCAAATGATTTTCTATCAGTCTTGAATAATTCCTCCAACTTGTCGGCTACCTTTCGCGTAATATAATTATTGATTTTTTTGACGTTGGGGTCGCCTTGTAAATAACTCCTGCTTACATTTAACGGAATATCCGGACTGTCTATAACACCATGCAATAACATCAGAAATTCAGGGACAATATCTTTTACCTCATCCGTAACAAACACCTGATTGCTGTATAGCTGTATCTTATTTTTTTGAACCTCATAAGTGTTTTTCAACTTTGGAAAATAGAGAATACCGGTCAGATTAAAAGGATAATCCACATTGAGATGAATCCAGAAAAGTGGCATTTCTGCAAAGGGATATAACTCGCTATAAAATTTTTCGTAATCTTCTTTATTCAGTTCAGACGGTTTTCTCGTCCATGCCGGCTGTGTGTTATTAATCTGTTCATTGTCCTTTTCTTCTTTTCCGTCCAGAAATATCGGAACAGGAAGAAACCGGCAAAATCTTTCCAGAATACTTCTTATACGCCCGTCTTCAAGAAACTCACTGCTCTCATCATTTATATGCAAAACGATCTCTGTCCCACGGTCTGATTTTTCAGCATCTTCCAACACGTATTCAGGGCTTCCGTCGCAGGACCAATGAACGCCCCTGGAATTTTCCTTATAACTTTTAGAAAAAATTTCGACACTACTGCTCACCATAAAAGAAGAATAAAATCCCAATCCAAAATGGCCTATAATGTTGGATTCATTTTTCCCTTTATACTTCTGCAAGAATTCTTCAGCTCCGCTGAATGCGACCTGGTTTATATATTTATCCAACTCATCAGCCGTCATCCCGATTCCTTTGTCTGAAATGGTAATTGTCTTTTTTTCCTTATCAACTTTCACGTGAATATCGATATTTCCTATATCACTCTTCAATTCGCCGGAAGATGCAAGCGTCTTCAATTTTTGAGTGGCATCTACCGCATTGCTGATAAGCTCACGAACAAAGATTTCGTGATCACTGTATAAAAACTTTTTAATAATAGGGAAAATATTCTCTGTCTGTACCCTGATACTTCCTTTTTGCATGGAACCTGATTTTTTCTTCCACAAACCAAATAAAATGCCATCTTAATGTAAACTGACATGATGACAATTAGTCAAAATATCATTCTTGTATTATCAAAAAATTTATTCTAAAACCATTGACGAACAAAAAAGAAAAAGCTCCTCAAATCCTGAGAAGCTATTTTCTTTTTTCGGATTAAAAAATTATTTATTTCACAAACCGCAGCGTGGATTGTTCTCCGGTGGGGTATGTTATTTCAAGTGTATAAATTCCACTTGCCAATTTGATCGTAGGTTTAATATCCATGGAACTCTGACCAATATTTACATTTACCTGCCTGGAATCAATCGTTTGCCCGGCCTGATTTCTGATGCTGAAATAGTAAACGCCGTTTACAGAAGTTTTCATTTGCAAATGAACATTATTTCCAACAACCGGATTGGGGAAAATGCTCATTGATTTCACATCAATCTGATCGATGGTTGCCTTTGCTATTTCAGAATATCCCTTTTTGCCATCTAAATCAACGGAAACAATTCTGTAAAAATTAACCCCCGACAACGGTTTATCATCTGTAAACTGATATTGTGTGGAATGATCAGCATTTACAGATCCGATTGCGTTAAAATGAGTTCCGTCAGAAGATCTTTCTATGCTATAATTATTCACATTCTCTTCATTCTCAATTTTCCAGATTACGTTGATTTTATTATCTTTTTTCTCAGCAGTAACTGAGGTAAAGGTAACCGGCATGATGGTCATCTTGCGAAATACAACCAGGAAACGGTTTGCGGCGTAAGAACCCGAATTGTTGACGATAGTAAAATCATAGGTAGTTGTTCCGCCAAGATCAATCGGAGTAGATTTTCCTGTAAACCTGTCCACTAAAAATGCTTCTCTGTCATTAGCCTGCTCTGTAAGATTTATTTTAAAACGGTAATTGGCATAACTCATTCCTGTAAAATTCAGTTGAGTAGTATCACTCCCGGATGACAACGATTTGCTTTCCATGGCAAGCACGGTATTTTGAGATTTAATACTCAGATTTTCCCCGGTATTAGCCGATTTGACAGCATCATTTTCATCCAAACTATTGCTGTAATCAGCATTGAAATCTTGTAAAACACCATCCACAAGTTTCTCCTGGCCATTGGAAACATTAAATAAGTTGATCTCCAGTTCGTCGTCATCATTTAGTGCGCCCCTGGCCCCAGCAGGCCGCAGGAAAGAACCCGGATTCACAGAATCAACCTTACTATTTTCTGTAATTTGAAGAGAGCCGCCTTTTTCATTGAATGCAAAAAAAGCTTCTCCACTATTGATATAGGTTACCTCGTCTTTATTATTACTGATAGACGGTATTACTTTCATTTTTCCGTTTTTACCAATCTTTATTGTTCTGTACGCGCCATAACTGTTTCCCAGTTGAGGATCCCAATAATAATAAAACATATTACGTGTAGTAAGAATCTTTCTGGGATCAATTTTAGATGCATAGGGATTTCCAATTGCGATAAACTGACCCGGAGTGATATTGATTGTGGGCTGATCACCCAATCTCAATTCACCTCTTGTCCTAAGAGTAGTTTCAGTTACCGGAGAGCTCAATACATTCGCAGTACGATCACCTCTTATAAATACCATGTAAGCATCTGAAGAATCTTTAAAAGAATCAAGTGTCGACTTGATGCCTACCCATGTATTGTTTTTGGAATTATAAGTTTTAACAGAAGGAGCGTAAGATGGTGCATCAAACCCTTTGGCTTGCCAATCACTCATTTCACCTGTGATCTGAATTCCTTTTCCCAGAATGGAAGTTGTATTATTTGCCGGTTGTCCTTCCTGCCACGCATCATGGATTGACTGTCCGGGCAGGGTAGAAACAGACAGGAATTTCCATCCCTTTCTGGGCGCAATATAATTTTCCACCGTTACTTTTCCGGCTATTATATTTCTACTTGTATTACCAACATTTGCGGTACCAGAGGAATTTGATTTGAGTGTCAGCAAATCATTTGTATAAAATGTTTTTCCGTTTTTCTGAAAGTTTATATTTCCATAAACATCCAGAGAATCCGTAAGAGTAAGATCAGTATTGATCACCATATTTTTAATCGCCCTGTTTTTGAAAACACTACCATCCAATTCCTGTCCGATGGTATCTCCGAAAATGATAGTTCCGTTCCCGGCGTCGATACTGCTATCACCACCTGTGATATTTCCATCCAAAAACAAATTTCCGGTGATGGTTAATATTGCCGGCGATGAAATGGAAATGTTTTCGGCATAGGATGTCGATGCAATTTCAGGGTTATTTTGTGTAGATGAAATCGAAACATCCCAACTGCTGTCCGGAATAATTTTTCCTTTCCAGTTTTTAGCATCATTCCAATCATTGGTCAATCCAAGCCATACCAGCTTATCTGTAACCGAAATTGAAGCGCTTCCCTGAATGTATGGTTTACAACCTGTCGAAGAGGTTACGCCTGATATTGTATAATTGACAGATTGTGACAAAGCCGGAGTATTGATGGTATTCATTCCACTCAAGAGATTTTGAACCTTTAAAGTGGATCCATCATTTCCATTCAATACTGCACTGTAAGTGTTATTCTGTGAACCATCATCCGAAATATTTAAATAAAGTATCGCAGTTTTTCCCTGGTGAATGGTAGTATCTCCGCTGAGAACGACATTCAACGCAGCCTTAATTTCAAAACTGATACTTGCAGAACAGCCTTTGGTATCTATCACCGAAACATTGTGGCCACCCGGAGCAAGATTTGAAAAGGTATTGTTTGTTACAAATGGCTGTCCATCCAGGCTATATTGATACGGCGATTTACCATTCTGAGCACCCATTTGAACTTTCCCGACACCCCAGGTGCAATTGTAATCTTCCTGGTAATATATCACTGCGTTCAATGGTGAACCGGACGATACGGTGATCGACTTTGAATCTGAGGTACATCCATTAATATCTTTCGCAATGATGGTGTAATTGCCGGCTTTCAGATTATTGAAGCTGCTTGCAGTTTGCCAGGTAGCTCCATTATCAATGGAATACCAAATTGTATTCTGGGTGCCGCCAAAGGCAGTCAGATTAATTGCCCCATCGCTTGAAGTGGGGCACGTTGTATTTACAGCATTGATACTGCTGATTGTAACCGGGTTGGAAACATTGGAGATCCATATTTTTTTAGCATCCGATTTATTCCCGTCTGAATCTTTCACGATAACCGTATAATTTTGGCCACCGGCAAGATTGCTGAAAACATTATTACTATAGAAAGTAACTCCATTATCTATAGAATAAAAATAAGTTCCGTTACCGTCAGAAGCAGTAATAGTAAGCTGGGCATCAGCGGCCTGATAGCAACTGATATCTGAACCATTATAGCTCTTTTTGGTAATCGTTATACCGATTTTCTTCCCGCCGGCAAATACATAAGAATTAATGCTGGGCACCACGAAAATAAGTACAATGAAAAGAATTAAAGTCTTTTTTAGTTTTTGAGTTTTTAACTGGGGCATAAACTACAATTAGATAATTTGTATCAATCCTGATACCGGGCGTCTGAAAAAGTAGTTGGGGTAAAATTCCAGACTAATAAGGCAGGTTCTAATTGTAAGAGGGAGCAAATATAATATGCGGTTTTGATAAATGGTAATTTTACTGAAACAATTTGTAAATATGCCCTAAAAACGGCACCTTGTATTGTAATATTGTGTTGACTGCCTGTATCAATAAAAAAAAGATTCACAAGTCTCCTACTGATTACCAATAAGCTATATTTAAAGATTATTGTTAAATACCTTTTTCCCCTATATGCAATTAAAAAAATCCGAAGCATACGTTTCCAAAAACTGATTTTTACAAAAGTCGAGTAGTTTTACTCAATATTACTTCTGTTAAAATGAAAGAGATATTTTCCATGAATGATTCGTAAAAAAGAAAGCTCATACATGGCCTTCTGAAAAAAAAACAGTTACCCAAACAGTTCGCCTTGCACGCCCGGTTCAAGAGGTTGCACCCATTCCATCTGATCACTTTTTGAAAAATCAGCCAGTTTGTTCCCCACTGCTTTCCAGCCCATGACATCTACCATTTTGTGCAATTTGATTTTGGCTTTTCTTATCTGCGAACCCCGGCCCGTTTGCATGGCCAATACAGGTTCCTCCATGGTAGTCACTTCCATCAATTGATTCCCTTCACCTTCTTTGATGAACATAAACTTTGAATTCAGTGTATTGGTTTCAATCTTAAACCTTTTTACATTGTATTGCAATTTCTCTGCATCCAGATAAACAGCGGTAATGATTTTATCAGCATCAAATTTTTCAATGAGTTTGATCTGATCAGGTTCAAAACGTTGTAAGAGTTCCTGACCTGTGATCTCATAATTTCCATCATTGTAAATAACCAGCAATTTATCATCACCTTCAAAATCACCCAATGCAATTCCGTTACCCTCTTCATTAAGCCTTCCATAGGTAGTATCAAACCAGAGTTTTCGGTTTTCCAATGTACTTTTTCCTTTTTCAGCCATCTTCACAGATCGCACAGGATATTTGGTCACAATATTACCGATACTCCCCCTGTTTCTGATTTCAAGTGTTTCAAATTGAAATTCGAATTCCTTGATTCTCGCTTTGGTAACGGGTGACAAAATTATCCTGACAACTTCTGCCTCGCCATTAGGATTGACACTGAAATATTGAACTTTACTGTGTTCACTTCCCTTGGTCAAGTCATACTCTTTATCGCGTGTAATACCTGTCACATTAAACCTCTTGGCATAACTCACCCCTTTTTTGCCATCTGTATAAATCATGTTATAAGTGGTACGCGCATCACTCTTGTCGAATATGGCTGCGTGAATGATATCTTTCCCGATAAACACCTTGTCTGCTACTTTCACCACTTTCATCTTCCCCTCTCTTGTAAAAACAATGATGTCATCCAAATCGCTGCACTCTGTAACAAATTCATCTTTTTTCAAATCAGTTCCAATAAATCCTTCCTGGCGGTTCATATAGAGCCGGGTATTCGCGAGCGCAACCTGTTTGGCCTGAATAGTATCAAACAGACGGATTTCCGTTTTGCGCTCCCTGCCCTTGCCATATTTTTTCAGGAGATTTTCAAAATAGGAAACAGCAAAATCTGTCAGATGAGCCAAATCGTAATTTACCTCATCAATTTGCTTTTCGAGATCTTTGATTTGATCATTCAGTTGATCAATATCCAGTTTGTAAATCCTGCGTACAGGCTTCTCCGTTAATTTCAATAAATCTTCTCTGGTTATTTCACGCTTCAGTAATTTTTTAAAAGGATTAAAGGCCTTATCAATTGCCTGTAATACCTTTTCCCATGTTTCATATTTCTTTTCAAGCTCCTTATAAATCCTTTCTTCAAAAAATATTTTTTCCAGGGAGGTGTAATGCCATTTCTGATTGAGTTCATCCAACCTGATCTCCAGTTCCCTTTTCAATAACTCCCGGGTCTGATCTGCCGAAAATTTCAATAAATCAGAAACCCCGGCAAAATGTGGTTTCTGTTTTTCAATTACACAGGCATTGGGAGAAATAGAAAGTTCACAATCGGTAAAAGCATACAAAGCATCGATGGTGATGTCAGGTGAGACCCCGGATGCCAGATCTACGCGGATCTCAACATCAGCGGCAGTATTATCGGTTACTTTTTTTACTTTTATTTTACCACTGTCGTTGGCTTTCAGGATGCTGTCGATCAATTGCGAAGTGGTTACCCCATAGGGAACATCTTTAATGAGAAGTGTCTTCTTATCCAATTCCTCAATCCTGCATCTCACGCGGATTTTCCCTCCTCTGATACCATCATTATAATCAGAAACATCAACCATTCCACCTGTGGGAAAATCAGGATAAAGTTCAAATTTCCTGCCCCGGTAATATTTAATAGAAGCCTCAATCAGCTCGCAAAAATTATGAGGAAGAATTTTAGTTGCCAGGCCCACAGCAATTCCCTCCGCACCCTGATCGAGCAGCAACGGAAATTTCATCGGCAGGGCGACCGGCTCATTTTTTCTTCCGTCATAACTCAATTGCCATTGCGTGGTTTTTTCATTGAAAGCCACGTCCAACGCAAACTTGCTTAGCCTGGCTTCAATATATCTCGGGGCTGCGGCATCATCACCGGTTCTCACATCACCCCAGTTTCCCTGTGTCTCTAATAAAAGATCTTTCTGGCCCAGATTCACCACGGCATCGCCAATACTTGCATCTCCGTGAGGATGGTACTGCATACTTTGACCTATGATGTTGGCAACCTTGTTAAACCTGCCATCATCCATTTCTTTCATTGCGTGCAGAATCCTTCTTTGCACAGGTTTTAATCCGTCTTCAATTGCAGGTACAGCCCTTTCAAGAATCACATAACTTGCATAATCCAAAAACCAGGTTTTATATTGGCCTGATATTCCACTGTCCGAAATCACATACGGTTCTTTCTTCTTCGATTTTGCCATGGGGCGCAATTTAATAAGGCAGTGAATGCTTTCCAATTTTTATTGAAAACACACAGCCCAAATACTTTTGATCTTGAAATCAAAAATAATTTTCCATCAACTGGCAATTATCCATCGGATAAAACAAAAAAGTAACACACCCCAGGAAAAATATCCGGCTACACTCCGGCAATACGCTCTTTGTATTTTGCCAATGCCTCATCCAGCCTTTGTTTGGCGGTGGTATCTCCCGGGACATTGTGTGAAGGGTGGATGTATAATTTCACTCCCCGCTCTGCCAGAATTTCTGCAACGGTAGTGACCGTCATCCAGACACAAGTTACGAATGCCATCGTAGAAACCGGCCCTATTTTATCCTGATGGTTTTTGAGAGGAACAGATGCATCCCCGATGGGAGCACAACTATCAACCACAATATCGGCAACATCAAAAATCGTTTTACCGCTGGAATGCCTCGTCTGTTTACCCTTTGCGGCAGCAGCCGAACCATAAGCTATCACTTTCATTCCTCTTTTCTTTGCTTCAAGAGCCACATCAATATTTACATTGTTGATTCCGGAATGAGAAAAAATCCACATCGTATCACGCGGATCAAAATTGTATCCTTTCATAATTTCGACACCATACCCTTCTACCCTCTCGAGAAAAACAAACTGATGAACTCCCATTTCTCCGGTAATATGCGTAAAGAAAGTCAGAGGCAATTCTACCATTGGATGAAAACCCACAAATCCTCCGATCCGTGGATACATTTCTTCCACAGGAATGGTGGCATGCCCGCATCCGAAAGTGTGAACCCATCTGCCAGCCTCAATACTGTTGGCCATGGCCTCCGCGGCTTTTTGAATATTTTCCATTTGGGTGTTTTCAATTTGTGCCATCACATCCCTGGCATTACTGAGCCATTGTTTCGCTAACATCATTTTTATCAGATTTTAATAATTGAACGATATAAAAAAAGATCAGGACCATACAAATTATTTCAACGTAGGCCACCGTTGTAAGATGGCGTACCCCGAAATGTTCTGTAATAAATCCCATCAAATAATTGACAAGCATATTTCCAAGAAGTGCCACAGTAAAAACAAAACTGAATGCCGTTCCTGAAAGCCTTGCAAAATGTTTACCCGTAATTCCAAGCATCAATGGAAAACCTTCTGCCAGGCCGGCACCGGACAAAACAAGCCCGGCAGTAATTACAAACGGGGTGGTTCCAACCTGCATTAATACAATCCCCGCAAACAACATCATCAGGCAAATCCATAAAACTTTTATTTCGGAAACCTTACGCAAAAAACTTCCTGATACAAAACGCATAGCTACCATTCCGCCAATGTGAAATGACAAAGCATACAATGCACCGCTCTCGGTCATCACCCCTTTGGTGGTTAGGTAAGTAGTTGTCCAATTGTTGATGATCGCTTCGAAACTACTTTGAAAAAACAGAAAAAATGCAATCAACAACAACAATAATTTGAACAAGCTTTTATAATTCGCATTGCCTTTATTTTTTAATTGTTTTGCGGCAGGAAAATTCAAAAACAAATAAAAAAAAGCCACAGCAAGGGTTATCCAGCCAACGGCTGCAACAATCCGGAAAGGTGAAATATGATGAAGCCATCCCAAAACCATCGGCATTCCCAAAGCGCCAAGACCGTAGGCAACTCCCAAAAGACTAAGGTTTGCCCCTTTGTGTGTTTCGCTGATGTCTGAAACAACTGCATTGGTAGCGCCATTGATTACGCCGCCTCCAACGCCGAAAACAAAAATCGAAATTTCCAGCAACAAAAAAGAGTGGCTGTAGGCAATGCCTTCAAATCCGGCAAAAACTCCCACACAGGCCAATATCAAAAGCAATTTGTAACCATATCGATCACACACCGGTCCGAAGATTAAGGAGCCCGATAAAATTCCCAATGGCAAAATGGAAAACAGGATACCCGATTCAACTGCAGTCAACTGATATTTTTCTTTCAGATCCGTTGCAACAGAACCGAGAGTGATTAAAGTGATTCCAAATAAAAACATTCCGGCACAGGCGGCAATAAAAATCAATGTGTTTTTGCTCATAGGTCGTTCCCATTTTTCAGATTTTTCATTGCCATACAAGCAGCGCCATGCAAACCGGCATCCTGCCCCAATGCAGATGCAACAACTTCTACCTGATTTATGCTGACGGGCTGGGCCCATTTTTTTGCTTCAGATACAATTTGCGGAATGAACTTAGCGGCCGGACCGAAAACACCACCGCCAAAAATCACCATTTGAGGATTGAAAATGCTGATCATGTTCGCAAGCGCCATTCCCCATAACTCTATGCACTGGTTGATTATAAAACCGGCGACGGGATCGTTTTCTTCAAAGGCTGCAAATACATCATGTGTTGTTATCCCTTCTTTATTTAACTGCCCGCTATAAAGTTCGTCAGCATTGATTTTTTCTTCTGCTACCTTCACAATGCCCTCACCTGAACACATGCTCTCAAAACATCCGGAAGAAATATATTTTTCTGAAAAGGGACGATCAAGCGCCATCCATCCGATTGCACCTGCAATATCATGTGCACCTCTCAGTACATTTCCATTTGCCAAAATCCCGGCGCCAATGCCCGTGCCCACTGCAATAAATATTGCATCATTGCAATCTCTGGCTTTTCCAATTGTACTTTCCCCCCTGATGTAACATGCGCGATCATTATCAATGAAAACCGGAATGCCACGTGTTATTTTGGAAAGAAAATCAATCAATGGAAAGTCTTCCCATCCCGGAATATTCGGAGCCCACACCGTGCCCTTTTCTTTTGAATAAATTCCCGGAATTGAAATACCAATGGCATTTACAGAAAACCCGGCATGGGTTTGACTTAAAATCATTCCATCAATCTGTTCTGCAATCAGATCTCCTACTCCTTTCCCTACCAGGCCTTCCAAAGGAATCGTTTTCTTTTCAATCAGATCGAGCTGATCAGAAAAAATTCCCGAAGCCAGTTTTGTACCACCAAGGTCGAAAGCTAAAAAGGACATTGTGAAGTCTGTATTTAATAAAATCCGTTGAAGTACTACTTAAAAATTAGTCGTGCTAAAATTAAATCTCTTTTTGAAATGATGTTCATTCTTTTCAAAAACTCCCTCCCACTTTTTGTGTTTTTAAATTCAAATAAAAATTACATCCAGGACTTATCGGAATAAAATATTTTTGCCAAATGAGAAAATTTGAAGATACCTACAAACACAAGGGATTGAGAAAAAAACTAATTGATGATATCCGCGAAAAGGGAATTATCGATGAAAATGTATTGGAGGCCATGATGAAAATTCCACGGCATTATTTTCTTGATCAGGCGCTGGGTGACATTGCATATGAAGACCGCGCATTTCCAATCAGTGAAGGACAAACGATTTCACAACCCTACACTGTTGCCTACCAGACACAATTGTTGCAAATAAAACCTTTTGAAAAAGTTTTGGAAATTGGTACAGGCAGCGGTTATCAGGCGATGGTGCTCGCCGAAATGGGCGCACAGGTCTTTACCATTGAAAGGCAAAAAAAACTTTTTGAATTGAATAAAAATTTCACCCTTAGAAATCGATATCCTTCTATTAAATATTTTTACGGTGATGGATTCGAAGGGCTCCCCACCTTTGCACCCTTTGACAAAATCCTGATTACGGCTGCTGCACCAATGATTCCACCTAAACTTCAGGAACAATTAAAGGAGGGAGGAATGATGGTTTTACCACTTGATGAAAATGACGGACAACGAATGATGCGCCTTACAAAACTTTCCGGTGGGGAATTCAAAGAAGAAAGATTTGGAAGTTTTTCCTTTGTCCCCATGCTCAAAGGCAAGAAACATTAAACCCTCATTTTTATTTTTACGGTAAATTGTGATTAAATTCATGTGAATGAAAAAAAATTACATCTTCATCTTTTTATTGATGGTCGGAACTACAAGTGCATACAGCCAATCGGAAATCAATCCTTTCAATTACCATTCAAAAAAGGATATTAACGTAAAAAACGGAGCTGTTGTGAGCGCTCATCCGCTCGCCAGTGAAGCCGGTCTCCGGATGCTGCGCGAAGGAGGCAATGCGATCGATGCGGCCATCGCAACCCAACTCGCGCTGGCAGTTGTTTTTCCCGAAGCCGGAAATATTGGGGGCGGCGGATTCACTGTTATCCATCTATCCAACGGAAAAAATATTACCATAGATTACCGTGAAACCGCACCAGGAAAATCTTTCAGAGATATGTACCTGGATAGCGCAGGAAACCCATTGCTGAATCTTTCGCAAAACGGGCACCTGGCCAGTGGGGTCCCGGGTGTAATTGCAGGATTATTCAAATGCATGAAATATGCGAAACTCCCTTTTAAAAAACTCATAGCGCCGGCTATTGAACTTGCAGAAAAAGGATTTGCCATCACCGAAAATGAAGCTTATGAGCTGAATCATTATCAGGGTGATTTTAAAAAATATAGCTCAGTTACTCCTGTATTTGTAAGGGATACCAAATGGAAAGCAGGCGACATTTTAGTCCAGAAAGATCTGGCAAATACGTTAAAGAGAATCCGCGACAATGGCAGGAAAGGTTTCTATGAAGGAGAAACAGCCAGGCTGATTGTTGAAGAAATGCAGCGGGGTCATGGAATCATCTCTTACAGCGACCTCAAAAATTATCAGGCGAAAGAACGCGCCCCGATTGAATTTAACTACAAAGGAGCTAAGGTGATTACCATGCCATTGCCAAGCAGCGGCGGAATTATCCTGGAGCAAATGTTGAAGATGAGTGAAATGAATCATCTTTCAAAAATGAAATTTGAAACACCTCAGTCCATTAACCTGATGGTTGAAATTGAGAGAAGATGTTATGCAGACCGTGGCAAATATCTCGGTGATCCGGATTTCTATAAAGTACCCGTAAAAACTTTGGTGAGTGATGCTTACCTGAAAGAAAGAATGTCCACTTTCATTCCCGGCAAAGCCGGTAGCAGCAAGGATATCAAAGAAGGCATTATTCCGGAAAGTGAACAAACTACTCACTTCAATGTGCTGGATAAAGATGGAAATGCTGTGTCTGTCACAACTACGATCAACGGAGGATATGGAAGTCGTGTGGTAGTTGGTCATGCAGGATTTTTATTGAATAATGAAATGGATGACTTCAGTGTAAAGCCCGGTGTGCCCAATATGTTTGGCGCTGTCGGTCAGGAAGCCAATGCCATTGCACCTCACAAAAGAATGCTGAGCAGCATGACACCTACTATTGTTTTAAGAAATAACAAGCCCTGGATACTCGTAGGCACACCCGGAGGCACCACCATTATTACAAGCGTTTATCAAACCATTGTTGACATAATGGATTTTGGCATGGATCCGCACGATGCAGTCAACAAACCCAAATTTCATCATCAATGGCTCCCTGATGTAGTTTATCTCGAGAAGGGATTTGATGAAAATGTAAAAAATCAACTTGAAGAAATGGGTTACAAAATTCAAATGCGCGGAGCTATCGGAAGAACAGAAGTCATCATGGTAAATAAAGATGGAAGTATGACTGCTGTAGCTGATCACAGAGGTGATGACGGAGCGGTGGGTTATTAGTTTGAGGGATGAGGAATTAAGAATTAAGAATTTAAAATTAATCAGGATGTATTATTAACTCTTCACGCTTAAAGAATCAGTCACTCTGGAGTCAGAATTCAAGGGCACGGAACTCAAAACCCGGAACCTGGAACCCGAAACTCAAAACTTTCATCAAATCACTGAATGGTTTTCATTCCAGGCCTCATTTCATCATCCGGCATCTTTTCATAAACTGAAATTTTAACTACCCATTTCGGAAATTCATATTGCATACCGAGGTCGACAAAAAAATGTTCCATCTCTTTTTGCGTCCCGTTCAGTCGCAACAATGTGGAAGCAAAACTTCGGCTCTCTTCGGCATTGTCGAGCTTCCCTGCCAGCAGATATTTTTCAAAACCAAAAGGTTGAAAATTGTGGTTATTGATTTCTCTGTAGTATTCATTATATTTTTTAACAGCAGTTTGAAAATCCTCATCTTCAAACATTACCGCTGTCCAGCTATAAGCATCAGGTGAATCATATTTTACAATGGTACAACTCAATGCGCCCGGCAATTTGATTTTGCTTTCATAAGAAACTATCCCGCTTATATCGGATTCGACAACTCCCTTCGAGTTTTGAAAATGATTAAAATAATCCTGAATCACCTCGTTGAGGGCAGGCTGAATAGAGTTTGCTGTTCTGTTGGCCGCTCTGTCATTGGCTTTCGGCTGTGCAAACAATAAAGAATTGAGAAAAAGACTCATAAACAGAAAAGCAGTTTTCATAAGAAATAGTTTTAATTTTCGGATTAATGATGCGATATTAATACAAATTTTCTTTTTGAACGCAAATAAAACCAGGAAACAACAAGTCATTTAACGAATCGTAAATTTCTGAATATCAACCTTTAATTATTTTTGCTTTAATGACATCATCTTGCTGAAAAAAGTTTTCAAAATATTTTTAAAGACGCTCCTCGGCGTACTGGTTTTATTGCTGGTGCTGTGGATCTTTTTACAAACCAGTTTTTTTCAAAACTTTTTAGTTCAGCGTATCACCAAAAAACTAAGCAAAGATCTTCATACAACAGTTTCCATTCAACACGTGAATTTTTCTTTGTTCAACCGCATGGCGCTTGAGAAAACATTGATACTCGATCAGAAAAAAGATACTTTACTTTATGCAGGTTCATTGAGAGTAAATATTACAGACTGGTTTTTCTTTAAAGACCAGGTAGTACTTCATTACATCGGGCTGGATGATGCAGTGATTCATCTCAACCGAAAAACCCCGGAATGGAATTACCAGTTTTTGATGGATTACTTCAGGGGTGGTACTAAATCATCCGGAAAGAGCAATCCCATGAAGCTCGACCTAAAAATCATTGCTCTTAAAAACATCAATATTTTCCAGCAAGATCAATGGATAGGAACAGACCTTTATGCAGGTGTAAAAAATCTCAGAATTGAAGCAGATAAACTGGATCTGGCAAATCAATTCCTGAGGATTAATCAGATTACCCTGAACCACCCTGTATTTGCGCAATATGATTATGACGGACTCAGGCCAACAGGATATAAATCGCCGGTCAATTCAAAAAACACAGACACAACCGGCGCTCTCGCTGGATGGAATATCACAGCAAAAACAATATCCATAACCAACGGGCAGGTAGCCATCGTAAAAGAAACCAGGAGGCAACCAACACCCGGATTATTTGATGATCAGAGAGTCATTCTTTCGGAATTAAACGGGGTAATTCATAATACTGCTTTCAAAAGTGATACCCTCAAATCGAAGGTCGATTTTTCCCTGATTGACAGAGGTGGATTCAGGATTAAAAAGTTTACCGCCAATTTTAAACTGGCGCCCGGCATGATGGAATTTGAGGATGCTGACATTCAGACCGCCAACAGCAGGCTCCGCGATTATTTTGTGATGCACTACAAATCATTTAATAAAGACATGAATGATTTTGTGCATGCAGTAAAAATTGAAGGGAATTTTAAAGATGCATTGGTAAGCAGCGATGACATTTCCTATTTCGCTCCCGAACTTAAAAGCTGGAAAAGAAATTTTATCCTCAATGGAAGGATTACAGGAAAAGTTGAAAATCTGACTGCCAATAATTTCTCTATTTCATCCGGAAAAGAAAATTTTTTATCAGGTGATTTAAGCATGAGGGGATTACCTGATATCGATGAAACATTCATCGATTTAAGGATAAAGGAAATGAGAACTTCCTATCCACAACTTGCAGAATTTATTCCGGAGTTGAGATCCATCACTCAACCCAATATCAGATCGCTCGGCCAGATAAAATATACAGGCAGTTTTACAGGTTATTACAACGACTTTGTAACATTTGGAAATCTGGCTACCAGTATCGGAAGCCTGAAAACAGATCTTCATTTGAAATTTAAACCAAATCAAATTCCTGTTTACAGCGGCACTCTTTCTACGGGTAATTTCAATCTCGGCAAATTCCTTGAAGAAAGTCAAATCGGCAATGTGGCATTTGATGGAAAACTCAACGGGTCGGGCTTTACAGAAAACGATATAAAAATTGCTTTGGATGGAATAATTCAAAATATTCAATTTAACAACTACACATACACGAATATTTTTGCACACGGAAATGTGAGTAAAAATCTTTTTTCAGGTTCTGCGAGTATCCGGGATCCGAATATTATGGTTGACACACTCGTCGGCACTATTAATTTCAGCAATAAAAATCCCTTTTTCAATTTCTATGCAGATGTACTCAGGCTCAACCTGAAGCCTCTTGGATTTTCAAACGGAGATGTGTCTATGATTGGCCGTTTCAATTTCGATTTCACCGGAAAAACCATTGATGATTTTGTTGGAAATGCCCGTGTGACCGATGCAAGGCTCTGGGCAAACGGGAAACAACTTTCTTTTGATTCACTGAATATCTCGTCATCGGTATTTGAAAACAGCAAACTGCTCACGTTAAGAACAAATGAACTGGAAGCCACCATTAACGGCAATTTTAAAATTGTGGATTTGAAAGAAGCATTTCTTCTATTCCTCAACAAATACTATCCAGCCTATGTACACAAGCCCTCGCGTAAAATAGACAACCAGGATTTTACTTTCATGATCCATACAAGAAACATCAGCGATTTCATCAACCTATTTGACAAGAGGTTGAGTGGACTCGACGAATCTGTATTCCAGGGAAATGTCAATATTCAAAAAAATATTTTTGATTTACAGAGCACAATTCCTCAATTTAAATTTTCCAATATAGCCCTGAACGGGATCAATATTCAAAGCAAGGGAGGAAGAGATTCATTGCAACTCGAAATGGACATTGAAGATGTGGTCTTCAACGACAGCCTCCATTCACCTGATACAAAACTCAACCTTGTAGCGTCCAATGATATTTCTGAAATACATATTACCACCTCTTCAAATAAAACTTTAAATTCTGCTGATTTAAGCGCGAATATCCAAACGATGGAAAACGGATTTGATCTCAAATTCCATCCTTCCACTTTTATCATCAATCAAAAAAGATGGACCATTCAGGGAAATAGCGAATTCAAACTAATTAACGATCTGATCACCGTCAATCAGTTGAAATTATCGCAGAACGGGCAGGAAATTACCGTTGAATCGCACCCTTCTGAATTTACGAATGGCAATGATATTTCCATCGGGATCAAAAACCTGATCATGGAAGATTTCACACCCCTGTTTTTTAAATACCCAAAAATGCAAGGGTTATTATCCGGTAATGTGCTCATCACAGATCCGTTCAAAAAACCAACAGTGGCTTTCAATACATCTTTTGACCAATTCATTTTTGAAAACGATACAGTGGGTACGGTAAAGGTGTCAGGAAATTATTTGAAGAATACCGGATCATTGACAGCTTCATTGGTTTCAGAAGATGAACCTTATCGAATCAAAGGCGACATCGCAACAAATCTCGCTGACTCAACCAGCCCGCTATCAGGAAATATCAAACTTGACAATTCCGGGATTCATGTATTGGGAAGTTTTCTGGTTGGGATTGTGGACGATGTAAGAGGAAGGGCAACAGGAAATCTGACTTTGTCAGGAACTTTGAATCATCCCGAGCTGACAGGCAAAGTATCGCTGGACAGCACATCGATGACGGTGGATTATACCCAATGCCGGTACACGATGAAACCAAACAGCATAATCACATTCAATCCGGATGAGATAGATTTCGGAACCATCACTCTTTATGACATCAATAAAAAAACAGCCACACTCAGCGGCAAAATATTTCACAATGCATTTGACAATTTTTTCTTCAATGACCTGCATATAAAAACCAATGACAATTTTCTTTTACTGAATACCACCTCAAGAGATAACAAAGAATTTTATGGTACCGTAAAAGGCCAGGCAGAATTATCACTCAACGGTTTTGTAACCGACATGAGAATGTCAATCAAAGGAGAACCCACAGACAGCAGCACCATCTTTTTACCTATCGGAGAAACTGTTGAAAGCGAAGGGCTGGATTATATCGAGTTCGTTCAGTTTGGTCATGAAATGACGGCAAATACCCGCGTGGTAAAAAATACAAATATCAGGGTTGACATGGAAGTCACTGCCAATCCCCTGGCCAAAATCAATGTAATTCTGGATGAAACCACCGGCGACATCATTGAAGCAAGAGGCAATGGAAAATTACTAATATCCGTTGGCACAACAGATCCGCTGACTATTCGCGGAAGATACAATGTTGAGCAGGGTGATTACACTTTCAATTTTCAGACTTTTGTGAAAACACCTTTCACACTCCAGCAGGGATTTATTGAGTGGCAGGGCGACCCTTATCTTGCCACAATGAACATTGATGCGGTTTATCGCGCAACAAATGTAGATCTGAGCAACATCCCGACCAGTACCGGAATGTCAAATGCGAAAGGAGATATCGACATCATTTTCAAACTCAGAGGTACGCTGAAAGATCCAAGCCCGACATTCGAATTTCAGTTCCCATTCGACAATCCACTCAAGAGTGACCCTATTGCCAGTGAATATCTGAAATCGAGATTCCAATCGGACAATAACCAGCTCCTGAATCAGGTAGCTTCACTTCTTTTGTTTAATACTTTTCTCACTACCAACCAGGGTGGAATGCTTGCCGGGAATGCCACCGGATATTTCGTAACTAAAACTGTCGGGCAGCTTCTTTCTGCTACGCTGACCTCCTCCCTGAATTCATGGCTTCAAAAACTAATCAAAACAAATACGGTAAACCTTTATACCAACATCAATACCGCGGATCTCAGTTTTCAGAAATCAATCAATGAACAACAGATCCAAAACCTGGGAGATTTCGGACTAAGAACTTCGTTGCTTCACAATAAACTGTTGATAAATGCCGGAGGAAATCTGGACAGGCTCAACCCAAGCCTGTCAAATAATAACAGCAACTTCCTTTTCACACCTGATGTTTCCTTTGAATACCTGATTTCTCCCAATGGAAACCTGAGAGTCATCGGTTTCAATCGCAGCGATGCAGACCAGGGAAATATTGTCGGAATTACAAGGCGTAACAGAACAGGTATCCAGCTTTCCTACCGGAAAGACTTTGATTCATTCACCGAGTTTTTCACCGGGAAAAAGAAAAAGGCAAAACAGGCTTTGCAACAACAAAAAAGATAAATTCTCTTGGTAACGATTCTGTTTAATTCGTTTTAAAATCACCCTATGCCATGATACCTGATTTCCGTCAATTCATCTACTTTTGCCGCCATGGCTGACAGCATGAGAGAATATTACGAGCAATGTATCGCTTCTGAAAAAAGCCGGTTACAGATTTTGCAAAGAAGAAGATCTGCATTGGGATGGCTCCGCATAGGCCCCATTCTTGCTATCGTGCTGGTTTTTTATTTTCTGTGGAATGTAGGATGGATCTATGTCGGAATCGGATCGGCGATTTTTCTTTTTGTATTCATAAGGTTGGTTCATGCAGATGTCACTCACCTTGAAAAAATAAAATTTACAAAAACAAAAATTCTCCTTTTTGAAAAAGAGCTTTCTTCCATCAACGGAGAATTTGTTTTCGACGATGGCCATCAATATATCGATCCGCTACATCCCTATACTTCCGATATGGATATTTTCGGCCCGTATTCTCTTTATCAATATCTCAACCGCACCACTTCAGATCCCGGAAGTGATTTGCTTGCCGGCTACCTGAAAGCCCCCGCAGAAAAATCAGTCATCCTGCAACGCCAGGAAGCCATAAAAGAATTATCTAACAATACGCCCTGGATCAAAGACCTGCAGACTTATAGTACCATGCAGCGATTCACCAATGACACAAAAAACAAACTGGAAGCATGGATTGAAATGCCCGCGTCATTTCAGAAATTTAAGCCATGGAAATGGCTGCGTTTTTTATTGCCCGCAATTATTTTATCGATATTGTTTTTATATCTCAGCGGCTTTATCAGCGGATCATGGTTTGTATTTGCCTTGCTGGTATTTGCTGCTATCGCCTATCAACTGGATAAAGTCATTGCCCCCATCCATCATCAGCTCGATGACATTGCATTTCGTTTAAAAATGTTGTCATCTTCCATCGATCTCATCGAAAAGAAAGAATTCCATTCGTTACTCCTTAAAGACATGCGATCCAGGTTATTTCAGGAAGAGTACAAAGCTTCTTCGGCAATAAAAAAAATCAGCAAATTGCTGGAACGGCTTGATCTCAGGTACAACCTGGTTTTGTCATTCCCGCTGAATATCCTTTTGCTATGGAACCTTCAGCAAATTATAAGCCTTGAAAAATGGAGGGAAAAATATAAGAACGGACTAAAAAGCTGGCTTGAATCTATTGCTGAATTCGAAACACTCAACAGCTTTGGTATTTTCAGTTTTAATCACAGAGAAAATATTTTTCCTGAAATATTGGATAATTATTTTACCATTGAGGGTGAAGAGATCGGCCATCCGCTGATTCAGAAAGAAAAGAGGGTAAACAACCCCGTGCATATTATTTCATCAGGAAAAGTAATGCTGGTTACCGGTTCAAATATGGCAGGAAAAAGCACTTACCTGAGAAGCATTGGCGTGAATTGCATTCTCGCCTTTTGCGGATCTTCCGTTTGTGCTTCCTCATTCAGGATATCTCATGTTTCACTGATCAGCAGCATGCGGATTGCAGATAATCTGCAGGAAAGCACTTCCACGTTTTATGCAGAGCTTAAAAAACTCAAAGTGATTATTGATCACGTAAATGCCAAAGAAAAAATATTCATACTCCTCGACGAAATATTGCGCGGCACAAATTCCATTGACCGGCACACCGGTTCAAAAGCATTAATCAAACAATTGATTGAAAAAAAAGCCTCTGCAATTGTAGCCACCCATGATTTGGAACTGGCCGAAATCAAAGAACCCTATGCTGAAAATATTATTAACTACCATTTTGATGTGCAGGTAGAAAATGAAGAATTATTTTTCGATTATAAACTCAAAGAAGGGATCTGCCGCAGCATGAATGCTACCATTCTTATGAAGAAAATCGGGATAGAAATCTGAATTAAAAATACTCCGGAAACCGGTAACTAATGCCCTCTTCCGTATCCAAACCAATCATTGAAATTGGCAAAGAGTAACAGCCCAAACAGAATTACCATGCCTATAATTTGCGCATATTCCAGAAACTTATCGCTCGGTTTACGTCCTGTAATCATTTCCACCAAAGTGAAAACAACATGTCCTCCGTCCAATGCTGGAATGGGTAACAGGTTCATGAAAGCAAGGATGATGGAGAAAAATGCCGTCACTCTCCAGAATGCCTGCCAGTTCCAACCGGTATCGGGGAAAATGGATGCCATGGCTTTGAAACCTCCAAGTCCTTTGTAGGCGCCGGTTTCAGGGTTCAGTATCAGTTTAAATTGTTGTAAATAAAAATTCAGTTGCTCACCGGTTTTTCTTACTCCGGCGGGGAAGGATGCAAGAAAACCATAATTCATGGTTTGCTGTTTCAATATTCCGAGGCTATCCGCCTGATCACTATTGATGACATAAAACCCGATTTTACCATCAATATTCACCAAAACTTTTTTTGAAATTTCTTTTCCATCCCGCAAAATCCTGAGAAGGACAGTATCCCCTGCGTGTGCCTGTAACACCGGAGCCAATTGGTCAAAATACCTTACCGGCAAACTATCCACACCGATAATCTGATCAAATTTTTTCAATCCTGCATCTATTGCATTTCTTGATTCGGCACCTGCCAAATCACCTATGATGATGGGTTCACGTGGCATTACAAGCGGATTACGGCCACCTTTCTTTTCTACCAACTGCTCAATAAAATTCTTTGGTATATGAATGGTTTCTTTTTGGCCGTTGCGGATCACCTCAATGTTATTTCCCAATAAAATCTTTGCATTGAGATCATCAAAATATTGAACAGGTTCGCCGTTGATGGAAACAATCTTATCCCCATTTTCCAAACCTGCTTTGCTGATCAGGCTGTCGGTAACCCACACACCATCGTGCACGCTCGACATCGGTAATTTCTGTTCGCCCCATTTGTAAAGTACCATGGCGTAAATAAAAAACGCGAGCAACACATTCATGGTCACACCTGCAAGCATGATAATCAGCCTTTGCCAGGCCGGTTTACTTCTGAATTCCCAAGGCTGAGGCGCTTGTTTCATTTGCTCCTTGTCCATGCTCTCGTCGATCATCCCTGCAATTTTTACATAACCTCCCAAAGGAAGCCATCCGATTCCATATTCAGTATCTCCGATTTTTTTCTTAAAAATGGAAAACCAGGGATCAAAAAACAAGTAAAACTTATCAACCCTGCATTTAAACAATTTGGCAGTCAGAAAATGTCCAAACTCATGAATAATCACAAGAATGGAAAGTGAGAAAAGTAAATATCCTGCCTGCAAACCCACAGCCGGCCAGTTGATGGCCAATATACTTGAATAGTTCACCATCCAGTTGAGTAAATTGTTGAACAAATAATAATGTTATAAATTAATCAGCGAGGCCGCAAAATTACGAGCCTCTGCATCGCTCTCAAAATAATCAGAAAGATTTGGCTTTTCTATATAATTTATTTTTTCCATAGACTTTTCAATCATTCCTGTAATATCCAAAAATCCGATCCGGTTATTCAAAAATGCCCATACCGCAATCTCATTGGCTGCATTCAGCACAGCCGGCATGTTTCCTCCCTTTTCCATAGCCGCTCTTGCAAGAGTCAGATTCCTGAAAGTTTTGTAATCCGGTTCCTCAAATTCCAATACTGGTATTTTTTTGAAATTTAACCTCGGATTGGGCGCTTTCAGCCTCGAGGGAAAAGTTAGCGCATATTGAATCGGAATTTTCATATCGGGCAACCCCATCTGTGCTTTGACACTTCCGTCTTCAAACTGCACCATGCTATGTACGATACTTTGACGGTGAACGATAACTTCAATCTGGTCAGGCATAAGGTTAAAAAGCCATTTGGACTCCATCATCTGAAGCCCTTTGTTCATCAGCGTTGCCGAATCCACTGTGGATTTGGCGCCCATATTCCAGTTGGGATGCTGAAGGGCATGTTCCCTTTTTACATTTACCAGAAAATTTGGTTTCTTTCCCAGAAATGGTCCACCACTCGCCGTAAGAATAATCTTTTCAATTTTATTTCTCGTTTCTCCAATCAGGCATTGAAAAATGGCTGAATGTTCGCTGTCCACAGGAATAATGGGAGCTCTTTTTTCGACGGCCAACTGCATGACAAGGTCCCCTGCCACGACCAATGTTTCTTTATTGGCCAGTGCGATGGTTTTTCCGGATTCCACAGCTTTTATGGTAGGCCGCAATCCTGCAAATCCGACGATGGCGTCGAGCATGATGTCATAGGTATCAAATGCAGCCACCTCTTCGAGCGAATTTTCACCGGCAAAAACTTTCACATCTGTAGATGCAAGTGCATCCTTCACTCCTTTGTACTTGCTTTCATCACCGATAACTATCGCATTGGGTTTAAAAATAAGGGCCTGCTCAATCAGCAACTTATCATTATTGTGTGCAGTCAGTATTTCAACCTCGAACAAGTCGGGAAAAGTTTTGATCACCTCCAATGTTTGTTTACCAACGGAGCCAGTGGAACCAAAAACCGCAATTCTTCTTTTATAATTCTCTGCCATAAGTCATTTCTCCGGAAATGTTAGGAGAGGCAATTTACTGTAATAATTTTTGAATAGCCTGATGTGCTTTTTCAAAATGAAATGATTTTACCGTTTTGGCTATTTCTTTTGCAATGGCATCATTCATCAGATTGCCCATAGAACCTTCATGTGTGTGATGAAGTTTTCCGGAATGTTTGAAGGTACCTTTGTTTACCTGCTCTCCGATTTTGCGATAAGCATCTCTCAGCGGCATTCCTTTCAAAACCAGTTTATTCATCTCTTCTACAGTAAAAAGATATTTATATTTCTCATCTCTCAAAATACCTTTTTTGATGACAACATTCTTCATCATCATCGACATCATTACAATGCAATCTTTCATTTTCTTAATGGCAGGAAAAGTAACTTCTTTGGTTAACTGATAATCTCTTTGGTATCCGGAAGGAAGATTTTGCATCAAGGATCTCAGTTGGTTTGGCGATTCCTGAATGAGGTTGCAATGTGCCCTGATCAATTCAAAGACATCAGGATTCTTTTTATGAGGCATAATGCTGCTTCCTGTCGTGAACTCTTCAGGAAAGGAAATGAAACCAAAATTCTGATTCATAAAAATGCAGCAGTCCATACTAAACCGTGAAAGGGTGGACGCAAGATTTGACAGAGATTGCAACAAAATTTTTTCTGATTTCCCTCTTGTCATTTGCGCATATACCACATTGTAATTCATATTTTCAAAACCAAGTAACCTCGTGGTCATCGACCTGTCAATTGGAAATGAACTTCCAAATCCTGCTGCACTTCCCAACGGATTTTTATTGATCACATCCCAGGCTGCTTTCACAGCAACCAGATCGTCGGAAATACTCTCTGCATAAGCGCCAAACCACAAGCCGAAAGAAGAGGGCATGGCAAGCTGAAAATGTGTATATCCCGGAAGTAAATCTTCCTTATATTTCTCACTCAGTTCGATCAGCAAATCAAAAAGTTGTTTGGAAAGATGAACTATCTTTTCCGTTTCAGACCTCAAATACAGCTTGATATCAACTAACACCTGGTCGTTACGCGACCGGGCAGTATGTACTTTCTTTCCGGCATCTCCACAAGATTGGGTGAGCATCCATTCAATCTGGGAATGGATATCTTCAACATCTTCATTCAATGAAAACTTTTGCTGGCGAATATCTTCATAAATAGCTGTCAGGTGTTGCTTTAAAACGAGATAATCAGCCTTTTCCAACAAACCTGTTTCGCAAAGCATCCTGATATGAGCCATCGTTCCCAACACATCAAACGGAGCCAGCAGCAAATCGAATTTTCTGTCATCTCCTACCGTAAAAAGGTCAACCTCTTTTTTTGAATCTACATTTTTTTGCCACAGTTTCATATTGTCCAAAAAGATTTTTTAATTTTATTTCTCACTGCCAATAGTGACCGGAGATACAATTCAACACAAAGAAATTTTTACAAAAATTCGTCTGACCATTTAACCCATTGCCTAATACAATATCAGCATCTCTAATTCCAAACCAAAAGTTTTTCAATTCAAAATAATCGCCTTCGAATCTGCCGCGGCGGAAAAGCGCCTGAACCCGGAATCTAATTCTCAAATAACTTTTCCAACCAATCCACATATAATGAAATCCCTTCTTTGATTTCGTGAAGATAAACAAACTCGTCTGCTGTGTGGCTCCGCGCTGAATTGCCGGGTCCACATTTGACCGCCGGAAAATCCATCAATGCCATATCGGAACACGTTGGTGAACCGAAAACTTCCATCCCGAGGGCTTTCCCGGATTTCACAAGCGGATGGTTTTCGGAAATAAACGAAGGTTTCAACCGCATAGAACGCGGATTGATTTTACTTTTCATTTTTGATTTCAGAATATCCAGAATCTCTTCAAATGAATACAGGTCATTCACCCTCACATCTACCACAAAACGGCAACTTGAAGGCACCACATTATGTGCTTTGTTTTCTGTCTCAATGGAGGTAACAGCTTTGTGCACGCTGCCAAGCCACTTTGATTTCTTTTCAAATGAAAATTCTTCAAGCCACTGAATATCTTTTATCGCCTTGTAAATCGCATTCTCACCTTCATCCCGGGCAGCATGTCCCGCCTTACCTGAAGCTTCACAATCCAGTACCAGCAGACCTTTTTCAGCAATGGCCATTTTCATTTGAGTAGGTTCGCCGACGATTCCCATATTAATTTTTGGAAGATGTGTCAATAACAATTCTGTTCCGTCTTTTCCACTGACTTCTTCTTCCGCCGAAGCGGCAAAAATGATATTTACCGGAATTTCTTTTTCGTAGAAATAAAGGAATGCCGCCAGCAATGAAACCAACGGAGCTCCGGCATCATTACATCCCAAACCAAATAACTTATCATCTTTAATCAAAGGCCGGAAAGGGTCATTGGTATAATTTTTATTCGGCGGAACTGTATCGTGATGTGAGTTGAGGAGAATGGTTTTTTTACCTTCCGCAAAATTTTTATTCTTTGCGTATAAATTATTTTTAACCCTTTCGACAGGAATATTTTTATCTGAAAAATATTTTTCTAAAATAACAGCAGTTTTATCTTCCTGTCTGCTAAGAGAAGGAACCTTAATCAATTCCTGCAAAACTGATAAAGCCTCATGATAAAGTTTTTCTATTGTCGAAGACTTATTCAAGGGTTAATTAAGATTTTCGTTCCGGAATTACCCGAAATTAACTCAGTTAATTTTGATGAATTTCCAACCACAACACTGGCCACTCCTTTCTGTTTTGCTTCGAAGGCATTTTTCAATTTCGGCAAAATACCTTCAACTAATTTATCAGTCTCTTTAAGTTGATTGTATTTCGTCCAATCCAACGAATTCAAAACGGTAGAATCATCTTTAGCATCTGAAAGTACCCCATCCTTTTCAAAACAAAAAACCAAAGAAACCAAATACTTCGTGGCCAAGGCAATTGCCAAAGTGGATGCGATGGTATCAGCATTTGTATTCAAAAGGTTTCCTCTCTCATCGTGTGTAATGGGCGCCACCACGGGAATCCAGGCATTTTGAAAAAATATTTCCCATCTGTCAACCGGAATTTTTTTTGAATCGGGATCGCCTACCCAACCAAAATCAACTTCTTTAACCGGCCTTTTCACGGCCGGAATCAATGAGGCATCTGCACCCGTAATTCCAATACTCTGGCAATTCAGAGATTGCAGGACAGCCACTAATTTTTTATTGATTAATCCGGCATATACCATTGTAACAAGGTCCATGGTTTTGTCGTCTGTGATGCGGCGTCCATCGACATAATCAGGCTCGATATTCAATTGATGTCCGATGGAGGTTGCAATCTTTCCGCCACCATGGACAAGTATTTTCTTTCCCCGGATTCCTGCAAAAGATTTTAAGAATTCATGCAGATGATTTTCATCATCTATCACATTGCCGCCAATTTTCACGATGGTCAGAGATTCCTGCATAATCTAACCGTTTTTTAAAATAGAAGATAAAACAGCCTGTGCAGCCCAAACCCTGTTGCCTGCCTCTTCAATGACAAGGCTTGCCTCACTTTCCAGCACTTCATCACTCAATACAAGATTGCGCCTGACGGGTAAACAATGCATCACTTTCGCCTTATTTGTCAATTTGAGTTTCTTATTTGTCAACATCCAGTTTTCTTCGACAGGTAAAATTTTCCCATAATCATTCACACTGCTCCAGTTTTTGACATAAATAAAATCAGCATCTTTCAAGGCTTCTTCCTGATCATTAATCACGGGAGCATTTTGTGAAAACTGTTTATCCAGTTCATATCCCTGCGGATGGCTGATTACAAAATCCACTTTTCCCCAGGCATTCATCCATTGTGCAAAACTGTTTGGAACACTTTGAGGCAAAGGTTTTATGTGAGGCGCCCACATTAATACGACTCTCGGATTCCGGTTGTTTATAGAAACTGAATTTTCGTAAATGGTAATGGCATCCGCCAGGCTTTGGAGGGGATGCAGTGTGGCACTTTCCAGACTCACAATTGGAATACCTGCATATTTAACAAAAGCGTATAACACTTTTTCGCTGTAATCATCTTCCCTGTTCTGAAGCGAAGGAAAAGTCCGCACACCCAGCACATCAAAATATTGTCCCATCACAGCCGCAGCCTCTTTTACATGTTCTGCACTCTTTCCATTCATTATGGCTCCCTCCTCAAATTCCAATTGCCAGCTATCACCCGAAGTATTTAGTACAATCACTTCCATTCCCAGATTTAAGGCAGCGGCTTGTGAGCTTACGCGCGTGCGCAAACTCGGATTCATAAAAATCAATCCGAGCTTTTTACCAGCACCAATCTTACTGTTTTGCGGATGGGCCTTCATTCTTAAAGCTTCATCCACCAAACCCTGCACATCGCTTACATCATTTACCGACAGAAAGTTTTTCAATCTCTTTTTGTTTTAGTGGTGAAGTTTCCAGTTGGATGGCGTTTAATAAAACATCTGCCTGCTCTTTGGAAATACACAATGGAGGCAACAGCCTGACCACGTCAGGACTGGCAGAACCTGTAAAAATGTGATGTTTAAACAAAAGATTTTTTCTGAGATCTTTTATTTCCCCGGGTACATCAAAACCAATCATCAAACCTTTGCCTCTGACGTTTTTGATTACATGATTTTGAGATAATTTCTCCAGAAGATAGTTTCCTGTTTCTTCTGCATTCTTCATCAGCTTTTCATTTTCCATTACTTCCAAAACAGCAATAGCCGCTGCACAAGCCAATGGATTTCCGCCGAAAGTGGTACCCAGCATGGAATACTTAGCTTTAATTTTCGGGTGAATTGCGATAGCTGCAAGAGGGAATCCATTGCCAATTCCTTTTGCCATTGAATAAATATCTGCATCGACGCCCGCATGATCAGAAGCAAAAAATTTTCCCGTTCTTCCATATCCACACTGCACTTCATCTGCAATCATCACCGTACCATGCACATCACAAAGATTCCTTATCAATTTCAAAAATCCGGAATCCGCTACTCTGATACCACCTACTCCCTGAATGGCTTCAATGATGACAGCAGCAATTTCATTTCCCTGCTCTTTCATGACCTTTTCAAACTTTTCTCTGTCGTTGAAAGGAAGAGAAATTATATTCTCATTTTCGTTTACCCGTGCCCGTAGTTTGGGATTGTCAGTCACCGCCACAGCCAGGGAGGTACGCCCGTGAAATGATTTTGAAAAACTGACTATCTTTTTTCTTCCTGTATGAAACGATGCCAGCTTTAATGCATTCTCATTGGCCTCTGCACCGGAATTAATAAGAAATAACTGATAATCATTTTTACCGGAAACTCTTCCAAACGTTTCAGCCAGTTTTTGCTGAACCGGAAGTTTTACAGAGTTTGAATAAAATGCAATTTTATCCAATTGATCAGTAATGAATTTTTTCCAGTAAGGGTGCGAATGCCCGATACTGATGACTGCATGACCACCGTAAAAGTCGAGATATTTCTGACCCTTATCATCCCAGACATAACATCCCTCCCCTTTCTCAATCACCACGTCCTGCAAAGGGTAAACATCAAAAAGTTTCATTGCACTAAATTTTTAGAAATAATTGGCCTTGAGTTTAAGTCCTGCATCTTCTTCCAGACCGAACATGATATTCATATTCTGAACAGCCTGTCCGCTGGCACCCTTGAGCAAATTGTCAATCACAGAATGGATAACAAGTGTATCACCCACTTTCTCAAGATTGATAAAACAATTATTCGTATTCACAACCTGTTTCAGAAAAATCGGATCTTTTACAACCTTGACAAACGGATGTTCCTCAAAAAATTTTTCAAACTGATAATACAATTCAGGAAGTGTTTCATGGCATTTAAGCTGAGATGTAATAAAAATTCCCCGTGTAAAATCACCACGCCACGGAACAAAATTAATGGAGGGTACTGCCTTCTTTCCGGAAACATTTTTTAACGTTTGCCTGATTTCATTCAAATGCTGATGATTGAGTGTTTTGTAGGCCTGTACATTGTTTTCGCGCCATGAGAAATGAGATGTTTCGCTCATCGACTGACCAGCTCCGGTACTTCCTGTAATTCCTGTTGTATAAACTTCTTTCAAATGATTGGTCTTTGCCAACGGCAACAATCCCAATTCAATTGCAGTTGCAAAACAACCAGGATTGGCAATATTTTCTGCTTCACTAATTTCCTTTTTATTAATTTCAGGAAGGCCATAAACAAACTTTCTGTCGCCGGATACCGATTTTTCATCGAGGCGGAAATCCTGTCCGAGTGAGATAACTTTTATTTTTTTCGGCAGTTTATTTTCTTCTATGAATTTTAAAGAATCACCGTGGCCCACGCAGAGAAACAATACATCGATATCATTCTTCAAATCAGAAGAAAAACTCATCTCTGTTTCACCAGCAAGATCTTTATGCACAGAAGAAATTTTCTTTCCTGCATTGCTTTTGCTTAAAACAAAACTGATCGCCACCTGAGGATGATTGAGGAGCAATCTTATCAATTCTCCTCCGGTATAACCTGCACCCCCGACCACTCCGGCCTTAATTTTTCTTTTCATCTGTTGCATTACTTATTAAGTGATAAATAGAAGTCTGATTTCCGAATATTTTACTGAATCCCCTCACATCATTTCCATCCCAACCTTTATTCATTTCGCCATAGCTGCCGAATCGTGAACTCATCAGGTCGAATGGAGATTCAATTCCAATAACCTGAAATCTGTAAGGCATCAGTTGAATGAAAACCGTACCTGTTACATGTTTCTGGCTTGATTCCATGAAGGATTCAATATCGCGCATCACAGGATCCAGCAATTGACCTTCATGCAACCAATTACCATAAAATTCAGACAATTGATTTTTCAAAGTGATTTGCCATTTGGTCAGCACATGTTTTTCCAAGGCCTGGTGCCCCTTAATGATCAGCATGGGTGCGGCTGCTTCAAATCCCACTCTTCCTTTTATACCAATGATCGTATCTCCCACGTGAATATCGCGGCCAATAGCATAAGGCCCTGCAATTTTTTGAAGGTATTCAATAGCACTTACCGAATCTTTAATTTTTTTTTCATTGATACCTTTTAATTCGCCTTTTTGAAAATGCAATTGTACTTCCGAATCTTTTTTGGCTGTAAGCTGTGTAGGCCACGCTTCTTCAGGAAGCCATCCTTTGCTGTGCAAAGTTTCCTTTCCTCCCACACTTGTACCCCACAACCCTTTATTTATGGAATATACTGATTTTTCAAAATTCATTTTCACACCTTTCTTTTTCAGATAATCCACTTCCTGCTGTCTGGATAATTTGAGATCGCGGACAGGGGTAAGAATTTCAACGCCCGGTATCATAATATGGAAAATCATATCAAACCTGACCTGATCATTTCCTGCGCCGGTACTTCCGTGTGCCACGGCATCCGCAGGAATTTCTTTGACGTGTTCTGCAATTTTGAAAGCCTGAATGGCTCGTTCAGCGCTCACACTTAGAGGATAGGTGTCATTTTTCAAAACATTTCCGAACACCAAATAGCGAATTACCTTCTGATAATATTCTTCGCGTGCATCTACAACTTTATGATCTGCAACACCGAGAGCATAAGCGTGTTTTTCAATTTTCTTCAATTCTTCAGCAGAAAATCCGCCGGTATCCACGATCACAGAATACACTTCATATCCGAGATCATCTTTGAGATACTTTACACAAAACGAAGTATCCAGTCCGCCACTAAATCCTATAACTATTTTTTTCTTCATAGATTAACTGATTAAAAAAGACAACAATGATTTTTTCTTACTGGCAGTCCCATTGATTTGTTTCCCTTCTTTTTCCGATTTTATCTTTTTCAGATACCTGAACAAACGCATTTGTTTCAGCCGCATAAAACGTTCATAAATTTTTGAATTCTTTTCGAATTCTTTTTCAGTTTTCTGAGGTTCGGGATGTTCTTTGGGATCGTAAAGCATAGCTGTACATAAACAATTTTTTCTGCCTTTACTCATGAGGATTGGATAATTGACACAGCTTTTGCATCCTTCCCAAAACTGATCGTCGTTTGTCAGTTCACTGTAGGTAACCGGTTTGTAACCCAGTTCGCTGTTGATTTTCATGACTGCCAGCCCTGTTGTCAGGCCAAAGATTTTTGAATCGGGATATTTTTTTCTCGACAATTCAAAAATTTTATGTTTGATTTCTTTGGCTATTCCCAGGTGCCGGAATTTCGGAGATACAATCAACCCGCTGTTGGCCACAAATTCTTCATGTCCCCAGGCTTCAATATAGCAAAAGCCGACCCATTCTTTTTCTTTGGTCAAAGCTATAATGGCTTTCCCTTCCGACATTTTCCGGGAAACATATTCGGGCGTCCTTTTGGCAATTCCGGTACCTCTGACTTTGGCAGAGGCCTCCATCTCATCGGTGATGGTTTTAGCGTAAATTGAATCTTCAGGAACTGCAACACGAACAATTATATCTGATTGCTCCACTGTGCAATATATTTTTAGAGTAAATAAGAAATGAAATTCTGCAGGGGATTTATTTCACTGATAGGGGCCGTTTGCAAATAGCTCGTCCTATCAGCATCCACGTCGTGACATGGGGTAAAAGAAACGAATTGTATAAATCTTTTTCAATGCTTCTTTTTGAATTGAGAAGGCAAATGTAAAATAAAATTCAAAAGGCAACCGATTTTTTTTGACAGGTATTGTTAAAGATTGAGAAGTTAGCTATCTGTGAAATTTACTTTTGAAAGTACAAAATCAAATCTTCAGTCTCAGTTTTCTCTTCTCGAGCCAACCCGTAATCAATACAATAATCAAAGCAAAGGCAAGACTTTTGATAATGCCAACTCCACCGGTCCTAAAGAAAAGTGGCAACCGCAATTTCAGAAGATAAATAAAAATGGCGAGATGAAAATAAGGAAGCAAATAACATGTCAGTGTGCTTGTACCAGCCGGTTTCAAAATTGAAAACCAATGGCCTTTATTTTTTCTATCGACCAAATAAATCAAAACCACAAATGAAAGCAAACTAATGCCCGCTGTGATGCACGTCCATGAAGGTGTGGCCCTGATCTTTGAAATTCCCCACAAATGCCTTGTCAAAAATCCAAATACAAAAAACAAAACAGCTATGCCACAAAAAATACCGGTTACTTTCCCAACATCCTGCACATTCTTTCTATAAATTATGGAAACCATTACTCCGGCCATCACCAGCGTTGAATTGGAGGCATTTCCAAAATCCAAAATCCCCCATTTTGTAAATGCTGAAATTGAACTTACCCATCCAAGCATACTTGCCGAATTGAAGAAAATAAAAAAAATAAGAAAACCTGCAGCCAAAGTAATTTTTTCTCCGACATACAAAACAATGGTAGCACACAGCAAATACGCCCATCCGATCAATCCGAGGATTCCCCACCACTGAGGGGTCATCCAAACAATTCCATGTTCAGAATGTCCCTTGTACAGGACTGCCATCAAAATCAGAAGAACAATTCCTGAAACCTGAATAATATTTTTCCACTTCTTCATTTTTTCTCCCTTGTAATCGAGCCAAACCATAAAAAAAGCAAGGGTGATTAATATTTCCCAGACAGCCAGAGGTAAAATTGAAGAATGGCTGTAGTTACCAAGATTTACATGAAAAAATCCCATCACTATCAAAGCAAGTGAACGCAAAAGAATATGACCAAAAACTTCATGCTGTGATTGACCACGATTGATCCGGCTTTCAATGGCAAACGGAATGGAAAGCCCGACAATAAAAAGAAATCCAGGAAAAATAATATCCGAAAATCCCATAGCATCAGCCTGCGCAGGGGCATGTTCAAGCCAATACGGCACCCCTTTTACAGATGGAAGGTCATTGACAAAAACCATCAGGTACATTGTGAAGGCGCGCAGCACATCTATTGAACCCAGCCTGTTGCTTTTCATATTTTATTTTCCGAATTTCAATAATTCGTCTGCCACTTTCCGGTCGTTACTGAGGCGCGGCACTTTATTCTGTCCGCCCAGTTTTCCCACCGTCTTCATGTATTGAATAAACCCTCCCTTGGGAACAGAAAAAATGGTAAGCGGTTCTAAAATATTACCCTTGATCAGGTCATTGTAATAAATATTTTTCCTGCGAAGGTTCTGATCCACCTTCAATGCGAATTCACTCAAATTATCCGGTTCATTTTCAAATTCAATAAACCATTCATGATGACTTTTTCCGTTGGATTCAGAAACAAAAGGAGCAACGGTAAATTCAGTAATTTTTATATTTTCTTCACTGGCTGCATTGGTCAGGGCATCTTCCACTTCTTCCGAAATGACGTGTTCACCAAAGGCGCTGATAAAATGTTTGATACGCCCTGTGACCACAATTTTATACGGATTCAATGAAGTGAATTTTATGGTATCTCCAATATTGTAAGCCCACAATCCCGCATTGGAAGAAATGATGATTGCATAATTTTTATTCAATTCCACTTCGCCCAAAGTAAGCCTGATCGGATTTGGTTTTCCTATTTCCTCAACAGGTATAAATTCATAAAATATTCCGCTATTGGTATTGAGCAGCAAACCGTTTTCTTCCGTGCTGTATTGAAAAGCAATGAATCCTTCACTTGCAGGATAGGTTTCGATGGCATCCACTTTTTTACCAATGCTTTCAAAAAGTTTTGCTTTGTAAGGTTCAAAATTGACGCCGCCGTGAACGATTACGCTGAGCGAAGGAAATACTTCCCTGATCTGTTTGTGGGTCCTTTTTTGAATTTCATCGAAATACATTTGCATCCATGGCGGAATGCCACTTATCAAAGTCATCCGTTGATTGATGGTTTCATCTACAATTTTCGAAAGTTTTTCTTCCCAGTCTTCAATACAATTGGTGGTAAAAGATGGCAACTGGTTGCTCCGCAAATAATAGGGCACATGATGGTTGACAATTCCACTCAGCCGTCCTGTCGGAATTCCGGCGATTCTTTCCATGGTAGGTGAACCACTGAGAAAAATCATTTTGCCATTGGCAAAATCCGAGTTTCCGGTTTGTGCCATGTAGCATAACAAAGCATTTCTGGCTGTATTGATATGATTGGAAATGGAATCTTTGGTAATGGGAATATATTTTACGCCGCTGGTAGTACCACTGGTCTTTGCAAAATAAATCGGTTGGCCCCTCCAGAGAATATTTTGCTTCCCCTGCATAATTTTATCAATGTAAGGTTTGAAGGCTTCATAATCTCTCACCTGCACCCGGCTTTGATAATCCTTAAAGTTTTTTATTTCCGAAAAGTGATGTTCCTTTCCGAATTCGGTATTCTGAGCTGATTTGATGACGGAATCAAAAATTGAATTTTGATCTGCCAAAGCAGTACCCATAGATTTCCTCACCAGCTTGTTTACGTAAATCGCAAATGGTTTTGCAAAGAGTGATTTGATTTTCATTTCCGGTTAATCGCTTCGTTTCAAATTTACAAATTATAAAATTCGCAGTTATTCAATCGCAATGGCAGGGCCAGTCATGGTCCAAATCAATCACGGTTATGATGACCAGCCCGTCATCTTCAGGTGCAACAACTACGCGGATATGTTGCTTTTCATCACTGTATCCTTCAATTGCGTAGGTCATGTCATTTTTTTCTCCCACACCCGACTTTTTTCTATTCAATTGTCCTCCTGAAATTATTTCTTTTATTTCCCTTTCATCAATATACCGGCAACCCATCCTGCACTTCGCATGTTTTGTAAGAATCAGATTTGTTGTATCGCGGTATGCTGTTTCATTAACCGAAATTGGGGAGTTCCTTTTACGAAGGAAAAAGAGAACCAATAGCAAAGCGATGACAATGACATAATATAACCTTCGTTTGGAGGACATGGGGTTGCAAGGTAACTACTCTTTAAGAAGAATAAACGATTAAATAAATTCATGAATGAATGTAAGATTCAGGATTCATTTGCTCACGCATCCTATTTCCCGAAAATTTTTCAAGCCACAGGAAAGTATGTCTTTCAACAGGTTTTTTACAAACCCCAACCGATAAAAATTCAAATTACTTTTTCATTTTTTAATTTTATTTCGTTGAATCAATAAATCTTCAATCCCACAAGCATGACTTTCCATTCCTTAAAAAAATTCCGTTTTATTAAATACTTTGTGATTGCTTCCACGCTCATTCAGTGCAGCCAAACAAAAAATATTGCACAATCCATATCCAATCCGCAACTCGAGTTCCTGAATGAATATGTCATTCCCAATAAAATGATTTTTGACAATACCGCGGTAGGCGGGCTTTCCAGCCTGGATTATGATTCTGCATCTCAAACCTATGCTGCTATAAGCGATGACAGATCCGAAATTAATCCCGCCCGTTATTACACATTTAAAATCGGTATTCAAAATGACAAAATAGATACGGTCATTTTCCAGAACATGTATTTTCTGAAAAATGCAAGTAATCAACTTTTTCCACCTCTCAAAAAAAATAAAAAAGGATCGGTGGACCCGGAAGCGCTGCGAATGTTTGGGAATCATATTATCTGGAGTGATGAAGGATTGCGTGAGGAGAACAGCAGAGATACAATTCTCGTAAATCCGCGAGTTTTTCTTGCAGACCGCAATGGTGATTTCATCGATACATTTCCATTGCCAAAGGCATTGCATTCAAACGCCGGAGATTGGGGCCCGCGCAATAATGGCGCTTTTGAAGGTTTAACTATTTCGCCAGACAAGAAATTTGCGATGGTCAGTGTTGAAGAACCGTTATTGCAGGATGGCCCACGCGCAGGTTTGAAAGATTCTTCAGCCGTTGTACGTATCCTCAAATTTGATTTGAAAAAAAGAAAAGTGATAGCTCAATATGCTTACAGCGTGGATCCGGTAGCACATCCCGTTTTCCCTCCGTCAGCATTCAGGATAAATGGAATTTCAGATATCATGTACCTGGATGAAAATCATTTGCTGGTTGTTGAAAGATCTTATTCTACAGGTTCTCTGAGATGCACCATCAAAGTTTTTATTACCGACCTCTCTAACGCAGAAGACATCAGCAAATTCAATTCTCTGAAAAATGAAAACTATTCCATCCTGCCAAAAAAATTATTGTTGAATACAGACACCATGAAAATGTTCATTGACAATATCGAAGGGGTCACCTTCGGGTCTATGCTTTCGGATGGAAGCCCTTCATTGATATTTATCTCAGACAATAATTTTAATCCGTTGGAAAGAACCCAATTGTTGCTTTTTAAATTTAAAAAATAGAATGATAATATTTTAAAAACCTAAATCCGGTTGGCTGAAATAATTTTTACATCGCCAAATTTTAAGAATTCAATTTCGGATTCATTCATAGAATTTATAGTGGAAAATTTGCTGGCTGCCTAAAAATCCTTCTGAAAGGTAATCCGCTACATTTGAGAAAAAAAATCATGAGGTCCGACAATCTGGAATCCTTTCCCGAATGGGACGATAGCCAATTCCGGGACGATGGTGATGAATGGAAAACAAAACCCGGGAGAGAAGCTGCGAAAGCTCTTTATCAGGAATGGAGAAAACTTTCGGAATTGGTTTTTGCCTTTATGGATATGCTGGCTGATGATGACAGAAACCCGGAAAAAGAGACAGAGCAACAATCAATAAAAAGATTGATTCACGAAAATATCACTCTGATCGGACCAAAAATAGGTGGCGCAGCATCTGTTGAACTCTATCTGGTAAAAATGGAAAACGCTTCTATAATCCGTACGAATGCCATACAACTTTTACATCAAATCAGGTATGCAGAAATGATGAATTATGTTGGCAAAGAATATTGTGAGGTCCTTGTGAAAGAGGTGGAAGAATTCCGCAGCCTTTTCAAAAAATGGGTAGCCACCTTCGTCAAAGATGATTTTGAAGATGAATGGGGTCTCTATTTATAAAAGATTCCGAAATCCGGAATCCTTATTTGAAAAATAAACTCAGGCTGTCTGGTTCTTCCGTTTTTTATAACGGTTGTACCAATAAGCATAATAAATAATTCCACTGACTACCAACAAAAGAGAAATTAACTCGGCCTGGGTAGGATGTAATCCAAAAATGGAATATTTTGAATTAACCCGGATGGTTTCCACCAAAAATCTTTCCACTCCGTTAAAAATAAGATACAATCCGAAAATGATGCCCGGTATTTTTATCCTCTTTCTGAGTAACCAAAGGGTTAAAAATAAAATGAAACAGGCTACGATTTCGTAAAACGGTGTAGGGAAAACGGGTTGTGGCAAAGCCCTGCAATATTTTTCATTGCAATCGGGAAGCAGTATCCCATCTTCATTCACATTATGGGGATAGGTGAACGCAACCATCCATGTGGGTACCCAATCCGGCGCTTTGAAATAAGCATGTGGTACTTCGCTCAATGATTTCGAAATCCTGTCTGTAACCATTGAAGTATGGCCTGAACTATCCGTAACCGTGCCATCCAAAAAATACGTTTTATTCTCTTCAAGTTTCCTTTCAAAATCACCGGGTTTTGCCACCATTACATGCCCCGGCCGGTCGCTAATATACGCACTGTTGAAAACGCCCCAATCTCCATCACCAGCCACCTGGCAACCGATTCTGCCGACTGCATAAGCAATCATCATCGCGGGAGCAAACGAATCCAGCAAATGGACTATTCCGATTTTCTTCTTACGCGAATACCAGATGATTGCCACGCCGGCAAATATCAATCCACCATAAAAAGTAAGCCCGCTTGGTGAAAACAAATTGCCAATGGGATTTTCAATAAACCTGTCCCAGTTTTCCAGGTTATCAAAAACTTTTGCTCCGATAATTCCAAGAACCAACCCCATGATTACCATGTCACCGACCCGGTCGTGCGGCCAGATCCGAATGGTTCTTTTTTCAGGTTTGGGCAACTTTTGTTTTTCCTTTTCTCTGTATTTCAGATAAACCAATACGGCAGCCAGGATAAATCCACCCATCACACTTCCTTCAGAAGAAAAAACATATTGCTGCAAATCCAATCCCTGTTGACGGCTTGCTATAATTGCTCCAACGAGTTTGTATCCGAAAATGAATCCAATAAGCCCGTTTATAACCAATTGCCAGGTGGTTGCAGGTTTGCCCGTAATAATTGTTTCTTCACAATAGGTGAGCAAACCTTCCTTCTCTTTTCTTTTCAATTCCAGGGTAAGGATCCAGGCGGCCACGATAAATGCAACGGCTACAAAAATCCCGAAAGTGTAAAATATTTTAAAAGCATTGACTTTCCAGCCGAACCAATCATCCAGCGCATAATATAAATTCGGATACATAATAAATCGGGTTAAATGAAGAAGTGCAACGCAGACAAAAATAAAAACCTTACTGCTTCCAGCAAGGTTTTTCACTTAATTCGTTTTCAGGCTTAGCAGTATTGATCAAATACAGCCATCAAATCACTGGCAATTGACGAAACGCTCTGGCCTTCGAGATCGTGCCTTTCAAAGAAATGCACCAACTGGCCGTCTTTAAACAAACCAATCGAGGGTGAAGAAGGCGGATAAGGCATCAGATGTTGCCTCATTTTATCAGTGGCTTCATAATCAAAACCGGCAAATACAGTGATTTTATGATCGGGTCCTTTTTCAGCAAGTTGCAGAGCAGTCAGCACCCCGGGACGAGCCGATCCTGCCGCACAACCACAAACTGAATTGACCACTGCCAGTGTAGTTCCTTTGCGGCCGAGAGCTTCCTCCACCTGTTCAGGCGATGTTAAGTCTTCGAATCCGTTGTCGGTAAGTTCTTCCTTCATAGGAATAACCAATTGTTCTGGATACATAATAGGATGAATTTTTTGAATTGCAAATCTACAATTCTAATTACTGACAAAATAAATTACTTTTTTTATCATAAGATGAAATATCGTCATTGATTTTCAATTAATTAAGACACAATGTCGCAAAAGTTCGGTAAAATTCAGATGGTATTTATTTTGATCGGGTAGAAGTACATTTTTAAACCTAAAAAAATAATTAAGATTATGAACAGATTTCCGATCAACTATGATGGCTTCAGGACTTTCGGAGAAATTGTAAATGATATTTTCAACGATGCTCCGGCCCAGGTAAATGGTTTTTACCCGAAAACAAACATCACAGAAACCAAAGACAATTTTGAAATTGAAATGCTGGTTCCGGGAAGAAAGAAAGAAGATTTCAAAATTTCTCTTGACAAAAACTTATTAACCATTTCTTTTGAAACTAAAAAAGAAGAAAAGAAAGAAGACAAGAAAATGGTTTCCAAAGAATTTTCTTATCAGTCTTTCAGCCGTTCCTTCACTTTTGACGATAAAATTAATTCCGAAGAAATCGTCGCCAAATATGAAGATGGAGTTTTAACTCTTACCCTTCCCAAAAAAGAAGAAGTAAAAGAAATGCGCAAAGAAATTGCGGTTCAATAAGGTTTCGTAATGTTTAAGGTTTATCCTGCAAGGTTTTCACTTTGCAGGATTTTTTTTATCTTGTGCTATCCAAATTAAAACAGATTCTATGATCACAATTTCAAAAAGAACCGTTTGGATTTTTCTGATATTTCAAATCATGCTGATCCTGTCTCTTGTTCTACTACCGCAGCATTCCGTTTACATGAAAAATGTTCTGTTCATTTTCGTTTTGTGCATTCAGTTGGTATTTGTATTGATAGCAGCTTTGGAAATTGCTCAGTCCGGATTTTATTCTACCCGGGAAAAAACTTTATGGCTGACTAAGGTTTTAATTCTTGGTACGCCTGGTATATTACTCTATCTGTATTTTGTGGAAAACAGAACAGTCAAGGGATCACGTCAATAAGAAGCCATAAAAGAATTCCATAAGAAATTACTTGTATCCAAGTATTTTCAGCATCGATTGTGCTGATTGTTGTTTTGCATACACCCAGTCGACCAACTTCCCGTTTTTATCTTTATCGATAATCACATATTTGGGAGACGGCACCATGCAATGCTTGATTCCTCCGTAACCGCTTATCTGATCCTGATAAGCACCAGTATGAAAAAATCCTACATAAAGGGGTTCGCCGTTTACAAGTTTGGGCAGGAACACTTCATTGACATGTTCTTCACTGTCGTAATAATCATTGCTATCACAGGTAATTCCTCCCAACTTCACCTTCTGATATTCTTCACTCCATTTATTAACAGGGAGCATCAGAAATTTCTCACCTATGCCCCAAACATCAGGAAGTGTTGTGATAAAAGAAGAATTAATCATGTACCAGGTTTCGCGGTCATTCTGCATTTTTTCGCCGAGTACACTGAAAATATGAGCCATGCTTTCGCCTACAGTAAAACTGCCGAATTCCGTAAAAATATCCGGCATGGGTACTTTATTTTTCCGGCAGGTGGTTTTGATATTTCTGACAATTTCATTGATCATAAACTGATAATCATAATCAAATGCCAGGGAATGTTTGATGGGAAATCCGCCGCCGATATTGATTGAATCCAATTCAGGACAAATCTTTTTGAGCTGGCAGTAGAGGTTGATAACTTTATTTAACTCACTCCAGTAATAAATATCATCCTTCACTCCTTTATTCAGAAATATGTGAAGCATTTTCAACTGAAAACGATCTTCAAATCCCTCGATTTCATCCACATAAAATTCAAGAATATCTCTTGCCCTGATTCCCAGTCTGGAAGTATAAAAGGGAAAAGTGGGTTCTTCTTCTGCAGCCACGCGAATCCCGATGTTGAATGGAACTTTCACAGATTTCCGGTAAGCTTTCAGTTCTTCCTTATTATCCAAAACCGGAATGACATTTTTGAATCCGGAATTCAACAACCTGGAAATCGCACGCGTATAAGCTTTTTCCTTGTATCCGTTGCAAATGATAAAAGTTTCCTTGCTTATTTTTTTCCTTCTGTAAAGATTGTGAATGATGTCGATATCATATTCGTAAGAGGTTTCCAGGTGTACATTGTGTTTAAGCGCTTCCTCTACCACAAAAGAAAAGTGAGAACTTTTGGTACAATAACAATAATTGTATTTTCCTTCATACTTGTATTTCTTGAATGCCTGCGCAAACATTTTTCTCGCTTTGTTGATCTGCATCCCGATTTTGGGGAGGTAAGTAAATTTCAACGGCGTACCGTACTTATCAATTAATGCTTTCACATCCACTCCATTGAATTGCAGATAACCATCTTTAAGATTAAAATCTTCCTGTGGAAAATTAAAGGTCTGATCTACCAGGTCGTGATAAGTATTATTCATTTACAGTTTACAGGTATATTTTTAAAAATTTTTAAAGTTGCAAAATTAAAATTAATGTGAATTACCAGATGTTATTTTTTTTAATATCCACCGAAGGAATTTTTTGCCCCTGCAAATTTTAATTGAATGCCAAACCCTCAGGAAAAATTAATTTAGAGCCAAATTATCCTCAACACAATTCAAATGTTCAGAAAAAATTTATTCATTCTTTTTTTATTTCTTATTGCAATGACAGGCGAATCACAAAAACGACTGAGAGATTATGGCATTACCCCGGGCGTTTTGCCAACCGGAAAATGGAACAGCATTACAGACGTGGCCGGAGTGAAGGTTGGTAATGTTACTTTGATCAGGGGCGATTCAATCAGGACCGGTGTCACAGCCATTTTGCCCTGCGATGGAAACATTTTTCAGGAGAAAGTACCGGCAGCAATTTTTGTCGGAAACGGATTCGGAAAACTGGCGGGAATCACACAGGTGAATGAATTGGGAAATATCGAAACGCCCATTATCCTTACCAACACACTGAATGTTGGCACTGCTGTAACGGCAGTTGTAAAATATACTTTGCAGCAGAAGGGCAACGAAAATGTGCAATCTGTAAATGCAGTTGTTGGTGAAACCAATGATGGTTACCTGAACGATATCCGCGGTATGCATGTAACGGAAAAGGATGTCTGGGATGCAATTTCAAAAGCATCTTCAGGAAAAGTGGCAGAAGGAAATGCCGGGGCAGGTACCGGCACTGTTTGTTTCGGATTCAAAGGCGGCATTGGAACATCTTCAAGAAAATTACCCGAATCTCTTGGCGGTTATACGGTCGGCGTACTGGTACAAACCAATTTCGGAGGAGTTCTCAACATCAATGGAATTGATGCAGGCAAACAATTGAAAAAATTCAGTTTCAGCGATCAGATTCTCAAACATGCTGATGGTTCATGTATGGTTATCGTGGCCACAGATGCACCATTGGATTACCGCAATCTGCACCGGCTGGCCAAACGTGCATTCATGGGAATTGCCAATACCGGAGGGATTGCCGCCAATGGAAGTGGTGATTACATAATTGCTTTTTCTACAGCCGCGGGACTGAGAGTTCCTTACAATGAAAAACCAGAGTTGCTGTCACAGGATTTATTATCAAACGGACAAACGTCTCCGCTCTTTTTGGCTGCCATTGAAGCTACATCAGAAGCTATCTGGAATTCATTGGTGGCTGCAAAAACAATGGAAGGATACAAAGGACATAAAGTGGAAGCACTCCAAATGGATAAAATTCAATTTACAAATGACGAAAAAAATTAGAGAGACATGTTAGCAATCAGTTTCCTGTAAACAGCTTCATTTTGACGGGTCATCATCTGAACATTATAACGGTTTCGGATACTGCCGAGTGCATTTTCTGCAATTGTCTTTCGCAAACTTTCATCCTTTGCTAACCTGATAATGGATCGTGCAAGTTCATCTTCCATATTCGCCGGATTTATCAGAATACCATTTTCCCCATCGGTAATTACCTCGGCAGTTCCATCTACGCGGCTTGCGATAATTGCTTTTTTCATTGCCATCGCCTCTAAAAGGCCCATCGGCAAACCTTCCCACAAAGAAGGCAGTACAAAAATGTCAGAGGCAGCCAGCAATTCCGGCACGTCCCGCCTGAAAGGAAGTAAAATTATTTTTTCACCCAACAACCTTTCCCTGATCAGCCGGATTGCTTTTTCTTTTTCTTCACCGTCGCCCACCATCACCAACCTGATATTTGGAACCTCTTTTACCACATTTTCAAAAGCCCGTATCAATGCCAGTGGCTGTTTCTGCCATGTAAATCGTGCGATAAAAGAAACAAGGAGTTCTTCCGGTTTTATCCTTAAATCTTTACGGATACCCTCCCCTGTTATATTGCAATCAAACTTTTGCGTATCGACTGCATTCAGGATGACCAGCGGTTGATAATTTTTAAACAATCTTTTTCCTTCATCTGCATTGGATTGGGAAACACAAATATTGATATCAGCTTTTTCAGTGAGGAACTTTTCGCTCCGGATTCTCAACTTACGGATTATTTTATGCTGATCAGGATGAAATGACCATCCATGACAGGTATAAATAAGTGGAAGTTTATTTTTCTTTGCTGCCCAAAACATATTGCTTGCTGCCCGGGTACCATGTGCATGTACCAGATCAATTTTTTCATCGATCATCAGTTGCTTCACTTTCTTCCGGATCCTGAAATCAAAGGGAGTTTCGGAATGGATTACATGTACAGGAATTCCAGCCTGCTCTAAATATTCTACCATCATTCCGCCGGTAAAGGAAAGTACCACAGGTTCAAATTCATCTTTATTCAAATGCTCAACAAGGTTGAGGAGCACACTTTCTCCTCCGCCTACTTTACCCTGTCTTATTCCTTCAAGGATCCTGATCTTACTCTTTGCACCCATTCAAAAAAATTATTTTCCAAATATCTTTTAAAACTTGCCAGGATTAAAAATTATTGTTGGTTAAATCCCGGGGCCTGAAAACCCAAGCAATTGCAATCCGCTTTTTACTTCAGGGCAACTCATAAACAAATCCCAGATAAACCCGCTTCTGTAGTTTTCAATCATCACAATTTGTGGCCCCTGATCTATGGCAAGAAAAGAATTTGAAAACCAGATATCGTTCAAATTAAATGCATCGATAAAACCATATTGCTGAAAAATTTTATCACCCAGTTTGTAATAGAAAAAACGAATCGCATCCATAGATTGTTCGGGTGTGTATGGCAGGGAAGAAACCGCTGCCGTTGGCGAAATGACCCCGTCGTCATTGGTGGGAGAATGAGCCAGATAACCACTTACATTATCATCGCCGGCCGTTAGCCCCCAGCAAAGATTGCTGTATCCGTAAAAATCTTTTGGATTCTTAAAACAATAATTAAAATTGATTAATGAGTGTGCCTGCGTTTGTTGCCGGTAATCGGCATAATTATCTTTCAAACCATTTGGATTCAATCCCATGAAAGTATAATGTTCAAAAAACAATGGCCCGCCCAGATTTTCGCCCAAAGGCAAAACAATTCCAAAAAAACTGTTTCCGTTTTTGATGGCTCCGTTTCTTGCCCAACCGTTGTCATAAATATTTTTGGTAATTGCATGATCCGGCGAAGATGCCGCAAGGACATAAGTTATCAGCGCTTCATTCCATCCCGTTACAGGTATGCTCCAGATATCACTTGTGCTGGTGTAGGAAGGATTGTATTGCCAATACAAACCCTGAACCTGACCATTTTGGGTAAACCAATTCCAATCTACTGCCTGCCAGATGGAATTGATGCTGTCGCGCAATGCAATTTCCGTGGGGTCTGTCGGACTGTTGAAATATTGCCTTGCTGTCAACAGGCCTTCAATCACGTAAGAGGTCTCCACAATATCGGCTCCGTTATTATTACCAAAAGGAATCGTTGCGCCTGTGGTTCCATTAACCCAGTGTGTAAACGCACCGTGCCAGCGTTCGCATTTTGTAATCAGAAAATTGGTGATGGTGGAAATTCTGTTCAATGCATCGCTTCGTGAAATGAAGCCCCGATGAGCCATGGCAACCATGGCCATGATCCCAAAACCTGTGCCGCCGGTAGCACATGTTTCATTATTACCATTGCTGCGTTCTCTTGCCAGGCCACTCACGGAATGGCCGAAATCCCAGAAATATTTGAAGGTTTGTTTCTGAACAAGATCGAGCAATGCGGAATCTGATATCTGTGCAAATTTATCAGCAGAATCTATCTGAGTTACAAAAACCAAATCCGATCTGTTGGTTAACGATCCTCCCGAAGCAGACTTCAATGCTGTTGAAATTGAAAAATAAAATTGATTCAGAAATGGAAGACTTGCCGACGGAGTAACCGTGATGGTACTGTCATTATTTTGATAAGAAACATTGAAATCAACATTGGCGGAATTGTTGGTCTTGTTAACTAAAGACACAGTTGATGCCATCAGCGATCTGTCCACTTTGTCTGAAAAGGAAATCTGAATAGAAGGTGTGACATTGATTCCATATATGGTTTTTGTAGAATTAAAAACAACTCCATTTATGGTTTGTTTTATGATCTGGAAACTCGTCGGTGCCGGTGGTGGCGGAGGCGGAGTTGGTTGAACCGAAGATTTTTTACAACCCCACATAAAGAAAAAAACAATGGCTATAAAAAAAGTATTCAACCCAATCCTCTTATAATTTTTTCTAAACATTGATCTTTTCCTGATTATTTTTTAATAAAATAACAAACCCGGTTAAGTACGCTGTTCTTTTTTTTGATAAAAAATCAGTACGAAGTTAAAGACAATCTTCATGCTCTATAATGAGAAATGAATACAAACGATACCAATACTTTCACCAAATTCAGTCAATGGTCTGGCCTCATCAATGATTATTACATCAATTATTTGTCCAGAATATAGCCGAGAGGTTTAAGTGCATTTTCAAGTTTATACACATACCAAGTCCGAACACGCACCCCTGACCGATACTCCGGAAATTGTTTTAAGAGTTTGATATTTTCAAATTGCCCTTTATAAACAACATAAGGATCAAAATAATTATTTGAGGCGGTAATAAAATATGCATTTTCTCCCTTTGCCAGATAACCTTCTTGCCGGTTGAGCCAGGCAAATTTGTGGATATCAAAAAGATCTCCGGCGCCCACGACACGGATGTTTGAAGGGAAAGCCACATATAATAAAATATGTCCGCCGGGAAACCATTTATTGACAAGAATCGGATCCGTTGGCGATGCTTCTCCTCTATTCAATTCATCATCCCTGATCTCGTTAAAAACGCGTGAAAGCTGATGCCATCCAACCATGTCAAGCGTCACATCGCTACTCCCCAATTGCGAAACCTGTTTGCTGCCCAATGTACCGGGATAAAATTTAACCATAGAAACCCCAATCAAAACAAATGAAATAATCAATACCACTGCAGCGGCAATCCATCTTTTAAATTTCAATCCACCGGGCTTACCAACATTTTCACTAATCACAAAACTGCCCAATAAAATTAACCCTGTAAAACCGGGGCCACTCCAATGTGGCAACACATCTCTAAACATGGAAATACCAGTAACCATCAGGATGATCGGAAATGACAACCACTTTAATAAACGAACTGCGCCTTTTGGATGAACCATTTTTCGAATACCCGGAAGCGCAAGAGCATAAATGATAAGATTGACCGGATTATTGTAGGCGATCTGTCCGCCCAATGCCGCAAAAAATCCGGATGTATTAAAGGCAAAATGCCGAACCTCCACCCGCTGGCTATTGAATCGCCAGGTGACAAAATGATTTTGGATATTCCAGATGAGAATGGGTGAAATGATCATACATGTTATCAGCAAAGAGATATACAAAAAATAGTTTTTGAAAAAACTTCTGTCATATATCAACATATACATGATAATTCCAAACCAGAGAAACACCCCGTGAATTTTGCACATGGTAGCTAATCCAACAGTGATTCCAATCAGTATTAATAATGTATTTGTTTCTTTTTTGGAATGAATGCCGGTGATTAGTTTTAATGCAAAATAAATTCCCGACAACCAAAAAACAGATTGAGGTGAATCGGGAAGAATAAAAAAGCCCGAAATAATGCTTGCATAAACAGAGGTGTTGTATAAAACTGCGGCTATCCATCCGGTGCGTTCATCTTTGAGAATTTTTCCGCATTTGAAAATCAGCCAGGTGCTAACAGACGCGCTCAATATGGCCGGTAGCCGCATCGAAAAATCGTTTACCCAATGGAGATTAAATGTAAACAATCTGATGAAGATCCCTACCAGCGGTGGATGGTCAAAATGATTCCAATCCGGCTGAAGAGCATACGTAAAATAATATGCTTCATCATTCCCCAGATCCAAAGTAAATGCAAGGATACAACGGGCCAGGAAGGTGATCAAAATCAGATAAAGAATCTTGCGGAAATACAACTCAGAACGCATAGTGAAACGTGATAAGGCTGTTGGCTGTAAAGTTCCAGATAAATACGACCATTACAGCCAACAATTTGCTCAGGTAAAATCTTTTCTTCTTCTTCACATTGAAAAAATACAAAAGCCCGGTATAAATAGCCAGTCCGATAACACTTATTGCAAGAAAAAGAGAAAACTGACGGACGATAGCAGGGTCTGTACTTTCGAATGTCCATGTCCGGTTTAAAATAAAATTATTGATCACGGCAAACACAAATCCCAATCCGTTAGATACAAACTTGTTGATGTGCAATTTTTCCTTGCACAAATAGGTAATTGCGAAATCGATTACAAATCCGATAAATCCGGTTAATCCGAATCTAAAAACTTTGGATATTAAATCTGAAAAATTCACTTCTTTGGCGAAGATTCAATTTGAGGAGTTTTTCTATTCTTCCACTTTTTGAATAACCAATTTATAAAAATAAAACAGATAACACCTACGGTAGTTCCTGTGAGGGCGCCTGCCCATACATCTTCCAAAAAATGTTCACCGAGATAGATTCTGGAATAACCCACTGTGCAGGCAATCAGGAATGAAACTACTGCAACCCATTTCTTTTTGATGAAAAAAAGGGAAACAATAACAGCAAGTGAAAAAATCGTTGTGGTATGCCCTGAAGGAAAAGAATACAAATAATCCAACTGGTTCCAGGAAGGTGCCCGTATTACATGAATATCCCGGAAAAATGATGCAGGCCGTGGATGATTAAAATAATGTTTTAATATCCGGGCAACCTCTCCTGACAACAAAAAAGTGACTACTACAATAAGAACGGAATGCCAACTTCTTTTCAAAATAAAAATCAGAGCGACGAGGATAGCTCCATAAACTGTTCCGAGATCGGTGAACCCCTTAATCAAAATATCCATAGTCTCCGAGCGATAGCTTCCGTGATTTATCCAGATAAAGGAAACACCTTTGGGAACTGATAAACATACCAGCCCAATGAATAAGATTCCGAATGCAAAGAGTAGAAAATAAAGAATACCGCCCTCGTATGCCCTGTAATTCTTAAAAAATTTCACAGACAAAATGTATAATGAGGTGCAAGGTAGGATTCCTCTGATAAAACAATTGCAATTGAGGAATCAACTCATTCCATTTAACACTTTGCCTGTTAGCCTTTTCTTCAGCTCCTGATCAAACAAATCCCGGCAGGGAAATCACTGTATTCCCCCGTTAAAATCCGTGGGATTGTAATGTATAAAGTGCAGCTACCTCATCATCAGAAAGGACCTTATTGAAAATCTTAAACTCATCCAGATCCCCGTTCAAAGATTGCATCCAGCCATTACTTGTGGTTGCGTTTGTATCCGGCCCTCCCAAAGTAAAGCTATCTGAATCGCCAAAACTGGTCTGTGTACTAAACGAAATGGAATTAAAAAATGTACCGTCCACGTAAACTTTCAGTAGGCCTGTAGAACCACTAAAACTTATGATTACCTGGTGCCATGCCCCATCCAACAATTTTGGCCAGGTTTGCCCTTTATCAAACCATTGATCATTGAGTCCCACCTTACCATACGAATTTGTTGAATTATCCGGATTGTTTATCAGCATGAAGAACCGGGTTTTTTCCCACGAAAAACCGGCAGCATTCAGTGAAAACGGAAAATAGGTAAAATTTGCCCCACCCGGATCCACTGTTGATGGGTGTTTCATCCAAAATGCAAGAGTCACATCCTCCAATCCGGAAACCATATTTCCTACGTTGGAATTAATATATCCCGGGCTTACGATTTCCGCTGCCTGGCCTCTTTGGCCACTGACAAAACTTATGGCAGAGGGATTTACCGGTGTGCCAACGGTAGATGAAACACTGTCAATATAACCTCCGTCAAATGCCCAGTAGGCAACCAGATTTGCTTTGGCCACATCAGCAGAAGAATTGTATCCAGGAATCGGAACCAGAAATGATTTTTCATCACCATAGGTAATTCCCTTTTCGTTGATGGCGTATGCCTTGTAATAATAAGTAGTCAACAAACCCAATCCCTTTACCGGAATTGAAAAATTACCCGAAATGGGATAGGTTGCCATTTTATTTTTTGAAGTGTCCACTCCCGGTTGGGTGCTATAGCAAATACCTGCTTCGGTAACAATGGAACCACCATCGCTGGTAATATTTCCGCCAAGCGAAATATTTGAACCGTTGATAACAGCAGCATTTGTAGTGATTGCCGGCAATTGCGCATTTACATGAATACCTGAATTAGCATCTGTTTTTTTACAACTGCTGATTGTAAAACAAACTGCAAACCCGCATATAGCCAGAAAAATATTTTTCATATTTGTCAAATTACATTAGTTGAAATAATTTTTATTTTCCTTTTCCCTGTAAAATGATGAGCGACTTCAAATCTGAACCTGAAAGAGCAACATCATAAATACGCACCTCATCCAATTGGCCTCTCAAATAATCAGCCCATCCCTGGGTTCCTCCTGCAGTTCCAAGACTTGGATCCGTCTGGAATTGCTCTGTGCCAAAAACAATATTATTAGCGCCCGGGGTAAAAGATGCGGCTCCCAGATTATCCACGGTCAATGTTCCTCCCTGTACAAGGCTTCCACCCTGATATAAATTGAATGTAGAGGTAGCGGCATCATAAGTCAAAGCTATGTTCTGCCAGGCATTCCATGGATTAGCCAGAAATGCCGTGGTAAACCAATTATTCTTCTGTGTCCATCCGTAATGAACTTTCAAATTTGCCGAGGTAGCTGTACTTCCGTTTTCGTAAAACATGTCAAGCGAACCCCAGAAATCATTGTCATTGGTAATCACCAGCGGAGCCACAATCCCGTTGGTATTTTGCGGGGTATTGATCCAAAAATCAATAGTAAAGCTTTTCATATTTTTTATTGCGGCAGGCAATGCGCTGATGACGTAACCTGCTTCTGCTCCCTGTAAAGCTTGTCCTTTGAAACCCGGTCCAAAGCTGGTTTTAACTCCGGTTCCTAATGTTCCGGATACACTGTCAACATAACTTCCGTCAAACGCCCAGTACCCTACCAAATGTCCGGCACCTACTTCGGCAGAGGATGCAAAACCGCCAACGGTAAAAGTCGGCCGGTAGCTTTTTGAATCGAAAGATTTATAACAAGAAGTAAGAAATATGCCGCCTGTCATCAGTAGCAACACACCCTTAAACCATTTATTTTTCATAATGCTGAAATTTATACTGTTCATTAATATCCCGGATTTTGAGTCAACACTCCGAAACTATTGTCTATTTCTGATTGGGGTATTGGCCAAACCTCATTTTTACCGGCCTTCCAACCCATCGGCCCGAATACGGCAGTTCCTCTGCCCTGGCGGATCACATCAAAATAACGGCTGTTAAAATCCATGGCCAGTTCCACTCTTCTTTCGTGGTAAATGGCTGCCCGTAAAGCCGTCTGATCTGTGGTGGTGACGGGAGGCAGGGTATTGGCCGGTGCACCATGAGCAATTGCAAAATCTCTCGCTCTTTTGCGCACCTTTTCCAATGATGCCAATGCATCTGAAGTATTTCCCAATTCATTATTTGCCTCTGCATTCATCAAAAGCACATCCGAATAGCGGATTACCCTTACGTTCTGATCGCTTCCCCCATTGTCATTTACGTAAACCGGGAAAGGAACATAAGACTTGTAATTGTACATCGGATTGGCTGCCGTCAGTGGAATTAAATCCCCTTCAGCCGAAGTGGATCCTCTGAAAAGAATTGTTGCATTTAATCTCGGATCATTGGGTTCAAATGCATCAACCAAATCCTGCGTAGGATTATTATATCCCCATCCGTTGCCGTCAAAGCCGCCTCTGGGCTGTTGTATCTGGCAATATTGCGAATTGGATGCAGGCACATTATTAGGCAAATAAGTACATTGGATTTCGTAAACTGATTCCGAATTATTTTCATTCTGGATCCGATACTGTTTTTCAAAATCCGGGAAAAGGTTATACAATCCGGATTGAATCACCTTGTTGGAAAAGGTAACCACATCTGCCCATTTTTTCTGATACAAAGCTACTTTGGCATGCAGGGCTTGTGCGGCACCTTTTGTGATTCTGCCAACATCGGGGCCTGAATAAGAGGGAGGCAACACTGATTCTGCATCATTCAAATCCTGCTCAATAGCAGCCCATACCTGATCTTTTGGTGTGCGGGGTAAATTGTATTCGCTGCTGTTGGCAGGCAAGTGCAATCGCAATGGAACATCGCCAAATGCGCGTACCAGCCTGAAATATGAATACGCTCTCAGAAATTTTGCTTCAGCAATGTAACGCGCCTTCAGGTTGGCATCCATATTTATATTTGGGATATTATCTATTACCTGATTGCAATAATTAATCTCTATATACATACCATTCCAGAAGTCGGGTAATTCCCTGTTTGTGGAAGTGACTGTAAAATTATCAAACTGGCTCATGAACGCCACTGATCCGTCTGTAGGATCGCTTCCGGTGGTTGCATCGTCTGATCCCAAACTCTCAATGGCCATCGGTGCAAAAGCAACAAATGTCCATCCGCGGGTATTGGCATACATGGCATTCACAGCCTCCGTTGCATCGTTCTGGTTTTGCCAGAATTGCTGCACAGGTTGCTGGGCCTGTGGGGGCACCTCCAGATAACTTTTGTTACAACTCAACATGAAAGACAGGGGCAGCAAGCCTATTATCAAAATTGCCTTACCTGAATTTTTATAACCTATTTTCATAAATATTTTTTTTGAGAATTAAAAGGTGAGATCGATTCCTGCACTGTAGGTTGCATACAAAGGATACACCTGCTGATCTATACCCTGCAGCGTCGGCGAACTTGCCTGCACTTCAGGAGTAAACCCTCTGTAATGAAACCACGTAAAAGGGTTCTGGGCATTCACAAATATTCTGAGTTTGGAAATACCAGACCGCGGCCCGTTGGTTCCAATCAATGTATAACCTAATTGTGCATTCCTGATACGGAAATAACTTCCGTCTTCTACAAAGAAGGAATTGGTGAAACTGTTATTACCCGCAATGTTGACTGAAGGATACACATTGGAAGTTCCTTCTCCATGCCAGCGATTGTTATAAAAATCCTGCGTGTAATTTTCACCGCCAAATCTCATTGCAAAATTTCCGTTGTAAATACTTACACCGGAAACTCCCTGAAAATCGAGAAGCAAATCAAATTGTTTGTAAGAAAGAGTTGTATTAAGTCCATATACAAATTTCGGATTCGGATTTCCCAACACAACCCTGTCTTTATCGTCTATTACGCCATCTCCGTTTTCATCTTTGTATTTGAAATCGCCGGGCTTGGCTGTTGGTTGAATCACGATACCATCCTTGTTTGTATAGCCCAATACATCGGCTGCTGACTGAAAAATACCCACGACCTCACGGCCATAAAATTCTCCAATCGGTTGACCGACCATTGTCCGGGTAACCACATTTGCACCCAGAAATGCATAAATCGGATTACCACCTGTTGCCACCTGCTGAACCAGATTGTGGTTAATGCCACCGTTTGCACTGATGGAATAGTTCCAGTCTTTATTTATATGATCTTTCCATGTAACCAAAAATTCAAACCCTCTGTTGCGGAAAGTCGCCTGGTTTCCGATGATGGTACCGCTGGTAGTGCCGACAGAACCAAGTACCGGAATAGCAAATATGGCATTGGTCGTTTTCTTATTATACCAATCCAATTCCACATACAATCTGTTGTCAATAAGAGATGCTTCCAAACCAATATCTGTTCCTTCCCCGGTTTCCCAATGGGTTGTCGGAGTTACCACCGTGTTGATACTTGCTCCGGTGGCAGAACTGCCATCGCCTCCCACGTAAACCAATGTCGGATCTTGGGAAGCCTTCAGGATGGAGAGATTTGCCGGTACGGACAGGTTTCCGATTTTACCCCAGCTTCCTCTCAGTTTCAAATTGTTGAACAGCTTTTGATTTTCAAAAAACTTTTCTTTACTGATTATCCAGCCCACACCTACCGAAGGAAAATAACCCCAGGTATCACTAAACTTGGAGGAACCATCTGCTCTTAAAGACGCAGTTAACAAGTAACGGTCGTTGTAAGAATAATTTACTCTGCCAAAATAAGAGTTTACCCTGTCCAACGAACCTCCGTCACTTACATTGGCTGATGAAGCTGTCCCCAATGAAAGGTATTGAGTTGATGCCCCCGGCGGTACATCCTGAACACTCGCTTTAAAAGTGTATGTCCTGTATTCCTGTGCACCCTGCCCTGCCAATGCAGTCACCGAATGTGCACCGAATCTTTTTTGGAAGGTCAGTGTGTTTTCAACAATATAATTTCTAATCTCATTTCTGTTAATTCCCAGCACTGAGTGAGTATTTCGAAGTGCAACCGGAATATAAGAGTAGTTGGTAAACGGTGTATATCCTGTTCCTTCCGCTTGTTCATAGACCGCACCGGCGCTTGTGTGGAAGGTGAAATATTTCAGGAATTTAACTTCAGCAAATAAATTTCCGTTCAGTTTATATGTTTTCGTCCGATGGTGATTGAAGTCAATATTTTCCTGCGGGTTTTTCTGATTTGCTGCAGCTATATTAAAATCAGACGGATCTCCATAACTCCCGTCGGAATAAAATGCCGGAACGATGGGGGCTGCATTAAAGAGGCTGTAGAAAATTCCGCCCGGTGCATCATTGGATCTGCTAAAAAGCCCGGTAGTATTAATTCCCACTTTCAAAAACCTGGTTAACTGATAATCGTTTGAAATATGCACATTGTACCGGTCAAAATCACTTTTCTTAACCAATCCGTCCTGATGATAATATCCCATAGAGAAATTATAATCCGAAGCCTTTCCCCCGCCGGTTACCGACAATTGATGATTGGTTACCATTGCATTTCTAAGAATAAGATGATACCAGTCGGTGGTGCCAAATGAATTCGGATCCGGATACAGAGCCGGCGCACCGTTCAATGCATCCACTTCATTGATCATTTGCGCGTATTCAGGACCGTTAGCCATCTTGGGTTCATTGGTCACTACCTGATTTCCCGCATATCCATTATAGTTAATAACAGCTTTGCCATCCACTTTTCCTTTTTTGGTGGTAACCAAAATAACACCATTGGCAGCGCGGATACCATAAATCGATTCTGCCGATGCATCTTTCAGTACGCTGATGCTTGCAATGTCGTTGCTGTTCAGAAAACTGATATCATCATACCATACGCCATCTACGACATATAACGGATTGGTATTGCCATAAACAGTACCTACCCCACGAATAGTAACCTGCGGTGGAGCACCCGGCGAACCGGCGTTGGTAATCTGTACCCCGGCTACTTTTCCCTGCAATCCGCTCAGCGGGTTGTAGGATGATTGTTTTGCAATATCAGACCCACTCACCGTAGCCACAGAACCGGTCACATCCAGTTTCTTTTGGGTTCCATATCCAACAACAACTACCTGATCAAGTGTTTTTGTGGAAAGGGTCATTGTGATATTTACTTCAGTCTGCCCGTTTAGGGGAAAATTGACATCTTCATATCCGACGGACGAAATTACCAGAGTCACATTGGGGCCGGAAACATTCAGATGAAAATCACCGGACAAATTTGTTGTTGTGCCATTTGCACTCCCCTTCTCCATCACAGTAGCACCTGCCAGGGGACTGCCATTCTTGTCGGCTACAGTACCGGAAACCGCGGTGGCTTGTGCTTTTGCTGCAACAGGAATAAGAGATGCAATTGTCAGTACGATTGCCAAAAAAGACCAGATTGGCAACCTGAATTTTATTCTTTGATGCATACTTATAAATAAAAAGTTAATAATCAATTATACGCAAGGCAAGTAGTTTTACGAAAACGCTGCATAGGAAAAATTTTTTTGTTTGGTTCAATTCTCCTAATAGCCGGTTCAAATTATTCCTTTTACAAGAATGTACCACTCTATGTTATTGAATGCTACATAATAATTTATGTTTTAATATCCATTGATGGTGTGCACAATACAGACTTATTCATCAGCAGAGATCAATTATGATAATGTGGCTTTTATTTGAAACAGAATTAAAAAAATATTATCCCTCCTGCATGCCTTTTTACGATTTTACGACATTTATTAAAGATACCCTCCCGCATTGGAGAAAATGATTTTTTCTCAATGTCATAAACCGGAAAACAACTTGATTTTGAAAAACGGGAACCAGACGTATATTTCATACCGAAGGCTCATTATTGACTAATAGATACAGACCCTGTTATTCGATAAGGGTAAGTATTTCACGGACGAAATACATTAATGCCCCACGAATCCCTCTCATAGCTGCTTATAAGTTATCTGACGGTGTAATCCGTTGCAGGTCGATTTCTGCTTGCATGCTCTCCGGCAGCCTGATAAATTGCGATTGATTTTTTTAAAAAAGGATATCTGCTCCTTCCCAAAAACGCACCGAATATGAACCGTTGCACAAAATTTTAAACCAAAAAAAGAATAAAATGAAAAGGAATTTAGTTATCATCTTCACCCTGCTGCTAATGGCATCCGGTGCCAGGGGGATGCAAAGTAATCCGGGTGATGGCCAGAATTACTGGGTAATAGAAATCGGTCCGGCTACCAATCCATACACCATAATTCATTTCTACGATGCACACAATAACCAGTTTCTTGAAGTCCTGTTAAAGGATCACAGGCTAAAATTGAAAAAAGCTATGATCAGAAGGCTCAATGCCCTAAGCCGTAAACCGCGTGTCGATAGTGTAGCAGATATTGCAGCAACCCTGCACATAAACCCGAAGATGATTTCTTCAGCGAAAAAAAGGGAAGGGCAGGATATTGCCGGATTAAAATAATCCTCATGCCGGAATGACCTGTTATATATCTCCGCAACCTTTTTAAAAACAGAATAAAGGAATTGTCATTTGATAACGGATATTCTGATGTCGTGTCCGGATTCAATTCATTTCATTATACTGCGGGTACAAAGTATTTCCCCGATGGTAAATCTGAATGGGGTTATCTGAATAAGTGGCCAGTACCACAGCGATGGCCATTGAACGGTGGTTTTGGAGAAGTCAAAGATGGAGTATCTGCATCAAAGGTACACCTTACCCGATCAGACGGCCATGTGATTTATGACAATAAATTGAGGGTAGCCATATCAATGAAATCCTAACCCCATCTCTTTACAACCTGTCAGGTTTTCGTCTCCTGAACCAGTTGATCTCGAATATAAACCTGACAGGTTATTTCATAAAAAAAACCCGGAATTAACCGGGCTCTCATTTATTAAAGATGTAATCTTATTTCTCCGTTTCAGGGTCTATTTTTTTAACAGGCTCAGATACTTTTTCTTCCTTCTTTTCTTCCTGAGAGGTTTCTTCGCTTACCTGTGCCGCTTCTTCAACCTTTGCTTCCACGGTTTTTTCAGTTGATTTCTTTCCTCTGCTTCTCCTGGTCTTCTTCGCGGGCGCTCCGGTTTCGCCAATTCCCTTTCCGTAGATTTCATTGAAGTCAACCAGTTCAATCAATGCCAGTTCAGCATTATCTCCCACCCTTTTGCCCAGTTTAATGATACGGGTATAACCGCCGGCGCGTCCTGAAATTTTAGGACTGACAGAATCAAAAAGTTCCTTTACAGCCGATTTATCATTCAGCCTGCTGAAAATGATCCTGCGCTGATGAGTGGTATTTTCCTTCGCCTTTGTTATCAGGGGTTCAACGTAAGGCCTCAAAGCTTTGGCTTTGGCAATCGTGGTAACGATTTTTTTATTTTCGATCAATTGGCAGGCCAGTCCGCTCAGCAATGCTTTTCTGTGGCTGGAAGTTCTGCCCAAATTATTTACTTTATCTCCGTGACGCATATTTCTGTTTTTTTTGCGATCAAATGAATTAATGATTATGCTTCGTCATCCAACCTCAGCTTGGAAAGTTCCATTCCAAAGTTGAGTCCTCGTTCCTGCAATACCTGTTCGATTTCGCTCAGTGATTTTTGTCCGAAATTCCGGAATTTCATCAAATCTTCCTGCTCATATTGTACCAGCTCACTCAGCGAATTGATCTTGGCTGCTTTCAGACAGTTGAATGCTCTTACCGAAAGGTCAAGATCTTCCAACGGTGTCTTTAAAACTTTCCTCAGTTGAAGGGTTTGCTCATCCACCATGTCTTCTTTCCTTTCTTCCTTATTATCGAAGGTGATATTCTCATCGGTAATGATCATCAGGTGTTGAATCAGGATTCTGGAAGCCTGCTTTACAGCATCTTCCGGATCAATCGTACCGTCAGTAACCACTTCCATTACCAGTTTTTCAAAGTCTGTTCTCTGTTCAACCCTCGTATTTTCAATGGTGTATTTTACATTCTTGATTGGGGTGTAAATGGCATCAATCGGAATGTATCCGAAATGATTGCTCTTTTCTTTCGCTTCTTCAGCCGGTACATATCCCCTTCCTTTGCTAATGGTCAGTTCAATATCCAGTTTTGCCGAAGGATCCATCGTACAAATCAGGAGTTCAGGATTCATAACTTCAAAAGCCGGAGAAGCCTCGCCAATCATAGCTGCGGTAAACTCTGTTTTATTTTTCAGGTTCAGGGTAATCTTTTCAACACCCGGATCATGCTCAACCTTCTTCTTAAAACGAACTTGTTTCAGGTTAAGAATGATTTCCGTAACATCTTCGGTAATTCCTTTGATGGTTGCAAACTCGTGTTCTGCTCCGAGAATACTGATTCCCACAATTGCATATCCTTCAAGTGAATTAAGCAATACCCGGCGCAATGCATTTCCTATTGTAACGCCATAACCCGGTTCCAATGGTTTGAATTCAAATTGTGCCTCGAAATGATTGTTTTTTTGAAGAACAATTTTATCAGGTTTTACAAAATTTAAAATGGCCATTTTATATATTTCGTTTTAATGAGTTGATTAAATTTTTGATACGGTAATCTTTATTTACTGTATAATTCGACGATGAGTGATTCCTTGATATTTTCCGGAACACTGTCTCTTTCCGGATAAGCCAGAAAAGTACCTTTCATAGTGCCTTCATTCCAATCGATCCAATTGAATTTTGGATTCTTCGGTTTTAAATTGGAAGTAATGGATTCATTGTGGGCGCTCTTTTCTTTCAGTCCGATTACATCACCCGGCTTTAATGAATAAGAAGGAACATTCAGCACTTCACCATTTACAGTTACATGTTTGTGCGATACAAGCTGCCTTGCTGCCTGGCGGCTGGGTGCAATTCCCATACGGAAAACTGTATTATCCAGACGTGCTTCAAGCAATTTAATCAGCATTTCACCGGTAACTCCTTTACGGCGAACAGCTTCATTGAAAGTCTTCTTAAATTGCCTTTCAAGGACACCATACGTGTATTTTGCTTTTTGTTTTTCTCTCAACTGTAGTGCATATTCGCCAAGGCTTTTTCTCTTGCGCGCTGCACCATGCATCCCCGGAGGATTGCTGTTTTTGTTTAGCCATTTACCATTGCCGGTAATGGGTTCCCCAAAAATCCTTGAAATCCTGGTTTTGGGTCCTGTGTGACGTGCCATAACTTACTTTGATTTTTTAGTGCCGGTGCCCCATCATTAAAAATCTAAAATCAATAGAACACCCGATTTATAAAATATAAAAATTAAACTCTTCTTTTCTTGGGAGGCCTGCAACCATTGTGCGGCAATGGAGTAATGTCTTTGATCATTACCACTTCCAATCCGGATTGTGCCAGGGAGCGAATGGCCCCTTCGCGGCCCGAACCGGGTCCTTTCACATATACATCCACTCTTTTCAATCCTGCATCCATAGCAGTTTTGGCAGCATCAGATGCAGCCATCTGGGCAGCATAGGGAGTATTCTTTTTTGAACCCTTAAATCCCATTTTGCCGGCCGATGACCATGCGATCACCTGTCCTTGTTTGTTGGTCAGGCTTACAATAATGTTGTTGAAACTTGCGGTAATGTGAGCGTCTCCATAATTATCCACCTTTACCACTCTCTTTTTGGAAGATGCTTTTGCGTTTGTTGTTTTTGCTGTCGCCATAATGAATTCTGTAGGTAATCTTAAAAATATTATTTATTTTCCGCTGTTTCCAGCGTCTGTATCACACCTCCCTCAGGCTTTTTATTGAGATCCGGCTGATACAAAAATTCTAAAGCCCGGTAATATTAAGGCTCAGTGATTACTTTTTAGGAGCCTTCTTCTTACCTGCAACTGTTTTACGTCTGCCTTTACGTGTACGGCTGTTGGTACGGGTACGCTGGCCGCGGACAGGCAATCCTTTACGATGCCTGATGCCACGGTAGCAGGCGATATCCAGCAATCTTTTTATATTGGTTTGCACCTCACTTCTGAGGGCGCCTTCAGTTTTTATTTCAGCATTTATGATATTTCTGATAGCAGCCTGCTCATCGTCATTCCAATCATCCACTTTCTTATCAAAGTCTATGTTGGCTTTCTTTAAAATATACTGGGCAGTAGAGCGGCCAATACCATAAATATAGGTAAGACCAATCTCTCCTCTTTTGTTCTTGGGTAAATCTATACCGGCAATACGAGCCATATTCTGAATTCTTGTTTATTGATTAATTAACCTTGTCTTTGTTTGAAGCGCGGATTCTTTTTGTTGATCACATATAACCTTCCTTTTCTTCTGACAATCTTGCAATCAGCATTTCTTTTTTTTATAGATGCTCTGACTTTCATAGCTTCTCTTTTAACTTACAATTTAATTATTCTTATACCTGAAAATGATCCGTCCGCGCGATAAATCATACGGGCTCATCTCAACTCCCACTTTATCTCCGGGTAAAATCCGGATATAGTGCATTCTCATTTTGCCACTGATGGTGGCCAAAATTTCATGACCATTTTCAAGTTTAACTCTGAACATAGCATTGGACAAGGCTTCCAAAATAGTACCGTCTTGTTTTATGAGCGCCTGTTTTGCCATTTTCAAATTTGGAGGCGCAAAGATAAGTTTATAAATTCAAAATTTGAAAAAAAATAAAATAAATGGCTTGGGTTTTGCATTATTTTAGAATGGAGTTATCATTTCATCCTGAAGAATTTATTTTTTGAAAAAACAAGTACAAATTTCAAACTTTATTCCATTAATTTTCACATTTACATATTATGAGAAAAATAGCTTTGATTGCGCTGGTCAGCACATTGTTTTTAAGTTGCAGTAAGAACAGCAATAACGGATCCCCGACAGGGCCGGGTACACCCACTACCTTTATTAATAATAGCGCCGGAAGTACCTGGTCGTATCACGAGACCAATTCTTCTACCGGAACTCCTGTCGAATCAGATTATACCGTCACTTCTACCAACAGCGACACAACCATTCAGGGGAAGGCCTTTCATGTGTATTCATATTCATTCGGAGGATTTCAATACCTGAATCAAAGCAGTACAGATTATTATCAATACGACTCGATTCCCGGGATTTCCTCCTCGTTTGTAAGATTATTTCTCAAAACAAACCTCGATCCTGGCCAAACCTGGGATCAAAATATAAATGTCACTGTGCCAAATACATCAACCACAATTCCGGTTGTTCTGGCCAATAAAATAGCAGACAAAAATAGCAGAACAGTCAATGGAATTAATTACCAGAATGTAATTCACGTGCAGACCACGATCCTTGCGGCCCCACTTCCTGCAGGAGCATTGCAATCTGCAATAGATGCCTACTATGCACAGGGTGTCGGGCTTATAGAGTCCTCAATAGTAATAAGCATCAATTACCTGACCATTGTAGAGAATGTAAACATCCACACCACCCTGGCATCAGCAAACCTGAAGTAGCAATCTTTTTTTATATAGCCTCGGCCGAAAGATGAACTTTGGTCATCGCGTGATAGTGATTTTGTAATTCATGCATCGGGATGGGATGCAAAATATGCCTCTTCTCATCCCTGTACCAAATTTCAAAGTGGGAAAAGTCTCCGGCTTTTGGTATCTGCATTCGGAAAGCACCTTTCATATACTTCACAGTTCCATCCTCATTGGGATGCCTGGTAAAATTCATTTTCAGGAGAGATTCATCATTCACCGGAACAGGATCTAAATCTTCGCCCTTGAAAAAAAATTTTTGAACACCATTATAAACTCCAATCTCCTTTTCATCATGATTGAAGTCAATTACTTCGCCCTGCCAACTTTGTCCGTTAGAGTTCACCTGGACATAGTCGCCGATTTTTAATTCATGAAACTTGACCATCAGTTTAAATTTTATACTAATTTAATAAATTAATACTACCTGATGTTCATCAAAGGTTGTTCCTTAATTTCTCACCTATTCCACCCAACTGTTAATATAGTTGGGATCCTCAATTTCCAAAGCATAATTGGTAAGTTCCAACGGATGAAATGTATCAATCATAACCGCCAATTCTTCAGTCTCCGTCTTTCCAATACTTTTTTCTGCAGCTCCGGGCTGAGGGCCATGTGGGATACCACCGGGATGAAGTGTTATCATTCCTCTTTCCACATGTTTGCGGCTCATAAACTGCCCATCGACATAATACAACAACTCATCACTGTCGATATTGCTATGATTGTAGGGTGCGGGGATTGACAACGGATGGTAATCATACTTGCGGGGGACAAAAGAACAGATCACAAAATTCCTTCCTTCAAAAGTCAGATGAACTGGTGGCGGCTGATGAATTCTGCCGGTAATGGGTTCAAAATCGTGAATAGAAAATGCAAATGGATAACAGCACCCATCCCACCCAACCACATCAAAAGGATGATTCTTGTAATGAAACCCATATAACATGCCTTTCTTTTTGGCCTTAACCAGGAAATCCCCTTCCTGGTTGATGGGATTAAGATTTTGAGGGACCCTGATATCTCTTTCGCAATAAGGACTGCTTTCCAACAATTGCCCGTAAGGACTTAAATATTTTTTTGGATATCTTACAGGGCTGTGTGCTTCAACAACCAGCAATCTGTTTTTTTCTGTTTTAAAATTGATCTGATAAACACAGCCTCTGGGAATCACAATATAGTCGCCATATCCAAAGGGGAGTTCTCCATAGGGTGTATGGAGCACCCCTTCTCCTTCATGAATAAAAATAACCTCATCACTGTCGGCATTTTTAAAAAAATAATTTCCCGTACCCTTTGCAGGTGCGGCCAACGACAGAATAACATCGGAATTCAGCAGTATTGCTTTTCTGCTATCCAGGTAATCTGTTTCGGGTTTTATATTGAATCCGAGGAAGCATCTGTGCTTCAGCATTTTTTCTTCAGATATTTTTGGAGTAACGTCCACCGGGGCATCTGTTTTGAAAATTCTGGTCGGCGGGTAAATATGATACAACAGAGAAGAATCAGAGGAAAATCCTTCGGTCGAAAATAATTCTTCCGCATAAAGCTGTCCATCCGGTTTTCTGAATTGGGTGTGTCTTTTATGTGGAATGGTTCCTAAAGAAACATAATGAGGCATTATTCAAATGTTTTTTACCCCCTTAAAATTACTACCATAATGAACAAGTTGCAAAAAAAAATTTTAATCATTTGCATTTCAGCTAAAAGGCTCTATATTTGTTTTCAAATATTCTCAATCCTATTTAATTAACCGGCTGCATTTAAATAACCCTACGATCTAAAAACGGGCTATTGTAGCAGGACTCTCTGAAAAAATACCTTGCTGTCTCGCTCAGCACTTTCGTGGTTTAGAAAGTTAATACAACCTAATTCCTGTGATTGCTAATCTTTTTTTACTAATAGGAAAGTTGTATAAAAAAAATGAAAGAGATGAGAAAAAAGGTATTATGCATTGAACAGAATTATTCCCTGGGTTTTGTGATCAAAACCGTTTTAAGTGAGTATTTTTCGGTCAGCGTTGTACCCAATGCCTTTGATGCTATGGATGAATTGACCCGGGATACGTTTGATTGCATTATCCTTAGTATAGAGCATCAAAACAAACAGACGTCCCAACTTCTACAACATCTCAGATCGAGCAGCCTTTTGAAAAATATTCCGGTTGTCGTGATCAGCGATTACGAAGATGAAAATTTGAAGAGAAACTGCAGGTTGAGCAACGTTGTAGAAATATTTAAAAAACCATTTGATCCCTTGAAACTCCTGGATGCAATTCACGGACTATGTGCGCCTGTGGATACAACCCAGATACTATTCAGAAAGAGAAAAATTCTCAATCTGAACTAAAATCAAAAAAAACCTCTAATACCATGAATTTCCACTAATTATTTTTTATCAATAACACACTATAAAATGATTATTGGAACTGTACCTTACAAAGTCGCAGAAATTAACGAATCAGACTCCGCTCCGGAAGTCGATGTCGTACCTGTCAGTAAACCGGAAGTCGATGTCGTACCCGTCAGTAAAAAAGAAAAATCTTCCTTTTTATATATTGGTGAGGGCGAAACACAAACCGCAAAATGTTTGCTGACATTCCAGAACCGTTATTTGTCACACACGTTTGATGAAGCAACGGAACTTCTCTGCAAATTATACAATGAGAATACAACACCTGACTTTATCATTGTTGACAAACCGCTGGTTGAAAAAGAATTTGCAAATTTCGTTTTATGGCTTCATTCCAATAAATGGAGTTTTATTCTGCCGGTTTTGTATAATGAAACTGTATTAAACGAGGATGAACTTTCCCGGTTAAGAGAATTGAGCCTGGCTGATGACATAGTCGATGTTCAGGAATTCTGTAATCAGCTTCAGCAAAAGGCCGAACTTATCAGAAATTCAAAAACCAAATCAGAGTCAAAAGAAAAAAACCTCATAGAAGAAACTGAAGGCCAAATGTTGACAAGAACTCCTTTCTGGAAACGGGTCTTCGACATTGTCATTTCCCTTTCAGCGATACTTTTGCTTTCACCTCTTTTACTCGTTATTGCCATCGTTGTCAAAGCAACCAGCCGCGGGCCGGTAATTTATAAATCGAAACGTGCAGGAAGAGGATTCAGGGTATTCACCTTCTTCAAGTTCCGCACAATGTATCCAAATGCAGACAAATTTCTGGATGAATATGCAAATCTGAATGTTTACGAAGAGGGAAAGAATGGCGGATCATTTGTTAAATTGAAGCATGATCCGAGAGTAACGAAGTTTGGAAGTTTTCTAAGAAAAACAAGTTTAGACGAATTGCCCCAGCTATTCAATGTACTCAAAGGTGATATGTCTATTGTGGGTAACAGGCCACTACCACTTTATGAAGCTGCCACCCTCATAACAAATGACTATTCTGCAAGATTTATAGCTCCGGCCGGAATGACCGGTCTATGGCAAGTGACGAAAAGGGGGATGGAAGATATGAGCGCTCAGGAACGTATTGAACTGGACATCAACTATGCAAAAGAACAAAGCTTTGCACTTGACTTCTCCATTCTGGTAAGGACACCACGAGCTTTATTCCAGAAATCTGAAGATTAGTGATTTTCCTTTAAAATAAATTTCACAATTTTAATTATCATTGGGACAGGTAATAATGCCTGTCCCTTTTCGTTTAATTTTATTATTTCAAACTTGTCTGGATTAAATTCAAAACCGGCAATAGCATAAAGAAAATTTTTGAGATGCATTTTTTAAAGATTCTGTCATGGTTGATATTCATTGCAATCAATATCTTTCTGCTTTATCATCTCGTCTTCCCTGTATTCCTCTTTATAGTTCATTGGTTTCTTCCCAAAAATCCTGACATCTTATTAAAGAGATATAAAAAAATCACTGATAAAGAATTTGATTTTGCAGTGATAACTGCTGCCCATCAGGAAACAATGTTTATAGCTCCATTTGTGGATTCTCTAATAAGACAGGAATATCAGAATTTCGTAATTTATGTGGTGGCTGATGATTGCGATATATCAGGGTTGCATTTTTCAGATGATAAAGTAGTGCTCCTGAATCCGGAGTCACCGTTACATTCAAAAATAAAATCGATAAAATACGCAATAGATCATTTCAGAAGAGAGCATGATGCACTCGTTATTTTTGACAGCGACAACCTGGCTCATCCAGATTTTCTGAAGAACCTGAACCATTATTTTCAAAGAGGATTTGCGGCAGTTCAGGCAAATATGCTTTCAAAAAACCTGGATTCCGGCTTTGCCCGGATGGACGCCATGGGACATACCTATTACAATTTTCTGGAACGAAAAATCAAAATGGAATTGGGATTGACATCTGCCATTCTTGGATTGGGGATTGCCATGGATATGGATTTATACCGGCGCGTTGTTTATAAAAACAACCTGGGCGGGTTCGACAAAAAGTTACAGGTGAATCTCACATTATCTGTTCCGATGATTGCCTACGCAGGTGATGTGATTGTATATGACGAGAAAGTTGAAAATGCCGCAGCTTTTGAGAAACAAAGGACAAGATGGATTTTCACCTATTTTGAATATTTCAAAGACAGTATCTTTCTATTCAGGAAATCTTTTAAACCTTTCAATGCCGGCAGGTTATTGCTCGCTATTTCAATGCTCAGGCCTCCCATGATCCTCACCATTTCAGTTTCGATAATTTGTATGGCATCCTGTTTTTTAATCTTCCCGGTTTTCGGATGGATCTGGCTTGCAATTTTTATACTTTTCACCATCAATTTTATTCTGATAGTAGCTTCTCAAAGCCAGCAAGAAGGTGTGTGGAAGGCCTTGTTTTCTATCCCCGCTCTTTTATTCCGCCAGATCAAATCATTACTTAAAATCAAACAGGCAAAGAAAAATTTCCTGCAAACAGAACATAAAAAAGTGCTTTATATAAATGAAGTTCTCCACAAAATCTGAAATTCATTTCATTTAATTAGTACTGTACATTATTAATCATTTTCAAAACAACTAATTTTTTTACCGGGTTTTATTTTAAAATATTTAAAGTTTTTCCATTCGGTCATTTCTTATTTCCGTCAGAATTATATTTGCATTTCCCAAATGCACAGGAATTATTTAAATACCATCAGTTCATCCACGGCAACAGAAGTTGTTGGTTGCATTATCACAGGTATTACCCGCAAGGGTTAATTAAATTATTTCCGCTACTTCGTTTATTCATACCTGTTATACAACGGGTAATTTTCCAATCAAACTTTTTTAATCAACAACATGATCGTTTTAAAATTCGGAGGCTCATCCGTAGGCACTCCCGAAAGTATGCACCGCGTACTTGAAATTGTTCGCAAATCGTTTCAGAAAAACAACAAGGTGATTGTGGTACTTTCAGCCCTCAAAGGAATAACCAATCAATTGCTGGAAGCTGCATCACAAGCCAATCAGGGAAATGAAACTTATTTATCGGCTATAGAAAAAATTACCGCGAAGCACATCGGATTTATAAGAGAAACCATCCAGATACAGCACCAGAGCAGCCTCCTGACAAAAATCAAAGAGATGTGCAATGAAATCGAGGATATCTGCAAAGGTGTCTTTCTTGTGAAAGAGTTGACACCCCATTCCAAAGACAGGATCAGCAGTTACGGAGAAATCATGTCAACATTGATCTTCTCTGAGGTGATGACTGAAAACGGAATGGAAAATTTGTGGGTCGATTCAACCCAACTGATAAAAACAAACAGTGATTTTGGAAAAGCCATTGTTGACATGCAGCAAACAAAATCAAATATTGAGAAAATACTTCAAAAAGACAGACCCCGGTGTTTCATATTCCAGGGATTTATCGGCAGCGACCAACATGGCAGAAGAACCACTTTTGGAAGAGGCGGTTCAGATTATACTGCCTCCATCCTTGGCGCCATTGCGGAAGCTGAGGCCATTGAAATCTGGACTGATGTTTCAGGTATGATGACTGCAGACCCGACCCTTGTTAAAAATGCCAGAGTAATCAGCGATATCTCTTATGAAGAAGCACTGGAACTCTCTCATTTTGGTGCCAAAGTTCTTTACCCGCAAACTGTTTCGCCGGCTTTGCAAAAACACATCCCGGTCCTGATAAAAAACACCTTTGAACCTGAACATCCGGGCACAAAAATTCAACAAAAAGAATTGGTTAACGGCAGCCCGATTCGTGGTATCAGTTGTATGAAAGGAATTGCTCTCATCACACTGGAGGGGAGCGGAATGATCGGCAGTCCGGGGGTCTCCAAAAAATTATTTGAAGCGCTTGCGGCAGAAAAAATAAATGTAATCCTCATTTCCCAAAGTTCTTCCGAATACAGTATTTGTGCATGCATTGAAGAACACCTTGCCACAAATGCAAAGACGGTAACTGATGCAGCTTTCGCAATGGAAATCTCCATCGGCCAGGTCAAACCCCTTCAGGTGGAGACAGAGCTTTCCATTATTGCACTTGTCGGAAACAATATGAAACGAAGGCCGGGTACAAGCGGCAAAATGTTCAGTACGCTGGGAAGAAACGGAATCAATGTGAGAGCCATTGCGCAAGGTTCTTCAGAACGGAACATTTCAGCCGTGATAAGTGACAAGGACGTTGGAAAAGCGGTCAATGTATTGCACGAAGAATTTTTTGAGGATACATATAAACAGGTAAATCTTTACATCTGCGGTACAGGCAATGTGGGGAAAAAACTGGTTGGACAGGTTAAGGCACAACAACAATTCCTGAAGGAGAAGATGCGGATCCAATTGAGGGTTTCAGGAATGGCCAATAGCAGAAAACAGCTATTTACCGAGGGTGGTATCGATCTGGAATCATGGCAGGCTGACATGAAAGATGCTCAGGCTATGCATCTGAAAGCGTTTATAGAAAAAATCAAAACAGATAACAAACGAAATTCGGTTTTCGTGGATATGACAGCGAGTGAAGATGTCGCATCTGTTTATCCACAATTGCTTGAGAAAAGTATTTCAATCATCGCATGTAATAAAATTGCCTGTTCTTCATCTTACAAATATTATGAGCAGTTGAAAAACCTGGCATATCGGTACAACGCCTATTTCCTGTTCGAAACCAATGTAGGAGCCGGATTACCGGTACTCGGCACACTCAATGATCTGCTCCGGAGCGGAGATGAAGTATTGAAAATTGAGGCAGTGCTCAGCGGTACCCTCAATTTTATCTTCAATAATTACAACGGAGAAAAATCATTTTCAGAAGTAGTCAGGCAGGCAGCCAAAGAAGGCTATACAGAACCGGATCCGCGTCTGGATTTAAGCGGAGTTGATGTCATGAGAAAAATTTTAATTCTCGCCAGAGAATCGGGATACAGCCTTGAATTGAGCGACATACAAAACCAATCTTTCATGCCCGAGGAATGCCTCAACTGTGATTTGAAAGATCTTTATCCCGTTCTTGAAAAACATGAAGATCATTTTTATTCTCTGATCAAAGGGGCGCAGGAACGGGGAAACAAATTGAAATATGTCGCGGAATTCAACAATGGGAAAGCGGTAACAGGCCTTAAAGAAATCGACAGTACTCACGATTTTTATCATCTTTACGGAAAAGACAATATTGTTGCATTTTACACGAAACGTTATCCTGAACAACCATTGGTGATTAAAGGTGCGGGAGCAGGTGCTGCAGTTACGGCATCCGGGGTATTTGCCGACATTTTAAGAGCAGTAAGATTATGAAACTGAACATAGAAAACGAAGAAATTAGTCTGAAGATACCCGCTACCATTGCCAATATTGTTTGCGGATTCGATATCCTGGGGATGGCCGTCAATGAGCCATTTGATGATATCAAAATAAAGATTTCAGAAAAGCCGGGTATTCAAATCAAACACACTGATCCTTATGGCCTGCCGGAAGATCCCAAAAAAAATGTGGCAGGTGTTGCCCTTCAGGCGATGATGAATGAAATGGATGAACCACCCGGGTTTTCAATTTCAATTCATAAAAATATTTTACCGGGAAGCGGATTGGGGTCAAGTGGTGCAAGCGCACTTGGAACAGTGGCAGCAGCAAATATACTTCTGGGAAAACCATTTTCACACGAGCAATTGATCAGGTTTGCCATGGAGGGAGAAAGAGCAGCAAGTGGTACGGCACACGCGGATAATGTTGCTCCCTGTCTCTACGGCGGAATCACTTTGATTTCTTCAGAGCCTGCATTACAGATAAATACGCTTCCTTATCCGGAACTCTTTGTCGTCATCCTGCATCCGCAAATTGAAGTGAAGACTTCTGACTCAAGAAAAATAATCAAAAAGGAGATTCAACTAAAAACTGCGGTCAGGCAATGGGGCTACATTGCAGGACTCGTGGCAGGCTTCTGCAAAAAAGATATTGAATTGATCAGACGGTCGCTGAACGATGTTGTATTCGAACCCGCCAGAAGCCTGCTTATTCCAAAATTCAAAGAATTGAAATCTGCTGCCATTGGAGCGGAAGCACTGGGCGGAGGAATCTCAGGTTCCGGTCCGGCAGTCTTTATGCTTTGTGATCAGATGTCCGTTGCTGAAAATGTAGAAGAAAAAATGAATGAAATTTATACAAAGTCCGGCATTGATTTCAAAACCTATCTTACAACTATCAAATCCACTCCTCTTCTATGAAATACCTGAGCCTGAATAATCCTTCATTTAAAGTAAATTTCAGGGATGCTGTTCTGATGGGGCAGGCTCCGGAAAAGGGACTGTTCTTTCCGGAACAAATTCCGGTTGTACCTGAATTCATTTTAAAAAACTTAAACACATTTTCAAAAGAAGAAATTGCCTTTCAAATTACTCAGCCTTTTGTGGGTGATATTATCGACTCAAATTCATTGAAAGAGATTGTGAAGGAGACCGTAAACTTCGATTTCCCATTGATACCAATCAATGAATCTGTTTATGCGCTCGAACTTTTTCATGGTCCAACCGGAGCTTTCAAAGATGTAGGAGCGCGGTTCCTCAGCAGGGTCCTTCACTATTTCTCAAAAGATTCAAATCAAAAATTAACTGTGCTGGTAGCAACCTCCGGAGATACCGGCGGAGCGGTGGCAGATGCATTTTTCAAGAAAAACAACATCGATGTTTATATTTTATTTCCATCGGGAAAAGTCAGTGAATTGCAGCACACGCAACTTACCTGTTACGGAGAAAATATTCATGCACTTGAAGTGGCCGGCACCTTTGATGATTGCCAGATGTTGGTTAAACAGGCTTTTGATGATAAAGTTTTAAATAAAAAGTTTAGATTCATTTCTGCAAATTCAATCAATATTGCAAGGTGGGTTTCTCAACAGTTTTATTATTTCTTTGCTCTTCAAAAATGGCCTCACAAACAGCCGCCGGTTATCAGTGTCCCGAGCGGAAATCTGGGAAATATTTCAGCAGGGCTTTTGGCAAAAGCCACCGGATTAGAAACCGGAGATTTTATTGCGGCATGCAACGAAAACAAAGCATTGACAGACTATCTTCAAACCGGAGTTTTTAAACCTAAGGAAACTGTCAAAACCATCAGCAATGCAATGGATGTGGGCAACCCGAGTAATTTCAAAAGAGTGATTGAATGTCTTTTAAAAGATAAAAATAAATCCGGGCTGACAAGTTTTTCATTTACTTCTGAAGAAACAAAAAACGCAATCCAATCTGTTTATCTTCAAAACAAATATTTGATGGATCCTCATGGGGCTGTCGGATACCTGGCGCTTAAAAAATATTTGGAAAGTCATCCCGGCTCAAAAGGGATTTTTTTAGAAACTGCACATCCGGCAAAGTTTTCAAACATCATTCAACCCATTATTGGCAGGGAACCGGAAATACCAAAACAGTTTCTGAAATATGATAAAAGCAATTCGCAAAGTGAAAAAATAAAGCCGCTTTATCAAGAACTTCTGCAACACCTTTCCTGATTTCCTTTAAATTACACCCTGAATTCAATCATAGATAATTTAAAAGATTTCGAAGTTATTAATGTCGCTGGTTAAAAATATTTTTCTGAATTTTTCAAAGAAAATTCCTGTCGGAATTTTGAAAAAGATCAGCCCCATTGATATATATCTCCCTTACCAGCATCTGATACGGGAAGCTCACACTTCCTATATCAGTCATCTGTATCCTTTTAAAAATAAAAAGCAATTCGAAACAGATTTGGATTACCTGCTCAAAAATTTTCGCATCGCAGATATTGACCAGTTGGTTTCTTATGTAAAAAGAAAAGGGGAATTAACGCCAAACCAATTCCTGCTTACGTTTGATGATGGATTCAAAGAAATAGCTACTGTCATTGCACCGCTACTTTATCAAAAAGGAATCCCGGCCATCTTTTTTTTAAATAATGATTTTATTGGGAACAACCAATTATTCTACCGGTTAAAAATCAGTCTTTTGATTGAAGAATTATCTAATAAACCTCAATTAGCATCGGTCTTTAAAAAATATTTTGAAAACTCCAATGATTTAAACTCAATTCTCAATCAGCTAAAGAAAACAAATCAATTCAATCAATCTATTCTGGACAACATAGCTAATGAAATCGGTTTAGACTTTGATGATTTCCTAAAATCGGAAAAGCCTTTTGCAACAAAAGAGCAAATTGAAGAAATCGTCAAAATGGGATTTTATGTGGGGGGCCACAGCCTGAGCCATCCATATTTTGAATTATTAAGTGAGGCCGAACAATACAGACAGGCTGTGGATTCTGCAAAAAGAATTGCAAATGAGTTTCACCAGAAATATACATTATTTGCTTTTCCCCATTATGACAACAAGATCAAAACCAAAACCATTCAAAAGATTTTGAATGGCGGAGTTGATGTCATATTCGGAATCCAGAATCAACTTCCCGAACTTCAATTGCGAATGCTTCACCGTTTCAATGCCGAACGTCCGAACATTACGATGGAAAAACAAATCAAGGCAGAGATGCTTTACGCTGCCCTGTTAAAAAGAGCAGGAAAGTTCAGCGTAAAAAGGAACTAATCTATTCCAGATCTTTATAATGATAGATTTTACCCGCATCTCCCAAAATGATCCTGCCTGGTTCAACGAATGATTGATCGGCAAGACTGGCTGTGGAATCAAATCCCTGAATGGAAATTTTACCCAAATCCACCATGGTGTAAAATACGTTTAAAGCTGAGCTTACCTTTTTATCCTGATTGGATCTCAGCGCCTGGATTACCTGAGGATTATTTTGAATGTAATTTTCATTCAACCAGATAAAGAGCGGCACCTCTGCTGTATAACGTGTTGGCTTATACGAATGAAAATAGGTATTGTCATTCTTGTCGTTCAGATTTTCGCCGTGATCGCTTACAAACAGAAAACCCGATTCCGCATCAAATTTTTGCAAAGTATCAGCAATACTTTTCAGTATATAATCTGTATATAGAACCGAATTATCATATTCATTGATAATTTCCTCTTTGGTCGGATTAATCATATTCAACTGATTTCTGCCGGCAGTCGGCGCAAATTTTCCAAACGCCGGTGGATACCTCAAAATATAACGCCAATGACTCCCAATCAGATGAACAATGAGAAAAATATCTTTATTGCTTTGTGATTTGATGACACCGCTCAGAACCGGGAGAATGGATTGATCATAAGTACCGGTGAAGTTTGTTTCATTTTCGCCATGACTGATATAGATGGCTGTATCTCCGTCACTGAAATGCATACCTATATTTCCGGACAGGCCATAATGGGCCTGGTTGGAAATCCATGCCGTATAAAACCCTGCTTCTTTAAATGCCGCAAGAATACTTTTCTCTTTCGTATGGCGGCCATAATTATCAGGTGTAGCACGGGTAACCAGAAGTGGGATGGAAATGATTGTCATCGTTCCCCCGCTGACAACATTTTTGTAACTAATTAAATCGTTTAGTTTTTCAATTTCAGGTGAAGTCTCTCTCTGATAGCCGTTGATATGCCAATGATCCGCACGGGAAGCTTCTCCCAGTACCAATACAAAAATCCTGCGCTGTTGGTCGGCTGTGTCTTTGTTCGCTGCATCAAATGTAAAATCTTTTGTCACCTCTTTATATCTCTTCACATTGGTCAGTTCTTCACTCAACAAACCAAATACGGATTGCAATCGAAACGGGTAAAACGTGCGATAGGTATTTTTCAGGATGGAAGAATAATATCTCATATCTGTTGTGCGGATCAGTGGAATAACCAGATAACTCAAAAGACCTATCAGGGAAATTATCAATCCCTGTTTCCATGATATTTTTGATGGCAATCTGTACGACAGCTTTATGAAAACAAAAAAGCAAAATGCCATTGCAAGCATCATGAGAACTATTTTCCAACCGAGCAATTCAGTCACTTCATCTACGCTGGTATCAAGTACAAGTCCTACCATTTCTGCATTTACCTGAATATTCATGTACATAACAGACATCAGCATGACTGGAATAAAAGCCACCAGGATAGCCAGAATCCAATAATAAACTCTCAACATTTTACTGAAAAAAAATACCGGAACCAACAACAATAACTGAACAATAACGAAACCGCTGATTGCATAATTTATCACATTATTTCTCATGAAAAAAACCAAATCGGGGAACAGGACGAGAAGCGTGAGTATTGAAATAATGAAATAATAGAAAATAAGTTTCCTGAAATTTATCCCGGTTACAGAAGAAAATCTGAAAGACATTATTTTAATTTGAAATTATTATCCCAGTCGATATACTTTTATAAAAAACCATTCAATACTTCGGTCAATTCAGCCTCCGTTTTAACCAACACGTCTCTCACTTTGCTTCCCTGGCTTGGGCCTACGATACCGGCCGCTTCAAGTTGATCCATCAGTCTGCCGGCCCTGTTATAACCCAACTGCATTTTTCGTTGAAGGAGCGAAGTGCTGCCGCTTTGAGTCTGGACAATTAACCGCGCAGCCTCTTCAAATCTCTGATCGCGGTCAGCGCCGTCATAGGTTTTAGTCTCAAAATCTTTTTCGTCCACATATTCAGGAAGCTCATAAGCCTCTCCATATCCCCTTTGTTCTCCGATAAAATCGGTTACATTGTCAACTTCCTGCGTATCTACAAATGCACATTGAAGCCTGGTAATTTCACCATTGTAACTTATCAGCATGTCTCCTTTCCCGATCAATTGTTCAGCACCGCCGGTATCCAGAATGGTACGGCTGTCGATTTTACTGCTCACCTTAAATGCAATACGTGCAGGGAAATTGGCTTTGATGATGCCGGTAATAATATTTACAGAAGGGCGTTGAGTGGCAATGATCAGATGGATGCCCACAGCCCTTGCCAACTGTGCAAGACGCGCCAATGGCATTTCAACTTCCTTTCCGGCTGTCATGATCAAATCGGCAAACTCATCAATCACCAGCACGATAAAGGGAAGAAATTGATGGCCCTTTTCCGGATTCAACTTTCTCGCAACAAATTTCTGATTGTATTCTTTAATATTCCTTGTGCCGGCTTCCTTTAAAAGATCGTAACGGATATCCATCAGTGTACACAGGGCATTCAGCGTATGAATTACTTTTTTGGTGTCGGTAATAATGGCTTCTTCTTCATTGGGAAGTTTTGCAAGGAAATGTTTTTCTATGCTTTTGTAAATACTCAATTCCACCTTCTTGGGATCAATCAAAACAAACTTGATCTGAGAGGGATGTTTTTTGTAAAGAAGTGAAACAAGGATTGCATTTAACCCGACAGATTTCCCTTGCCCGGTAGCGCCGGCCATTAACAGGTGAGGCATAGATGTCAGATCGACAATAAAATTTTCATTGTCGATTTTTTTGCCCAATGCAATCGGAAGCTGATAATTATTTTTTTGGAATTTTTCTGAACTCAATAATGTACGCATCCCCACAATCGACTTTTTCATATTGGGCACTTCGATGCCGATGGTTCCTTTTCCTGGAATGGGTGCGATGATCCGGATTCCCAACGCAGCAAGGCTCAGAGCAATGTCATCTTCCAGGTTTTTGATACGTGAAATTCTTACTCCGGGATCGGGTATTATTTCATACAGTGTTACTGTAGGACCGACGGTTGCATATATTTTCTGAATGCCAATATCATAATTCCCCAGGGTTTCTTCAATCTTGTTTTTGTTAGATTCAAGTTCTGTAGCGTCCTGAACAATCTGTTCCCCGCCGTGAGTTTCCAACAAATCGAGCGAAGGATATTTATAATTCGGAAGATCAATAATCGGGTCATAAGGAGCCTGAACTATTTTTGGTTTAGAGATTTCCTCTTTTGATTCTTCCAAAACGGATTTGCTAAGCGCATCAGCATTCCTGACTTCCAGAGTGAGTCCGCTGCCACTTGAGATTTCTTTGGGAAACGGAACAACAGGCGCGGCAGGATTGAACGGTTGTTTTAGTTCAGCTTCCCCATTTTTTTCTATCAATTTTAATCCACCTGTATTTTCAGGTTCCTTTTCACCATTTCTTTCTACGAGTTTTAGTTCTTCTGCATCTTTTGAAGTATCGGCAATCGGATTATTTGTCAATGGTTTTATTTCCGGCGAGCCTGTATCAGACCCGGAATCTGTAGAGTCTTTGTGGGGCAACAATCCGGTTAGTTTGTCTTTTGCCTTTGAAACATTGAAGACAGGGTTAAATCTCCAAATAAGATAACTGAAGAAACAAACAAAAATGAGCAGAGCGGTTCCCGTAAATCCAATCGTGTGCTGCAACCACTCGTTGATACCATCACCTACCCTGCCTCCCCAGAAAAATTCTGCTGAACCTCCGGGAGTTGGATTTCCGATTCTGTGTGTCAAAAAACTTGCTGTAACACTGAATACCAGAAGTCCCAACACTACATACCGGATATTTTTCCAGACCGAAAAAAGTTTTTTGGGCGCTATCAGATTAAGCCCGACTACAAAAAAGAAAAAACAAACAAAAAAACTTGCGATCCCGAATCCGCCCCTAAAAAACAAATCGGAAAAATAGGCGCCGGCAGTACCCAATCCGTTTGCCACAGGCTGATCATTGGATGGAAGCAAAATAGATGCTCCCTGCTGAATGGTACTAAAGTCTTTTTTCCAGGTGAAGAGATATGAAATGAAAGAAATAAAAAGCAATACCCCAATCAACAATAAAACAGTTCCAAAAATTTTATGGGTGCGTTCGTCCTTCAGAATTTCCTTAGCCCCGATTTTTTCCATCTTATCAGACTGAAATCCTGTATCGCCATTACCTTTCTTCCGTGTCGTTTTCTTTTTGGTAGCCATTACCTGCAAATATAATTCTTACCTGAGTTTAAGACGAAGCACCTGCCGCTGCCTTATCAAATAAATCATTAAAAATAAAAACCATTGGGAACTTCGCAAGAAAAAATATTGTGAATCAAATTCCGGCTCTTCCATTTCAACCTTTGTATAAACAGATATTGTATTGTACTTTGCTGTAATTTTTTAAAGCAATACCCTGCTCTCCAAAATGAATCAGCCGCTGATTTCAATTATCACACTTAATTACAATCAAACTGACACAACCTGTGCTTTTCTGGAATCAACCAAAAAACTGACCTATAAAAATTATGAGATTTTGGTCTGTGACATGGCATCTGAAAAAGATCCTACCGAACAAATTTCTGCGGGGAACTTCCCAAATACAAAAGTGCTTGTAAGCAAGGCCAATCTTGGGTTTAGCGGAGGAAACAATTTGGGAATGAGACAGGCGCATGGCGATTTCATTTTTATTGTGAACAATGATACAGAAGTTACACCCGGACTTCTGGAAGCATTGCTTCTACCTTTTGAAGAAGATAAAACAATCGGAGCCGTAAGCCCTAAAATCAGATTTTTTTCTCAACCCAATGTCATCCAGTATGCAGGTTTTGAGCCTATGAATTTTTTGACCGGAAGAGTTTTTGCTGTTGGCAACCACGAGGAAGACACAGGTCAACATGACATATCCGGATACACAAACTCCGCCCACGGATGTGCCATGATGGTGAAAAAAGAAGTTATTGAGAAAGTAGGAATGTTTCCTGAAAATTTCTTTCTTTATTACGAAGAGTGGGATTGGTCGGCAAGGATGCAACGGGCCGGATACCATGTTTATTATGAAAGCAAGGCCCTGATTTTTCACAAAGAATCCATGTCGGTCGGTAAAAAAAGCAAACTCAAATTATATTACCTGACACGGAACCGGATTCTGTTTTTACGGCGCAACAGCAAAAATAAATTTCAACTAATTGCCTTTTACATTTTTTTTACTCTTTTTTCTATTCCAAAATCACTCATTGTTTATACCTTAAAAGGGCAATTCTCCTATGCGGGGACATTTACAAAAGCCGTAATATGGAATTTGAAAAATTCAAGCCACAGCCGGGTGTAGAAGAAAATAAACAGAACTGCTATTTCACTGAAGTTAGTTGCTTCTTTGCAGTGAAGATCGCAAAAAACATCAGTATCCACCCGAGGATCAAACAAGTACCTCCAAGAGGGGCGGCAAGTGCAACCCCGCTGATAACCGGAATCATATCTGCACTCATCAGTGTGATCAGATAAATGGTGCCACTAAAAAAAATAATCCCGGCAATAAAAAAAATGCCTGCCAATCGCAGGATACTTTTTCGAAAAGACCCATACAAAATGCCGACTGCCAACAATGCAAAAACATGGTAAAACTGGTATCTCAATCCGGTTTCAAAAACATTGGCAGATCCTTCTGCTACCCTGCTTTTCAGAAAATGGGTTTCAAACGCGCCTAATATCACACCCAACGCCCCGAGCAATGCTGCTGTCTTAAGAAATCCTTTATGCATGGCCTAAATTCTTTTTTATTTTTGGTATTCCTATATTTTTTTCAAAACGCTTTCCGCTTTGCAATAATGCATCCAGGCTCTTTTCATTCAGCGATTCCACCTCCAATGTGTAATTTGCCTTTTCATAAAAAGGTTTTCTTTCTTTGAGTTTTTTTTGAATAAAGAATAAAAGTTCCGATTCATTCACTTCTTTGAGCAACGGCCTTTGGGCTGTTTCATCCTTTACCCTTTTCAAAATATATTGTTCGTTTGCTTCCAGATAAACAACCTCTCCGTTCTTTTTCATCCATTCCAGGTTGTCAAAAAAACAAGGTGTGCCTCCCCCGCAGGAAATCATCAGGTTTTTTCTGTTTTCATGTTTTTTCAGATGATACCTTTCCAGTTCCCTGAATTTTTCTTCTCCGTGTTTTTCAAAAATTTCTTCCACACGCATTCCGAATGCTTTTTCAATTTCTTCATCCAGATCCACAAAAATCATTTGATGTTTCTCAGCCCAGATCTTACCCCAATGGCTCTTTCCGCTGCCCATAAAACCAATCAGAAAAATGCTGGATAAATTCATGCAGGATGGTTTTTTATCGATGATAATTTTCCTTTACGAAAAAGCTTTTATACCCGTAATATCATGACCGGTAATAAGGAGGTGAATGTCGTGAGTGCCTTCATAAGTAATGACACTTTCGAGGTTCATCATGTGGCGCATGATGGAATATTCCCCCGTGATACCCATGCCTCCGAGAATCTGCCGGGCGTCACGCGCAATGTTGGCAGCTATTTCACATGCATTTCTTTTGGCCATGCTCACCTGTTCGGGAGTAGCTTTATTTTCATTCATTAAAACCCCCAGCCTCCAGTTAAGCAACTGGGCTTTGGTGATTTCTGTGACCATAATGGCAAGCTTCCGCTGTTGCAATTGAAAAGAGGCCAGCGGTTTTCCGAATTGAACCCTTTCTTTCGAATAACGCAATGCGGTATCATAGCAATCCATGGCCGCTCCGACGGCTCCCCACGCAATTCCATACCGCGCTTTTGTAAGGCAACCCAACGGACCTTTCAATCCTCTTACATTTGGCAAAATATTTTCCTTTGGAACTTTTACATTGTCAAAAACCAATTCACCTGTAGCGCTCACTCGAAGGCTCCATTTGTTGTGAATGGTCGGTGTGGAAAATCCTTCCATTCCCCTTTCCAGAATCAACCCCTGGATTTTTCCCTGTTCATTTTTTGCCCACACTACAGCTACATGTGAAAAAGGTGCGTTGCTGATCCACATTTTACTGCCGTTCAGGACAACATGATCTCCGGCATCTTTAAAATTGCTGATCATCGCTGCGGGATCACTTCCATGATCGGGTTCTGTCAATCCAAAGCAACCGAGCCATTCTCCTGAAGCCAGTTTGGGTAAATACTTCTGTTTTTGTTCCTCACTTCCATAAGCAAGTATCGGATACATGACAAGTGAACCCTGCACACTGGCTGTACTGCGGATTCCGCTGTCGCCCCGCTCCAGTTCCTGCATCATCAAACCATAAGAAATATAATCCAATCCTCCTCCACCGTATTCCTGCGGAACTGTGGGGCCGAAACAACCAAGCTCTCCCAATTGTTTGGTAATTTTTACCGGAAATTCAGCCCGCTGTGCAAATTCTTCAACGATAGGTGAAATTTCTTTTTTTACATAATTGCGAACGGTTTCTCTAATCAATTTATGTTCATCGGTCAATAAATCATCAATCTTGAAATAGTCCGGAGACTGAAATAAATCTGCTTGTGCCATAGAAAATTTTCCTTTAAAAAGGTAATTGTTTTAAACTCTTCAAATATACTCTTTCATTTCATCACGAAAGTTCATTGCTGCATCACGCGCCCTGGAAGCAAAATCTTTTTCGTTGCCCGCAAAAATAACAGACCGGCTCACATTGATCAGCAATCCTACATCATCATTTTTTCCCAAACTCATCACTTCAGAGATTTTTCCTCCCTGTGCACCAACACCGGGAACAAGAAAAAAATGGCGGGGAACAACTGATCTTACTTTCGCAATGTCATCGCCTCTTGTTGCACCCACTACATACATTACATTATTTTCATCGCTGCATTTTGCCGTCACTTTTAAAACTCTTTCCCAAAGAGGTTCATCGCCACAAACCTGCTTTTGAAATTCTGCACTGCCGGGATTGCTTGTCAACCCAAGAATAATCACCCATTTATTTTTGTAATGAAGAAACGGAATGATACAATCGGTTCCCATGTAGGGAGAAATCGTGATGGCATCAAAAGATAATTTTTCAAAAAATGCCTTTGCATATTGTGTAGCGGTATTCCCGATATCACCGCGTTTTGCATCCGCAATTTTCAAATGATTTTTGGAAATATAATTTACCGTTTTCTCCATTACCTCCCAACCTTCAGAACCCAATGCTTCATAAAATGCAGTATTAATTTTATAGGCCACGCACAGGTCCTGGGTTGCATCGATAATCTGACGGTTAAAATCCAGGACAGATTGAGGCGACTTCGAAAAATGGGAAGGAAGTTTATCAATATCTGTGTCCAATCCAATACAAAGACAAGATCTCTTTTCACGGATTGTATTGATAAGATTTTTACGGTTCAATTGTAACTGATTTAAACGGCAGGCAATTTATGATTTATTTTTCCTGAAAAACTTGCGGCATTTCTTTTTTCCTTTCTCCGATCTGCTGCCGCCACATGGCATAATACAAACCATTTTTCTTCAGCAAATCATCGTGGGTGCCCTGTTCGATGATCCTTCCTCTTTCCAAAACATAAATACGGTCAGCATACATAATGGTGCTCAGCCTGTGGGCTATCAAAACAGAAATTTGTTTTCTGTGAGAAGAAATATCGCGGATTGTGCTGGTGATTTCTTCTTCTGTGAGGGAATCAAGTGAGGAGGTGGCTTCATCAAAAATGAGTAATCTCGGTTTCCGCAAAAGCGCTCTGGCAATGGATAACCGCTGTCTTTCTCCCCCGGAAATTTTCATTCCGCTTTCACCAATCACTGTATCAATTCCCTTCTCAGCCCTTGCAAGCAAATTATAACATGCTGCCTGCATCAATGCATCGCGGATATCTCCATCACTTGCATCCGGATTTACAAAAAGAAGATTTTCTTTGATGGTGCCGGCAAAAAGTTGTGTATCCTGAGTGACAAACCCTATTTGTGAACGCAGCAGATCAAAATCGATTTTGCTGAGATCTATGCCGTTGTAATAAATTGAACCCTGTTGGGGACGGTAAAGCCCAACCAGCAATTTAACCAATGTGCTTTTTCCTGCACCTGACGGACCAACGAAAGCAATCGTTTCGCCAGACGAAACAGAAAAACTCAAATTTGAAATAGCAGGATGATTTGCTGTACTATGTTGAAAACTTACATCAGAAAACTCCAACTCCCTGAGTTTATCAATTGCCACAGGAAGCGACGGTCTTGGTTCAATCGGTTTGTCCATAAGTTCCCTGAAATTATTCAGTGATGCTTCAGCCTCCCGGTAAGAAATGATGATATTTCCGACTTCCTGTAAAGGCCCGAAAATAAAAAAGGAATAAAAGGTCAAAGTCATTAACTGCCCCGGCGTAATTGTATTATGATAAATCAATAAAAGCAGGATAAACATGATGACCTGCCTGAGAAAGTTGACAAAAGTTCCCTGAATAAAATTTAACGTCCGGATACTCTTCACCTTTTTTAATTCAAGTCCGAGAATTTTATAGGTGTTTTTATTCAGGCGGTCAACTTCCTGTGAAGTCAGCCCAAGGCTTTTAACCAGTTCAATATTTCTGAGAGATTCGGTGGTGGCGCCGGCCAGTGCATTGGTTTCTCCCACAATTTTCTTTTGAATTTTCTTGACTTTCTTACTTAACAACCCGGTCAGCAGAGATAGAAAAACAATTCCGAGGACATAAACGGGCATAATGGACCAATGCAGGGAAAAAGAATAAATCGCCACGAAAATGATCCCTACAATAATTCCGAAAAGAATGTTATTGAAATTGGTAATAAATTTTTCTGTATCAGACCGCACGCGGGTCAGCACAGACAGGGTTTCACCGCTGCGCTGATCTTCAAAATCCCAATAAGGCAATTTCAGACTATGACGCAATCCATCTGTAAAAATCCTTGCCCCGAATTTTTGCACAACTACATTTCCAAAATAATCCTGGAAAGCTTTTGCAATCCTCGAAACCATGGCAACTCCAATCAACATTCCAAGATAGCCCATTACACCCATGATAAAACCTGATTGAGTATGCACATTCTCGTGTGGATGGGTAACGTACCTGTCAAACATTTTACCAAAGATGAGCGGATCGAGCAAACTGAAAACCTGATTGATGGCCGCCATGAAAAGGGTAAGAGCCAGCAACCCGCGGTAAGGTCTCAAATATTTCCAGAGCAACTTCATTTATGCAAATTTAATCCTTCAATTACCAATTATGAGGATAGTGTGTGACGCCATCGGATTCTAAATCCCCGTTGAATCCTCATGGATTCATAGTAAAAATTAATTGAATTTTTGGTATCCGGCAATTCAGGATTTTACTACCCATTCTCAAAAGTGAATGTGCACTATCAGAATCCCGGCAAAAAGAAAAAGGGAATTTTTATCAAAAAAGAAAAACGCTAATTGCCCACAACATAATCTCCTTTTTTATCAATCAGGATCAGCGGAACCTGGTGAGTGGTTTCAAATTCATTATAAGCCTTTTGCAACTGGTCAGAAAAGGCAGTAAGAGAAGGATTATCCGAAAGAAAGTTTTCCAAATAATCTTCTGATTTTTTGTTGTTATACCTGATTGGAAAAATATGAACCGGAATATATTCCTGCCCTGCATTACGGGCATAGGTTGCAATAATATAAATTTCTTCAATATCATTATCGCTTACCGGAACACACCCTTCAGAAACACAACTTCCGTGAATAAAAATACCATCTCCCGGCCGCTGTGGGTCGCTGAGTATTTTGTCAGACGGATTCGGATAATTCAACCCCAATGACAAATGGTATTGGCTTCTCGGGTTGAATTCGGTGATGTAATAAAACCCTTCTGGCACCTGATAATCTCCCTGTATCCTTTTTGGCCCCATGGTACCGCTCTGCATACAAACTTTATAAGTTTTAAAAAGTTTGTATTTATCTTTTACATTATTTTTTACCCACACTTCAAGCTGGGCATCATATTTAAAACTGCGGATATAGACATACTTTGCCGGCCAGATTAATCCCTTATCAGCAAATTCCTTTTTCAGCATATCCTCTTTGCTTTCAAATGCGGTGTTTACCCTGGATGATGATTTCTGGATCTGAACAAAAGAATATTGAGCCTGCAAAGACAGGCTACCCGAAAACAGAAAAAGAGCCAGACATCCCAATCGAAAAAAAGTGGTTTTCATAAATATTACAACGTTTATTCCTGATCTTTATTCTTTCGGAAATAAAACAATTTAAGGCCAGATAAATTCAATCCAAACAATCAGTACAAGCCATCCGGATCACAGGTTGCCTCTCAATTCCTGTTCTCTTTCCAAGGCTTCAAACAAAGCTTTGAAATTTCCTTTTCCAAAACTGGTAGCACCTTTTCTCTGGATAATTTCGAAAAAAAGCGTTGGCCTGTCCTGAAGAGGCTTTGTGAAAATCTGAAGCAAATAGCCTTCATTGTCGCGGTCAACAAGGATTCCCAGCTTTTTGAGCGGGGCCAAATCCTCATCTATCTTTCCAACACGATCCAATACAGTGTCATAATAATTGCCGGGCACTCTTAAAAACTCCACTCCGCGATTTTGCAGTTCCGTAACAGTTTCAATAATGTTGTTGGTGGCCATGGCGATGTGCTGGCACCCTTCTCCATTATAAAATTCAAGGTATTCTTCCACCTGGCTTTTCTTTTTTCCTTTTGCCGGCTCATTAATCGGAAATTTCACATATCCATTCCCGTTACTCATCACCTTGCTCATCAATGCCGAATATTCTGTAGAAATATCCTTGTCATCAAAACTCAGGATATTTCTGAATCCCATCACCTCTTCATAATATTTTACCCATTTATTCATTTGGTTCCATCCCACATTCCCCACACAATGATCCACGTATTTCAGTCCGGTGGAAGGAGGATTGTATGCCGTTTTCCAATCTTTATAGCCAGGCATGAACGGGCCTTTGTAATCTTTTCTTTCAATAAACAAATGAACCGTTTCGCCATAGGTATAAATACCGCTCATGACCAACTTACCAAAATCATCCGTCAGGGTTGTGGGTTTCAAAAAAGATTTACCTCCTCTTTTCGTTGTTTCTTCCCAGGCAGAAGCAGCATCTTCTACTTTCAATGCAAGCATCTTTACCCCGTCGCCGTGTTTGGCAACATGCTGCGCTATATCGGTATCAGGTCTTAAGGAGCTGGTCAGTACCAGTGTAAGCCTGTCCTGGCGAACAGCATAACTCGTCCTGTCTTTGACACCTGTTTCAGGACCTGAATATGCCAAAGCATTAAAACCGAAAGCAGACCGGTAAAAATGAGCTGCTTGTTTGGCGTTGCCTACATAAAACTCAACGTAGTCTGTTCCGGAAAGCGGCAGAAAATCTTTTTCTGCTTCGCCCTTCTTCTTACTTTCAATTGCCTTTGCTTCCATAACTCAGAAATTATTTAAACATCAAAATATTAAAGCTTCAAATGATATCTTCATACAATTTCAGATTCGATCATCCGTCCGGTCTGAAATAATTCAAATAGAATTGAATTGTGATATCATTGCCTATTTTTTTTAAAAAAATTTTAATTAATCACCATGTCAATTTCAATAATAGAAAACTAAAATTGGCGTTAATATCTGTTGATGCCCCTTGAATGCATTAATTTTATATGGATGTATTCAGGTAGGCAAAAACTAAACTCTATACAAAAATACAATAAAAAAAACCTGCATGTCCATGTCAATATTTGAGGTCATCATTACGATAATTACTTTATTTACGCTGTTTGGAGTAGTCTGGGCATTGAAAGAAATCTCAGAATTAAAAAAAGAAATTGCTGAAAAAAAGACCGTCAGTCCCAATACCCTGCAGTTGCAGCTTCAGGCTTACGAACGTTTATCCGTTCTTTCAGAAAGGATTGCAATCCAGAATGTACTCACACGCATTCCCAATTCAGGTCTGTCATCCCGCGAAATGCAACATGCCCTGATCGACAACATCAAGACTGAATACGATTATAATGTGAGTCAGCAGATTTACATACAACCCGAAATCTGGAAGGCGGTTGATAACCTCAAAGAACAGAATATCTATATTATCAATCAATTGGCATCTACTCTTCCTGGCAATGCCAGTGCCATGGATCTGAGCAAACAAATTGTGGACTTTCTGATTAATAATCCCAACTTTTCCCTGCACAAAATTGTGCACGAAGCGATAAATATGGAAGCAAAGAAACTGATGTAGGAATAATTTCCTTTCGGTCGCCAAATAAGAAAGGAATTACAATTGCCTGAATTGTTCCGTTTTATTTACCCTGAGGTCTCGCAGCAAAGGTGATTTAGGACTGATATTTACACTAAAATATCTGTAAACTCCCGAAGGAACCACACTAATCGACATCTGCCAGCAATGCAAGTCGCGGCTCAGCGTCATCATAAATGGACTTAACTGATGCAGGTTGAAATTGTATGATGCCTGCACTCCCATTTGCCACTTGGGCGTCATGTTAAGCGTTCCTCCAAAATTTACATTTTGCTGCAAAGATGATTTGAATCCGACATTTTGAAAAAATGACCGGCTCATTGTCATGGAATATGAAAAATTAACTGACCAGGGAATATTGAAATCGGCAAATTCTCCCGGATGGGTTTGAACGTAAGCGGCTTCCTGGTTAAACTGATCCAATGTATATCCGTTTCCCGGCTCATATCCTTTGGCCTTCAATCCACCCTGCTCACCGGTCTTTTTGTTTCCTCCCTGGAAAGAGCTACTGATAGAGAGGTTTGCAGATTGCAATCTGCCCAGAGATATCGGGGTATGTTTCCAGATCAATGTATTTATCTGCCGGCCGGAATCGTTCACTTCATACAGGTTGAAAGTAGCAAATGCTGTAACATTGAATTTACCAAAAAGATTGGTGGAAGCATTCATGCTAATGGGAGAAAATTTAAGTGAGTCTGCCAGAAAATTGTAACTGCCTGTAATGCTAAAAGCATCGATCAGCGGGATTTTCTTGGTAGCATTTTCACCCGAGGTATCTTTTCGATTCCGCACTTTCATCGAAAGGTTATTTTCAATGGAATAACTTAATCCCCCAAATGATCCCTGAGAAAACGGACCGTAAATATTGTACCGGCTTTCATAAAACGAATAGGGGGTGCGATGGCCTGATGAATCGGTCAGGTAGTAATAATTATTTTTCTGAAAATCGGGTTGATAGCTTATTGAAATGGATGGCCTGAGTTCATGACGGATGGCAACTATTTTTGAATTGGGATTGGTGGAGGTGATCATTCCAAAAATCCGGGTGCTTATACCAAGTCCATACGACATCTGGCGTTCGGTGTAAAATCCTTTTTGCAATTTTGTAAAAAGTGTGTCTTTGGCTGTATTGTAATAATGAATGGATTTGACCTGAAACCACGTTTCCTGATAACTCACACTCGGAGCCATTTGAATTACGCCCATGGGTGGCAGCGAAAGGCTTATCGGGAAATTGTGCTGTGCTCCCCACCTCAATGTGTCCACCATTTGTTTAAAGATACTTTTCCCTTTTACCGTATCATAAAAAGTTGAAGTGCTCAGCGCATTAAGATTATAGCCAATACCAATATTCTCATACCACTTCGCATCGCCTGCCCGCTCTTTTTTTCTGAAAGGATAAATAGTATTCATGGTAAAATTAACAGTTGGCAGATTGATGGTAATCTGTTTCAGATTCGTATTCTGGTTGTGGTTGGCAGCAAGGGTAAGATTGAAAGGCAGGCCCTTCCAGGTCTTTGCGTAACGGATAGAAGAGGTCAATGAATTAGATACATTCAAAAACGGATCATTGGGTTTGAAACTGTTGTAACTACTGCTTCCTGCATTTACATTGGCAGAGAAAGTTACGCCCGGCCTCGACTTTGTATCTGCCGAATGGTTCCATTGAATATTAAAACTCCGGTTTTGGGTAAAATCCGGATCCCCTTTAAAATTGAAATTAAAATGCTGCAAATCAAAAGAGAGGTTTCCATTGTAATGGTATCGTTTGGAATAGCGCGGGTTTATATTCAGAGACCAGCCCCCATAAGAATAAATGGAGGTCCGCAAAATGACATCCCAATATTCACCGATTACTTTATAGTACCCAAGTCCTTCCAAACCCAATCCTCTTTGCTGGTTGGTCACAAAAGTGGGTGCAAGCAAACCAGAATGCCGGCCCTGAATCAACGGAAAAATTCCAAACGGAAGATAAATCGGAATCGGCACACCTTCAAACTCCGGATGTATAGGCCCGCTGATAGCTACTTTATTATTAATGAACTTTATCTTTTTTGCAATGAAGGCAAAATGTGGCGTATCGAGGTTACAGGTAGTAAACATTCCGCGGTAAGCATAAAAAACATCATTGCTAACTCTTTTAATAATCTGTCCCTGTACATACATTTCACCCTGCTGCGTCAACGTGCCTTTGGTAATTCCTTTACCGGTCCGCATATTAAAACGAAAAGAATCGCTTTCGGAAATAAAATCCTGCGCTTTATACACAGGCCTCGAAATCACTTTTCCGGAACTATCCAATTTCATGTTGGCAATAATTTCTCCGGTCTGCTGGTCAAATGAAATAATAGGAGCTTTCACATCGTTTTCTTCATAATCGGCAGTTGACTGTTTTCCATAGAGTGTGGCTGTTCTCTCGGGAACATAAAATACCAATGAATCCTCGGCACTGTATTCCACGGGAGCGGTGAGTGCATTTTTTGAAGCACGATAAGGGATGGTATCTCTTTTACGGAGCGAATCAACTTTTGATAAGAGTCCGGATGAGTCGTTTATTGGAGAAATCAACGTGTCTTTCGCAGGTGGATGAGTTGAATTTTCATTTAGCAAAGAATCCAGCTTTATCACTCTTGCAGATTGCGGAATGGTATCGTTTCCTAATTTTTGCTTTTTTAAAACGAAAAAAAAGTTTTTCTTTGGAATCCTTGCTTCTGAACCGTCCTGAATGTGATACTGAAGGGAAGCTGGCGAGGAAGATACCAGGTTGCTTGTACAGAAAATTAAGAGGTTAAAGACTGTCAAAAAAATCTTGCAGTTTGCTTTTCCGGATATAATTTTCTTTAATAGCAGCATGACCGATTGGCAACAAAAATAAGCGTATTCGCTTTAAGGATGTGTGAAGATTAACTTACCTAAATCAATAAAATTCAGAACAGACGTGACAAAGAATTTCTGCCCCCTGACCAAAACAAGAAGCCTCTTTCAAAAAGCGATTTACCTGCTTCTTACAGGAGCTTTTCTGTTTTTAGTCGCCGGTATCCAGGCACAATCCAAAAAGATCAAGACCATTATCATAGATCCGGGCCATGGAGGAAGTGATACAGGTACTAAAGGTGATTATGAAGGCGGCCTTGAATCAAAAGAAAAAGATGTGACTCTGGCAATCTCAATGAAACTTGTTGATCTGCTCAGAAAAAGAATTCCGGATGTAAATACAATTCCAACGAGGACAACAGACACGTTTATGAGTGTGAAAGAAAAGGCAAATTTTGCCAATGAGCACCATGGGGATTTATTCGTTTGCATCCATGCTGATGCAGTTCTTTTAAAAACAGGTTCAAGGATTATTGGATATAAGAACGAAACCTATACCACAACCAAACACGTTGGCAAAGGAAAGAAGAGAAGAAGGATAGTAACAAAACATACCAGAAGGGTTCCCATCAGAGAATACTACAAAATTCCAACAAGCAGAAAAGGAACCAGTACACTCATTCTTGTTGCCCGGCAAAGCAGCGACAAGGTGAAGGCGATGGAAAACAGCAATATGGATTTCATCACCGATGATGGTGATAGCACTGCCAATGTAAACTATGACAGTCCGGAATGGAAGGCCAGCGCGATCCTTTATTCCCAAAAATATTTCCGAAGAAGTTACCAGCTTGCCAACCTTGTTCAGGATGAAGTATCAACCATCACCGGCCGGCCGAATCTTGGAGTCTGGCAACGTGAAAAAGGGCTTTGGGTCCTGCATGCAACACAAATGCCTGCCGTTTTAATTGAAACCGGGTTCCTGGTAAATTATGACGATGAGCGCTATCTGAACAGTGAAAAAGGCCAGCAGGAAATTGCCGAAGGGATTTGTGATGCCATCATAAAATACAGAGATCAGGTAGATGGCATTTCAAAAACGACAGCACAGTCCGTTAATAATTAACTACCAAAGCTTTCAGTACGATTTTTCTATTCTGCGATCGGGGATAAACCAGATTGCCCCAACGATAATATAAATTCCGACACTGATAATGGGATAGTAAAAAGAGAGAATAATCCCCAATACATAAAGGGCAGCAGATGCTTTCCCTTTCCTGTCGGATCGAATGGCATCGGCCACTTTCCGATTGGTATTTTTTTCATGTGTAATGAAATAGACAAGAACTGCATAGGCCAAACTCGCCATAAACAGGATAAACCCATAAAGAGCCACAGGAACCTGCTGAAAATGGTTGTTTCCCATCCAGCCCGTAGCAAAAGGAAAAAGAGACAACCAAAACAACAATGACAAATTTGCCCACAAAATTTTCCCGTTAATCTTTTGAACGGCCTGAAAAAGATGATGGTGATTATTCCAATAAATACCCACCATAATAAAACTCAGTACATAGGTCAGAAAGACCGGCAATACAGGTTTTAATGAAACCCAGTTCGCGCCTTCGGGGATACTCATCCCTAATACCATGATGGTAATGATGATGGCAATCACACCATCACTGAATGCTTCCAACCTCGATTTATTCATGGAGTAAACTTTTCCCAATATTATAAACTTTAAATTAATCAAGGTTCAAATCGCTACATCTGGTATTTACCAGAATTTACATTGGAATTACCATCTTATTTTTGCCCGGATGATTCTGACCGAAGAATTTATTGCCAAACTGATCAGCCCTCAAAGTGGAAAACCACTGACGTTGAATGGAGAAATATTATCTACGCCCGATGGGATGGAAAAATTCAAAACATTGCGGGATATACCCATTTTGTTCAAAGAAGATGAGAACGATAAAACCCCTTATCGAAAACATTACGAGGCCGATGCAGCAGCATTTGATTATACAGAGGAAATAGAAGACGCGGCAGAAAGGGTTGAAATCAACAGGCTGCGGCAGATGATTTTTTCGGAAATACCTTCAGCAAAAGGATGGATACTCGATTTGGGTTGCGGAGGAGGATGGCTTGCACACGGATTACTTTCCGGAGGAAAAAAAGTGGTATCATTTGATATTTCTGTAAAAAATCCGGAAAAGGCAATTCAAAACAATCCTTCAGGTTCTCATTTCGCTGCTGTGGGTGATGCCATGTCGCTTCCATTCGGGGAAAACTCATTTGATGTAATCGTGGCTTCAGAAATCATTGAACATGTACCAGATCCCGAAAAATTAATTGCAGAAGCTTTGCGCGTATGCAAACCCAATGGAAAAATCATTATCACAACTCCCTACAACGAAAAAATCAGGTATTCACTTTGTATCCATTGCAACCAACTCACACCAAACAATGCACATCTTCACTCGTTTACTGAAAATTCTATTCTGAAAAATGTACCTGCACCAAATTCAACAGAAATAAAAATTTTCAACAGCAAACTATTGAGTGCATTGAAGATCCAAAAAACACTCGGTTTCCTACCGCTCAGATTTTACATGCCCATCGACAAAATGGCAATAGCACTATCCGGCAAAAAGGCCCACCGGCTCATGCTGATCATAAAAAAGATTATTGAAAGATAAAATTTCTTTGTTCCTGAAGAAATCGTGAAACAAATTTCTGTTTTCAGAAAATGTTATGTGTGCTGTCCGTATGTCAACAGGGTTTTCACACCTTTTTATTACCATAGTTCAAAATATTTATTAATCTTGGATTGTACCTCTTGGTACATAACGGTTAATTTTAGGTATTTTGCAACCACAACAGAACTTATGACAATTAGTAATGAAACCAAGATAGGGCTTTTGGCAGTGCTTGGTATTGTACTGCTGATATTGGGTTTTAATTTTCTTAAAGGCAAAAACATTTTCAGTCAACCCACCAGGATGTACGCAGTTTATAAAGATGTATTGGGATTAACAAAATCAAATCCGGTCGTCATTAACGGGATGAAGGTGGGTAAAATAGCGGATATAAACGGAGGAAAAGATTTTAAAAAGATGGTGGTTACCATTGCTTTTGATAAACAGGTAAATATTCCAAATAATTCATTATCCATAATTAATCCAAATTTGCTCGGCAGCCCGTCTCTGGAAATTCAATTGGGAAATTCCACAAATTATCTGAAAGACGGAGATACCATTGTATCTACCGCAAGCGGGCACATGTTGGAGGAAGCTATGAAAGAAATTAATCCTGTGCTATATGAAGCGAGGATTACCGTACGTTCAATGGATTCAGTTCTTCAACTTATTGCGAGAACCTTTGATGTCAAAACCCAGCATAACATCCAGGGAATATTTGCAAACCTGAACACAGTTTCAAAATCGCTGGCCGAAAATGCCCAGTCATTCAGCATCATGATGGACCCCAAAACCGGTGAGCTTGTTCAGACGGCAAGAAATATAAATGCATTCACCGCAAACCTGAGATCCAACAATCAGAGAATGGACAGCATCATCAGGAATATCAACGAAGCTACTTCCAGGTTTGCCTCGGTTGATATTGGTAAAACAGTGGACAGTATGAATATTGCAGTTAATAATCTGAAACAGAGTTTGGAAAAACTGAATAACGGAAAAGGAACTCTGGGAAAAATGCTCAACGACAATGGCCTTTATGAAAATTTGCAATCAACCATTAATAAAATGAACATTCTGATTGATGACATCAGGGTTCATCCAAAAAGATATGTAAATGTTTCCATCTTTGGGAAAAAAGACAAAGGCAATTATCTGACCGCGCCAATGACTGACGATACCCTCAAAGTTTTAAAGTAATAAAATGCGTCTTGTAAAAATTGCAACGCTCTTGTTACTCGTATTCATTGCTCCAAAGTTCTCTTTGGCTCAGGCCACACCACACCCTGCACAAAAAGATTCTGTCAGGGAATTTGAAATCATTCGCGGCCCCAGCATGCGTATGATAAAAACAGATACCGGAACCATACAAACCATTGCGGGTGGTGCAATCGTAAATCAGGGAGGAACCAAATTTTTTGCAGACAGTGTGGTATTGAACAATGATACCAAGAATATGCAGGCTTTCGGAAAAATACATATCAATGACGGAGATACCGTTCAGATTTTTTCCGACTATCTGCAATATTCGGGATTGTCGAGGATTGCCGTTCTGCAGCGAAATGTGAGACTGATCGGGCGGCACGGTACCCTGCATACAAATCAACTGGATTATAATTTTGAAACAAGCATTGGAAATTATTATCAGGGAGGAAAAGTAACCTCAGGAAAAGATGTCATCACTTCTACTGAAGGCACTTACTATGCAGATACCAAAGATGTTTATTTTAAGAAAAATGTAAAAAGCGATGGACCGAAAAACCACATCAGGTCAGATTCTCTGGTGTATAACATGGACAATGGCGGCATCAATTTCATTAGCAAAAGTTTTATAAAAAATAATGAGTTAGAAATAAGCACATCGCAGGGATCTTATGATACCAAAACTGGCAATGCTTTTTTCGCCACTCGTTCGGTAGTAAAAGATTCTTCGGGAAGGCTTTACACCGCAAACAGCATGGCGCTCGATGGAAAATCAGGGAATGCACAACTGGAAGGGAACGGTGTAATTATAGATTCAGCAAATGGATTTATTTTACTTGGCAATCAGATTTTTCTCAACCGGCAAAACAATTCTTTTCTCGCAACGCGAAAACCTTTGCTTATAATCAAACAGAAGAACGACAGCACTTATGTAGCGGCTGATATCATCTTTTCGGGACTGGCAAAAATGGTAAATCAGCAACTGGTTTATCTAACTGATTCTGCTACCCAGCTCAACAGGGAACAAACAAAAAAAATTAATATGCTCGAGCAGGATTCAACAGGAAACCTCCTGCATCCTGCTGACTCATTGAATGTCAAATCCGATTCATTACACCCTGAACCACCTGCCATTGAAGATTCTCTTCAAAAAAATAAACAGGACATATTTGCCCATCTTGCCAATAAACCATTGGAAACAGATTCTTTGAAGGCTTTGGAAAAACCTGTTACGAGTAAAACCATTGCTGAAAATGATACCTCTCAACTGAAACAGAAAATTTTACAAAATGATTCAGCAAAGCCGGATTCGCTGCATCAGAAATTAAACAAACTTCAACCGCCGGATTCAATAAAAAAAACAAAGATTGACTCACTTAAAGATCATCTGAAAGAAACTTTGATCAGCCAAAAAGATTCGGCGGGGAAAGAAAAAAATATTTTACAAAACGAAACAGAAAACGGCGAGGTGCCTGAAACAAATCCGGTTGCCCCATCGATTGCACAAGAAGACAGCCTTCAAAAACCGAAAGACAGTACACGGTATTTTATTGCCTATCACCATGTGCGCATTTTTAACGATTCTCTTCAAAGTATTTGCGACAGTATGTTTGTTTCTTCCAAAGATTCCGTTTTTCGTTTGTATTATTCCCCGGTTCTCTGGAGCAGGGAAAGCCAGGTTACAGGTGACACCATGTTTTTGTTTACAAAAAATAAAGAAGCAAACAGATTATACGCATTTGACAAGGCATTGGTAGTAAACAAAACCAAAGAGGGTTTTTTCAACCAGATGTCAGGTAAGACACTCAACGCTTATTTCAAAGACAATAAGTTTGATCACATCAGGATGAGGGGGAGCCAATCTGAAAGTATTTATTACATGCAGGACAAAGACAGTTCGTACATTGGCATGAACAGGGCATCCGGCGATGTCATTGATATGTTGTTTGCAAATGGGGAATTACAAAAAATCCTTATGATCAACCAGGTGAAAGGTACCATGTATCCAATGAACAAAATCCCCCCAGATCAGGACCGGCTAAAGGATTTTCAATGGCTCGAAGACAAACGTCCGAAGAATAAGGCAGAACTATTTGAATAGTTCTATGCTGAATCGTTGTCGGTTACGGATTCGGGTTTCACTTTTGTATCGGGCATCACGGCAGTTACACTCATGATAATTACGCCTGCCGTTAAAAGAAATATTCCATATCTCTTTTCGGGACAAATGCCACCATAGCAACTAAGAAAAAGGACCCATGTCTTTATCAAAAAAGCAATCGTAATAGCGGCAATAAATACATTCACTCTTTTCGCCCAGACTTTATTTACCAGTACAAATACCGCATAAATTACCGTGAAAAAAATAAAAACCTTTCCCGGTTTTCCATACATGTTTTTTTCAGAAAAAAATCCCGTAAAAACTTTATTCAAATCCGGATAATAAGCCCAAGGCAGAAAACATGAAACGGCTAAAAGTGCACATCCCAGCAAAGCCCAATATTTGTAAAATTTCATTTTTTCAGTTTATAGAATTGCAATGTTAAATAAATTGTTCCAACGCATGGCAACTTCTGTTAAATTCTGTTTACATTTAATGGTTTTAAATAAAATCATTCCAGCATGGATTCACCAAAACATCTGACTCGCACACTTGGACTCGGTCTTGCAATTGTACTTGTTTTAGGAAATGTAATCGGTTCCGGAATTTTTAAGAAGGTGGCTCCCATGGCTGCTGAATTGCACAGCTCCGGATGGATTCTCCTTTGCTGGCTGATCGGTGGGTTAATCACCATGTTTGGCGCTATTAGTAATGCCGAAATTGCGGGTATGCTTGCTGATACCGGGGGAGAATATGTTTATTACAAAAAGATTTACAACAAATTCTTTTCTTACTTATACGGCTGGTCAAATTTTGCAGCAATCAAATCAGCCGCTGTCGCCTCAATAGCTTATGTTTTTGCAGAGTCAGTCCAATCTTTAATACATTTTTCACCGGTATTATCATCACTTGAACAGTGGAATATCTTCGGGATATTTTATCCGTTTTCGGGATTCAATGTAAAACTGATTGCCATTGCATTAATTATTATTCTTACGTGGTTCAATAGTTTGGGACTCAGGTCCGGTGCGCGGTTCAGTTTTATTATTTTACTCCTCGTTGTAACTGGTATCCTTGTAATTGCAGTTGCAGGAGGCACTTCCGGGCAGGCAAATATTTCCAATGCATTCAGCTTCTCAACAAATGGAGCGGGGCCGGTCACTTTCAGTGCTGTATTTACCGCAATGCTTGCCGCTTTCTGGGCTTACGAAGGATGGAATACCATCGGATTTCTGGGAGGTGAAATAAAAAATGCAAATCGTAATTTACCGTTATCATTAATCATCGGGCTGTTTATTGTAATTCTGCTTTATCTGATTGCTAATACAGCTTACCTGTCTGTGATGTCCATTCCGGAAATGGAGGCGGTCAACAGCGCCGGCAATCAGGTTGCAGCTATAGAGGTTGTCCGGTCGTTTTGGGGAGAAGGCGGAATCATATTTATTTCGATCCTCATTCTGTTTTCAACTCTGGGATGCACGCATGCCACCATATTAAGCAACGCAAGGACACCATTTGCAATGGCAAGAGAGGGATTATTTTTTGCTCCCATGGCAAAGATTAATAAACATAATGTACCCGGCAATGCACTTTGGTACCAATGTGTGTGGGCGTGCTTGTTGGTCATGTCCGGTTCCTTCGATCAGCTAACGGATATGCTCATTTTTGCCGCATTTATTTTTTACGGAGCTACCACTCTTGGGGTTTTTATTCTTCGCAAAAAAATGCCGGATGCGAAGCGGCCCTACAAAGTTTGGGGTTACCCTGTTATTCCGGCTTTGTTTATTATTTTTTGTATCGGCCTTATCATCAACACTGTTTATGCACGTACCCGCGAAGCAGGGATTGGACTGGTTTTGATTCTGATTGGTATCCCGTTTTACTGGTGGTTCAAAAGGAAGAAAAAGTAAAAATTAATACGAAAATTCTTTGGAAAAAGGTTTGTCACGCATTGTTTACCTTTAAGGCTATGCCAATCAATATAGCCATTGGATTTGTAACCGGTCGCAAACATTTTCAAAATGTACTTACCACTTATATCAATAATTGGATTGAACACGGACTGATCATCGATAAAAATGTAAGGCTTCATCTGTTTGTAGCCTACGATTTAAAATACAGGAATACGAATCCTGAAGATTTTAAAAACATTGATCCGGAAATAGCTTCGGTAATAGATTCCATTCACTTTTACGGAAGGAGGGCAATTGAAGAAGAAAAGGAAAATATCATACAGAACGGGGTTCTGAATTCTGAGGAAGTAGATTTAATTTTTGGTGATGGTTATGCAAAAAAAAGAAATGCCGTCCTTTACTTCGCAATCAAATTAAGGATGGACAGGCTTATTTTCCTTGATGACGATGAATATCCGATTGCGGTTACCAAAAACAAATTTGATCACCTGATCTGGATGGGCCAGAGTGTGGTGGGATATCATGTGAAATACAGCTCTGATGCGGATATTACACATGGCCATCATTGCGGGTATATTTCGCCCATACCCCAAATTCCGTTTGACAAAACACTTACTGAGACTGATTTCAAACGGTTCATCAAAGCCCTCAGCAATGAAATCGTTTCATGGAAAACAGTGCGGAAGAATATTATTGAAAACGGAGGGGTCACTTATGCAGATACAAAAGTTTTAAATAAAAAAAAGATTTCTGAAGTAAAGGAAGAATACGGTATGAAATTTATCAGTGGCGCCAATCTTTGCTTCAATTTAAAAAAATGCCGTAAGAAACTTCCCCCTTTTTATAATCCGCCGGGAGCAAGAGGTGAAGATACATTCATGAGCACGGCTCTATCTGATTTAAAGGTTTTAAAAATTCCGGTTTATACTTTTCATGATGGGTTCCTGAATCACAAACACCTGCTCCGCGGAATATTGTCCACTTCGCTGGAGCCTGTAAAAATTAATTCGCCCAATGTGGTCAAAAGGTTTACGATGGCCTCCATTGGATGGATCAGGTACAAGCCACTGATGGTTTATATCACCCAAAGAAAAAACTACGATCAGATAATATCCCAGGTAAGAAAAGACCTTGAACTTTCTGTTCCGAAGTTTTGCAAATACTTTCATACAGATCAATTCAATCAGATTCTCACCGAATTGAAGCAATACGATAAAAATGTAATCAGGCATTTCAATTCCTTTCAGGAAACCAAAAGGGCCTGGTTCAAACTCATACAGAAAACAGCAGGGGGATTTACTTTCTCAGATCTGGAAAAGAAATACAAATGAAATTTCTACACTTTCCGGTTTCTACAAAAAAGTAAAGAAAGACTTTGTCAATTCTTCATTGATCATCTGCAAATAAAAATGAAAAATCCATGGGCTATTTTTGCCAAATGAAAAAATTGATTCTATTCTTTCTCATCTTATTCACATTCACAACTAATCATTTGCAGGCACAGAAAATTGTGGTATTGGACAGTAACGGGCATATTTCGCTGCGCGGATTGAGTGTGGTGAATGACAAGGTAATCTGGGCCAGCGGTTCAGATGGATCTATAGCTATCAGCACCAATGGCGGAAAATCTTTTACATGGAAAACAGTGAAAGGATTTGAGAAGACAGACTTTCGTGATATTGAAGCGTTCGATAAAAAAACAGCCGTCATCATGGGTGTGGGCAGCCCTGCTTACATCCTGAGAACCGATGATGCCGGCAACACCTGGAAAAAAGTTTATGAAAACAACGATACATCTATGTTTCTGGATGCAATGGAATTCTGGAATGACATGAGTGGGATTGTACTCGGCGATCCGATTGAAGGGAAGTTTTTTATCGGACGAACATTTGATGGAGGTAAAACATGGCAAACTATTCCTCAGAAGAATGAGCCCGTAGCAGTTGATGGTGAAGCTTGTTTTGCTGCCAGCGGTACAAATATCAGAAAACTAACACGGGATGAAGCTGTATTTGTAAGTGGCGGGATACAATCCAATTTTTTCAAACGAAATCAAAAATTCAGGCTTCCGATTTTGCAAGGATCATCCACAACCGGAGCCAATTCCATTGCCATTCACAAAAACATCATGATAGTAGTTGGAGGAGACTTTACCAAACCTGCCGACACAACCGGGAATTGTGCGATCTCAGAGGATGGAGGTATTACGTGGAAATCGCCCACAACGCCTCCCTTCGGCTATCGGAGCTGTGTGGAATACATTGGCGGAAATAAGTGGATAACCTGCGGAATAAATGGTGTTGATATTTCTGATGATAACGGGTCAAACTGGCGGAATATCAGCAACCACTCTTTCAATACGGTAATCAAATCAAAAAAAGGGAAGGATATTTTTTTGGTTGGCTCGAGGGGAAGGATTGCAAGATTGGAACAATGAAATCTTTAAATTGCTTTTCATGATTTTTTGCGAATTTTCCTGGCGGCCTTTACCTATATTTCAAGATTTAGCTTTAACATTTCTTTCAACTTATTCACCTCAGGATACTCTTTGATCAGTTTCTGGAATTTCTCTCTGTTATTCAAAAACTTTTTTAACTCAGTGGGATTTTGTTCTTCAACTTTTACCGTGTAAGTAATCAATCTGTTGTTGAAATAGGATTGCAAATGATTTATCAGGCCTCCTCTTTCTGCCTCTATAAAATTTTTGTTGAATTCGCTTGATGCAATAATTTCAATACAATTATTTTCCTGCGCCATGGGCCGTGCTTCCTTAAAACTATTGATGGCAGTGTGTTGTCCGGCTTTTTCAAGATTTTCTATGTACTGAATCCAGGCCTTATCCAACTCCTCCTGCGAAAGTTCCAGCGTATTTGTTTCCTGACTTTTTGCAGCAATACGTGTCCTTAATTCTTCCAGTGAACCAAACCGTTTTCTTGACGTGGTAGCCGGCTTTTCACTCCCCGGCTTTCTGGTGCTTTCTGAATCTTCAATGATAAGTTTTGCCTCTCCTGAAATCTTTTCCGGCGGAATTGAGGTGGAAGTTTTATCCGACTTCGGTTTTTCCGGCAAAGTGTTTTCTTTTACCCTTACCGGTGTAATTGCCTTGAACGAAACACTTAGTTCTTTTTCATTCAATTTTTTTTTTAGGGAACCTTCTGTTGTAATCTCCATTACCTGATTCAAATAACTGAGTTTGATCAGTGCAAGTTCTACATGCAATCTCTTATTTCTCGATTGCCTGAAATTCAGTTCTGCTTCAGAAACAGTATTAAGTGAATTAATCAGCCAGGAAGCTGAAATGGCGCCTGCTGCTTTTTTGTATTTCTTCTTAAAATCTTCTGCTACTTCCAAAAGGCCCGCCACTTTGGGGTCTTTGCTTATCAGCATATTCCTCAAAAACTCTGCAAACCCATTCAGAAAAATATCTCCTTCAAAACCCTTCCTGTTAATTTCGTCAAACAGAAGCAGTGCCTCACTAAGTTGCTGGTTTTGCAATGCATCCAAAATCCTGAAAAAATAATCTTCATCCAGAATATTCAAATGTTCCAACGTGTTTGCGTACGTCACCTGGCCATTGGTAAAACTTACTATCTTATCAAACAAACTCAGGGCATCGCGCAGACAGCCTTCACTTTTTCTCGCTATCAGGTGAAGCGCTGCATCTTCTGTATGAATGTGTTCTTCTTCACTGATATGTTTCAGGTGATTGGTAGTATCCTGGTTGCTTATCCGTTTAAAATCAAAAATCTGGCAGCGGGATAAAATGGTCGGGAGGATTTTGTGCTTCTCAGTCGTTGCCAAAATAAAAATGGCAAATGGTGGCGGTTCTTCCAGCGTTTTCAGAAAAGCGTTAAATGCAGATGAACTGAGCATGTGCACTTCATCTATGATATACACCTTGTATTTACCCGCCTGTGGTGCAAACCGTACCTGGTCCACCAGCGTACGAATGTCATCTACCGAATTATTGCTGGCAGCATCCAATTCATGAATGTTCATGGAAGTGCCCTTGTCAAAAGAAATACAGGACGGGCATTTGTTACATGCTTCCCCTTCAGGGGTCCGGTTCTCGCAATTGATGGTTTTGCCCAGAATCCTTGCACAGGTAGTCTTACCTACACCCCGCGGTCCGCAAAACAAAAATGCATGAGCCAGTTGATTGTTCAGGATAGCATTTTTCAATGTCTTTGTAATATGCTCCTGTCCTACAACCAGGCTAAAATTCTGTGGCCTGTATTTCCTCGCCGATACAATGAATCTTTCCATATCTTATCCGGGCGAATTTAAGTAAAATCAAACGATAATTTTCGATCTGCTAAATCAGTTTGCAAACTACCAACAGATATCTTATTCAATCCAATTTATCATTCAACATTTTTAGAAAAAATGCCTCTTCTGAAGGCAACTTTTAAACAACCATAAATATTAAAAAGGCCATATCAAATCAATCGATATGGCCTTTAATTCAAAAAATTTCGGAATTACTCTATCTCAACTTCTGCACCGGCACCGGTGAGTTTGGTCTTGATATCTTCGGCTGTAGCTTTATCCACACCTTCTTTAACAGGTTTGGGTGCATGGTCAACCAATTCCTTCGCATCCTTCAATCCCAGACCGGTCAGGTCTTTAACGAGTTTAACGATGCTCAGTTTGTTTGCACCTGCATTCTTCAATATCACATTGAAAGATGTTTTTTCTTCAGCAGCGGCTGCGCCACCACCACCATCACCGCTAACTACAACTGCTGCGGCTGCAGGTTCAATACCATATTCTGATTTTAAGAAGTCTGCTAATTCCTGAACTTCCTTTACTGTCAGGCTTACTAAATTTTCAGCCAATGCTTTAACGTCTGCCATTTGTTTTGTTTTTAATTTTTTCCGCCTTCTTTTTGTTTAACCAATCCGGCGGAGGTTGTTTTAAAAAAATTGTTTGTTTCTATAATAAAAGGTTTTCACCAAATTATTTATGCTTCTGCTGCGGGTGCTTCACCTTCGGCTTTCGGGGCTTCTGCGACGTGTGCTGCTTCAGCTTTTGCAGACGCTCCTTCGGGCTTATTCTGCAATGCCCCGATCACTCTCTGAACAGGTGACAGGAGCAACCCGATTACATCTCCTATCAGTTCATTCTTGGATTTGATCTTGACAAGATTGGCCAATTGATTATCGCCAACAAAGATTTCACCATTAATGAATGCGGCTTTCAACATGGGCTTTTCATTGTTATTGCTCTTGCGGAAACTGCTTATAATCACAGCCGGGTCTTTAGGGCTTTCACTAAACATCAATGCGGTTACATTGTGCAAAGCATCATACACTCCTGAATATTTATCATTGTCCAGGCTTTCCAACGCCTTTTTTACCAGCGTGTTTTTGGCCACCTTCATTTCCACTTTCTTGTTAAAGCAGGCGTGGCGCAAATTATTTATCTGGCTCACAGTCAGGCTCTCTGTATCGGTTACATAGAAGTTAGAATACTGGCTGAACTTTCCCTTCAGTACTTCTATAACTCCTTCTTTTTGTTCTTTAGTCATAACGATTTCGTTTTTGAATTGCCGATTGATCAGCAATGATTGTTTTAGTTCTGAACGGATTTGGTGTCAATGGGAATTCCGGGACTCATTGAGCTTGCCATACTCAGGGATTTCAGATAAATCCCTTTTGCTGTAACAGGTTTTAATTTGATGATGGCATTGATTAATTCCTGGCTGTTGGCAGCAATTTTGTCTGCAGTAAAACTTACCCTTCCGATTGAAGCGTGGATGATACCTGCTTTATCGACCTTGAAAGCAATTTTACCTCCTTTGACATCCTGGATGGCTGCTTCCACGTCGTTGGTTACCGTTCCGGTTTTCGGATTTGGCATCAGGTTTCTGGGGCCAAGAATTCTACCAAGGCGCCCGATTTTAGGCATTACAGAAGGTGTGGCTACAATCACATCCACATCTGTCCAGCCACCTTCAATCTTTGTGATGTATTCATCCAGACCAACATAATCCGCTCCGGCCTGCTTTGCAGCATCTTCTTTGTCGGGGGTGCAGAGTACCAATACCCTTTTTGTTTTACCTGTTCCGTGAGGAAGAGAAACAGTTCCTCTCACAGCCTGATCTGCTTTTTTGGGATCCACACCCAAACGAATGTGAAGATCTACGGAGCTGTCAAACTTTGTAGTATTTACTTCCCTGATAAGGCTCGATGCTTCTTTGAGCGTGTACGATTTATCAGGTTCTATTTTCGTATTTGCGACTTTTCTTTTTTTCGTAATCATTTGGAATTTTTTTTACCGCTGATGCAGTGGTTAATTATTTGTTATCCCATGGTGCTTTTCCTTCCACAGAAATACCCATGCTGCGGGCTGTGCCGGCAACCATCTTCATGGCACTGTCAAGGGTGAAGGCATTCAAATCAGCCATCTTATCTTTGGCGATTTCTTCAACCTGAGCCCAGGTAACCTTGCCCACTTTGGAACGGTTGGGTTCTTTGCTACCCAATTTAACCTTGGCAGCATCTTTTAACTGAACTGCGGCTGGAGGGGTTTTAATAATAAAATCAAATGATTTGTCCGAATACACGGTAATAAGTACAGGAAGAACCTTTCCCTGTCTGTCCTGAGTCCTTGCATTAAACTGTTTGCAGAACTCCATGATGTTGACTCCTTTGGAGCCAAGTGCCGGGCCAATTGGAGGCGCCGGATTAGCCTGTCCGCCCTTGCATTGGAGCTTGACAAAGCCACTTACTTCTTTTGCCATAATTTCAATTTTTGGTTTTAACGTCTCGCCTGCGGCGGACTCCCAAGTCTGTAAATATTACTTAAAGAACTATTTTGGGAGTGCAAAAGTAGAGAAAAGAAAGAAATATTAAAGAAGTTTTTTCGAATAACATTCTTTTTAATAATTCCTTAATCCGGCAGGTATTCGAAATGTGCAAAATAATAATGGGGACAAGGTAAATCGATGGATCGGGAACAAACTCCTGAACAGAAAATTAAAACCTGTATATTTCTTCAATTTTGTATTTCGCCAGCTCCTCTCTTGTTGCACTCCAGTTTTGGGTAAATCCGAGCATGTAACCACCACCTCCGGCGCCACATATTTTTAGAAAGTAATCTCCATTGTCAAGGCCATTTTTTACAACTTTTCTGAATGATTTTGGAGTAAAATAATCCATTTCCTCGTATTGAAATTTACTCAGCTTCTCAAGATTCGGATAAAAATGTTCCATATCATTTTCCAAAAAGCTCAAAATGGAATCATTTGCAAATGGAACCATCTGGCTGCGAACTTTATCTTTGAAAACAGGATCCTTATCAAGGTCGAGAAACCTGTTTACCAATTTTGAAGTTGAACGTGTAATGCCTGTATTCAGCAAAAAAACGACATTTTTCCCCTGTTCTTTTTCTTCCGGCAAATTCACTTTGGATATTTCATCGGGGCCTTTAAATATAATCGGCGTATTCAGGTAAATACTTAAAGGATCCAGGCCTGAGCTTCTGCCATGAAAAAAAGATTCAAGTTTGGAAAGATATCCTTTAAGTCCCTGAACTTTTTCCCACGTGAAATCCTTCATCCCGTCTTTGACATCTTTCGCCCTTCTAAGGTACCGCAGGAAAATGGCAACAACCAATGCTCCTGAACTTCCCAATCCATAACCCGGTGGGATATTGCTCTTAAAAAACAGACCACGATCCAACTCATACTCCAACCTCTTCACTTCCAATACAAAATTTTCATCGAGGTGGCTCGCAATAAAGGCAGAAAATTTCTTTAGATATTCATTGGAATTCCTCGCAAACTGGCTCCGGTCATTATCAGAAAAGCTAAGTTGCCCGCTAAACCGGTCGCATGGCATCACCAATGCCATATTCCCATACATCACACCATATTCACCGAACAATAATACTTTTGAATTGAAATTTTCCATATTGAATTACCGAAGTTTTTCTGGTCCTTTCCCTGTTTTATCGTGGATGATTTGATTGACAATACCGGTCATCGAACTTTCTAAAAACGTAACAACCTGATCTTTTATTTCTGACGGGTATAAAACATGCACATTGGGACCTGCATCAAGAGTGAAACAAACTGAGATACCTTTTTCTTTGCGGAGATGCTGGATTTTTTCAATCGCCAGTAAGGTTCCGGGCTTCATTAATAAGTAGGGACTCTCTGAGGTCATCATCATTGCGTGCAAAGTTAATGCATCTGATTCTGTTAAATGAATAAACTTTTCCCAATCGCCCCTCTCCAAAATGTCAATAATTTCTACTGTCCGTCTGTTTCCCTGTTCAAATCTCTGCCTGGCATAGGGATGCCCACGCATCAAAGAATGTCCGAAACTGCTCGAGAATTTTTTAGGCGTTGAATCCACAATCAAAATACTATCGCACACATCCCGGAAAGTGGGATGGATATCCACATCGGGAATGGCATACTCATCCGAAGATTCCCTGACCAGTTTATTCTTTCCCCAGATACTGAAAGGAGCAAACATGGATCTGCAGGCGCTTCCGCTTCCGATTCTGGCAAGAAATGAAGCTCTTTTCAAAAATTCGTATCTGTCATTTACATATTTGCCAGGGAAAGAAGCGTCGAGCAATGCCAAAGAAATAGCTCCAAATGATGACGCCGACGAGGCAATACCTGCCGAATGTGGAAAGCTGTTTCGCGATTGAATGACCATCCTTGATTCTGTCAAAACAGGCAATTGATTTTTCACTGAATTGGCATAATCCAAAATCCTTTTTGCAAAGCCTTCATTCTTCTCATCTTCAAAAAAATATTCCAATTCAATCCCATCTTTGGTTTTTTCGCTCAGCTCAAGTTCAACCTCCGTATATGATTCTGTAAGAGTCATACTCACAGAAGAACTGGCCGGAATTTGATTTTGCCTCTTTCCCCAATATTTTACGATAGCGATATTAGAAGGGCATCTCCAAACAATTTTTTTTCCCATAAAATACTTTTTACCGGTAAATCAATTCTGCGTAAGAAAACTGAGTTGTCAAATTTTTCTTATCAAAATACGCCCGGGCTTCTTTTTCCCCTCTGAAGGAAGCCATAAAAAAATCTCCTCCCCATGCTCCCAAAGATTTTATTGCATAAGGATAATCGGCAAAATTTACACTTTTAATTCTTTTCCTGTTTAAAATATTTTTCAACAATATCTCATTTTCTTCCATACAAGATTCAAACTCTTCGATATTTTCGGCGCCTGTGGCCCTGCCAATAATTTCATTCATCTTTTGAATATGCGAATCCAAAACTTTTGAATCATTAAAACCGGCAATCTCGCTCCGGCTGGATTGCTTATTGCCACTGTAAATAAAAAGAAGTTGAGAAGTAATGTTTTTGGGTAATTCAATTCTTTTTACAATTCTATCCCTGACTTTATAAAGAACAGGAGTCGCTGAAGTGGCACATGCAATGTCATATCCGGAACCTCCAAAACTTTTATCCAGCAATTCATAAGGATCAACCCCACTCCATTGGCTCAGCAAACTGATCAGTGTTGAACTGCTTCCCAACCCCCAATCCCTTCGGAAATTGGAATTGATTTCAAAAGTCAAACCTTGGTGAAACAAGTCAGTTCTTTTTTCAAAAATAATTTTTAATAATTGTTGTATAATTTTTCCCTTTGCTGAATCAGATGTTTTTACAACTTCAAGATTTCGATTAAGCTGAACAAAAAACCATTCATTCCCCAATTCTTTACTGCGCCAGAAATAAAATGGAGTTTTGCTTTTTTGAATATTTATATCCTGATTAAATTTCAAAGGGATCGCTAAGCAACCGGATCCCCTGATTACGAGATACTCACCAAAAAGCATCAGTTTGCCGTTGGCCTTAAAATACATTTCAGGTTTATATTTTAACTGAGCCTTTGATTTTACCGGTGTATTTCAGTTCATCACAAACCTTCCTGACTTCTGAAACAGAAACTTTATGGGTTTTGAAATATTCAATAATCCGGTCGCGGTATTCTTTGGGCACTTCCAGTTGATTCATAATATTGATGAGATGCATTTTCATGTGGCCTTTCTGGATACCGGTAGTAACCAGAGATTTCACAGCCGAGAAATTATTTGCCAATCCGACTGCAGCCGCAATGCCCATAAGCTCCGTAGCAGTTGGGTTGCCCAGCATTTTAAGAGAAAATTTTACCAATGGGTGAAGTTTGGTCAAACCACCGACAACTCCGATAGATATTGGAAGATCAAGGGTAAATTTAAAATGGTCATCTTTCAAATCAACTTTGGTCAGCGGTGAATATTTTCCCGACCGTGATGCGTACGCATGGCCGCAGGCTTCCACAGCCCTGAAATCGTTTCCGGTGGCGAGTACAACGGCATCAACCCCATTGAATACGCCCTTATTATGTGTAACTGCACGATGAGGATCCACTTCTGCCACACGCACTCCCAAAGCAAACCTTTCAACAAAATCTTCTCCCCTGATATCCTTCACAATACCATCAAAATTTTTGACATCTGTTTCAACCCAGCATTTTACCCGGCAGTTCGGAGTCAGGTTGGAAAGAATGCACAGGATGATATCTAATCCGTGACCTGAAAATTCCGCTTGTCTTGAATACCAGTTTTTGAATGTCGCGGCAAACTGTTCGAGACATGAATTAATAAAATTGGCTCCCATGGAATCCCGCGTATCAAACGTGCAATAAATCTGCATCATGCCCGGTTCCTGATCCGTAAAATCCTTCAGCTCAATATTCAAAATCCCACCTCCTCTTTTCCGCATATTTTCCGTGATGGAATTTGTATCCTCAATCAACTCATTTTTTAGTTCAGAAAATTTAAATTTCAGCAGGTCAACGCTGTCATGCCATAAAAAATGTACCTGGCCGATTTTTTCTGTACTAACAATTTCCGTTTGAAAACCACCTTTGTTAAACCAAAACTTTGCACTCTTTGAGGCGGCGGCCACAACCGAACTTTCTTCGATAACCATTGGCACCATGTAATTTTTTCCATTGATCAAAAAATTGGGAGCCACACTGAATGGCATGTGAAAATTGGAAATGGTATTCTCACTAAATCCTTCAAACAATTCCTGGACATCCTTATCACTGTGATGAAAACTTTTCAGATACTGAAAAATCTCTTTCTGGTTGTCAAAAAGTTTACTAATGGCCAAAATTTTTTCTTCGGTACTCAGTTTTGAAAAACCATTGAATAATTCCATCTTTCTAATTATTTTTTAATCTTAAATAAGAGCGGCTCAATAACAAGCCGTTGATCTGGCTATGAATATAATTGTCGAGTGCTTCCTGCGATATCTGGGCATACTTCAGAAAAGCTGAAGCATGGGCATAAACCGAAGGTAATTTACATTTTGACATAAAATAAAAGCCATCCAGGAAATTCTTGATTCCGCCGCTTATGATGGCCATCTTACATTTACGCTCATCCCCTAATTCTGCTACAGCATGATTCAGAAATTTCATCATCTCTTCAGCCGGATGGCCGATTGAAACAAGCGCTTCAAAACTTTTATCCGCATTGGGATTCCGCTGAAGTTCTATTTTGGAAAAATTGGTTCCGCCATTCGCTGCAAAGTCAACTGCCAGCAAAGGAAGTTTCAAAAGTTCCGTCATACTTTCAGGGCCATACCCCTGCCCCACTTCCTTCACCATCACAGGATCGTCTATTTCATTCAGCAATTTCTTAATGCTTTCTATCGGTGCAGTTTTGAAACGATCACCTTCCGGCTGAAGCCATTCCTGCAAAGGGTTTACATGAATCACAAGGCCATTGGCATCTAACCTTTTTAATAATTTTTTTACCAACTGAGTTTTGTGATTCTCCAACAATTGCTCTACCTGTGCAATACCAAGATTTGCAAAAAAAGGTATTTCATCTCCCAAAACCGGACGGAGGTTAAAATCTTCAAAATAGGTATCATCTTCCAAAATAATCCGGCACGAACCAAGCCCCATTCCCAACCGAAATTTCCTGGCAGCGTTCGCAAGAAGTTTATTGATGGCGCCTGCCCTGGCAGTGCCACCCGTCATACTTGAAATCCAAATCGGAAAATTCAATTGCTGATTACCCATCTTAACAGGCATTGTATCTTCAGGTTTCGGATGGGCAGCCAGCATTGGCTCATAATAAAAACGGTTGTCAATACCATCATTCTGCGATGTAAGCGCAAGCTCAATATGGCTTTTCTTACGTGAATCACTTACTTTTATTTCTTCCTGCTTCACCCGTTGATTGTTAAGATTTTTGGCTTCTCTTTTTTATCAGAGAGATTTCCCCTTTTGATAAGAGGCAAAAGTAATGTATTCTGAAAGCAGCGCGAACACTATGCATGTTGCATTTTATATAAATTCCGGAATGGGAATTGACATTTTTTTATTGGATTCAACGGCTAAATATTGTCAATAGATTTTCGGCCATGCGGGCCAAGCGCTTTGAATTGAGTAGGAGTCATTCCCGTCACCTTGCGGAATTGAGAGGAAAGATGCTGGCTGCTGCTGTAGCCCAACTCTACAGCAATTTCCTGGAGGGATGATTCATTATAAACGAGCAATTCTTTCGCTCTTTCCACTTTTTGAAGAATAAAAAATTGTTCAATGGTGATTCCCTCCACTTCCGAAAATAATTTGCTGACAGAAGAATAATCTTTGAATACATGTCCGGAAATATATTTCTGAATGCTAAAGTGATCAGGCACATCGCCCCTCACTTTTTCGATCAAAAGAATTTTCACCTGTTCAATTAATTTTTTGGAAGGATCATCCAGCAATTCAAACCCGGCATCGCCCAATTCTTTTTTGAAAATATTTCTCTTCTCACCTACGAGATCAGAAACCGTTTCGACCTCACCAAGTTCCACAGAATGAAAAGGGATATCCGTTTTTTGCAAAATATTTTTCACACTCATGATACACCGCGGGCACACCATATTTTTGATATACACTTTCATGGGGCAAAGGTAGAACAGGTAAAACATTTGAAACGCAATACAATCATGATGATTCCTGATTAATTTGTTGCCTGCTGTTGATTGACTCGTTATTTATATATCCGAATATAATATCATAGGTGAAGATTCTTCTTTCTCAATTTCCCTATCTATTCATTCTGATTTACATTTTCAAAACATTTATCCGGGATTTTGCAGTAGCACTAAAAGCTACTGCAAAGTGCGTAAGGGGTTGTGGGAAGCATCCCGGTACCCCCAACTTAGAAAGCCTTTGCGAAAATATTTTATTTGAGTATCAGGCTTTCTTGGTCGTTTTGCAGCCAACTGCAAAATTTGGGTTTATTTCCTGCTAACCATTCCAAAAAAGCAATTTCATCCAAAAGAGTTTCGTTAGTAGAATGAACCTTTTTTCAGAATTTATTATGAAAAAATCATCTGGCACCTAATCTGTAAATCCCGAAAATTTAGTAATATTGTTTAGCCGATACACCTATCCAAGCGTGAAAAACCTTTTTGAGAAGTTCACTTTATTAGTGGTTTTTTTACTAATTTTTGTTCAGTTTTCAAAAGGCCAGGAAAGAATCGTCCAGAAGCCTTGTTTTGATTCCGTATTGCAAAAACAGGCTGACAGTTTAAAAGATTTCTTAACGCAACGTGGGTTTATTGTAGCGAGAGAGGCAACGATGACGATGCAGAGCCAATACGAAATGCCGGTCATTGTTCCTCTTACTGAGGGAACGTGGTATCAGTTTGTGTTTTTAGGAGATAAAGACAGTAAGTTGTATGAGGTGAGGATGTACGATTGGGGCGAAAAACAGGTAGTGTATAAGAAGAATGGGATTGAGAATAATCTGATAATGTTTCCTTACATACCCAAACAAACGACCTACTTCATGATAAAACCTGTACAGGTATCGAACATTAAAAAGAAAAAGGAATTATGCGGTTATCTGATCATTTTTAAAAAAGTAAAATAACCGCTTTAAGCCGTAAAAAACGGAGGGCGTTTCAGAAAACGTATTTCTCAGGAGAAGAAAATTAAATTGAATGTTTGATTAAAATAGTTTTTTTGTTTGCTTGTTGATAACCAGTCCGGTCCTGTTTCTACAGACCGGACTTTATTTTATAACCGGGATACAGCATCTAATCTTATTTCAGCAAAACCAATTCTCCTTTCAAACGATGAGGTTTTTGCCGGGGAAATGAATATTCACACGTCCAGACATATACTCCTGCCGGTTGCAATTCTCCTTTGTATCTTCCGTCCCAACCTTCATCTGCACGTTCTGAATAATAAATCAAACGGCCATTACGATTAAAAACAGAAATCTTAAAATTTTTCGGATTCCTTGAAATGACGGGTCTGAACAGATCATTCAAACCATCATTATTCGGAGAAAATGCGTTTGGGAAAAATATGGACAGAGGACAATCTTTTACCTCAACAGTTACAGAATCACCGACAAAACATCCCGTAAACTTCTCTGCAGAAACAATATACCGGGTAGTGGAATCGGGAAATACATTCACATTTGCCCGGTAAGGATCAGACACGGACACATCGGGCATCCAGCGATAATTTTGAAAACCCTCCGTCGCTGATAAAGTTGCAGTATCTCCCTCACAAATGCTTTTTGAACTCCCTGCGGAGAAATAAAGATCAGGAGCCGATACTATGATTGTATCTGCAAAACTCTCTCCGCAACCGTCATTCACCTGCACCCAATACCTGCCCGGCGAATACACAACCATGGAATCATCTGTATTCCCGTTTTGCCATTGATAGTCTTTATAACCCTGTTGTGCTCTCAGGACAATACTGTCGCGGCATAGCGAAGTATCGGCGCCAAGATTTAAGGAAGGTAATTTGCCGGAGACGATTATCATAATACTATCCCGGATATTACAGGAAGGGATCGCTGCCCTGAGATACCCTCCTTTCCATCCTTTCTCAAATAAAATTTTCACACTGTCCTTACCCTGAAATTCCATTTTTTCTATTGCGCTGCTGTCGATATCCCAGTCAATTTCTTTCAGGCAATCCATCCTTTTCTCAATATGAAATTCCATGGATTTATCCGGATCACAAATTGTTTCGGGACCTTTTATCCGTATGCTGTCGCAAATACTTACTTCCTTACAGTCTTCTGTCCTGCTGATCTCATAATCCGACGGGGTTATTTCAATACCCGATTTTACAGGATTCAACAAAAAAGATGTTTGTGAAATCGCAGCGGGAGAAGTAGTAAAAGTTAACGGAGATACGGGAGAAAAGAAAGAACTTGTGTCTGTTCCAAAACATTCAGAATTACCTGAAAAAGAGGAAGGGAAATTGGCAATCGTAAAATGAGGTTCAAGGCTGTTACTATATAAAGTAACCAGATTCGCCCTGTCACCGTTTTTATAATAATTCAAATTTACAAAACCCTGCTTCAGTGGAAATTTCTTAAATCCGCTAATTTTTAGATTTTTATCGAAAGAAAAGAAATAAGCGGTATTCCCGTCACCGGTCAACGATTGAGTACAATTTATTTCTTCTTCGGTAGATGAATATGATTGATCGAAAAGCAAATTAACAACCGGCCTGCCCCTGATTGTCAGGTTTCCTGTAATTTCAAAACCTTCATTTATAAACAGACTGTTTAAAATAAAATCCCCGTTTAATGAACCTTCTCCCATTACGTTGAGCCCGCTCTCAGAATTTTCAATCTTAACCGGAAGAAGCATTCCCTTTGTTGTTGAATTAAACACCTTTGATTTAATAACAGCGCCATCTTTGTCATTAATTGAAAATAGAATTAAAGATGGCTTTGAATAAAGTCCTCTTATGTCATAGTTCCAATAGAAAACAAAACCAAGCACACAAGAAGAATCTGATAGTCGTGTCCATGAACAACTGAAATTATCAAAAAACTCTTGCGGTTTCTCAAATTTATAGGCCTTCGTCCACAGATGAGTACCTAAGGAGTCCATTTTTGTAACGATCAGATCATTGCCGGATTTTCCCGAGAATTCTATATCTTCACCTGGGCTCTCAATCAAATTCGTGATAGTAAAAAATACATTATTCTCTTCATAAAAATTTATCCATTTTATTTTTCCGTCCCTATCTGTTTTCCCAAGGATAGAATAATAATTACCATATTTTTCAACATTACCCGAGAAAAGAATGCCACCGTCTTGTAATTCACGCAAAGAGGTTAATCGAATGCCTCCCATATTAACCGACAACCTTCTGCCCCAGATCAATCGGCCAAAATTATCAGTTTTCAAGAGTACAAATCCATATAGACCGGGAATGCCGGTCTCTTCCAGCACATTATCAACTAAAAATCCGGTTATATTTCCTCCTTCTCTGAGATTCTCATTAACAAATCCATCAAAATATTGTTCTCCATCTTTCTGGTACTCTGTTGAGATCATTGAATCCTGGCAGATTTCCTGACTCATAGATACATCATGAATCAAAAGGAAGAAAAGAAAACAGGAAAAAATTTTAAGCATTTTAGTAATTGGGGTCGACATATAGATCCCTTAATCAATATGTAATTTCCCAAGTTTCATAAGTATAAAAGGTATTCTCACAATCAATTATAAAATTTCCTTCGTGATCAAATTCTCCATCAATATTTCTATACCGGAAGGTATAACTGTAAGTACCGGAAGGCAGGAGAGGAGGAAATGCGAAGTCAAATGGCGTCAGGTATGTTTTACCTGAAAGTAGAGAACTCGAAAAAGCATTTGAAATATTCTGCCATCCACCTCCATTTACTGAATATTCAACTTCTTGAGCGGTTGGATAATTATATCCGATAGGGCAATTATATATTGGATCTACACCAAATACTGCAAACCCTACAGAAGCAATTCCGCCTCCGGGGAATATCCATACTTTGTCATTTCTATCACAAGGGCGGCCTGATCCATAATTAGGGAAACCATAATCGGTTATTGTAATTCCGACGGGGGCCGTTCCATTTGTACAATCTATTGCAAGCTGGGCTCCCATTTTTAGGCTGTAAGCCATAGCGTTATTTATATATATATCTGAAATATAATCACTCTCAATCTCTACTATAAAACTTTCATACCCTGATCCATAAAAAGGGTCGGCTCCCATATCCGTAATTGTAACATTTTCTGGCATTTGTTGATAAGCAGGTGTACCATCTCCCACATTAAATATCCTAATTATGCCTTTGGACTTCTGACTGGTAAAAGCAGGATTTTGCTCTACAATATTATTATCAGTTGAAATCTGATATTTCCAACTTAATTTATAGCCATAAGTGCAATCAAAACTCTGCTTATATTCTAGCAAAGTTGAATAAGCATCGGTAAATCCGGTACAGGCTGAAATAATCGTCCTTTGACTCATTGGAGAAATACGATTACCGTTCTTGTCTGAATAGTAAGTTTCCAATTTCTTATTAAGTTGAACAGTAAACGATCTACCTTCTTTCTTCATTCTTTCATTTAATAACTCAATAGTTTTAGGAGATAAGTTTGAGATCGATTGTTCATTGGGAAATATATTATTTCCCTTATTATCGTCTGTTTTTTTACATCCTATAAAAATGATGAAAAAAAATACGAGAGTTGAAACACCGTAAAAAGATGATAACTTATTCATAACAGATAGTTTTAATTTTGTTTCCTAAAGATATGATAAAGTTTTCATAATAAAAAAATGAATTATGAAATATGCAGGAAGAAATCAGAAGGCATAAATAAGGTACTTTCAATAATGTCGGAATTTAAAGTATCCAAAAATTAGTGCAGTTGGATTTGTAAGCCCAAAATGAAGTGATAGTAATTCTTATTATACTTCAAAAGGGATAAATTAGTGAGTTTTTTCCATCAAGGAATTGAAATTTTAGAGAAAGTAAGGATGAGAGTTTTTCTTTACAATTGAGATTAATGCTGCCAAAGAAATTTTCAATAGACCTGTGGAATGAGGCAGGCTTATCATAATATTTTCCATATAGTATTTCCTTCTTTGTAAATTTCCATAACCGTTCTATGATGTTTAAATTAGGTGAATAAGGTGGCAAAAAAATCAGATGGATACCCAATGATTTGGCAAAGGCTGTCACCAAAAAACAACGTTGATAGCGGGCATTATCCAGTACAATGGCAATCGGCTTATCCCTATATTTTCCCTTCAATACCTTTAAAAATTCAAGCAGTGTGGTTGATGTAATATAAGTAGTATTGACCATAGTGGTTACCTCTTTGGCAATGGCGTTTACAGCCCCCAATACATTCATGCGATTCCTGCCTGCTGATGCTTTAATTAAAATCCTGATCGTACACCAAAATGAGCAAAGAAAAGGTTGCAATATGAAATGGGCTGCATCGCAGAAAAGCAAATGTACTTCTCCTCTCTGTGCAGCTTCTATTACAGGTCTCAGGTTTGTTTCCACCCATTGGTGTTGACTGTTGCAATCGGCTTTGGCCGGAATATGGCCACATTTTATAAACTTCAGTCTGTGTCTTTTCATGAACGTCCTGACCTGTTGGCTACTTCGGTTAATTCCGGTCATCTCTCTTATTCGCCCGGATGCCTCAGCGGATGTCAACGGTGGCTGTTTTTGAAAGGATGACAAAATGATTTCGGCATAGTTTTCCAAATCGCTGTGCCTTTTCCCGTAATGATTGCTCAGCAGGGCTTCATACCCTTTGTTCCGGTATGCTTTCAACCAGTATCCTACTGAATTATAATGCAATCCTACCACCCGACTGAAAGCAGCATTATTCCTATTTAGTGTAGCTTTCAGATATACAGAATAAATTCTCTTTTGAACCATAGCTTCGGGATGTGCATATCGTTCGTAATTTAGCTTATCAATTTCAGTCTTACTGAGGTTGTTTAAAGGAGCGGGCATTTTTTGTTGTTTTGCAATTACAAAATTGCCCCTCTTTTTATATTTTATCTTTTCACAATTTTATCCCTTGCGAGGTATAATTACCAAACACTGAAATTATTTCCATAGCTAACGTATGATATTAAAATACAAGGTATCTTATTTCAAATAATAAAGCCCGAAGGCATGAAAGAATAAGCGGCTGGAAAAAGCAAAAATCGATTGATTTACTTTACTTACAAAAGGTATTTATTCTTTAACTTATTTTTTTTCAACAACTTTCAATAGTACTCTTTTTAATTCCTCAAGCAATTTTGTCTGATTCAATTCTATTTCATTTAGAAGGTTCTTGTTTTCAGTCAGGATATTCATCAATTCTTTAATAGTATCACTGAAATTGATAACCAAAAAGCCTTCGCTTTCATCCACTAATTTTTCTCTTGGCACTTCCAAAACATTACTTATTTGCTCCAATAAAGCATCAGAAAGAATTGTTTTTCCATTTTCAATTCGGCTAAAAGCCGCCTGGCTCTTTCTAAGACGATAAGCAACGTAATTTTGAGAATAACCTTTTATTTCTCTAAGCAATCGGATATTATTGCTTTTCATGGTCATAAAGTATTAATACAAAGTTATAAAATATAATCTCAAATAATTGTAACATTTAATTAAAGATTCTACTTTCGATATGGGTATTTTATTTATCAAAAGATCAACATAAACATTTCTTATGAAAATTTTAGTTAGTATATTAGCATCGTGCTTTCTCTTTATTTCTTGCACTAAAACCAATTTGAGAGATGACTTTTCATCTTCACAAAATTTAAGTGGAAAGGTTATTCCTAATGTGCCTCAATGTGGAGCTGGATATCATTGGGACTATTACCTTCAAAAATGCGTGGTTAATTGTCAGGAAGGATATCACAATGACTCAACTTCTGGATCTTGCGTTGTAGACGGTAGCGTTCAGCAAAATATATTTGCTATTTCAAATCCTAACAATCCCGACGAAATTGTAGGAGAAAATCATAATTCAGGAATGCAACAAATTATCCCGAACTATGAAAATGGGCAGTTAGAGCCCACGGAACAAAATGTTATGCAATACACCGATACCTATATTTTATCAATCGGATATGACACTACTATTGGAAATTACGCTTATAATTATGATAACCAATATTTCGGTACAGACTTCTTGTCCAAGAATGATTTAGATAGTCTGACAGACCAAATTTATTCCCTGGGATTAATATCACTAACTGCCAAGAATTTCCTGGCGACCCTAATCAGTACCTTTCGAACCTTTGCAGGGGATTCAATTTCTATTCCTACCCAATCCGCCTATAATTCCTATGCAAATACCTTAATCTCCTATGAAAACCAATTTGCAAGTAACCCGAATCTCAGTTCAAATGAAAAAACAATATTATATTCGGTTTTCTCGGTTGCAAGGTATAGTGTGGTTTATGCAGTTAATTACTCAATTCAAAACCCAGATACTATAGTATTAAACAAATATCAAACAGATAAAAAATCTCCGGGATGGTTTTCATGGGGAAGAGTAGGAAGTGGTGACGTGGCAGGAGCAATTGGAGGTGCCCTGGGAGGAGCTGCATGGGCAATGGCATCAGGAGGTACTGCTACTCCGTCAATAGTTGGAGGGGCCGTAACTGTTGGAGTTGCATCTTCAGTTTATGAAGCCGGAATGCAGATCTTTCACCATTGGGGATGGTTTTAAATCAATCTATAAAAATGATAAATAGGAAAATAAAAGCATTAAGAATAATTTTTCTCAAATCAATTATTAATTCACTTTCCTTAATAATAGTTTTAGTGATATTCAGGCATTTCAATATTTTTGAATATGGCAGCAGACCTTATTCAGGTCTCATTATAGAGTCTGTCATTGCAGGAATTATTTCTTCTCTTTTACTATTTTTTTATGAAAGCCAAAAGTTAAAATGACAATTAAAAAAACGAATAGATAGCTTTTATACTATTTATAATTCACTAATAGTCCTAAATGTATCTAAATAAAGTTGAAATGAGGTGATTGAAATAATTCTTTCTACAGTGAGTTTATCTTGAATAATTCTTTCCAGTTCCTTTGAAAGTTCCTCAATAGACTTGTAAGTTTT
>JAFKGR010000004.1 GCA_017307735.1 Chitinophagaceae bacterium
TATACAAAAGGACATATTCCCTGGAAAATAATTTACACTGAAGAACACGAGAATTGGGTTTCAGGCCGGAAAAGAGAAAAATACTTAAAATCCACAGCAGGAAAGAATTGGTTGAGAAGTCAGGGAATACTGTAGGACAGGGATCACGGATTCCCTGCCTGACTGCGTCAAGCAGGCAGGGAATCCCGTACGTGCTACAAAAAATCAGAATGCCCTGAAGAGATCAGGGTATTTTTTTTACCAATGGTCAGTGTATATGTTTTACGGAGTTTGAAAGATCAAGCCACATATGTTGGGATGGCTACGGATGCAAATAAAAGACTGGACGAACATAATGCCGGAAGGAATCGATATACAAAAGGACATATTCCCTGGAAAATAATTTACACTGAAGAACACGAGAATTGGGTTTCAGGCCGGAAAAGAGAAAAATACTTAAAATCTACGGCAGGAAAGAATTGGTTAAGAAGTCAGGGAATACTGTAGGGCAGGGAATCCCGTACGTGCTACAAAAAATCAGAATGCCCTGAAGAGATCAGGGTATTTTTTTGCCTGTGATAGATTTGAGATCCTAATCATTTATGGTGAAGTGGCAATAAAAAAATATTTTTGATTCCACATTCTCATTTTCAAAATTAAAAGGATTCCTCCTGCATCGTTATGAAACTTTCCATTCTGTTCGCTATCATTTTTGCCGGCATTTCTTCACTTGGATTTTCACAACAGGAAAATCTCCTGAAAGGGTTTGCACAAAAGAAAAGCTTTAATGATTCCCTCAAACAGATTATTAAGGACTGTAAACTCGACAGCAGTTTCAATGTGGGAGAGGATGGAATGGAACAGGTTTCCTTTGCGGTAATTGATCTGAACAGGAAAAAACCTCTGATCGGCGGAGTGAATATGGAAAACTTTATTTACCCGGCATCAGTTTACAAAATGTATGTGGCAATGGAAATTCTCAAACAGGTTTCAGAAGGAAAATATTCTTTGTATGCTCCGTATATCGTTCACTCGCCAAATGATGTGGATAAATCTTCTGAGATTGCATGGGACCCGCGTCCGCTACTCAGAGACGGAGATACGGTCACAATTGATTATTTGCTGGATTTAATGATTACACGAAGTGATAATTCTGCTGCCAATTGCCTGATTGATGTGGCCGGAAGAAAAAATATCAATCGAACAATGCATGAAAACGGTTGGTATGGCAGTGAAGTGACAAGAAAATTCTTAAGCAGAAAATTTGAAGATCCCGGATATGACACCGTTCGGGGCACCCAGACCAATGCACTGCATGCCGCATTATTTATGTATAAAATTCAGAAGGATGATTTGGTCAATGAATGGGTAAGCCGCCAGTTAAAAGTTTTGCTTGGGCGGCAATTGGATACAACCAAATTAGCAACAGGTCTCCCGCGCAATGCTATGTTTTATCATAAAACAGGTTGGTGGAATTATTATACAAACGATGTGGGAATTGTGATAGACCCCAAGAACAAATTCATTATATCTCTTTTTACCCCTGTTCCTGAAGAAAGGGCCAGAGCGAGAATGAAAGAAGTCGCCGGGAAGGTTTACAGCCTGCTTCTGAAAAGATATTAAGGTACCTCTTTTGCCAGGGCACAAAATGATTTATGATGAAGGTGCTGCTTTCCTGTCATCTCTTTGTTCTCTTTTTCTTTTGACAATAAACCGTGCCACCCCCAATTTTACGGCGGCTTTGAGCGCTTTTCTCCATAGGCCGGTGGTATGGCCGGTTAAAAATCTGCTTCCCACATATCCTGCACCTGCACCCAAAACCAATTTGAATAGTTGATTCCTGATTAAAGTCGAATCCTTTATTCCGATAAGCGTACTTCTGACAATATTCCCCGGCTTGAACTGTGTCGTTACCTGATGAAATTGAAGCTGAAGCTCCCTTTCCTGCAATCGTCTTTTCTGTTCCAGGTTTTCAATGGCACTTTCCAATTCAGAAGCATTGGCAACTTTAATTAATTTTTCTGATGCACTTTCCTTTTCCATTAATATTTGTTCACTTTTTAATCAATCAGATTTTTGATCAGCCAATTTCTGAAAGGGAGGTTTAAAAGAGATTTCCTCAGTGCATAAAAAACAAGCCCGGCAATGATGTATATTCCGGCAACCATAAAGAAACCGTAATATGTTTCACCCAATAAATGCCCGAGGTAGAGTGCAAATCCGACTGATAAAAAGAGGATTACAAGAAATAATATTCCTCCGAGAAATAAAAAGGTGAGAGTGGATGAATAAATAGCAGATGCCCTCTTAATTGATTTCAATTTCAACAGGTCAATCCTCGTATTGACGTAATCTCTCGTTTTATAAAATAAATCTTCTACGGAAGTACTTTCAGTATCTGCTCCCATTTTTGTTGTAATTTTTTACCGGGCTTATTAAATATTCATTATTTTCAGGAACGTACCGGACGCGGATTTCTGATATCATTTCTCATTTCATTGGCCTTGTTTCTTGCCTCGTCAACGATATCCATTCCTGTATTTTTCCCTTCATGTACCAGCCCTGTCAGTTTTTCTTTGGCAGCATCGTATTTTTCAGCAACACTGTCAGTGAATTTGTGATACTTGTCTTTTACACTTCCTGCAAGATCGCTCCCTTTTTCAGCGATTTTCCTTCTTGTTTCCGTGCCTTTGTCAGGGGCAAATAAAATCCCCAAAATTGCACCTGCGGCTGCGCCGGCAATGATGCCTGCTATTAATTTTCCGTTGCTCATAAATTTAATTTTTTAGTTTATCAATGATGTTTCTTTCACTTCTAAAACAATAAAATATTTTGCCAACTTTTTTATGATGCGAATTACCACCGTTTCTTTTGGGTATTCGATGGATGTAATTTACGAAGTAGTATGAAAATCATCCTGACTTTATTACTAAAAATTACTTTAAAATATATTCAGGCAGAGGTGGCGGAAGGCTGGCCAGCAATCAATAACAAATATAACTGAACAAATATGTGAGTCCCCATGCATGGCTTTCTTTAAATGGAGGAAAAGTAAAAGCCATTTTAAATTCAATCTTTTTTTAACAAAATCCTTCTGCCGTTATATTGAGGGAATAAAACAATTTTGCCAAGAATAAATTTATATTCATCTGAAAACTACTTCTTACTTTTAAGCAAATCCGCAATGGAAGAATGTGCAGGGGAAGTTTGGCCGTATTTCAGTTTCTTCCGGATTGGATTTGTGAAAATAATTACAGGGAATTGCCTTTCAGGTGTATTGAAGAAGGATTGTCAGAATGTATAATCTTTAAACCTCTTTTTCAACAGGCATGGATTGGTATTAAAAGGAAGTTCCTTAAAATTTAATGACGTATGAAGGGGCAAACCTTAGAGAAAAAATTTGCAAATCGCGTAAGGATAGGTTTTTTAGCTGCATTTGTGTTGTTGCTTGTGAGCAACGCACTTTCATTTATTTCCACGCAAAAAGTCAGCCAGCAGGCAGCATGGGTGGATCATACCAACCTGGTGATTCACGATTTGGATAATCTGGCATCTTTTATCACCAAGGCAGAATCTGCAATAAGAGGTTATCTGATCGACAGGAATAAAGAACATCTGATGGTGTTTAATAAAAGTGTAAAAGAAGTGGACAGTGTCACCGACCTCATAGAAAAAGCCACCACTGATAATCCTTTGCAACAGCGTGAAATGGATTCACTCAAAAAAGTGATTGGAAGTATGTTATTTTCCATTCAGAACCGGCTGAACAACTTCAGGGAAGATTCAAAACTCACTCCTGAAATTATTAGTGAAAATGAACAGAGGGAAAGAATGATGGTGGATATTGGAGCCAGGATTCAGCGAATACAGGAAAATGAGAGAGAATCATGGAGCCAGCGTTCTGAAAATATTTCCGAATATTCTTCTCTCATTAAATACCTGAGCCTTGTTTCTATGCTGGTGGCGATTGTACTTACGCTTTATTCGGTCACCGTTTTTAACAAGGAAAACAAAGCCCGCCAGGAGGCAGACAAACAAACTGATTTATTTAAAATGCAATTGGAAAGCAGGGTAAATCAATTGGCTGAACTGAATACCGAACTGATTGAATTGAGGAGCCTTGAAAAATATTCTTCCACCGGGCGTATTGCCAGGACGATTGCACATGAAGTCAGAAATCCATTGACAAATATCAATCTTGCACTGGAACAACTGAGATCAGACTATCCGGCCGCAGACGAAGGCGCAGATATGTTTTTTGATATGATTAAAAGAAATTCGGAAAGAATAAACAAACTGGTATCTGATTTATTGAATTCTACCCGGTTAACGGAATTGAAAAAATCTCCGGTGAACATAAATGACCTTTTGAATGACTGTATTTCGGATGCACAAGACAGGATTCGACTGGAACATATCCAGGTCATAAAAAATTTTGACAAGCATATTTGTCCAATTCAACTCGATGTGGAAAGAATCAAAATTGCCTTTCTCAATTTTATTGTGAATGCAGTAGAAGCAATGAAAGAGGGCGGGACGCTGGCGGTGGAAACATCTGTGGAAAGAAACAAATGCCATATTAAAATTTCAGATACCGGCAACGGAATGAGCAAAGAACAGATGGGAAGGCTATTTGAACCCTTTTTTACTACCAAAGCAAAAGGAACCGGCCTCGGACTGGCCAATGCACAAAATATAATCATTAGCCATAATGGAAGCATTAAAGTAGAAAGTGAAGAAGGGAAAGGCACTACGTTTCATATCTTTTTTGATGTTCCCGAAAAAGTAGCTGCCGCATGATTCTTTTGTGGAAGTATGAGCCCGGGCTTTCAAAAATTATGTAAAATTTCAACTTTTTTAATCTTAAAAAATCGCTTTGGTATAAACGTAACTCTTACCTGAAGTGGATTCAAATGGCTTCAACGTGAATGGGAACAGATAAGGTATCGAATAACTGGCAGGAAGCAAAAACAGTTGAATTGTGTTAAATTTGCATTCCTCGAATTTGTTAGTACAATGAATTCTGATAAAAGAATACTGATTATAGACGACGATGTGGACATGTGCACTTTACTGAGCCGCTACCTTAATAAAAAAGGGTATGAAACGGATATGGCACACAATGCAACCAAAGGTCTTGCAAAGTTTAATGAAGAACATTTTGACGTAGTACTCTGCGATTTCCGGCTGGGAGACAAAGATGGAAAAGATGTATTGCTTAAGGTGAAAGGAAATAAGCCGGGTACAGTGGTTATCATTTTTACAGGATACTCAGATATCAAAATCGCCGTAGATGTTATTAAACACGGGGCTTTTGATTATATCACCAAACCCCTGATTCCCGATGAAGTTTTAAGTGTCATTGAAAAAGGTATTGCTGCGTCTGAAAAGAATGGAGCTAATTCCATAAAGGACAGTGACCCTTCACCTGTCAACAAGGAACCAAGTGTGACCAATGTGCACCTCAATGAGGACTATCTGATGGGGGAAGATGAAAGCATTATAAAGGTTTTTAACCAGGTCGGCATTGTGGCAAAAACGAATTACAGTGTCATTCTTTATGGAGAAAGCGGTACAGGAAAAGAGGTTATCGCAAAAACCATTCATGAAAATAGTTTGCGCAAGAATGGCCCTTTCATTGCAATGGATTGCGGAACCCTTTCAAAAGAATTGGCAGGAAGTGAATTATTCGGACATGTGAAAGGCGCATTTACCGGCGCGGTGACAGACAAAGTCGGCCATTTTGAACTTGCAGACGGTGGAACCCTTTTTCTCGATGAAGTTGCCAACCTGAGCAGGGAAGTTCAGGCTTCGCTGTTGCGTGTGATTCAGGAAAGGAAGTTTAAGAGAATAGGAGGTACAAAGGAAAAAAATGTGGATGTAAGAATTATAGTGGCAAGCAATGAAAACCTTCAGGAAGCATATCAGAAAGGGAGATTTAGGGAAGATTTATATCACAGGTTCAATGAATTTTCTATCCGGCTCCCGCCGCTGCGCGAGCGCAAAAGTGATGTATTGTTATTTGCTGATTTTTTTCTCAAAAGGACAGACAGAGAAATCGGAAGGGATATTAAAGGATTTGAAGATGAAGTGTTGAGCATTTTTAAGAGGTATCCCTGGCCGGGGAACCTGCGGGAATTGAGAAATGTGGTTCGCCGGGCGGTATTGCTGACAAATGACGGATTGATAACATCCAAAGTGTTGCCATGGGAAATCACACAATCCGTTTCTTACAAAGAGGTTCATAATACCATTCAGGAAGATACCCAGTCACAGACGGATGATTCGGAAATAAAAGAAATGGATTTGAAAGATGCAGCCGCCAAAGCGGAATATGAAACTATTATGAACGTTTTGAAAGAAGTTAATTACAATAAAACAAAGGCTGCCGAGATTTTAAAAATAGACCGCAAGACGCTGTACAATAAGATGAAAATTTTCGAGTCGATGTAATCATGTTTCGATTTAGTAATTTTTGCAGCCGGAATTTTTCCGGCTGTTTTTTAATAATTGTAATCTCTTCTGGCAGTATTCAGCCTGATCCCAATATTAAAGTAAGTTGCATTGGGTTGATCAGTCTCTTTTCTAAAAAGAACGTTCCCTTCAATGAACAGATTTTCTTTTAATTCATAGCCCAGTGTGGCTGATGCATTGAGAACTTTTACTTTCCTTCCGCTACCCACAAAATATCCGAAATTGGCAGACCGGGTGGTGTAAAGTTCAGAAATAGTTCCCCCAAAATTTTGTCCCAGCGTATCTAATCCCTTGTAGTAATAAATAGCCCTGCCATCAATTCGGAGCCGGGGAAGTGGCTGATATCTGAATATGCCGGTGAATTCCTGAAAATTTGCACCCAAAGGATGGGCAAGAGGCAAATTGTAATGGTCGTAATTAGAAACAGAATCTGAATGGGTGTAGGTAAATGGCCTTACGCGATTGCTTTCAAATTGCAGATCCAGATTTTTAATATTGAAAGCATCGATATATTTCACACCTAACTGGTATCCGTATTTGTTGGCCCAAAAACCATTGTTCTTGAAAATTTCATTCAGCAGAAATTCGTCTAACAACAACTGCCCGTAAAATTGAAATCGTTTCATTGTGTTTATCTTGAAATCAAATCCCGCAAATGCGTTGTCAGGGCTGCCGACTGTTCCTTCAATGTGACGCAGGAAAATAATAGGATTCAGGTATTCAAAATCAAACCTGTTTTTTCGTCCGAAGATTACACTTTCAAATAAACCGAGATTGAGCCAACGGGTTACATTGATGCTGAGATGATGCATTGCAGCGTATTTTCTGTCAAGTAACACATCTCCTTTTTTTGTAAAATCCGGCATCAGCTCCATGAAGAGATTCTGATAATTCAATTTCCATATTTTGGTGTTCAGTTTTAAAAACAGATAACTGTCGCCAAAATCACTTAGAAATAAACTCCGGTATCCGTCACCAATAAAATTCTTGTCGTATCCAAATTGCACATCGATGTATTTGGTAACACCAAAAGTGAAATAACCCCTTCCATCGAAGTAATCATAGGCTGTTTTTTTAAACGGTTTATAAAAACCAACACCCGGGACACCACGGTGCGAGGTTACATAATCTTTGAAGAATTGGGGTCCCCGCTCCTGATTGTCTGTAATCGTGGTTGAGAAACCGATTTTGTTTGCAATTCTACCTCTAAGTGTGACACCTCTTCTGTTGTAAAAAAGAGATTGGGATTCCCCCGATCCATTCCCTATTTGAAAATCAAAAACCGGGTTTACAGCCAGAAAGAAATCTTTTTGATCCACTTCAATCAGGTTGGCTTTGGTCGGATAGAAAGTATTCCATAGAGGATGTTTGCTTTCGAAAGAAGATTTGTCTCCCGTCACCCACTCAGAATTATCCATCAGCAATGAATGGATGTTGTGCAGGTCAACCGGCGACAAATTCAGTTCCCCCATTTTATATAAACTGTCAGCTTTTTCTGCCGCTTCCACTGCCGCTTTGTTGCTGAAAGGTTTCAGTGTACTAAAATTTAGATTGCTATTTTTGTCCTGCTTTATCTCCAATCGATTTAGCAGTTCATAGCCTTTGCTGCCTTCAGGCAAATAAGTGGTTTGGCTGTAAAGATGTGAAGATAAACACATGCTTATACAGAGGATAGTGCCGGTAAAAATGCGCATGTAAGAAAATTGTCAATAAAGGATACGATGCAAAATACTCTTTTTAAAAATATCTCCGTAGTAAATGAAAATAAAATTGAAACTATGGATGTGCTTGTTCGAAGTGGCAGAATCGAAAAGTTGGCGCAAAATATTTCGGTTAAAGAGAGAGTAAAGGAAATTCCGGGGGATGGCCTGCATTTATTTCCTGGGGTAATTGACGATCAGGTTCATTTTCGTGAACCCGGACTTACACACAAGGCAACTATTTTTACCGAGAGCAGAGCAGCAGTGGCCGGCGGGGTGACATCATTTATGGAAATGCCCAACACCATTCCGAATGCACTTACACATGAATTGCTCGAAGACAAATATTTGATCGGCCAAAAAGATTCGCTTGCCAATTATAGTTTCTTCATGGGTACAAGCAATACCAATGCAGAAGAGGTGTTAAAGACAAATCAGTTCAAAAAAAATATTTGCGGAGTTAAAATTTTTATGGGTTCCAGTACAGGAAATATGCTGGTGGATAGTGAGCCTGCCCTTCATCAAATTTTTCGCAATAGTGAATTACTGATTGCAACTCATTGTGAAGATGAAAAAACAATCAGGAAAAATTATGAAGCGTTAAAACAAAAAAAGCCTGATCTGCAACCCTCTGATCATCCTTTGATCCGAAATACGGAAGGTTGTTATTTATCTTCTTCTTTTGCTTCTTCACTTGCCAAAAAATACCAGAGCCGTTTACACATTTTGCATATTACCACTTCCAGAGAGTTGGCTCTTTTCAGAAATGATATTCCGCTTAAAGAGAAAAAAATTACTGCGGAAGTTTGTGTTCACCACCTTCATTTTACAGCGGATGATTATGAAAGGTTGGGTTACCTGATTAAGTGTAACCCGGCGATAAAAGAATCTCAGAACAGGGATGCCCTTTGGAATGGCCTGCTGGATAATCATTTGGATGTGATTGCTACAGATCATGCACCTCACCTGTTGGAAGAAAAACAGCCACCCTATGAAAAAGCCCGTTCGGGAATGCCGCTCGTGCAACACGGATTATTATTGATGTTGCATTATTATAAACAGGGAAAAATCTCTCTCGAAAAGATTGCTGAAAAAATGAGCCATGCTGTCGCAGATTGTTTTTTGATTGAAAACAGGGGTTATATCAGAGAGGGTTATTTTGCAGATTTCGCAGTGGTAAACCTCAATGAAAAAACTACCGTGACCCCTGAAAATATTCTTTACAAATGCAAGTGGAGCCCGCTGATGGACATGACCTTCTCCACATCGATAGAGATGACTTTTGTAAATGGTAATTGTGTTTTCGAAAGGGGAAAATTGATTGATTCCTCAAGAGGGAGCCGGTTGACATTTGCGAGATAAGGTGCCGGTATAACTGTTTTTAGCATCACCAATTTTTTCCATTTCTAAGATTGCCCTGCTTCCACAATTCAATTTCAAATTGATAACCCGCAGCCTTTTTGAAGGTTGCAGGATTTCCGGTTTTTAGCTCCTAATTCAAAAAGACTTAATTTCGGATAAGAAAATAGTTGTTTAACTAACTAAATCAGATATGAATAAGAGGACGATTAATAAAGTAGCCGTTTTGGGTAGTGGCGTGATGGGCAGCAGGATTGCCTGTTTGTTTGCCGGAACGGGTGTTCAGGTTTTGTTGCTTGACATTCCACCCAAAGAATTGACGAAAGGAGAGGCCAGTCAGGGATTGCAGATTACTGATCATGCAGTGAAAAATCGTATTGTTACCGAAGCTCTTCGCACAGCAAGCAAGGCAAGCCCTTCACCCTTGTACACTCCTGAAGATCTTAAAAATATCAAAACCGGCAATTTTGAAGACAACATGAAAGACATTGCCGGTGTGGATTGGGTGATTGAAGTGGTGGTAGAAAGACTCGATATTAAAAAATCTGTTTTTGAGCAGGTTGAGAAATACAGAAAGCCGGGAACGTTGATTACTTCCAATACTTCCGGAATTCCCATTCATCTGATGGCCGAAGGCAGAAGTGATGACTTCAAAAAACATTTTTGTATCACCCACTTCTTCAATCCTCCGCGCTATTTACGCTTGATGGAAATTGTTCCATCAGAATTTACGGATCCGGATGTGGTGGATTTTCTGATGAATTACGGAGATTTATTTCTTGGAAAAACAACAGTTCTTTGTAAGGATACTCCGGCTTTTATTGCCAACAGGATCGGCGTATTCGGACTAATGTCTATTTTTCATCTGATGGATAAGTTGCAATTAAACATCGATGAAATAGATGCGCTGACGGGTACTGTTTCCGGAAGGCCTAAGTCGGCAACTTTCAGAACTGCTGATGTGGTAGGAATAGACACGCTTGTTAAAGTGGCCATGGGCGTAAAAGAAAATTGCCCGCAGGATGAAGCACAAAATATTTTTGAAATTCCTTTGTGGCTCCAGAAAATGGTGGATAAAAAATGGCTCGGAGACAAAACAGGCCAGGGATTTTTTCTGAAGAAAAAATTGCCGGATGGTTCAAAAGAAATAGACACGCTTGATCTGAATACATTTGAATATAAGCCGCGGTCCAAACCAAAATTTGCAACTATCGACATGGCTAAAACGGTCGATAATCTGAATGAACGCTTCAAAATTTTATTTTCCGGAAAAGACAAGGCCGGAGATTTTTACAGGCAATTTCATTATTCTTTGTTTTCTTATGTTTCTTTCAGAATCCCTGAAATATCTGATGAGTTGTTCAGGCTGGATGATGGAATGCGTGCTGGATTCGGATGGGAACTCGGGCCTTTTGAAACATGGGATTTGCTTGGGGTAAAGAAAGTAACAGAGGCCATGGAAGCCACCGGTGTTAAAGTGGCCGCATGGGTAAAAGATTTTCTCCAGGCGGGCAATGAAACTTTTTACAAAATGGAGAAAGGGAAAAAGTTGTGTTATGCCCCCGCTTCAAAAAGTTACAAAGCCCTTCCGGGTGGTGAGTCTTTTATCATCCTGAGCGATTTGAAGGAAAACACAATCTGGAAAAACGCTGCCTGCAACCTGACAGATATCGGAGACAATGTAGCAGCCTTTTCATGGAGCTCCAAAATGAATACCATTGGAGGCGAGGTGCTGGAAGGAATCAGCAAATCCGTTTCCATTGCTGAAGAAAAATACAAGGGGCTCGTGATTGCCAATGAAGGGGCACAGTTTAGTGCCGGAGCTAATGTCGGATTAATTTTTATGCTGGCTGCCGAACAGGAATTTGATGAACTGGATATGGCAATAAGATCATTTCAGAACACCAATATGAAAATCAGATACTCCTCCATTCCTGTGGTAATTGCTCCACATGGCCTGACTCTTGGCGGAGGCTGTGAGATGTGTCTTCACTCAGACAAGGTGATGGCGGCAGCAGAAACCTATATCGGATTAGTTGAATTGGGAGTTGGGCTGATTCCCGGTGGAGGTGGCACCAAAGAATTCGCATTGCGCGCCTCGGATGAAATGCAGCCTCAGGAACCTGAAACCATTCCCCTGATGAACCGGTTTATGACGGTAGGGCAGGCAAAAGTGGCCACTTCTGCCTTTGACGCCTACAAGCTGGGCATCCTCCGGAAAGGATTCGATAATGTGGTGATGAATCAGTCGCGAAGGATTGCAGAAGCTAAAAAAAGTGTCATTGAACTTTTTGATGATGGGTACGTAAGACCAAAAGAAAGGACAGATATTAAAGTGCTCGGCCGCATCGGGCTTGGTATGTTGTACACAGGTATCCACAGCATGTTTCTCGGGAATTATATTACGGAATATGATGTGTCCATTGCAAAAAAACTAGCGTATGTAATGTGCGGTGGCGATTTAAGTGAAGCCACACTTGTGAACGAACAATACCTGCTCGATTTGGAAAGGGAAGCTTTCTTAAGTCTGTGTGGCGAAAAGAAAACACTGGAGAGATTGCAGAGTGTCATCAAAACCGGCAAACCTGTCAGAAACTAATAAAATAATTTCCATTGGGCGAGGTAACCGTTTATGAAAATGAGCTTCTGATTGTAATCCGTTCCATCATACATTTTTATGGAGAAGCCGCAGATCAGAATCTTGCGGAAATTGTAGTCAATGACATTTCTGCTCAGTGGAATGGGCCGGACCCCATGATATATTTCGATAGGCAATGGTTCAATGTCCGGTTTGAAATTGATGGAAAATATAATCCGGGTCTTGCACCGGAAGAAGTAATTGAAAATATCTATCCTGAAAATAATTATTTCCGCGTAGAAAATTTTGCAACGGGAAATATTTCGTTTGTGGATGAAATCGGAAGCAACACAGGTTATTTCCTGAAAGTAAATCTTCTGAATCATTCTACAACTGCGGCTCATGAATATGGGCATTCACTCGGATTAAAACATCCAACAGTGTTGGATATACGTGGGAAAGGAGAACCTGGTATCATGTTTCCCCGCGGTACAATCGTTGATCCGGAATATCAATACGATCCGCAGGCAAAGCCGGGAGAAAAAGGAGGTACATTGAATCCTTTTTTGAGAAAAGTTCAGTTGAGCGATATTGATGACCTGCAAATCCAAAAACTGGATTTTGAAAACGGAAAAGCAATCATTGGAGATTTTTCTTCCGTATGGCACGAAGCTCAGACAAAACAACCGGAGAAATAATTTGAGCGAATAATTTAATGCCAGCCGCTGATACAATTCATTTTGCCATCTATAATGTAACCGGCAGATCAAAAAAACAATTTTTTAAATTGCTTTATATTTACCTCCTATGGCAATTCTGACTGTAAACAATCTCTCCAAAAATTATGGCACCATTCAGGCATTAAAAAATGTGAGTTTCTCCGTTCCGAAAGGTGTGGTGTTTGGAATTTTAGGTCCGAATGGAAGTGGCAAAACTACCTTGCTGGGTACAGTGACGGATATCATTAAACCTACCGGCGGATCGCTGACTTTGTTTGACGAAGCCCCTTCAGGAGAATCGCGGCGCAGGATCGGAACCCTTCTTGAAACACCTAATTTCTACAGTTATCTTTCGGCAACAAAAAATCTTGAAATTACTGCCGCCATCAAAAGGAAGGGAAAAGATGAAATCCGTGATGTTTTGGAAATGGTGGATTTGACGGGCCGGAGTACTTTTAGATTCAGTTCTTATTCCCTGGGAATGAAACAACGGCTTGCTATTGCAGCATGTTTATTGGGAGATCCTGAAGTATTAATTTTTGATGAACCAACCAATGGACTGGATCCTGTAGGAATTGCAGAGATCAGGCAGGTAATGAAAAATCTTCACACCCGCGGAAAAACAATTATCATGGCGAGCCACCTGTTGGATGAAGTTGAAAAAGTGTGTACCCATGTGGCTATTTTAAAAAGAGGCCAGTTGCTGACCTCCGGCCCCGTTGAGGAAATTTTAACCAAGGAAGAAATTATCGAAGTGAGTTCTGCAGATCTGGATCAATTGCTTCAGGTGATTAAGGAATTTCCAAACCTCAGCCGGGCTGAAAAAGCAGAACCCATCCTCCGTCTTTATTTTTCAGCCGGACAGGGGAATCCATCGGCCCTTAATGATTTTTGTCATAACCATGGTATATCATTAAATCATTTGTCTGCCAAAAGGAAAAGCCTCGAATCGAGATTTATTGAGCTAACCAATAACAATTAATTACCATGACCGAATTACTCAAAATTGAATGGATGAAGGTGCGGAATTATAAAGCCTTCTGGATATTTTCTCTTTTCTATTTTGTTTCAATAGCGGGTATCAATTATATCGGATTTTATGTGAATAGAATTACGGTGGAAAATGTTCCGATGGGTGAAGCGCTGCTGGGATCTCCGTTTGGTTTTCCAAAGATTTGGAATACGGTTGGTTTTATGAGTAGTTGGGTTTTGTATTTCCCCGGCATCCTCTTTATTATGCTTTTTACGAATGAATTTAATTTTAAAACGCACCGGCAAAATATAATTGATGGTTGGGAGAGAAAACAATTCATTTCCGTCAAGTTTGTATTTGCGTTTTTGTTTTCTCTGGTTGCTACTTTGTTTAATGTCATTGTAGCGGTTATTCTGGGATTGGCCACTTCTGCAAAAAACTTTTCTTTTTCGGGCACCGAAAATATTTTATACATATTTATACAAACCTTCTCATATATCTCTTTTGCCATGTTCCTTGCCATTTTATTCAGAAGAAGCGGCGTGGCAATTGCAATTTTTTTTCTTTATGGCCTCATCTTTGAATGGATCCTGACTACGCTGATCAATTTTAAATTTAATCTCGAGCCATGGGGTTATTTCCTTCCGTTGCAGGTTACCGATACAATGCTTCCCCTGCCCTTTGGAAAAAAAATATTGTACAAAGGCGCACCTGAGATGTGGGTACTTGTAATTATTTCATTGATTTATCTTGTTGCGTATTATCTTTTTTCTTTAAGAAAATTTACCCGGGATGATCTTTAAAAATTTATAAAAAGCCTTTCTGAAATTTGATCAAATTCGCTGTTAAATAAGTTTTATTTAGCTTACGCCCGTTTCTTTATAACCAATAATTACATCTTTTTATAGTAATTTCAATATTGGTAAAAACATATCAAGATCATTATGAAAAAGGCAGCGCTTTTTTTTATTTCTATATTTCTTATGGGTTGGGCAACGGCTCAACAAGTGTATTATAGCCAGCCGGATAACAGCGACGGGCGGAACCTGAATTTTGAGATTGTCGGCAAGATCGATGGGAATTATCTGATATATAAAAATATAAGGAATGACTATGCAATGAGCATCTATAATTCTTCAATGGATCAGTTGGACAAGGTGGATTTGAAAATGATTCCGGAAAGGACTCTTAGTGTCGATTTTATCACCTATCCGCATTACACATGGATGGTATATCAATTTCAGAAGAAAAATATACTTTATTGCATGGCGGCAAAATTGGATAGCGGCGCTAAATTGCTTCAGGACCCCATCGTTCTGGACACCACTCAAATCCGTTTTCTTGCGGATAAAAAAATTTATACTCTGATTCACAGTGAAGACAAAAAGCAGATCATGCTTTTTAAAATGGAGAAAGTAAATAATTTCTTCAATTTTACTACACTGCTCTTTGATGATTCAATGCAGCTTCATCATATTTCCAAAATCAATTCCGGGTTTCAGGAGAAGAAATATATTTTCAGTGATTTCCTGATTTCCAACCGGGGAAATATGGTTTTTACAGCAGGAAACAGATCTTCTTCAAGAGACTTTATTGAAAATCTGCAGGTGGTAATGAAGGCGCCTTATACAGATTCGTTCCATATCATGTCGATAAATTTAGGTGGCAGATTCCTCGACGAGGTGAAACCCAAGATTGACAATATGAATATGAATTATTTACTCAATAGTTTTTATTACACCAAAAAGCGTGGGAATACGGAAGGAATGTTTACCGCAGTGATCAGTGAAAGAAATAATCAATTGATTACAGAAACATTCGCCAAAATCAGTGATTCTCTGAGGAATACCATCAAAAGCAAGGGAAGTGATAAAACAGCGTTGAACGATTATTTTATCCGCAATGTGGTGCTGAAAAATGATGGCGGATTTTTACTGACCGCAGAAGATTTCTATTCTCAGTCCAGAAATTCTCCGTGGAATCGCTGGGATTATCTCTATGGGTCGCCCTATTTTTATTCTCCATATAGTTATTATTCACCTTTTAGTTATTATTCCCCGTTCTATTTTAATTACTATGGCAGCCCCTATGGTTTTTATGGGGATGACGTCAGGTATTATTACAATAATATTTTGGTTTTAAGTCTTGACAGTACAGGCAAATATGAATGGACCAATGTCATCGGAAAATCACAATATGATGATCAGACAGATAATTATTTGTCTTATGCATTGATGATTACAGGAGGGCAACTTCATTTTATCTTTAATGAAAACAACCGCCGGAGTTATTTACTTTCCGATCGTTCAATCAACGGCGATGGGGATATAGCGAGGGTCCCGCCAATGCACAATCTGGATCGCGGATATCAGTTTATGCCCCGGTATGCCAAACAGGTAAGCGCCTCTGAGATGATCGTTCCCTGTATTTACAGGAATATTATTTGTTTTGCACGGATTCAGTTTTAGATAATTCTCAAGACGGGATAATTCGGGTCCCTCTTTTTCCGGATAAAGTTTTTATTACTTTTACAGCATTCAAAATTGCAGGCTTTGACAGGAATCTTCCGTTCCAATAACCCCCTGAATGCGTCTATTCTCTTTGTCTATGGACTATTATTGAAATTGCCGTGGCTACTACGTGGTCATGTTATTACGTTGAATAATCAAGATGGGTTTTTGTATTCAGAACTGATAAAATTTCTCGATCCTGCTTTTAAGGTGTTTCCGGTTTTGGAAATAGCAATTGTTTATCTTTTGCTTTTTACACAGGCCATGACATTGAATTATTATGCCAATTCAAGGAGGATGATGGCCAGGCCAAATTATTTGGTTGCAATGGCCTATTTGCTGGCTACTTCTTTTTTTAAGGAATGGAATGAATTAAGTGCGGCTTTAATTGTAACATCTGTAATGATATGGATTTGGGGGCGGCTCACCAGTCTGAGAAATGACAGCAGGGTCAAATCAACCTTATTCAATGTGGGCTTTGCCATCGGAATTTGTTCTTTCTTATATCTTCCATCTCTTTCTTTGGTCATTTTGGTGCTGTTGGCAGTGGCTATTTCCAGACCTCCAAAGGTGGCTGAGTGGCTTTTGGTGTTACTTGGCGTGTTTACTTTGTGGTATTTATTATTTTCCTATTTGTTCCTTAGCAATAAGTTATACAGATTTGATCTGCCGGGTTTTGCTTTTAAAGTTCCTGAAATAAAATGGGATACAATTTTATATTTCGGGATCGGATTATTGGTTTTCATGACTTTGACAGGAGCTTTTTTTGTGCAGTCAGAATCTTCCAAGCAGGTTATCCAGGTGAGAAAAAGATGGACTATTTTTTTATTGAGTATTGTTCTGTTGGTTTTAATGCCATTGCTGGATGAGAATGACGGGTTAAGAAATTGGATTGTTTCAGTGCCTGCAATTTCCATGTTTATCGGCGCTGCATTTTTTTATATCAATTCCCGCTGGATCAGGTTCATTCTTCATTGGGGAATGGTAACTTTTGTTTTGTATTGCCAATATGTGTGAAATCAGGTTTACCTTTGATCTAAATCTCAAATAACAGAAATGAAATTCGGCGTTGTTATTTTTCCCGGTTCCAATTGTGACAGGGATATAGTCCATGCTCTTGAAGATATGGAGTTGCAGGTGACAACCATTTGGCACAAAGAATCGGATCTTTCTTCTTTTGATAAAAATGATTGTATTGTTCTTCCGGGCGGATTCAGTTTTGGTGATTATCTGCGTTGTGGGAGTATTGCCAGGTTTAGTCCGGTTATGGAAAGTATAATCCATTTTGCAAAGAGAGGAGGCAGGGTTTTGGGAATTTGCAATGGATTCCAAATTCTGTGTGAAAGCGGGTTGTTGCCCGGTGTCCTTTTGCAAAATGAAAACAATAAATTCGTCTGCAGGAATATTTTTATACGGTCAGAAAGGAGTGGCAGGGTATTCCAAATTCCTATAGCCCATGGCGAAGGCCGCTATCACATAGATCAGAATGGCCTTGAAGAATTAAAAAGGAACAATCAGATTCTGTTTAGATATTGTAATGAGCAGGGTGAAGTAGCTGATGAATTCATCCCTAATGGATCTCTGGATGCGATTGCGGGCATTTGTAATAAAGAAGGAAATGTAATTGGCATGATGCCACATCCCGAGAGGGCCTGCAATACGCTGCTTGGAAATACTGCCGGAAGGGAGCTTCTCAGTGAATTGGTATCCCTGGGAAAGTTACAAATGGCATGACAAACCCCTTCAGATAATGTCTTACTTGATTGTAAACGTTTCCTGAAAAGGATTTGAAAAAAATCCCCCATTGAAGGGGGATTAATCATTTAAAGGGCAATTTGTTTTTCAGTCATTATTTTCCTGAGGTTGATAAGGCCATACCGCATGCGCCCAAGCGCTGTGTTAATACTGCAATTGGTAATCTTTGCAATTTCCTTAAAACTCAGTTCACCAAAATGTCTCATAATAATGACTTCTCTTTGATCTGAAGGAAGCATGTCGAGCATTTCACCTACACGGGAATTACTTTGGCGTTGAATCATTTTTTCCTCCGCTCCTGCTTCGGAAAAATTCAGCACTTCGAAAATGTCCCTGTCGTCGCTGGTCTTGATAGCCGGGCGACGTTTTACTTTTCTGAAATGGTCAACACATAAATTGTGAGCGATTCTCATCACCCAGGGTAAGAATTTTCCTTCATCAGTATATCTTCCTGTGTGAAGGGTGTCGATAACCTTGATGAAAGTGTCCTGAAAAAGATCCTCAGCCAGGTATTTGTCTCTTACCAGAAGCAAAATGGAAGTGAAGATTTTTTCTTTGTAGCGATCAATGAGAACGGTTAGGGATTCGGAATCTCCTTCGAGATACATCTGGATCAATGTGTGATCCGGATAGGATTGTACGGCTTTCATAAACTGTTAAGTTTTTGATTTAGGATAATTGTGTAAGCCAATTAAGAGAAAGGGAAAAATTCTTATGCGCAGTGCATCAGGTTTTTCATGCTTTCAGGAAATTGGAGATGCTAAGATTATACAAAAATTTTATTCTTCCAAATTTTTTTTGAAATTTTTTGGAAAACACAATTTTGATTCCTTACAGGCGCGCACTCAATTGATTAATTTTGCAAATAATAAATGATGGTAAAAAATAAGGTATCTCCGTTTAAAAGTCAGGCTAAACAAAAACATCTCAAAGATATTTTTATCAAGGGTGCCCGCATACACAATCTGAAAAATATTGATGTATCCATACCCAGAAATAAATTCACTGTGGTGACGGGTGTGTCGGGTTCGGGAAAGTCATCTCTCGCTATTGATACCTTATTTGCCGAAGGGCAACGCAGATATGCTGAAAGCCTCAGTGCATATGCACGCCAGTTTGTAGCAAGAATGACCAAGCCCGATGTGGATTATATAGAAAACCTTTGCCCGGCGATTGCGATCGAACAAAAAGTGATAAGCCGTACGCCACGGTCCACGGTTGGAAGCCTTACTGAGATTTATGATTACCTCAGACTGTTATACTCGAGAATCGGGCACACTTTTTCCCCGGTGAGTGGCCGTGAGGTGAAGAAAGACGATGTGGGAGATGTGGTGAAATTTATCAATGAACTCAAAACCGGAGATAAGGTTTTATTGCTGATCCCGTTTGAGAAGGGAAATAAACATGCCGGCACCAATGAACTGAATATTCTGCTTCAGAAAGGATTCTCCAGGTTATATGCGGAGAAAGAAGTTTTTTTTATTGAGGATTTAATTCAGCAAAACAACGCAGGAACCTGGATTCAAAAACACCAACCTTATGTTTTGGTAGATCGTTTTGTGGTGAAAGATTTTTCAGAAGATGATAATCATAGAATTTCCGATTCTGTGGGTACTGCTTTTTTTGAAGGGCTGGGCGAACTTTCTCTTGAGATTAACAGCAAAAAAGAAGTAAAGTTTTCGAACCGGTTTGAGCTGGACGGGATCCATTTTGAAGAACCCATTCCCAACCTTTTTTCATTCAACAATCCTTATGGAGCCTGCCCTGTATGCGAAGGATTTTCTCAAATACTTGGGATAGATCCGGACCTCGTAATTCCAGACAAACGGTTAAGCATATACGAAAATGCCATTGCACCCTGGAGGGGTGAAAAGCTCGGGAAGTGGAAAGAGAAATTAATAAAATCCGCACCAAATTTTGATTTCCCAATACATAAGCCGATTATGGATCTCACCGAAGACCAATATAATCTTTTGTGGACGGGAAATGTATGGTTTCATGGATTGAACGATTTCTTTGATGAGGTTGAAAGAAACCTTTACAAGATTCAATACCGGGTTTTGTTAAGCCGCTATCGGGGCAGGACGGTTTGTACTTCATGCAAAGGATATCGCCTCAGGAAAGAAGCGCTTTACGTACAGATAAATGGTAAACATATCGGGCAGCTTTGTGAGATGCCTGTAAAAGATCTTACAAAATGGTTTGAGCAGATCAGGTTAAATGAATTTGAACAAAAAGTGGCAGCGAGGATTTTATACGAAGTAAAAAACCGTCTTCGTATGCTTTGTGATGTCGGGCTTGGGTATCTCACCCTGAACCGCGTGGCAAATACGCTGAGCGGTGGAGAGAGCCAGCGTATCCAGTTGACAAGGAGCTTAGGAAGTAATTTGTCTGATTCTCTTTATATCCTTGATGAACCATCCATCGGTCTTCATCCACGCGATACCATGAATCTGATAAACGTATTGAGGCGTCTTCAACAGTTGGGAAATACGCTGGTTGTGGTTGAGCATGATGAGCTCATCATGAAAAATGCAGACAACATCATTGACATGGGCCCCCGGGCAAGTTATCTTGGGGGACAGGTTGTTGCCCAGGGAAATTTTGAAGAGATTAAAAATAATCCGGAAAGTCTGACAGGACAATATTTAACTAAGAAATTATCTATCACCCCACCGGCTAAGGTCAGGAAATGGACACGGTCGATAAAAGTGGAAGGGGCCAGGCAAAATAATTTGAAAGATATAGATGTTGTGTTTCCGTTGAATGTACTCAACGTAGTGACCGGTGTAAGTGGAAGCGGAAAAACGACTCTCGTAAAACAGGTCCTTTATAATGCGCTGAAAAGGTTGAAAGGAGAACCAGTTGAAAAGGTTGGTTTGCACAAAAAGATTTCTGGAGATATCGATCTGATTTCCCAAATTGAGCTGGTTGATCAAAACCCAATTGGTAAATCTGCAAGATCCAATCCGGTTACCTACATCAAAGCGTATGATGAGATTCGGGATCTTTTCAGCAGGCAGCCCCTTTCTAAAATCAGAGGTTATCAGCCAAAACATTTTTCGTTTAATGTGGACGGAGGCAGGTGTGATGCATGCAAGGGGGAAGGGGAACAGGTAGTTGAAATGCAGTTCCTGGCCGATGTGCATTTAACCTGTGAGGTTTGCCATGGAACACGTTTCAAATCCGAAATTCTGGAAGTAACAGTTGGCGGGAAAAATATTTCCGATGTGCTGGATATGAGCGTTGATGAGGCCATAAAATTTTTTGAAGGACTGCCTGAATCCAAGAAACAAGGCCCGGTTTCAGGAAAAACCGTTGCAGAGAAACTAATGCCCTTGCAGGATGTAGGGTTGGGTTATATCAAATTGGGTCAATCCAGCAATACCCTGTCGGGAGGAGAAGCCCAAAGGGTTAAGCTGGCATCTTTTCTCGGGGTCAGAAATCATCAGAAAGGCATTCTCTTTATTTTTGATGAACCCACTACCGGGCTTCATTTTCATGATATAAAAAAACTGCTTGACTCTTTCAATGCACTCATTGAACAGGGCCACTCTATTATAATCATAGAACACAACCTTGATGTTATCCGTTCGGCCGATTGGGTGATTGATTTGGGTCCCGGAGCCGGCGATGAAGGAGGAAACCTTGTTTTTGAGGGAATACCAGGGCAACTGTCTGCTGTTAAAAGCTCAGAAACGGGAAAGTTTCTTTAGCATTTTTATTTGCCAGCCACTATGTGTTTGTGTAACCAAAAAATATTTAGATCTCCCGAAATTTGGTTTTTTCTACACGAATACTTTCTACACGGAGGGAAAATTGCAATAATTCTTTAAATGATATCCGGGAATTGGATTTTCGTGCCAAAATGTAGAAAATAGCCATTAATGTCCCTGATTGTCATGCGATTCTATAAGCGGAGTTTATTCATGCCGGACGGTTATTTCTCATTATAATTTATATAAATATATTGTTAAATAAAAATTTAGAGAAAGATTAATTATACTTTGGAGCTATTAGACATTTAATTATTTTCTATAAAATTATTTATATGATATATTAATAAACATCAAGAATATTAAACAATATTTAATTAAAGAGTAGATACAAAATGAAAATTTTAATTGAGATATGCAGCGTTTGAATTAAAATTGCTGCCTGTAACAGAAGCCAGTAAAAATATTTTTAAATACCTCTGGCTACTAAAGACCACATTTTAAAAATCAACACATGAGAAGATTCTTATTGCTTTTGGCAATGCTGTTTTTTATTGGAGGATCGGCATTTGCCCAGGAAAGAACCGTATCTGGTAGAGTAGTGACTACCGACGGTACTCCATTGCAGGGTATTACAGTTCAGGTAAAAGGTACTCATAATGCAGTTGCTACAAATTCATCTGGTGAATTTACTTTAACAACTTCAAATGGTTCGACGATTGTATTAACAGGAGTCGGATTCCAGTCACAAGAGATTAAAGTTGGCGGAAGAAGTGAGTTTACAATCGTTCTACAATCGAATACTAAGACCCTTGAGCAAGTTGTGGTAACAGCATTAGGAATAACAAGGACTGCAAAAGAAATTGGTTATTCTACTGCGAACATATCCCCCACCGAAATTACAGAAGGCAAATCCTTTAATTTGGGTGAAGCCCTGACTAATAAAGTTGCAGGGTTGACCGTTTATAACACAAGTGCGGGAGTTAACTCCTCCCCGCGTATAGTTTTACGTGGTATAAGGTCAATGACTGGAGATAATACTGCTTTAGTTGTTTTGGATGGAGTGCCAGTACCATCAAATACACTAACCTATCTCAATCCAAATGATGTGCAGGACATTAGTATAATGAAAGGTGGACAGGCTGCAACTCTATATGGATCTGACGGGGTGAATGGAGCTATAATAATTACTACGAAAAAAGGAAGCAAGAGACCAGAAATCAGTTTCTCAAATTCCTATAACGTCGAAAAGCTTGCATACTTACCCAAGTTTCAAACCGAGAATGGTTCAGGCTCTGCCTATGGTGCTGATGCGCAAGAAGATTACCACCCCGCAGAAAATCAACAGTACGGGCCAGGTTTTGATGGGAGTATTCGTTTCCCGGGCAGGGTACAACAAGATGGGTCTTTCTTAACATTCCCATTTTCTTATATACCCGGTATGCATGAAAGCTTTTGGAATACTGGTCATACCAATCAATCAGATTTTTCATATCGTGCAGGGAATGATAAAAGTAATATTTATACCTCATTTCAAAGGGTACAAACAAACGGGATCGTACCTGAAGACGAATATGAAAGAAATTCATTTCGCTTCAATGCCTCCAATACTTTTGATCGATTAACTATTAGTTTCGATGCAACATATACTTGGGATAAATCAAATAAGACCACAACGGATTATTATTTTTATACTCTTAATGTTCCGGGTTGGATACCGATCACAGATTTTAGAGATTGGAAAAACAAACCTTTTGGTGATCCTAACAGCTATTTTAACGATTATTATTATAATCCATTCTGGATGCTTGACAATAACAGGAGTTTTGGTAGAAATCATTATTTTAATGGTAATATTACCGCCAAGTTTAAAATTACCAACGAACTCAATATAACGGCGAGGGTTGGAACTGCAAATACTGAATTTCAAGCTACAAGTTCTGCAAACCCATGGACTTTTAGTCAGTGGGCATCGAGTTATGCATATATGACGGGTTATAACGAAGATTATGATTATTTCCTTACAGGGTTAGGTTACAATAAAGCGAAGAGTGTTATTCCCGGAGGTTTGGGAGAATCCTATAGTAATGGAAACCGCATTAATAGTGATCTTTTCCTTACGTATAATAAGAAATTCAATAATTTCTCCCTGCAAACAATTTTAGGAAACAATATTCAGGTTAGAAAATCCAAAAATATTGGGGTCTCCACCGGAGCCCTTGCATTTCCAGACTTTTTCAACTTTGTAAATTCAGAGACTGGTTTGTATAATGGCTCAAACAGTATAAGTGAGCAGCGAAAGACAGGCGGATATGCTGATGCTACTGCAGGTTATAAAGGATTCTTGTTCATTCACGGAACAGCACGTCATGACTGGACGTCCGTATTCTACAAACCAGGGCGTAAAGCTGACCTGTACCAATATACGACATGGGGAGCTGATGTTTCCTTTTCTTTGTTGGATGCATTTCATTACAATAATAATATTCTCAACTTCGCTAAAATTCGTGCAAGCTTCAACAAAAACAGGAATGATAATATAGGTCCATACCAACTTGATCAGGTATATAATTTTGCTTCGGGATTTCCTTTTTCAAGTACTGGGTTGACAGGTATGTCTATAGGAGGAACATTACCCTTTTCAACATTATCCGCCGAAAAGGTAACTTCTACCGAAGTTGGAACAGAATTGGGATTTCTCCAAAACAGAGTAATGTTAAATGTTTCATACTATAGGCAGATTGCTGACCAGCAGATACTTACTGCACAAGTTTCACCTACTACAGGGATACAGAACATATTAACGAACGCAGCAAGGGTTAACAATCACGGTATTGAAGCATCATTAAAAACAAACCTCATTCGCAATAGGGATTGGAATCTGAACGTAGATTTCAATTGGTCATATAACACCAATAAAGTTACCACTTTGTATGTGGATGGATTTTCATCACTATTATATCAATCAAATGGTAATTTAAACCTGGTTGCTGAAAAGGATCAGATGTTTCCATATCTGAAAGTAACATCGTTTGAAAGGGATTCTGCAACCGGGAAGATTATTATTGACCCCTCCACAGGTTGGCCAGTTAAAGCATCCGGACTTATGGGAGTGGGTAATACCATGCCTAAAACCACATTTGGAACAAATTTAAATCTGTCTTGGAAAGGGTTTACACTCACGGGTAATATTGAGTACAGAGGAGGCTATGTAATTTATAATGATCTTGGGGAAGATATGATGTTTTCAGGTACAACAGCTATTAGTACAATTATGCATAGACAACAATTTGTTTGGCCTAATTCTGTTTATCTTGATGCATCCAGCAATAAATATGTTGAAAACACAAATTTTGCAACAAGTCAGTATGCAGCTACTTATAATGGATTTGGAGATTTAAGTAATGGCTCAAGTCTGGTAAACACGGGGGAGAGTTTTTATAGTTCCGGTGATTTTTGGAAATTACGTTCTTTATCTTTAAGCTATAATTTTGATATGGCAAAGTATGGAAATATTGGGAATGTAATTAAAGGTATCACTATAACGGCTTGGGGGCGTAATTTAAAGACATGGTTACCCTCTGATAATTGGTTCACTGATCCTGAATTTTCAAATACCAATGGTAACAGCATTGGAATTAACACTACAAGTAATACACCTCCAACAAGGCAATGGGGAGGGACTCTAAGGGTTACTTTTTAATATACATTTTAAGTTAAAATAACAAAGATGAATTTTTTAAATAATAAACTTTTTGGGATTCTTACATCTCTCCTATTAATAATATTTGCCGCCACAAGTTGCAAAAAATTCCTTGATGTAAATACAGATCCGAATAATTTGACATCCAGTAAGGTGCCATATATTATGACAGGTGCTTTGAGTAACACTGTCCGAATTCAAATTACAAGTAATGTTCATGTCGTTGCAGGTACCTGGAGCGGTTTTTATGGGCACAGCACAAGCTATACCGGTGGTGGTAACGAAAAGACTTATGTAGTTACCAATACCCAATTCGATTGGATGACTACGATTTATGACAATATTTATGATTACCAGAAGGTGATTGAACGGGCGGATGCAGAAGGAGTTGGATTCTGGAAGGACCCCGCAGTAATTATGCAATGTTACGATTATGCTCGGTTAGTGGATATTTATGGAGATGTACCATTCACTGATGCCGTACACGATTTATCTAATCTCACGCCTAAATATGATAAGCAGGAGGATATTTATGACTCTCTGATTATCAGACTCGATAATGCGATGGCAAGTATGCAGGCTGCATCTTGGCCGACCGCAAGTGATGTTACAAGGCAGGATATTCTTTTTGGATTAAACAAAACTGACTGGATACACTTTGCAAATACTCTCAAACTTCGTTTATTGTTACATCAGGATTTTATGGGGACAAGGGATGCTTACATTGTAAGCAATGTCCAGTCAACTGCTAATCTCGGTTATTTAGATAAGAATGTAGTTATTCAGCCGGGCTATGCTGCCACAAGCGGTAAATTAAACCCATATTATTCTTTATACGGTTTTGATGAATCAAATACAGTCACAACAAACTTTCGGTATAGAAAAATGAACAAAGTGATCATTGATTGGTTAAAAATCACTCATGATGATTACCGTTTACAAGGATTGGCATGGCCCCAGGGTACTATTGTCACTTCACCATTACCAACATGGCCATCAACTGCAAGTAGCTATACTTATAAAGGGGTACCTATGGGTGCAGGATCCGGAGCATCTAATTCTACTTCTTCAGCAATGGGTCCGTTTTATATTCAGAGAGGAGTTACATCAAGCCAGACTGGGCCCTTGGTACTTTTCACTTTAGCCGAATCTAAGTTTTTGCAAGCTGAAGCTGCTGTAAAATATCCTGCGTTGGCGACTGATCTTGGAGATCCGGCAACAAATTACAATGATGGGGTACATGCTCACTTTAGGTTAGTGGGAAATATGTGTTACGAAGTGGGGGCAGGTAATATCATAAATAATGCAGGGAATACTCAGGCGGATGCTGCCTATTCGGCCTATATAGCTCAACCAATTGCCAATGTGAATTGGGCAGCAAGTTCTGATAAACTAAGAGCGATATTAATTCAGAAATGGGTGTCTTTTGTACATATCAATGGATTGGAAGCCTGGACAGATTACAGGAAATCTTCAGTGACAAATGAGAATGGCCATACGTTTTACAGTGTTCCTCTGGATCCAAGATCACAGGTGGGAATAGGGAATGAACCTGTGAGAATGATATATCCACAAATTGAATTTACTACCAATGGAAATAATGTGCCTAAAGGAATTGATCACATACAGGATTCTCCAATTTTTTGGGACGTAAATAATTAATGGACATAAGAATTTTGATTTGAATTTATAATTAATAAAAAAGATACTCATTATGCGTATAATTAAATTGAGTTTAGTTTTATCCTCTCTAATTGTACTTTCTTCTTGTCTAAAGTCCAAGAATGATTTTGCAGGGCTTCGTACAAATGACAACGGTGGAATAGTAACCAGTATAGCAGAGGATGAATATGTAGATCAGGATAACCATGTTATTGGGTTTGGATATCAACCATTTGCTAATTTTGATTTTAGCGGGCCTGATGAAGACGTTAAGTTTTTCACGGTTCACATTTCCCAACCAAGAAATATGAAGGTTAAGGGCACTTTAAAACTTACTGTTTCTATGTCTAATGGATCTCGTGATCCGTTGCCTGCGGGTGCAATAACAATCCCAGCCACAGTCGATATACCGGCTTTTGATAGTGTTGCGAGAGACGTCCCTGTGCTTTTTCATGTTAATAAAGCTAATTTGGATCCTAATGCAGATTACTCGGTTGTGTTTACTATTACCGGTGCAGATCAGGGAGCAGTAAGTGCCAACGCAAGCCAAATTGAAGTTGTATTATACAATGGGAAATATTTTGGAAGGTATATGGATGAAACCACTGTTACTGATCCAAATGGGGTAATAACTATAACCAAGAATACAAGACCCGTTTTACTTGATAACCTGGCGCTAACTTATGGTCGACCTTCTTCGATTGATGACCAAAGTTTCTTATCTTTTATTGATGAGTATTATGTTGGACTATCCGGGAGCTCTCGCGGATTAAGTTTAATTGTAAATAACCTTTCCTCTGCAGGCAAAGTTTCAACGTATTCACTCATTTATCCTACGTATCATCTTGATGCTTCAGGCAAGGTTGATGGAGTTTATGATACCAGAACTGGAAATAATCTGAACGTTACATTTACCAATGACCTTTCCAACAAGATGGTAATAAATAATAATGGGAGCCGAACGTTTGAGGTAAGTTATAATGTGACGGTAAATGCCCCAGATAAAAATGGAACAACTACGAGCCGGGCTTTTAATGTACAGGAAAAATATACCTACCACCCAATACAAGTCAGAATATTTTATTAATCATTCAAATAAATGTTTTAAAAGATATTAAAAATTACCTTAAAACCACGGGTCATATTTTTAAAGGCCTGTGGTTTTAATTCAAATCGGGGTTTTAGATTTTTCTTTGAATAATTTTAATTTCTATTTGGAAAATCTTATTGTATTCTTTCAGTCTATATCTGCTTAATGGAGGATGAATGAAATTATTAATTCAATATTGGATTCTATTTGGATCGTGTCTGTTTGTTTGTATATTTACCCAAAATTTAATAATGGCAGACCAGCAACAACCTCAGCCCAACCAGTTAAACATTGAAATTTCTGAAGAAGTATCCGAGGGAAACTATGCGAACCTTGCAATTATCACGCACAGCCATGCAGAGTTTGTCATTGATTTTGTAAATGTCATGCCCGGTACGCCCAAAAGCAAAGTAAAAAGCCGGATTATTCTTACCCCTACCCATGCCAAGCGTTTTATGAAGGCCATGATTGAGAATGTAAAGAAATTTGAATCTGTGAATGGCCCGATTCAGGATATTGAAGCTGTTGGTTTTCCGATGAACTTTGGTGGCCCGGCTGCTCAGGCATAGTCTCATATTTTCCCCTCATCGGCAAAGCTGTAATATCCGTCCTCGCTTACAATGATGTGGTCAATGATCTCGATATCGAGTATCTTACCTGCCTGTGTGATTCTTTCTGTCAGCAGTTCATCCTGCCTGCTTGGTTTCAGGTTCCCGGAAGGATGATTATGACAAAGGATAAGTTTGACAGCTTTTAATTCCAGGGCACGGTTAAAAATTACCCTCAGATCGGCCAGTGTATTGGTAAAACCACCGGTGCTAATAATTTCATGATTTAAAATGTTGTGGCGTGCATTGAGAAAAACCACAACAAAAACTTCTTTACTTAAATCTTTTAATCGGTTACGTAAAAAAATAGCAATATCCCTGCTGTCTTTGATGATTTTCAGATCCAGGGTTGATTCATTCCGTCGCCTTCCTAATTCCATTGCAGCAATGATGCTTATGGCTTTTGCCCGTCCTATCCCCTTTATTTTTGTCAGTGACTCTACAGATTTTTTCCCCAGTTCAATCAAATTATTTCCTGATTCAGCGAGAATTTCTTTTGCCAGGTCCACTGCAGTTTTTTCCCCACTGCCTGTATGTAAAAGGATGGCCAATAATTCTGAATCGCTAAGCGCTTCTTTTCCCTTAGCCAATAATTTTTCCCGCGGACGATCATCTGGCGCCCAGTTTTTAATTCCGGTGGAAGACTTGTGAGAACTTTCCATAAGCAGTCTATTCGTTACATAAATATAAGTGATAATTTCGCTCCTGAACAGGAAACGACTAATAAAACCTCTATGCATTCCAATTTAAAAATCTTTTCCGGAACAGCCTCGGAATATTTAGCAAAACAAATAAGCCTGCGATTTGGGGAACCATTAGGGAAAGTAAAGATTCAGAAATTCAGCGATGGTGAAATCGGAGTGGAATTTCAGGAAAGTATCAGAGGGCAATATGCTTTTCTTGTACAAAGCACATTTCCACCTACTGATAATCTGATGGAATTGCTATTGATGATTGATGCGGCCAAACGGGCATCCGCAGAAAAAGTCATTGCTGTATTGCCCTATTACGGATATGCCAGGCAGGACAGGAAAGACCGGCCACGGGTTGCCATTGGTTCAAAACTGGTGGCCAACATGATTGTGGCTGCAGGCGCGGACAGAGTGATTACGATGGATCTGCACGCCCCGCAAATTCAGGGATATTTTGATATTCCGATGGACCACCTGGATTCGTCGGCTATCTATATTCCCTATATTGAAGAATTGAATTTAGAGAATCTCACTTTTGCGGCTCCTGATGTCGGCAGTGCAAACAGAATAAGGGAAATTGCGAGTTATTTCGAAGTGGATATGGTGATTTGTGACAAGCATCGGCGGAGGGCTAATGAAATTGCCAGTATGGTAGTCATTGGGGATGTAACAAACAGGGATATCGTTTTAATTGACGACATTGTAGATACGGGCGGCACTCTTTGCAAAAGTGCGGCGCTGTTGATGGAAAAAGGAGCCCGTAGCGTCAGGGCTTTTTGTACCCACCCGGTGCTCAGCAGCAATGCCTATGAGAATATTGAAAACAGTGTTTTGGAAGAACTCGTGGTTTGTAATACCATCCCTCTGAAAAAACAATCTAAAAAGATAAAAGTAGTATCTGTGGCAGATCTTTTCGCCATTGCCATCAGAAATGCTTATGAAAATAAAAGTATCACGAGTCTTTTTATACGAAGTGCCATAGAGAAAAGAAGAAAATTGACCCAGTAAAAATTGTTTGGATGAAATATTCCAGTTTTTAAAATTCAAAGTTTGGTAAAGGGTTGAGAACCGATTTTTCCCTTACCTTTGCGCCTCAAAATTTTTTTAATGAAAACGATTACAATTGAAGGAAACCTCAGGACCGAATTTGGCAAATCAGCCACCCGCCAGCTTCGCTCTGAGGACAAAGTGCCTGCTGTAATTTATGGAGGTGCAAAAGAAATTAATTTTTCTGCTCCGACAGCCGCATTCAGAGATGTTGTTTACACACCCGATTTTTTGCTTGCCGAAATTAAGGTGGACGGAAGCAGTTATAAATGTGTATTGAAAGATTTGCAATTTGACAAGGTGACTGATAAGTTGCTTCACATCGATTTTGTGGAATTGGTTCCGGGCAAAAAAGTCACTGTTGATATCCCTCTCGACTATACGGGTACACCCGTTGGTGTAAAAGAAGGCGGAAGGCTGATAACTGAATTAAAGACATTGCGGGTGAAGGCAACTCCCGAAAATCTTAAGTCCCACATTGAATTGGATTTGTCCGGCCTTCATATTCATGATAAAATCAGAGTGCAGGATGTGAAAGCCGAAGGAATGGAAATACTGAATTCTCCAAGAATTCCGGTAGCATCTGTTACAACCACCAGGCAGCTCAAGGTTGAAGAAACCAAGGATGCAACTGCAGCAGCTACAGCTACTCCGGCTGCCGCTGGCGCTGCACCTGCCAAGGAAGGTGATGCAGGTACAGGGGCAAAAGCTGGTTCAGCAGGTACTGCACCAAAAGCGCCCGCAGCAACAAAAAAATAGTTTCATGATAATGTACAGGAGGGATTCAGCATCTTTCCTGTACCTGTGTTTTGCTCTATTGAGAGATGTTTTAATGTTGCATACTTTTGCAACCCAATTTTGTAAGGAATGGATAGAAATACCATTATAGGTTTTGGATTACTTGCTATTTTATTTTTTGGATATTTCTATTATACAAGGCAAGGACAATTGGCTTATGAAAAGGAACAGCAACATGTGGCTGACTCTTTGAACAGGCTTAAACCTAAAGTTGATACTGCTACCGCCCATCAAATCAATACCGACTCTCTTCAAAAGGCACAACAGGAAGCTGCTTTCAGCGGTATCGTTCAGGACACTTCCGGTAAGGAACAATTTTTTCAGGTAGAAAATGATGTTTTCATCATTACTTTTTCAAATAAAGGCGGACAGCCTTATAAAGTTGAACTGAAAAAATTCAAGGCTTATAATGGGAAACCCCTCTTCATTGATGATGGGGCCATGAATAACATTTCTTATACCATTAATACAGGCGCCAACAAAACTGCATCCACATCTCAATTACTTTTTGCAAGGCTTCCGGAAACCAAGGCAGCCAACGGAGACCAGATCATTACCTATGTTTTAAAAGCAGCTGACGGCAAAACAATCACCCATCAATACATTGTTAAGCCGGATAATTACATGATCGATTTCAATATCGGGGTGAAAGATCCGGGTCAATGGTTTTCAGATCAGGTTTTGCGAATGAATTGGGTGGCGAGGGCTACGCAAAAGGAGAAAGATCTTGATTGGGAAATACAACAATCTCATGTCTCCTTTGTAGAAAATAATGATTTCGATTTTGAACATTTGTCACCCGGAAAAAAGGACGACAAGAAATTTGTAATGCCGGTAAATTGGATTGCACTTAATCAGCAGTTCTTTGCCAATGCGCTTGTAGCAAAAGATAATTTTACTTCCGGTGAAATTTCATGGGATACCCCAAAAGATACAGCGGAGCACCTTGTAGGTATTGCTACTGCAAATATGCAATTGAAGGTTCCACAGGTTCAGGATGCAACTATCCCAATGCAACTTTATTACGGGCCGGTAGATTACAAAATCCTGAAATCTTATAACAACCAAATGTATAATATGGTGGCCCTTGGTTCGGGAATCTATGCATTTGCTAAGTATATCAACCGAGGTTTCATCCTTCCTGTTTATAATTTCTTTTCAAATCGTATAGCAAGTGCCGGATTGGTCATTGCCCTGATGACAATTCTCATCAGGCTGCTTATTTCTCCGCTCACCTATCAAAGTTACCTGAGTGGTGCAAAGATGAAATTGCTGAAGCCGGAAATAGAACAATTAAAGGCAAAGTACAAAGACGACAAGCAAACATTTGCAATGGAGCAGATGAAACTATATCGAACTGCCGGCGCCAATCCGATGGGAGGGTGCCTGCCGGCTTTATTTCAGGTTCCCATTTTCTTTGCGCTATACAGCTTTTTCAATTCTAATATTTCATTGAGGGGGCAAAGTTTTTTGTGGGCTCATGATTTGTCAACCTATGACTCAATTCTCAACTTTAGTTTTAATATACCATTGTATGGATCTCATGTAAGCCTGTTTACCATTTTTGCAGTGGTTACCAGCTTATTGATTTCTATCTACGGAATGGCCAATATGCAGGATCAGGGAAATCCGATGATGAAATACATGCCCTTTGTTTTTCCTGTAATACTTTTGGGTGTATTCAACCGGATGCCGGCAGCACTTACCTGGTATTATACCGTTTCAAATGTCATTACACTGCTTATTCAATTTGTAATTCAGCAATATATTATCGATCACGATAAATTGATGGCAAAGCTGGAAGCAAATAAGAAGAAGCCGCGAAAGCAAAGTAAATGGCAGGAAAAAATACAGGCTATGCAGGATCAGAACGACCGGCTCAAGCAAATGCAAAAGAAAATTGAGGCCAATCGTAAAAAGAAATAACCGGACTGCAACTTTTTCTTACAGATACTTATCTTTAGGTTGAATACTTTAAGTATGAAAAGAATTTTCTCATTGCTTATTCCGTTTTGTTTATTGTCAATCGCCGGTTTCGGGCAGAGGCAATTTTCCGAAGGCGTCCTGGTTTACAACATGTCTGTTGAAACAGGCAGCGGACAACCCGGGATGGCTGATATGTTTGATGGTGCCACAACCACGGTTTATCTGAAAGGAAATCTGAGCAGGGTGGAGCTTGTAAGCAGTCTTGGGAAAGAAGCTACCATTCATAATGCAGGAAATGAGACGGCGGTAATTCTGAAAGACTACAGCGGCCAGAAACTGATGATTACTATGACTGCATCAGATTGGGAAGCAAATAACAGAAAATATAATGGGATCACCTTTGAAAATACCGGTGAAACCAAAATAATTTCAGGATATAAATGCCAGAAAGCGATAGCCCATCTCAGCAATGGAGGAGTCTTTACAGTTTATTATACGCCAGATGTGAAAGTTACCAATACTTCCTATGATGCCCAGTTCCGGACATTACCCGGACTGGCCGTTCAATATGAAATGATTTCGGGAAAGATGAAACTACAATTTTCTCTTGTCAAAATTTCATTTGAAAATGTACCGGTAACAAAGTTTGAAATCCCTACTTCAGGGTATAGGGTAATGACGTATCAGGAGACTAAGAAAGAATAAGATTTCTATAAAGATTCTATTTGCAAAATATCTCAGTGTTACTTCCGACTCCAAATTATTCCTTAATACAAAACAACCTGACAGGAATGGAATCCAATCCTTATTTGGCTCAAAAGGTTAAAAACTGATATAGAAAAATGTATTATTTCCTTGATCTGATGATGATCTTGTACCCTCCTTTATTGGAGTACTCAGGAATTACTAACCTTTGTTTGTAAGGAATTAAATAAATGGTGTTGCCCTTTCTATAGCTTACCAAAGATTCTGATACGATAGAATTTCCGACCCTTTCACTGCTCAATATTTCACTTCCGCGAAAAACAATTCCGGACTTTAAATTAAAAGGAATTGAATTTTTCAAAGTGCCATGAAGTTCAATATTCAATTGAGGCTTGTCTTTACGAGTTATACCTCCCCTGTCAGCAAAGGCGAAAATCCCTGCGCTACACAACATAACAACCACTAATATGACAGGTACTTTTTTCATTTCTGCAAAATTAATCAATCCTTAACAAATTTACTAATTTTATGCAAGTTTTTTTTCTCGTATGTTACTTCATTAACTGATGCCGGCTTGCATTTATTGCCTGAATGCCGAAAAATGTTCGTATTTTGGCTATGAGAATTGAATTATGAAAGAGAAACCCAATAGTGCCGACAGAGAGGAAATTAGAAATTTACTGGTTCAATATAATAATCTCAAAGAAGGTAATGACACAAAGTTTTTGGAGGAAGAGGCTTTCGAAAAGATTATTGACTATTTTGATGACAATGACCGGTTGCTCGAAGCCATTGAAGCTGCAGATTGCGGTATCCGGTTGTTTCCCTATTCTTCATTATTATTTATTAAGAAAGCAGACCTGCTGATTGCATCTAAAAAATTTGCGGAATCACTGGACATTCTCGAGAAAGCAGAGGTTCTGGATCACCTGGATATTAATCTTTATGTACTTAAAACGGAGGGTTATCTCGGGTTGCAATGCTTTGATAAGGCCAAATCTGTTTTCAGAGAAGGGATTGCTGTTTTTAAAGGAGATGAAAAAAGAGATCTTCTTTTTGAAATAGCAGATGTATTCGATGATTATGAACAATTACCCGAGGTTTACGAATGCCTTAAATTAATCTTATTGGATGAACCGGGAAACCAGGAAGCGCTGTACAAAATTTGTTTCTGGACAGATTATACGGGAAGATATGAAGAAAGTATCCGGCTGCACAAGGAATTGATTGACCGGCAACCCTACAATCATCTGGCATGGTTTAATTTGGGATGCGCCTTCCAGGGACTCAGGTTATATGAATCGGCAATTGATGCCTATCAATATGCCATCGCCATAGATGAAAAGTTCGACTATGCCTACAGGAATCTTGGAGATGCATATATCCGTATCCGGAATTATAAAGATGCGGTTGATGCGCTTGAGAAAGTATTGGAACTGTCTATTCCCGAAGATGTAATTTATGAGGCGCTCGGGCATTGCCATGAGAAACTGAAGAATCCGGCACAGGCACGTGTACAATACCGCAAGGCTGCTCATTTGAACCATGAAGACAGCCATCTCTATTATCATATTGCCATTACGTATATGATGGAGGAAAACTGGAAGAATGCTATTCAGCAACTTGAAGTAGCATTAAATCTTTCGCCTAAAAAATCCGATTATCATTTTGCCATGGCTCAATGTTTAGATTTGTCAGGCCAGGTAAAAGAAGCGATAAACCATTATCTGACTTACATATCTTCAAGACCCAAGAGTATTAAAGGGTGGAAGGCGCTGATTATTTGTTTGTATGATGAAGGCATATTTCAGGAGGCTCTGCAACAAACAGAAATTGCATACCACCAAACACAGGGGAAGCCACTTTTTATTTATTTAAGAGCAGCCATCCTGATAGAAATGGGAAGGGTAAAAGACGGGCTTGTTCTTTTACAAACAGCCATGCACATCGCCCCCAAATTATTGAAGGAATTTATTTCATTGAATCCTTCGCTTATTCAACGGCCTTCAGTTGCAAGGCTTATCAGGTTATCCAAATCCAAATAGGTGTTATTTAATTTTATGGATGGAAATTTCCTGATGGATTTATCTTTGCGCCGATTTTAAAACCAACTTGAATGAATTTCGAACTAAGCCAAATTCCAGAGAGAATTGCAAAACCCAGAACGAACGGGCTTACCATGGTAATGGACAAAGGCCTCAGCCTCGGGCAGGTAAAAAACCTGATTAGTGCAGCTGGTCCACATCTGGACATTATAAAACTCGGGTTTGGAACGGCCTTCGTCACTCCTAATCTCAGAGAGAAAATAGAACTTTATCAGGATGCTGGTATCCCGGTTTATTTTGGAGGAACTCTTTTCGAAGCATTTTTGGTTCGTAATCAATTTAATGATTATATCAACCTCTGTAAAGATTTTGGTATTCATTTTATGGAAGTGAGCGACGGGTCTATCACCATCCCCCATACTGAGAAGTGTGGCTACATTGAAAAACTGACGAAATATGGAAAAGTATTAAGCGAAGTCGGAAGTAAAGATGCTACTCATATAATACCTCCCTACAAATGGATTGAGCAAATGAAAGCCGAGCTTGAAGCAGGCAGCAGCTATGTCATTGCCGAGGCCAGGGAGTCGGGCAATGTGGGTATTTATCGTGGAACGGGAGAAGTAAGAGAAGGGTTGGTTCAGGAAATTCTTACACAAATCCCTTCCGAAAGAATTATTTGGGAAGCACCACAAAAATCACAGCAATTGTATTTCCTCGAATTGCTTGGTTGTAATGTGAATTTGGGGAATATCAGTCCGGTAGAAATTATTCCACTCGAGGCTATGCGTATCGGACTCAGAGGTGATACTTTCCACCTTTACCTGAATGAGGAAGTATGAAAATTTACGGTCTCATAGGATTTCCCCTGGGACATTCTTTTTCAAGAAATTATTTTCTCGAAAAATTCAGAAGAGAAAAGACTAACGGGTATGAGTATCTGAATTTCCCGTTCGAACTCCTTAATGAGGGAATTCATCAACTCAAAAAAAATCCGGATCTGCTTGGTTTAAATGTTACCATCCCTTTCAAGGAATCGATAATACAATATTTGGACAAGACTTCGCCAGTATGCAATGAGATTAAATCATGTAATTGTATTCGAATTGAAAATGGTGTCTGGACAGGTTACAATACCGATGTCATCGGATTTGAAAAATCCCTAACCCCGTTGCTCGCAGATTCACACAAAGATGCATTGGTATTCGGAACGGGTGGCGCATCAAAGGCTGTTTGTTATGTTTTAAAAAAACTTGGAATCAATTATCGACAAGTATCTCGCAGACAAAAAAGAAATTGTATTCAGTACAGGGAAATTACTCCGGAAATTTTAAACAATTTTACTTTATTGGTCAATACCACACCGGTCGGAATGTTTCCCAATGTTGATGAGTGTTTGCCCATTCCTTATGGGGCAATTACAGACAAACATCTTGTTTACGATTTGATTTATAATCCGGAAGAAACATTGTTTCTGAAAAAAGCAAAGTTTCATGGTGCAGTTATCAAAAATGGTGGTGAAATGCTTGTAATCCAGGCTGAGGAAAGCTGGAAAATCTGGAATAAATCAACTATTGAACAGAGTGGCGCCTTATAAAATTGCCAATAATACAGCCGGAATAGGGGAAACTTTTTTCAAGGAATAATTGTAACCGACTATGTTGGTTGATGCGATGGCGATTAAAATCGTTTTTGAATTTCTGGCCGTTGTTATTTTGTAAACAAGATTAAAGCTGACCTTGGTTATATCTTTCGTAAAAATTTCTACAGTCAGGATATCTCCATAGTGAGATTCGTTTTTAAACTGAATGGCCAGATCTCCCATAATCAGCCCTGTGCCTTCGACTTTCAGTTCCGTGAATCCGTGACCTTTTAGAAACTGCATCCGGGCTTCGTGGATGATAGAAACCATGGAATCGTTTCCTAAATGATTTCCGTAATTGATGTCTGTAATCCTTACCGGAATTTTTAAAATGGCTTTGGGCTTGCTGTCCGGAATTTCAATTTGAACCCTTGCCATTATTCAATTGTGTTTGAAGCCTTTTGGATAATGTCAATCAAATTCCCCGAGGTAGGAGTGATATTGTTAGTGAGCATAATGTGCTGCCATTTGTTTATCTTCTGATTCCAAACGGGCTTGGGTGGATTTTCACCATCAGCAGAAATAATAAGTGTAGCTACTTTGGGAGAAATTTTTACAGGTTCTCCTTCAGGCCCGGAAATGGTGATATATTTCAGGTCTTCTGAATGGGACACCTCCATGCTCGTAACTAACTTTTTGTTTTCCGGAGCTTTGATAATTGATTCAAGGGCCTGGTAATTTTTTACCATTATTTCCTTTTGTCGGGGTGAAAGGGACTTTGTTGTTTGAGCAGGATTTAACGGGTTTTCTATAGGATTGGTTTTGAAAACAGTGCTGATGATAACCAGGGCAATGATTGCGGCTGCCGCAGAAGAAAGAGCAATAATCCTTATTTGTTTTCTGTGGGGTTTAAATTCTATTGTTTTGGCACCGGAAATCCGGTCCCTGACATTTACCCAAATTTCATCAGGAGGTCGTTGCTCATAATTGTACAGTTTTTCTTTAACTGTTTTCATGGCCTGAAATTCTTTACTTGTTGATGTTTTTAAATTTTGTTTCTAATATATTTTTCAAAACGCCTTTGGCTCTTGCCAATTGCGATTTGCTTGTTCCTTCCGAAATATTCAGCATCTCCGCAATTTCTTTATGGCTATAGCCTTCCACGACATAAAGATTAAATATCGTTTTGTAACCCGGAGACAACTGATTTATTATTTTCAGAAGGTCTTTGGCTGCCAGCGTATCAAGTGCATCCAGTCCGGGATCTTCCACAATATTTTCATGAGCTTCTCCGATATTGTATGATTTCGCCTTTTTCCGGAATTGCTCAATACAAGTATTGATAAAAATCCGCCTTACCCATCCCTCAAACGAACCTTCGCCTCTGAACTTTTCGAGATTGTTGAAAACCTTTACAAACCCTTCCTGCAACAGATCGTTTGCATCATTTGTATTGCCCGCATACCTCAGGCAAACCCCATACATTTTCGAAGCAAAGCGATCATATAATTCCCGTTGCGACTTCGGATTTCCCTCGATACATCCGGTAATTAAGTCGTTTTCTGAAACGGTATGGTTGCTTTGATCGTTCAACTTTCTTTTTTTTATCTGAATTTTCAGGATACAGGTTCTTGCAAAAACCGAATTAATTTTTCTGTAGCTTTTCTTCTGTGGCTGAATTTATTTTTCTCTTCCATTTCCATTTCTGCAAATGATTTGCTACTTCCTTCCGGAATAAAAATACTGTCATACCCAAATCCCATACTACCTTTTCTGGCTTGCAAAACAGAACCTTTGCATTCTCCTTCAAAAAGATATTGTTTCCCATTCCAAATAAGGCAGATGATCGTTACAAACCGTGCTCTTCTGTTTTTTATGTTTTTCATTTTACCCAGAAGTTTTTCAATGTTTGCTTCAAAATCATGCTCTTCTCCCGCATATCTTGCACTTCGCACGCCGGGCTCACCATTTAAGGCCTCCACCTCCAGACCGGTATCTTCCGAAAAACAATCCAGTCCGGTTTTTTCATGCACAACTTTTGCTTTTTGAATTGCATTTTCTTTGATAGTGTAGAATGGCTCCGGGATGTCTTCCTTAAATCCTATTTCAAAAAGTGATTTTACATCGAATTGTCCATGCAGGATGGATGCTACTTCCGAAACTTTATTCTTATTGTGTGTCGCAAAAATGAGTGGTTTCATTCGGTGTTTTCAATACTTTTATTATAATTCAAACAATTCTTTCAATGCTTTCCATAATGCCTTTTTGCGATCAGTATTTTTTTGCAATGATCCGAGCGGAAGCGTCCTGATAAGTTTACAATTACCGGCTTCCAAAATTTTATCTTCTTCGTCAGAAATATTTAAATCAATGGTTGAAAAAGGTACCCCAAAAAATATTGCTTTTTCTGATTTTAAAAAGTTTAAAATTTCTGAAATAACGGCTACCTGATCTCCCAGGTTCATTAATGCAATATCTTCCTGCGTCAACTGGCAGGCTTTCAGTAAATTATTCAGCAAATCTGCATCCTCGGTTTTCAGCTTATGGTTTTCATCGATAAGCACCAGTACAGACTTCAAATTTTTCCCATCGAATGAGATTTTTTTACTTTCCGGAGCTTTCGGAATTGTATCATAAACAAGCCCGCCGGGAAATAATTTTGAACATATTTGAACATCGAGTTGAATGTCATCCAGTCCCATGAAATCGTGTTTAATTTCGTTACTTTGTAACAAATTTAATGATATGACAGTAACCGATGATATTAAGGTAACGAGGGCAAGAGAATCCAAGTTAAAAAGTCTTTCCATTGAAGACATGCATTTCGGGCATAGCTTTTCAGACCACATGTTTGTTGCAGCGTACGAGGATGGTAAATGGCAGCATTTAGAAATAAAGCCTTATCAGCCCATTACAGTTTCGCCGGCATGTTCGGCATTTCACTATGGACAGTCTATATTCGAAGGGATAAAGGCATTCAGGGATCTCAAAACCAAGGATATACATATTTTCAGGTTGAACGACCACTTTAAAAGATTCAACACTTCGGCCAAAAGGATGAATATGCCGGAAGTTCCGGAAGAAATTTTTAAGGAAGGAATAAGGGAGTTAATCAGGATGGATGAAGCATGGGTGCCCGATATTCATGATTATTCTCTGTATATCCGGCCTTTTATGTTTGCAAGCGAGGCCTTTATTGGAGTCAGGCCTGCAACGAAATATGAGTTCATGGTTATTTTAAGTCCGACCGGGCCATATTATAGCAAACCCATGCGGCTTTTTGCAGAAAGGCATTATGTGAGGGCATCTGAAGGTGGCGTTGGATTTGCAAAAAATGCCGGGAACTATGGCGCTGCCATGTATCCCACCAGTCTGGCCAAGAAGAATGGATTTGATCAGGTGCTTTGGATGGATGCCAAAGAGCATAAATATGTTCAGGAATGCGGTACCATGAATATATTTTTTGTATTTGGCAATACTGTGGTGACACCTTCTTTGGGCGAGGGTACTATTCTGGATGGAGTGACACGCATGAGTATTATCAGGCTATTGAAAGACATGGGTTATACCGTGGAAGAGCGTCATTTATCACTCGATGAAATTGAAGAAAGATATAAAAAAGGTGAATTGACGGAGGCCTTCGGTACTGGAACAGCCGCAGTGATACTGATGATTTCGGGATTAGCAGACGGCAATAATGAGATGAAATTTGACGAAAAGAAATGGAAAGTTGGCCCCGCTGTGAAAATAGAACTGGATTCTATCAGAGAAGGGTCAGCTCCTGATAAATACGGTTGGTTGGAAAAAATATAACAAAACGTCTATTCCCCGAGCTCCGGTTTCTTTCGGAACCTCGGCATTTTTGAAAAGCAAATGTGTCCATCAGTTTTCAGTAAATTGTGCGGCTCGTAAAGACGAGAATAGATTAAATTATATCACGGTTTTCGGATAATTGTGAAAATAACCTTGTTTTTTAAATTCTTTTGGTATTTTATATTCCGGCGCTTACCTTTGCCGTCCAAAAAAAATTAAGGTAAAAGAAGGATGCCTACAATACAACAGTTAGTACGTAAAGGAAGAACAATCATCAGAGCCAAGGTAAAATCAAGGGCTTTGGATGCCTGTCCGCAACGCCGTGGTGTTTGCACCAGAGTTTATACAACAACCCCTAAGAAACCGAATTCCGCTCTTAGAAAAGTGGCTAAGGTAAGGTTGACAAATAAAATTGAGGTAATTGCCTACATTCCCGGAGAAGGACACAATTTGCAGGAACACAGTATAGTATTGCTTCGCGGTGGCAGGGTGAAGGATTTACCTGGAGTGCGTTACCACATTGTACGTGGCACACTGGATACAGCCGGTGTAAAGGACCGCAAACAAGGCCGTAGCAAATACGGGACAAAGAAAGAAAAAGCAAAGAAATAAGTTGATAGCATGCCTGGCATGCACAATAAATTGAATTAAGAATATGCGTAAAGCTCAAGCTAAAAAAGCGCCTTTGGCACCAGATCCAAAATTTAACGATGCGCTTGTAACAAGATTTGTAAACAACCTGATGTGGCAGGGAAAGAAAAGCGGTGCATTTACTATTTTTTATGACGCCGTTGATCGGGTGAGCAAGATTACCGGTGAGCAGGGATATGATGTCTGGAAAAAAGCACTTGCCAATATTACACCAAGTGTAGAAGTAAAGAGCCGCCGTATCGGAGGAGCTACTTTTCAGATACCTTCTGAAATACGCCCCGACCGCAAAACATCCTTAAGCATTAAATGGCTGATCAGGTACAGCCGTGAAAGAAACGGACACAGTATGGCTGAAAAACTTGCTAATGAAATTGTAGCTGCAAGTAAGGGTGAAGGAGCCGCATTTAAGAAAAAAGAAGATACACACAGGATGGCAGATGCCAACAAGGCTTTTGCACATTACAGATCCTGACGTTGCTAAAACAAATGCTATCAGAAGCCCTTCTATATCGGAAGGGTTTTTTGTTTTATTGTGAGAATACCGGCACAAGGGAATTCATTATTTGGCAGATGCCCATAATTTTTACAAATTGAAAATTATATTTTAAAATGACGGTTTTTGATAGGCAGTAAATGTCAGTTGAAATAGTTAACACTTGTTTCCCTTTAAAAACCTTACGGTTTTCGCATTTTTCTTCTTAACTTTGCGCCCTCAAAAATTGATTCTTATCGTCTTTGAGACCACATTCCGGTGTGGTGAAAACATAAAAGAAATTTCATAAAAACAAAAATAAAAACAAAGCCTTATGGCCGACTTACGATTTCAAAGAAATTTTGGTATTGCCGCTCATATTGATGCCGGAAAAACAACCACCACCGAACGTATCCTTTACTACACAGGAGTAAATCACAAATTGGGTGAAGTACACGAAGGTGCAGCTACAATGGACTGGATGGCACAGGAACAGGAAAGAGGGATCACCATTACCTCTGCAGCCACAACCTGTTTTTGGAATTTTCCATTGCACAATGGGGAAAAGACTCCGGAAACAAAAAAATACAAATTAAATATCATTGATACTCCGGGACACGTGGACTTCACAGTGGAGGTTGAACGCTCCCTCCGGGTTTTGGACGGATTGCTTTCATTGTTTGACTCCGTAAGTGGTGTAGAACCCCAGAGTGAAACTGTTTGGCGTCAGGCTAATAAATACAAGGTTCCGCGGATCGGATTTGTAAATAAAATGGACCGTGCGGGTGCTGATTTTCTGAATGTTGTTAAACAGGTTAAAGAAATGCTGGGTGCTCATCCCGTACCTCTTCAATTGCCGATTGGCGCCGAAGATAATTTCAAAGGAGTGGTTGATCTTGTTGCCATGAAAGGAATTGTGTGGGATGATTCTACTTTGGGAATGACGTATAACGAAGTGCCTATTCCTGAAGATATGAAAGCCGACGTAGAAGAATGGAGACAACATCTGCTTGAATCTGTTGCTGAATATGATGAAAAGCTGATGGAAAAGTTTTTTGATAATCCGGGTTCCATTACTGAAGATGAGATCAACAATGCAATCAGAAGAGCTACCATTGATTTGAGTATTATCCCGATGTTGTGCGGATCTTCTTTTAAGAATAAAGGTGTTCAGGCGGCATTGGATGCCATTGTGCGTTATTTGCCCAGCCCGTTGGATATTGAAGCTGTAAAAGGAATCAATCCTGATACGGGAGAAGAAGTATTGCGCCGTCCTGATGAAAAAGAACCTTTCTGTGCATTGGCATTTAAAATTATGACAGATCCCTTTGTTGGACGTCTGGCATATTTTCGTGTTTACAGTGGCAAGCTGGATGCCGGTTCTTATGTGTTGAATACCCGTACAGGTAAAAATGAAAGAATCAGCCGTTTGATGCAAATGCATGCCAACAAACAAAATCCTGAAGATTCTATCAGTGCAGGTGATATCGGCGCTGCCGTTGGGTTTAAAGATATTAAAACAGGTGATACTTTGTGTGATGAGAAGGCTCCGATTGTTTTGGAATCTATTACTTTTCCTGACCCCGTTATTGCAATAGCCATTGAACCTAAAACACAGGCTGATGTGGACAAAATGAGTATAGCCATTGCTAAATTATTGGAAGAAGATCCCACACTTCGGGTTGCTACGGATGAAGAAACCGGACAGACTACATTAAGCGGAATGGGAGAACTGCACCTCGATATTATTATCGATCGTATGAAACGGGAGTTTAAAGTTGAAATCAACCAGGGCACTCCTCAGGTAGCGTATAAAGAAGCCTTTGGTGCTACTATTGAGCATCATGAAGTATTGAAAAAGCAAACAGGAGGCCGTGGTAAATTTGCTGACATTGAGTTTGAAATAGGCCCGGCTGATGAAGATTTCCTGAAAGAAGATAAAGGGAAATTTCAGTTTGTCAATAAAATCGTTGGTGGATCTATCCCGAAAGAATTTATTCCGGCTATTCAGAAAGGTTTTGAAAGTGCAATGTCGGTTGGAGTTTTGGCCGGCTATCCAATGCAGAATATGCGTGTGAAGATTTTTGATGGTTCATTCCACCCTGTTGACTCGGATTCCATGTCATTTGAACTCTGTGCCAAAGCAGGATACCGTGAAGCAGCCAGAAAAGCACATCCGATATTATTGGAACCCATTATGAAAGTTGAGGTACTTACCCCCGACCAATACATGGGAGATGTGACAGGAGACCTGAACCGCCGCCGTGGTATCCTGGAAGGAATGGATACCCGTCACGGAGTGCAGGTAATCAAAGCAAAAGTGCCATTAAGTGAAATGTTTGGGTATGTGACTCAGTTGCGTTCTTTGACGAGCGGACGTGCAACATCTACCATGGAATTCAGCCATTATGCTCCGGCGCCAAATAATATTGCTGAGGAAGTGGTTGCAAAACAGAAAGGAAAACTTAAGGTAGAAGGCTAAACAATTAATTTTAAATAAAATTTCCGGGAGGTTGTCTGAATCAGGCAACCTCTTTTTATTTGTTATTTATTTTCCCATTATGAAATAAAATCGTAATTTAACTAACCAATTTTCATCAACTTCTTCATCCTAAAAACTTTTTAATCATGAATCTCGTAAAGCATCTGTTAAACAGGAAGGGAAACAAAATGGTTTCCGTAACGCCACACATTTCCGTGAGAGAAGCTCTTAGAATTATGGCTGAAAACGACATCGGATCTGTTGTGGTCATTGACAATGGTCTATTCGAAGGAATAATGACGGAAAGGGATTATTCCAGAAAAATTATTTTGATGAACCGCAATTCAAGGGACACCCAGGTAAGTGAAATTATGTCGAGGAATTTGCCAAAGGTCAGCCCTACCGATACCATTGAATATTGTATGGAATTGATGAACAACAATCACATCAGGTATTTGCCGGTTTTCGAAAATGATCAACTGACCGGAATTATTTCAATCAGCGATTTAATTAAGGAAACTGTAATTACACAACAGAGAACAATTAATCAATTAGAAGACTATATCCGGGGCTAAGTAAGTTTTCAATCCTTGTGATGAAATTATTTTTTGAATGGCCGGGGAATTTGGTTCTTGTAATGTTTCATTAAGAGAGTGCTTATATTAAATTTTATAATGACCTTCCTTGATTGCAAACAGGACCAGGCCTACGCGGCTTTTGATGTCGAATTTTAAAAAAAGGTTGTCGCGATAATTGTCAATAGTGCGGGGACTTGAGTGCATCCTATCTGCAATTTCTTTGTAAGTCAGATCGGAACAGGCAAGTTGTAAAAATTCTTTTTCTCTGTCAGAAATAAAAATGGGTTTTGATATTCTGGAGCTATGCTGTGCATTCCAGATTTTGGTACTGTTCATTAAATCGTTACTATAAAACCCCCTGTCCCTGACGTTGTCAAATGCCTGTTTCAGAACTGCCGGTTTACTGTCTTTCAAAAGATATCCACGCGCCCCGCTGTTTATCATTCTGATTACTGCCGATTCGTTATCTGAAACACTCAATACCAGCACCCTGGACTTTGGAAGATTATCTTTAATCCATAGCGCGGTTTCAAATCCATCCATAACCGGCATACTGATGTCAAGCAAAATAATGTCGGGCTTAATTCCTGTTTTAATTTTATCAATAAAATCTTTTCCATTACCCGCTTCTATCACCACTGTATAACCTTCAAATCTTTCAATAATTTTTGAAAGGCCACTTCGCAATAGTTCGTGATCATCAACCAGGGCAATTTTAGTTTGGTCTTCCATTTGGCAGGCTGATTTTTATTTGTGTTCCTTTGTTTATTTCGCTTTGAATATCGATATGTCCGCCGATAATCTGAACCCGGTCTTTAATATTTTTCAATCCGATTCCGCTACTTTTCAGATTATTCATATCAAATCCACAACCATCATCTTTGATTAAGATAAACTGGCCTGAATTTTCATCATTAAAGGTCATACTTATTCTTGAAGCTTTTGCATGTTTGGTGATGTTATTGAGAATTTCCTGAATTACCCTGAAGATGATTAAGCCGTGCTCGTCAGTAAGATAAAAATCGGAAGATTCATTGTAAAAATCGATTTTGTACATCCCTGCTTTTCCTACCTGATTTAATAAAGACTCAATGGAAGGAATAAATCCCTGTTCCTTGATGTAATCTGTGTTCAGGCTATGACTCAGTGTACGCAAGTCCGTTATTGCTTTTCCCAATAAATCATCAAGGGCTTCCTGTTGTGAAAATTCATCGGAAGAGTTGAGTTGTAACCTGGCCAGGCTAAGGGTTTGGCCTATGTTGTCATGAATTTCACGGCTGACATAATTGAGTGTGTATTCCTGAATTTCAAGTCGGGTATCAAGCAACGTCTTTTCGAACTCTTTTTTGATTCTCTCATTTTCGTACAACAACTTGTTTTTTCTCGTATTGTTTCTGGCTATGAAAACCAAAAATAAAATGGCCAGAAATACCAAAACAAGTATTACGACAATGATTGTGAATATGACTTCTTCCTTAGCCCGCATAATACAAATGCATAAGTAAATGATGAATATAATATTACATTTAATACCGGCATGATAATACGGTATAAGGTTACGTTCCGGATGGTGATTTGGTTTATTCTGATAAACTGATTCATGCCCATCACAACCAGAGCCCCAAGGCTAAAAATTAGTAAGCCGGCAGAGACCCAGAAAGCGGGTTCGTTTACGAAGAGGAAATAATCTTCCCGCATGGCCATTTTAAATAGCATACCACTTGACAACAAAATATTAAAAAAATAAAAGAAAAGAATGGAAAAGGTATTCAGTTTGTTGATGCCTTCACCAAAGAAATAGTTTATGAAAAATCCTGCACAGGCTATTGTTGCAACAATACGGTATATCGCAGCATTCCGGGATGAAAGATTCAACAGGGTAAAAAATCCATAAAAGATCAGTGGGGCTGCGGTAAGCGGATAGAGGTTAATGATAAAATAATTACTGTTATACCCTGCTGAAATAAGATAGGTAGAAATCAGATCCACAGAGAGACTTATTATGCATAACAGAAAAAAAACAAACATCTTTTCTTTTTTCAGTGAGCTGAAAAAGATTATTCCTGCAATCACCGAAGCCATTTCAAAATACTGGTGATAATAGATCATATCAAGCCAATGATTATCTGGTTCATAGATAATATGAGGGTTAAAATAAAATAATAAAGGAGTACTGTTTTTACGGATAGGGTACTCCTGCATTTACCGGCAAAATAGTATTCCCTTCTTCATCTGTGGCAGTATTACCAGCTTCATCACAAGCAAAGAAAAAAACGGTCATTCTGCCAGTGGATTCTTTATCAGGAGAATACATTTCTGTATAAATGCCAAACCTGACCTGAATTTCAGCAGCATGGGGCGATACTTTCTGAAGCCACGATGCAAGTTCTGTTGGATTAAATCCAACCCCGGTTGTGATTTTTCCTGTTGCCTTTGGCAGTTGTGCGGTGTAGGCATTGATACAATCATTTGCCATCTTTTGAGTTACGCTTTTCATAACAGTTGTTTAACAACTAAAGTAATGAAATAATTTAAATGTTAAATGGTATGAGCCTCACCAATTTCAGAAAGTCTGTAACAATTTATAGGTTTTTTTCAAAATAGGGTGAAAACACCCTACCGGGAGAATTAAAGTCTTAAGAAATTTGACAAACAAACGTCATTCTCCAAAACAGTTTTTAATCCGTACCGAAAACTGAAATGGTCTGGTGGTTTTTCAATATATAGCGGAGTTATTCTTGCTCTGCATCTTCTTAATTGATGTGGTTTTTCAATTAGGTCATCAAAGCGCCCCGAAAGGGGCGTTTTGCTTTCGTGGAGATCCCCGATGTTTACAGGATAATACTTTATTTTTACAACCGATAAAATTGAGAATCGGATGAAAATAAATCAATCCTATTTGCAAAGGCTTGAAAAGCTGGTTGAAGAGGCAGGATATATTCTCCGGTATGAAAGAGGTAGTTTTCAAAGCGGGTTTTGTATTCTTGAACATAAGAAAGTGGTTGTATTGAATAAGTTTCTTACGGTGGAAGGAAGAGTCAATACCATTATGGAATTGTTGCCTTCATTAAAAATAAATATTGATTTGCTTACTCTTGAACAGCAGCATATTTATGAGGAAATTATGGAGATGGCAGGCCGGTAAGGCTAAATATCTAATGTTTGTCCACGCATAATTTTATAGCTTTGAACTGTGGATTATCCGGAAATTAAAATTACTTTTTTGGGAACCGGTACCAGTACGGGTGTTCCCATGATAGCATGTCATTGCGAGGTTTGCACTTCTACAGATACCCATGACAAACGTTTCAGAAGCAGCATTCTGGTTGAAAGTAAAACTACGACTCTCATTGTGGATACGACTCCCGATTTCAGATCTCAGATGCTGCGGAATAAAGTGGACAAACTTGATGCGGTATTATTTACCCATAGCCACAAAGACCATGTGGCCGGGATGGATGATGTGAAAGCGTTTAGTTTTTTTCAGCATAAACCAATGGATATTTATGCGACAGAGCTTACGCAGACAGCCCTGAAAAGAGAATTCCCCTATGTATTTGAGAAAGAAAAATATCCCGGAGTGCCGGAAATAAACGTGCATACTATTGACAAAAACCATTCGTTTACGATTGGCGATATTTCAGTTATACCTATTCTGGTTTATCATTTGAACATGAGAGTATTGGGGTTCAGGTTTGGAGATTTTACCTATATCACAGATGCGAACAGAATAGAAACCGAAGAAAAACAAAAGATAATTGGAAGTAAAATCCTTGTGGTAAATGCGTTGAGAAAAAAGCCTCATATCTCCCATTTCACGCTTCAACAAGCTATTGATCTCGGGCACGAATTAAATATCCCGGAAGTATATTTTACTCATGTCAGCCATCAGTTGGGGCGATATGGTGATATTGAACAAGAATTACCAGAAGGAATGCATCTGGCATACGACGGGTTGAAACTTGTCCTTTAAAACAGGAAACTACTTTTTACCCTGGAAGAATCCCATTTCTTTGAGAATATTTTTGGTAACAGAGAGGCCTGTTTGTTCCAGATTGGTTTTTTGATCTTTTGAAGAAACAATACAGGTGAAGAAATAAACATGCAGATTTTCCTCGATCCAGCCGCATACCCACGCCATTGGCTGATTCTTATTGCCGGTTGCTGAACCGGTTGTATAACTAAATTTATAGAGTGTGTTGTCTTCCTTTAGCATTAGATCTTTCACGACCTGTTGTGCATATTTATCAACGCCAAGTTTATCAAAGTAAATTTTTGACATGAGGCCAAGCTGCTCATCCGGTGAAATTTTTAATTCTCCATTTAGCCAGAAGGCAGAATCGGATGTTTTCAGATTTCCATAATGCAATGAATCAACCCAGGCGCTCATAGGCTGGCTGCCTATTTTCGTCTGGAGCTTTCTGAAAAAGGTGGTATCATTTTTATCAAAAGCATCTTTTAATTTCATAGTAACATTTCCCGTATCCGAAACAATAAGTTTGGAGCTTGAATCTGTCAGCCTGGTTGTTTGAAGTGCAATGATTGTTTCGGCTATTTTAAAAATATCGCCGGGCGAAACCCTCTCCGTATCTGCCTTCATGTCGTAGATGGTAATCATTCCGGTCTGATTATTCAACAGCGAAAAACTTCCTTCGACATTGGCGGAATCAAAATATTTCTTCAGGCCGTTATCAACTTTTGCCGAACTCGGGGAACAGGATATAAACAGTATGCATACACTAAAAATGAGAAGTAAACGATTCATTAATTTTTCTTTGTTTTTTTGAGATAATTTGCACTTTGATGAAGCGCTTCATAAAAATCCGGTCCAAATCTGTTAATGATCGGTTCTTTCAGATATTCGTAAACCGGAATTTTCAATTTTTTGCCAAGTTCACATCCTGGGTCACAGAGTCTTTTCCGGGGTTCAAAAGTTATGAATTCTTTTCCGTTCACTTTTTTGACTTGTATCGGAAATAAATGGCAACTGATGGGTTTTTGCCAACCATTTTTAATCTTGAATTTTCCTTCCTTAAATGCCTGTTGGATTGCACATTTGACCGTGCCATTTTTATCAACAGTTCCGTAGGCACACATTCCGTTCACAAGAGTAGGGGTAACCCATCCAAACTGAGAATTCATGATGTAGCCGCCAGTCTTCCTGATTTTATTTTTCCCCTCTTCAGTAAGATAAGGTTTGATGAGCGGATAAATTTCTTCCAAATATTGCAACTCTTCATTTTCCAAAATCGCTCCGGCTTCTCCTTCCACACAACAATGGCCTTTGCATGCATTCAGGTCACACACAAAATGTTCTTCCACTATTGCATCACTCACCCATTTATTGCCGATAGCTATCATCTGGCAAAAATAGGGAATTGAATACAGTGTTTGAAGGCCCGGGTATGTCTCATCTGGAAGGTGAAATTATTTCCATTTCAGCGTATTAATAAGATGCTTCATATCCTGCTGAAGAAAATTATTTACGGGTTTCAGAGAATCTTCATTTGGAGTCGCATCAAAATATAATGCACCGCGAAGAAAGTTTTTTGTGGTGTCGGAAAGAAAGAACTGGTGTGCCGTTGCTACATCTCCGGTGAGGTTGAAGTAAACACCTGTCAGCCCGTTGGGAGTGTGCATAATACTGTCCTCAATAGAATAAGCTTTGATGTCATTTTTAAAACTAAGATTATAGGCGTCGTTTACCAGATCTGGAAATTTGTTGATAACCGTGGAGTCATGATATTGCCCGCCGGGGCCTTTGACTTTGAGAATTGACTCCCCACCGATTTTCTTATAAGTCAGATAAATTTTTGCATGGAACCCCGGAAATGCGATGTTGATCCAAAACGGATTATCCTGATTAAAAACGGAATTGTCCTTGTCCGGCCTTGCATAGGAAGGATACTCAAATGTATAAGGGTATCCCTGTTCGTTGAAGGTCGTATAGGAGTGTTCAGGAAAATCTATTTTGAAATATCCGGTTCGTTTTGCGGTGTAGGGAGAATTGCATGCTATGGCAAAGCATATTATCAGGGGAAAAAAATATGATTTATTCTTTATTAATTGTTTCATCTGGAAGGGTAATCTGTATCTTAAGTATGCGGTTTTTAACGATAAGAAGTGGTTTTATAACGTAGCCCTTTATATTGAATTCTGTGTTTTCTTTTGGGAAATCTCCGGCAAGTTCAAGAACAAGCCCGGCCAGCGAATCACTGTCACCACGCAGATCGTCAAAAGTGTCCGTTGAAATGTGCATTATTTTGCAGGCATCCTCTATCATGGTTTTGCCTTCAAAAACAAAGTTCTTGTTGTCTATCCTGATGTTTTGATCTTCTTCATCATCAAATTCATCGTGTATTTCACCCACAATTTCTTCTATGACATCTTCCATGGTGATGATTCCCGAAGTCCCTCCGAATTCATCAACAACTACTGCGAGGTGCATGTGGCGGTTGCGGTATTCCTGAAGAAGATCTTCAATTTGTTTTTGTTCGTGCACGTAAAATACCGGACGGAGTAATTTCTGCCATTCGAATTCCTCTTTTTCATTCAGATGTGGCAATAAATCCTTTGTATGCAGGATCCCTGCTATCTCGTCGAGGCTTCCCTTATACACCGGGATGCGGCTGTAAATCAATTTAGCTACTTTTTCTATGACCTGATGATAGCCGGATGTATATTCTATCCCAACTACGTCGAGCCGTGTCCGCATGGTTTGTTTTACAGTGGTATTGCCGAATTTCCTTATTCCTTTGAGAATTTGCTTTTCTTCATTGCTCGCATCATCCTCGCTAAGGAGTTCGATGTCGAGATCAGATTTCTTTTCTTCATTTCTGGTCTTCCCTATCAGTAATTCTTCAATGCTGTTATCAAAATTGACTACCTGATGGCTTATTTTTCCCAATACCAGAAATATCAATTCCACAAGCACCGAAGAGGAGGAAGCAAACCAGATTTTGTGATGGCTTGCCCACACCCGTGGAAGTATTTCGGCAAAGGTGACAATCACCAGGGCTATAATGGCAATTTTGATGATTAAAATTAAATAGGATGGCAGGATTAACGCTGTTGCCCATTGGTCCAAAAGGATATTGGCAATAATGATGATTGAAATATTTACAATGGTATTTGCAATCAGAATAGCAGTGAATAATTCTTTGGGATTTTTCAGAAGCCCGACAATTCTCTTGTACGATGGCTGGGTTCTCGTCTTCAGGATATTGATATCTTTTACGCTTAGTGAAAAAAAAGCAATTTGTGCCCCGGAGAGAAGGAAGGATAAGAAAAACAGGATCACAAGGATAAAAATGAAAACGGTTGACTCTGCAGGAGTAATTGCCTGAATCTGAAGAAAGTCAAGTAATCCCGGTAGGTGATCCAATTGAAAAGATTTTGGTTAAAGATAGAGGAAAAATGATTTATTTTTTGATTTAAAGACAGAACAATTATGCAAATTAATTTAATGCCGATCCGCTTCGAATGGAGTTCTTTCGCCCCGAAAACAATAATTGCCTGCGGATAATAATCAATTGTGTTTTGAGGTTGCAGATCCTTTCCTTTCTGAAAAATAAGCAGCTATTATTTTTGGGAAGGGCAGCCTGGCCAGTTTATTCAGATTTATTTTTTCCCAGCCCAAAATTGATTTCCGTTGCCGTGTCACTTCTATTTCATGAAACCGGGCAATGATTGTCTGGTGCGTCAATTCCTGCTTCTTTTCTTCCGAAGTGGAATTCCATTTTAATAATCCCGATTTGAAAAAAGATTTTAATTTCTCTGAATTTACAATAGATTTTTTATCGAGGATATCGGTTGATTCAATGAGAAAAGGTTCATAAAGATTTTGCCAGATATCTGATTTCCTTCTTTTCGCGAGGTAAACAGAATCCTTTGTATGGAGGATGAGGTAATTAAAATATCTCGTCTTTCTTTTTATTTTTCTAATCCTGACCGGGAATTCATTTACACGATCGTGCTGGTACGCAAAACAATTATTTCTGAGCGGGCAAACAGAACATAATGGTTTCGGTTTGCAAATGGTGGCGCCGAAATCCATAATTGCCTGATTGAATTGGGCAGGCCTGGTTTCAGGTATGAGTTTCTGTGCCAATTGAGAAATCTTTTTGTGGCCTGCCTGGGTATCCGGTGAATCTTTGATTCCGAAATACCGGGTCAAAACTCTTTTCACATTTCCATCCACAACTGCAAAGGGCTGGTTATAGGCAAATGAGGCAATGGCTGCTGCCGTATAGGGACCGACACCTCTGAGCGATAAGATTTCTTCGTGGCTGCGGGGAAAGATGCCCTTTCTTTCAAAGTAAATATCCCGGGCTGTGGCGATCAGATTTTTGCATCTGTTATAATATCCCAGCCCTTCCCAAAGTTTAAATACTTCTTGTTCAGGGGCTAATGCGAGCCTTTTTACATCCGGAAAATGTTTTAAAAAAGTTAAATAATAATTGAGTCCCTGCCCGGTTCTTGTCTGCTGCAGAATAATTTCGCTGAGCCAGATTTTATAAGGATCCTTCTCTCCTTTCCACGGCAGCGCTCTTGCATTATGGTGTAAATTCCATTTCAATAATTCCTTTGTAAAGCAATGCATTGTTGCAATGTTATTAAAAATGTATTTTGGGAAAATATTATTTTATTTTGTTAACTATAATGGATTAAATTTGTGGCTTAGCTTTTGAAACACCTAACAAAAGTCTGGAAATCAGGTTGAAATAAAAATTAATCCTCCGTTCATATTTTTAAAAAGATATTCAATGAGAAAAGCAGATTTAATCAATCAAATTAGTGAAAACACAGGTGTTCCCAAAGTGGATGTATTGATAACTGTGGAAAATCTTCTTAAGGTTGTAAAGCAAACCATGGGTGAAGGTGAAAATATTTACATCCGTGGATTCGGAAGTTTCATTTTAAAGAAACGGGCCGCCAAGATTGGAAGGAATATAAAGAAGAATGTGGCAGTACATATTCCTGAGCATTATGTACCCGCATTTAAACCTTCCAAAGAATTTTTGCTTGAAATCAGGGAGAAAAATATCATTCCAAAAAATGAATAACGTACCTTTGACCTCCTTTTTATAAGCCTAAAAATTGTGAAGCAAAGGATTCTCTATTCATCTATAGCCTTAATATTTTTATTAGGATTGTTTTTCTTTGGGAAGACAAGTGTGCCCAAGCCCCCGCAAGCTGACGAGCAGGTGCAGTCCATACCTGTTTTTGATCCTCTTGCAGTTATAGATTCTATTACCAATACATTGTCCCCCTCTCAGCAAATGCAAATTCAGAAACTGAAAAACAACATGTCGCAGGGAGATATGGAAAAGCAACAGGCTGAACAGTATGGTGAACTGGCTGAATTCTGGAAAGATTCTGCGGCGGCTTTTGTTCCTTATGCTTATTATCTGAGCCAGGCTGCCAAATTGGATAATTCAGAAAAAAAACTCACCTTTGCTGCCCAATTTATATTGGAGAACATGCGGCGGGAGAGCCGTGCTGACCTTAAACTTTGGGAGGCGCAAACTGCAGCCGGTTTGTTTGAACAGGCTTTAAAGTTGAATCCTTCCAATCCTGATTTGAAAATTGGATTAGGGAGTTGTTATGTGTATGGGGAGGGAATGATTGGTGTAGGAGATCCTCAAAAGATCGTGAGAGGAATACAGGCGTTGATGGAAGTGGTGCAGAAAGACAGCAACAACATGAAGGCCCAGATGGTACTGGGGATTGCTTCTGTTATTTCAAACCAGACCGAAAAAGGAATTAACAGGCTGACAAAAGTAGTTGATTTTGATCCGCACAACCTGGAAGCTGTATCATGGCTTGCTGATGCTTATGCAGATAAGGGCGATGTGGCGAATGCGAAAAAGTGGTACGAACAGAGTAAACATATTGTAAACAATCCTGCTTTCAGCGCTGAAGTTGATAAAAGAATCAAAGCGTTGGAGCAGCAGTGAGGAAAGAGAAAGATAGTTTAAAGGCCTGAAAAGCCTGAATTTATTAATTTATTAAAATACATTTTATGCCTTGTGGTAAAAAAAGAAAACGCCATAAAATCGCTACTCATAAGCGTAAGAAGCGTTTGAGAAAGAATCGTCATAAGAAGAAATAAATTCGGACGATTACTGTCATTGATACATTCCGGTTGCCTTTAATACAAGGTTCTCTTTCCGCCTGAATTTTTAAAAAGTTTTTAGTTGAACAAGGAACTCATCATAAATGCTGCTCCACAAGCAGTAGATATTGCCCTTCTTGAAGATAAGAAGCTGGTAGAGTTGCATTCAGACAAAGCAGATTCAAGATTTGGTGTAGGGGATTTTTATCTCGGAAAAGTGAAAAAACTGATTCCCGGATTAAACGCTGCCTTTATCGATGTAGGCTTCAAAAAGGATGCATTTCTTCATTACTCGGATTTAAGTCCCTACGTCCGGTCTCTTTTGAAATTTACCAGAATTGCAATGAATGGCCATTCGGAAGAAGAACTCGATTTTTCCAAATTCAGGGTGGAGCCGGAAATTGTAAAAACCGGAAAGATTGCAGAAGTGCTGAATGGCAAACCCAACATTCTTGTACAAATCCTTAAGGAACCTATTTCGGCCAAAGGGCCACGCCTTAGCTGCGAACTTTCACTTCCTGGTCGTTTTGTAGTAGTAACCCCTTTCAATAATATAGTTGCAGTTTCCCGGAAAATCCATTCCACAGAGGAAAGGAAAAGGCTTCAGAAGATTGTTGAATCTTTGAAACCCAAAAATTTTGGAGTCATTGTACGTACAGCCGCAGAGGGTAAGCAGGCATCTGAATTACAAGAAGATCTTGAAGCGTTGATTGAAACCTGGAAGAAAATTCAACAGAATCTTAAAGGGGCTACCGCTCCGACAAGGATTCTTAGTGAAGAAGGAAAGACTAACAGTATTTTGAGGGATCTGCTTTCAGAAGATTTTAACCGGATCGTGGTCAATGACAAGAACATCTTCAACGAAACGAAATTATACCTCCAGAAAATCGCACCTGAAAAAGTGGATATTCTGAGTTTTTATAGCAATGGTTCGCCTGTGTTCGACAGCTACGGAGTTACCCGCCAGGTTAAAGCTTCTTTTGGAAAAACAGTGAATCTTCCCAGCGGCGCTTACCTGATTATTGAACACACTGAAGCCTTACACGTAATTGATGTGAACAGCGGGCACAAAAGTGTAAGCAACAACCAGGAACAAAATGCACTGGAAACAAATCTGGAAGCTGCGGCAGAAATTGCCCGTCAGTTAAGACTGAGAGATATCGGAGGAATCATTGTGGTGGATTTTATCGACATGAAGCTTCCGGAAAATAAGAGAAGACTGGTGGATCACATGGCCGGGCTCATGAGAATTGACAGAGCTAAACATGCGGTATTACCCATCAGTAAGTTTGGCCTGATGCAGATTACGAGGCAGAGAATGAAACCCGAAATGAGCATCAATACGATGGAAGTATGCCCGACATGCGAAGGAACAGGAAAGATTTCATCCACACTGGTTCTTGAAGATGAGATAGAGAAAAACCTGAATTATCTCATTATGCAAAAGCACAAAGGGCTGACAATCGAAACCCATCCCATTCTTTATGCCTATCTTACCAAAGGATTTCCTTCCAGGAAACTGAAATGGGAATGGAAGTTTAAACAATTTATCCATTTGAGGCCAAATACTTCATTTCATCTTATTCAGTTCAAATTTTTCGATAAGATGAACGAAGAAATTAAATTGTAACGGTTTTTATTTTATTAAATTTCTCAAAACGAATTGCCGGTTTCATTGTCCATTTCAAGTCCATTATTTTTTATTTTTACGATCAATGAATGGAGGTTTGGTAAAAGGATTTTATTGATGAGCCGGGGTTATTAAACAGAATTTAATCGTCATTATTGGGATGCAGTTTGCAGATATCATTGGAAGGAAAAAACAAATAACCCAATTAAAAGAAATGGTGGGGCACAATCGCCTTCCCCATTCCTTACTTCTGTTGGGAAAAGAAGGAAGTGGCGCCCTCAAAATTGCAATTGCCTTTGCTCAGTATATTTTATGTGAGAAAAATGGAGGTTCAGGATCTTCGATGCCTTCGTTTTTTGGAGAAGCTGCTGAACCGGATGAAAAAGTATCCGTAAGAGATGACAGTTGCGGGCATTGCTCCTCCTGTGTGAAAGTGGATAAATTAATTCATCCTGACCTGCATTTCAGTTACCCTGTTTTGAAAAGAGATGCAAGACATGACCGGGTGATAAGTACGGATTATATTCAGGAATGGCGCCAGTTTGTTTTTGAAAACCCATATGGAAATGTGACCGACTGGTTGAACTTTCTGAGAAACAGCCCGACAGCAAAGATCGAAAGTCCACAAAATAAACAGGGTAATATTTCGGCACAGGAATGTGAAGACATCCTTCATAAACTTTCCTTGAAACCCTTTGAAGGGGAATATAAAATTCTGATTTTGTGGATGCCCGAATTCCTGGGAAAAGATGGCAACAGGCTTTTGAAATTAATTGAGGAACCGCCGGCCGGGACGGTTTTTATTTTTGTTGCCGAAGATGAAAACCTGATTTTGCCAACCATTCTTTCAAGGACTCTTTTGTTAAAAATTCCCCTTCCTGAAAATGAAGAAGTAGCTTCTTATCTGGCAAAAGAATTCCCTGATGAATCCAATATCAATTCAGTCGTATCCATTGCTGAGGGTAACATTCGCGAGGCTTTACGATTGATTCAGGTTAAAGAGGAGAATTGGGAAAGAACAATCAGAGACTGGCTGAACCTGATTGTCAAAAATAGTGTAGAACTGCAAAGCAAGTGGATAGATGAGATCAATCAATTGGGCCGTGAAAAGCAGAAACAATTGCTGCTGTATTTTATACATCTGATTCAGCTTTCTGTGAAGGCCGGAATCCTGCCTCCCGAAGATGTGCCGGCAATGGAAGAGAGTGAAAAGGAGTTTGCGCATACATTGGGGAAGATGTGTGGGATAGAGATTTTGGAGGAAATGGCGAAAGAATTAAGCGATGCCATTTATTTTATAGAGCGAAATGCAAATTCAAAAATGCTTTTTCATGCGCTCACGATAAGGCTTCGTTATTTGATTAAGGAGAAATGTTTAATTTTGGTTCAGTGAAGTGTTTTGGCTATCGTGAAGAATTATATTATGAAAGAATTATCTCTGCTGAATATAAATTTTTCTTTTACCGGTAAAATGATTTTGATCCGGGATGCTTTTTCTGGCTTGGGTTTATATCGGGCCGGTTCAGGAAGGTATTGACTCTTTCTATTCATTTCTGCCAGACATCACAATATATTTTACTTATTTTAATTTTTAAAAATGGGATGCAGTTCATGTGGAGGAGGATGCTCAACAGGAAGTACCAGAGGATGTGGCCATAGCGGATCTTGTAATGGCGGCGGCTGCAGCAGACTCAATGTATATGACTGGCTGGCCGATTTGCCGGTAGCCAGCGAAGAAGACAGATGTCATATTGTGGAAGTTTCCTTTAACAATGGCAGCCGTAAAGATTTTTACAAAAATGATACGGTGAAAGATGTTTTTACCGGAGATATGGTGGCCGTGGAAGGTGTGAATGGTTTTGATGTCGGCAGGGTAAGCCTTTCCGGTGAGCTTGTACGCCTCCAGTTAAAAAAGAAAGGAATTAAAGAAGATGGCGTCGAACTAAAACGGATTCTCAGGATGGCCTCTGAATTTGATTTGGCGAAGTGGAAAGAAACCAAAGCACGCGAAAAAGAGGTGTTGATCAGAAGCAGGACGTTAGCACGCAACCTGAAACTTGAAATGAAAGTGAGTGAGGTGGAAATCCAGGCAGATGCCCGTAAAGCCACATTTTTTTACATTGCCGACGGACGGGTGGATTTCAGGGAATTAATTAAAGTATATGCTTCTGAGTTTAAGGTAAAAGTGGAGATGAAGCAAATAGGGGCCAGACAGGAAGCAGGAAAAATAGGAGGTATTGGAACAAGCGGGAGAGAGCTTTGTAGCAGTACATGGCTGACTTGTTTCAAAAGTGTGAGTACAAATGCCGCGCGGTATCAAAACCTGAGCATAAATCAAACAAAACTGAGTGGCCAGTGCGGCCGTCTGAAGTGTTGCCTCAATTTTGAACTGGATACTTATCTGGATGCATTGAAGAATTTCCCGGAAGATGCTGATACCATAGAGATGGCAAAGGGTAAAGCATATCTTGTCAAAAAAGATATTTTCAGGAACCTGATGTGGTATTCAACTACAGAAAGTACGAAGTATTATCCACTTTCCATAGAAACGGTAAAGGAACTTCTGGAACAAAACAAAAAAGGCATTAAGCCGGAAGCGTTACAAACAGTTGAAATAAAAAGTGAAAGAGCCAAGGAGATCGAACCCGAGTTTGTTGATGTGGTTGGCCAGATAAGCTTGAAATCTCTTGAAAAATCTTCAAGAAAGCAGAGGCCCGGAGGACAGTCATTTTCCAAAGGCAATGGTCAAAGACCTTCAAATCAGGCTACCGGTGATGGTAACAGAAATCAACCGAATCGCAATAAAAGACGTAAAAAAGGCGGCGATCAGAGACGTTTTAATAATGGCAACAGGAATCCTCAAAAGGATTAATTTTCATTAGCGCAGATAATTTTATTTTTGCGCCAGCATGTCGATCAAAGTAGAACAGCTTTCAAAAAGTTTTGACGGGCAATTTGCAGTAAAGAATTTATCTTTTGATGCAAGTGAAAATGGCGTAATAGGGTTTCTCGGGCCGAATGGTGCAGGAAAATCCACCACCATGAAAATGATCACTGGTTTTTTGGAACCCGACAATGGAAAAGTGAATGTCTGTGGCATCGACGCCCTGTCGAACCGGAATGAAACCCGCAAAATGATTGGCTATCTCCCCGAAGGGAATCCGTTGTATTATGAAATGTACGTCAGGGAATACCTCGCTTTTGCTGCTTCCGTGCATAAGATAGCGAACAAAAAAGACAGGATTGAAGAAGTGATAAAAATGACCGGACTGACACCGGAATCATCCAAAAAGACAGGACAATTAAGCAAGGGATATAAACAACGGGTCGGTTTGGCGGCCGCCATTGTGCACGATCCGCAGGTATTAATTCTCGACGAGCCAACGAGCGGTTTGGATCCCAACCAAATTGTGGAAATCAGGCAACTGATCAAAGATTTGGGACAAACGAAAACGGTTCTTTTTTCTTCCCATATCCTTCAGGAAGTGGAGAGTATTTGCTCACGGGTCATTATTATAAACAAAGGGGAATTGGTAGCTGATGATTCGTTGTCGCATCTTAAAAATAATATGGATACCGGAGCGGAAGTGGTTGTCAGGTTTTCACGGAGCCCCAAAGAGAATTGGTGGTCAGGATGGAATGAACTTACAGGTGTCAATGAGAAAGACGGATCATTTTACCTGAATACAAAAGAGCCTGAAAAAACGAAAAGACAAATCCTGGAATACGCATTGTCAAATAACATCGATATTCTTTCCATCGACAGTCAGCATAAAAGCCTGGAAGAAATTTTTAAAAATCTTACGAATAAAACAGAAAATCAATGAGCTACATTACAAGTGTAACAGGGCGTCAGATACTTGACAGCCGTGGAAATCCAACCGTAGAAGTGGAAGTGATGACAGAAAATGGCTTCTTAGGCAGGGCAGCCGTGCCATCCGGAGCCAGCACAGGAGCCCACGAAGCGGTAGAACTCCGGGATGGAAATGAAAAGATTTACAACGGTAAAAGTGTTTTAAAAGCCGTTAAAAATGTAAATACAAAAATTGCAGATACCCTTTTCGGGTGGGATTCTGCCGACCAGGCGGGTATAGATAAAAGAATGATTGACCTGGATGGCACACCCAACAAAGGAAAGCTGGGAGCCAATGCAATTCTGGCTGTAAGCCTTGCTGTTGCAAAGGCTGCTGCCCTCGAGGCCAATCTCCCACTGTACAGGTATGTGGGAGGCACCAATGCAAAGATCCTTCCGATTCCGATGATGAATATCCTGAACGGCGGCGTACACGCAGATAATAAAATAGATTTTCAGGAATTCATGATTATGCCGATAGGCGCAGAATCATTCAGCGAAGCACTTCGCTGGGGAGTCACCGTCTTTCACCAGCTAAAATCCGTGCTGAAGAAAAAAGGGTATAGCACCAATGTCGGGGATGAAGGCGGTTTTGCCCCCGAACTCAAAAGTAATGAGGAGGCAATTGAAACCATTTTAACGGCTATTGAACAGGCGGGATTCAAAGCAAAAACGCAGATTGCCATTGCCATGGATCCGGCATCCAGCGAAATGTTTGATGCGAAGAAGAAGGTTTATCATTTCTTCAAATCGGATGGGCGAAAGCTCAGCAGTTCAAAAATGGTAGAATTCTGGGAAAGCTGGATAAAAAAATATCCCATTGTTTCTCTCGAAGACGGAATGGCTGAAGATGACTGGAAGGGATGGAAACAACTGACAGAAACGATAGGAAGCAAGGTTCAGTTGGTAGGAGATGATTTATTTGTGACCAATGTGGAAAGATTGCAGAAGGGGATTGATAATAAAATTGCCAATGGCCTGCTTGTCAAGGTTAACCAGATAGGAACACTCACTGAAACCATCAATGCCGTCAGCCTTGCCCAGCGCAACGGGTACAACACCATCATGAGCCATAGAAGCGGGGAAACCGAGGATACGACGATTGCCGATCTGGCGGTCGCATTGAATTGCGGGCAGATTAAAACAGGAAGTGCAAGCCGTACAGACAGGATCGCCAAGTACAATCAACTGCTGAGAATTGAAGAAAATTTAGGAGAAAATGCAATTTTTCCGAAAGATAAAATTACATTTGGGAAGCATTGATCCATTTTACTGACCCTTTAATTCGAGATTCTTGAGGTATTTAAAGAAAATTGCGGGCAATAAGTATTTGCTGACGGGGATTGCATTTGCAATATGGATGTTGTTTTTCGACAGAAACGACATTCCACTTCAGATCAGCCGGCTGAATGAGCTTAACAAACTTCAGAACAGTGAAGAAGTGATGCTGAATAAAATAAAGGATACTCATGCTGAATTAAATAATCTCAGAAACAGCCCTGAAACCCTGGAAAAATACGCACGTGAGAAGTATTTGATGAAAAGGCCTAATGAAGATCTTTTCATTGTAAAAACAGATTCTGAATAGACTGGAGCCGGTTTACAATAAAATACAATTTCTCACGTTTCTAATGGTGGATAAAATTATTATTTTTTAAAGCCATTTTTATTATGACCGAATTTACGCAGGATGACCTGCTCCGTTATTTATATGGAGAAACATCCGAAAAGAAGACTGCAGCCATCAGAGCGGCGCTCCGGAAAGACGCTAAGCTCAGGGGAGACTTTGATCAGTTGAAATCGTTGCAAAACAAACTTGATCAGTTAAAAGCATCTCCATCTAAGAAAACGATTGACAATATTCTGAAGTATGCTGCGACGAAACAATCTAACGTGCAGACACATTAATGCAGTTTAAAATTATTGTTTTTAAGCCTGCCTTGTAAAGCAGGCTTTTTTTATGAACCTGGTTTATATATACCACAAGTGAGGAAGTTCCGTTAATAGATATTGCGGCAGTCCTAAAACAACGTATATGCGGAATGGTGTGGCAGATACATCCGGAAAAGATGAATCGAAAATAGCCGTATTCGTTAGTTATTACAATCAGGAAAATGACAACAGTTAAAACAATCCAATCAGATATCGACGTGTGCCGGACTGAGAGCATCTTGATGTGGGGAAAGTCAGATAATTGATTCATACCTTTCTGCCCAATCCTGCCACAGGCCCCTGTTTTCAAAATTCATACAAGTACAACGGATAAATCAAAGATGGGAAACGGGATCATTTTATAGTCTCAAATTTTTTAACCCTATCCGCAATCCTTTTCTCAGAAAGAAAGTGAACCTTTCAAAAAAGGGCAAAAAATATCTGTTTCCAGATATTCATGAGTGCGGGCCGGACAACCCCCCGGCGTTTTTTTGTAATAAAAAGCCCCGCTACCGCGGGGTATTGTAATTTGTTTGCGGAGAGAGAGGGATTCGAACCCCCGGAGGTGTGACCCTCAACGGTTTTCAAGACCGCCGCTATCGACCACTCAGCCATCTCTCCGGCGCAAATATAAGTGCTCCGTTTTTTATTTCAACCGCTTCAAAAAAATAAATATTCTGGTAACCAAAAATTGACGATATACAGGAGCTTAGTATTTTACAGCACCGGGTAAACGAAAACTCATCTGCCTCTTTAATTCCGAACTCCACCAAAAAAATACTTCATGAAGCCTCCGAAAAAGACCTCATGAAGTATTCTCAAAAAATATTTAAAGATGCAGATTCTAATTCGTACCCGATCCGGGTGCAGGAGCCTGCCCGATCAAATTCATAAACTGATCAAGTTTGGGAGTAATAATAATTTCAGTGCGTCTGTTCAATGATCTTCCTTCCGGAGTCATGTTACTTGCAATGGGATTGTATTCTCCGCGGCCACCAACAGTAAGCCGTTTCGGATCCACACCATATTTATTTTGCAATGCCTGAACAACAGAAGATGCACGCAATGAGCTGAGATCCCAGTTGTTCCGGATGTTCGGCCTTGAAATAGGCACATTGTCCGTATTCCCATCTACCAATACATCATAATCTTTATAATCTGTTATAATCTTCGCAACTTTTGCCAGAATATCACCGGCTTTATCAGAAATTTCGTAGTTGCCTGTTTTGTAAAGCATATTGTCCGAGAGTGAAATATAAACCACCCCTTTCAACACTTTTACATCCACATCCTGAAGTTCATCACTGGTGAGTGAACGTGTCAGGTTGTTTGTCAACACCATGTTGAGTGAATCACTTCTGCTCTTAGATGCAACCAACTCCTGGATGTATTTATTGGATGCATTGATTTCATCGATGAGTTTCGAAATGTTCACGTTTCCCTGTCCGGCAGAAGCCAGGCATTTATCCAAGGCAGATTGCAGGGATTTCACATGATCACGTTCGGTATTGATCTGTTGCTGCAATCCTGAGATCGTCACATTGGCTTTGTCAAGATTGCTCTTGTAGCCTTCGCTCTCTCGGGTCAGTTCACTATTTCTGGCCATCAGACTGTTGTAATTCGATTGAAGCGAATTAAACTTTTTGGTACTTACACAACCGGTCGCAAGAAACATGGCAAATGCAAAGCCGATTAATTTCAAATTGAATTTTGCAATCATACGATTTAAGGTTTGTTAAAAAACAAGTTCATTACCATCAATAACCTTTCCAAAAACCGGATTAAAATGGAATGAATAATTAAAATTATTTTCAAATAAAAGTACTGAACAAACTTTTATTGATTTTTTTCGGAATTTACACTTTTTATTGAATGTGTCCCGGATAAATCTTTCATCATTCCGAGAATGACTGATTCAAAGCGCCGATCAAAATATCCCGGATGATATGCCGACACAATTTCAAGCGCAACTTTCACAACCTTTTCTTTTTTATCTTCTTCCCTGAAAGCCAGCAACAATATCCTTGCGAGAGAATCTTTGTCATCGGACTGATACAAAAATGCGGCTTCATCCCCGCTGATTTCCGAATACATACTTTTTTCGGGAGCCACAACCGCCACTTCATTTCTCATGGCAAAAACAAAATTTTTTAAATCCGGATCAAAAACAGAATCGAAAATAATTGCATAAGCTGCCCTCACAATTTCAAAAAAATCTTTTTCGTTACGATCAATTAAAATGACAGACTCATGAAAACGGTAATTTTTCAATAAATCTTCCAACATGGATTTTTGATTATCTCCCTCATAAGAAATCAGCAACTCCATTCCGCTGTGTTGCCATTTTTTAAAAACAGAAAAAGACTTCAACAGCAAAGTGATATTTCTCTTCTCTTTATAGCCGGACGCAAAAAAGAATTCATTCCCTTTACTATAATTCTCTTTTATTTTCTGAAAATCCGGCTCCAAATCAAGAGTTACATCTTCATCCGGAATTTTATAAATCTGAAAAATCCTGTCAGGCTTAATTTTCAAAGTATTTTCAAGTGCTGCACTTTGTTTTTTCGAAAAAGTAATAAAAACTTCTTCACCAAATTTCTTCCATCTCTCAATTTCAGATTTAGCTGTGTTGCCATAAGCTACCAGAACTTTTCCCGCCTCTTCCGGAGCGATAACAATTTGTGGAATTTCCCCTTTCAACGGAAGCGGATCCCAGGTAAGAATCAGCGAAGGGTTTATCTTTTTGATTTTTGCTAAAAAGGAAATCCGGAACCATGCTTTATAGAGAACTTTCCCGGAGGGAATCTTTAATGAAACACGTTTCGCATTCCGGCAGGCTATTTTTTCATCGCGCCCGTTCAGAAGAATCAAATCATGGTGATATTTTTCACAGAAATCATCTATTGTTTTTATAATCTTTTCGGCGTAATCAGTTTTGAACGGAGCAATTTTATTAATCAGGATTTTCATGGCATCACAATGGATTTTCAATTTCACTCAATTCAAGCCATCTCATTTCTTTTACTTCAATTTCCCGGATCAAAATACTTATCCTTTCAGATGTATTTTGCAATTCATCGTAGGTGAGATCTCCAGCACTCAACTTCTTTTCCAATTCTTTTTTTTCCTTTTCCAATTTTGGAAGCATCTTCTCAAGCATTTCAAATTCCCTTTTTTCGTTGTAAGAAAGTCTTTTCCCTTTCTTTTCCGGTTTGGGCAACTCAACAATTTCTTTCTTTTTCTCTTCCGGTTTTTCTTCTGTCCTGAATTCTTTCCATTCCCGGTATTGTGAATAATTGCCGGGAAAATCTTTAACATCCCCATCACCCTCAAAGGCAAACAAATGATCCACCAGCCTGTCCATAAAATACCGGTCGTGGCTTACAATTAATAAACATCCTGCAAACTCACTCAGAAATTCTTCGAGCGTGCGAAGCGTTTGCAAATCCAGATCGTTGGTGGGTTCGTCAAGAACTAAAAAGTTAGGATTCCGGAAAAGAATGCTCAGCAGGTGTAATCTCTTTTTCTCACCGCCGCTTAACTTACTCAACGGAGTAAATTGTTGGTGAGGAGTGAATCCGAATTTTTCCATAAACTGAGAAGCGCTGATTTTACTTCCATCAGCCAGGGGAAAAAATTCTGCAATTTCTTTCACGTATTCAATGGCACGTTTGTCTTCTTTGTATTGCAAACCATCCTGCGAATAATGGCCGAAAACTACAGTTTCACCGTGGTTTATTTTTCCACTGTCGGGAGGCATGATGCCCAGTGCAATTTTCAGAAAAGTACTTTTGCCACTTCCATTTTTTCCAACAACTCCGATGCGTTCTCCTTTTTTAAAAGTATAATCAAACCCTTTTAAAATCACTTTATCTCCGTAAGATTTATACACCTTTTTCATTTCAAGCACCTTACCACCAAGCCTTGTCATTTTCATTTGAAGGGAAACTTCAGCAACTTCTTTTTTCTCCTTCACTTTTTTTTCAAGAAATTCAAAAGCATCTTCTCTGCTTCTTGATTTCGTTGTACGTGCCTTCGGTTGTTTGCGGATCCATTCGAGCTCTTTCCGGTAAATATTCTTATCTTTTTGCAATTCACTTTGCTCTACCTCACGACGCAAAGATTTCTGTTCGAGAAAATAATCGTAATTGCCTTTATACACGTAGAGTTTTTCATCATCCAATTCGTAAATTTCATTGCAAACTCTATCGAGGAAATACCGATCGTGAGTAACTAACAAGAGCGTTGTTTTGGTAGCGCTTAAAAATTCTTCCAGCCATTCTATCATTTCAATATCCAGATGATTGGTTGGTTCGTCGAGAATCAAAAGGCATTTCCCTTCGTGAAGCCGGGCTTCCAAAAGAGTTTGTGCAAGAGCCACTCTCTTTTGCTGCCCGCCGCTCAGATTCTTAACCTGCGCATTGAGGTCATAAATTTGAAGCTTACCCAAAATTTGTTTAAGCTCACTCTCAAAATTCCACGCATTAATTTCTGTAATGTGGCTTATCAGTTCAGCCAGTTGTTTTTCATCATGAGCCGGATTTTCCATAAGCTGTTCGTAAGCTTTTATCAGTTTAACCGTGGGATGATCCATATTTAAAATATGATCCCAAACAGTAACATTCTCAGCAAAGTTCATTTCCTGAGAAAGCATGACCACCTTGATGTCTTTATGCACCCAAACAGTGCCTGAATCGGGAGGTTCAAGCCCTGCAATAATCCTGAGCAATGTAGATTTCCCGCTTCCGTTCCGCGCTACCATGGCAGTCTTCTTCCCTTCTTCAATATGCAATGTGATATCACGAAAAAGTGTACGGATCCCAAATGATTTGGTGATATTTTCCAAAGAAGCATAAAGCATGTCTGCAAAGGTAGGATGGATTTTAAAGAGAAAGCCTTTAATCCAATTGAGAAAAAATATAAATCACGAATTGCTATTCCTCAATTAAAAACCGGTGTTCGACCTGCCATCAATTTCATGAATAAGAAAAACATGAGATGTTTTGTACTGAATATCTTTTAAACTTTCGTTCCGGTCTTCTTCAAATTAAGAAAGATTATTCCCAACAAAATCAGTCCTGCTAAATTAATCTCCCACCAAAAACACTGCATTGGCCAACATAAGTTTTCCTGTCTGCCAGAAATTGCGGAAGATGATATCATCTGTAATGTAAATCACCGTCCCACGACCAAGATCCTGCACTCCAAACAGAAGGCCATCTTTCAATTCGCGTTTTAACTTGTATCCGACAAAACCGGATACATAATTATTTTTTTTCAGGTACCCCGTATTCCAACCTTCCTCTTTTACAAATTTGTAAACGGCCGGATCTAATTTCAATGTGTAATAATAATCAGGATAACCAAACATCAGAGGATGCGTATTATCAATGTCGACTTTATAAATAGCGCCGGGAATGAATTCCGTAACAGCATCTCTTTCTCTCAGGCTATACGTTTTCAGTAAATCGTAGGAATCTCTTTTTGAAGTATCCTTTTTCTTGTCTTCATCTTCTACCGGTTTGATAATGCTCCATTCCTGTTTCGACAATTGTTCAACAGCTCCTTCGAGCGCTACTACCTTGCCTCCTCTGCTGATCCATTGCTGAAAGGAAGCAGACTGAGCCTTATCTTTCAGAAAACTATAATTTCCCTGTGGCATAATGATCACATCCCAATCTGAAAGTTCAATCCGTCCGAAATCATTTGCATTAATCAATGACAACGGATACGAAATCTGATTATCAAAATAATCCCATACTTCACCTGCGGAATACGGACTAACACCCTCGCCGGTAAGCAAAGCCACTCTAACAGGTTTGATTACATGTATTTCATTGCTCCCAAAATCAGGGCCTTTGTCCATCATACCCGTACTGATGGGATACATTTTTATTTGGTGTGCATTGCAAACATCACTTATTTCTTTCCACAAATCAACGCCAAACTTTTTATTTCCGTTTTTATTGATGATAATAGTTCCCCTGTCAAATTTTTGTCCGCCGGTTTCAAACGGAGTTTCCGAATACCTGATACGAATCCCTTTCCGGAGCAATGCTCCTGCAGCTTTCACCGAATTCAATCCCTGCCATTTGATGGCATAAGCATAAGAGTCCGTCGAAGGATTGGGTGTAAACTGTTCAGATACTTTGGATGAGTTTACTTTAAAAGGTTGCTGTGATGCATAAGCTGTCAATCCATAAGCATACGGCAAAGCCCAGGCCGTTATATCATAGGTAACTGAATCGGATAATTTTGATTTGGGTTCCAGCAAAGCTTTCACCAGCGTTGCTTTTGGCTGAGTACCGCTAACAACCAAATCATTCGGTGCAATTGTAAAAGGTTCATCTTTCTGTGTAATATAATTGAACCCGGTACTGCTTCCCGAAGAAGTTCCATAACTGATCCCATTGTTATCAAGCAGTTGAATCAGGGCCTGAATCCTTTGCGCATCTTCAGGTTTGTTTTTGATTACATAGGTTTTGTAATCACCTGTTTTTCCATTCACATTGTTATCAAAATACTGACTAAATTCTTTTACAAGGGTGGAAGCATTCATAGACGAAATTTCAATTGTACTCAGGCTTGAGGTAAAATGATGCATCAATCTTCTCACCAGCGATAAGGTGTCTTTGTCTTTTGTAAGAATGCCCAAACCTGCTGAAATACCGCCCTGTTCGTAGGTCATTCCGATAGAACCGTTATACAACGGATAGGTATCTCCGTAGGACGGATAAAAAAGATCAAATTCCTGTTTGGTGAAATAAAGCCAGCCGTTTTTGTCAAAATATTTTGCATTGTTCTTCCCGATGACTTTTTGAAAATCCCTCTGGAATTTTGTAATCACTTCATGATAAGGTTCTGCTGCCGGAGCAAAATAATAAGGAGCATTTACGCCCTGTTCATGAAAGTCGACATGCACTTCAGGCAACCACTGATTGTATAGTGCAACACGTTGGGCGCTCTCAACCTGTGTTTGCCATACCCAGTCCCGGTTCAGGTCATAATTGTAATGATTACTTCTTCCGCCCGGCCATTCTTCGTGGTGTTCACGGGCAATGGTCAACGGATTATAATACTTGCCCACCATTGTATTGAACCAGTTCACATACCGGTCTCTTCCGTCCGGATTTAAACACGGATCGATAACTACAACTGTATTTTTCAGCCATTGTTTTGTTTCGGCATTGGAAGGATCGACCAATGTAAATAAAGTCTTCATGGCGGCTTCTGAAGATGAAGTTTCATTTCCATGTACATTGTAACTCAACCAGACAATGGCCGGTGCAGATGTATTCCCCTGTCCGTTGCCGAGATGCGCCAAATCGAGATTGTTCTCACGAATTTTTTCCAGGCTGGAAATATTTTCAGGTGATGAAATAAAAGCAACATAAAGCGGGCGGTGTTCATTGGTTTCGCCATACTTCTGCAGTTTTACCATATCTGGTTTTGTCTGGGCCACATATTTAAAATAGTTCACTATCTGGTAGTGGACCGTATAACGTGTTCCCAATTCATACCCTAAAAACTGGTCGGGTGATTGTATTTGAGCAAAAACAGAAATGGATAAAAATGCAATCAGTACTGATAGAAATATTTTTTTCACAATAAACGGTTTATAAAATGAAGAATGGCAAATTAAGAATTTCCGGTAAGGTAGATAAAAGAAATCCCCATTATTTGCAATGGGGATTTGATTAAAAAATAAGATTAAGGATTGTATCCGGGATTTTGAGTCAGAATACCATTACCGGCATCCACCTCACGTTGCGGAATCGGACAAACGAGTTTGTTATCGTTGTATTGAAATCCGTCAACTGATTGTTTTAATCTCCTTATGTCGTGAATTTTTTGTCCTTCATCAACCAGCTCTAACCTCCTTTCATAAATGATATTATCAACGGTTGCAGAGACAGCGCCCAATCCGGCTCTCGCTCTTATTACATCGTTTAAATCTTCATCAGCGGTTGCTCCTATTGAAGTACCTAAGCGTGCATTGCATTCTGCGCGGGTGAGGTACATTTCAGCAAGCCTGATTACAGGAAGATAGCGGTACTGGAATTGCCATTTGGCCGAACGGTAAATATCGCTTTCATCAATATAGAACCAACCCAATCTCTGGTCGCCGCTCGCGAAAAGATCAATTTGTTTTTGATCCACTTCCACATCGCCATCGCGGGCGCCATAGTCGCCGATTGACCAAAACAGCCACATGTCATTGGATCCGTCTTGCGGAGTAACCGGCATCACATAAATATCTTCGGAAGAAGGGGAGGAATTATTAAATGCTTTTCTGCAATCGCTTTCCAGAGATGCTCCGGAGTTTTCAATCACATCATTGGCTTCCTGAGCTGCTTTTTGATAATCGGCCATCTGCAGATACACTCTCGACAGAACTGCGGCCGCTGTGTATTTCCCTGCATATACACCGATCTGGTCTTCCATGAGAGATTTTGCAGTTGTCAGGTCATTTATGATTTGCTGATAGGTCTCCTCCACACTACTCCGCGGCTTCTTGTTCGCATCAGACACTTCGCCATTTTTTGTCGGAACAGTTATCAATTGCAGCCCCGGATTGGAGGAGGTATTTCCTGCGCTATAGGGCAGGGCAAATAACTTTACCAATTCAAAATACATCAGTCCGCGCAGAAACAACGCCTGGCCTTTTACATGATCCCGGTCTCCTTCATTGACAATGTCGATGGACTCAATAATATTGTTGCAGATATTGATAGCCTTGTAAGCATCTGTATAGGTGTCCCTGAGGAATGAATTGGTAGTGAGCATTGTCTTTCTGAAAATCTCACGGGGTTGCTGATAGGTACCAGCCCATGTAATCTCTCCATTGGCTCCCAATAATTCTGAATACATTTGAAGATCGCCTCCAACCAGTGATGCTCCGCTGACAACATCATAGGCTCCTCTCAGCGCCGATTTGATATTTGCATCCGATGTGAATACGATGTTTTCATCCACGCTTTGTTGCGGATTAATATTCAGTTTTTTACCACAGGCGCTGAGTAACAAAACTGATATTGCGATTATGAATATATTTTTCATGTTAAATTTTGATTGAGTTTAAAAAAATCAGAATCCGATATTTAAGCCGACAGAGTAATTCTTAATCTGTGGTGCTGAATAAAAATCTCCGCCCTGGTTTTTATTGGTAGCCCTGTAGTCGGCATTCACCTCAGGATCCCATCCCGGATAATCGGTAAATGTCAAAACGTTTACACCGGTAACATACAATCTCAGGCTCTTCAACCTCCATTTTCCAATAAGAGATTTTGGAAAATTATATCCGAGCGTAATATTTTTCAATCTCACATAATCACCGTCATATACATACCGGCTGGACGAGCTGGTTCCGTTATCATATCCCAACCTTAGCTGAGGTACCATCGTTTTATCGCCGGGTTTTTGCCAACGATTCAACTGGTCTGAAGTTTGGTTATCAAACCACGAAAAACTGGCACTCATAAAACCGCCGGCGCCATTGGTTATCTGATTTCCAAATACTCCCTGAAAAAGAATGCCGAGATCAAATCCATAGGCTGAGAAAGTGTTGCTGAATCCACCTGTCAATTTCGGATTGGGATTGCCCACGATAAAACTTCCGGCAGCATCATAATCGTTCGTTGTTGTTTTCCCATCCGCCAGATAATAAAGTGCATCTCCATTTGCAGGATCAGCTCCGGCAAACTTTGGCCCGTAGAAGATACCGATGGACTGCCCGACAATCAATGAGTTCATGTATCTGCCATCATTGCCGGGTATCAGGGTCTGATCACCATCCAATCTGACAATCTTATTCTTGTTAAATGCCAGATTCACACTGGATGACCAACGGAAGTTGCGGGAAATGATATTTTCAGAATTCAGAACAATTTCCACACCTCTGTTATTCATTGCACCAATATTGACAATTTTATTGGTGAATCCGGTATTTCCCGGAACGGGTACATTATAAATCAGGTCATCGGTATTGCGGTTATAATAATCGACTTCACCGGTGATTCTGTTATTCAACAATCCGAAATCAATACCAATATCCGTCTGATTGGATTTTTCCCATCTCAAATCAGGATTAGCCATCTGGGTCGGCGTCAGCGCACCCGTTCCATCATAAGCAGTACCGCCCCACAGACCTCTGGAAGCAAAATTCCCAAACCCTTCCGCGTTACCCGTCAATCCCCAACTGGCCCTGAGTTTGAGAAAACTGATCACTTTGCTGTTTTCCAAAAATTTCTCCTGACTGATTACCCAACCAGCAGACACCGCCGGAAAAAATCCGTAGCGCCTGTCGTTTCCAAATACAGATGATCCATCTATCCTGCCACTCACACTGAACAGATATTTATCATCCAGCTTGTAATTGGCACGCGCAAAATAGGAGAGGAATGCCGAGTTTGTTGCGACAGAAGTTCCACCTTTGATCAAACCAGCGCTGGCCAGTTTTTGCAGGTCATCCACCGGAAATTGCTCTCCATATACATTGGCATATTCGGAATTGTATTCCTGGTATGACATCCCCAAAACAGCATTCAGGTCATGTCTTCCCTGAAAACTCTTATTAAATGTGAAGTAGTTGTTTGTATTGTAGGTTAATGACCTGAACCAATCCGATTCACCATATCCATTGGTACCGCGGCCGTAGGAAGTGCGTGCACCGTAAAACATATCATCATTTTCGTTGTGAATGTCCACTCCGAATTCAGAACGGAAGAATAATGATTTTGAAAAATTATATTGCCCGAATATATTTCCGATATTTCTGTAAATAAGTGCCTCATATTTCCCTTCAGCATAATCTACATAAGGATTCGCATAGGTAGTGGTGGGATTGGTATAGATCACACCATTTTGATCTGTAAACGGCGTCACCGGCGACAAGGCAACTGATTGCAGGGGCGTATTGAATTCGTTATCCGCAGTAACCCTGCCACTGGTGGTTTGAGACAAACTCATGTTGATCCCCAGTTTGAATTTATCTGAAACCGAATGTTCCAGATTGAGTCTTGATGAAATCCTTTTCAGGTTATTACCGATGAGGATACCATCCTGATTCATATATCCGAGACTGACATAAAATTTGGTCTTTTCATTTCCCCCCGAAGCTGAAACATCTATCTGCCCGGTCCTGGCATGCGGATAAAAAGCTTTGTCCTGCCAGTTAGTATTCGTCTGATAAGTTTTCCAGTCAGACCATCCGGAATACCTGGTTAATCTTCCCTCTGCAAATTCCAGCCATGAATCTTCATATTGGCTGGGATCCAATGGGTCTATCCCATCAATGTGATCACTATTAATTGCAGCTTCTCTCAGCAGATCAACATATTCCCGCGCATTCAGAAATCCAACTTTATGCGTGGGTTTGTTCGTACCATATTGTGAATTGACATTAAATGTGGTCTTACCTGCTCTTCCCTTTTTCGTAGTAATCAGAACGACACCATTGGCTGCTCTTGAACCATAAATTGCTGCGGCAGATGCATCTTTTAAAATATCGAAGGACTCAATATCATTGAAGTTGATATCAGCGATTGCGCTGCCTGAATACGTTTCTGTACTGATGGGTACACCATCTATCACATACAAGGGCTGGGTGGATGCAGAAATGGATCCGGCGCCTCTGATTAATACCTGGACAGGTTCACCTAATTTTCCGTTTCCGGCCTGAACGAATACACCTGCTGCCCGTCCCTGTAATGCCTGATCAAAATTTGTAACCGGCATATTCTCTATGTCGCGGCCCTTTACTTTGGCAATGTTTCCAGTCAAATCTCTTTTTATCTGGGTTCCAAAACCAACTACCAGCACTTCCTGCAATCCCCGTGTGGCAGCCTGTCCCAATTGGACATCTAAAACAGGACCGCTTACCGGAATTTCTTTGGATTCGAACCCGACAGAAGAAAAGATGAGCGTTGCATTTTTCTGAGGAACTTCAATTTTATAATTGCCCTGTTCGTCAGATGAGGTACCGCTCGATGTACCCTTGATTAAAACAGAGGCCTTTGCTACCGGTTCGCCGGTTTTCTCGTCTGTAATTCTTCCGCTGACGGTCATCTGGCCAAAGGAGGAAAGACAAAGAAATAATAATCCCGTAAGGATGTGGGTTTTCAATAATCTCATACTAAACAGCTTTAAAATTTTTACTAATAGGTCATCAAAACAGTGAGTCTTTCAAATCGAAACACATTTCAGAATTTTCATCTAAGTTAACGTCGTCTTAAAACTAACCAAATATAATTTCAGAATTGCAAAAGAAAATTTCAACACGTTTTCCACAATGACAAATAGCTCGGGGGCGATTCTGTTTATTCTCACAAATACTTCATCTGGCTATCAATTTATTACAATTGAAATGAACTTCAACGCATGTTCTAATAATTGCCCTTTTATAATTTTTTGACATGCAAAAAATTTTTCAAAAACAACTGAAAATAAATTTGAACCAAATATCGAAGCGGCAAAAACATTTACAATTAATGGAATCATTGATTAGGATTCTATGTATTTTCTTTGAAAAAAATTGGTTTTAAAAGTCTATGATTAAGAAGTTTTTTGTATTCCTGATGGTCTTATCAGTTTTTTTACCAGTCAGCAATTGCTAAAACTTATTTCATTATCATAAGTGATAAATGCGTTATCCGGCAATGGGAAGCGACCATAAAAGAAATTCTGAAAGAAATTAAATGACCGGAAAGCCGAACTTTGAACCAACAATCATTTTTCAGAAAACGGATTTATAAACTACTCATGACATGAATTCATTTTTTGCCCACTCTACCGCAGTGGTCGATGAAGGTGCACAGATTGGTGAGGGAACCAAAATCTGGCATTTTTGCCACATCATGCCAAAAGCAAAAATTGGCAGGCATTGCCAGTTAGGACAAAATGTATTTGTGGATGACAATGCTGTCATTGGCAATGGCGTAAAAATTCAAAACAATGTTTCTGTTTACAACAGCGTCGTACTCGAAGATGATGTTTTCATTGGTCCGTCAGTAGTATTTACAAATGTGATAAATCCGCGAAGCTATGTGGAGAGAAAAAGTGAATTCAAATCGACTGTTGTAAAAAAAGGAGCTTCCATCGGCGCCAATGCTACTGTTCTTTGCGGAATTGAAATTGGTGAATATGCACTCATTGGTGCCGGAGCGGTTGTCACCAAAAATGTACCTGCCTACGCCATCGTTACCGGTAATCCGGCCCGGGTCACCGGCATGACCAATGAGAACGGAGACATCTTTCCCAAACCCGTTGTGGATTGAAGTGTTTAAATTAGCAGCCATTAAATTATGGAAAGAAAACATCAAAGCATTCTGATCACCGGAGGTGCAGGTTTTATCGGTTCGCATCTCACAAGGTTATTCGTGAATAAATATCCGGACACTCAGATTGTGAACCTGGATAAACTGACTTATGCCGGCAACTTGAAAAACCTGAAAGACATTGACCAGAGACCCAATTACCATTTTGAAAAAGGAGACATCTGCGACGGGGAATTATTAAAAAAACTATTTGCGAAATATAAGTTTGACGGAGTCTTGCACTGCGCTGCCGAAAGTCATGTGGACAGATCCATCAGCGATCCGTTGGCTTTTGTTAAAACGAATGTTTTAGGTACAGCTACATTATTAAATGCTGCAAAAGAAAACTGGCAAAACAATTTTGAAGGAAAATTATTTTATCACATTTCAACAGACGAGGTATATGGTTCATTAGGAAACACAGGATACTTCACTGAAAATACACCTTACGATCCGCGAAGTCCGTACTCAGCCAGCAAAGCATCTTCCGATCATTTTGTGAGAGCCTATCATCACACGTACGGATTGCCAACCATCATCAGCAACTGTTCAAACAATTACGGGCCTTATCATTTTCCTGAAAAACTGATTCCGCTTTGTATCAACAATATCATCCACAATAAACCATTACCCATTTATGGCGAGGGGTTGAATATACGCGACTGGTTGTTTGTGGAAGATCATGTAAAAGCCATTGACCTCATCTTTCACAATGGAAAAACCGGAGAAACTTACAATATCGGCGGGCATAATGAATGGAAGAATATCGATATTATCAGGGAATTGTGTAAACAGATGGACAAGAAGCTCGGCCGCCATCCGGGTACATCTGAAAAACTGATTACTTATGTAAAAGACCGTGCCGGCCATGATTTACGCTATGCCATAGATGCCACCAAACTTTCAAAAGAACTGGGATGGAAACCTTCTGTTCAATTTGAAGAAGGTCTGGCCAAAACCATTGATTGGTATCTCAACAATGAAGAATGGCTTGAGAATGTCACCAGCGGAGCCTATATGAAGTATTATGAGGAGATGTATGGAGGGGATTACGTTTAGGGGTTTAGACGTTTAGAAGGTTTAGAGTATAGGTTGTTAGTTTGTGGTTCTATGGAAGTTTATTTATTCGTTTAGACGTTTAGGAGATTGATATTTGCTTTTGTGGAGGGTCATTTATTCGTTTAGGCGTTTAGAAATTGCCTCTGAAGTTTTGTACTATTCAGGGTCGTGTTTGAATATTTGATGACAGGTTTGAAAAAAAATCGACCATTTATTAAAATTACTCACCAATAAGTTGTGATCGAATGAGAAATAAGTTATAGGTATTTTTATTTCCCATTATAAAACCCAACCGATTAGAATCTGAATGAATAATTTTATTGGAGTTTAAATAATTTTCAAACGTCAAAAAATCAAAAAATGAAAATTTACTCTTTTGAAAAACTGGACGCATGGAAACATGGAAAAAAAATTTGTATCTGGACATATAAAAATACCAGGCACTACCCGGATGAGGAAAAATTCGGACTTACTTCTCAAATGAGAAGAGCATCATTATCTATTCCATCCAACTTAGCAGAAGGAAGTTCACGATTTACCAACAAAGACAAAGCATGGTTTACCAATATTGCCTATAGCAGCACGCTGGAATTATTAAACCACTTGATAATCTCAAATGAATTAGAATTTCTGAGTACCCAACAACTCGAGGAAGGAAGGAGCCTGATAGAAAAACAAACCTTATTACTTTCGCAGCTACGTAAATCACAGTTAGGAGATTCCTAAACCCTCTAAACTTCTAAACGTCTAAACTTTCTAAACAATGAAAGGTATCATTCTCGCAGGCGGCTCCGGGACCAGGCTTTATCCCATCACCATGGGAATCAGCAAACAGCTAATGCCGATCTACGACAAGCCGATGATCTATTATCCGATGAGCACATTGATGCTGGCAGGAATCAAAGAAATTCTGATCATCACCACACCGGAGGATCAGTCGCAATTCAAACGGCTGCTCGGTGACGGAAGCCAGTGGGGATGCCATTTGCAATATGCTGTACAGGAGAAACCCAATGGACTTGCACAGGCTTTTGTAATAGGAAAAAAGTTTATTGGGAAAGATTCTGTGGCTTTGGTTTTGGGTGACAATATTTTTTACGGCAGCGGATTGAGCAGGTTGTTGCAACAATCGGCCAATCCGAAGGGGGCAGTTATCTTTGCTTACCCCGTCAAAGATCCTGAGAGGTATGGAGTGGTGGAATTTGACAAAAATTTCAATGCGCTCAGCATCGAAGAAAAACCGGTCAAACCCAAATCCAATTATGCCGTTCCGGGATTGTATTTTTATGATAATTCTGTAGTAAAAATAGCCTCAGCGATAAAGCCCTCAGCCCGCGGTGAATATGAAATCACAGATGTAAACCGCGAATATCTGAAACAAAAAAAATTAAAAGTGGCGGTTTTCAACAGAGGTTTTGCGTGGTTGGATACAGGGACATTTGATTCATTGCATGATGCATCAGAATTTGTGAGAGTGATTGAAAAAAGACAGAGTTTCAAAATCGGCTGCATTGAAGAAATCGCCTACCGGATGGGATATATTGATAAAAAACAACTTGAAGTTCTTGCAGAGAAATTTAAGAAGAGTGGTTATGGGGAATATTTGAGGGGGGTGAGGTGAGGTCGAGATAATAGCCAGGGGCAAATTCATTTTTAATCAGAATTAAAAACCCGTTTTGCGGGTTAAAATGGACTATTAAACGTAAATTCGCCGCCTCAAAGGTTATTCTTAGTACCAATAAGAAAAAACATAATATTTTATCGATGTGCCCAAAACACAGATGTATAGGTAAAAATCTTTTTTTACTGATTTCGCTATTTCTTTTTGCAGGAAATATTTTTGCTCAGTCTGACTTATTAAAGGCAACTGATCTGAGCAATGTCAATATTGACAATTTCAGCGATAGCCAAATTGGTGAATTATTGAATAAAGCCAGCCAATCAGGATATTCTATTCAGGATCTCACACAGTTACTTTCGCAAAAGGGGATGCCTGCTTCACAAATAAACAAATTAAAAGAACGTGTTTCTGATTTAAGCGCTAAAAGAGGATCATTATCGGAAGAAGGCCTTGCAAATAATGTATCGGGGAGTAACAGGTTCGACTCCACACTTGGCAAAATACCTTTAGAGAAAACGCCTGCTGATAACAGTATTTTTGGCAGTGAATTATTCTCCACCACTTCATTGGTATTTGAACCAAATCTCAGAATACCGGCGCCTCCCGATTATGTACTTGGGCCGGACGATCAGATTGTTATAACCGTTTATGGTTATAGTGAAAAACGGTATGAGCCAACGGTAAATGAACTCGGTGAAATTTATATCCCCAATGTCGGACCTGTATTTGTAAACGGATTAACACTGGATCAGGCATCTGAAAAAATTAAAGCCAGGCTTGCGTCAACAATATATTCAGCAATTAAAAGCGGGCAGACCAAAGTGCAGGTTACTTTGGGCAAAATTCGCAGTATCAGAGTAACTGTTATCGGGCAGGCTAAAAAACCCGGAACCTATACAGTATCTTCCCTGACAACATTATATAACATCCTTTACTTGTGTGGCGGCCCTACCGATATGGGCAGTTATCGGAAAATTGAAGTTATCCGGCGGGATGGGAAGCGCACAGCAGATTTATACGATTTTCTTGTTTATGGCAATCAAAAGGATAATATTTTATTACAGGAAGGTGATGTGGTTTTTATACCCTATTACCTGAACAGGGTCATCATTTCCGGGAATATCAAGCGCCAGGGAAAATACGAAATGCTCCCGGGAGAAACATTCTCCAATTTGCTGAATTATACAGGTGGGTTTACAGATATTGCTTACAGAGGGGCTGTTACGGTAAGCAGAATTACCGATTCAAACAGGATTATTGTGGATGTCCCGGCCTCCAGATTCACAAGCTTTCAAACGCAGGGGAGTGATGATTATACTGTCGGAAAACTCCAGGATGAATTTGGAAACAGGATCTATATTACAGGTGCGGTACAAAGACCCGGACCTTATGAGTATTCATCAGGCATCACATTAAAAGACTTAATCAATAAAGCCGGAGGTCTCAAAGCTGACGCATTTACCAAAAGAGCATTGATTTATAAATACCTTCCAAATAAACTACCGGCAATTGAGTCCGTAAATATTGACTCCGTATTGAATGGAACCAGGCCCTATAATTTACAGAGGAATGATTCTGTCATTGTCAACTCCATCTTTGAATTTTATGATAATAATTTTGTAGAAACAGAAGGCGATTTGAGAGCGCCACAAAAAATTCAATGGAGAAAAAACCTTTCATTGAATGATGTAATCATAGCCTCAGGAGGAATTTCAGAATCAGGGGATTCTTCCCTGATAACTATCTCAAGAAGAATTCAAAATGTAGATGTGGGTGCTGAAGGGCACAGTGAGAGCAAAATAATCAATGTTGATCTGGCTCTGCCGGGGCAAGGCAACATCTTATTAAATCCGAATGACATCATAATAGTCAGAAAAAAACCCGGATATATAACTCAACGAACCATTATTGTTCAGGGCGAAGTTTTACAGACCGGAAAATTTGCATTGGCGAATAGTAATACAAAAGTGGATGACATAATTTCCCAAACGGGTGGATTCAAATCATCGGCGGACAGCTCAACTTTAATTATCCGGAGAATCAGCAATGCAAATCTTTCAACCCGGCAAAGAAGAGACTTATTGGAAAAGGTTCTCAACCTGAGCCAGGACAGTATTAACCGCAATCCTGATTTATTAAAAGAGTTAAATAAACAATTTGATGTAATTACCGTAAACCTGAAAAATGCAATTTCTGATCCGGGTAGTAGTGATAATCTGATTCTGGAAAATGGAGATATTTTGACTATCCCAAGAAGTACAAATTTGATCCGGGTGAGCGGAGAGGTTTATTTCCCGACTTTAGTGCCCTACTTAAATGGCAAGAACCTGAAATATTATGTTGAACAATCGGGCAATTTTACTCCTCAATCTCGGAAATCCAGTGCCATGGTCATTCAACCAGACGGGAGAATGAAATCAGTGAAGCATTTTCTCTTTTTCAAATCCTATCCAAAAGTGGCCCCTGAGTCAGAAATTCTGGTCCCGAGGAAATCGGACAGGAATAAAGAGAGGTTAACGGTGGGAGAGATTTCAGTTGTGTTATCTTCGCTTGCCATCATTGCCAACCTTATTTATACCATAGGTAAATAATCTGTAATTCATGTCAGAAGATCCAAACGAAAAGACAGCAGTATCCGGAAGTATCCTTCCAAAAAGCGAGGAAGCCTTTATTGTATGGATAGTGAGAAACATTTTTAAAAACTGGATCATTTTTTTGCTTGCTTTTTTTGTAGCGGCTATTGCGGGTTTTTTTTATGCAGCATCAAAAACGCCCATTTACCAAAGCCATGCAACATTTGCATTGGAAGGCGAATCAAGTGGCGGGCTTAGTACTGCTGCAAGCCTGGCCAGCCAATTCGGCATCTCCCTTAATTCATCCTCAAGCCTTTTTGCGGGAGACAATGCCCTCCAGATTATGCAAAGCAGAAGATTGATTGAGGAAACTCTGCTTTCCATAGATACATTTGATAATAAACCAATCACACTCATAGAATATTACAGGCAGAAAATACTGGGGCTTTCAACCTCTAATAACGTTCATTTTGAACCGGGAACTCAAAGAAGTTCCTTTTCTTATATTCAGGACAGCATTCTGTACCAAACCTATCTAAACTTCAAAAATCAATTAATATCCATTAGCCGCCCCGACAATAAAGCAAGTATTTATGAATTGGCGGTCAAAACACCAAACGAAAGATTTACTAAAATATTTACAGATTCACTTATCAGCAAAACCAATCAGTTTTATACAGATATAAGCAGCAAAAAAGCTAAAAATACCCTGGATGTGCTGGAGCAAAGGGTGCAGGCAATGAAAAATAAATTTGATGTAGCTGTCGGGAGCCAGGCTACCATGGAAGACGCTAACTTAAATACGGCTTTTGCAAAAGGAGGTGTCGGACAAACCATTCAATTGACTAATTCAAAGGTATATGGAGAAGCGTATGCTGAACTATTCAAAAATCTTGAAGTGGCAAGATTTCAATATCTCAACAGCATACCTCTTTTTCAAATAATTGATAGACCGGCATACCCACTTGAAAAAATTACCTCTGGCAAGATCAAAACTGCGGTCATTTTTGGTGGTATCGCTGTTTTACTCACAGGATTCTTTATTTTGATAGTTGATTTCCTTAAAAAAATCAGAAATAGGCTTTCATAAGGATGATTAAAATTGAACCCCGTTTTTCTAAAAATTCGGAATAGACAATTCATCATAATATTTAATTAATCCATTATTATCTTGGATTGAAAAATGGAAGTTTGGTTAATTTGAAAGTTATTTCCAACGATAAAAATCAGACTTAAATCTTTTGAAATATTTTAAAAATGCAGGAGCCTCTTAAAATCGGATATTTGATTCACACACTCGGTTATTCAGGAGCTGAGAAGTATCTGCAATTGTTATTGCCTGAACTAAAAAAATTTAATATTCAATCTCATCTTTTCATTGTAACAAGCTACAATTCAAAAGAAAAATTAAATTATTACTTTCAGCAACTCGAGCTTAATAAAATCTCCTATACAGTTTATTACAGAAGATCAAAATTTGATTTCATTAAAATTGCCAGAGAGATATCTCAATATTTGAGATCACATGAAATTAAGGTCATTCACTCGCATCTCTTTAATGCCGATCTGATTGCGGTTATAATAAAACGTTTCTTCTATAAAGACTTGATTATTTTTTCAACTAAACATGGATACCAGGAAAAGGAAATTGTATCAGTTATGGTTGATAAGAAAAAAATAAGAAAAGATTTATACTACAGAATATCAAAAATATTATCCAGGAATATTGATTATAGTGCCTCAGTTTCCGGCCCCCTTTCTGAATTCTACCAGAAAACAAGGTTGAGCAAAGAAAAGATGAAAGTAATACATAATGGAAGCCCGGAAATTAAATTCAGCAAAGCGGAAAGTTCAATATCCGGTAATCCAAAAATACTCACTGTGGGCAGGCTTGTAGAAATTAAAGGTCTTACCTATCTTTTCAAAGTAATCCCTACGGTCATAAAAAGTTTTAATAATGTTCAGTTTATTTTTGTGGGGAACGGTCCAATGAGGCACGAATTGGAGGAGATTGCAGCAGAATTGAAATTTTCAAACCATGTAAAATTTGTGGGATTCTCAGATCCCTCAAATTATTTGGCTACTTGTGATTTAATGGTTATTCCTTCATTGTTTGAGTCATTTGGGCTGGTTTATATTGAAGCACTGTCAGCCAAATTACCTCTAATCGCATTTGATACAGGAGGAATTAAAGACATTGTTGACAACGGAATAAATGGAATACTTGTTCCCCTAAAAAATCATGAAATGTTGGGAAGAGCAATTATCGATCTGTTGGAATCACCTTCTACAAGAAAAAGGATTGCAGAAATGGGGTATAAAAAATACACTGAAGAGTTTACAGTGTCTAAAATGGCTCTTAATACCTATGACTGGTATCAATCAATTCTGGGCTGCCAAAAACCGGAAATAACTAAACCAGGCTCCTTATTGTCTTAACTTTTCTAACCTGGTAATTACACAAAATCATGAGATTCCCTATTTTAATATTTAAAATAAGTGAGAATAAATAAATTTGCCCAATCTCAAATTAATTAAATGAAGAAGCCATATTTAATAGCATTCCCTAAAATTGGCGAAACGTTGTTAGGTTATATTTCTGTAGCAGAAAAAGAAAATTTACCCTTTGAAGTTAAAAGGATATACTGGACATATTTTACTCCGGAAAATATTATACGGGGAGGACACGCCCATTACCAACTTGAACAGATACTCGTAGCTGTGGCCGGCAAAATTGATGTCGATATCGAAACATTGGATGGAGTACACACGCAATTTATCCTGGATTCCGCTGATAAAGGGCTATTCATTCCAAAGTTATGCTGGAGAACAATGAAATATACCCACAATGCTGTTCAGATGTGCATCGCAAGTATGGCTTATCAAGAATCTGATTACATTCGGGATTATCAAGAATTTGCAAAGTTAGTAACCGCTGAAATGTCCTAAAACTATCCTGTCAGTCATTAGTTCTCTCTTTTCTATTCACGACTCGGCAGAATAAAAAGATGAGACCACTATTATATATAATCGTTATTAAGGTCGAGAAATTATCAGGCACATTGCCTTTTGATTCCCAAACTCTGACAAATAAGATCATTAACCTTTAAAGAATATATCCGGTTATCAAAAAACAAATTACCTTGATCCAAAAAAAATTGTAATCCGAACCTAATCATTATAATCAATTTTACTTCAAATAAGATGAAATTCAATAACAGAAACGTATTTATTAGTAAGAAAGCTCAGATCGGTCAAAATGTGAAAATAGGTGACAACTCATCCATCTATGATAGTGTCATTATCGGTGATAATACAATTATTTGCGACAATTGTACCATTGGAGAACCACTGCCTTCTTATTATAGTAATGAAGAAGCTTATATTAATCCTCAAACAATCATAGGCGGTAATTCGTTGATCAGGAGTTACTCAATTATTTATGCCGGATGCCAGATCGGAGAATTTTTCTCAACAGGTCACCGGGTTAGCATTCGGGAACACTCGATTATTGGTAAACATTGCCGAATTGGTACGGTTAGCGATTTACAGGGCAATCTAAAAATAGGTGACTATTGTTGGTTGCATAGTAATGTACACATCGGCCAGGATTCTAAAATCGGAAACTTTGTTTTCATTTATCCTTATGTTGTGTTTACTAACGATCCTACACCTCCATCGAATACCCTAAATGGACCGTCTGTAGATGATTTCTCACAGGTGGCAGTTTTCAGCATTTTACTTCCCGGAGTTAAAATCGGGAAACATTGTTTGATTGGTGCGGGAAGCATTGTGAGCAAAAACATTCCGGACTATCAGTTGACTCTTGGAAATCCGGCAAAAATTATAAAAGATGTCAGAGAAATTAAGTCCAGAGAAACCGGTACTTCTCATTATCCGTGGCCTTACAGATTCAGCCGCGGTATGCCGTGGGAAGATTCCGATTTTGATACCTGGCAAAATGACAAGCTTAGATAAACCCTACTATTCTTAATAATTGAAAAATGCAAATCCCTTTCCTTTCCTTCGAATACCAAAATCAAATAATTAGAAAGGACATTCTGCAAACTTTCGAAGGATTCTTTGATTCCAATTGGTATGTATTGGGCGAGCGGGTTAAGAATTTTGAAAAAGAATATGCAAATTTCAACGGAGTCAACTACTGCATAGGCGTTGGTAATGGCCTTGATGCTTTGCATCTTTCGCTCAAGGCATTAAATATCGGGTCTGGCGATGAAGTCATTATCCCTTCAAATACATACATCGCCACCGCACTTGCGGTTTCCTACACAGGAGCCAATCCGGTTTTTGCTGAACCCAAAATAGAAACGTATAATATCGATCCTGATAGAATTGAATCTGCCATCAATTCCAAAACCAAAGCCATCATGCCGGTACACCTTTACGGGCAGGCCTGCGAAATGGATGCAATAATGGCTATCGCCAAAAAACATAATCTCTTTGTTGTTGAAGATAATGCCCAGGCTCATGGGGCTGCATATAAAGGAAAACTCACAGGAAGTTTCGGTCAGGTCAATGCCACAAGTTTCTATCCGGGAAAAAATCTGGGGGCTCTGGGCGATGCTGGCGCGATTACTACAAATGATGAAAAAATCGCACAGAGAGTAATGCGGTTGCGGAATTACGGTTCGGATAAAAAATATTTCAACGAAGAGATCGGATTCAATACACGTCTGGATGAATGTCAGGCCGGATTCTTATCTGTCAAGCTAAAACATTTGAAAGATTGGACCAGGCAAAGGCAGCAGATTGCCCAATGGTACAATGAAGCTCTTCGTGGAACAGGAGATATCATTTTACCACAAATAGCGCCCGGCGCTACGCATGTTTATCATATTTATCTGATCCGTACCCGAAAAAGAGATGCATTACAGTCATGGTTATCCGAAAATGGAATTGGTACTCTTATCCATTATCCGGTGCCTCCACATTTGCAAAAAGCCTATCATGATCTTGGATATAAAAAAGGAGATTTCCCGATTGCAGAAGAAATTGCAGATACCTGCCTGAGCTTACCACTCTGGCCGGGAATGAAAGAAAATGAGGTTACTTATGTAGCACAAAAGATCAAAATCTTCTTTAAATGATCTTCTTCAATCTTAGTAATATATTTTTGCCGGATTAAAATTATGAAGTCATTCGGCCACTAATTACGAAAGAATAAATATTATGAATCCCTTCTGCATATATAGAACGAATGCTATTTTACTTTTTTTACAACTTTTCAGGAAGTGAATTTAATCAAAACCAGTTTCTACACTTCCATTTCAACAGGAATAACTTTCCTGAGCGGTTTTGTTATAACTAAAGTTGTCGCTGTAAAAATTGGTCCGGAAGGAATGGCATATTACGGACAGTTTGCAAATACAACTTCATTACTTGCCACATTGGGAACCGGAGCAATTACCGTGGGGGTTACAAAGTATTTAGCTCAGTATTCAGGAAATTCATCGAAACAGCAAAGTGTTATTAACGCTGCTTTCATAATGGTTTTGACGGCATCATTAATTGTCTCCGCATTCACAATTAGCTGTTCAAGGATCCTGTCAATAGCTGCTTTTAAAACCGCAGATTTCTGGATAGTATATTTGGTTTACGGGTTTTGTATTACTGCAATTTCTCTCAATCTTATTTTTTTGGCGATCCTGAACGGACTTAAAAGAATCAAACATCTTACTATAGTCAACATCACTTCATCAATACTGGGAATGGTCTCAATGATTATTACGGCTCATTTTTGGGGATTGACCGGAGTCTTGATAAACAGTTCCATTGTAGGTGTTGTAATGATGTGTATAAATGTGATAATGTTCAGGAAACTGAATATCAGGTGGAAACTGAACTTCCATTTATTTGACAGAGCTACAGGAAAGAAGTTACTGGCATTTTCTTTAATGGCTATCGTAAGCGGCTTCGTTACGCCTGTTATGCAAATAATGGTACGAAACAGGATAATCAATACTATTTCACTTCAGGATGCCGGTTATTGGCAGGCAGTTACGCGGATTTCAGACTATTATTTGGCATTCATAACCTCTGTCCTCACTGTATATTACATGCCCCGATTGTCAGAGTTAACGGACAGAACAGATATAAAAAAAGAAATCCGTTTTGGATACAAAATGATTCTTCCGGTTGTATGTGCTTTGTCAATATCAATTTGGTTGTTGAAGGGGCTAATCATTCACATCTTGTTCACTCCCGATTTTGAAGGAATGAGAGAGCTATTTGCATTTCAATTGATTGGTGATTTTTTAAAAATGGGCAGTTGGTTGCTTTCATTTCTAATGTTAGCCAAAGCGATGACAAAGACATTCATTATTACCGAAATTTCATTCGGAGCAAGTTTTGTCATACTATCTTACGTATTCATTAATCTCTACGGGGTTATTGGGGCCACTTATGCATTTGCTCTGAATTACCTGATTTATTGGGTTATAATGGAACTAATAGTCCGCAGATATCTGAGGGAAAAACAGTAATGTTTATCCGGATTGAAAAGAATTTTCTGACAAAATTTTTGAATACATAAAGATTTAAATACATTTTCAGTTTTTTACTCACAGGATTATTGATAATTTAGATAATATGGGTCCACTTGTTACAGTAGTAGTTATCAGTTACAATTCATCAAGGTACATTTTTGAAACTTTGGAAAGCATAAAAAATCAAACCTACGAAAATATCGAACTAATAATTTCAGACGACAGTTCAACCGATGGGACTCCGGATATATGTAAAAAATGGCTGGATGAAAATCAGTATTTTTTTTCTAAAGCCCAATTACTTACCGTTGAAAAGAACACAGGGATCAGTGCTAACTGTAACAGAGGAGCTAACGCGGCTTCCGGAGAATGGATAAAGTTTATTGCGGCTGACGATATCCTGCTTAAGGATTGCCTTGCTTTAAATTATTTGTTTTCCTTGAAAACAAACTGTGATCTCATTTATTCAAATCTTTTTTTCTTTAATAAAGAGAAGGAATGGGTAAGTAAAAAATATATTTTTGAATATTTCAATAAATTAAATGAAACAAAAAAACTTAAGTTCTATTGCAGAACCGCTATCTTCTTAAACCCTCCTACCTGGTTCATTAAAAATAGAGCTCTGAAAGATGCAGGGAACTTCGATGAATCATATCGACTTTTGGAAGACCAGGTATTAATCTTGAAATTTCTTGAACAAAAGAAAAATATTCAATATTTCGACGAATATACCATCAGATACAGGGTACATGGTAATTCCATAGTACAAGCCCAAGGTCATTTATTTATTGATGATCTTATAAGATCTTATAAAGTCATTCGAATGAAGTATTTAAAAAAGAGCAATATCAGGGATATTCTTTATATGGGTAATCAATGGATCGTTTTCAAAAGACAAATGAATCCCCATAATTTATTTTTTCAATTTATATACTTGTTTAGTCCCGGAAGATACCTTTCCCTGGTAGCGCGATATATCCCTAATTCCAAGATTCTGCTCCCCTTGAAAAGATTAATAATTTAGGATCATCGTTTACCGTCAAAAAATTATTTTTATCCGTAAGTGGGAATCTGGTTTCACTTTTTATTCAAACCCGGGAAGAGAAAACTATGAACTTTTAGAAGTTCATTTCTTTCCCAACCCGGTTAATAATATCCATTATTTAAATTTCAATAACACAAACCAAAAAATTCAGACCTTTAACCAAATGAGGAGATTTTCAATTTATCTTACTGTTCTTTGCTTTTTTGTCAATTCACAAATCTGTGCACAACCCGATTACGGGAAAACCATTATCTCTTTTTCCGGTTCGCCTGACGATGCAGTAAGTGATCTTCAAAATATCTTATCCAGGTACAATGCAGGTAATATCACACTCTCAAAAGTTCCGCTGGAAAAAAGAACGGGGCAGGAATTCTATCTTGCCATTCAGGGTAACAATACAGAAATTAAATATACCACTCAAAATTCCCTCGAAAATGCTGTTTACACTTATCTTGAAAGATTAGGATTTCGCTGGTACGGTCCGGGTGATAACTGGTTTATAAAACCTAAAACAATTAAGCGGGCAGATTTTACCGGTCAATGGATTCGTCCTTCTTTCAGAAACCGCAGTTTTGTCGGTTCAGGCGGGCTTTATTTTAGTAGCATTCAGAGTTATGACTCCACAAATACATTCAGGGCAAAGTGGTTGGATTGGTTGAGAAGAAACAGAATCAATATGGATTTCGGTGGAGTGGGACATACCGGGGAAGTTTTTTATTTACAAAACAAAACCTTGTTGGATAAGCACCCTGGATGGTTCCTTAATTCCAGCGGACAACAAAATGGAAGAATAAAAATTGATAGCCCCGCCGCTGTAAATGCCTATAAAAACTGGATTCATTCAATTTATGAAAAAGAAAAAGGAGACTTTATTACCCTTGGCGTGGATCCGGCCGATGGCAGAGGTGGAACTGATGATCCCTTGCCAAAAAATATGCCTGGTATCAAAAACTATTCAGACAAATGGTGGTGGTTAGCCAATGACGTTGCCAAAGATTACGAAAATGAAAAAAATGTCCGGATAACCATGTATGCCTATGGGGGTGGTACAGAAAACGCTAAAGTACCATCTTTTAAACTTAGGGAAAACGTTTATCCGGTAATCATTCCCTATTCATTTCAAACAGCATACATACCGGAACAAATGGTAAGGGCTTGGGCTAAATCCATAAATGGAAATATGGGTATCTATGATTATTGGAATATAGCTCAGCGAAGTTTAGATGTTCCTCATTTCAACATATATACCATTTCTCCCAAATTAAAACTACGGCGTGACAATAAGGTGAACGGAGTATTTCTTGAAACCACAAATGCCGCCGGCCCGATGGGGCACGCGTTGTGGATGGCAGGAGAAATGCTGTGGAATACAAATCTGAATTTCGATTCACTTTATTCAAAATATTTACAAGATTGTTTTGGCAATGCATCACCTTACCTAAAAAACATGTTTGACAGATGGAGCAAAAATTATCAGGGCTCAGCAGAGCCGTCGTTTAGTCTGCAGGATTTGAAAAACGCCTCATCAGCGGTAAAAAAAGGAAGCCCGGAATGGAAAAGAATAAACGAACTTAAAGCTTATGTGCATTATTTAAAATTGGTTTACGGGTTGGATAGAACTCAGCCCTCGAAAGATTCGCTCTTCAGGTATCTATATGGCATCCATCATCTCCTGATGGTACAAACTGCAGCATTGGCAACCCAACCGTATGTTCCGCCGGTTAATAACGGAAATATTGTTCCCCCCACTACCGGTATAAGAAAACTCTCTGAAGATGATATCGAAAATCAATTCAAAAAAGATTTAAATGAAACACCCAAACCATACACACTCTCTGATTTTAAATTCAATTTTGACAAAGCAAAATATACTGACCCCATCCCTCAAAACTCATGGCTCTTTGGCAATCAGAATTGCCGGTTTTTCTTTAAAGCACCTTTTACAGGAAAACTTACATTGGAAGCGGGGGCTCAGACAAATACACCATTCACAGTTTATACAGACCAAAACATTATCATCGATGAAGAGGTAGGTACAAACAATTTTGATAAATCCGAAAATATTGAAGGAGCAACATGGAAATTAAAGATGTTGGCTTTCCGCATTGTGAAAGGAGAAATATACCATATCCAAACGCGATATGGAAACAGCAGGATAAAAATCATAACTCAGGGAATAGTGCTGTTCAAGCATCCGGGTGATAATGATTTTTTGAACTCTCTTTATCCAGTTCAATATTTTTATGTTCCAAAATCTGCCACTGAAATAATTTTTTATGATGAGCGTCCGGAAGGTTTTAACGGGAGAGGTTATTTAGTATCTCCTGATGGACTCAGAATAAAAAGAGAATCCACCGGATTTAAGGACATCTACCGTGTGCCAGTGACTCTTCCATTCCGTGGCAAAGTATGGTCTGCTGATTTTGGTCATCCAATATGGAAACTTTTGAATATTCCCAATATTTCCAGCCTGCAGAAATTTGGGTATTCAGAATAAAAGTTTGGTAAAGAATTATTCTGCCTGTAAAGATTATTAAAGAATCGGCAGGTACCTCATTTCCGCTGTTGGTAAAAACCATTGAATCGAGATTCATTATCATATTTCAAAAATCAGGGAACGGATTAATAATAAAAAAGTGAGGCTTTGTGCAATGAATTCAAATATTAAACGTTATCATTCAAACCCCTAACAAAATCAATATATCATGAATCCCATTTCCACTTTTATTTCTCCCCAAAGGTTAAAAGTACCGTATCATCCAAGTCCGTTATACAGTATGGTTTCTGCAATGTGCACTTCGGAATTGTATTGCTTTTTATAATATATTAAAAAGCTACTTTCAGGAAATCAAGCATTTTTACCTGAAGGATTAAAAGTTTTATCTGATAACTCAAAATCCATCAATTTTCAATTAAAAATCTGAAAGTGTCGGACTTAACTAATCAAATAAGTATGAAAGAAATGCTGAAGCTCAAAATCAAAAAACCGTAAAATACTTCATAATCTATCCGGATGGAATACGTCATACAATCTCAAAACAAATTTTCGCTCGGACTGAAAGAACTTTGGAGCTACCGTGAGTTATTTTATTTTTTTACCTGGCGGGACGTCAAGGTCAAATACAAACAGGCCGCACTCGGCATATTATGGGCAATCCTTCAACCACTGGTGATGATGATCACTTTCACATTAATTTTCAGCAAAGCACTGAAGGTCAGCAGCGACGGAATTCCCTATCCTGTCTTTGCATTAAGCGGGTTGCTTATTTGGAATATTTTCAGCAATGGCCTATTAAACAGCGCCAACAGTATGGTCACCAATTCAAATGTTATAAAGAAAATCTATTTCCCAAGATTGATAATCCCAATGAGTGCGGTACTGACAGCGCTCGTGGATTTTCTGTTTGCGCTTATCATCTTTGCAGCCATTCTCATTTATTATCACCAGGGATTCAACATTTTCAAGATGTTCCTTTACCTGCCACTTGGTATTCTGATCACGGTTATAACCACATTCGGATTAGGAACTTTCTTAGCCGCCCTCAATGTCAAATACCGGGATTTCCAATATATAATTCCTTTTCTGATTCAGTTTCTTTTATTTGTCAACCCGGTATTGTATTCAACCAAAGTGTTTACCAACCATTGGATCAACCTTATTATGAAAGCCAACCCCATAGCCTCAGCTATTGAGCTTTTCAGAAGCGTTTTCATAGGTCAGCCTGTAGATTGGAACACAATTTTATCAGGCGCTGGAATGGCATTGATTATACTTTTTGCCGGAATCTTTACGTTCAGAAAAACAGAAGCCTACTTTGCAGATTTAGCCTGATTATGAAACCGATATTAGAAATACAGCATATAACCAAAAAATTCAGAATTGGAGCTAGACAGGAAAGATATCTTTCACTGAGAGATAAGATCTATGATACCTTCAAAAAGAAAGATAAATCATCCGGAATATTTACAGCGCTCAATGACGTAAGTTTCAATGTGGATGCCGGAGAAAGTATCGGAATAATCGGCAGAAACGGAGCAGGCAAAAGTACTTTGCTCAAGATCCTTAGTAAAATAACACCTCCAACCACCGGCAAAATAATCGGCAGAGGCAGAATTGCCAGTTTGCTCGAGGTAGGAACAGGATTTCATCCTGAATTAACCGGACGGGAAAACATCTACATGAATGGAAGTATCCTCGGAATGAAGAAACATGAAATTGATAAACACTTCGATGAGATTGTGGATTTCAGTGGTGTCGAAAGATTTCTTGACACCCCTTTAAAAAGATATAGTAGCGGCATGCAACTGCGCCTTGCATTTTCAGTTGCCGCTTACCTTGAGCCCGAAATTCTCATAATTGACGAGGTTCTCGCAGTTGGTGACGCGGAGTTTCAGAAAAAATGCCTTGGCAAAATGGACCAGGTAAGCAAAAGCGGACGTACTGTTTTATTTGTGAGTCATAATCTCGGAGCTATACAGCAATTGTGTTCCAAATCGATCCTGCTCAATAAGGGTACCTTATTAAAATCGGGAAAAACTTCTAACATAATAGATGAGTACCTCAATCTTTCTCAGAAGGTGACGAACCGGTTTAATTCCTATGGAAATAAAGATGCTGAAATTGTAGATTTCGAATTGTACAATCATCTCGGAAAAGAAAGTCGCGACTTATTTCTCGGTTACCCTTGTGCTCTTCATCTAAAAATTAAATTCAACACCACTATTTCTGACGTTGAATTGGGCATCAACATCAAAGACATTTATGGTGATTTGGTGAGCCATATTACCAGTATTGACCAGAACATTGTAATCAGCGGCGAAAAAGGAGATGAGGCGGATATAGAAATTAATTTGGACAGCGTCAATTTTACCCCGGGCACTTACAAAATGGATTTGTTTCTGCTCAAAAATGAAATGTTGCATGCCAATACGGATTGTTTGACTTTTTCCGTAATAAATTCAGACAAAATAAAAAGGCCCGGCGGATTTCCCGGTCATGTCAAATATTTTACAGACACCAGATGGAAAGTGAAAAATCCTGTAAGAGTATGATTTACGACTGTTTCATTTTCAATTCAGAGTTAGACCTGCTCAAACTGCGGCTGGCATTTATGAACAGCATGGTAGATTACTTTGTCATCTGCGAATCAGGAAGGACACTATCAGGAGAAAAAAAACCATTACATTTTAAGGAGCATGAAAAAGAATTTGAGGAATACTTACCCAAAATCATCCATCTTGAAGCTCCGTCGAGACCTGACCTGACGGCGTGGGATTACGAATACTTTCAGAGAAATTATATTAAAGAGGGATTGAAACAATGTAAAGATGATGACCTGATTCTTATCTCAGACGTGGATGAAATCATCAATTTAAAAAATATTGTTCGATTGAACGGGTTGAAACTTCCTGCGCTGATCGAGCTTTCTTATTATTATTATTTTTTCAACCTCAAAGCCGGCAGCACTTTCACCTTGAATTTATTAAGCAACTATTCCTTTATTAAGAACTTTAATATAGGCATAAGAAATCCTGATTATAAAGAAAAGGTGAAAAATGTTATAAAGAAGAAATCGTGTGTCACCGGCTGGCATTTCAGTTATTTATTTGGTCTTGATATAGAAAAATACAAAACCAAGGTAAAATCCTTTTCACATCAGGAATACAACACATCCTATTATCTCGACGATAACAGAATAAAGAAATGCATCGAAACAGGTATAGACCTCTTTGAGAGAGAGAACATCTTCTTCTCATTCAAAAAGCCGGAAAAGGAATTGAAAGAAATTCTGCCTTTCATCAGGCAGCTCGGTCTGGAACATTACATTCACACAAAACAGAAATTATCTTTTTCCCATCTGAAACATCCGGGGTTTATAATAAAAAAGAAATTGCTTCCATTCATAAAAAACGAACTATATACAAGACCAAGGTATAACCTGATTGTATTCACCAGTCCGTTCAGAAAAAAAATCAGAAAATTAATCTTTCAATAATCCGGTACAAAAATGCAGGTCTCAGTTATCATAATAAACTATAATACATTTAACCTAACCTGTCAATGTATCCGGTCGGTGATAGATCAGACAAGAGATATATCGTACGAAATTATTCTGGTGGATAATGCATCCACAGAATGCGATCCCCTGATCTTTAAAAAAAATTTTCCTTCGGTTCAACTTGTGACCAGTTTAGAAAATCTGGGATTTGCAGGAGGTAACAACCTCGGGATCAGGCACGCAAAAGGTGATTATATTTTGCTATTGAATAGTGATGCCATATTAAAAGAAAACTCAATTCGATTCATCTACGATAAATGCAATAATATTTCTAATCTCGGTGCAGCCGGTGTAAAGCTGATTTATCCTGACGGTAGCATTCAGCATTCTGCTCAAAATTTCCCATCTGTTACAGTACATTTTCTTTATACAACCAAACTACACAGAATCTTCAGAAAATATTTTGAGAAAAAAGCAGGTAGCAAAAACTATTCAGAAGATTTTTCATGCGATTGGATTTGGGGAACATTTTTCTTTTTTCCTTCACGAAACCTAAAATTCTTCAACGGGCAATTACCTGTTTCTTACTTTATGTATTCAGAGGATGTAGAGTGGTGTTACAAGTTCAAAAAACACGGATTAGTCAACCTTTATTTCAGCGGAACCGGAATTATTCATTTAATGGGGAAGAGTAGTACAGCAAGCTTTCAAAAGAAGCTGATAAGTCAAAACCATCTCAGATTTATCAGAAAAGAGTACGGTTTATTTGAATATTATGCAGAAAGAGTCCTGACAGCAATAGACAAATTCACAAACAGATTTCAGACCAGACTAAGAAACTCTGAAAAAGAAAGGTTACCCCAATCATCTGCCACATCCGGGAATTCAAATATAAATTCCCGGATAAAAAATATTGTCCATGCACTTTCGGGGAATGATTAATTAGTCCCTCTGTTTTGCATAATTACCGTAAGATTATTCTTTTCTTTAAAACTTCCGGAAAATCTTTCTTTTTATACCATGCAGAAATATCAACGGTCATCCAACCCGACATTTCGTAAATGACGGTATAATTAAACCTCAGATTTTATACCAGGGATATGCAATAATAATACATCCCGGATAAACGTTATAAGTGTACCCTAAGTACTTTACACACATGAATGCGCAGCGTTATCAATTATTTCTTTCGCCAAAGACAAGATTTCTTAATTTTTTCAGGCAATTATTTATCATTTCGGGAATTGATACACATATTGCTGAATTAACAAGAAAAAGCAATCGTCATTCTCTCGCATTAAAACTTATCCCTCCCAATTACTTATACCAGCTCGGAACATTCAGAAAATGCAGTTTACAAAATATAAAATTTTCTGTAGATGTGAGTGAAACAAACGGGCACGCAACTTATTTTGGTATCAGTGATACGGCTCAATCCAAACTCCTTTCTATAATGAAAGAAGGAATGACCGTTTATGATATAGGTGCGAACATCGGAACCTTCGCCCTTCAGTTTGCAGGAAGGGTGTCAAAAACCGGAAACGTTATTGGTTTCGAACCTGGGCCTTATACTTACAAACAATGTTTAAAGAATATCTCACTGAATCATTTCAATAACATCCTGATATTTAATGAGGGACTGGGAGAATCCCAATCTATTGCAGCTCTTTACAATGTAAACCCGCACAACCGGGGAATGCAAAGATTGCTTGCAGATGATAATACAGATTCATACGATAAGGAAATAGTACAGATCAATACCCTGGACAATAAAATTGAAACTGCTCAACTTCCGCATCCCGATGTTATAAAAATTGATGTCGAGGGATATGAGCTCAAAGTACTGCGTGGGGCTCGTCAGACACTCGTAAAACACAAGCCCGTCCTTTTTATCGAATTGGATGATGATAATCTCAAAGAGCAAAAAAACTCTGCGATTGAAATGATAAGTTTTCTGAAAGAATTGGGATATATCATTCGAAAAGCAGATACAGAAGAGATTTTGGATGAGAGTTTTGATTATTCAAGTTGTCACTATGATATCATCTGTACCTGTATATAACAGAATTTTTATAAAGGTATTTATCAAAACCAGCCACTCATATTGCCGGAAGGTGACAGGATTCAAACAGGAAACAGATTTGACCTAAAGGGTTAATTTATAGAATATAACTTACACAAATGAATGAGAAAAAGATCTCAATAATTATCCCGACTTGTAACAGAGAGCACATTCTTGAGGAAACTGTGGCAAAAGCATTAGATGCCATAAGGGAAAAATCTGCAGAAATTATTGTGGTCAACGATGGAGATAAACCAACTATTTTACCCGATATTTTTTCCGGTAAAATAAAAATATTGGAAAATAATAAGGGCGGGGTATCCAGAGCGAGAAACCTGGGTGCAGCCCAGGCTGCAGGCCAGGTGTTATTTTTTGTAGATGATGATATGTGGATAAATAAAGAAATCATTGATTGGATCGAAACAAACCTGACAGATAATAAAGAGGAAGATGCAGTTTATAATGTCAATTGGGAGTATCCGCCGGAGTTGAATAACGAATTAAAAGAATCCAAAATCGGCAGGTTCCTTTTGTCGAACGGATACAATACTATGTGGGGCAGGATGAAACAAAAAGCGGTTAAACCGATTAGCGGATTATATCTGTTCGATACAATCGGAAGTTGTAGTTTCATTATCTCAAAACAAACTTTCGAAAAGATCGGAGGATATAAAGACTCGATAACGTTTCAGGGAGAAGACATTGAACTTTCGATCAGATTAAATCATCTCAAAATTCCGATTTATTGTTTATTCGATATAACCCTTTTTCACAATCACAGAGACAGGATAGATATAAACAATTATCTGAACAGGATCAGAGACGGTTATAACTCTCAATTCATGGCCGAAAGAAAAGGTTTACTTCCCCGGTCGGGTTATAGCTATCAAAAAAACAAGTTAGAACTCAGTATTTATAATATGTTGTCAGCACCGGAGGTATGTTCGATGTGGCTATTGAAAATATTACCAAATAATAAGATTTTTGATCCTGTTTCCAATTCGATAATCGGATTGTTGTCGGGTATAATAAAATTCAAACAGTGGAAAAATGCCTTTGCCGTTTAAAAAACATTTGATTTGCCGTGTATAGGTTCAAAATATGAAGATTTTCAAAGATTCTTGAATTTAAGATTAAAATAAGTTTTCTTGTCAAAAATCAAAATAACATATATCATTTCCGGAATAGAAAAAGCCCGGGCTTTCGAGTGGATTGTGGAAAATATCAATCCAAACTCGTATGACGTCTCTTTCATTTTACTTAATAAAAAGAAATCTTTTTTCTACAATTGGTTAAAACAAAGAGGGCTTAAGACGACATTCATAAAACAAAAAAACTCCGGATCATTACCTCTGATCTTTATCAAGATTCTGATTCAACTTATAAAAAATCGACCGGACGTGGTGCACACGCATCTTTTCGATGCCAATATTACGGGACTTCTGGCAGCAAAAATTTTGGGAATCAGGAAAAGAATTTATACCCGGCATCACTCAACTTATCATTTTGAATACTATCCTAAAGGAATAAAATTTGATAAACTTTGCAACTTTCTCGCAACACAAATAATAGCCATCTCAGAAAACGTAAGAACAGTCTTAATTCAGAAAGAATCAGTTAATAAGAACAAAATCATTTTAATCCATCATGGCTTTGATTTGAATGAATTCACGAATGTGGATGAACGAAGAGTGGAACTATTGCGGAATAAATATTCTATCCCTAAAGACCGGAAGCCCGTTATTGGCGTCATTTCACGTCAGATGGAGTGGAAGGGTATTCAATATATTATCCCGGCATTCTCAGAATTACTGAAAAAGTACCCGCAATCTTATCTGATACTTGCAAATGCAAATGGTCCATATAAGGAAGAAATTAACCGTCTTATAAAAATATACCATATTGAAAATTATGTGCTGGAGATTGCTTTCGAAAACGATCTGTTTGCATTGTATAAATTATTCGATATCTATGTGCATGTTCCGATAAATGGTGAAATCGAAGCCTTTGGTCAAACCTATGTTGAGGCTCTGGCCAGCGGGATACCTTCAGTATTTACCCTGTCAGGCATTGCAAAGGAGTTCATTGTCACAGAAAAGAATGCCATGGTAGTTGATTTTTGCAACAGTTCTGAAATTGTCGGGGCCATTGACCATATAATCAGAGATGAACAACTGAAAGAATCTATTATTCATCAGGGCATGGCAGATGTCAAAATATTCGGGCTCAAACCCTTTATCAAAAAACTTGAAAATCTATATGCCTGAGCCTCTATTTTCAATCATTATCCCAACTTATAACAGAGCCGGCCTGATTAGAAAAACTATTGATTCTTTTCTGAATCAGACCTTTCGGAATTTTGAAGTAATTATTGTGGATGACGGGAGTACAGATAATACCGAAAAAGTCATTATTGCAATACCTGATTCCCGTGTCAGATATTTTAAAAAAGATAATAACGAAAGAGCTGCGGCAAGAAATTTCGGAACTCAAAAAGCAACTGGAAAATATGTGGCATTTTTTGATTCTGATGATATTGCATATCCCAACCACCTTGAAGTAGCAGCTCAATTGATCGATAAATCTCTCTCGGAAATTTTTGCATTAAACTATGAAATTCGTGATGAAAATAATAAACTGATTAATGATTCTCAGGACTTCAGGAATATCAATCGTCAATTGATTAAAGGAAATTTATTAAGTTGTAGCCCCGTTTTCGTCAAGAGAGAAATTGCCGTCCAATTTCCATTTGATGAAGACAAAAGTCTGACAGGTTCAGAAGACTATCTTTTATGGCTTCAGTTAGCCGCGAGATATCCAATCTGTTTTTCAAATATGAGAACCTCAGCCATTATCCAGCACAGTGGCAGAAGTGTTGTCTCCTTCAGTAAGGAGGCGCTTATTAAAAGAAAAAACCTGATGTTGAGAAAAGCACTGAACGACCCGTCTATCAGTTCTTATTATAAAGGTGATTTAAACTATCTGAAAGAAAATACCTATAGTTACATTTCATTACATCTTGTGATGGGGAAACACAAAAAAGAAAGCTGGTATTATTTCCAAAAAGCGTTAGGATTCAATTGGAAATTTTTCTTTTCAAGAAGATCCAAAGCTATTATTAAAAGATTGGTCTTTTGATGAATGCAGTCGTTTCATACGCTATTGTTATACAATTCACCCTCTTATTGTCTGCCAATATGTTTAAATCAATTCCGGATGTGCCTTTATTAGCTGCTGCAACAGGGGCCACACATTAAAATTGAGGATTTTATCGTTATAAATACAACAAGAAATCTACCCTTCAGGAATGAAAATTTATGTGATCAATTTACCCCGGTCAACAAAAAGACGAAAAATGATTGAATCCAATCTGAATAAATTAGGTCTGGATTTTGAAATTTTTGAAGCTGTTGATGGCAGGGCTTTACCTAAGGACAAATTGAATAACTACTTTGATAAAGACTTTCTCAAAAACAAACCGGATTACTATTCGCCCGGCGTAGCGGGTTGTACCTTATCTCATTTTGAACTTTATAAAAAGATAACGAAAGAAAAGGTGGAATCTGCACTTATATTGGAAGATGACGCCATCATTTCTGATGACTTACCGGAAATACTGCCTCAATTAGAAAATCAATTACGGAGGGATGAAATAATCATGCTCTATTACCAGGCCTTTTGCCAAATGAAAATTTCATTTTCTTCCATTGTCCCTGCGCTCAACAAAAAATATAATCTTTATCAGGTTAATGAACTTTATGGGTTAGGTTCAACGGTATGTTATATGATAAGTTATGAAGCTGCTAAAAGGCTGGCAGAGGGTTTATATCCATTATCCACCGCGGCAGATGACTGGCCCAAGTTTTTTCAAAGAAATTTATTAAATGGTGTGCGGGTAGTCTATCCGTTTATAATGACACATGCCCTGGAACCCACAACCATTAATCCCGGATTGGGTGATAAAAACATTCTAAAAAAAATTCTCAATTACGCTGAGAGTAAAAAAGTATTCCCGATTTATCACATTCTGAGAAAAAGGAGGGAACGTTGCCAGATTGGAAGACGGAATTTTCAAATTGTGGATGAAACTCCTAAAGATTTGAGGAAATCTATATCTGAGTCTGGTAATTCTGACAAAACCTAATTCTCAATTTTACTAAACGTGAAAAATGGATTTTATTAATTAGGCAAAACATAAAAACTACTTTTCTCAATTAAATTCTCATGCCCCACATCCTCTTCATCTCCTACGACGGCCTGACCGATCCGCTCGGTCAAAGTCAGGTGATCCCCTACTTAAAAGGGTTGAGTGGCTGTGGTTTTCGGTTCACTATTTTAAGCGCGGAAAAACCGGATAGATTCCTTCAGCAAAAAGAAGCCATAGGGAAAATATTAGAGGAATCCGGCATTAAATGGCATCCTGTTACATATCACAAATGGCCGCCGATTATCTCCACTATTTGGGATACGCAAAAAATGAAAAGGGATGCGGTACGCTTACATAAGAAGGATCCTTTTGACATGGTTCATACCCGTTCGGGCACTCCGGCGCTTGTCGGTGTCTGGCTAAAGAAAAAACTCGGAGTTAAATTCCTGAACGACATCCGTGATTTTTACGCAGATAGCCGGGTTGACAGTGGACAATGGAATCAAAAGAAACCGGCTTATCGAATGGTTTATCGATATTTCAAAAAGAAGGAAAAAGAGCAATTGAAACTGAGTGATGGAATAGTATGTCTTACTCAGGCTGCAAAAAAGATCTTGCTTAAAAATATCGGGAATACAGACCTTCCCTTTCAGGTGATTCCGTGCAGTGTGGATATGAATCTTTTTGATCCGTCAAAAATACCGGAATCTTCCCGGCAGGAATACAAAACAAAACTGGGAATCCGCGATGATGATCTTATTGTCAGTTACCTCGGAAGCATAGGAACATGGTACCTGGCCGACAAAGCCATGCAATATTTTAAGATTTTTTCTGAAAAAAATCCATCGGCAAAACTGTTGTTTATTTGCCCTGATCCAAAAGAAGAAGTTCTGAAAATTGCAAAAGAGGTTGGTCTTTCACCTAATAAATTAGTCATATTAAAAGCAAAGAGAACTGAAGTTCCTGTATTGCTTTCCCTGAGCAAATATTCAGTCTTTTTCATTAAACCTTGCTTTTCCAAACAGGCATCTTCACCCACAAAACACGGAGAAATTATGGCTATGGGGATTCCATTAGTTACCAATTCCGGAGTCGGGGATTTGGAAGAGATCATTACAAAAACAAATTCGGGGTTGCTTATTAATAATTTTACAAATGAAGAACTGACATCGATTGCTTTTGGAATGAGACTAAAAAGTTTTGATTCAGCGGCGATCAGGAAATCTGCATTTGAATATTATGATTTGGATAAAGCGATAGAAAAATATATAAATATTTATAACCGGATTCTTGTTGATACCGTAGAAGGATAAAGGATATTCTCTTTATTCAATATTATAAAACCAAGAGATTCAAATTTTATTACTTTTATCGGTATTCTGCTTAATTCTAAAATTATTTAATGCCATTTCGATTTCTCATTGTCGGAGCCGGTTTTTCCGGGAGTGTACTTGCAAGGGAACTTGTGGATCACCTCGACTGTTTTGTAGAAATCCGGGAAGAAAGAAATCATATCGCAGGCAACTGCCATACTTATGTGGATGAGGAAACTGGTATTACCGTCCATCATTATGGGCCTCATATTTTTAATACAGATAAAAAAGAAATCTGGGATTATTTCAATCGTTATTCAGAATTGCGGCATTATGTTCATCGGGTTAAAGCATGGCATGATGGTAAAGTTTATTCTTTGCCCATTAATATTTCTACTCTCAACCAGTTCTTCGAAAATACCTTTACGCCTGAATCTGCCAGGGAATTTCTGAACACATTGGGAGATCATTCCATCCTTCATGCCGGTAACTTTGAAGAACAGGCCATCCGGCTGCTCGGAGAAAAATTATACAAAGCTTTCTTTTACGGCTATACAAAAAAACAATGGGGATGCGAACCCAGGCTTCTTCCGGCATCCATTCTAAAACGACTCCCGATACGTTTTGATTATAATGACAATTATCACAATAATCCATACACCGGCATACCTGTAAATGGATATACAGATTTTGTTTCAAACCTGTTGAATCATCGTCGAATCAAAGTAATCCTGAATAAAAAATTCCAAAATAATTCAGATGAACTTAGCTCATCTTATGACCATATTTTTTATACAGGTTCCATTGATTCATTTTTTAATTATGAACACGGAAGGTTATCATACCGCACTTTACGATTTGAAAAAGAGATTCATGAAGGAGATTTTCAGGGGTGCCCGCAGATAAATTATTGTGATGAAAACATCCCGTTTACAAGAATAACAGAACACAAATATTTTACACCCTGGAAAAAATTTAATAAAACCGTCATCTTCAAAGAGTATAGTTCGGAAGCTGAAAATGGGAATAATCTTTTTTATCCGAAAAGATTAAAAGCTGATAAAGATTTGCTGTCAGTTTATAGAGAAAAGGCAGGGCAATTAAAAAATATTTCCTTTTTAGGAAGACTTGGCACATACCGGTATCTCGATATGCAACATGTAATTGAAGAATCTATGGGATTTGCAAAACTCTTTGTTGAGTGCCTGAAAACAGATTCCCCGGTACCGGTTTTTCCAAACAGAGAATAAATTTTACTTGCCGGTGCAAGTAGTGATGTATGAAAATGGATTAATCCCGGTAGCTTTTCTTATGCAGCCTGGCTAATTTTATTTTCGGAGATTTTAAGATCAGCAATTTTATCCAACAGGCCAAGCCAGAATTTATCCAACTCATTGGTCGAAAAATTAGATTTGGCAAATTGATAATTTAACATGGCCATTTCTCTCCGCTGATCTACATGCAATTGATACATCCAATTAATTTTTTCAATCCATTCCTTTTCATTCTTACAAATAAAATTATTTTGGTTCTCTTGGGCCAAAGCCGAATAGGCGGGTGTATTTGAGGTAATTGTCGGGATTCCCGAAAACCAGAATGAAATCAATTTGTTGGCCGGTTTATGCCATCCATAGAGATCACTGGAATTAAGTGGAATAATACCACAATCAAATCCACTAAAAAGAATTCCGTTATTCCTCATATCCCACGGATGAAAAAATGTTTCGATCGGAAGTTCTTTAAGCAACGATTCCGTCGGGCGTTTTAGAAAGTAGGCAAACCTGGGATAAGATGGCGCTGTAACAACATGTAATTCGCAAAAAGAACTAACATTTTTAAAAACTTTTTTAAACTTCAAAAGCTGAGGAAGAACTACACCCTGGCCCTCCCAGAATAGTTTCATTTTGCCGGAAATAGAATAATCTCCTTTGACCATTGGGTATTCGTGCTCGAGATAATCCAGGTTTAGAAGAACATTAGCATTAAGTTTCTGTATTTCATCTTTGATTTTCGGATTGGAACAAATAACAAAATCCGCAATCCTGATCCAGTCAATCAAAAGATTCCGGTGCACCAGGCAAGGTTTGTCTTCTTTACCTACCAGGTAACGTCCGGCGCCTTTAAACATCAGACTTTTCCAATCCTTTTGATAGGTAAGGCTATCCACCATTTCAAAAACGAAAATTGTTTTCGGGTTCCTCTTTTTATATTCCATCCACCTTGTAAGATTGGCAGATGCCGGCAGGAGGATCATTGCATATTGATTCTTTTCATTTGCAATTTCAAAAGTGATACGAAGCCTGTTTGCAAAAAAGGGAAATCTTCTTCTGTCGTCGGGATGCTGGAGGTCATTGCTGTAAGGGACATAACCGATCCGTAAAGTTTCAGTCATAAATTATTCAGGTCTTAAGTTATAAAACAATGAACGAAGGATTGGGAAAGATATTGTACAGAAAACCAAAAGCCAAAACCATTGATTAGATGATGTTATTCATTAAAAAGGAATGGATCCGGGTTATTTTCTTTTATTTGATTTCTCTGGTTTGTTGTGCAAAATCTACGCTGCTACATAATAAAGGATAGGAAAAATCAGTTTATTAGAGAGCCTTACAATTATCAAGACAAAACATCCCTAATGACCCTTCTTGATCTTGTCCTGTTACCTTTCTATATCGGAATTCTTTATCTGATTTTCCGGAGGTGGAGAAAGAAAATCCCCAATGAAACCTTGAAAAAATATCACCGGCAGGCGTTTTGGGTAAAAATCTTTGCGAGTATTTTATTTGTAATTTATTATACTTATCTGACTGGAGGGGATAGCCGTGGCTTGTATTTTAAAGAAGGTTTTAATCTATATAATCAAATCCTTTTAAATTTTGACAACCTAAAATATGTTTTTGACAAAGGAATTAATATAGACCCAAATATTCTGGCTGACCCGGGAAATATCGGATATTTTGGATCAGAAGCAAATTTTATGGTAGTGCGCATTACCACAATACTTTGTTTTCTGACCTTTGGAAGTTATGCGGTAATTAATCTCTTTTTTGGTTGTTTTGCCCTGACCGGATTGTGGAAGATGTTTCTGTTTTTCTATGAACAACGGCCATCACTTCATAAGGCTTTTGCTATTTCAGTACTTTTTTTCCCATCGGTTGTTTTCTGGAGTTCCGGCTTGTTAAAAGATCCGCTTAGTATCGGTTCAATGGGGTGGCTAACGTATTCACTTTATCAACTACTAAAAGGAAAGCGTATTCTGAAAAATGCAATAATCCTTTTTTTGTCAGTTTATATGCTTGCAGCAACCAAAGTTTATATTTTGCTTGCGTATGCACCCCTGCTTGTTCTATACCTATTGCTCATAAAATTAAAAGTTGTCAGAATTACTGTCTTTAAATACATTGTCACTCTATGCATAATCGTTTTATCCATCTTCGTCTTTTCCAAAACATACAATTCCTACGATGACGACCTGGATAACTATGCAGTGGAAAATTTAACTTCCACCCTTGCTACTAATAATGAAGTTTATGCCGCAATGGCAAAAGGAGGAAAGGAAGGAACCGACTCAAATTTCAAACTCGGAGCTACGTTTGATGGAACATTTACAGGAATAATAAAAGTTGCACCCTACGCCATTGTTGCAACTTTTTACAGGCCATTCTTTTGGGAAACAAATAAAATTTCACAGTTAATGGCAGCCTTTGAAAGTATTATCCTGCTATTTTTTACTTTAAAATTCCTGCTTCGGGCAGGTCCCTTTCGCATTTTGAAATATATTCTTTCAGACCCTCTTTGTATTTTTTGCCTTCTCTTCGGGCTTGTATTCGGGATATTTGTAGGTATCAGTACCCCTAACTTTGGTACTCTTGTACGTTATAAAATCCCCTGTATGCCGTTTTATTCAATTGCACTGTTCCTGATCCAATCGAAGATTACCGAAAAAGCGAAAAAGAAAAAAGAAAGGCAAAGTCAGGTTCAGGCAATTCCAGCTTTTGTGCCAGCCAATGCAATATGAGCCATTATTGGTTAACAATATCGTGAAGTTATTTACCAATAGTATTTTGAAATTTTCAGGGCATCATAATCAGCTTCATTTAATACAAATTATTTTCATCAGAAGATTTAAAACAATAGAATGATTGCTGAGAAAGCCGCTAAATTCTGCAAAAACTACATAACATATTTTCAAGGTTCTTTAATTTACTTTGCAGAAAAGTTTGTGTCAGTTTTTCGTATCGATATCACTATTCAAGTTACCATTACAAATTTTTGAAAGTAAATTCGCTCTGATGACTCTTTTAGATCTTGTTTTACTCCCCTTCTATATTGGAATACTCTATCTTATTTCTTTTTATTACAGAAAGAAACTGCCAAACCAAACATTAAAGAAATACCACTTCCTGGCTTTCTGGCTTAAAATATTTTCAAGTTTAATAATAGTAGCTTATTTCTATGCAAAAGTGGATGAAGGCAGCGACTCGCTTGGGTTGTATTATCCTGAAGGCCTAAATTTATTTCATCTCTTATTAAAAGATACGGATAACTGGAAATATTTGTTTGTTTCGGGAGAAAACTTCGATTCGACACTTATCGCTCATTCGTACAACTACGGCTATTACCTGATAGGGTCAAATTTCATGGTGATTAAAATTACGGCGTTGTTATGCTTCTTGACTTTTGGTCGTTATTTGTTAATAAGCTTACTTTTTGGATATTTCGCATTCTCCGGATTATGGAAGTTGTTTATGTTTTTCTACAATAAGAAACCTGAACTACACAAAGCATTTGCTCTTTCTATTCTCTTTTTTCCATCTGTGGTATTCTGGAGTTCCGGTGTACTCAAAGATTCCCTTTGTATCGGCGCCCTGGGTTGGCTTACGTACTCTTTGGATCTGGTATTTAACGGAAATTTAAAAATTAAAAACGGCCTGATTGCCTTAGCCTCAGCATACCTGATCTTTTCTGTAAAGTCATATATCCTTTTGGCTTATGCACCATTCTTCCTTCTTTATTTATTCCTTGTCAAACTTCAGGTGGTAAAATCAATATATTTAAGAGGAGCCATAGCATTCTTCTTAATTTCAGGTATAATTGCAGGATTTGCCTTTGGTTATTCCTATTTCCAGAAAGAGCTTGGACAGTATGCTCTTGAGAACGTTACAAAAAGTATTTCCTCCTTGAATTCGGCTTTTAATTCTCTTACCGGCGACATGGGTGCTGAATCAAATTTTAACCTGGGGGCCTCATTCGACGGAACTTTTACCGGGTTTTTAAAAATTGCTCCGTTTGCAATTACTGCAACTTTTTTCAGACCATTCATCTGGGAAACCACAAAAGTTTCACAGCTTTTAGCCGCTTTAGAAAGCCTTCTTCTTGCTTATTTTACAATTAGGATTTTATTACAAATCGGTATTTTCAGATTTGCAAAATACATCTTTACCGATCCTTTGATTAATTTTTGTTTTCTCTTCGCGGTGGCTTTTGGCTTGTTTGTAGGTACTGCAACTTTGAATTTTGGAACACTGGTCAGATATAAAATTCCCTGTATGCCATTTTTTGCCATAGCTCTTTTTCTGATTAACCAAAAGGCATCCGTCTTAAAGAAGCAAAAAAGCTTATGGCCCTGGCTAATCCACCCCATTTTTTTTAAAGATTTATTCCTGAAAAAACCTATTGGATAGCTTACCTATACATACTTTTAACCGTTTCACCTGATTGTTTTTTCTCCCTGAGATCACAAGACGCATAGTATTTTTCATAATATTAAAATAATATATACAGGTTTTTCGTTTAATAGGGTACTGAAAAATAAATCCGTGTACCCTGATGAAAAAAAATCAACTGCCCGGGAAGAAAATTGTTGTATTGGAAAATGGACTCATCTCCTCCTATACCATGAGGGAGGCTTTAATGGATGAGCTATTAAGAAATAATTTTGATGTTTACATTCTCACTCAAACAAATCAATTCCGGAAGGAGGTGGAGAGCCGTGGCTTAAAAGTCGTGAATATTGGTTCCGCCAACACAAATATTTTTGAAATAGGTTCTTATATTTTCAAACTTTTTTGGCAGATAAGAAAAATAAAACCTGACCTGTGCCTGACCTTTAGTGTACGCCCTGCTATATGGGGCAATCTGATTGCAGGTATTTTTCACGTACCGGTTATAACCAATATTTCAGGTTTGGGGCAATTGGCCTCGAGTAAAAACATTGCCTACAGGTTTGTAAGAGCTGTTTATCCACTTGCCCTCTCAAAAACCTCAAAGGTCTTTTTCCAAAACAAAGAGGACCTGAAATTTTTCACTACCAGAAAATTTATAAACTCCAAACAGGCAGATTGGATCCCCGGTTCCGGCATAGATTACCACAAATTTGCTCCATTTAATGTCAGCAGAGACAAATCAAAATTTGTTTTCTTGTTTATTGGAAGGCTAATCAGGGACAAAGGCATTTCCGAATTTATCGAAGCAGCCGGAGAAATAAAAAAGAATTATCCGGAAACCATTTTCAGAATTATCGGTCCCCTCTGGCACCAGAATTTAAAATCAAATCTCATTTCCGAATCGCAAATCGAGAGCTGGACTGAAAACAGGGAAATACAATATTTGGGAGAGAAAAAAGATGTCAGGCCATTCATCGCGGAAGCCGATTGTATTGTGCTACCATCCTATCGGGAGGGTATTTCAAATGTACTCCTTGAAGGTGCATCAATGGAAAAACCTGCCATTGCTACCAATGTGCCGGGTTGTAAAGAAGTGGTTGAAGACGGGACAACCGGCTATCTGTGCAAACCGGGAGATACAGGCGATCTGATTGACAAAATGATTTTGATGCTTCATACAAGCGAAAGTGTAAGAAAAAATATGGGGCAACTCGCGAGAGAAAAAGTAATTCTTGAGTTCGACAAAAAGATCGTCGTCAATAAATACCTCACCGAAATAAATCAACTCTTTTACCAAAAGTCGAATCCGCGTTATTTAACTCCGGTTCCATCTCCCAATAAGGAGGAGAAGTTCCGGTTTCAGACCGGGATGCACATGGCCGGATAAACGGTGGAATAATAGGGATTCGGCACGCTGACGGATACCTCAGTTTTGAAGCAGCCAAAACCACAAAAAACCACTTTGTAAATGAAAGTGCCTAATGGTTAATTTTGCGTCTCAACAGGTTCCCTACTATGTGTGGCATTTCAGGTTCCGTTAATTATTCTTTTTCCGAAGAAAAAGTTCTCAACTCATTAAGGCATCGTGGTCCTGATGAACAGAATGGATATCGGAGCAATAACGTTCAGTTTTATCATCTGCGTCTATCCATACTTGATATTGCCTGTGGACAGCAGCCGATGCATCTGGATGACAGATATACCATAGTATTTAACGGCGAAATTTTTAATCATAATGAACTCAGGCAAAGGTTTGGGCTAAAAGGGAAAACCTCATCGGATACAGAAACATTGCTGTTGCTTTATGAAAAATTCGGCTTCGGTTTTTTGAATTATCTCGATGGCATGTTTGTTTTTGTAATTCATGATAAGATAAAAAACGAACTTTTTATTGCACGCGACCGCGCAGGGATAAAGCCGTTATATTATTATCGGGATAATGAGAAATTTGTTTTTGCCAGCGAACTGAATGCATTGAAATCCATATTACCCCTGGAGATTTGTTACGAAAATTTTTTTCAGTACCTGCGGTTCGGAACTTTTTATAAAAAAAATACTCCTTATAAAAATGTGTTTGAAGTAGAAGCAGGTACTTTTATTCAGATTGATTGTTCTTCATTAAATAAAAAAGAAACCAGATGGTGGGATATTCATCAATTCTATTTGAAAAAAAATAATGATTCATTTGGGGATGCATTGGATAAAACAGATCAAATTCTTCATACAGCGGTCAGGCGAAGGATCGAATCCAGCGATCTGGAAGTAGGCGCCTTCTTAAGCGGAGGAATAGACAGCGGCCTGGTTACCTCCGTTGCTCATCATTACAGTCCCAACCTTAAAACCTTTACCGTTTCGTTTGAAGGAGAATATGATGAAGCTCCTCTCGCCAAACTGGTGGCAGAAAAATACAAGACTCAGCACCATGAAATAAAAATCTCATTCGATAATTTACAAAACGATGTAGAAAAAATATTATCCAATTATGGCGAGCCTTTCTTTGACAGTTCAGCTATTCCGTCTTATTATGTCAGCAAAGCTGCTAAAGAATATGTGACAGTTATTTTAAACGGTGACGGGGCAGATGAGTTATTCGGCGGATATCGAAGATATGTGCCCTTTGCAAAATTTGATTTTTTTAAAATGGGTTCATTTGAAAGGACCTTAACAGGCATCCTTAAAAAATCTTTGCCTGCAAGTAATAACAAAAAGTCTCTTTATAACTACTTTTATCGGTTATTATCTTTTGCATCCTTACGAGGATCAGATATTTATCTTTCAGCAGGAGTGGACATCACTGAAGGATTTACGAAGTATTTTCTGGATAACGGTCTTGATTACATGGCGGAATACAATGAAGATTTTGACAGAATTTATAAAAGCTCCTTGAACGGATTGGACAAGCTGATGAATCTTGACTTCGCCATCAATCTGTTTGATGATTTACTGGTGAAGATGGATATTGCCACTATGGCAAATTCGCAGGAGGGGAGAAGTCCTTTTCTCTGCAAAGAGTTTCTTGAATATATTCCTTCATTACCCGGGAACTATAAAGTAAAGGGGCGCAAAACGAAAGTCCTGCTGAGGACTCTTGCTGAAAAGTACTTGCCTGAAGAATTAATTAATCAGCCCAAGCGCGGATTTGAGATTCCCTTAAAGAAATGGATAAATGAGGATCTGAAAGAAATTATTTATGATAATTTGAACACATCAAATGCTTTCTTCAAAAATTTCATCGATGAGAAGTTTGTTCAGCAACTTTTAGCACATAAAATTAAAATCTCAGAAGAGAAAAGATCCAAAATATTATGGACAATCTTTGCCATGGAAATTTGGTATAAACGGAGCTACAGAAATCAATGAAAAAGACCCTAATCAGAATAACAACCGTACCAATGGCTTTTAAAGTACTTCTGAAAGACCAGATAAAATTCATGGTGAAAAATGGATTTGATGTCATTATGGTAGGTGCAGATGGGAAGGAACGATCGGATGTAATAAATAATGAGGGTGCCAGATATGTAATCGTGCCTATGACAAGAAAAATCACTCCTTTTGCTGATTTAATTTGTCTGATAAAACTGATCAGAGTAATGAAAAAATATCATCCGGCAATCGTACATTCTCATACGCCCAAAGCAGGTTTATTAGGGATGATTGCAGCCAGGATTTCCGGAGTAAAGATTAGAATTCATACGGTAGCAGGACTTACCTTAATGGCAGAAAAAGGATTGAAAAAAAATATTTTATTACAAACGGAACGGATCACTTATTCATGTGCTACAAATGTGTGGCCTAACAGCTTTTCATTATATAAATACATACAGAAACACAAGCTGGCCAGCCCCAAAAAGTTAAAGGTAATTGCCAATGGCTCCACCAACGGCATTAATTTTGAAACTTATTCAAGAAATAATCTTGACAAGAATAAAATAGAAGTGCTGAAAAAAAGTTTACCCTTCGAAAGTAAGTTATTGCTTCTTTTTGTTGGCAGAATTGTACGTGACAAAGGAATCGAAGAGTTAATAAGCGTTTTTAGAATTATGCAAAAGAAATTTCCAATTCAATTAATTTTAATTGGTCCTTTCGAAGACAATCTTGATCCTATTGCCGGGATAACTAAGAAGGAAATTATCGAGAACCCTAACATTACCCAAATCAACTGGAGTGACGATGTCCCTTATTACATGGCAATTTCAGATATCCTTATTCACCCTTCCCATCGTGAAGGGTTTCCCAATGTCATTCTTCAGGCAGGAGCTTTGGAATTACCCATTGTGTGTTCGAATATTGATGGGAATATTGATATTGTCACATCATCGGAAATGGGTTATGTCTTTAAGGTAAAAGATGAAAAAAGCCTGACTAAATACCTGACAAACTGCATTTCAAACAAAGAAGAAAGAATTTCAAAAGCAAAAACTTTACACGATAAGATTGTTGAACTATATAATCAGAAATTTGTTCAACAAGAAATTCTAAAAAATTATAACTCCCTATTGGCATTACATGATAGAAAATAAGATTTCAGGGTATCATATATTATTTATCGGAAAAGAGAAGGATCCTTTTTCTGAGATAGCCGCTAATTTTATAAGCACGCACTTCCCCCAATCGGAAATAATATTTAGCAGTAAAGATCAATCCATTCCAGAGAGGCTTTTCAAATGGAAAGGTGATTTATTAATATCGTATCTTGCTCAATGGATTATCCCGAAAGAAATACTAATTAATGCACGATTTGCATGCCTGAACTTTCATCCCGGACCACCGGAATATCCGGGAATCGGGTGTACAAATTTTGCAATCTACGATTCGGCAAATGAGTTTGGGATCACCTGTCATCACATGCTTGAAAAAGTTGACTCCGGAGAAATAGTAATGGTAAAAAGATTTCCAGTCTTTAAATCGGATACGGTTTATTCCATTACACAAAAAAGTTATAATAAAATATTATCTGCATTTTACGATGTACTTCACACTTTAATGGCGGGTAAAACTCTTCCCAAATCAGATGAAAGCTGGACAAGGAAGCCCTATCTTAGACGGCAATTGAACGATTTGTGCAGACTTGAAATAACCATGAGTATTGAGGAGATTGAACTCAGAATAAAAGCAACTACCTATCTTCATCCCTGGGCATATTTCAAAATTAATAATAAAAAGATCCAACTCACATCAGAAGACGTAAAAAACAAAGAATATTTAAAGTATTTGAATTCTGACTTTAAATAATATGAAGATTAGTTATAAAGTTAATTTCCAAGTAACGGTTTATAAAAGCTAATTTTGCACAAATTTTTTTAAAAAAATGAAAATTCTCATCACCGGCGGCGCCGGATATATTGGTTCTGTGTTAGTGAGGCAATTGTTACAGAAAGGTTATCAGGTAAGGGTTTTGGATAGCCTTAAATTCGGAGGAGACGCACTTTATGATGTAATGCTGAATCCGGACTTTGAATTTATACGAGGTGACGTGCGAAATCCGGATGACGTAAAAAAAGCCTTGAAAGGAATTGACGGGATCGCACACCTGGCTGCAATTGTAGGAGATCCGGCCTGTAAAAAATTTGCCACCGAAGCCGAAGAAACAAACTGGGAGGGAAGCAAAGCAGTTTTTGAAGCCGCAGAAGATGCTGGTGTCAATCGATTTGTTTTTGCAAGTACGTGCAGCAATTACGGAAAAATGTCTGATCCGAACGAATTTGTTCGCGAAGACTCTGAACTCAATCCGGTTTCGTTGTATGCAAGATTGAAAGTGCGGTTTGAAGACTATCTGATTGAAAAAAGAAAGGACAGCCGCATGTGCAGCACGGCTCTAAGGTTTAGTACTGTTTACGGTTTTTCCCCTCGTATCAGATTTGACCTGACAGTAAATGAATTCACCCGGAACATGACAATCAAAGGTGAACAGGAAATTTGGGGAGCCCAATTCTGGCGTCCCTATTGCCATGTGGAAGATCTGGCCAGATCTGTCGAACTTGTTTTCAGAAGCGATGAAAATAAGGTGCGCGCCAACGTTTTCAATGTTGGCTCTACAGAAGAAAATTATACCAAGGGAATGATCATTAATGAAGTCAGCCAGGTGATACCAACCGGCAAAGTGAATTATATAGAAATGAATGAGGACCCACGCGATTACCGGGTTAATTTTGACAAAATAAGTAACGAACTCGGATTCACCATTACCAAAAAAGTTCCCGATGGGATCAGAGAAATCCACCGTCTCTTATCTACCGGAATAATTGTAGATCCGTATTCGCAGAAGTTCAGAAATATTTAAATAATTATAAGAGATAATGCTTTTGTTAAGTGGCCCAAACATGGGTGGTAATGAATTGAAATATATTACAGAATGTATCGAAACCGGCTGGGTGAGCAGCGTAGGGTCTTACGTGGATCAGTTTGAGAAAATGACTGCAGAATTTGCCGGAGCAAAATATGCTGTCGCCACGAGCAGCGGCACAACGGCTCTGCACATTTGCCTTTTAATGCTCGGTGTAAATAAAAATGATTTGGTTATAGCGCCCAATGTCACATTCGTTGCAACCATTAACACCATCACCTATACAGGAGCTTCCCCCGTTTTGATCGATGCCGATGAAAATACCTGGCAGATGGATCTGAACCTGCTTGAAGAATTTTTGGAAACAGAAACTGAGATTCGGGAAAATTTTTGTTATCATAAAAAAAGTGGAAAAAGAATTCCCGTCATTCTACCCGCTCACATCCTTGGGAATATGTGTGATATGGAAAGATTATTAAATCTCGCCCATAAATTTCATCTTACTATTTTGGAAGACAGCACCGAAGCACTTGGTAGTTTTTATAACGGGAAACATGCCGGCACTTTTGGAAAACTTGGCACCTTCAGTTACAACGGAAATAAAATTATCACCACAGGTGGTGGCGGAATGATTGTCACCGATGATGAAAAACTCGCCAAGGAAGCAAAACACCTGACTACTCAGGCCAAAGCCGATCCCATGGAATATTATCATGACGAAATCGGATATAATTATCGTCTGGTCAATGTTTCAGCGGCTATGGGTGTGGCACAAATGGAACAATTACCGGTATTCATGAAAAGGAAAAAAGAAATCATTGCATTTTATAAATCGGCGTTGAATGGTGTCGGTGACATCACTTTTCAAAAAGTGGATGAAAAGGTAAATCCGAACTGGTGGCTCCCGACAATAAAAACGGAAAAACAAAAAGAAATCCTGCATCTCTTGAACGCGAATAAAATGCAAAGCCGGCCATTCTGGATTCCTATGAATCAACTGCCCATGTTCAGGAAAGAAATTTATTTCAACCACAACGACCGTTCAGATCACATTTACCAAAGGTGCCTCAGTATTCCCTGCTCAACAAATATCAGGGATTCCGAATTGGAAGCAGTTGCAACTGAAATAAAAAAAGTATTTTAATAATCTGAGTTATATTGCCCTCTTATGTACAAGAGCTTGAAACGACTTTTGGATATTTTGCTGGCATCAGTAGCAATGATTATTCTGTCTCCGCTATTCATGGCGGTGGTTGTGGTATTGGCATTAACGGGCGAGCATGAAATCTTCTACCGGCAAAAGAGGATTGGTTACAAAGGCCGGCCATTCCATATTTGGAAATTCGCTACTATGGTTAAAAACAGTCCGAATATAGGCACCAGGGAAATCACAGTAAGAAATGACCCGAGGGTAACACCGGTTGGGAGGATTTTAAGGATTTCAAAAATCAATGAACTCCCACAGATTATAAACGTTTTGACCGGAGAAATGTCCATCGTAGGCCCGCGGCCCTTGATGGAAGTCAGTTACAAAATGTATCCTGAAAATATACGTGACAGGATTTATCAAAATAAACCCGGCATTACAGGAATCGGTTCACTGGTATTCAGAGATGAAGAAGAAATCGTGTCCCAGGCACAAGATCCCAGAAAAGCATACGAAGCTATATTTACCTATAAAGCAGACCTCGAAAGCTGGTATTTAAAACACCAGTCTTTTTTTACAGACACTAAGATTATCCTCCTGACAGCGTTTGCAATCCTTTTCAGAGAAAATTCATTGACCCGAAAATGGTTTACAGATTTGCCGCAGCAGCACTCACAACCCGTTCAAGTTGCATAAATATTCGCAAATTCGAATTCATTTACCTTTCTTTACATTTGTCTTAATCGAATTTTATGTCAACTGAAATCCAATCCGACGAAGAATTATTACTTCAGTTCCGGGATCCTTCAACAAAAGAAAGGGCTTTCGAATCCATCATTAAAAAATACCAGGAAAAACTTTACTGGCACATCCGCCGGCTGGTAATTAACCATGAAGATGCAAATGATGTATTACAAAACATGTTTATCAAAGTCTGGAAAAGCCTCGACAATTTCAGAGAGGAAAGCCAACTTTATACATGGCTATACCGGATTTCCACCAATGAATCCCTGACCTTTCTCAACAATCAGAAAAAAAGGAATTCCATTTCTCTGGATGATGAAGAATATTCTCCGGCCTATAAACTCAAAAGCGATCCTCATTTCGATGCCAATAAGCTGGAATGGAAATTGCAAATGGCCATTCAATCTCTTCCCGAAAAACAAAAGCTTGTATTTAACCTGAGGTATTACGATGAGATGCCATACGAACAGATGAGCAAAGTGCTTGAAACCAGTACCGGAGCATTAAAAGCCAGTTATCATCATGCAGCCAAAAAGATAGAAGATTTCATTCTTAATCATTAAACTTTGAGCCCCTGTTTTAGTCAGAGTGACGGTATAAAAAATGAATACAGACCCGAACATATTAAACGAGATAAGAGAGATAAGTCCGCTGTTGGCTGATTTACATGGAATTAATGTATTTCAGGCGCCAGATAATTATTTTCAGAATTTACCGGAATCTGTTTTAATCCGATTGGACAAAGAGAAAGTTAATTTAAATATTCAGGAACCTTCTTTTGAAGTCCCTAATGGATATTTCGAAAGTTTGAGTTCGAACATTCTGAAAAAAATTAAGGAGGAAGAAATGGGTTCTGAATCGGATGAATTACCTCCCGTTTTGTCCGGGCAGAAATCGATCAATCCGTTTTTTATTCCGCAAAACTATTTTGAAACTTTTCCTCAAACAGTCCTCGATAAAATCAGAAATGAAGACAAGAGGGAAACAGGTAAAATAGTATCCTTCCATTTTAAAAAAATATATCGATACGCGACTGCAGCAGTGATTGCTGTCGGGTTATTTCTGACATCCTATTTGATGTTTCAGAATAACAGCGGGAAAGGCAAGAGTGGGTTTGCGGTTGTTACCAGGAAAACAGTGGATGATCCGGGCGCTCTCAAATACAACTCTGAAAAAGCTTTCAATGAAGGAATTGCATCACTCTCGGATGATCAGATAATTCGTTACCTTGAAAAAAATGGTAATTCTTTTGATATGGATGCATTGATAAACAGCAGTGATACATCGGGATTGCCCAATCCGGAGGATTATCTGATAGACGAAAACACATTGAATAATTATTTGAATAAAATCAATTATAAAAATTTTGAAACACAATAGGATTTAAATATGAAGAATTTTTTACTCATAGTAACTTTTTTGGTTTTTGGTATTCAATCGATGAGTGCTCAGGATCGCGACAAAAAAATAGAAGCACTAAAAATAGCCTTCCTGACAGAGAAATTGCAATTATCACCTTCGGAAGCAAAGGAGTTTTGGCCCGTGTATAACAATTACCAGAAGGAAGTTCAAAACCTTCGAAGTGATGCCAGAGGTGGGGATGTATTGGAAAATGAACAGAAACTGCTCGATATCAGAAAAAAATATAAACCTTCATTCGAAAAGATACTTGGTGCTCCAAAAGTGAACACATTATACAATTCTGAAAAGGAATTCCGAAACATTTTAATCAAGCGACTCAAGAACCAACAAAGAGGCAATCAGCCGTTGTAACCTTCAGATAAAGAAAAGAAATAATTTAAAAATTTGGAATGAATTCAAATTTTCTGCTATTTTTGCCTTAGGTGTTTTTCATAGGTTAGCAACGGCCAGCTCTTTTTAGGGCAGGCCCTTTTTATTTTTATTGCCCTTTAAATTGATAGGAAGGATATTTTATATCGTGGTAAAACAAGAATGTCCAATGTTCTTTTTCGCCTTCCTGCCACCAATTCTGCCTTAATTCCATTGCTGCAACCGGTTCATAATCATACTTTGCCCTGAACTTTGTTCTCATTTGCTGAAGTTGCGGAGCTACATCCCCGCCAAAAAAAATAACCTGATTATTTTCTTTAATCTTAAACGCCTGATGATAAGGACTGTGCGCCCCGGTAAAAATATATTCTATTGAAGAAGAGATAGATCCATTCCCCTCTAAAAATTCAATTCCCTTAAGTGCCTGTATATCATCCGGCCGGTAGGATGATGAATGGCCGTTGATTGCAATTTCGTATTCGTTTCTGTTTATATAATACTTTGCCTTTCTGAATGAAGGGGTTTTTTTATCCGGCATTAATATACCGCCGCTATGATCTTTGTGGAGATGCGACATCAATACTTTGGTAATTTGGTCAGGACTGATCCCATTTTTTTCAAGTAATTGATGGATCTGCATCGTTCCATTCTGATCTTCAAATCCCAACCCGGTATCTAAAAGAAGGTAATCATTATCTGTAATTACAAGAAACGGTTGAATTTCTACGAGTAAGCTGCCATGTGATCTTTCACTCAGGTCATCCTCACCAACCTTAAAGGGTATAAATTCTTTAGATTGATCAATGGTGAAGGCCCCTTCACTTAACGGAATAATTCGCATCACAAAATTTTTTACCTCAAGATCATTTGTCTGTCTGCATCCAAACGGATCAAAATAAATATGAGAATGGTAAAGGTAAGAAGAGACGAACCTCCATAACTCATCAATGGAAGTGTAATACCTATTACAGGTGCCAATCCAACCGTCATACAAATATTCACGGAAACATGAAAAAAGAGAATGGCTGCAATGCTATAAGCATATACCCTGCTGAATTTGCTTCTTTGCCGTTCGGCCACATTCACAATACGTAACATAAACAAAACGTAAAGTAGCACCACAACCGCACTTCCCCAAAAACCAAAGTTTTCACCCACACTTGTAAAAATAAAATCCGTATGTTGTTCCGGAACAAAATCTCCCTGAGTTTGTGTTCCCTTCAGAAAACCTTTTCCCCAAAATCCTCCCGAACCAATGGCAATTTTACTTTGTTTGACATTGTAATTCTCGGTTGCTTTTTTCTTTTCATTCAATTTCTCTATTTCCTTTTGATCCTCTGCAGTTAATTTCTGAGCATTCTGATCGGGTTGATAGTCGGCTCCGAAAGTGTTCATGATCCTTTCTACCTGATAGGGATGTAATACTTTTGTAAACACATAGGGTACAGCAAATCTCTGTATTCCCACACTTACACCCCATAAGAAAATAATCAAAAACAAAACAGATTTGTTTCTTTTAATAGTCTTTTTGAAAGACAGGATCATGATGATTGCAATGGCAGTCAGTATAATGGCAAGTGTGTTTTTTTCAACTAAAATGGTGGCGACGACGAGAATAGCAAGCGAAAATCCGATAATCAAATAAATACCCGGAAGCCCTTCGCGGTACATCGGAATTAAAAAAGCGAAATAAACTAAAGCAAGACCTGTTTCATTTTGTAGAATACTTAATGCGGCGGGAGTGAGGACAATGGCTCCCGCAATAATCTGTGATGAGGATTTTTCAAAATTGGTTTCAGGACGCGAGAGAAATTTTGCCAGGGCGAGTGCAGTAAAAATTTTGCAAAGTTCAATGGGTTGAAGATTGAAAAAACCCAGCGGAATCCACGATTTACTTCCATTTATGTCTCTGCCAATTACAAATGTGGCAAGGATCAGAATTATTCCAAAGACATAGCTGATATTGGCCATGGCCGTAAAAAGCTTGCTGTCGGTAAGAAGAATAAACGTTGCTACAATTCCGCAAATCACAGCAAATAATAACTGGCGTGAATAGTTCTTATTTAATGAAAATACCGTATTGAAAAACGATTCATCCTGGCGGTATTCCACAGAATAGATGCAAAGGATACCAATAGAAACAAGAATAACGTAAAGCCATACCATTAACCAGTCAATCCCCTTTGAAATTTCTATTTGATCACGCATTGCTGCAACTAAGATTTTGAAATGGCCTGAAGTGGTAGTTTAATTTTATCGGCAATAATGGCATTAAATCCAACAGTGTCTTTCACATTCTTTATAGGAACAGATTCTTTTTCTTTTTCCGGTTTTTGAGGGGCATCGGGCAATTCGCTGTCATCTTCATATCTGATGTCCATTGTATCCTTTGCCTTCTTCATCAGTTCCTTTTCGAGTTTGAGAGCCTTTGCCTGACGGATACTGTCGCGCAGGCGAATGGCATCGAGGATTCTTGCCGGCATTAAATCCATCTTTGAAATAGCTTCTACCCGTGCCTGTCTGTCCGGTTCGGGAATAGAATCTTTGAGATATTGCTCAATCATCAGGCTGGCGATAGGTGCTGAAGAACTGGCGCCGAATCCTGCATTCTCACATATAACAGCAATGGCTATACGTGGATTTTCCCTCGGAGCAAAAGCGCCAAAAAATGCATGGTCTTTTTGTTTTTTCCCTTTATAAAAATTTTCTACAGTTCCTGTTTTACCACATACGATAATCCCCGGAACTTTTGCAGCAGCTCCCGTACCACGTTCCATAACCCCCTGCATCCCGTCCTGAACAGCTTCAAACACAGAATCAGGAATATTCAACGGCCTGTGCCTCATTTTGAATGAATCCAGCAATCCGTATTTATCACCCCCATCAATTGAATCAACCATGTGAGGAGTAATGTACCATCCCTTATTGGCCAGATAAGCCATTTCATTGGCTACCTGCAAAAGAGTTACATTCACTTCACCCTGACCGATACTCACCGATTTGAAAGTACAGAAATTCCAGTGCATACCCGGATACATCTTGTCATACAAAGCCGGAGTTGGTATCAATCCCGGTTTTTCGGATGGCATATCAATCCCGAGTTTATGACCTAACCCGAATGCATACATGTATTTATCCCAGGCGGCAAGCGCCTCGCGGGGAGAACTGAATGCTTTGTTGCCTATTGCGCGTTGCATTACGTTGGCAAAATAGGTATTGCAGGAAAAAGTAATGGCTTCTTTGAGTTTAAAATTTCCCGGATCAAGGCATCTCATGGGCCTGCCACATCCATAAAAGGCCCCCGTACAAAGGAAGGTAGTAGTTGGAGTAATAACGCCCTCCTGCAAGCCAACGAGCGCCTGCAATGTTTTAAAAGTACTACCCGGAGAATAGGTTGCACTGACAGCCCTGTTCATCAATGGCAATCTTGGATCCAGCAACAATTGACCGATATGCTTACCTCGTTCACTACCGGTTAATAAATTAGGTTTATAGGTCGGGCTGCTCACCATGGCAAGAACTCCACCGGTTCTGGGATCCAGGGCAACAATGGCGCCTACCTTGTTATCCATCAGTTTTTCTCCGAGCATTTGCAATTTAATATCCAATGCCAGATGAAGATTTTGCCCTGAAATAGCAGGGGTATCAAAACGCCCGTTATCCAGTTTGCCTGTCAATCTGTTTTTGTTATCCCGTTTCCAGTATTCAATACCCCGTTGCCCCATGAGCACTTTTTCATAAGATCTCTCCAGCCCTGTTTTTCCTGCATAATCACCCGACTGATAACCTTCCCCATCATGTGCCTTCAAAAATTCAGGTGTCACCTCAGACAGGTATCCCAAAATATTTCCGGCAGCATCGTAAGGATAATCCCTGACCGGGCGTTCCTGAAGATAAAATGCAGGAACCCATTTATACATGCTTTCATTAATCCTTGCTACCATTTCATCAGAAAGAGAAGATTCAAAAACCGATGGCCGGTAACTTTTGTTTTTAATAATGGCAGTAATTATCCTCTTCCTGAATTCTGAGGTATCAATATTAAGGATTTTGCAAAATGCAGCCGTGTCCATGTGCATTCCTCTGATCTTTCCCGGCGTAACCATCAAATCATAAATAACGGTATTGCGTAAGATGGCCCGTCCTTTTCTGTCAAATAAAATCCCGCGATCAGGGTAAACTACTTTTCTGAACCTGCCTTGCTCATCTGCAAGTACCGAGTATTTGGTATCAAGCACCTGAAGGCTGAATAAACGGCCTATAATGATCACTCCGATGGCGAGGATCATCCCAATTATAATTTTCTTTCTTGATTGATTAAACATGATTAGGTAAACCGTTCTCTAAAGGAAAAACTCTTTGGAAGACTACAATATACAAAATTAGCTCACTGAGCCGTATTCGTGCGAAATCTCTGCTTTCTGCTAAATAATAATTCTGTTAAAAGAATCAACACCAAACTCACTGCTGTAGCGAATAAAGCTTTAACGGCAAAATACATCCATCCTCCGGTTTGGAGAGCGCTAAGAAAGAATACCGTAATATGATGTATGAAAGTTAAAATAGTCAGGTAGGTGATATAGGGAACCAAACCCATACTCTGCGCAGAGGGCTCATTGTAATTCAATTCCTTTTCTTCTTTTGTCAGCAATACGTTTATCAGGAAAGGCCTTATATAAGCAATCAATACGCAGGCTGCGGCATGGAGGCCATAGGTATTTGAGAAAGCATCTAAACAAAATCCAAGTAAAAAGCCAAGTACCAGAAGTGATCTTCTCCCAATCTGATAGGGCAACCATAATATAAAAAGGAAATATAAATAAGGAACTACCAAATGATTCAATGGCGGTATCTGGTTTAATACATAAACCTGCACCAGAATAAACAAACAAAACCTCACAATATTTTTAACCAGTGTACTCATTTACTTTTGACTTTCTTAAGAAGATCATTCACTTCTTCTTTTTGAAGATTTTGTATCACATAAGCAAATTGAAGAGTTTCAAAGTCCACCGCCGATTTCACTCTGACAGTGTAAGTACTGCTACTCTTGTCATTTATGATATCCACCACATACCCAAGCAAAAGACCCGGAGGGAATTTTTCCGAAAAACCACTTGTCACCACGGTGTCTCCCTGATTGATTTTGGCCGACTTCGAAACATCCTTTAATAATAAAATGTTTTTATTTTTTCCATCCCAAATCAAGTTTCCGGTTTCACCTCCTCTTTTCAACCGGCCACTGACATTGCTTTGCGAATGAAGGAGGCTCATCACAACTGCAAAGTTTTTGCTCACTTCTATGACTGTGCCTGCCACGCCACTGTTGGGTGCAATGACTCCCATATCCTGTGAAATACCCTGGTCTCTTCCTCTGTGAAGCACAATATAATTATTTGGCTGGCTCACTGAATTGCGGACCACCTTTGCTTCCCTGAACAAAAATCTTCTGAATTGCTCAAGCGAATCTACCCTGAGCGTATCTATAACTAAACGATTCGTTGTATCGGTGATGCTGTAATCTTCTCTCAACTTGTTATACAGCATTTCATTGGCATGAACCAGCGAATCATTCGTTTTTTTCAAATAAAAATAATACGTTACCTTATTCACCTGCGAGTTGATCCTGCCTGCAACTTCATTAGCCACTTCACTGTAAACTGCGTTCTGATATTTGTTATAGGAAAATAACAAATACAATGACAGCCCCATCAACAGGAGAAAGAAAAAGAACGTAAAATAAATGCGGATAAAAATGATCACATTACGCATGGCCGCAGTTCTTGAATGTTGAACAGTTGATTAATACGAGAAGATAAATTTATATGAAAGAGAAATGCTGAACAAAGTTCGCAAATACTATCTCATAATAAAAGGATAGCGGTCATAATGTTTCAATGCAAGACCGGTGCCTCTTACCACACTCTTCAACGGATCATCGGCAATATGAACCGGTAACTTGATTTTTGCGCCCAGGCGTTTGTCGAGCCCGCGAAGCAATGCCCCGCCTCCGGTAATATACAATCCTCTTCTGTAAATATCGGATGCCAGTTCAGGCGGAGTTGTTTCCAGGGCTTTCAGAATTCCTTCTTCAATCTTGAATATGGATTTATCCAGGGCTTCTGCTATTTCCTGATAGCTCACCATAATTTGTTTCGGAATCCCGGTCACAAGGTCTCTCCCGTTTACGGGCATATCATCGGGAGGATTGTCAATATCTTTCATCGCCGCACCAATCTGTATTTTTATTTGTTCCGCAGTACGCTCACCGATAAGAAGACTGTGATAACGACGAAGCGCTTCCATAATATCGGCAGTGAATTCATCACCTGCAACCCTGATCGATTGATCACACACTATTCCCGCCAGTGCAATCACAGTGATTCCTGTGGTTCCCCCTCCAATATCGATGATCATATTACCCACCGGCTCCTCTACATCAATTCCAATTCCAAGCGCTGCAGCCATCGGTTCATGCAGCAAATAAACTTCTTTGGCGCCTGCCTGTTCCGCACTATCCCGCACTGCACGTTTCTCAACTTCGGTAATACTGCTCGGAATACAAATCATCATCCTCCAGCTTGGCGGGAACAATGGTTTGCGCGGATAAATTTTCTTTATCATTTCTCGAATCATCAATTCCGCTGCATTGAAGTCTGCAATCACTCCATCTTTCAGAGGACGAACGGTGCGAATGCTTTCATGGGTCTTTTCATGCATCATCAAAGCCTTCTTCCCAACCGCAAGAATATTCTTAGGATTATTCCTGTCCAGGGCTACAATGGAAGGTTCGTTTACAACAACAGTATCATTGTGAATAATCAATGTGTTGGCGGTTCCGAGGTCTATGGCTATCTCCTGGGTGAAAAAATTAAATAGGCCCATGCTTTATACAGGTATATTGAAAATTATTAATTGGCTGCAAAGTTGTAGAAATTAATTGGAATTACAACGTATCGTCGAGCCTGTCTTTACTGTAAACGATCAAAAAAACCGGTAAATTATTCAGGAGGCCCAATTTAATTATTTCACAAATTCATTTCCGATATCTCCACGGTAATACATCCCTTCAAAATGTATCTGTCGCAAAATCTCTTCAGCAATCTCGAGTGACTCCGGTAATGATGTTGAAGAAGCTGAAACCGTCAGTACCCTTCCTCCATTGGTTACCACCTTTCCTTTGTCTGGTTTTGTGGCGGCATGAAAAACAATGACACCTCCTTTTTTTGTCAGGTGTTTAATCTCTTCAGGATTTTTCAAATACCTGAATTCTACCGGAAATCCTTTTTGATATTTCTGAGGATATCCGCCGCTAACTGCCATGACAGTTACCACATTATTTTGTGAAAATTCCGTTTGCACTTTATCCATAGTCCCATTGTGCATCGCCCTGATAATATCGATCAAATCATTTTCCAATCTCAACAGAATGACTTCGGTTTCCGGATCACCTAACCTGCAATTATATTCAATTACATAAGGATCTTCATCCACATTGATCAGTCCGAAAAAAATGAAGCCGCGATAGTCAATTTCTTCTTTCTGCAAACCATCAATGGTAGGCTCAATAATCCTTGAAACCACTTTTTGCATAAAATGATTCGTGGCAAAGGGCACAGGGCTTACCGCCCCCATACCGCCCGTATTCAATCCGGTATCCCCCTCACCGATTTTTTTATAATCTTTTGCTTCAGGCAGCAAAACATAATGCCTGCCATCCGTTGCCACAAAAACGCTCAATTCTATACCTTTCAGAAATTGCTCGATAACCACTTTTTTCCCGGCCTGGCCAAATTTTTCATCCTTTAACATGGCTGAAAATTCACGCCTCGCATCTTCGGCATTTTCACAGATAACCACTCCTTTACCGGCAGCAAGCCCGTCGGCTTTCAATACAACGGGCATCGGATGTCTGCTGATATATTCCAGCCCCTCTTCATATTTGGTTACGTCAAATTCCCTGTAAGCGGCGGTCGGAATGTGATGCCTTTTCATAAATGATTTGGCAAAAGCCTTGCTTCCTTCCAACTGTGCACCATGGGCTGAAGGTCCTGTAATAATAATATGTTGAAGGGATGAATCATTTTTAAAGAAATCATAGATGCCTTTCACCAATGGTTCTTCAGGCCCTGCAATCACCATGTCAATTTGCTTTTTCAAACAGAACTCTTTGACTGCTTTAAAATCATTTGGATCGAGGTCAACATTTTCACCAAGTTCTAAGGTGCCTGCATTGCCCGGCGCTATGTACAATGCCGGATCTTCGGAACTCTGAGACAGTTTCCATGTAATTGCATGTTCGCGGCCACCGGAACCAAGGATTAAGATTTTCAAATCTGTTTGTTTTAAAAACCGGCAAGTTAAAAAATTAGTTTTACGCAACCGTTCCAACTTTGAACAGGGTTTATTACATTTTGTCTCCAATGTATTTTTGCTTCAACACAGAGATGTTGCAGTAAAAAAAATTGTCGATTTACAGGTTTCCTACTGAATGATGTATTACATATTAATGAGGCGACCGCCACTCTCCTTTTCCTCACAAATATTCATATCTAATTGATAATTATGTCATTATAGTTATTCTTCTTTTAATTCTGTAAATTAATATTCATTTAAGTTAAAAAAGTTATTAATTAATTTAAAAAGTTTGTTATGTTTGTATAACCGTTTTATTAGACAATAACACAACCAGACCATCTTGCTCAGTAAAGAAGACCTTTATAAAAGAAAACTAAAAAAGCATCTCTACTTTGAGAATAAGCTTTCTTGTGCAGACCTCAGCCTTCTCACAGAAAAGAGTCTTCCATTCACAACAAGGTTTATTAATGAATTAATCAGGGAAGGAAGTGTTGTCGAAACCGGACTGGCCAATTCAACGGGTGGCAGAAGGGCCCAGTTATATTCTTTGAAGGCCGATACAAATTATATTGTTTCCGTTGCAGTTGATCAGTTTATAACCAATGTGGCCATTTTAGATTTACATAACCACACTGTCCGTCCTACCGAAGAAATAGAATTGCCTTTAAAAAACAATCCGGAAGCAACACCCGGATTAAAAGATTTTCTTGCTGACTTTATCAAAAGATCCGGAATAGAAAAATCCAAAATAATCGGAGTGGGAATCAGCATGCCGGGATTTGTGGATGTAAAAAAAGGAATCAACCATTCATTCCTGATCCCACCTTCGGGAACCCTGGAAGAATATCTGCAAAATGCGCTTGGATTGCCGGTACTGATAGATAACGATTCAAGCCTGATCGGGCTTGTGGAATACCGGTTGGGTGCAGGCAGGCATTATAAAAATGTAATGGTGATCAATATCGGGTGGGGTGTAGGATTGGGAATGATCCTCAACGGAGAACTGTTCAGGGGAAACAACGGCTTTGCCGGAGAATTCAGCCATATACCGGTTTTCAAAGACAACCACAAAATATGTAGCTGCGGAAAAACAGGATGCCTTGAAACAGAAACCTCTCTGATCAGTATCATTGAAAAAGCAAAAGAAGGGATTAGAAATGGCAAGGCGACTATCCTGAAAGACGCGCACTTTGAAAACATCGAAGATTCATTTGAAGCGATTGTTGATGCCGCTTTGAACGGCGACACATTTGCGGTTGAGCTTTTCTCAGAGGCGGGATATAATCTGGGATTGGGAATTGCAATCCTGATCACGCTCATGAATCCGGAGTTAATCGTACTGAGTGGCAGAGGTGCAGCCGCCGGAAAATTGTGGCTTGCCCCGATCCAACAGGCAATTAATGAACATTGCATCCCGAAAATTGCGGAAGACACCCGGGTAACTGTTTCCGGTTTTCACGAGAAAGTGGATATCATCGGGGCTGCCGCCCTGATTATGGAAAACTATGATTCATTACCTGCCCTGTCCATCAATCGAAACATAATAAAAACCATATAATCATTTTTAGTAAGAAACAAATTCTATAATCACAAAAACAATTGCAATGTTCAAGTCAACCATTAAACTATTGCTCTGTGCTTTCCTGTGCGTGTGGTCATTCATGACTTATGCGCAACAACGAAGAGTAACCGGAACAATAACGGACTCTAAGTCCGCACCCGTTAGCAATGCTTCAGTCATGCTGAAAGGAACCAATGTCGGTACCACAACTGATGCAGGCGGAAATTTTAGTATTTCAGTCAACGGTTCAAATGCCGTTCTTGAAATCAGTTCAGTGGGTTTCAAATCCAAAGAAGTAAATGTAGGCCAGAGCAGCCATCTTACCATTACCCTTGAAGGTGGAGCAGGTACTCTTCAGGAAGTAGTTGTAACTGCACTTGGCATTCAGAAAGCCAAAAAATCTTTGGGATATTCGATGCAGGAAGTGAGCGGACAAGCCATCGTCGAATCCAGGGAAGTCAACCTTGTGAACGACTTGTCTGCAAAGGTATCCGGGCTTCAGATAGTACGCTCCGGAAACGGCCCGAGCGGATCTTCTCAAATCCTGTTGCGGGGAAATAATTCTTTAACCGGAACTTCCCAACCTCTGATTGTTGTTGATGGAATCCCGATGGATAACGCCATTGGCCGTGTCGGAATCGGCGCTACAAACGACTTCTGGAACCCCTCACTTGATATGGGTAACGGACTGAGCGATATCAATCCCGACGACATTGCATCCATCAGTGTACTGAAAGGACCCGCTGCTGCTGCACTTTACGGATCTCTCGGCGGAAACGGTGTCATCATCATTACTACCAAGACCGGCAAGAAACAACCGGGACTGGGAGTTACAGTATCTTCCTCTGTAGGATTTGAAGGCATACTGACCAATCCTGAAATGCAAAACTCTTTTGCACAGGGAAGCAATAACGTATATGATTCTATTTCGGGATCAAGCTGGGGACCAAAAATTGCAGGCCAGAGTGTTGTTGACTGGTCAGGAAAACAAGTGGCACTGGAACCCCATGACAATGTGAGCAATTTCTTTAATAACGGAATCGTATCAAATCAGAATATTTCGTTCCAGCAACGGGTAAATTCTACTGGTATTTACGTATCCTACAACCGGTTTGACGACAAAAGCATTATTCCCGGTGCAAAGCTCATGAGGAATAACATCACTGCAAGAACAACCACAAAATTCGGGCGCAATGAACATTGGTCTATTGATACAAAAGTTCAGTACATCAATGCAACTGCCAAGAACAGATCGCTGGAGGGTCAGAACGGGAGCATCTTCGCAACGATTTATAATCTTCCGAGAACATTAAATATCCTCAACTTCAAAGATCCTCTTGATCAGAACGGCAACATGTTCTGGTGGCAGAAAGGAAGTGGTACAAACCCTTATTGGGCAGCCCAATACAATTTAAATTCGGATGTGCGTGACCGTTATATTCTCTATGCTGCTGTCGGGCACGATTTTAATTCATGGCTGAAAGCAGATATTAATGGTGGAGTGGATATGTACACTACCAATACAGAAAATAAAATGTTTGCCGGTAGCCCCGCAAGCACAGGCGGTCAATACGGGCTTGGAAAACAAACTTACCATCAGACCAACTTCAGCGGAAGGTTAACTGCCAAAAAGGATGATCTCTTTGGAAAACTCGGCGGATCTGTAATGGTGGGCGGCAACCTGATGGAATGGCAAAACAGCGCAATCAATATCAGCGCCGGCAATCTCAGGGTACCTAACCTGTTTACTGTTACCAATTCAATCGGCAATCCCGGGGTAAGTCAATTATTTGCCAGAAAGAAAATCAACTCCGTTTATGGATCTGTGGAATTGAATTATGATGGTTATTTGTACCTGACCGGAACATTCAGGAATGACTGGAGTTCTGCACTGGCGCCAAAAAATAATTCATTCTTCTATCCGTCAGTCAGCCTTTCATACGTCTTCACAGATATGATCAACAATCACGGTGGAACGCTTCCCTCATGGTTAAGTTTTGGAAAACTCCGCGCATCTTATGCTGAAGCCGGTAGCGACCTGAATCCTTATGAATTGTTTAATACATATAGAATAGACACAGATCCAAATGGAAATACAACTGCTTCCCGGAGAGGTACCTTGTTTGATTCAACAGTCAGAAGCCAGTTAATCAGGTCTTACGAAGCAGGCGCCGAATTGCGTTTCTTCGACAACAGGGTAAGCCTCGATGTTTCTGTTTACAAATCAAATGCCATCAGGCAATTGATCAATTTGCCAATGGATCCTCTGAGTGGTTACAGTTCAATGAAGATAAATGCAGGAAATGTGCAGAACAAGGGAATTGAAGTAACCGCAAATGCAAGAATAATCCAGAGCAAAAGTTCATTCAACTGGGATATGGGAGTCAATTTCTCACATAATAAAAATACAGTTCCCTATATTTACCAGGGCGTAAATAAATATCAGTTAGGCGGATTTGACAACATACAAGTTCTTGCTGTAGCCGGTGAACCTTATGGTGAAATTTATGGAAATAAATTATTGCGTGTAACTGACAATAAAGACCCCAATTACGGACAGTTGATTCTTTCAACCAATGGATTGCCGCAAGCCACAACAGATATTTCAAGGCTGGGCAACCAACAGGCAACTGCTTTATTGGGATTGTCAAATTCATTTACTTACAAAGGATTCGGGTTGTCAATCTTACTCGATGCAAGAATCGGGGGAAAAATTTTCTCTCAGACACTTGATAACATGGAACGTAGCGGAACGGCATTGATAACTGCCGGCAATAACCGGGATTCAATGATTGTGAAAGGTGTTGTACCTGTATCAGGCGGCGGTTATACTTCTAATACCACTAAGATTTCAGCTCAGCAATACTGGACTGCCCTTGCAGGTCCCGGAAATACCGGAATTACAGAAATCAACTTGTATGATGCAACCAATTTCAGGATTAGAAATATCCAATTGAGTTATTCATTCCCGAGAAAAATGCTGGAAAATAGTTTTATCCAAAAAGCCGTGGTATCTGTGTCATGTAACAATGCATGGCTCATCAGCAGCCACATGCACGGATTGGATCCTGAATCGGCCTATGCCTCAGGTACCCCTGCTGTAGGCTTTGAAAACGGAAGTGCCCCGACTACCCGCATTTTCTATTTCAATTTTTCATTAGGATTCTAATCCCAAAAAAATTAATTCTAAAATCATGAAACATACAATTATAAAATCGGCCTTATTTGCAGCGGCAATAACCATGTTTTCCGCCTGCAAAAAGATAACAGATATCAATACCGATCCGACGGCTGCCAGTACCGACCAGGTACAGGTGGAATATTTCATCGACAACTCGATCATAAAAGCCCAAATGGATCCTGGTGTTTCCGAAAGAGCATTCGTACTTTATTGGGTTGCAGCCGGCCATCAGATCAGCGATGCAGACGGAGCCACCTTCTCCTGGGGCGATTACAGCGATGAATGGATTGGCGAATACTACAACAACCAATCATCAGGCGCACTGAATACCATCAACAGTGCGATTGACGTAGCCACCAAACAATTGAGTGCGGGGACGAATAAAAATTACACCAACAACCTCCTGCAGGTAGCCCGGATCTGGCGTGCGTATTTGCTGAGTGAAATGAGTGACAATTTCGGGCCGATGCCTACCACAGCATTCCAGGGAGTTAATCCGGAATTCCAGGATGTAAAAACAGTTTATTATTACATGTTGGATGAATTGAAAGATGCTACCTCCAAACTTGACCTTTCAGTTCCCGCAGTTCCATCTGTTGTTTCCAGCGAAGATCCGGCTTATGGATTCAATTTCGCCAAATGGCAGGCATATGGTAATTCTCTTAGATTGAGGTTGGCTATGCGTTTGTCGGAAGTAGATCCTGCAAAGGCGCAGGCTGAATTTGAAGATGCAGCCAAAGGATCGCTGCTTACCGACAATACTCAAAACTTCCAGATTCAGGAAAAACCGGGTTGGGATGATCTGTCAGGTATGTACACTCGTTGCTGGTACCAATTGCCTGAGGCTGTTACTTTCAACAATCTTGTTGTTAATTTAGGAGGTGTTAAGTCTCAAACCCAGATTCCAAACGTGATTTTGGATCCCGCTGCTCAGAATACAGCAATAGCAAATATCAAAGACGCTGATTATGCAGGCCTGTATTTCCCCGTCCAACTGACATCAAAGACAAATAATCCATTTGCCCCTTTTTGGCTGGATGGTCTTCCAAATACAATTGACCCGAGAGCTTATCAGATCTTTTATATGCCCGGCAACAATAGCGATCCCTCTTTTCCAAACGGTACATGCGGAGCAGTGGGTGGTAACACAGTCGGCTTCGTCAAAGATTCCACAACAAGAGCCGTTATAAAAACTATAGATGCCAAATTCACATGGAACCCAATGCCCGATGGAAACTGGGGTGCAAAGGGAGGCGTTGTGGATGCCTTATTCCAGGGAGCAAATATTGGTGTTACTACAAGTATGAATCCTGTTCTCAAGCAACAGTTCAGAACCCAGACTTCAAAAAGAGTTTTCTTTGGAGCATGGGAAACTTACTTCCTTCTGGCCGAAGGTGCAGAAAGGGGATGGAACTCTCCGGTTGACGCCAAAACTGCATACGAAACAGGGATCGCAAAGAGTTTTGATTATTGGGGAGTATCTCAATATCTCGCCTCTTATCTGGCTTCTGATGATTACAACAGAGCCGGTACTTCAGTGGACTGGAACAACACCACAGAGCCGGGCAACACACATGCAATGACCTATATAGATGGAATAACAGGTGATACCTCAACTGTGAACATCAATTACCCGGTCAATAATCTGTATAAAAACGGAACTGTGAGAAACGATCATTTAACCAAGATCATTACTCAGAAATTCATTGCACAAACTCCATGGCTTCCATTAGAAACATGGAGCGATCACAGAAGGCTCGGATTGCCTTTCTTCGAAAATGTAGTTCTTGAAGGGCCTATCCAGACATTGCCGGCTCTGACCAATGCGAATTACATGACAAGCAGCCAGCAATTCTTCCCTCAAAGAATGAAATATCCTTCAGGTTTGCAAAACAGCAACGTGAAAGGATATAATCAGGCAGTGGGTGAACTGGGAGGACAGGGTTCCGACCAGGTGCTGACACCATTGTGGTGGGCACAACACTAAGCGTGTATTTGTTTTTATAATAAGGAAGGGCCATTCATTGCGAAGGGCCTTTTCTTTTCGAACAACTTTGACTGATACAAAATTATTCAAAACAAAAAACCGGAATGGATGCAAACAAGATAGATGCAGGAAGCGACATGAAAAAAATCTTGTATCCACGTATCGGTTTATTTCAGGTTGTTTCTAAAACCATCATTACATTTTTTGAAAAAAATAAAATCAATAACCGGCAATCATAGCCCACAACACCAAATCATTCAAAGCTGCTAATTCTATTAATTTTGCACAATGCAGCAGACAGGAAAGAGAAAGAAGTTTATTGATCTGGGAGTCCTTAAAGAAGTATTTGCCTTTGCAAAACCTTATAAAAAGAAAATCTATCTCTCCATTTTTCTTTCCATCGGAATTGCCATCCTTTCTCCGCTCAGGCCCTACCTGATCCAATATACCATCAACCATTTTATCAACGACAAAAACATTTTTTGGTTGATAATGATTACGGTGATTCAGATCGGGATTCTCTTTTTTGAAACTACGTTACGTTATTACTTTGGTTTCATCACCGCATGGCTCGGGCAATATGTGGTACATGATATGCGGCTCAAAGTGTATAAGAAAATTCTCAGCTTCAACCTCCGGCAATTTGACAAAACACCCATTGGCACGCTCACTACAAGGACAATCAATGATGTTGAAGCCGTCAATAATATTTTTTCAGACGGATTGATCCCGATCATTTCTGATATGCTCAGCATCATATCCATTTTGCTGTTTATGTTTTTTGTCGACTGGAAATTATCGCTGATCAGCCTTGCGCCATTTCCCATTTTAATCATAGCAACATATTTATTCAAGGAAAGTGTAAACAAATCTTTTATTCGTGTACGCAATGCCGTTGCACGCCTAAATGCATTTGTTCAGGAACATCTTACCGGAATGACCGTGGTACAGGCATTTGTCAACGAGGATAAAGAATTCGAGAAATTCAGGCTCATCAATCAGGAGCACCGCAATGCAAACATCCGCGCCATATTTGCCTATTCTGTATTCTTTCCCGTGATAGAAATTGTATTGGCCGTATCCATCGGCCTTCTGGTTTGGTGGGGCGGAAATTATGAAGCCGACGCAGGTGTAATCATTTCATTCATCATGTATCTCAACCTCCTCTTCAGGCCACTGCGTGTGATTGCTGATAAATTTAATACTCTTCAGATGGGAGTCGTAGCAGGAGAACGCATTTTCAAAGTACTGGACAATCCGGATGTTACAGAACAAACACCAGACGGGAAAGCACCGTCAATAGTTCCCGGAGGTATCAAATTTGAAAATGTATGGTTTGCCTACACAGACGAAGATTATGTGCTCAGAAATGTTTCATTTGAAGCAAAACCCGGTGAAACAATTGCCATTGTAGGCCATACCGGCAGCGGCAAGACGACAATCATCAGCCTGATCAACAGATTGTATCACATCAATAAAGGCGATATTAAATTAGACGGAACAAGTATTTACGATTACAAAACCGATTTCTTAAGAAGTAAGATAGCCGTTGTACTTCAGGATGTATTTTTATTCAGTGGAACTGTTTTTGAAAACATAGCCCTGCGCGATAATACAATTACCAGGGAAATGGCGATAGAAGCCGCAAAGATGATAGGTGTTCACGACTTCATTCTCAAACTTCCGGGAGGCTATGATTACAATGTAATGGAAAGAGGAAATACGCTTTCACTTGGCCAGCGACAACTCATTTCTTTCATCCGGGCATTGCTTTACAATCCTTCCATTCTGATTCTGGATGAAGCCACTTCTTCCATAGATAGCGAGAGTGAAATACTCATCCAAAATGCAATAGACAAAATGATAAAGGGGCGGACTTCAATAGTAATTGCACACCGGCTCTCAACCATCCGCAAAGCAGGAAAAATTGTTGTAATGGATAAAGGAAAGGCAGTAGAAAGCGGCACACATGAAGACCTTATGCAGTTGCAGGGATACTATTACAAATTACATAAACTCCAATTTGAAAAACAGGAAGTGGAGATTTAATGACCAGCCCTATCTGCGCTCTCTTCCGATGGTAACTCCCAGTTTAAAAGAAAGTGTAATGTAGCCATCGTTGTTCTTGGGATTGCCTCTGACACCTCCCGGGTGTGCAGTACTGTATTTTGCTCCGGGGATATGCCTGTCGTTAAGGATAAGCGCCTGTGCTAACCTGGCTCCGGTAAGGTAATTCGAAAACAAGGAGGGTTCAATATATTTTCCGCTTACATCATCCAGGTAATCGGTAAACAAAAATCTGTAGAGTAATTCAATACGAATATTTAAAGCGGGCGACAGATCATACCGCGCCCCTGCTCCGACAGGAAAATTGAATTGGCTCAGCTTATACTCTTTCACCTTGGGGTATTCGGCAAAACCTTCACCTTCGGTTCTCAAAGGTTGCAAGTCCACCAAACCTCCATTTAATGTAGCCTGCGGATTAAAATGAAAATACCCCACTCCGGCGATAACGTAAGGAGATACTTCAGGAGGCCTACGGTCTTCATTGTAATTTATTATCATTTCAAAGGGATGAAATTCTGCCAGCAGGGAAAATTCTGATATCGGACTTCGGAATTCCAAATGCCTTTCATAACGGCCGTTGGTGGATGCAGCAACATTTTTGAGAATGCTGTCATAAGCGGAAACAGTCCCGAAAGTAGCCTCCAGCCGCAACCCGACCGAATTTTTAAACATCAGGCCGGCAAACACTCCTCCTGAAATATGGGTATTCTGAATATTAAAATCTTTGACGAATTTCTTACCTACACCCTTCCTCCCGCCGATATCAGTGAAAGCATTCATGGCCCCTAAAGATGCACCTACCTCTATCAGCAGATTATTTTCATAAAATTCTCCGTTATAAAAATAATATTGCCCTTTGGCAGAAAGCCCGAAAATGACCAGAATTGAAAGAATAATTGTTGTTCTCATAAAGTGTCAGGTCCTGTATGGGTCCATTATACAGACCTTCCTGTAAAGAAACAACATTTTTATTTCTTTTCTATACATTGGAGCTAATTTATATTTTGATGTGTTGCAGCTTAAGAATGAAGCCAAATCAATTATAAACTTTATCAAACTTGTTTGAGGATTTATTTTTTGCAATAAAAAAAGCACGAAGTTCGGAATGTATTTTGTTTGCCACTCAACGGGATCCCATCCTGTATTCAATCCTCCCTTTTAAACGGGAGAATACAAACTGTCTTTCATCTAAAAAAGATTTATAAAACTTCGATTTACAATATGGATAATCAATTTGTGAAACTGATTCTTTCTTTATTGAAATTCCCTTCAATAACTTTATATTTCAGCTCAATTGAAAATTGATATGGTTGTGACTCCGGATAATAAATTGAAAAGGTTGATTATTATTGGCGACAGAATATTGATAAAGCCTCAGCAGCCGCATGAAAAGACCTCAGCGGGATTGTATTTACCTCCGGGCGTTCAGGAAAAAGAAAAGGTACAACAAGGATATGTCCTCAAAACCGGGCCGGGCTACGCGCTACCCATGCCGGTAGAAGATGAACCGTGGAAATCGGCTGATGAACAGGTGAAATACATTCCTCTGCAGGCGAAAGAAGGAGACCTTGCTATTTTCCTTCTCAGTGGTGCAACAGAAGTCATGTTTGAAGGTGAAAGATATTTCATCGTCCCTCAGAGCGCTATTCTGATGCTCGAAAGAGAAGAAGATCTTTAGAGGGGATCAGACAGGAGCCCTTTCTTACATTTTTTCCCATACTGAAAAGAACCCGCCTGTACAGGAATACGGTAAAACTTCCGCGACTTTGCAATCAAGGCGCTGCAGAAATTTGATTCTTTTTGTAAAGATGGAAAATGGAAAAACATCTTCTATGAAATTGGCTTTGCCAAACCTCACAATCCTAAATTTGTTTTTAGCAGCCAATCCGGTCAGTTTATCCCGCGTAAAAAACTGGACATGGTCCAAATTATCTGCAGAAGACTGTACGGTTGTTCCCGTGTAGCCGAGTTTCTTTTTTAATTTGGAAACAGTCTTCCACAAAAATCCATTGTCTTCACGCATTTTCAGAATGGGTTTTGTTACAAGAGTTTCCCTTGGGCCCTGGCCGTTGGGTACCGTAACGATTAATATCCCGTCGGGCTTGAGAGATGAATGCAACACTTCCAGCAAAGCAGATGGATTGTGCAGGTGTTCCAAAACTTCACTGCAAATGATGACATCGAATTGTTCACCCGTTGCCTTCAATTCTTCAGCGCTTTGTACCCTGAACCGGACATTCGGATAAATATTGTTTTTACGTGCGTTTTCGATGGTTTTTTCACTCACATCAATGCCGGTTACATTAAACCCGAGTTTACCGAGTTGAATGCTGATGACACCATTTCCACAACCAACATCCAGCACTTTTCCATGTTCACCGACTTTGCCGGAAACAGCTTCAGCAATAAAATTTAACCGTTTCAGATCTGAAATTCTTTCGTAAGTAATCACCTGACTCATGGGTATGGAAACAAAAATTAATTTGAAGTTTTCTTTATTTGAACTTCAAGGGTTACGTTATTAAAACGAAATTAGGAGATATATCTTGTCTGCAGGTGAAAAAGAATTCATACATTTTTATTTTTCCTGCTTTAAAGGAGCCTCGGATATTACAAATTTTAAAATCAGGATTTAATAATCAAATGGGGCCGCATGCATCATTTATATTTGTAAAAAACGATTTTTTGACAGTTCAGATTCTTCATACTTCTATCGAATACCTCAAAGGCGTCGGTCCTGTAAAAGCTGATCTTCTGAAAAAAGAAGCAGGAATTTTTGTGTATGAAGATCTGCTGACCTATTATCCTTACCGGCATATTGACCGCACCAGAATCACCAGAATAAAAGATCTAAATCACGAGACGGAGTTTGCATTGATCGATGCACATGTGATAAGTGCGGAAGTGGTGGGAGTAAAGAGAGCAAGAAGATTGGTCGTTATGGTTACTGATGGGGAGGGTACAATGGAAATGGTGTGGTTTCAGGGGATTTATTATGTTGAAAAAGCCATGCGGCCCGGAGATAATTACCAGTTCTTTGGCAAGGTTTCTTTTTTCATGGACAAACCCCAGATGACACATCCCGAATTTCAAAAAGCTTCAGAGGGTGCAACCAAAGACTATCTGGAACCGGTTTATCCAAGTACCGAAAAATTAAAGGCAAGATATCTTGGTGGCCGGCAGATTGCTGCATTGACGGAGGCCCTGTTTCATCAGGTCGGCAGAAATGATATCCCTGAGAATCTCCCCGATTCAATCCTGTCAAAATATAAATTGGCAGATCGATATACCGCATTGCGGCAGGTTCATTTTCCCAAAAACATGGAGGAATATGAGCAGGCAGTCCGGCGCCTCAAATTTGAAGAATTGTTTTTGTCTCAATTGAGAATGACTTTATTGAAAATCAAGAGGCACAATACTTCCAGCGGACATGTTTTCAAAATAGTCGGAAATCTTTTCAATTCTTTTTTTAATGAACACCTTCCTTTTGCCCTGACCAATGCACAAAAAAGAGTACTCAAAGAAATCAGAAAGGATGTGGCAAGTGGCAGGCAGATGAACCGTTTGCTGCAGGGAGATGTTGGCAGCGGAAAAACCATTGTTGCCCTTCTTTCCATGCTCATTGCTGCGGATAACGGATTTCAAAGTTGTTTTATGGCTCCCACCGAAATCCTTGCCAGGCAGCATTTTGAAAGCCTTCAGAAATTGCTGGAAGGAATGGATGTGAATGTGGGTTTGCTGACGGGAAGTACTTCTTCGAAAGAAAGAAAAGTGGTTTTGGAAGGATGTAAGGATGGAGCGCTGAATATAATTACCGGAACTCATGCTCTCATAGAGGACAAAGTTGTTTTCAAAAATCTCGGGCTTGCTATCATTGACGAACAGCATCGGTTTGGCGTAGCCCAGCGCGCAAGGTTGTGGGAAAAAAATGACCTGCCGCCCCATATCCTTATCATGACTGCAACCCCCATCCCGCGGACACTTGCACTTACAGCTTACGGAGATCTCGATTACAGCATCATGGATGAATTGCCGCCGGGACGTACACCTGTTCTTACTGTCCACCGCTCGGCGTATCACCGCGCAGAGGTCATGAGTTTTGTAAGAAGTGAAATTGAAAAAGGAAGACAGGCTTATTTTATTTATCCGTTGATTGAAGAATCGGCCAAACTGGATTACGAAGATTTGATGAAAGGTTATGAAGAAGTGAAATCATTTTTCCCTCCGCCAAAATTTTTGATCAGCATGGTTCACGGAAAACAGAGCGCTGATTTGAAACAAACCAATATGGATCGTTTTGTAAAAGGGAATACCCAGATAATGGTAAGCACAACGGTAATTGAAGTAGGAGTAAATGTGCCGAATGCCACGGTGATGGTGATTGAAAGCGCCGAACGTTTCGGGTTGCCTCAATTGCATCAGTTGCGCGGAAGAGTGGGGAGAGGAAGTGAAAAGAGTTATTGTATTTTGCTTTCAGGAATCAAATTATCGAAAGAAGCCGGCGAACGCCTCAGCATTATGTGCCAGACAAATGACGGATTCAAAATTGCAGAAAAGGATTTGGAACTGAGAGGCCCCGGAGATGTGGAAGGAACCCGCCAGAGCGGATTATTGAATTTTAAACTGGCAAACATTCTTGCCGATAAAAATATTTTGAAAGTCGCAATGGATGCGGTGGAAGAATTGGTGAAGGAAGATCCGCAACTGGAAAATGAATCAAACAAAAGACTCCGGCAATATCTTTCAATGAAAAGAGGGAAAACAGTCTGGAGCAAAATTTCTTAGATAGTTTGGCTTTTAGTGATTAGATGGTTTTTCAAAAAAAAAGATGCTGCTTTTTTAGAGCGACAGAATTTCTTTCCTTTTTGTATATGTTCTTGAAGCAGATGTATTTACCTGTATATTTTGCTTCACAATCCTTTCCACCTCTTAAAGAAGTGTGATAAAAAAACGAATGGTATGTTAAAAAAGTAAATATATTTGGATAGCCGAAGCTGTGTTTTGTGGTGCTTCGGCTTTTTAATTTAATAGGATTCACTAACACCTTCTTCAAACGAAACCAAATTTCAATTTTATATGAGCCAGCGAATAAAGTTCATCGAACTGCTCTTTATTTCTATTTTCTTTTTTGCGGCCGCAAAAGCACAGCAAATTACCGGAAGGGTCACGGATACCCACGGAAATGCACTTCAAAGTGTTTCGGTCGTTTTAAAATCGAATAACGTCGGAACAACAACAGATGCATCCGGAAATTTTACTTTAAATGCGAAACCCGGCGACGTACTTGTATTCACATCTACCGGATATGACCCGCAACAGATCACAGTCAAAGACAATTCTTTTCTTTCAGTTCAATTGACCTCAAAGGTGACCCAATTGGATCAGATTGTTTTGCTCGGAAGCAGAGGAAGCGGCAGGGTAAAACTGGAATCCCCGGTTCCTGTTGACGTGATAGGCATTGGAGCTGCCGATCAGACTTCGGCGAGAACAAACCTGACGGCAATGCTGAATTATGCCGCACCTTCTTTCAACTATAACAAACAAAGCGGAAGTGATGGCGCCGACCAGATTGATTTGGCCACGCTGCGCGGACTGGGACCCGATCAGACACTTGTTTTAGTCAACGGAAAACGCAGGCATCAGACTGCATTTGTAGCCATTTTTGGAACCAAAGGGCGTGGGAATTCCGGCACCGATCTGAATGCCATTCCTGAAGCATCTATCGATCGTGTGGAAATTTTGAGAGATGGCGCTTCTGCGCAGTATGGTTCAGATGCAATAGCAGGAGTTATCAATATTATTCTGAAAAAACAAACGCCCTGGCAAATAGACATTGACGGTTCAGGGTATTATGATAAAAAATTCAACCCACACTTTGCGCCGGATCTCCACAATCAATATGATTATGATGGCGCTCTGGACGGAAAGGAAATCAGCGGTAGCATCAACAAGGGATTTGCCCTGGGCAAAGAGAAAAAAGGATTTATTAATCTTACTTATAATTTTTTCAAACAGGGAAAAACTTACAGACAGGTTCTTGATACAAATCTGAATCACAAAAATGCGCTGCCGATAAATACGGGACGCAGGACAGTGGGAGATGCATCCACTACCGGAAATCTGACCATGATGAATATGGAATTGCCCATAGCCGGAACTCACACTACTTTTTACTCCTTTGGCGGATACAGTTACCGGTCAACGGATGCCTTCGCTTACACACGTTCGTTTTATGATCCCACCAGCCCCGGCAATGCCCGTCCTGAAAGGTTTATCACAGATGACAATGGAAATTTAGTCTGGAATCCGAATATTATGAAGAGCATTCCAAGCCCGGGCGGTCTGCCAAATGATACAATTTTCAATCCTCATATTCAAACGCACATCGAAGATGGTTCTTTGGCTTTTGGATTCAGAGGCACAATGAATGACGGAACTCACTGGGACATCAGCAATACTTTTGGAAAGAACAATTTCCATTATTTCGGAGATAAAACATTTAATGCTTCTTTAGGCCCTTCAGGGATCAACAAGAATCATTTTGATGACGGAGGATTTAGCTTTTTGCAAAATACCGCCAATCTTGATTTTGATAAAAATATTGCGGGTGTAGCCAGCGGATTAAATTTATCTGCAGGTGCAGAATTCCGTTATGAACAATACAAGATTTACTCAGGTGAATTTGATTCCTATGGAAACAAGGATCCTTCACATGAAAAGGCTTCAGGCTCGCAGGGATTCCCCGGATTTCAACCTGCCGATGTGGTCAATGCAAAAAGATACGTTGAAGGTGTGTATGTGCAGGGGGATCTGAATGCAACAGAACAATGGCTTGTGAGCGGCGCCATCAGAGCTGAACATTACAGTGATTTCGGTTCACTCGCTACTTTTAAATTGGCTACCCGATATATGGTGACCCCGAAAACCAATATCAGAGGGTCTGTCAGCACAGGCTTCAGGGCTCCTTCGTTACAGCAAATCAACTTCAGTAATACATTTACCAACTTCCAGGGAGGTACTTCTTTTGATGTAAGGCTTGCTCCCAATAACAATCCGATTACAAGGACTGCGGGAATTCCCAAACTGAAACAGGAAAATGCTTTCAATGCAAGCCTTGGCTTTACAACCAGGCCAACAGAAAACCTTTCTGTAACAGTGGATGGATACCTGGTAAAAATCAGAAACAGGGTTGTGCTTTCAGGCCAGTTTGATAATTCAAACGTGGCGCTGGCACCGATCCTGGACAGCCTTCACATTGCGCAGGTTCAGTTCTTTGCCAATGCAGCCAACACAACCAACCTTGGACTTGATATCGTGGTAAATTATATCAAACATTGGGGCAACTCAAGTCTGAATGTTTTGTTGGCCGGTAATTTACAGCACATGAAAATTGACAAAATCAATGTGCCTGCTCCTTTGAATCATTCATTTGAAGAACAGCAATCTTTCTTTAGCCAGAGAGAGGAAAAATTTGTTTTGGCATCTGCTCCGCCGCACAAGATCGGATTGACAATAGATTATGGCATCAACAAAAACTTTTCAGTTGGAACCCATTTTACAGAATTCGGAAAGATAGAATTGTATGGATATGGATGGGATAATACCTATCCTCCTGAAATTGTTTTGGACAACGGGCAAACAGTGCCTGAACAATTCAATTATTATGGAAAGGTGACAACCGATGTGTATGCTTCCTATAAGATAACGAAGAATTTCATGGTTTCACTGGGATCAGATAATTTGTTTAATGTCCATCCTGACCTTGGATATGTGCCGGGCGCGCCTACCAAGGCGTATGATGGTGAAACCGGTGGCGCATGGGATCCTGTTCAGATGGGCATCGACGGAAGAAGGTTATTTGTGAAAGCTCGTTTTACTTTTTAGAAAAGTCTTTTCTTTTTTTGGAGAAAGTATTTTAAGGTTTTCATGGTTGACTAAATATTTTCTTCATGCATTTAAAACTTCCCTGTCTCAATTTTCAGAGGCGGGGAAGTTTTTTTATACAGTTTGACGGATTTTTTTTTCATACTCCTCTGAAAATCTAAATGTTGGAATAGATACCGGTTTTTATAATATGAATTTTCCTTCTCCTGGGCATCAGGAACTTTTTTCCCTTCATCTATTGGAATAATGATGCATTTGTTAAGTATGGATTAAAATAGATGGGCAGGCACGGGTAAATCATGTTCCGGTGTTTTAGTTTTGTAATTTACAATCCCTGTGAAATCAATCCCTGTGAAATTTGAAGTACGACAAGAAAGTCTGTAACTTTATTACCGTTAACATCATCTAAAAAATAAAACAATTAACCTTTGAAACCTATAGCTTCTCTAAGTGTCTTTTGGGTAATCATCTGCTGCCTGATGTCGGAGGTTACTTTTGGGCAGGTTCAGTTTATCGAGAACCGTGGTCAATGGAACCCTAAGGTGAAATATATGAGTGCAGCGGGAGATGGAAATTTTTATCTTGAAGAAAAGGGTTTTACTGTTTCCCAATATAATCCCGGCGATGTTTTCAATTTCAAAGAAGCCTTTCATCAAAGGAGAGATAACCCATCAAGAAAATTTTCAGAACCTGTCATTCGCAGCCATGCCTATAAGGTTGAATTTGTCAATGCATCAAGACCGGAAATTGTTGCAAGCAAACCGTTGAATACAGTCAATAATTATTTTATCGGAGATGATCCTTCCAAATGGGCGCCCAATTGCAAAATTTACCAGGTAGTTACCTACAAGAATGTATATCCGGGAATAGATGTACAATATTTTGTTGACGGAGGTACAAACCTCAATTATGATTTCATCGTTCATCCGGGTGCCGATCCGGGAAAAATTGTGATGAAATATTCCGGCACTCAAAAATTAGCAGTAGAAAAAAAGGAGTTGATTATTTCCACACCTCTCGGTAAGAGCAGATCATTGAAGCCCTATAGTTATCAGTTAGACGGCAATGACCGTGTCACAGTCGAAAATAAATATGAAATCCGGGGAAATGAAGTCAGGTTCAAAATAAAAAATTACGATCCTTCAAAGGTGTTGGTAATAGATCCGACCGAAATATTTTTTAGTTATTCCGGAAGCACCGCAGACAATTGGGGCTTTACAGCAACATTCGGAAGAGATGGAAGTTTTTATGGTGGGGGCATTGTATTCGGGCAAGGGTTCCCGACATCTCCCGGCAGCTATCACGAAACTTTTAATGGAGGAGAATTCGACATAGGAATTATCAAACTTACCCCGGATGGTAAGAACAGGGTTTATGCAACCTATATTGGAGGTTCAGGGAGAGAACAACCTCACAGCCTTATCGAAGATCCAGGTGGAAATCTTATTGTCGCCGGCAGAACAAGTTCTGCCGATTATCCCGTTGTGCCCGCACGGGGAGCATCGAGCGGGGCAGGTGGCGGATATGATATAGTGGTTACTAAACTGAACGCAACCGGTTCAGCCATCATCGGTTCAGTAAGGATTGGAGGATCAAATGATGATGGGGTAAATATCGGTGATGAAGAATCACAACGGGGAGGGGCATTGACCCTAAAAAGGAATTATGGCGATGATGCGCGCAGTGAAGTCTTGCTCGATGGCAATGGCAATATTTATGTGGCAAGTTGTACTACAAGCGGCAACTTCCCTGTGACTTCCGGGGCTGTTCAGCCAAAGCTGGCAGGTGGTCAGGATGGAGTCCTGATTAAATTGTCTCCCAACTGCCAGAATATTTTGTACAGCACCTATCTGGGTGGTTCGAAAGACGATGCAGCCTATGTTTTGGCAATTGATAAAGCAAATGATGTATATGTGGGAGGCGCCACTGCAAGCAGTGATTTCTATGGTATATCTCCATCCGGAGTTATTAAGTCGACTTATTCGGCTCCGGGAGCCACCAACGATCCTGCAGATGGTTTTGTGTTGCAACTTTCTTCGGACGGTACCAAAGTGATGAAAGGTACTTATATCGGAACGGGAAGGGCAGATGAAGTGTATGGGTTGGATATCGATAAAAATGGATTCTTGTATGTGATGGGTACCAGCGTGGGAAATATGCCGGTAATCAATGCGCTTTATTCTAATGCGGGTGCAAAGCAATTTATAAGTAAACTGCAACCTGATCTGAGCGCATACGTATATAGCACCGTGTTCGGAAGTACCAATGCACCGGTTCCGAATATATCGCCGACTGCATTTATGGTTGACCGCTGTGAAAATGTATATGTGTCAGGATGGGGTGGGAAACCCAATTCCAGTTTTACCGGCGGAGATGTAATTGGTATGCCGGTAACCCCCAATGCAATAAAGACCCAGACAGATGGTTCGGGAACCGATTTTTACTTTTTTGTTTTGGAGAAAAATGCTACGAGCCAACTTTACGGTTCTTTCTTTGGTGAGAACGATCCACAAGGCCCGACTCCGTTTGGCGATCATGTGGACGGAGGTACCAGCCGGTTCGATAGCCGGGGATATATTTACCAGGCCATTTGTGCAAACTGCGGGAAGTCTGTTCCTTTTCCGGGAACTCCGGGTTCGTGGTCTCCCACCAATCAGGCCGGCGGTCCTGCTCCGGGAGGTCTGTGCAATTTGGGCATGTTGAAAATTGAAATGGATTTTACAGGTGTGCGTGCAGCACTTCAGGTGTTGATTAATAATGTTCCCAATGACACTACCGGTTGTGTTCCGCTTACCGTTCAATTCAGGGATACAGCCAAAAAAGGAAAACTGTTTTATTGGGATTTTGGAGATGGTACGGGAGATACAACTACGGTTCCGAACACTTCACATTTTTATAGCCTTGTAGGCCAATATAACGTTCGCCTCATTGCCATTGACAGCAGTACATGCAACATTTCGGATACTACCTATCAAACTATTCATTTAGGTGATAATAAAGTTACTCCCGATTTTGTTTCAACAAAGATTCCGCCCTGTACAAACCTGGCTTATTCTTTTACAAATACTTCTACCGCAGTTTCGGGGACTTTCGATCCCGGAATCTTTACGTGGGATTTTGGAGATGGCTCCCCGGTAGAAACGCATAATTTCGCTGATGTGGTACAACATTCTTATGGTGGAACGGGAACGTACAATGTAACGCTGACGGTAACAGATGATAAATATTGCAATTCTCCGGGCGACACGGTCAAAGTTATCAGGCTCTCCCCTCAGGTGAAGTCTGCTTTTGCAACCCCGCCGGCAGGGTGTGCTCCTTATCAGGCAATCTTCACAAATAATTCATTGGGAGGATTGGATTTTGTCTGGGATTTCGGAGACGGAAATAATTCAACAGATGTGGCACCTACCCATTTATATACCGTACCGGGAAATTACACCATCAAACTTTATGCGTTTGATTCTACTTCATGCAACAAAGTTGATTCGTCTTTTGCAACAATTACTGTTGGGACCAATCCGACAGCAGCATTCAGCTATTTGCCAACTGTTCCGCAGGAAAATGTGTTTACACAGTTTACGAATCTGTCATCAGGTGCTGTATCTTATCTGTGGAATTTTGGAGACGGAGATACTACCAACGAAGTGAACCCACGGCATATTTTTCCAGCCACCGCAACTTATACAGTATGCCTTACTTCAACGAATCAATTAGGTTGTTCGGTGGATACCTGTATGCCGGTAAAATCTTTGATCCGCCCGCTTCTGGATGTTCCCAATGCATTTACCCCCGGCAAATTTGGAATTAACAGCCGGATCGGTGTCGTTGGTTTCGGGATCATCGAAATGCAATGGAATATTTATAACAGATGGGGGCAGAAGGTTTTCTCTACGAACAGTACGAAAACAACATGGGATGGCACTTTCAACGGAAAACCACAGCCCATGGATGTTTACAGTTATACTTTAAAAGTGACTTTTTCAGATGGAACAAAAACAATAAAAACAGGAGATATAACCCTGATCAGGTAAAAACGGTTTGAGTGATGAAGAAAATATTTTATTTCACATCTTGTCTGGTTTTAATTTCTGCTATTTCGCAGGGACAGGATCTTCATTTCTCTCAGTTTTTCAATAATCCGTTATTGACAAATCCCGCCAATACCGGATTTATTCCGGACGCCGATTACAGGTTGGGAGCTTCCTATCGCAATCAGTACAGCAACATCATGAATGTGCCATACAATACCATAAGTATTTTCGGAGATGCGCAGGTGCTCAGAAACCGTATTGAAAATGGATGGCTCGGATTGGGTGGTGTTATACTTCGGGATAATGCGGGTTCGGGCGGGCTGACCTCTACAAAAATTTATGGTTCTATTGCCTATCACCAGATGCTCGGAATGAGCAGTTTGCTTACCGCGGGATTTAATGTGGGATGGGCGAATAAAAGGATTGACCAAAGTAAACTGACTTTTCCTGATCAGTTCGATGGAAAGTTTTTCGATGCAACGATTCCCACCCAGGTTGTGTTGCAAAACAACAGCATCAGTTATTTTGATATGCAGGCAGGATTGAATTACGCTTACTTCCCGACCGAAAATTCTTTTATCAATGTGGGATACAGTATTCAGCATGTCAATCATCCGAAAGAATCTTTTTTTGTGAATAACGGCCCCAATGTCAACAGAGTGGCGATGCGGCACATCGGTTTTTTAAACGGGATTTTTAGGGTAGCCGATAACGTTATAATCAACCCGGGAATGTATTACACCTATCAGGCCGGTGCGAGTGAATTTGAAGGAGGTTTGAATGCAGCTTATAATCTGACAGAGCATGGAGAAAAACAGTTTCTCGCAGGGCTTTATTACAGATATGGAGACGCAGCCATTCCAATGGTGGGACTTGTGATCAGCAATGTTAGTTTTACCTTTAGCTATGATGTGACTACCTCTTCATTGAAAAACTTCAACCATAGTCTGGGCGCTGCCGAGTTCAATATTTTGTACAAAGGATTTTATGATCAGTTTCAGGGAGACCGGAAGCAGACGTTGTGCCCCACGTTTTGAGGAGTTTTGCGTTTAGGGTGTAGAGTTCAGATGTTTAGAAGATTAGGTGTTTAGACGTTTAGAGACTGGAAGCCTGCCTTCTTTGGCGGATTTGGAGAATGGTACAGTCGTGGCATCAACCATTTTCTTTGGAGTAAAGATCATTATTTGGAAAATTAAGAGAGTTTATATTTCTCTTTTAAAACTTTGCAAGTTCTCTCAATGGTTTCATGCAGTGGCGTGAATTCAAATCCCGGTAGGGCTTTCAGGATTTTTGAATTATCGAAATAAACTTTTGCGAGGGAAGTTTGTGCGGTTTCTTTTGTGAGTAATGGGCGCTTGCCATTTATCATTGCTTTTATCTTTTCCAATCGCCAAACCAATTCTGCCAAAAAAGGAGTCACTCTTCTATGTGGTGGTTTTTTGCCGAAGCATTGGGCTATCGTATTAAATATTTCCCGGTAAGAAAGATTTTCTCCACTCAAAATAAATCTCTGTCCTGAGATGTCACTTTCCATCAATCGTATCATTGCCGCGGCCACATCTTTTACATCTACAAAACCACTGATGCCTTCGGAATACCAGGGGAATTCTTCGTATGCCGATTTGAAAATTGCCGAAGACCCGGTACTCCAATTATCTCCGCCGAGGATTAAAGAAGGGTTTACAATCACCACGTCCAGACCTTCGCCCAGTCCGCGCCAAACCTCCAACTCTCCCAGGTACTTTGATTTACCATAATTGCTGTTGTTGTTTTTTTCAGTCCACTGGGTTTCTTCATTCACCATTTCATCCTGCCTCAATCTTCCGATAGCAGCGACGGAACTTACATGAACGAATTTCTGAACCTTTGCATCGATACAGGCATTTACCACATTGGCCGTTCCTTCGATGTTGTATTTCATCAGGCGGTATCTGTCAATTGGGTCATAGGACACGATGGCTGCACAATGGAAAACGTGTGTGATTTGAGATATCGCTTCTTCAATGGATACCACATCGAGAATATCTCCCTGAAAAATTTCGAGATTGGAATCTTTTATTTCGATAGGTGATTTGTGATACAATGCGCGTACACGGTATCCTCTGTCGAGCAGTTGTTGCACCAGTTCTTTTCCTACCAATCCTGATGCACCTGTTACTAAAATTTTATCTGTATCTCTGTTCACTATCGGGTGGTTGGTCCGTAATTATAAAATCCTTTGCCTGTTTTCTTCCCAAGATTCCCTTCTTCCACAAGTTTGATCTGTGTGATGGCAGGTTCCAGGCGTTCGGGCCTGCCAAGCTGGTTGTAAACACTTTTGGTGGTAGCCAGGTTGATATCCATCCCGATGAAATCCATTAGTCTGAACGGCCCCATTTTAAAACCGGTTGCTTCCAGTATTTCGTCAATCTCTGCCACGGTTGCTGCTTTATTTTCCAAAAGCCTCATCGCTTCCAGGTAATAGGGTCTTGCCACGCGGTTGACAATAAATCCCGGCGAATCTTTACATACGATGGGATGCTTGTCAATTTTTTTGCAAACAGATTTGGCCGATTCGATGGTTTCATCAGAAGTATTTTCTCCTCTCACAATTTCAACCAATGGCATGATGTAAGCCGGATTGAAAAAATGCATTCCAACGACTCTTTGCGGATAAGAAATTTCTTTTTGTATTTGAGAAATTGAAATAGAAGAAGTATTGCTGGCCAGGATTACTTTCTCATCATTGACTTCTGCAAGTTGTCGAAGCAGATTTATCTTGGCTTCCTGGTTTTCGTAAATGGCTTCAATAATCAATGGATCAGTGCAGCGTTTCACATCGTCCTCAAAATTGATTCGCGATGAAATATCAGATTTTTGCTGTTGATTAATTTTACCTTTTCCCAAAAGATACTGCAGGTTTTTTTCGATGGTATTTTTTGCTTTGTCAAGGTTGGCTTTCTGAATGTCAAATATCTTTACACTCCATCCCTTCTGTGCAAAGATCTGTGCAATTCCGCTTCCCATGGTACCCGCTCCGCATACGCAAACCTGTGATTCCACTTTTGAAAAGTTTTAAATGGCGTGTGTAAATTGTTTTAAGAAACGAACATCATTTTCGCTGAACAAACGCAGGTCATTGATCTGGTATTTCAGCATGGTGATTCTTTCGATTCCCATTCCGAAGGCAAATCCGGTGTATTTGTGAGAATCTATTTTGCAATTTTCAAGCACATTCGGATGCACCATCCCACAACCCAAAATCTCAACCCAGCCGGTGTGTTTGCAAACATTGCAACCCTTGCCTCCGCATATCAGGCAACTGATATCCATTTCAGCGCTCGGCTCTGTAAAAGGAAAATAAGAGGGGCGAAAACGGATTTTTACATCCTGAAAAAACATTTCCCTGGCAAAGAAATAAAGAGTTTGCTTCAGATCGGCAAAACTTGCATTTTCTTCCACATACAAACCTTCCACCTGATGAAAAAAACAGTGTGCCCGCGCGCTGATGGTTTCATTGCGATATACACGTCCGGGACAAATAATGCGGATGGGTAATTCTCCTCTTTCCATTTCCCTCACCTGAACGCTGCTTGTATGAGTTCGCAACATCCAGTCAGGGTTTCTTCGAACATAAAATGTATCCTGCATATCACGGGCCGGATGATTTTCGGGTAAGTTGAGCGCGGTAAAATTGTGCCAGTCGTCCTCTACTTCAGGGCCTTCGGCTACCGTAAAACCGATTCTCTGGAAAATAGAAATGATTCTGTTTCTTACAATACTGATGGGATGGCGGCTGCCCACCGGCAACTCATTTCCCGGAAGTGTAAGGTCCTGATGATTGGAAGTTCTTTCAGCCTCAGGTGAAACGGAATTTTTAAGTTGATTGTATTTTTCTTCTGCAAACTGTTTCAGCGCATTCAGTGCGAGGCCGGCTTGCTTTCTGTTTTCAGGAGCCACATTTCGCATTTCACCCATGATCTTTTTTACGAGACCTGATGACCCAAGAAACCGGATGCGGAAAGTCTCAGCTTTATTTTTTTCTTCTGTCGCAAACTGGTTGATTGATTCCTTTAATTCGGAGATCTTGCTTTTTAACTCTTCCATACGGGCACGAAGGTAAGCTACTAAGAGATTTTTGAAAAAAGGGAGCATTCTACATACGCCTGAGAAATGAACTAAGGCTGTTTTGATTTGTAGTATTCGTCACGAAGTAATCGCATAGTTCCTTCCGAATTAAAGCGGTCGTGATAGATCAATTTATAAATATATTTCTTCATAAATAATCCCAGAAAATATATTGACTTTACAGTGTTTTACAGTGTGATTCGTTTAGGTAGAAATACCAAAGCAATGGATGTAATGAACCTAATATACAATCAGAGAAAAAAACACATGAACCCTAAATCCGCAAATATAAATAGTGATGGTAATGATTATCCTCACACAATTCCTTGATTGCTAATCATCATGTTTATTTACATGAATCTGGAAGCCGATACTGAACCCAAAAGAATGAAAGGGCTCATCAAGATTGGTACTAAAAGTACTTATAGATGTATAATTTAACAGGAACTCCAAACCGGCATTATTGTTAAAGAAAATAACCGGGCCAGCAGAGATTACAAATTTATTTGAACCTGCACTATGAGACTTATACATATCCCTATCCTTCATTTCTCCGAGTTGAAAAGTCATATTTGCAATAATATTGTACAAATTGTCGGATGGTAATAGGTAGTACCTGATAAATGGCCCGCCATAAAAACTTTCAGAATTGGAAAAGTTGTTGGTTGAAGAACCGTTCAAAAAATTAAGATTATTCAAATTATATGAGAGCACAATACCTCCGGCAAATTTGTCTGCAAAAAAATAACCCGCATCGGCTGACATACTTATATCAGTTGATTTTGATCCCTGGTCATCAGAGCCGGTTTTGTTGATCGAAGCACTCAGATTTCCTCCAAACATCCAGTATCCGTTAGTTATTTGTGCATGAGATTGGGAAATAATAAAAAAGAATAGTAAGAATAGAATAAGGAATTTCATTTCATTTGAAGTTTTTAATTTTAAGAATTTCATCAATAGTTTTTAATTAAGAATTCAATTTTTGAAAATGTTTTTGGAATAACCACAATTCAGTTGTCTATCGTATTAAAAATCTTCAATGCAGTGTGTTTATATTCATGAATCTTTCGGATAAATTCCTTTAACAAATGAAATGGGGCAGTAATGGCTGAAATTGAAGAAATATCTTACAATTTAAAAGGCTTATAGTTGAGATTTTAATAAATTAAATAACTCAACTATAAGCCTTTTATTAAATTATTCTATGATCATCTTTTGGGACTCTTTATAACTTCCATTCGAAATCTCCACGAAATAAGTGCCATGGCGCAAAGTGGAAATATTTAACCGAACATTCTTTGTATTAATTCCAAACTGCCTCTGTACTTTAGTAATACCATTTTCATCTGTTATCCGGACCGACCTGATTGAATAATCGCCTGATTCCATCGGTGAAGTCCCCAACAGATTACTTGCACAGGGTACAATAATACTTGGCGTTATACTAATGAAACTGCTTGCGGGGTTGGGTGAAATATTGTAATGATTGCAACCGCCACCGCCTCCGCCATTACAGTCGTAGGACCAAAATCCGTATTGTACAGGCTGTGCAATACCACAAGTATTTGAAGCTACGATCTGAAGGACAGCCTGCCTGCCGGAATAAATAAATGCCAGACTGAGATTATTTCCCGTTTGGTTCCATGTGTAACCAAGGGGGAGAGGAGGATTTTGAGTTATATCGGACCAGGTTACATTACTTGTATCTGAAATTTGCAAATCGGTAACTGCTCTGAATTGGTTACAAACAGTGTTCCAAGCGTTGTTAATAAATGGCACAAGAGTTTTTGTGGTAGTCTGGCCAGGCGAAGGATATCCGTTATAACTATAAGTGCCGCCAGAAATTACCGGTTTACCAACTACTATTTGCCTGGTAATGGGCGGAATCGCACCACATACTGAAGCAGTGATAATTGCTGTCAGTGTTATAATCCCGTCTGTTTCACGAGTAAGAGTGGTCTGTGAAGCATCGGGAGAATTTATTTGAACAATTTGTGATGGTATGGCTGACCAACTAACTGTAGCGCTTGCCGGTAGATTAGGAATTCTGAATGTATCTGAAATGCTGCAAAATATGCTATCACCCGTAATAACCGAGGGTTGTATAATGGAGATTATACTGGTATCTGTATGGTAATTTGTGCTTCCAATTGATACAGTTGCAGTAATGTTTTTTGGTGTAACACCGGATACAGGTGTCAGGGTAATTGTGTTTGTAGTTCCCGTTGAGATATTCTGACTGGCTTCATTTCCATTGTACAACCACCCGTTGGGCACATTGCCCAAAAACCAATTATAGGTTGGTGTAGCTCCTACTGGTACATTAGTTCCATTGATGGTAAATGTCAAAGGATTCGTAGATCCGCACGCCAGTTCCACAGATTGAGGTGTTATTGTAAATGATGCTGGTGGCGGAGTTTCTTCTACTGTGATTTTCCTGATAAGTATTGTTTCAAGGCCAGAATTATTTCCCGGAATTGCTGCAATAGCAAGGTTTAATTCTGCAGCAGATAGTGAATTGTAAAAAAGCACATTATCTGCAAAATTTGTGGGATCAGTCTTTACCTGGAAAGATTGTTTAAAGTTTCCAGATAGGTTTGGATCTATGGTTTCTGTACCATTACATTGATTATTACCACCTGATGCAACATTATTTAAGTCTATTCTTAAATTAGGATCAATATCACTTGATGAAACTTTTTTTCTCGCCGCATTAATTGTAATTTTATAAGTGTAGTGTTGTTTAAAACTAACAGATACTTTATATTCTGTGCCTTTAATAACACTATTAGAACTTTCTGTCACTGCATTTAATTCAATACTATGATATGTACTATCGTAAGTAGGTTGTCCAATTGTTGTAATATGAGAAATGATACCATTTGTCCCATTAATAGTTACTGGCACATTAACCCCATTTGCAAAAATGTTACAGCCTGATGCATTGTAAGTTTGATAATTTATGATTGTGGTCGTCTGAGAATAAACAGTTCCAGTCCCCAAAATTAGCATTAACAGAACTAATATTTTTTTAGATAATTATTTTTATTTCTTTTCCAGATAAAATTGAAATCCTATATCGAAAATTAAATTCTTCATTTTCCCCCCTGCGCCCTCAACTTTTATAATAGAATAGTCTGTTGTAAATGCTAAACCGACTGCCGTATTAAAATAAAAAACCATCCCGCCAGAAATCGAATACTCATTATAACGAGTGACTCTGACGCCGCCGGAAATGCGCCTGAAAGTATAGCCAGCACCTGCAAATAAATTATATCTTTTTTCAGGATTCAGGAAATAGTACCTGAAGAATGGGCCTATTCCAAAAATAATCGCATTAACGGAGACCTTTTTATTTATAGAATAATCCATGCTGGGATTAATGCCTATAACAAATCGATCTACTGGGAAATAGCCTAAAAATCCCTTTAATGTAATCTCTGAGGTACTTTCTGTTGTTATGGTATCCCGAATTTTAGTTCTAGTTGATGATAAGTTTATATCTCCACCCATCAGCCATGTCCCTTTATTGGTTTGCGCATTCGAAGTAAATGCCATAATAGTTAATATATTGAGCAGTACAAAGAATTTCATATAGTTAAGTTCAGGATGATAAAATGAATAAGCGCTATGTATCCGGCGGAGCTTTATCATGAACACTAAAAAGAGAAATTATTTTATCCTCAATGAATTTTACATACACTTGAGATTTCAACAAAGACCACTTGAGTTCGCAGCACTTCACATGAATGACACACATTGTTTCGCGGAAATATTGCCAGGTCGTATAAATAAAGATATCTGTAACTTTATTGATAGCTTCAGAAGATATGTCAGTCGTAAGGTGTGCCACGGCAGGGTTGGTTTAACAGGAAATAAGTTGCAGTGCATGAAATAAACCCAGTTTAAAGTTATGAAAAAAAATCACAAAGTTTGTAGTCCATTCCACATTTCCCACACAAACAAACCGCAAACTCTAAAAATCATTCCCTGGCCATTATAACAGACCTGAAGCCTGAAATTATCAAACTTGAAACCCGAAAACCGAAACTTGGAACCTAAATTCTTCCCATTTTCCAATAACCTGAAATAGTACATTTGCCACACCCTATTTATGAAAAATTAATTCACTGATTTATGTATGATCTTGAACAGTTTCTGGAACCTGTGAACCCGAATGTGCTCAATGGCGATGTGCCTTTTTATGACAGGCAGTTTGGAAGAACCATCGATATTTTTTCTGAAACCTTTCCGGATGTGGATAAAGCAGATGTCATCATTGCCGGCATTGATGAATTCAGGGGTGCTGGTTTTTTCTCAGATTTGAATCCGGCAGACGAAGTAAGAACTCAGCTATACAAACTCCTGCACTGGCATCAGGATATTTCTGTTGCAGATATCGGAAATATTAAAACCGGCGCTACACTCAATGACAGCTACTCCTGTGTAACAACTGTGCTTAAAGATTTTGTCAATACCGGAAAATCGGTGATACTGATCGGAGGTTCGCATGATCTGACACTTGCGCAATATAAAGTGTATAGCAGCGAAAACCAGTTTGCAGAATCTGCTGTTATAGATTCTCACATCGATCTGCAAAGCGAATCGTCTGTAAAAAGTGAAAATTTTCTGATGGACATGTTAACGTCGGAACCTAATTTCATTCGTTATTACAATCACATTGGATTTCAAAGTTATTTCGTACATCCATACATGTTAGAGACGATGGATAAGCTGCGGTTTGATTGTATGCGGGTTGGTATAGCGCGTGAAAAGATGGATGAAATAGAACCGTTGATGAGGCAGTCTGATTTTATAAGTTTTGACCTGAATGCCATCCGGTACGGCGATGCACCTGCCGGAGGCATCAGCCCAAATGGATTTACAGGGGAAGAAGCATGCAGCTTATCCCGTTTTGCAGGATCCGGTGAAAAAACAGATTCCTTTGGTATTTATGGTTACCGGCCCGAAAAAGATACGAATCACATAACAGCCTTGCAGATAGCCCAGATGATCTGGTATTTTATTGATGGGAAAAGCCGGAGCAAACAGGAATCGGCTTTGCACGACAAGCAAAACTTCAATGAATTTCATACTCCGCTGAACGGTGAGGAAACTGTATTCCTCCAAAGCAAAAAAACCGGAAGGTGGTGGATGCAGATCGGGGGTAAAAAAATGATTTCATGCAGCTATAACGACTATGTGTATGCGAGCAATAATGAAATACCGGAAAGATGGTTAAGGGCACAGGAAAGGGATTTTTGATGACTTGACTTTTAGCCCCTGAATCTTACTTTGTCTTTTGCTCTTTACCAGCGGGCTGTTGATTAAAGATCCCTCGGTTCTATCCTCGTTGGTGTATCCCTGCCATCGATTATAGACCTGCTGCTGAGCGCAATACTTTTTATAATCTCCGTCATGTTTTTCATGTCGAGCGTTTCGAAATTATCACTCTGCTTATGGTAATTCAGTTCATTGTCCATTTTGGAAGTGCTGATGGTATGTGCAGGAACTCCAAGCGCTGCGAGAGTGGCATTGTCACTTCGATAAAACAATTGTTGTTGCGGATAAGGGTCGGGTTCGAAATGAAACTTACTTCCTTTCAGATTATTTTGCAGGATTTTTCCGAAATCACTTTTTTCATAACCGGTTATGTAAGCACTGTTCTCACCCCATTTACTTGCCGTACCAATCATTTCAATATTAAACATGGCCACCACATCCTTCGGGGGAATGTGCATTGAAAAATATCTTGAACCGTATCCGCCCGATTCTTCACCGGTAAAAGTTACGAAGATGAGCGTGCGGTCGTTATTTTTTAATGCTTTGAAATATTTTGCCAGCATGATGACTGCGGTAGTGCCGCTCGCATCATCATTTGCGCCATTGTAGATTGAATCACCGGTAGCATCCGGTTTACCGATCCCGAGGTGATCGTAATGTGCAGAAAAGACCACATATTCATTTTTCTTCGTTTTCCCGGGAATCATTCCGATGATGTTGGTGAGTGATTGCTTTTCCAGTTCTCTTTTTACTGTAAAGGAAAAATGTTCGGGTTTTTCATGAAGTACTATAAATACAGGAACAGTTCCTTCCATCAAAGGCCGGTTTGCCAGGAAGCCAAGCCGTTTGAACGAGTTTTCCATATCAGCCGGCATCCACACAATCGTTGGTTTTTCTGATTTTATCAACCCTGAAAGTGTTCTGAAAAGATTCCCGGTACTGTCAGGGGATACCTGTTCGTAACCACTTTTTTCGTTGATGGTTAAAGAAGTTTCGGTTCCTATTGAAATAATGTTTTGCGAGGGGATTGGTTCTCCATTGATTTCTCCTGAAATATCAACCGATTTCGGGCGAAGCATTGAAAATTCCTGACGATAACTATTCAGCCCGTCCCAATATTGCAATCCGGTTTCTTTAAATTGAGAGGCAATGAAATCCGCAGCTTTTTCTATTCCCGGAGTAAAAATTTTTCTTCCCTGCATATCATCTGCAGAAAGTGTTTTTTCAATTTGCGAAACAGATTTCTCATTGATGATTTTATAGGCTTTCTGTGCGTGCAGCGAAATGAAGGTTACCAGAAAAGCAAACAGAAGAAAATATTTTCTTGTCATTCAGAGCTGATTAAAAAAAATTATTAAATGTATTTAGAATGCCAAAATAAAGGAAATAATTTCTTGCTTCAATTTCGATTCAATGATCGTGATGCAAAATGGATAAGCGGCAAAAAGTTACCCATTTGAACTAAGGAAGGGTACATATTATTTTTTAGGCTAAAGTGTGCTTTCTCTTGGGTAACTCTGTTCTGAAAAGCCAGAGAGCTATGCCGGAGGCGACAAGTGCTATTCCTCCGAAAGTGCTCAGGGCGACCGGGAATCCGCCGACCAACAACCCTTCAAAGAGCAGGCTTCCCATTCCAAAACCCACGAACAATGAAAAGGCAGTGAGTGCCACCGATTGTCCGCGCGGCCCTTTCAGGTCAGTGGAGATAGCAGCGAGTTGCGGATGAGTCAAATCAAACCCGAGTGAAAGAAAAATAATTGCGATTTGTACAAAAACCAATTTGAGGGGAAGAGCAAGAATAAGGGCACAAATTCCCGTGAGCCCCACACCTAATGGGACAATCAGCGATCTTCCATATTTGTCCGCAAGCTTTCCGATAAGAGGTCCAAAAATTACACCGGGAATTCCATATCCTAATAATGCCAATCCGATTCCGGTTTCATTCAATCCGAATCTGTTGTGCAAATAAACGCCGAGCCATGTAAAAACTCCTGATTGTAAAATTGCATTGAGAAAAATATACGAGTAAGTTCGTTGTGCACGTGATTGAAGTAACAATGACTTATAATTTTGCAAAACCTTCTTCGGGGAATCCGGATTTTCCGGCAAAGGCAATTTGGGAAAAGCATGTGTGCCCCATGCAAAAAGTAAAATTAAAACAGCCAGTATGGAGACGGAAAAAAACAAACCGTGCCATCCAGCGATAGGTTCGAGTAATGCTCCGGTAGCGGCCCCTGTGGCGGTTCCACCTGCGATCGACCCAAACATCCAGCCGACGGCTTTTCCTCTTTTTTCAAATGGAATTACATCACCAATTAAAGTGAGGCAGATGGGTACGATACCGGCGCCCGCAAATCCGGTCGCTATTCGTAAAGCGATAAAAGAGCCTGCCGTGTGTGCGAAGGGAGTGATGGCTGTGAGTATTGTGAACAGGGAAAGTGAAGTGTAAATAACAGTTCGTCTTCCATATCGATCTGAAAGCGGACCGGCAATTAACATCAGAGTGCCCTGCGGTAAAATATAAGCCGGAACGGCTAATGCAACAATATTGATGGGACTCGAGAAAACGACCGACAATTGCGGTATAATCGGAGCCACCATAAATGTTTGCGCAAATACAATAAAAGATGTCGCACAAATGGCCGGCAATAATGTACTTGAAACCTTGATTGAATCAGAACCTGATATTTTCATTCTTCAAAACCATTTTCAACAATATCATCTGAAAAGATGTTCGATGATAAAAATCTGAAATGAGATTTTTGTAATGCAAAGGTACGGATGAAATTATCCTCGCTGACAATTTGGGTTGCCGTATTCTTTTTTTCAGATATCGCGGACATAAAATTATTTACAAAGTGTGGTGAATTTTATACAGTATTAAAATGTTATGCTGATAAATTTTTTGAGGAATCATCTCTCTAACATGTATGGCTACCCTAAGATTATAGCTGAATTTTCAGAATGCGGGAATTCATTCTTATCAACCGGGTAATTTTTTGTTGAATAGGAACTCATAATCATTTTAACACATATATCTATATTCATATTAGTGGGTTTCGCTTTCGTTGCATCTGTTAAAAAAATAACTCTTCCGAAAATAAGGATGCATTAATCGAAACGATTCACAGTCTGATCAATTTGATCTGTAATTCTTTAAACTCTTAATTGAAAATCAAATATAAATTCATGAGGTAATTCTTATGAAATACAATGCTGTTGCCTGATTTAGCTGATTGCCTTTTGCAAGAGTCACACTGATCCTGAAACTTTGGAAAATGAATTTGTATTGGATTAAACTTATTCCGGAAATTATTTTTCACTAAGCGTTAAACATAATTTTTGTTTTTATTATTCTAAGAATTTCTAATTAGACTGTTAACGCTGGAATCAAATTTGATGTGACCCCTTTCTACAAATTGTCAGGTTAAAAAGTTTTCTATGAAAATGAATTGTACAGGGAAGATTCTCTCTTTCCTTCTTTTGTCAATGTGTTTGACTTTTTTAAGTATTACAACGAATGCACAAAATCAAACCTTCCGGGGAACTGTGGTGGATACAAGTGGCTCTCCGATTCTCGGTGCGTCAGTTTTTGTAAAAGGAACTTCTTTTGGAACGACATCCAATTCAAAAGGAGAATTTACAATCAGTGCTCCATCCAATGCCATACTGAGTGTTTCTTTTGTCGGGTATAAAACCAGGGAAGTGAGTGTGGGCCTTGGATCTCCGTTGAAGGTCATTTTAGTACCCCTGAATATTGCGCTGAATTCCGTTGTGGTGGTGGCATATGGAACGCAACAGGAAAAGGATATTACCGGTGCAGTTTCAGTGGTTACCTCAAAGCAGATTGCACAGCGCCCGATTGTAAATCTTGGCGAAGCGCTTCAGGGGCAGGCCGCCGGTGTGGATGTGGTTTCTAATTCAGGTAAGCCGGGAGCAGGACTTACAATCAGAGTCAGGGGATCCTCATCTATCAGCGCCGGCAACGATCCGTTGTATGTTGTAGATGGTATTCCGATGAGCGACATTTCTACGCTCGATCCGAATGATATTGCTTCGATGACTGTTTTGAAAGATGCCGCTTCAGCAGCTATTTATGGAACGCGTGCTGCCAATGGTGTGGTGGTGATTACAACCAAGAAAGGAATACCTGGAAAGAATACAATCAATTTCAGCGGTTACTATGGAATTAGTTCTACCACCAGGATGTTGCCTGTGCTCAATGCAAATCAATATCAGGCTTATGCAAATGAACAAAAAGGACAAACAGTGGTAACGGATTCAATGGTTCGGGCAAATAATATCAATTGGCCCGGTCAGGTATTTCAGGACGGGCATCAGCAGAGTTACCAGATTTCATTTTCGGGTGGAAATGAAAAGACGCAGCATTATATTTCTTTGAATTATATGGATCAGGTTGGTATAATTAAACCGGCAAATTATAACAGGCTTTCAGGCAGAGTTAATGTGACAACACAGGCAGCTAAATGGTTGAAACTTTCTACCAACACTACTATCACGCAATCACATACACGTGATGTGACTGACAATGCGAGTGTCGCGAGAGAAGGAGTTGTACTTTCTGCTTTGGAAACTCCTCCAACGGTTCCCGAATTTGCCCCTGATGGTACAATTGGTATCAACCCGTTGACAGGTTGGGAAAATCCACTCGGAGCTATTTTAGGAAGATACAACAAGAACCTGACCGACCGGTTATTGTCTGATGTGGATGCACAAGTGAAAATTTATAAAGGGTTACAGTTTGAATCGAGGTTTGGAATTGATTATGGAAATTTTACAGACACTTATTTCCTGGATCCTTTTCTGACAAGTTTCGGCAGACAGACAGAGGGCCAGCAGTCAAGAACAACGACAACGAATCTGACCTGGCTGAGTGAACAGTTATTGTCTTATAAAGCCAATTGGGGCAAGAGCAGTTTTTCTGCTTTGGCAGGATGGACAGCACAGGATTCACATACTTTGGGTACCACGATTTCCGGATCATTTTTGAAACCGGCATTTCGTTTTTTATCCTGGGATGCAATGTATCAGAGAGATTCCATCAAACAACCCGGAACGACGGCTGTGGATGACTGGGCTTTGATTTCTTACCTGGGAAGGATTTCTTACAGTTATGATAACAAATATTTGCTGCAGGCCAACATCCGTCAGGATCAATCTTCCAAATTTGCTCCGGGAAACAGATCTGCTACTTTTCCTTCGGTGTCTGCAGGATGGAGAATTTCACAGGAAAAGTTTATGCAAAATGTTTCGGCAATTTCTGATTTGAAATTGAGGGCAAGCTGGGGACAAAATGGTAATCAGGGAGGAATCGGTAGTTACAGCTATTTGCCTTTGTCAAATGTGAATCCGGTAACAGGCGCTGTAACCGCAGCCACTATTGCTCCGGAAAGCCTGACATGGGAAACTACCTCCCAGACTGATATTGGAGTGGATGCAACTTTGTTTAATGGGATTCTTTCGTTCTCAGGTGATTATTACTTCAAGAAAACGAAGAATGTGTTGATCAATATTCCGTTGCCTTCACAAGCCGGATTTTCTACGGCTCCTGTGAATGCAGCTTCAATGCAGAATACCGGAGAAGAATTTTTGATAACAAGCAAAAATATTGACAAACATGATTTGAAATGGAACACAAGTTTGAATATCTCATTCAACCAAAATAAAATTACCCGAATCGGTGAAGGCATCAAATTCATGAATGCCTACGGTGGTATTTATACCAGAGGAAACAGTATTGCATTGGTACAGGGAAAAGGGTTGGGAGAATTTTACGGATATATTGCTGATGGTGTGGATCCTCAAACCGGCCATCAGTTATATCTTACTCAAAAGGGAACAAAAACAGATAATCCTTTGCCTTCTGACAGGGTATTGATGGGAAGCGCTCAGCCGACATTTGTTTATGGACTGAACAACGATGTAAATTATAAACGGTTTACTTTGACTGTATTCATTGAAGGTTCACAGGGAAATAAAATTTTTAATGCAGGGCGTTTGGAAGCTGAAGCTATGGTGAATTCTGCAAACCAAAGCGAGGCCGTTATTAACAGATGGCAGAAACCGGGAGATATTACAGACATGCCGGGTGTAAGCACAAACGGGAGTACAAACAATTCTTTGATATCGACCCGCTTTCTTGAAAACGGATCTTACCTGAGATTTAAGACGATTACACTTTCGTACGAGTTTGATCCAAAAGTTTTGTCGGGTATTGGTTTAAGAAGTGCTACAGCCTATGTTTCGGCAAACAATCTTTTCACCGTTACAAAGTACAAAGGATTTGATCCGGAAGTCAACTCTTATGGAACTCCGGGTAATTCGAATGATGACCGGAATATTTCATTGGGTGTGGATAACGGAGCTTACCCACAGTCAAAGATGATCATATTCGGAGTGAATTTTAATTTGAAGTAAAGGCGTGATTGAGAAACTGAATAATTTAAATTATTTATAAGATGAAAAATAAAATGAAATATATGCTGGCTTCTGCGGGTGCATTTGTGTTATTTGGCATGACCAGTTGCAATAAGCTTTTGGACAAGATGCCGCAGACACAGGTTGTAACCCAAACCGGAAAGTCTGCATCAGTTACAGCCAATGACGCAGAAAATTTAATTGCCGGAGTTTACGATGCAGAAACAGGGTATGCATACGGGTTAGAGTCGAATGTGTTGGATAAAATTACCAATGGCGATGTGAGGGCGGACAACTGTTATGCCGGAGGTGATAATCCGGATAATATTTCAATCGATCTGTTTACAGACAATGCATTGAATGGAAACATTGCCAGAGACTGGAGAGATTCTTACGGAATTATCGGAGTAATCAACAGCGCTATTCAACAAATTTCAGGTTCTACAGATCCCGCGCTTACCTCGGCGAGAAAGAATCAGATGCTGGGTGAGGCAAGCTTCATGAGAGCTTACACTTATTTTTATCTGGTGAGATTGTATGGCCGCGTGCCAATTATGCTCAAGCCGGTTGACCAAACAAACTCTGAATCGCTGATTAGTTCAACGCTTGTTCCCCAATCCTCAACAGATACAGTTTACCATGCAATACTGAATGATTTGTGGTACGCAAGGCAGAATGTTCAGAATGACAATGTCCCATCGACAAAGGAAATCATAACCAAAGGGGCCGTAAATTCCGTTTTGGCAAAAGTGTATGCGGCCATGCCCACACCCAATTGGGATTCTGTAGCGTATTATTGTGATCAGGTAATCCCGAACTATTCCCTCGTCCCGGATTACACCTGGCTGTGGGACAACAACCACAAAAATAACAGCGAAGCTATTTGGGAATTTAATTATATCGGATACAGTAAAGTAGGCAACTGGATCCCATCTCAGTTCATCGGGGCCGGTTGGAAAAAATTTGAAACGCCGACGAATGATTTAGTTAACGCTTTCCAGGCAGCAGGCGACAATATCCGATTCAATGCTTCTATTGCTTTTGTGAATTATGGCTGGGCTGATCCTTACTGGAAAGATGTAAACCATTATCCGATTGTGGTAAAATATAATGATCCAAACAGTGGTACCAATGATTTTTATGCTTTGCGATTGGCAGATATTTTATTGTTGAGAGCCGAAGCCTATAATCAGGCCGGTGATTTGGCTAATGCGGCTAACCTGGTAAATCAGGTAAGAGCGCGGGTACAATTGCCGCCGGTTTCACCAAACTCCAAAGATGCCATGGAAGCCGCCATTCTCAATGAAAGAAGATTGGAACTGGCCTTCGAAGGAAAAAGATGGTTTGATTTGGTAAGGACGGGCAATGCGGTTTCTGTGATGAATGCACAAAAAGACGGAAATGGGAATAATTTGAATTATAACGTACAACCCTATATGTTAGTTTATCCGATTCCCCAAACTCAGTTGGACTTGAATCCGCTGTTAACACAAAATCAGGGTTATTAAATTTTGAGTCTGGTGGCCTTTTAATATAGATTGAAAATGTGAAGTTGAATTCCTGCCTGCCTGTACTTACGGGCAGGCAGGATTGTTTAATAAGGACCATTGGTTTTTGTAATTATTTTTTACCCCAAATTTTGCAGTTGACTGCAAAATCCCGGTTTAATCGCGGCAAGATAAAATCCATTTAACCGGAGATACCACCGGATTAATTTACGAGTTTCCGGCCGATAGGAGACAATCATTGCCCAATGATTTTTTTTCTATCAACAGCAATCAAAGCGGATTAAGTTATCCGGGATTGAGTATTGCACAATTGATTTGGATGGTGGTGCAATGGGTACTTTGTCTGGAAATTGATCCGGCTCTGTTACATTGTTTGATTTAAATGAAAATACAAGTGCAAGTTTGCAATATTGAACCGTTGTTTTGTTAAAGATTCCAATTTGGGTTTTGTAATTTTATTTTAATGCAAACTCATACCTTTATGAATGCCGGAAACAGAAATAATATATAGTCCGGCTCTGTTATAAAGAGTGTTAGTCTGAAAAAAATATCTCATCATGCAAAAATGTTCAAATTTATTTGGTTGTCTGATTTTCTGTATGGCATCATTTCCAATGCAGAAAAGTTTTGCTCAGAACTCTCCGATTGCCAGGGGTGCTACGGCTCCGTTGTTTTCAGCAAAGGCAAGCCTGGCTGGCTCAGCGGTAGATTTTTCATTGAAGAAAGCGTTGGCCAAAGGTCCGGTGGTGGTTTATTTTTATCCTGCAGCTTACACCGGAGGGTGCGATCTGGAGGCACATACTTTTGCTGAAATGAGCGGCCAGTTTAAAAAGGCCGGTGCCACCATCATTGGTGTTTCAGCAGATGACTTGAAAAGACTGAATTCATTTTCTGCAGATCCGGATTTCTGTGCAGGGAAATTTGCTGTTGCTTCCGATCCGGATGGAAAAATTGCAGCATCCTACGGATTAAAAATGGTACCTCCTCAAAAGGGTGTAAAAGATGTGCGGGGAGTGGAAGTTACCCACGGATTTCTTCCGAGGACAACTTATGTAATCAACAAGGAAGGAAAAATTGTAGCGGTGTTTTCATCAAAAACGGATGGCATTTCTCCTGATCAGCATGTGAAGAAATCGCTGGAGATTGTGGAGAGCCTGTAGGTTTGCCGGATACATTTTTCCACTGTTTTATTTCCGGAACTATTTCTCAGGAAGATTATGGCAATACATTTATTGAGCAATTCCTGTAATTTCTAAAAGTAATTTTTCTGTCGTTTTAACAAACTATTTTTTGATAGTAAAAAAAATGTCTTACTTTTGTTAGTAAATACTAACTAACATAAATGAACAATATGAATAAATATACTGAAAGACAGATTGAAATTATAGAAGCTGCCACAGAAAGAATTGACAGGTTTGGGATACAAAATTTCACTATAAAGAATCTGGCTGGTGACATTGGCCTGTCAGAACCCGCGCTTTACAGGCATTTCGGCGGGAAGAATGAAATCCTGGTTGGATTACTTGATTATTTTTCTGCAGAAATGAAAAATCGTCTGAGCAATATAATTTCCACCGGCAACAATTCGGTAAGCGATGAATTGCGTGCTATTTTTAAATCACAGTTACAAACCTTCTCGGAAAAGCCTGCTATTGTGAGTGTCATTTTTGCCGAAGGTATTTTTCATTTTAATGAAGAGTTGAGCGGCAAAGTTTCTGAAATTATGAAAATGATGAGTGATGTTGTAAAATCCAATATTAAGAAAGGGCAGGATGCCGGGGAATATGCCGGGCTTATCAACTCGTCAACATTGGCAACCATCATTATCGGAGGTATGCGGATGACCGTTTTAAAATGGAAATTGACAGGACACAAATCAAATCTTGTAAAAGACGGGAGTGCTATTGTGGAAGGGGTTTTAAAAATGATTGAAAAGTAAAAAAAGCTAATAGGAATATCTGTGATTGGATTTTATGAAGGTGGGGAATGAAGAATTAAGAATTTACAATTGGTGACAGGCGATATGTAGAGGAGCAAATAATTGAAAAGATTAAAATGAACGGAGAAAGGCCGGTTGCTGATTACACATTGTATAACAAGAAGATTATAAAATATTAAATTTTTTTTTGCCTCATGAAGTTAGTTAATATTCACAAACATGTTTTAACTCTGATAATCCTGTTAGGCTGGAATACGCTCCACGCGCAGGATGTATGGACATTGCAGCAATGCACCGACTCTGCGAAAGTATATAACAAGAGCCTGCAGATTAACCGAAACAATGTTACATCGGGCGAGGAAAGAGAAAAAGAAGCGAAAGCAAATCTGAACCCCAAAATTTCTGCAGTGGCAGACTATAAATATTTTTTGGAATTGCCGCATCAGTTGATGCCGATGAATATTTTCAATCCAACCGTTCCTGAAGGACAATATAAAGATGTGCAATTCGGTGTGCCGCATACCATTAATGCCAGCGCTCAACTGACCATGCCCTTGTTTAATCCTCAGATAAAAGGAGCTATTGAAAATGCTAAAACAGCGTCTGAACTGACCAGACTTCAATACCGGAAAACAGAAGAGCAGGTTTCGTATGATGTGGCCACACTTTATTACAACGCACAATTGCTGATCCATCAATTAGAGTTTATTGACAGCAACCTGGTGAATACAAATAAACTGGTGAAAAATATGCAATTGCTCCATGAACAATTACTGGCCAAAGGTTCTGATGTGAATAAAGTGAAACTTCAGGCAGACCAACTTTCCACCCAACGAGATAATGTAAACAACAAACTGGTGCAGGTGTTAAATGCCTTGAAACTGGCTATGGGCGTTGATTTGGAACGAAATATCATGGTGGAAAAGGATATTCATTTTCAGACAGCCATTCAGTACGATACCAAAACCATAACAGACCTGGATTTATTAAGTACTCAGCATAAATTATTGAATAACGAATTAAAAGTACTCAACAAATCATCGTATCTGCCATCCATTAGTTTGATAGCGTCTTACGGTACATCTGGTTTCGGATACGACAAAAAGCCGAACAGTTTTCTCAAATTTTATCCGGTAGGTTTTGCCGGTGTACAATTGACCTATCCTATTTTCAACGGTGGAATTACGAAGAGAAAAATCAATCAGAAAAACATAGAAATCAGAAACAACGAGTTGCAGTCTCAACTAATCGCTGACAAGAATAAAATGGAGATTGAAAATGTGAGCAGGGAGCGGCTCATAGCTGAGAAAACACTTACCAATACGGAGAGCCAAATCATTCAGGCACAGACTATTTACAATCAGACGGTATTGCAACAAAGAGAAGGAACAGCAAATCTGACAGAAGTGCTGATGGCAGATAATGCATTGAGAGAAGCCCAACAGAATTATTTGTCGGCAGCAATTGATTATCTGAAAGCGGATCTGGAGTTGAAGAAGATAACGGGAAATCTTATCAATTGAGAATTGAGAATTAAGAATTAAAAATTACGAATTACGAATTACGATAGTAAAATTTAAGAGATGAAACTAAAACGAATTATCTGGATAACAATTGGAGTGGCGCTTGTTGCGGCCATGATACTCAAATTAAAGAGTAACAAAGACACTACTCAGGAGATGGTATATCACTATGACAAAGAAAAGCCCATCATGGTGGGTGTGGACACCATAAGAATAATCAGCATTGATGACAGTAATGTTTACACGGGAACTTTTGAACCGAATAAAGAAACTAAAATCAGTTCGGAAGTTCAGGGAAAAATCAATTCTATTTTGGTGGATTTGGGAAATTACGTTAGCAAAGGACAGCCGCTGATTCAACTGGATAATTCATTGCTGAAACTTCAACTGCAAAGTGTGGAGGTGCAGATTGAAGGATTGGAAGACGATGTAAAAAGGTTCACGATACTGACCCGGGCTGATGCGGTGCAGGGAGTTCAGTTGGAGAAAGCAATGCTGGGTTTAAAATCTGCAAAAGTCCAGAAAGCTACATTAATAGAACAGATTAGCAAAACCACCATCAGAGCGCCTTTCAATGGAGTAGTTACTGCCAAGCTCAACGAGGAAGGTGCCTTTGCAGCACCCGGCATTCCGCTGTTGCAAATTACAGATATTTCCAATCTCAGATTTACCGTTAATGTTCCCGAAAACGATTTGAATAAATTCCAATCAGGACGTAATTACAGTGTTTCGGCTGATGTTTTCCCCGGCACTGAACTTTCCGGCAGGGTGGCGATGATAGGCAGCAAAGCCAACATCGGGAACAGTTTCCCGGTGCAGTTGCGGGTTGCCAATACCAAAAATCTGAGTATTAAATCCGGCATGTTTGGCAAGGTTAAGCTAACCTCCGGAAAGGGAGAAAAAGGAATTCTGATTCCTTCTTCAGCCATCATGGAATCCGGAGGGAAACCACAAGTGTATCTGGTAAAAGACGGAAAGGCAATGATACATGATGTGACAATCTCAAGAAACCTCGGCAATCAATCAGTAGTTTCAGGTGGCTTGCAGGAAGGAGATGTGATCATTACTTCAGGCTTCATCAATTTATCAAGTGGGATGAATGTTTCAATTGAGAATTAAGAATTAAAAATTAAAAATTATTTTTATGAAAGAGAATATCATCCAACAAAAAAGCTCTGTTTTTGCAATCAAAATTATTGAAACATTCAAATTTCTTCAAACAGAAAAAAAGGAATTTGTATTGTCAAAACAGTTGCTAAAATCCGGAACAGGCATGGGTGCAAAACTGGAAGAAGTAACTTATGGGCAATCTAAAGAAGACTTCATCAACCGGATTTCTGTTGCTTATCAAAAAGCCTGTGAAACAAAATATTGGATCAAACTACTGATGGCTTCTGAATACCTGGAAAGAAGAGAGGCAGATACGCTTCTGGATGAGACAAATGAGTTTTGTGAAATCCTTTCATTAATCCTGTTGACAGTAAATAAAAACCATTATCAATTTTTGATAACCAATTCTTGATACATAACCCGTAACTGAAAGAAAATGAATTTAACCGAAATCTCCATAAAACGTCCATCGCTGATCATCGTGCTTTTCAGCTTGTTCACCTTGCTGGGCATCATCGGGTACCAGAATCTGAGTTATGAGTTGATGCCAGATTTTAATCAGCCGGTGGTTGTTATCAACACCCTTTACCCGGGAGCTGAACCCAATGAAGTAGAAACGTCTGTTTCGCGAAAAATTGAAGACGCCCTGTCTAATCTGGAAGGAGTGGATTATCTCGTTACCAAATCGCTTCCCAATGCATCCATCATCATTGCCAATCTGAAATATGGTACCGACCTGGATAAGACGATGCAGGATGCGCAGCGATACATTGACAATATCCGTAAAGATTTACCTGCGGATATTCAGAATCCGGTGATGAGCAAAGTCTCACCCAACGATTTGCCCATCATGTCGGTCAGCGCCACAAGTAATTTCAAGCCGACAGAGTTTTATCAAAAACTGAAAGATGATTATCTGCCCCAAATTCAACAATTGAAAGGCGTGGCAGAAATAACGATATTAGGTGGGGAAGAGAGGGAGATTCAGGTGAAGGTGAATAAAGATAAATTGAAGCTTTATAAAATTTCACTGTATCAGGTTGTGGAAGCTATTAACCATTCGGGAATAGATTTACCCTCCGGAAAAATTCAAACAGATAAAGAGAGTAACTCGGTCCGCTTGGTTGGAAAGTTTACGAATGTCAATGATATAAAAAATGTGCAGGTAGCGATGCCGGTTCCCGGAAGCCCGGTGTATGTGAAAGATGTGGCTGATGTCGTTGACGGAATCAAGGAAGTGAGTTCTGTGAGCCGGTACAATGGGAAAAACGGCATTGGATTGCTGATTAAAAAACAGGGTGATGCCAATGCAGTGGATGTATCAAAACTGATCCGCAAGAAGTTTCAGGAAATAGAAAAGAACAATGCATCTTCTGAGGTAAAGTTTGTGATAACGGATGACAGCACAGACAATACCATCGCTGCAGTTAATTCTGTGGTGCACGACCTCATTCTGGCGGTTATATTGGTTTCCATAGTGATGCTTTTGTTTCTGAGAAGTTTCCGCAATTCTCTGATAGTGGCGGTTGCCATCCCTACATCTTTAGTTACGGCATTCGGGATGATGTGGTTGTTGGGATATACACTCAACTTGATGACGCTGTTGGCAATGTCGTTGGTGATTGGTGTGTTGGTGGATGATGCGACAGTTGTGCTTGAAAATATCCAGCGCCACCTGGATATGGGGAAGGAAAAACGAAAAGCGGCGATGGACGGACGTATGGAAATTGGCTACTCAGCCGTTTCCATTACGCTGGTGGATGTGGTCGTTTTCCTTCCCATTTTATTTTTACAGGTATTCGTGGCTGATATGCTGAAACAATTTTCAGTGGTTATTATCACAACGGTTCTCACCAGTTTGCTGGTTGGTTTCACACTTACTCCCTGGCTTGCATCGCGGATCGGGAAGAAAGAAGATTTGAAACCATCCAATTTTTTCAACCGGTTTTTGCTTTGGTTTGAACATCAGTTAAATACTTTTATCAGTTGGTATGGCAGGAAGCTGGATTGGGTTTTAAGTCATAAACTAATTTTTACAGCCATCGTTTTATTGTTGTTTGCAGGAACTGCGGTGATGATGAAACAGGGTATTGTGGGCAAGGAATTAATTGCAACCGGCGACCAGGGAAAGTTTCAGTTGGCGCTGGAATTTGACAAGGGAACCGCCCTTGAACAAAATAATTTAGTTTCCGAAAAAATAGAACATTACATTCTTCAGCAGCCGGAAGTGGCAGCCTTATTCAGCAATGTGGGTGGGCCAAGCACAGGGATTGGAAGCCTCGGTGTGGGAATGGCGAATAAGACGGAGTTTACAATTCAGTTAAAAACGAAGGATGAAAGATTAAAAATTAAAAACGAGAAACAAGAAACGAAAAATGAAATTTCCGGAAACGATTGGGTGAATGAGTCAACGGAAACATTTATGCGGAGGTTGAGGGATAGTTTGCAAAAAGATTATTCCGGTATCAATTTTTCCATGATGGCCTTGGGATTGATTCCGCGGACTGCCCCCATTGAAATTACACTGAGTGGTAATAGCCTGAACCAGGTGCTGGCTACAGGGCAACAGATGAAGCTGGCTATTGAAAAGATTCCGGGCGCTGATAATGTTCGCCTTTCGGTAGAGGCCGGAAGCCCTGAATTAAAAGTTGTTCCCGACAAAGACCGGATGCAGCGATTGGGTTTAAGCACTTCTTATGTGGGTATGAACCTGCGGACAGCGTTTACTGGAAATGACGATGCAACCATGACGGATGCCGGCACTGAATATCCTGTGAGAATATGGTTAGACAAATTCAACCGGCAAAATTATGAAGATGTAAAGCAACTTTATGTGGTTAACCCTATGGGAGCGCCGGTAGAAGTTTCTCAGTTTGCCACCATTGAAAAAGATAATTCTCCTTCATTGCTGGAACGAAAGGACAGGCAACCCGCTGTAACGCTTACCGCCGATGCGTTGGGCAGGCCGTCAGGGACGGTTGCCGACGATGTGGTATCCTATGTGAAGGAAAATCCGCTTCCGGCGGGGATTCAAATGGCCTGGGGCAGCGACATCAAAAGGCAGAACGATAGTTTTGGCGCATTGGGCTCGGTGTTGCTTATCTCATTCATTTTGATTTACCTGATTATGGTGGCGTTGTATGACAGTTATATATACCCGTTTGTTGCGCTGTTCGGTATTCCGGTCGCTGCCATTGGTGCATTTCTGGCGCTGAATCTCTCTTTAAGTCATATCAGTTTGTTTGCCCTGCTGGGAATGATTATGCTGATGGGGTTGGTGACGAAGAACTCAATCCTGATTGTGGATTTCACCAACCAGTTAAAAGCAGAAGGCAAACCCTTCCGTGAAGCCATTATTCATGCAAGTATGGGCCGTATGCGTCCGATTATGATGACCACGCTTTCTATGGCTATCGGGATGCTTCCGATTGCATTGGCAACGGGTACTTCGGCAGAATGGAAGAATGCGCTTGCCTGGGTAATTATTGGCGGTTTGCTGTCGTCATTGGCGTTGACAGTCTTTTTGGTTCCGATGGTGTATTATGTGGTGGACACTGTCAAATTAAGAATTAAAAAATAAGAAATAAGAATTAAAAATTTAGAATTAGGGATTACGGAAGTGAAAAACTAAAAACAAAAAGTGGAGAAGGGGTCGGCACCGGAGGTCAGACCGCGAAAGCCAGATAGAAATTGAAGTGTGATAAAAGTGAAAAACTAAGAAGAAAAAGTCAAGAATTACAAATTAGAAATTACGAAAAACGAACGGCTATTAACTAAAAGGTACGAACTACGATTGAACAATTAACAATAATCAACAAGCAATTGGATTTGCTCTTATTTTCTTGGTGAACCTTAGTGTTTTTGTGTCTTGGTGGCGAGAAATTTGATTTTATGATATGAAAAAAACAATCGCAAATATTATTTTCCTGATGCTTTTATCTGCTACTGTTTCTGCGCAGAAAGTAAATGAGGGTTCTTATTTCAGTCTGATGTCTGAAAACGATTTATATAGTTTTCCCGGAGGAAATACCGACCGGTATTATACCAATGGATTGCGGTTGGATTATTTTTTTTCAAAGAAGAAATTTCAATTCCCTTCCACCTTATTGCTGAAAATTTCTGATGATAAAAATGTCTTCGGCTGGGGACTGGCCCAATACATGTTCACTCCCTCAAGGATTGACATTCAGACCGTTCAATACGACGACCGTCCCTATGCCGGAGCACTATTTGGCATTCATTCTTTAAGTTCCTATGATTATGAAAAGAAAATAAAACTGAGGTCTGAAATTTATTTTGGAGTGATGGGGCCGCTTAGCCTTGCCGAAGAAGCACAGACCACCGTCCATAAATTGATCAATTCGCCTCATCCGGAAGGATGGCAGAATCAGGTTCCCAATGATGTGGTTGTTAATTATAATCTTCATCTGGAAAAAGAAATAATATATGTACCTGAAAAAATTTTGGTAACCGGGAATATGGAAACATTCGCAGGTACGCTTTATGATGCAATGGGAGCCGGATTTTCAGTTAAAATAGGAAGGATTAAAAATTATCTGGAAAAAAATGACAGAATGGAAAGCAAACCAAAATCACAGATTTATGTAGTATTAAAGCCCACTGTCAGAATTATATATTTCAATGCACTTTTGCAGGGAGGGATTATAACCAACATTTCGGGTACACATAAGGGTTATACATTAGATAAAGACCAGATAGAAAGAATCAATGTATTTACCGAAGCGGGAATTACTTATGAACGTCCGGGGATGAGTATTTCGCTGCTTCAAAAAATGAGGTCAGCTCCCTTCAAAGGCGGGAATGCACTGGAGTATGGAAGTGTTGCGGTAGCGTTTAGAATTAAGAGTTAAGAATTAAGAATTAAGAATTAAAATCACGAATTACGAATTGGGGGAGTGAAAAACTAAAAACTAAAGACTAAAAGATGAGAAGCGGTCAGTACCGGAGGTCAGACCGCGAATGCCGCAATCAAGTTGCAGCTTTTCCCTCGGTGAAATTCGGCGCCTTGGCGCTTTAGTGAAAAAAAATATGAAATACAAAAACAAATAATCATGGAAAAGATTACTAAACCAACAGTTAGTGTTCTGGCTGCGGGCGCTGATTTTATTGCGAAACAAATGAGCGCCGCATCGGGAGATTTGTTGCCCGAACATCAGGCCAGTGTTGAATCTGCACTTTTTGTACAAGAAGGTAAGTGCATCCTGAAAATAAACGGGGAAGATGTCTTATTGCAACCGGGGGAAGCATTCGTGATACCCCCTCAAACCAGGCATCAGATAAAAGCGCTGACCGACTTCAAAGGCATCCATTTTATGCCCAAAAATATTGAATTCAAATTCTTCTCATAACAGATTTGATTTTAAGAATGAATAGACATTTTCTTCACAAAATAAAAAGACATGAAACTAAAAATTCTGACCTTTTTTATCGGCCTGAATATGCTTACCACAGGCCATTATTTCTCTTTCAACCCCGGTAACAAACAGGCAGGTTATTCACTGACTGTTGAAGTGGAAGAATTACGAAACACAAAAGGAGTTGTGCAGTTTGCCCTGTACAATAAAGATGGCACCATTCCGGATGGGCATTACAAAAAATATTTTAAAATCGGGAAGAGTGTAATTGTCAATGGCAAAGCCACCTTCACATTTTCCGGATTACCTGCCGGCACCTATGCCGTCAATATCCTGCATGATGAAAACGAAAACGGAAAGATTGACAAAGGTTTGATTCTGCCTAAGGAAGGAATCGGATTTTCCAATTATCAATCTATCGGAATGAGAAATAAACCCAATTTTCAAAAAGCAAGTTTTGAATTGAACGGGGACATGAAAATTAATGTGAAAGTCGTCTATATGTAAAACCACCAGAAAGGTGAAAGCCGTTTTGCTATTTACGATGTTGGTTTTGGAGGATGATTTGGAGTGAGCAAAACAACCCCCGCCTTTGTCATAGGCGGGGGTTTCACCTTCAAAAAAAATGTTTTGTTAGTTTTAATCTATATCGTAATATTGCAATATAAAAATAAAAATCAGCCGTGGGAATTACTAAATCAGATCAATTTACAGACAAACAAAATGCCATCGCAACCATTGCCAAGGCATTCGGGCATCCTGCGCGGGTAGCCATCATGGAGTATTTACTTAAAGTGGATAGCTGTATCTGCGGCGACATTGTAAACGAATTGCCCCTTGCACAGCCGACCATTTCACAACATCTGAAGGAACTTAAAAATGCCGGATTGATAAAAGGAAATATTGAGGGCAACGCAATCTGTTACTGCATTGATGAAAAAACCATTGAAAAATTGCAGAACTACTTTGGCAACATCTCCGCAAAACTCAGGAAACATAAAACCAATTGTTGTTGAATAAAAAAATAAAATACGATGAGCGATAATTCACAAATCAAAGAAATGGTAAGGCAGAAATACAGCGAAATTGCCTTGCAGGATAACGAGACAAATGCCACATCCTGCTGCGGCAGCACCTGTTGCAGCACGGAAGTTTATAACATCATGAACGATGAATATGACCGGCTGGAAGGATATAATCCGGATGCCGATTTAAAATTGGGTTGCGGGCTTCCCACACAGTTTGCGAAAATTAAGAAAGGCGACACCGTAGTGGATTTGGGCAGCGGCGCCGGCAACGATTGTTTTGTAGCACGGCATGAGACAGGCGAATCCGGAAAAGTTATCGGAATAGATTTTACTGAGGCGATGATTGAAAGAGCAAGAATCAATGCTGAAAAACTGAATTACAATAATGTGGAATTTCGTTTCGGTGATATTGAAAAAATTCCGATTACTGCAAACATGGCTGATGTAGTAGTGAGCAATTGCGTGATGAATTTGGTACCCGACAAGCCCAAAGCCTTCGCCGAAGTTTTTCGTATTTTAAAACCCGGAGGGCATTTCAGCATTTCGGATATTGTGCTTACGGGTGAATTGCCTGAAAGGATTAAAAATGCAGCCGAGATGTATGCAGGTTGCGTGGCCAGCGCGATTCAAAAAAATGATTACCTGAAAATCATTGCAGAGGCCGGATTTAAAAACATTGCGCTTCAGAAAGAAAAGCCAATCATCATCCCAGATGATATTTTGAAAAATTACCTGAGCGATGAAGAAGTTGCGGTTTATCAATCCAACAAGAACATCATTTACAGCATCACGGTTTATGGTGAAAAGCAGGCAACCTGCTGCGGCCCGGATTGTTGCTAAAGGATGATGTATGAAAAAAAAGATTTTAGTGCTATGTACCGGAAATAGCTGCAGGAGCCAGATTGCCGAAGGTTACCTGAAATATTTTGCCGGAAATAAGGCGGATGTTTTCAGCGCAGGTATTGAAGCGCACGGTGTAAATTCAAAAGCAGTAGAAACGATGAAGGAAGATGGTATTGATATTTCAAATCATACATCTAACCTTGCGGGCGAATATGATGATATGGATTTTGATTTTGTCATCACCGTTTGCGACAACGCAAAAGAACGGTGTCCGTATTTCCCTTCTTCAGCAAAAAGATTTCATCAAAATTTTCCTGACCCGGCAAAATACACCGGAAGCGATGAAGAAATCAAAGAACAATTCCGCCGGGTCAGGAAACAAATAAAGGAATATTGCAAACAGTTTGTGCAGGATAATTTATGAGAAATAATTATTTTTTCAGCACAACCGTATCTACAATGGTAACTTCTCCCACCTTAACGTTAATATTATTCAGCGTGTCGCTATTGTAACCCGTAGTGGCGTCGGCGGCAAAAATAAGTTGATAGTTATTGGCATTGATACCCCAGAATTTATAGTATCCTGTAGAATCAGGTATCGTGCCGAGCGTATCTGTATTATTGATGGCCAAAACGTTGGCATTCGCCTGCTCAGGCAGTACTACTCCTTCTATTGCACCTCCTGCTGCTTTGGCAAATGTGCGGATGACAGGCTTTAAAATATATGTTCCGGGTTCTCCCGTTTCCACAATAGACCGCGATGCGTCAAAATCAAGTACCAGCGCGTAAGGTATCCCGGCCATTAATTCGGAATGCACATTGAGTTTGAGGCCCGATTGTTGCGATGAGGGTGTGGTGAGTGGAACCTCAGAATTATCTTTCAATACCAGATGATTATTGTTTCCAAGCACCAGCCTTATTTGGGAAACAACGCCGGCAGGCAGATCTGCACCTGCAATAATGGTATCAGCGCCATTACTGAAATCTAACAGATTATACAAGCCTGGCCGCAGCAATGGAATTTCCTTCCAGCCTTTTGAGTTTGAAGATGTATCTGTACCAACATTCACCATCACCTTTTGAATGTCAACCCAGACTTCTTTGTAATTTCCCGGGGCATCTGTCAGGTAAAGTTCCAGTCGTGAGGTGTTTCCTAAATTAGAATCCCCTGATTTGTTGCAGGAATTCAGGAAGATAATTCCTCCTATAAGTACCATACCAATAGCACCAAAGAGCAGATTTGTTTTTTTCATAGGTATATATTTTTTTTAATTAAAAAAATGGGTATAAAAATATATTGAACGTGTTAAAAGTGCAAGCCCCGGGGAAATGATTTTATAAAAATTTACTATTGCAATGCTTTCGTTGGCTGCAAGGTCCAGGCAGGTAAATAAAACCGGTTTGAAAACAAGGGTAAAATCAATGAATGGAGAAATCGGATTGTCCTAACGACAATACAAAAAGTATAACGGAAAACTATTGGGAATCAATGACAATAATTTCTGTATAATTGTGTAGGATAACATAAATGAAAATGTTGTAGGCAATGCGAACCGACATTATGAAGCGATTAACAATTCTATTCTTTTCAATCTCTTTAATCAGTTGCAACCAAAATACACAGACACAAAATGACAATATGCTCAAGTTCTCAGACAAAAGAAATTATGCGACAGAACTAATTGACAACGGTTTTTTAAAATATGCAGACAGTTCAAAGGTTGACAGTTTAAAAACTCAGCTCAGAGATTCATTTAATATTTATGAAGACGACAATTTCAAAATAGCTCACATTGACGCCGAAGAACTTGCTGAATTCAGCTTTGACTTTTTTCTTCCAAGTTTGAATAGGATTTTAGCCAAAAGAGACGTTCAACTTTCGGTTAAAAAACTAAACGATGATGATAAATCGTTTGACGTTTTAATAAATGACGATACAATTCAACTTTACACTCAACAAGATTTAAACAACAATACATTTTGGGACGCAGCTTCAAGAAATTTCTTTAGAAAATTAAACGAGCTTTTGAAAGCAAAAAATCACGACGAGCAATTTTATTTGCTTTATGGCGGTAACGACTTGCACACAATGCTTCTGACAGACAAACAGTTTTCAATTATAGCCGACTACTATAAAAAAAGTATTAAGGAGACACCCTATAAACCATGACAGCACTGCCTACAACATTCGCATTGGCAATAGCTGGGGGTGACGTGCATTTCATCAGCTTTTTGTTCGCTATTTAGCTGTAGTTCCGGGCTGAAAATTATCTATTAAGCAACAGAATAAAAATCTCAACTTTTTGTTCGTTTACTGGGCAGACGTTCCGGCAGAAAGTTATAAATTGCCCAGCCATCGCCAATGCGTGGCCGTTATAGCCAATGGTAGGACGACCGTGCAAACAACGAACAGACGAACAAAATTTAAAAAGTAAAACTAAGATAAACCATTTTGAAAAGTGAACAACATACAGACCATATTACAAACGGACAACGATTAAGCCGACACTCATTGCCTACCCCTATGTTTTTTATTTTTTTCCAACGCACATTTTTTAAAAACAATTTTAGCCAATCGCACATTGGCACATTTGGTTTTGCCCCGACACGCAAAGCCAACACTTCGCAAAACCAAAAGAGCCAATTTTCCAACGCTCAATTTTGTTACATTAGTAATCCTGAATTTTAATTATGGCAGAATTTAATCGCAGACCTGAAACCAATAACATTTTTGAGGGAACTTCTGATGAAGTAATCGTAATCACATTACGAGTCAAAGATGATTTTGCTCAACAGTACAATAATAATTCAAGCAATGAAATCCAATTTGAAAATTTATTGAATCAAATTGCTGAAAATAACATTGTGTGTTTGTTTCAGAAACAAAAAGAATTTTTAAACAAAGACAAAACTACTGGTGCTGTTAAAAAAAGTTCTACCCATAAAATTATAATTCCGTTAGGTAACGAAACTGCCATTGAAGGAACATTAGCACTTTTTCAAGACGAATATTCGTACAGAGTTGTGAAATTGAAACAGGTAAAACTGTTCAATGAGCCAATAAAAAATACAATCAGAAGAAATTGTAACCTAACATTTCGAGGTTTCAATGATTATCGTGGCTTTGTATCTTCTGAAAAATTCAAAGAATTGTATGAGCAAATAGAAAATTTACAAATCCCATTAATTGACATCAACAAAGAAAAAGACCGTCAAATTTGGGAAAAGTATGTTGTTGCTTTAAAGAAGTTAGTTAAACAAAAAGAACAAGTTTGGAAAATCCAAAACATTAAAATGCCTTATGCAGAAGCAAGACAAGGCGAAGCGGAAAGAGCAAACTATATTGATATTTTCATCAATGAAACAGAACTAAGAGAACAACTTGAAAAAGACATTTTAGGGTTATTCAATGAAAGCGAATTGGAAGATTACGGAGTAAGTGAAAACAAAGCGTTTATTGAGTTCAAAAATTACAGAGAATTAGGGCAAGAAGAATTGAACCAACTCAAAGAGTTGGGAGATGAATTATTTTACGAAATTTCAAATAATTCGCCATTTCACACCATTTCGGGAAAAATTGATTTCAAGTATGCCGACAACGTTTCAAAAGAAGATATTTATGCTGAAATACAAGACAAACTGCAAGCAGAGTATGAACTTGAATGTTCAATCAGCAATGACGGTTACATTGACCTTAACGAAAATGATATTCCGCATTTGCAAAAAATCGTTGCAGACAATTATTCTCATATTCTCTCGGTTCACAAAGACAATGTTGTTCAGTTAAAAGTTGATTTCAAAGCGGACAATGAATTACCAAAAATATCACAATCAATAAAACAAGAATTAAATAGTCTTGGACATACAAATTCTAATGTTTCTATTTCTAATGAAAAAAATATTGTTGTTGAAATAGCAGTGCCTTTATTTGAGCAATTTGGAGTTTTGTCTGTATTCCAAAAGGGAATGCCAGCAACAAAATTACCGTTATCGGATATTAAAATTGAAAAGTCTATTCTTAGGTTCTCAACCAATCAACGTTTAAATTTTAAAGAAATAAAAGGTTTTGAATTTGTTGCTGGAAATTATCAAATAACCAACCCAACAAAAGAACAAATTCAAAATTCTCAATCAATACTTGAAAATGAATTTAGAGGAATACGATTTCGAAGAATGCCAAATTTATACTATTTGAAATCTCTTGAAAAAGTAAATCTCGAAACGCTTCGCAACTTTAGAACACAAACTAATTTACAAGGAAAAACAGAATTTGTTTTAGCAAGTTCAACACTTAAAATTTCAGCAGAAAATAATACAGATTACGAAAACCAATTAAAACGTATCAAACAACAGTTTCCGAGTGCAACTATTGAAGAAAAGCCATTTAATCCGACATATCAAATTGTGTTCGATACAGATGTTGAATCAAAACGGCAAAACGTAATCAACAAAATTCAAAATGAAATCAGAAAAGAAATTGGCAAATCGGCTGATTTTGATGTTGTAAAAAAACATACCAGAATTTTATTTTCTTATCAATTCAAAACAGATGACGAAAGAGATTTATTTAAACAAGCGGTGTTAACCGCTTGTTCAGAACATCGTCATATTTTGAATTTTACTTTTGAAAATCCATTAGGAAGAACAACCTACGAACTTTTCAAAAATGAAACGCTTGAACTTGAAAAGGAAAAAGAAGTGAGACGGAACATTAGCCAAGCTACATTTATTTACTTGAGTCCAGAGCAAAGAAAAAATTTAAGTGAAAAAATTGAGCAGTTCGGAGAAGAAGCTATTTTCAAAGAAGGCATACAAATAGGAAGATTAGTAAAAAAGGAAAAAGACAGGTTGAAATTCAAAATAACTGATGCTTTTGATGAAATCATTAACGGACGAGAGCAAGACCGTATTGAATTAAGTGAAATCCGAAAAGGTTTTATCAAACCTATTTTCCCAGGAGAACTAACAAACATTGGTAGAATGATTCGGGCAATGAAAAAAGTTACCGAACCAAATACAAGAAACGGCTTTCCTATCAATCAAAACTTGCCAAACTTTTTATTTGACCCAAATGAAGCAAGACAATCATCAACAGACCTTGAAGAAGAAAAACAAAAAGTTGTTCAGAATCTGAATGAACCTTTGCTTAAAGACCAACCAAAACAACTTGAAGCTGTTGCAAAAACGCTTTTAGCAAAAGATTTGGCACTTATTCAAGGTCCGCCCGGAACAGGAAAAACAACTGTAATTGCTGAAATAATTTGGCAAACACTTTTGCGAGAACCAAAAGCGAAATTGTTGATTACATCGCAAACAAACCTTGCAGTTGATAATGCTTTGGAACGTATTAAAGGTAAAAAATTAGTGCGACCAATTCGTGTTGGAAATATTGACAAATTTGAGGATGAGGGAAAAGTTTATTCCAATGACCGAATCAAAAATTGGATTCAGGCAAAGACTGGTTCAAAGGAAGAAAAACAATATTCCGATAATGCCGTTTGTCAATGGATTGAAAACGTAAAAGATAAATGTAGTAAAGATGAAAAATACGCAAAAGCAGTTTCCAAATGGAAAAAAGGTTTAGTTGAAAAAGACGTATTGATTAAATCAACTTTTTCAAATGCCTACTACGAATATGTGAACGTATTTGCAGCAACGTGTAGCGAATGTGGTAGCCGAAATTTTGGCGACACTTATCAAATGACATTCAACCAACATTCAGAAAGAAAAAGCGAACCTGAATTTGATTTGGTAATAATGGATGAGGCAAGTAAAGCAACGCCACCCGAATTGGTTTTGCCTTTAACATTAGGAAAAAAGGTTGTGATAATTGGCGACCATAAACAGTTGCCACCAATGATTGACGAAAAAGAATTTGGCGAAGCATTAGAAGCAGTTGGAGCAAAAAAACTGATTGAGGATTGGACAAAAGAAGATTACAAGGTTTCGCAATTTGAAAAATTATTCAAAAATGCACCGAATAACTTTGTTGCGAGTTTGGATACTCAATTCAGAATGCACGAACAAATTATGAATTGTATTTCCGAGTTCTATTCTGACCAAGAAGAATTGGAAAATGGTTTGATATGCGGAATTAAAGGCGAAATGAACATTGCCGACTTCAATGTAAAAGCAAGTCGTTGGCACGGTTTAAACATTCCTCCTTTAATAACTCATGACATACACGCTATTTGGGTAAATGTTGAAACACCCGAAGATAAAGTTGGAACATCTTACGAAAATGAAGGCGAAATCAAAGCCATTCAAACTGTTCTGAGAGCATTAACCAAAGCCGAAGGATTTGAACAATATCAAAATCATTTCAAAAAAGACGAGGACAAAGAAATAGGAATCATTACTTACTATATGCCACAAATGCAAAGCATACGAAAAGCAATGTATCCACATTTTTCAAAAAATGAATGGCGAAATTTTGAGCAACATAAATTTGAAAACGAATTTCAACTTCCACTTAGAATAAATACCGTTGACCGTTTTCAAGGAATGGAGCGAAATATCATTATCATTTCAACGGTAAGAAGCAACAAACAATACAAAGAAGAAAGGGGAAAGAAAATTCCGATTGACAATGTCGCATTAGGTTTTGCAAGAGAATTGCAACGTATCAATGTTGGTTTTTCAAGAGCAAAAAGATTGCTGATTGTAGTTGGAAATCAAAAACACTTTTCACGTAAACCTGAATATCAACAAGCAATTCAAAAAATGCACCCAATTGACATTGCACAAATTCAAAATCTTATTAAGTAGTGAAGAAACGATTATCTAAAATAGCGAGAGATTTTAAAAGCAACATTCCTGTTGTTGTTGAATTTTTGCGTGTAAATGGTTACGAATGTGAGGAAGACCCCGAAGTGGAATTTTCAAGTGAAGTAGTTGAATTTATTGAAAATAATTTTCCTGCATTTCTATCAGAACGCAACAAAGAGAATCAAAAACAAGCACCAAAAAAGAAAGAAAAAAGCAGTGATTCTATTCTAAGCGAACAAATTCCTTTGGAATTAAAAATCATTGAATCGGCAAGCAAAGAGAAAAAACTAATTGAGAGAATTATTGGTTTTACAGAGTTTGACTGGCATTACACTATTGCAAAATTCAAAGGCACTTGTTCACAGCCCGTTGATTTCAACTTGTTTGATGAAGTTCTTTGCGACTTGCTTTTGACCGAACAAATGTCGGCTGAAAAAATCGGAAACATTCTCGGTTTTGACATTCAAAAAGACCCAGCCGAAAATGATATTCTTCTAAAAGCAATCAATGATTTGAAAGCAGATAAAATGCTTGACGGAGATGAAAGTATTTTATGGCTTACTGATGTCGGTATTGAATACGCAAAAAATGGTGTGAAATTCTCAACATTTACAAGAGATTTTGATTTGTATGTTGATAATATTGGTGTTGCAAAAGAAAAAGTAAAAGAGATTTTCAGTAACCTGAAAAGTGAAAAGCAAGCTACATTCAGCAAAGATTTTCTTCCAAAAAATAGTGAAGAAGTAAAGCCATTAGCAGAATTACAAGCACCTGAAATTCATTTCCCAAAAAAGAATTTTTTGTTGCAAGAATGTACCCCAACAGGTGCGGAAGGATATAAAGCAAAAGTTTGGGTTGTGTTGTTAGAAAATTTCAGAGATAACACAATGCGGGCAATCGTCTATGACGAAAAGCAAAATAAAGTGATTGATGCTTTATCCGAAGCATTGGACAAACAAGATGAAATAAAAGCCGAATTACTTGAACGTTTAGTAAAAGTTGATGATGAAATTGAATTTACTAATGAAGAAAAGCAAAAAGAACAGGTTGAAATTGAACAAGCGTTAATTCATAAACAAGAAGAAATTGACGAAGCGATAAACAACCAAGACACAACCAAAATAAAAGAAATAGAAAAAGAAGTTGAATCAATCAAAAGACATTTCAACTCTTTGGAATTTGAAGTTGAATTGAAAAAACTCTTTGACACAACTTCCGACACAATTTTAATTCAAAGTCCTTGGGTTCGTGATTTTGCTTTCAAAAATAGAGTTCCGTTTATCAAAGATTATTTGCGTAAAGGCGGTAGAGTTTACATTGCATATTCCGAAAATGAAAGTTTTGGAGGCGAAGATATGGTTCAAGAAGAATCAAAGAAACTGCTTGCAGAATTAGACAAGAATTTGAATTTCTATTGTTGTGAATTGCCAGCATTTCATTACAAAAACGTTTGGTTGGTAAAGGAAGATAACAAGAATAGTTACTATTCGGGCAGTTACAATATTCTTTCATTCTTTGTTCATCAGAATATGAAAAATGTTCGTCAAGAAAAAATGACGAGAATGGATTGGGACAGCGAATTAGAAGAACAATATTTTGAGGTTTTCAAAAAGTTTGGATTGAAGTACATCAATTCGGCAATAGAAGATTTTAATACACTTTGTAATAACCCACCAACAAAAATTGACAGAGATTATTTGCAAAAACTACGAACTGTTGATAACAGTAAATTAAAGCCATTTAAAGGAATTGGAGTTGAAGAATTTGACGGAGCTTTAGCTTCACTTGAAAATACTAAAACTGAAAATCTCAATTATTATCGAAAAATATTTTTTGAAAACGAAATAGAACGATTTGAAAAACAGGTAAATGAACTTTCACAAAAACCAATTTCAATAGACAGAAAGAAAAATCTGCAAAAAGAATTTGAAAAGGTTAGAGATGAATTTGTTGATTTACTTGATTTGCAAATGAATAAAGCAAAAGATGTAACGGATATAATAAATAACTTAAAGGTTTTCAGTCCACAAAACCACCAAAAACAGCATAACCACAACCACAATAAAAACAAAAAGAGAAGATAATTATGTCGTGTTTTGAATCATCAACTTTTTTGAAAAATCCTGATGTAATGAATCAGGAAATTCTTATTTCAGCTTGCGACAAGTTGGGTTGGAAATATTCTGCAACAGCAAATGAACTAACCGTTTTTCAATTGAACTCAAATGAAAATTTGAGAGGAGAATATGCAATGAAAATTATCGGTAACAAAGTTACTTACAACACTTACTATTTGCAGAACGCCAAAAGTAAAGTTCAGGAATTGCAAAACACATTTTACGATTTGAATGTAAAATATGCAGAGGAATCAATAATTCGTGAGTTTAAAAAGCAAGGTTGGACTTTTAAGAGCAATGATAAATTCAAAGCAAATGAAAACGAAAAAGTGAGTTTTTATATGGTTGGACGGAGCAAATTAAAAGAAGAAACCGAGCCAATTTCGCAAATAAAATTTACGATTTTTAAAGATGGTTCGGTTAAAACAGATAGCGACTACATTCCAAAAGACATTCACGAATTAGCCGACAAAGCAATGGAATCATTGGAAAGTATTTTTGGAAACAAAAGAGAAATTAACGGAAAAGAAATTCCATTGAAATATAAACACAAAACATTTTGCGAAAGCAAGAAAACAATCTCAATTACTAAAAAATAATGGCACAGATAACAAAAAACAATACCGATACATTTGGGCAAATTCAAGATATGCTAAAAGCATACTACCCGATTTTATACTTGACAACTTTTGAGTATGACCGAACGAAACAAAAATTGAGAGGTGTTGCGAAAAATCTCAACAAAAATTTTCAATTCTACGAATGGAATTGCGTTGATGGCTTGGGTAAAAGAGATTTGAACGAGGGTGGACTTACGCCATTTGAAAACGTTGAAGAACCCGAACAACTTTTAAAACACATTTCTAATCAAACAGAAAAAGACGATAACGAAATTTATGTTCTTGAAGATTTTCACGACTTTATTTCCGAAAGAAATATCAAAATTCAATTACGCCAATTAGCTGAAAAATTGAGATTTTACAGAAAGCATATCATTATTGTTTCTTCTGTTTTAAACTTACCTATTGAGTTAGAAAAATACATTACCGTTCTTGAAATGCCGTTACCGGGCAGAGTTGATTTGGAAATTGTTTTGAATACAGTTTCCAAAAATGCTAAAAAAGAAATCGACAACGACCTTAAAAAGAAACTTATTGATTCTGCATTAGGAATGACCGTTATGGAAGCGGATTTAGCTTATTGTCTTGCCGCAGTAAAAGACGAATTTGGAATCAATTCACCAAGAACAGTTGCTTTTGAAAAAGAGCAAATCATCAAAAAAAGCGGATTGCTTGATTACTTTCAAGTAAATGAAAGTTTGAAAAGTGTTGGAGGAATGAATAATCTGAAAGATTGGTTAGAGAAACGTAAACAAGCATTTGATTTCAAAGCACAAACTTGGGGACTTGCAGAACCAAAAGGGCTTTTACTTTTAGGTGTGCCGGGCTGCGGAAAAAGTTTGACAGCAAAATGTATCGCTTCACTTTGGAATATGCCTTTGTTACGACTTGATATTGGTAAAGTTTTTCAAGGAGAAGTTGGAAGTAGTGAAAGCAATATTCGTAGGGCTATTGCAACAGCCGAAGCGGTTGCACCTTGTGTTTTATGGATTGACGAAATTGAAAAAGGACTTTCAGGAGTTCAAAGTAGCGGAGCGACAGACGGAGGAACAACCTCACGGATTTTTTCAACTATTTTGACTTGGATGCAAGAAAAAACACAACCTGTTTTTGTTGTGGCAACAGCAAACGACATTTCTCAATTACCACCCGAACTTTTACGCAAAGGACGATTTGATGAAATATTTTTCGTTGACCTTCCTTCGGAAGAAGATAGAAAAAGTATTTTCTCTATTCACTTGACAAAAAACAACCAAAAACCCGAAAATTTCGGACTTGACAAATTAGCAAAAGAATCGAAAGGTTTCAATGGTGCTGAAATTGAAGAATGTGTCAAAGAAGCAATGTTTTCAGCATATACCGATAATCCAAACGAACCCAAATTGCAAATACTTCATTTGCTAAATTCAATAAAAGACACAGTTCCGCTTTCCAAGACAATGAAAGACCAAATTGAATTTTTACGCAAGTGGGCTAACAGCAGAGCGAAACAAGCAGGGCAACTAAACAACGAAGATTTGAAAACCGATGAAGAAGTTCCATTGACAAAAGTGGAAAAAGAACTGAACAGAAGTTTTGACTAAGGGAAAGCTAACACTCAAAAGCAAGCACATTTGTAAACCGCACAATCCAACACACAGACCAAAGTTTGCAAAAGAACTTGCTTTTCGCCATCGCTGACAAAATTGTTTTTAAAAAATTTCCAACGCTTCAAAAAAATAAAAAACGCAACACACAGCCGACACTTAATGGCACGGAAACCTAATATTGACAATGGTTTGCAAGGACGACCGACAAGAACCACTGGCTATAACAAGGGTTTTGCAAGAGAGCGGGTTAAGTGCTTCGTTTCAAACTTTTTCGTAAATTTGAACATTCGTGCTTCGATTGAGGTTTAGTGCTAAAAATCCGCTCCCTCGCAAAGCCCCGAACCGTTATGGGCAATTATTGACGACAAGCATATGGGAATAGGAAGACGAGAATTTTTAAGACTGACAGGACTTGCATTAGCAGGACTTGCTATTGACCCATTGAAAGCAGTTGCTATCAATGACAATATTTATGTAAACAAAAAATTAGGAATATTATTTGAAAAGCCAAGTGATTGGGGATTTGTAGCAGTCAAAGACTTCGGAAAAATAAAGAACGAACAAGTTATTGGTGCAGGACTTGATGAAACCGCAGAAGAAATTTGGGAAGAACTTGGAGACCCAATTTGTATAACGACAAAATACTTTCAAGATAAACCTGAATACAAAGGGATTTTCTCACCGACCATAACTCTTAATATCACTCCGAAACAAGAACTTGAATATTTAGGACACGAAACTTTTGAAGAACTAATGGAAATGTCAGCATACGGAACTTCAATGATTTTAAAAGATTTTCAGGTTATGAAAAAATATGAACCATATTTAATTAGTAATTGCAAGTTCTACGAGTATGACGCTGAATATTTATTTGAACATACTGAAATAATTGAACCGTTAAAAGTGGAACTAAAAGTCTTAAAAACTGAACACAATGGCTTTTATTATGACTTTAATTGCCACCAATCAAAAACACAAAAACAATTTGCTGACAAAGAGTTTGAAGAATTTAAAAAGACAATAAAATTAATATAACTGCCCATAACAAGGTATTGCCAAAAGCGGGGCTGAACGGCTTCGATTGGACATTTGTGCAAGGTTCAACATTCGTTCTTCGATTGAACTTTGGTGCTAAAAATCCCCGCCTTCGGCAATACCCGAATCGTTGTGTGCTATTATACTGACACCCTACAATGACAAAACCATTCAAATTATTATTGACCATTTTTCTGTTACTGACGCTTGTTTCTTATGGACAAAGCCCAACAGATAATGCCTATCTGTTGCGGAAATTGATAGACAAAGATTCTTCCGTCAAAGTTCCCAATACAGGCGTATGGCTTTTAGTAAATGCGGGGCTAAATAAAACACACTTTGGCTGGTTACTTGAAAATGAATTCACAAACCTTGACAGTAATATGCTATACTTTGAAATGAATACAACAGACGTTCCCAATGGTTCATGGCGAGAATATGCACCTGGTTCGGTTCAATTAGCTGTTAATCTTCCTAAAACAATATCATCTTTAAATTTTGACACCATAAATAAATTGGATTATCAACTTATCAATAATTATACAGGCTTTGCATGGAAGCAAAAACCGACCAATACTCTTTCTGGAATTATCACAATTAAGCTAAATGACAAAAACGAAAAAATTATTGATGGAGCTATTAACTTAGACACAAAAAATCCCGTTACCAAACAACAAATAGTTTTTGACCATTTTGTTATTCAAACTCTTACACTTGACGAATACCTTACAGCTCAAAAGAATGAAAAAGAGTTAAAAGATAAACAAGAACAAAAAATGTGGGGAGCTTATGATTTGGTTGCGAATGAACGAAGTTCCTTTTATGATTCTGTTTTTAATTTAGAAAAATATCCGAGCAACAAGTTGTCTGCAACAATTAATAGCAAAACAAAGTTTGACTTTCAACTTAATAACAGTTATATTTTAACAAATGCAAGTCTGACCGACTCTGCAAAACATGATTTAACCGAATTGTTAGGCGGGAATATTTTAGCTTCTGTGCAAGGCGACAAAAAAGTATTCGTATTCCATTCATTTTACGACCCACTAAAAAATGCAATTGACGATGAAACCAATTATTCGCTAAGCATACAATTAGACAGTATTGTAACAGGAAAAGTTTATCAACCCAATGAATTTAATGCTAAACTTGCTTTCTGGCATTATGGACCCAGCGGGACAGTGATTACTTCAAAAAAGGTAAGTGGTACAATAACTATTACAGAGAATAATAGCAGCAAAACATCGGGGAAACTTGCACTTAATTTTAAAAATACAGACAAGACAAAGTTTTCAATAGACGGAACATTTGAATTGCCCAAAATAAACTTGAGCGACATTTCAGATTTGGAAAACAGAATTAAAATCAAACTCATTAAATATTACAGCGACGAATAACAAGCACACAACAAAAGGCTTGTAAATAGGCTGGCTGAAGGAATAGCAATCGGCTGTAGTTCGCTATCAGCTTCGGTTCCAGCGGACGAACAAATATCGGCTTTTTGTATTTATCTTCGGCTGTAGTTTTTCAATCGGCTTTGATTCGGGCGAGACGTTCATTGAATACCAGCCCATCGCCTTAAACGTTATACGAAACCCATGCGATATCTCAAGCTTATTGCAATTTTATTTAGTTTGCAAAGTTGCGGCGAGCAATCCGTAACCAAAGATTATAAGCTTTCCGATGACTACGTTTCTGTAAGATCCCGCATGATTGCTATTAACATGTCAGACCAGGTTTTATCGCAAAGACAGTCAGAAACATTTAGTCTTTTAAAAAGTTTAATTAAAAGTTATCCCCGAAGCGAGAATACTTTAATCTTACTTGCTTCCGCAAAGAATTTATCGGCCGTTCAGTACGATTCTCTTTATAACTATCTTAATCCGGCACTTAAGGAAAATCCATATTGGGCCAGCGTTGATCTCACTAAGTCTCAAATTCCTGTTGCAGAAACTGGAAAACAGTTTCCTGAAATTATTCTCTACGACACGTTAAACGTACCTTTTAATACCAGTTCGCAAAAAGGGAAAATTCTATTCCTTGACTTATGGAGTTCCTGGTGTACAAGTTGCCGACAACAATTTCCACACTTAAAGCAGATATATGCGAAATATAAATCGAAAGGGTTTGAAATCATTGGTGTGTCTATGGATGTGAAAAAAGATGCATGGACTCGGGCTCTAAAACAAGATAGCGTGCAATGGCCACAATATTGCGAGTTTGTAAACTTTCAAGAAAACTCTCTTGCGAAAAGATTTCATATAATGGCTATACCTTCAAATTTTTTGATTGACAAGAATGGTATTTTGATCGGCCAAGATCTTTCACCCCAAGAATTGGAAACTATAATTTCAAGGCTTTAATTGGGATTCGTTTAAGAGTGGGTTTGGTAATAGCAGGCCTGACGTGCATTTCATCAGCTTTTGTTCGCTATTGGGCTGCGGTTCCGGGCAGAAAATTCTTTGATGAGCTTTGGTACTTATTCTGTACTTTCAGTTCTTTATTGAGCTTTGGTTTTGGGCTGAAAAATCGTTGAATTCTCTGCCATCACCAATGCGTTATCCGTTGCGGAATTGAAAAATTTGATTATAAACAATTATGGAGCAGTCAATAAACAACCGGTAATTGTTTGCCAAAAAATACAGATGATTCTTCCCGTTTGTCACTCCTTCTCCTTTTTCAATATTGTAGTCCTGAAGTTGTTTTGCCTGTCAAAACCAACATTCAACGAAAATTTTATCCCCAGATAAACAGACAACAAGGTTCCTGCAAAAATGGCAATCATAATCATGATTTGATATTTGATGGCAATGAGTGGCGAACTGCCGCTGAGCATTTGTCCGGTCATCATGCCAGGAAGGGAAACCAGCCCAATAGTGGCCATTGCAGCCAGCGTGGGATTGATAGATTTTATCAGCGCAGAACGAAAAAACGGAAACAACCCTTCGCTTTTTGTCGCGCCACTGGCCATGAAAAAACGGTAACGCTCCTGGTGCCGGTAAAGGTTGTAATAAAAATCGTTGATGCCGATTACATTTCCGCGCAGGCAATTACCCAGAATCATTCCGGTGATGGGGATGAGGTATTGCGCTTCCATGATGTTGGGCAATTGGATGACGAACTGCAAAAAGAAAAGGTCAATAATAAATACGCCCAAAAATGTTGCGATAAAAATGCTCACTAACAATCCTTTGTCGCGTTTGAGTTCGCTCCGGTCAATGGTAGAAAAATCCGCCACCAAAACCATGATGAGTATCCATCCCAGATTGACCCATGGATTGTCGTATTTAAAAAGATATTCCAGATAATAACCCACAAAAATCAGTTGCACAATCATGCGCACAACTGCAATCACCGTGCTGCCTATAAGTTTGGTTTTAAATCGCCGGAGAATGTAAATGGGGATCACCAAAATAAGCAATCCCAGCGCCAGTTGCAGCCAACTGATGTCTATGATGGTATTCATACAACAGGGGAATTTATTTTTACGATTTTGTTGCAGCGTGTGGTCCACCACGGATCGTGCGAAGCAGAAAGAATGATTTTATTTTTGTCAAATAAAAGCTCTTTCACTTTTTCTTTGGAGGCTTCATCCAAGGCTGATGTCGGCTCATCCAGCAACAAAACTTCTTTGTCTAAAAAATAGCACAGTGCTATGCCGATGCGTTGCCGTTGCCCGGTAGATAAGCTTCGGAAACCGGTATTCCATTGTGTATCTTTCAAACCCAGAAATTCAAAAATTTCATAAGCTTTTTCTTTAGAAGGTTTTTTGTGTTTGTTATTTTTAAAATCAAAAAGATAAAAAAATACTTCCTCCAATGAACCTTCTCCCAAATCCAAATCCTGCGGAAGCCATGCCGTGCGGTTTCTGAATTGGAATAATTCTTCATTCACGAGTTCCTTGCCATCCAAAGTTATAGTTCCGTTCGTTGGTTTTTCAAATCCCAAAAGCAACCGGAATAAAGTCGTCTTTCCCGAACCCGAAGCGCCCTGCAATGCAATGATATCGCCGGTTTCGGCTGTCAGGGAAAAGTTCCTGAGGATAGGTGTGGCTTGCCCCGGGTAAGCGAAATCAATATTTGAGAATGATAAAGTCATGGTTGTTTGCCGAAAAGGGCAGAAGGCTAAAAATTTAGAATTTAGAATTAAGAATGAAGAGAGTCGGATTTATTTAGTTTTTTGCTTTGATAAACGTCTGTCAATGGAACAACACCCTCCACCCTTGATGAGTAAAAATAAACTGCCCATCCACATGGCAAAATCTGTCCGCGCTTCGTGGGCAAAACTCCAGAAATTGTACATATTTACATGTGGCAGGTTGAATCCCAAAATACTTTGACCACAGATGATTGGAATTTTTGTGATTAAAATGGACACGCTCATTTCTATGAGCATGGCAATGGCGGCTGCCCTTGTGAAGAATCCTATCAGAATGGCTGCTCCGCATAATATTTCAAATATCCCGACGAAGTTTCCCCAGAATTCCGGATGGACGAATCCGATTTTTTCAAACCTGCCCGGACCCAGAGCCATAGGGTACAAAAACTTTTGTATCCCCTCGGAAAGAAAAACTGCTCCCACCATCAGCCTTATGAGGACAGTTGTTTTTGATGCATCTGAACTTGCAAGTTTCTTGATTGTATTCATAATTTTTGTTTGTTGTGTGGACGATTCGTAAACCAATACCCAAAATTTAAAATAACTGATACCAATAGACGAAAATCAGGAACCGATTTCAAAATTCAATACCATCATCCCAACCAAAGCGTTCTTATAAATACCTCCCGGATGAATAATGTATTGCCAATCGGATTTCAAACTTACCCAATTATTGATGTTTAGTTTGTAAAATGTTTCTATGTTGGTTTCAGCGTGTTCAGGCACATGAAGTCCCGGACTTAATGGTGTATAATGGGCTGTAATTCCCAAGGCATCATTTGGGCGCGCTGGCCACATGCCCTGCCAAACCATCCCTGCCCCATAGTGTGCATAGATCGGGGCGACGGTTGAATCTGTAAACGCACATTCAACAAACATGCGAATGCCCCTTGCAGGATTGTTCGCGAAATCCGGCTGCCACAGTGTTTGATTGAAGATGACATAAAGCCCGTGCGTTGATTGTTGTGGCAGTCCTTTGAAATCCTGAAAAGTTCCGGTGTGTGTCCACAATCCCAACTTCAAATTTCCATCTTTCTCAATTCCAAATAAATGGTTCCAGGTTAGTCCTGATTCGCTTAAAATTAAAATGCCGTTTGTAGTTGGTTGAACGGACACGGGGTCGCCATAAAAATTTAAAAACTTTGCTTTCTGATTGGCGTCATCAATGGCGAGGTTGGTATAAAACAATTTGCCCGGGTTGAAGAAAATATTAATTGCCGGTACCGGGTCGGGAAATGTGGGAAAAACAATCAGTGTCGGCGTTACCTGCGTTGAACTGTTGATAAATTCCAGGCCATTGTCTATCACACTGAATTCCGTATTGGCATCTATCTTTCCTATTTTAATTCGTAGCTTATTGGAAAATAATTGTTGCTGATACCATAGCTCCAGCATTTGAGCAAACGGAAATGAATTGTGTTTGTCAAAAACCTGGAAATCGCCGGTTAGTTTTTGGGTCGGATTGTCGCCCGAATGGTATTCAAAATCTCCATAGAAGAAAGCGCCCTTTAGCCCGATTAATTTTTGTAAATCAAAATTCACATTGGCATCAAAGGTGGATGCATAAGCAGTGCCGGTTTTGATGCCACCATGAAAATTATTGTAACCTTCCAGGGCTTCGCTGAGGCCGAAGGTTACGCCATTATCATTTAAATTTTTGAAGATGTTTTTTTGATGAGAAGAATCCTGTGCATACGCGCTATGTTGAAAGATGGTCAGCGCCAAAATAAAAATGAGATATAAAAAAGAATGTTTCAATCTGCTTGCATAATTTTTTTGCCTTCATTTAATTATTCATTTTCTCAAAGCAATGCAGCTTTATTTTGCCGGCATAAATTTCTGATCGGTCACCGGTGGTGCCGTAGGAATGGTAATGACATTGAATCCGTGATTGGTGGCCTTATGGCAACTGTTGCAGGATATGGTCAATGTAGTATAGGCTGGTTTAAAACGGTTGACATCTTTGCTTTCAATCGCCTGCCCCAGGTCTTTAAGTGCGGGGTCAATCATGGGGATTTCCTTTACCTCAGGACGATCCTTCACATACTTTTGCAAATCGTCAAAAGTTTCCTTCATTTCATCCAGTTCATATTGCGCCAGCGGCCAGTTTTGGTCGGTACCCGCGAACCACAATTTGGCATGATGTATCTCAATGGTATTCATAAACTCTCCAAAACCGGGCGTGTAGGCGTTGCTTTCAAGTGAATCTAACCGGTTTTTTAAAGCCGAATATTCTTTTGCTTCCGAATGGGAGCAGGATGAAAATGCAAGGATAATTCCGATTATGCCGACAAGTACAAAATATTTCATTTTTAAGTTTATGCAACTATATTTTATTTTTCAATTTCCTGATTTTTAAAATCTGCGTTACAATGACGCTCAGTCCGATTCCGCACACAATTCCATTGCCGAAATAATGTCCTTTGTTATTAATATCCATATTAAGATTGAAAATGGCGGCAACAATTAAGATGATGCCAATGCCAATCCATACATACGTTTTTTTCATTGTTTCTTTTTTTAATTTGTGTTCAGTTACCTGACGTTTTTATTTTTGTCATGTTTCTTTGGCTTCAGCCTCGTTGACAGAATTAACACGCAAACAATCGTTTTATTATCAGTATGCCTGCATCAGGGTATGTTGCAAAGGACAGTAATACCCTGTGAATCCACCAGCCAATACTCAAAGATATGGCTTACCACATCCATTTTATCAAGTGGCTGTTTTGTTTTCATTTTTACGGTAAAGCAAAAACAATATAATAATCATAAACGCGGACATCGCAAGATGACTGTTATTATAAATATTTCATTAAACACATGGTCATTTCTCTCCGGTAACTCCATTATTTTTCAGTGGCACTTTTTCATGGTTTATCAGGAAATTATTTTATGCTGTTAAAATCATACTTCAAACTAACACCTCCATAAAAATTTGCTGTTGGTGATGGATTGAAAAACTGCGGCGGAAAACTGTTCGCATCTGCATTAAAACTTACCCACGACGAATACTTTTGATTCAGCAGATTGCTGCCTCCCGCAAATACATCTATACCGATTTTCCCGACGGGAATATGATAACCAATTTTCGCGGCCAACAAAGTGTAACCATGCTGGTAGTAGGTGTTCAGGTCATTTATGGGTGTTTTGCTCACGTAATTAAGAACTGTATTAAAATAAAACCCCTTTGATGTTTCTATATCAACGCCCGCATTTATCATGTCGGGCGATACGCCGGTCACTTTGTTTCCGGATATATCTTTCTTTATCACTTCATCGCTCCCATAATCAAACGATTCCTTTACATAGTTTTTGAAATGATAATTGCTGTAGGCATAATTTATCCAGGGTTTTAACCTGGTAACAAAACCTGTTTCCCTGTTTATGGCTTCGTAATACAGCGAAGCTTCTATTCCTCTCTGGGTGGTATTGCCTGAATTGCGGTAACTCTGACCGCCATACTGATTGTAGGATGGAAGAATGGCATCAACCAGATTCATCTGGTAACCTGAGATATCAAAATTCAGTTTGTTATCGGACAGAGAACCTCTGACACCCGCTTCATAATTGATACCATGTTCTGCTCTGATATTTTTGTTGAATGTGCCGTCGGGGTTGTTTGTTTCTGACATGGAAGGCGGCGAAAACCCATAACTGGCGCTGGCATGAACTGCAAACTTTTTATTGAATGTTTTCACCAAAGCAATGCGGGGAGAAACGGTGGTCGGGAAATTTACCTTTCCTGAAGCGTTTTCATGGTCGGCACTTTGCTGTATCAGGTCGGTAACATCATATCTCAGGTTATTGATACTTGCACCCATTGTCAGAAAAATCTCTTTTGGAAAATCAAGAGAGGCCTGCGCAAAAGCAATGTTGGAAAGCATTCCCACCTGGTTGTTTGATTGAATTTTTCCCGGCTTTGCGTTGTCTATGTCGTAAGTGCCCGCCAAGCGGTTTTCGTATTGCACCTCATCTCCGACGATAAACTTAGTTTTGACTTTCCCCAGCTTCGTTGAAAAATTAAAGTGGGTTCGTGCGCCATATCCTCCCACAGATTGTACCAGAAATCCATTGTAGAAAATACTTTGTCCGTAAGGATGGTCAAGTGTCTGGAAATCTGTGAAAATGCTGGTGGTATTGCTGATTTTATCGTTCAATTTATACGCCTGCGATATCCCTGCCAAAGTGAAAGTATGTTTTCTCACTCCCGTTTTGTTATCAATTGCATATTGTACAGCCTTTCTTGGTTGTGTCATTGCCCAGGCGCTATCCACACTTCCTGCAATGCCATAGTTTCCCGAAGAATGATTCATGATAAAAGAAATCGTTTGTTTGTCGCTGATATAAAACTTTGCAAGCAGATTGGCTGCATCATTTTCACTGCCCTCATTTTCCCTGTAACCGTTGTAATTCAGGTGCGAATAATTTGCTGTGATCAACATCTTTTCGTTATTCATTTTATAGGCGGTACTTGATTTGAACAATCCGAACGAACCGAAAGTAGCAGTTGTACCGAGACTGTTTTCATCAAAGGATGCTTTGTCATTTCTCAATAAAATGACTCCTCCCATCCCTGCTCCATAAATACTCCCTGCCGGACCTTTGATCACTTCAATACTGCCCAATTGTGAAGGATCAATATTCAGGGAATGCGAGCCGGAGTTATCGGGAGATGTGATGGGAATACCCTCCCAATACATTTTCAGGTTCCGCACCCCATACGCATCGCGCAATGCACTTCCGCGAAGACTGATTTTATAATCGCCGGGCGCTTCCTCCTCCATCTTCACGCCCGGGATTGTGTTCAGCGCAGAGAGGATACTGGTTTCATTGCCTCTGTCCAGTTCGGTTTTGTTCAGTACGCTGATGGCTCCTGCTGTCTGAAATAAGCTTCTGTTTGTTTCAAAACCGGTTACCACCACAGCATTCAGGGCATTCACATTGTTTATCAGTTTCACAATAATACCTGAAGTGTTGGCAATATTGATGTGCTGTGTTTTATACCCGACAAAGGAAACTGTAAGTTCGTTTTCTGAGGTATTGATGGTAAACAAACCTGTTTTGTCAGACACCACCGAATGTCTCCCATCGGTAATGGTAGCGCCTGCAAGTGTCTTTTCGGTAGCGGCATCATATACACTTCCGGAAATTTTTCTGAGCGATTGGGATTGTGCCTGCTGAAAGATGAAAAGAAATGAAATGAATATGGGGAAAAATATTTTCATGATATTTTATTGAATGATCCGGAGATCTTGCCTTGATTAATCAAGGTTTAAATGCGATTTAAAAAATTGTTGTTGTCAGGCTTGCTGTTTCAAAAAGAAACTGGCAGGCTGAACTATTAGTTTAGTGGAGAACTGATTGCCTTTTACCGCAGCTTCTGTGATCAAATGAATAAGTTCATTTAAATCAATTAATCACGAAGTGCACCGGAGGGCAGATCACTAACAATTTTTGGGAGGCCTGAAGATTTCTTTGGGTTGGTTGCAGGTAGCAGATTCCTGTACCAATGGAAAAGATTTTTTCTCATGAAATATTGCAGGAATAGTAATCTCTATTTCCGTGAAATCAGCAATGAAATAAGTAACGGAAACCGAAAAACTTGTCTGGGGATTATTCTTGTCGTTGCTCTGCTCAGTCTTAAGTTCCTTTGCCATCTGGCACTGGCCGTTGCAATGCATCTGTGGCTTATTCTTGTTAACACACAGAGCCGCATAAGCCTCGGTGTGTAAATGATAATCGCCGATGATCAGGGCCTGGGCAAAAGTCTGACAGATAAATGCAATCAATAAAACGAGGATTGCTGATTTTCTATATATGACTACAACGGACAAATGAACAAATTGGAAAACTTTTAAAATAGCTCTGGGTATTTTGATGAAAATACCAACCAGCCTTGAACATTAGAGTTTCTGATTGCATTATCAGTTACACTAATATCAAAGATTTTTATGGGTGACGAATCAGGCCGTGACAGGCGGATGTAAAATATCCTGCGGTTGTCCGAAAATTGCAGATTCCTGGTAGAAAGGAAATTTTTCTTTTTTGTAAGAGCCAGCCGGAACAGCTATTTCAGCATCTGTAAAATCGGCAATAAAGTAAACAACAGAAATGCTCACATTCGTTTGCGGAGTATTTTTATCATTGTTTTGCTCTTGCTGCATTTCCTTAGCCATCTGGCAATGACCGTTGCAATGCATTTCTACTTTGTCTTTGTTGATACACTGAGCGGCGTATTTCTGGGTATTTATAAAATAATCTCCAAAAATCAATACCTGTGAAAAGGATTGAAGAACGAAGGCCGCTAATAAAAGAAAGCCTGTTGTTTTTCTGTATAGCTCTGAGTGAATCAAGATGAATGCAAAGTTAAGTTCATTATTTTAATATTTTTCCTCCCGGATTCTGAGGGTGTATCCTAAATTTTCGTTTCCTGGTATCATTCCGGTTAGTAAGGATACCGGCCGGTAAAGTAACTTAGAGGCGGGTGTCACCACCCGCCTCCGAGGATGTGAAATGGACCCGATTCTGATCAAACTTCTTCATTCCGGAGTTTTTAATCCGGCCCATTACTAATTGTTTTGTTAACTATGATGAGAATCAGCATTTGAAATGAGAAAAAGCATTTCTTTGGCAAGTTTCATAAAGGAACTTTGGCCTGTTTGGAAAGAAACCATTTACTCATTTGATTGAAAAAGATATTTACTATATTGCTTTTGTCCGTTTACCTGTTTTCTACAACGGCCTTCGGTCAGTTACTTAAGTTGCCGGTGCTTTTTCATCACTATGTTGATCATGTACAGGAGGATAAGGACTTTTCATTTATTGATTTTCTTGCCAAGCATTATGAAGGTAAAATCAATCATCGTCATCGCGGAATCGCACAGCAGGAACATAAAAATTTACCATTTAAATCTGCAGATAACCATTTCGTCCAACCTGTGGTAATCATACCCCAATTTGTTGGTCAAAATGATATTTCCTGGTGGATTCCGGTGTCAAAAAAGAGAAACCAGGATCAGCAGGATTATTCCACCAATTATCTGAATACTATCTGGCAACCGCCGCGGGAGTCAGCAATTAAGAGTTAAGAATTAAGGATAAAAAATTGCGGATTAATCATATATGATGTCAATCTGCAAATATGAATTTCCAATTTCTTATAATCGATAGCTCAAAGCTCATTGCTGAAAGCTGATCGCTCATTACTCAATATTTCTCCAAAAAAATATCTGAATAAAATAATGCTGAATAAAATAATTGAATTTTCAATAAAGAATAAACTCATCATTGGAATCTTCATTGTTGGGTTGATAGCCTACGGCAGTTTTGAAGTGACGAAATTGCCCATTGATGCAGTTCCCGATATCACCAACAACCAGGTGCAGGTGATCACCATGGCTCCGGCATTGGGTGCACCTGATGTTGAGAGGCTGATTACTTTTCCTATTGAACAGGTGAATAATAACATTCCCGGACTGATTGAACTGAGGAGTTTTTCCCGTTTCGGATTGTCAGTGGTAACCATTGTTTTCAATGATAAAACTGATATTTATTGGGCAAGGCAACAGGTATCCGAACGATTGCTGGAAGTGCAAAATGAAATCCCGAAAGGATTTGGGACTCCCGTCTTAGCTCCTGTGACCACCGGATTGGGCGAGATTTATCAATATACCGTCAGGCCCAAAAAAGGATATGAAAATAAATACAATGAAATGGATTTGCGCACCATTCAGGACTGGATTGTGCGCAGGCAGTTATTGGGTGTAAAAGGTGTGGCCGAGGTAAGCAGTTTTGGAGGCCTGCTGAAGCAATACGAAATAGCCGTGGTACCGGAAAAATTGTTGGCCAATCATATTACAATCACCGATATTTTTAATGCCCTTGAAAAAAATAACCAGAATACAGGTGGTGCTTATATTGAAAACGGGCCAACTACTTTGTTTATCCGAAGCGAAGGACTCGTCGGGACCATGGAAGATATCAAAAGCATTGTAATAAAAATGCTACCCAATGGAATACCTTTATTGATACGGGATGTGGCGGAAGTAAGGTATGGACATGCCACACGTTTTGGTGCGATGACCTACAATGGCGAAGAACAGGTTTCGGGAGCTGTCGTGATGATGCTGAAGGGGGCCAACAGCAATGAGGTCATTAAAAATATCAAAGACCGGATCAGCCAGATTCAAAAAACACTCCCCGAGGGTGTTGTGATTGCCCCCTTCCTCGATCGTACCAAAATGGTGAATAATGCCATCAGTACAGTCACCAGAAATCTGATGGAAGGCGCGCTGATCGTAGTGTTTGTCCTTGTTATATTTCTTGGGAATTTACGCGCAGGTCTGCTGGTCGCTTCCGTAATTCCGCTGTCCATGCTATTTGCCATTATCATGATGAATCTTTTTGGCGTGAGTGGTAACCTGATGAGCCTGGGTGCGCTCGATTTCGGATTGATAGTGGATGGTGCAGTGATAATTGTGGAGGCGGTCATGCATAAACTTTCGCACAGCAAACTTTTTGACAGGGTCAACAGGCTTTCACAAACAGAAATGGATAATGAAGTAAGTGAGTCCGCATCGCGGATGATGAACAGTGCGGTGTTTGGACAGATTATTATTTTGATCGTGTATTTGCCAATCCTGACTTTGCAAGGTATTGAAGGCAAAATGTTCAGGCCCATGGCGCAAACCGTTGCGTTTGCATTGATGGGCGCTTTTCTCCTTTCTCTTACTTACATACCCATGATGAGCACTTTGTTTTTGAGTAAGAATATTTCTCATAAACAAACCTTTTCAGATAATATGATGAACAGACTGGAACGTATTTACCAAAGTGGTTTAACAGGTGTGTTGAGAAAAAAGAAACTTGTTCTTGCTTCGGTGTTCACCCTGTTTATAGCTGCAATTTTCGTTTTGACTCGGTTGGGCGGTGAATTTATTCCTTCTCTCCCGGAGGGCGATTTTGCTGTTGACACAAGGGTTTTGCCCGGCAGTAATCTGACTACCTCCATAGAGGCTGTTTCAAAAGCATCAAAAATACTTTTGGAGAAATTCCCTGAAGTAGAACAGGTAGTCGGAAAAACAGGAAGCAGTGAAGTTCCAACCGATCCGATGCCTCTCGAGGCCTCAGACATGATGATTATTTTGAAAAACCGGAAGAAATGGACTTCTGCAAAAACTTACGGGGAGCTGGAGGCAAAAATGGCCAAAGAACTGGAGGCTGTGCCCGGAGTTACATTCGGATTTCAATATCCGGTTGCCATGCGTTTTAATGAACTCATGTCGGGTGCAAGGCAGGATATTGTTTGTAAAATTTTCGGAGAGGACCTGGATACACTTGCTTTTTATGCAAATAAGCTGGGGCGCATTAGCAACACAGTCAGGGGAAGTGAGAATTTGTATGTAGAGCCTGTCACCGGAATGGCGCAGATTGTAGTCAGGTACAACAGAGCCGTTATAGCCCAATATGGATTAAACATCAGTGATGTCAACCGGATTGTCAACGCCGCTTTTGCGGGTGAAGCAAGCGGAATGGTTTACGAAGGAGAAAAAAGATTTGACCTGGTAGTCAGACTTTCGGGCGATAAAAGGAAAAACCTCGCTGATGTACAAAACCTGCTTATAGCCACTCCAAATGGAACTCAGATTCCTTTGAGCACAGTTGCCAATGTTGAAATTGTGGAAGGGCCGAATCAGATCCAGCGGGAAAACTCGCAGCGAAGAATTATTGTAGGATTCAATGTCCGCAACCGGGATATCCAAAGTACAGTAAATGAATTACAGGAAAAAGTCGGGCAACAAATAAAATTGCCACCCGGGTATTTTATCACCTATGGAGGCGCTTTTGAAAATCTGAATGCAGCAACACAGAGATTGTTAATCGCTGTTCCGATTTCATTAATCCTGATATTTCTTTTACTGTATTTTGCTTTTCAATCCGTAAAACAGGGATTGTTGATTTATACCGCTATTCCTCTTTCGGCCATTGGGGGCATTTTTGCACTTGCCATTCGCGGATTGCCTTTTAGTGTAAGCGCTGGTGTTGGGTTTATCGCTTTGTTCGGCGTGGCGGTGCTGAATGGAATTGTGTTGATTGCGGAATTCAATCGGCTGAAAGCTTCCGGATTTACCGATCTGAAACGAATCGTCGTACAGGGAACCAAGATAAGATTGCGGCCTGTGCTGATGACGGCCTTCGTTGCTTCTCTCGGATTTTTGCCGATGGCGCTCAGCCAGGGAGAAGGAGCAGAAGTACAGAGGCCCCTGGCAACAGTGGTTATTGGAGGGTTGCTCGTGGCCACATTTCTGACGTTGTTTGTCCTTCCCATTCTTTATATCATTTTTAATAAAAATATTCATCTGAAAATGAAGAAACCAGGTATTGCAACTTTGTTTTTGCTGGCTATGTTTATCGCATCACCCAAAGCACAATCTCAGACTACCATCACATTGAAACAGGCGGTGGATACAGCCTTGAAAAATAATCTGGCAGTCAAAAATGAACGTTTACAAACTGAGTACAATCAAAAACTTATTCAATCTGGAAAAAATATCCCGTCAACTAATATTTTCGGTGAATATGGACAGATAAACAGTAATTTTTCTGATACAAAATTTGGAATTTCCCAAACAATCAGTTTTCCAAAGGTGTACAATTCGCAAAAGAACCTGTTGAGTGAAGAATGGAAAAGCAGTGTGTTGAATGTGGGTGTGAAAGAAGCTGAATTGAAAAGGCAGGTAACAGAAGTGTATTTCAATCTGATTTATCTGCTTGAGAAAAAAGCCTTGCTGCTAAATAATGACAGCCTTTTTGCAGAATTTCTCGATAAGGCCACACTTCGTTTCAACAAAGGAGAATCCAACATTCTGGAAAAAACGACTGCCGAAAATCAGCGTGGCCAAATTGCCTTGCAGCTATCTCAATTGCAGCGCGACTGGGAATTACAACAATTGCAATTTCAACTGTTGTTGAATACCTCCACTGCGTTTACTCCGGATAAAAATGAAGTGATTGTGAAAAATTTTTTCCTGATTGACACCGGAGATTTGGAATCGCATCCTGCTTTGCAATTTTTCAAACAGAAGGAAAATATCGCAGTTGCCAATACCAATGCAGAACGTGCCAGGCTTTTGCCTGACCTGACACTCGGCTACAACCTGATGGGGATGAAAGGAATGGGTGCCGACAATAAGGAATACAACAGTTCCCTGCGGTTTCAATCCGTGCAAATTGGATTGGGGATTCCTCTTTTTACCGGTGGTCAAAAAGCAAAAATCAATGCTTCAAAAGTAAGAGAACGTATTACTAAAAATGAATACGAAGTAACCCTGAAAAATTTTGAGAACGGGTATTCTTCAGCTTTGAAACGATTTCAAAAATTTGATGAGGCTGTAAAATATTTTGAAAATACTGCTTTAAAAAATGCGGAGACAATAAAAGAGACGGCTGGTAAACAATTTCTGTCCGGCGAAATAAATTTTCTGGAATGGGTTATTTCAATCAATCAGGCCATCATTATCCGGAGCGATTATATTGAAGCATTGCGAAGCAGAAACAGCGCTATTGCAGAACTCAATTTTTATACAAATCAATAAACATATTAAGTAATGAAAAAAATATTTGGAACATTAATCCTCATCGCAACTCTTTATTCCTGCGGCAGCAAACAAACTGCAGGAGAAGAGGTGGCTGCGCCATCATCAGGAAATGTTGTTACACTCACAGATGCTCAATTAAAAAATGCGGGTGTTGAAACAGGCAAATTGGAAATAAAAAATATTTCATCTGTGCTGAATCTGAACGGCAAAGTTGATGTGCCACCGCAAAACATTGTTTCAGTAAGTGTGCCCCTGGGCGGATATTTAAAAGCCACACGTCTTCTTCCGGGTATGCATGTCAACAAGGGAGATATACTGGCAGTGATGGAGGACCCTCAGTATATTCAGTTGCAACAGGATTACCTGACTGCAAAAGCACAATTTGCATTCAATGAAAAAGAATACAACAGACAAAAAGAATTGAATCTGAGCAAAGCCAGCAGCGACAAGGTATTTGAACAGGCAAAGGCAACTTATCAGACACAATATATTTTAATCAAATCGCTTGAGCAGAAACTGCGGCTCATCGGTGTGAACCCCGACAGGATAACGCCGGATAACATCTCAAAAAGTATTAACATCTATTCGCCGATTACAGGATTTGTATCCTCGGTCAATGTCAACATCGGAAAATTTGTCAATCCGAGCGACGTGCTGTTTGAGCTCGTAAATCCGGAAGATATTCATTTGGCGCTGACTGTGTTTGACAAGGATGTAAATAAGTTATCCATTGGTCAAAAACTGATTGCCTATACAAACACGCATCCCGAAAAAAAGTATCCCGGCGACATCATTCTTATCAGCAAAACCCTCGCCGGTGATAATGCTACCCTCGTTCATTGCCACTTTGAAAAATATGACAAAGAATTGTTGCCCGGCATGTTTATGAATGCAGATGTGGAATTAAAGCTGAGCAATGTTTTGACTTTACCTGATGAATCCATTGTGAGATTTGAAAATAAAAATTATGCATTTGTTGAGAAAAGCAGCCATCAGTTTGAAATGAAAGAATTACAGGTTGGAAATAAGGAAAATGGATTTACAGAAGTAACGGGAGATTCAAGCTTCAACAACCAGGTATTTGTTGTCAAAGGGGCCTATAAACTTTTGATGGCATTGAAGAATGTGGCAGACGAGTGATTTCAACAGGCTTGACAGTGGGTATTATCATTGGCTGCTGCAGCGGATTAAAGAGGCTTGTCTTGTAAAAGACGGGCCTTTTTTGGATAAAAAAGAATGAATTACGAGTAATGAAGGAAAAGGATTTGAAATATTTTTAAGGGGTCATGAAGAATGAATGATGGAAAATTGACATAGGGTAACCACAGTAGGAATTTATTTGCGTTACTTCGTTCCCTATTTGATAATGCTATTGCGGTGAAATTAATAACAAATGAAAGGCGTCCTTTCCGAAAGAAAAGGTGTGAGATTCACTACGAGGCCGAAAACAAGAAAGCTAATATTTTAAATAACCTTACTCTGCTTTATAATTATGAAATCTGACAAGGGAACGTCGAGGCAATGACCAAAGATTTTTGTTTATTCATGTATTTACCAATAAATTAGATAGATGCAAAAGTATTCAGTTAATCAGCATTTGATAGAAACCGTCTTATCGTGGGTGAAATCAGGCGAAATCGCAATCCCGGAAATACAAAGGCCTTTTGTTTGGAACAGCAGTAAGGTTCGTGATTTGATAGATAGCTTATACCAGGGCTATCCGATTGGTTATGTAATAGCATGGCGCAATCCAAATGTTCGCCTGAAAGATGGCAGTATAAGCGAAGGTAAAAAGGTTTTAATTGATGGGCAACAAAGAGTCACCGCATTAACGGCAGCGATATTAGGAGAATATGTGATCGATACTACTTATGAACGCATAAAAATTAAAATTGCTTTCAATCCGGTTTTAGAAAAATTTGAGGTACAAAATCCCGCAATTTTAAAAGATAAGACATGGTTTCACGATATTTCGGAAGCTTTAAATGGAAATCTGGGGATCCTGAAATTAGTAAGACGCTATCTTGAACTGAATCCGGAAGCAAATGAAGATAAAATTGAAAAAGCCTTTACTAATCTCATCAATATTCCTAAGAAACAAATTGGTTTAATTGAATTAGATTCTGATTTAGAAATTGAAACGGTTACCGAAATATTCATTCGTATTAATTCGCAGGGAGTTGTTTTAAGCCAGGCAGATTTTGTGATGAGTAAGATAGCTGCTAATACCGAATTTGATGGGAATGTTTTGCGAAAAGCAATAGATTATTTCTGCCATTTAGCCATAGCGCCGGAATTTTATAAACATATTTTAGATAACGATACAGAATTTGCGAAAACAGATTTTTTTCAGAAAATGGTATGGTTAAAAAGCGAGAATGAGGATTTGTATAATCCGGATTATAATGATTTGATTCGTGTTGCGTTTACGCCTCAATTTAACCGGGGGCGATTGGCTGATTTGGTTAGTTTATTATCGGGAAGAAATTTTGAAACAAGATCCTTTGAAAATGTAATTGCCGAGCAATCCTTTGCGATATTGAAGAAAGGTGTTTTAAATTTTATTAATGAAACCAATTTCAAACGTTTCTTAATGATTATAAAATCGGCAGGTTTTATTTCGTCAAAATTAATTCGCTCACAAAATGCTTTGAACTTTGCATACATCGTTTATCTGAAATTAAAAGAATTAGGGGTTAATTCTGCTGAAATTGGAAGTTTTGTCAACAGATGGTTTGTATATTCCATCCTCACCGGCAGGTATTCAGGATCACCTGAATCGGCTTTTGATTTTGATATAAAACAAATCGCACAAAAACCAATTGATGAATATTTGAAAGAAAAAGAAGAAGGTGAATTGTCAGAGGCCTTTTGGAATGCTGAATTGCCACAGAGTTTGGGCACATCAGTAGCGAGTAGTCCCTATTTTCATGTCTTTCTTGCCGCCCAAGTAAAAGCGAATGATAAAGGTTTTTTATCAAGAGATGTTTTTGTAGGAGATTTGATTTCTTTACGGGGAGATATCCATCATTTATTTCCTAAAGATTATTTAAAGAAAAATGGATTAGCCAGGGGGCAATACAATCAGATAGCCAATTACGTTTACATGCAATCTGAGATAAATATAAAAGTGGGCAACCACGCCCCGGTTGACTATTTTAAAGGTATTATTAACCAAATTGAAACCAACAATAAATTAATAAGTGGTGTTTCTTCACTGGAAGAGTTAAATGAAAATTTATTAGCTAACTGTGTGCCACTTGAAATAGTTCAAATGAACATTGATGATTACTCAGATTTTCTTGCCAAAAGGAGATTGCTGATGGCAAAAAAGATAAAAGATTATTATTTTTCATTGTAGGCGGTTTTAAAAAATAGTTGTCATGAACGGGAAAATTTTAAAAACTGAAAAAGATTACAACCGTGCAAATAAACGGGCAATGGAAATATTCCAGCAGAACCTTAAATACCGGAGGACGATGAATAAGGCGTTTTACTACTATCGATATTGATAAAAGATTACGAAGATAGAACGGTAAAAATGACTGAATTAGATGTATTGGAAATCATCAAAGAAAAAATGCACGAACAGGGTTTAAAAAATAAAGACCTTGAACCAATTATCGGAAGCTAAGGAGCCCATTGGGAATAAACGCAGGATCACAAAGCATTTCAATAAGTTTTCTGCTTTTTTGCTTTTTGATAAACTTTTCAATCTTCATTGCAGAAGAGCGATTCATGCTACATTCAAAAACAGCTTTCAATTTCCACGGCCTGTAATTGGAAGTATAGGTGTTGAAAAGATTGGTATTGTGCTCTGATAATCGCCGGTAGGGATCGTCTGTATATCCGACATAATATTTATCACCGGGTTCAGAATAAAGAATGTATATGAAGTACATCAATAAAAAAACCACGATTTTGTCGTGGTTATCGCTCCCCCTGCTGGACTTGAACCAGCGACCCTTTGATTAACAGTCAAATGCTCTAACCAACTGAGCTAAGGAGGAATCAACCCTCATTTCTGAAATCGAGGGCTGCAAAAATAGCCATTTTTGTATTTTGACAAAATTATAAAATCCATTTTGTCAAAATCTTTTTGTCGTTTTAGACAGAATCCAATTTCTGTAATAAAAAGAACCCTGTTTTTAAATCTTGTTCGGGAAAATTTGAAAGACTGACTTTTTCAGATGGGTTAACCAAAGATTGGGAATCGGGTTGCCCGGATAAATACATCTCTGATAAGTTTGTCTCCCCCTGATTAATCTTCAATTAAAATCTGATGCCGGTTTTAAACTCCAATCGCCCGTAACTGAATCTGTACTTATCTGTTGGCGGCGCATCACATTCGGCGCAGGGTGTGTACCACATATCCGCTTTTAATTTTTTGAATGAATGCCCAATCGTGAAGAATATATTTTTATTTTTAAATATCTGTCCTTCAAATCCAATACCCGCCGCTGTGTAAATTCCACCTGAAAACTGATAGTGGTCATAACTTCCAAGAGATTTATCCGGCTTGTTTTTAAACGGGAAATTATATCCCAGCGACCCGTAAACAAATGCTTCATGTTTGGAACCTATGTCAAAACGGAAATCAGAAAACAAAGGAAACGTATTGTTCATATACCCGTCATATCCCAAACCAATTCCGGCAAACCACCTGTCCTTTTTTATTCCGTTGACCGCCTGAAGCACAAAACCATTATGATTCTCACCAACGGCAATCCCACTCTGAATGATGGATTGAAAACGCAGTGTTGAATCCTGTGCGCTCAAGCTGTGGAAAGAGAAAATACTCAACACCAACAGGATACAAAAAATCCTGTTCACTCTTTTCTGAAGCGGCTTAATCATTGATCTCATGTTTACTAATCATTTACAGAAATATTTTGCATTTGATATTTTGTCAAAAATCATGGCCAACACCAAATGACATTTTTAAAAATTTATGTGGCAAAGAAATCCCGTAAACATCCTGACTGAATAGATAATTGTCTTCTTTAACGGTGTTAACCGCTGAGTAAGAAACTCTGCCGGTCAACCTGATATTTTTTGAAATCCGGTAGTCTGACCCAACTCCAAAATTCAATGAAATGCCCTGCCAATATTTTTTCGGGTAAGTGTCTTGATATTTTTGAAAGCCGACTTCGTAAAAAGTATTTAATAAATAATTCACGGAAATCCCGCTTGTGAAAAAAATATTTGTTTTTGACCTGGTTATAAAATTGTACCCAAAGTTGACGGGTATTTCAAATGTCCTTAATGAAACTGATTTTGTACCTACAAGTTCCATTGTCCAACTTTGATGTGGTGGTGGCAATACAGTTTGATTTAAGAATGCAATTGTCGTAAGCTTTCGCGAAACAAAACCTAAACCAATTTCAGAAAAAAACCTTTTTGTAAGGTCAACTTTTAGGTTCGTCTGTACACCAAAATTCCAGGAATCTTTTGTGTAAGTATCCCGCCATCTGAATGCATAGTTATTTTTATAAAAAGTGAGTTCAGGTTGAAAATAAAGATAAACAGAATAGTTTTTTTTATTTTGCCCGGCAGCAGGTAATGAAAAAAATATAAAAACCAATATTATCAAATTATTTTTCATTGCAGTACTCCTTTTATAATAAGTTCTTGATTAAATCAGGTTGTTAATATGTCATTGCGTGGAGCAGATAAATTTTATTCAAATCAGAATATGAATACTGGTACAATCCGTCCTTTGCAACAACCAGGGCTTTTCCATTATCGGCAATCACATCATAAGTCCCCGTCAGCTTAATCTGCTTTATTAGTTTCAGATTCGTCACGTCTGAGGCATCAAAAATTTTCAGTCCGTCATCTCCGTCACAAATAAAAAGGAGATCGCCGTCTTTGGAAAGCCCGCGTGGATTTTTGAATGGATACGACCTGACAAGCGAAGGATTGGTAATGTCATTCAGCTTCAATATATCCAATTGGTTGGTGGTGCCGCCACAACTGTTGCCCGACCGAAGTGTTACATAGGCATAAGTGTCGTCTGCAATTACCGGGTCGCAACTTTGAACATGAAAAAATTCTCCTTCCTTCACAGGCGTTGCGGGGTCCTGAATATTGAAAACATACATGCCGGTTGAAGAACCGATAAATAATTTATCCTTCAGCGGGAAGATGGTTTCAATTGACCAGTTGTTGAGATGAACAGTATTGGAGAATTCAGGAAGGAGTTCAGGGGTCAGGTTAAAAACGGACAGGTCGGAATTTGAAACAGTATATAAATAATTTTTTGCGAGCGCAAAGCGTGCCATTGATCCGCCTTTTCCTACCGGGGAAGACGATTTTACAGAACTGTTAGTGGACACGGCATAATCCATATAACTATTGTACCAGATCACTGGCTGGCTGCATGATTCTTTTATCATTGTATCACGGCGTATCCACGAAGTGATTATCAAATCTGAATCCGGCACGAAACCGTATCCGTAATTTCTCCGTGGGAAAACACCATCATCAAATTTTACTGCTTTTATATCCAATGGATTGGTGATATCCAGCGTTACCAGGGTTGTATAAAAATCTGCATACAACTTATTTCCCTGAACGGCCAGATCCAGATTCCCGGGAATATCTACAAAAGAAATATTGACTGGTGAAGCGGGATTGCGGTTGTCGATAATATGAATCCCTTTGTCTTTTTCATTGAGAAAAATATAATTTCCCTGAATGAATAGTTTTCCCGGTTCCACGATCGGTAGGGGAGGTTTGCTTTTTATATTGGCTCTCACTTCAGAGGCCTTTTTATATATTGGCTGATAAAAGGTATATCCCCTGTATTTCTCACAGGAATCTTTCATACAGGATGATAAACCTGCGATGATAAGCAAAGCCGTTGTTGCATACATTAATCTTCTCATAAAATGGACATTTATTGGGTTGACTACCTTTTGCCCCGAATCGTTGCTTTGCGGTTAAAAATTATTTCAGCTTTCAATCCGATGAAGCTCAAATGGCTTGCGCCGAATAATCCTTCAGAAGCCATTTTGTTGATTTGATAATTTGCAAATGGTCCGGCTATGAGTTCAAATTGATTGTTAGAAAATAATGGAAGGGATACGGATGCATCCAATCCAATGCCGGTTCTGGTAAGGCTCTTATTGTTTTTCCTGTAAATCCCTGAATCCAGTTGAAGGGCATCTGAGGCTATTAATCTGGAAATCCTGAGTCCCGTTTCCCAGCGAAGAGGAATTTTATTTTTCAATCCGGAGGTAACAAAAAAATGTACCGGAAGTTCAATGAAATGAAAATGATTTGTATAAGTATTCAAATAATTGACTGAAGTGTATTGCCCGCTCTGAACGGGATTGCCAACCTTGCTCTCAATAGAATTCAATTTATATTGAATGCCTGCTGAAATTCCCATTCCCTCTGAAAATTCCTTTATTGCGTTGAAGCCGATGGCTATTCCTGTTTTGTTTTTGAAAACAGGTGGCTGCCGCACCGGGCCGGGCCCTGTCACATTGCCCGGCGAAGGAGCGTTGGAAAGATCAGCCAGGTAAGATTTATTTTCAGATAAGCTAAAGATTCCTTTACCGGACATAGAAATTCCCGGATCGGCATGAAGGCTCCATTTCCATGGATGATTCTTTTGAGTTGCCGGTTTTTTGTCCTCCTTATGAAAGGGGGTTACAGAATACGGTGAGAGTGGTGTGCTTCCAACCATTACAGCTCGCAGAGTTTGAAGTTGAATACGTGAGGGAGTTGGTATAGGCGGATATGCTGTTTTTTCAGAAGAAGGAAAGGAAAGGTTTGCCTGATCTGAATTTTTCCTGTCAACATTTTTATCAATAACGGATAATGAGTTTGCCGGTGGATTCAAATCAGCATGTAAAATCTCCTTTTTCCCGGATTTTTTTTGTGTGGTTTGAGTGCTGTTTAAATGTGATTCGTTTTCTCTTTCTGATTTTGAAGAAAGTGTTCCCTCAGTTTTTTCAGTTGATTGCTCTTGATTTTTCTTTGGAATAGTTAAATGTTGTGTATGGGAAGAAGATGGATTCAGGTCATCGGTTTTAATTTTTTCCGTTTTCGTGTATCCGTTATTTTCTTTTGGTGAATGATTGTTTTTGAGAAATAAATATCCTCCTGTCGTCAGGACAAGAAATGCCAATAAAAGAATCCACCGCCTTTTTTTGCGTGGCGATTCAATGTTTTTTGAAACATAATCCCACACCGGTTCCGGGGGGCTGATTTGCAACTCCTCCAACCGTTTTTTTACTTCTTTTTCAAAATCCCTGCTTTCCATAAGAAGAGCCTTTTTCTTTCAATGAATATTTTTCAATCCAGCCGATGAGCAGCGATCTTGCCCTTGCATATTGCGAGCGCGAAGTGCCATCAGAAATCCCGAGCATCCCGGCAATCTCCACATGAGAATAACCCTCCACCGCGTACAGGTTAAAAACCGTCTGGTAACCTGTCGGCAATTGGCGGATGAGGGAAGCCAGTTCTTTCGCATTCATTTTAAGCTCAGGATTTTCGTCAGATACCAGGTGAAGGTTATCATCGGGATATACCAGTTCATAGCTGTATTTTTTATTACTTTTTAAATAGGTCAATGCCGTATTCACCACAATTTTCCGGATCCAGGCACCCAACTCACCACGGGAATCATAATCCTCAAGATGGTTAAACACTTTCACAAAGGCATCCTGCAAAATATTTTCAGCATCACCCATATTTTTGGTATAGCGATAGCTCACACCAAGCATGTAGGGTGCGTACCGTTCATACAACAGCTTTTGTGCTTCAGGTTTCCCCTTCAGACATTCCTTGATGAGATGTTTGTCTTCCACGTGTTCAATAAGCTGACAACATTAATTGGATAATCGTTGCTTGGCCTGAAAAATATATTTTGAATCCAATCTAAAATAGAAAGAATTTACAACAAAACTTTTTTGAACCGGGATTTTGCATTGGCCTTTGATTCTGCTGCAAAGTGCGTAAGGATTATGGTAAGCATCCCGGTAACCCCGGCTTAGAAAGCCTTTGCGAAAATAATAACCCGCCAATTACTACCCTTATTGCCGAAAATGCAAAATGCATAATAGCCCCGCTGCTAATGAATAAATAATTTGGTTATTCATATCTTTATTTTAGGCCGGCTATCTTTTAGAGCATGAAAAAAAGAAGAATGAGAACGGAAATTGGTGCTGCACGTTCCCGCATTTTGGATATTGTAAAAAAATCTATTCCTGCAAGGATTTGAATAATCACATCATGGAGAAAATAAATCAAACCATAAAGGATAATTTGTACAAGATGCGGGCGTATTTCCAATCCGGTGCGACGCTGGATTATGCCTTCAGGAAAGAACAACTTAGAAAATTAAAAGAAGCCATCGTTCAAAATGAAGCTGCCATTTTTGAAGCGCTGAAAAAAGATTTGGACAAGAGTCCGGAGGAATCTTACGCTACCGAAGTCGGGTTGGTATTGGCTGAGATTTCTGTAGCATTAAGGAATCTGGAGAAATGGATGCGTCCTGAGAAGCTAAAAACCAATTTGGTGAATTTTCCCTCTTCTTCCAGATTATATCGCGATCCATATGGCGTAACCCTCGTCATCGGTGCGTGGAATTATCCGTTCCAACTTTTACTTGCTCCCCTGGTAGGTGCAATGGCGGCCGGCAACTGTGTAGTGCTGAAACCTTCAGAGGTTGCCGTGGCTACTTCCGCTGTGATAGCGAGGATTTTCAGAGAGAATTTTGACCCCCGGTATATTTCCGTGCATGAAGGTGAAGGCGGCGAGGTGATTCCCGGTCTTATGGATGCTTTTCGTTTTGATTACATTTTTTATACCGGTGGCACTACGGTGGGAAAGATCATTTATCAGGCGGCGGCGAAAGATTTGATCCCCGTAACATTGGAACTGGGAGGGAAAAGCCCGGCAATAGTGGAGCGGGAGGCCGACCTGAAAGCGGCAGCGCGCCGCATCGTTATCGGCAAATTTCTCAATTCGGGGCAAACCTGCGTGGCCCCGGATTATGTGCTTGCACAGGCCGATATCAAAGAACAACTTTTTGCTCAGATCGTTGAAACGACGGAGAAGTTTTTCGGCAAGGATGCTTCTCAAAGTTATGATTACGGCAGAGTCATCAACCGGCGGCATTTTGATTCGCTCGTTTCCCTGCTTCCCGAAAAGGAAAAAATAAGGTACGGAGGCGATCATGACAGAGATCAACTTTATTTTGGTCCCACAATTTTATCCGAAGTCAGCCCCGGTGATCCGGTAATGCGCAAAGAAATTTTTGGTCCGATACTTCCCGTTATCTCTTACGATCAAAAAGAAGATGCACTGAAGGTGATAAAAAAGTTTGAAAAACCATTATCATTTTATCTGTTCACCCAAAATAAGGCACACGTAAAATGGTGGATGAAACACGCTTCATTTGGCGGCGGCTGCATCAATAATACCTTGTGGCATTTTAGCAACCCGAACATGCCGTTTGGCGGAGTAGGAGATAGCGGTATGGGCGCTTATCACGGCAGGTTTTCATTCAACACCTTCTCCCATTCCAAGGCGGTTTTATCCACACCCACATGGTTTGACCCCGCACTGAAATATCCACCCTTCAAAGGAAGGCTGCGATTTTTCAAATGGATGATAAAGTAATTGGGTTGGGAAAAGTGAAAATAAGTTTTTTCCATTTCGCAGCTCATTTGGCCCAAATATCCTTTAAAACTCAAGCTTACTTTTAAAGGAAAAAGAAAATATTATGGAGTTGGGTAGGATGCTACAGAAAATGAGCGGGAAGGGTTAAATTCCAAACGACTGAATACTGACCTCCCGGAATTAAAATCTATTCTTACTTCCATTGAGGGGAAGCCATAAACTGCGCCAGGAGACCGGAACGTTTTTTTAGAGAATTTGTCATTTCAACAGGGAGGAATACTAAAAAGGCGAAGATGAAGAATGTTATGTCTTCAGCTTCTGGAAAAAGGGAATTCCGATTCGGAAATAAACAGTCTCATAACACTTTGCCTAACGGTTAACCAATGGGAGACGACCGAAAATTCATTGTGCCTTTCTCTGGCAAATCAGCCGGTTAATGTACTAAAAGTACGGAAATAGTACCACAGCTAAGAAGGGCTTTTTCTCGGCCAAAACCGCTGCCGACCTGCAGGCCAGCTCCGCTATAACTACCTGCCCGAACGAAGTATTTCTTTATGCAAATAATTCTTCTAATGTTTTGATGGCTATAAACATTTTTTTGCTATCGGGAAGTCTTATGAAACCATATTTTTCATAGAATTTTTCGGCTTCCTCATCTATCGGGTCAACAACAACGGCGAATGAGCCCATCTCTTGTGATATGCCATAACTCCTTTTTAAGGCATCAATTAGCAATATTTTTCCGATTCCCTGATCTTGATATTTTTTGTCAACTGCTAATCTTCCCAGCAAAGTAGTTGGGATTGAATTGTATGATTTTGGAAGTTTCTTTTGAATGTGCTCCGGAAAACTACCTAAAGGAATGCTGTTATTTGAAAGTGTATAATATCCTTGAATGCTGGTTTCATTTTCAGATAGCACAAAACAAGCGGATAACTTTCTTTTGATGTCTTGCCCTGCTTGCGTTTTCAGGTAATTGTTTAAAAACTCCTTTCCACAATCGAAATCTTTCCGATTGTGTTTTTTGCTCAAAAGCGCAATCATTTCTTTGAATTTGATACAAAAATTTTATAGTCTTCAAAAGCATCTTTCAAATTTTTTGAAGGCTTCTTTGGTTTTGTTATTGCATCGAAAAAGATTTGGCTGTCTCTTTCAGAAGCTATTATTTGCTCTTTTTCCTGAATAATTTCCTTTGCTTTTTCCTGGACTGTTAGTATGACAAAGTCAGTTAGGCTTCTAAAACCACCTAAATATGCCGCTTTTTCAAAAAATTGCTTTTGTTCTTTAGGAAGCTTTGCGTCAAAACGTGCCTGTTCTTTAATTGCCGTACTCATAGTTGAAATATTTTTATAAATGTACGGAAATAATCCGTACGAAGAAAATCTTCGCGGGCTAAATCTCCGTACGATTGTTTAGGTTTAATATTGTGTATCGGCTTGCTGGCCACTTGCCAAAGTGGTGGATTTTTACTGATAAATTCCCAATTGGAGCCATTTGCCCTGCCTGAAAAAAACCTTGGTAACAGGTTCATGCTTATTATCTAAAAAGCTTATTGAGTGACAAAATACTCTCTTTAAGTTCTGTGATTATTTTCTCGTTGTCTGCCGGCTTATGTTTGTCAATTAGGTCAGCAATGGAATCGGTTCTTCGGTTCAGTTCTAAATTAGGTTGCTCGGTCTTTTTCTGAAAACCGAAGGCAAGTTGGTGAGTGAAAGCAAATAAGTCATTTAGTATGCCAAGAAATGGGATCAATTTTTTAAATGACTCTTCTATGTCCAATTTTGTTATCATTCCATAGACCTTCATCGGTTCTTTGTCATAATGAATAGGCAGATCTTTTTGCATTTTTAATATTTCAAAATTCAGGACAGCTTTCCGCAATTCCTCAACGATGATGCTCTTGGCAAAGACGAACTGCACCAAAAGTTTTTTACTGAACACGAATTACAATCGGAAATTATTGCAGATGCAGACCCAGTTAATTTGCCGGCACCACACGCGACACCATTGAAGAAACCCTCAACATCAAAGGCATTCTGTTCAGGTTGATTGACACCGCAGGAATTCGCGAACATATTTCCGGCACCATTGAGAGTATGGGCATTGAATGAGGCAAACAAAATGCAGAACGCGCCGGAATCATCATCAACGTCAAAGACCAGATGAATCCGGGATGGCTGGAAATCTACCAATCCAAACTGATTGAGGTCAACAATAAACTGGATGCCTACACGAAAAAAATGGAATCAGAAGGGAAACCCATTCCACCTGTTTCAAATGGCATTTCCGCTAAAAACCTTTCCACCATCTAATGGCTCAAAGATGCGCTTTACGACAAAGCCCTGTCAGGCAAAAAAGCCGATGGCGCTATCGTATCCAATGTGCGCCATTACGAAGCTCTCCTCAAAACAAGAGAAAGCATCCTCGCTGTCAAATCCGGACTGGAACAGGGTTTACCGGTTGATCTCATCACCATTGATGTTCGGCGTTGCCTGCACTACCTCGGAGAAATTACAGGACAGGTAGAAGTGGATAGGGAAATCCTCGGAGCGATATTTTCAAAGTTCTGTACAGGGAAGTGAGTCGGCGAAAAATAGCAAATAACATCGAAACGTCTGACGCCAAAGGGCGTGTACAAAACAAACCCGGTTTCCCCGGTTTATACTATAACAATACTCCTGAATAGGAAGGAAACGCCGACAAAGAGGCTGGTGAAAAGCAATATGAAAAAATGAAATGGCCCGAAAAACAAGCGCGTAAATCCGGCGCAGCAGTAATCTGCTACTATGAGGTTTTGTAGGATAAAAAAACAAATCAGAAGAACTCTATAAAAAATAATTTATATTCATTATGTATCTCTATATATTTGCAAAACGGAAACATTCTACAATGAAATAAATGAAACAATCAATAAACGATATATGTGAGATTCGCTTCGGTTTTTACAGCCAACCTGTTGAAGGAGGTAATGTACCTTACGTACAGGTAAGGCAATTTGATGATCAGGGAATATTAATGTCTGAAGCTAACGATTTTGTACTTCTGGATCAGAAGTCTGAGCCGCATCTTTTACAAGATGGCGATGTGCTTTTTGTAGGTAAAGGTAACCGGCTTTTTGCCTGGTGTTACAGAGATTCCCTCGGTCCTTATATCGCTTCTTCCATCTTTTTTGTACTGAGGCCAAAGAAAAAAATAATTTATCCGGAGTACCTGGCTGCTATTTTAAATGCACCCCAAACAAAAGCTGCTTTATTGCAAATAGGTAGCGGAACTAATATTTTTTCTTTGCGCAAATCAGAACTGGGCGCTTTTCAAATTCCGCTTCTGCCCATGGATGAACAAAAAAAAGTAGCTTCACTTGCCGGACTGCATCAAAAGCAAATTGCTTTATCACAGGAATTGATTATCCAACAACAAAACCTATATGCAGCCATCATTTCAAAACTGATTAAATAATAAATATGCAAAAAAAGCTCACACAATCAGATATCAATAACATCGTTTGGAAAGCCTGTGATACTTTCCGCGGTACTATTGATGCCACGCAATACAAGGATTATATCCTTACCATGCTCTTCTTGAAATACGTTACCGACGTGTGGAAAGATAAAAAAGCCGTTTATGCGGAAAAATACAATAATGATGAAGTGCGCATAGAAAGGGCATTAAGAAATGAGCGTTTTCAATTACCTGCCGAAAGCTCCTTTGATTATTTGTTTGAACAACGCAATGAAAGCAACCTGGGCGAATTGATCAATATTGCGCTGGAAAAATTGGAAGATGCCAACCGTTCCAAGCTGGAACGTGTATTTCGCAATATTGATTTCAACAGCGAAGCAAACCTGGGACAAACCAAAGACCGCAACCGCCGGTTGAAAAATTTATTGGTTGATTTTTCAGAATTGGATCTGCAGCCTTCTCACCTTGAAGGCAATGATATTATCGGTGATGCTTACGAATTCCTGATCGCCAGATTTGCCAGCGATGCCGGAAAAAAAGCAGGTGAATTTTATACACCTGCGGAAGTATCTACTTTATTGGCAAAGCTTTTAGCGCCGCAACCGGGAAACCGCATCTGTGACCCTACATGTGGTTCCGGGTCCTTGCTGATCAAATTAGGCCGCGAAGTAGGCAGCAATAATTTTTCCTTATACGGACAGGAAAACAATGGCAGCACCTGGGCATTGGCTCGTATGAACATGTTTCTCCATGAAATGGATAATGCAGATATTGAGTGGGGCGATACCATTAATAATCCCAAACTGTTAGAGGGCGATCAGTTAATGAAATTCCATATCGTGGCGGCAAATCCGCCTTTTTCTCTTGACAAGTGGGGAGCAGAAAATGCCATGGCAGACCAATACAACCGTTTTCACCGGGGCATACCGCCAAAGAGCAAAGGCGATTTTGCTTTTGTAACGCACATGATAGAAACCGCCTATGAAGATATTGGGCGCGTAGGGGTAATTGTGCCACATGGTGTGCTTTTCCGTGGCAGTTCCGAAGGAAAAATAAGAGAACAACTTATTAAAGAAAATCTGCTGGAAGCGGTGATTGGTTTACCGGCCAACTTATTTTATGGAACCGGTATTCCTGCTTCTATTCTCATTTTCAATAAAGGGAAAGGCGATAACAAGGATGTGCTGTTCATTGATGCCAGCCGCGAATATGAATCGGGTAAAAATCAAAACAGCCTGTCGGAGGCAAACATTCATCACATTGTGGAAACATACAAAACTTTCAAAGCTGGCGCCAGCCTCAAAGCTGATGAAGGATTAGTGATAGAAGATAAATATGCCTACCGGGCAAGCCTGAAAGAAATTGAAGAGAACGATTACAATCTGAATATTCCCCGGTATGTGGACACGTTTGAAGAGGAGGAGCCGGTGGATATTGCTGAAACGCAAAAAGAAATCAGCAGATTGAAATCTGAATTGGTGAATGTGGAAAATAAAATGAATGAATATTTAAAAGAATTAGGGTTTTAATTAACCACTTATTTAAATATGGTGAAACTAACAAGGCATAGTATTCAATGGTTTTATGAACTGCTTGAAAAAGGCGAATGTGATACTATAGACTTTAAAGAGCAACTTGAAGACAAACTTATATTCGGGAAATCGTATAAAAACTTTGCTCCCAATTACAAAGAATTGGCAAGAGATGTAGTCGCTTTTTCTAATAAGAAAGGCGGCTTTATTATTATCGGTATTGTAGATGACACAAAAGAACTTAATCCGGAATTTAAAAATGAAAAAGATAAGATTTTTGAGCTTGTAAGACAAATCCAGGATAGTACAGTACCTTCTGTGAGTATAAAGCCTCACCAACTTAAAGTAAATGCCCGGGATATTTTAGTATTAGAAGTACCTTTTTCTAAGCAGCTTCATAGGATGGGAAAGGGGGAATATCTGATTAGAAGCAACAATGGAAATAGAGCCATAGAGCCTCACGAAATTGCTACCGTTCAATCTGAAAAGGAGTTAATTGTTTTTGACCAGAAGATATTAAAACTTCATTTTGAATCCACTGAAACAGATAAGAACAACAATGCTATTCCGGGTTGGCAGGATATTGAAAAGACAAGAAATTTATTTTCCAGAATTCAAAAAGAAAAACCTGAAAGCCCTTTTTTAAAAACAACAACTGAAGAATTTAGTGAAACCCTGGGACTTATTAAAGAAGAAAGGGGAATTTATCATCCTACCATTGCTGGCATACTATTTATAGGAAAGCAAAAAGCATTAAAAGAGCTTCCTTACAACCAAATAAAGTATATCCGCTATTTTGAAGATGGTACTTACAAGCCCTACGAAGATGCAGGAAATTTGATAGATATGGCTGATGAGTGTTTTGCACAGTTGAAATCAGAAAGCAAGCAAAAGGAAATCCATTTTGGCCTCAACAGGGTTTTTGTTGAAGATTATTCACAGGTTTTATTGAGGGAATTATTAATCAATGCTATGGCGCACCGGGACTATAGCAGGCAACAGATTATTGAAATAAGAAAGTTTCCAACTCACATGGAATTTGAAAGTCCCGGTCAGTTTCCACAAGGGATAGATGCAGATAATATATTGCGCAAAACCAATCCGCGCAACCCCAATATCATGGATGTATTCAGGGAGATAAAATATGCAGAAAAAGCAGGTAGCGGATTTGACAAAGTTTTCAGGGAATTATTATCCAACGGAAAACAAATGCCTAAAACCATTCAAACTTCCACCAGCATTTTGGTAAAAGTGAACGCCAATGTTACCGCCGAAAAATTGGGCGAACTTAGCCAGCTATACAAGAAACTGACAAATGTGGAAGAAATAGATGTTCAGGTCCTCGTAGTTTTGAATAATATTTATGAGCGGGGTAAATTATCTTATTCCCAATTAGAAACCTCACCTTATGTACAAAGAGACCGGCTGAAAGGGATCATCAAAGAATTACAAGACCTTGAATTTATTGAAACAACCGGCCGTACTTCCGGTATAAAATACATTCTGCACAGGAGTAAACGGTTGAGCGTTGATGATAAAATCTCTTACTCAAAACAAAAGCAACAGGAGCGGGCAGAACAGATAGAATCTATAATGCGATACCTGAAAACGATTGATGAAATTGATAATGAAGCAGCGAGGAAATTGCTGAATATACCGGATTCAAATGCATCTTATATATCCAGGCTTTTTGGTGAAATGATGGAAAATAATTTATTGCAGATTGCAAGCGAAATTGGACATAACAGGAGAACCTACAAAATAAAACAAAGTTTGCAAAGAAATTGATTCTGATTATCAATTGGTTATGAATATTCTCTTTGCAATCTTCTTTGCAAAAACTTTTACTTTAAAAAATCTTTGCAAAGAGAAAATAGTTATAGACTTGTTTGCTGGTTCCGGAGGTTTTGGATAGGTTTTTCAAAGAAAAGAGAAATGATAAAGAACCGGTTATAAAAAAGTCTTTGCATTTGCGTTTGCAAAAATCCGGACTTTTAAAAGCAAAGTTTAATCAGGAATTAAGAATAATTCCCAAATATTAAAAGAAGATAATGAGTAACCAAAATAAGTTGAACAGGATGGAAAGGTCACAGGATGTACAGAAAAAAAATCCTGAAATACCTGAATCCCTAAATCCTGTTCAAGACAAAGGCAGACCCGGCTATAAACACACACCATTAGGATGGATTCCGAAAGAATGGGAAGTAGTGCGCTTTGATGCGGTTTTTGAATTTTTATCTACTAATTCGTTTTCAAGAGAAAATCTTACTGAAATTTCAACCGAAAATAATATTCAAAATATTCATTATGGTGATATTCATGCAAAATTCAAAAATGAATTATTAGACTGTGAAAATGAAATACTTCCTAAGATAAAAGATGGAGTTACTATTATTCAATATTCCAACTTCATAAAAGATGGCGATTTGATCATTACTGATGCTTCAGAAGATTATGAAGGAGTTGGAAAGTGTATTGAGGTCATGAATGTTGGAGATAAAAAAATATTAAGTGGGCTACACACTTTTTTGGCAAGAGATAATTCAGGCTTAACAGCTCAGGGGTTCAGAACTTATATTTTTCGCAATCCTAAAGTAAATAAGGAGTTAAAAAGAATAGCTACAGGCATTTCGGTTTATAGCATTTCTAAAAGAAATTTAGAAACGCTAAAACTAACCATTCCTACATTTGTTGAACAACGCCGCATCGCTGCCATCCTTTCCACCTGGGACGAAGCCATCACCAAAACCCAACAACTCATAGCCCAACTGCAACAACGCAATAAAGGTTTGATGCAGCAATTGCTTACGGGTAAGAAGAGATTGAAGGGGTTTGAGAAAACGAAATTTTCTTTATCACCAATCAATTCATTTGCAAAAGAGATTTCCGATAAAAATAGACAAGATAAGGATTTGATTGTTTTATCCTGTACAAAATACCACGGATTAGTTCCTTCCCTTGAATACTTTGGCAGGAAGATTTATAGTGATAATTTAACCACTTATAAAATTGTTTCCAAAAATTGCTTCGCTTACGCTACGAACCACATAGAGGAAGGTTCAATTGGCTATCAATCACAATATGACGAGGCCTTAATTAGCCCAATGTACACAGTATTCAAAACCAATCATTCAGTTGATGATGAATTTTTGTACAAGATTTTAAAATCACATCATTACATACATGAATATCAAAAGCGAATGGAAGGTTCAATAGATAGACGAGGCGGATTACGTTGGAATGAATTTTCAAAGATCAAAGTACCAGTTCCATCTTTAGGAGAACAAAAACAGATTGCGGCAATATTGTCTCATGCAGATAATGAATTACAACTTTACGAACAAAAACTCGGCATCCTTCAACAACAAAAGAAAGGGTTGATGCAAAAATTATTAACGGGAGAGGTGAGGGTAAAAATTGATAACAATTGAAAATTTGATACATGAAATATGAACTTTTTGTAGATGAGAGTTGCCACCTGGAGCATGATAGGGCACCGGTTATGAGTATCGGCTATATAAAAGTACCTGGGTTGGCATATCATGAGTTGAGGCAAAAATTGATAAGTATCAAGCATAAACATAACCTGACTAAAGAATTGAAATGGAGTAAGTTTTCAAAAGCCAAACTTCTGTTGTACAAGGAACTTGTGGATTTCTTTTTTGCCAACCCCTTAGAATTTAGATGTGTACTGGTTAAATACAAGGAGAGATTAAATCACGATGACTTTAATCAGGGTTCACACGACAATTTTTATTACAAAATGACCTATTATCTTTTGCTTCCAAACCCCATAGGGAGCGAGTATAGAGTTTTTATGGACATCAAGGATACCAGGGGTAAAGAGAAATTGAAAAAAATTAAGGAGGTATTTGATAATAAGCATCACGGAAATTCGCCCTTTATCCATTTTCAGCATTTACGTTCGCATGAAAACGAATTTTTCCAACTTACTGATTTGTTTATTGGCGCTATCACTTACAATGCAAGATTAAAAAAGCCCGGCAATACCCTGATTAAAAATCCGTACAAACTTGAATTTATAAAATACTTAGAGGAAAAATCTGGCTTTAGCCTTCATGAAACTGTACCACCGTGGGAAACGAAATTCAATATATTCAATCACCAACCTAAAATAAAGTAGCATGGAGTTATATGAGTTGGATGATTTGATACAAGGATTACCGATTGAACCTACATTAGCACAGTTAAATGAATTATTGGCGGCATTTAAAAAGGATTTTCTGGAGAAAGAGTTTTTTATCAAAGGGCTCAGAGTTAAGGTAATTGAGAAAAGTTCTAAGGTAGATGGCTATGAAAGATACCCTGAAACCTTCGTACATCTCATTACCCGGAAAGGAGAGAGTGGGAAAAGAGTATTTGACAGGCATAGGGCCAACAAAATTCACTGGGTGAAGTGTATTTTGGAACACTGGCAAGAGGAAGAAATTTCATTTTTCCAATTTCCCGAAAGTAATGGCAGAATGAGAGATTACTATTGGTACAAAGAGGGAAATTTCCTGGTCATCCTGGAAAAGATAACACCGGATTATATCGTCGTTACAAGCTTTTATATAGATAACAAAAGAAATATAATCTATTTTGAAAAGAAAGAGAAATGGTACCGGACTTATCAGAAATAAAAAAGCCGCAATTACGGTAATGCGGCGAACCAGGTCCTTTTCCCTTGGGAAATGACAATGCGAATGTAGGCTTGTTTAATGATACTTGCAAACATTTGCAAACCTTTTTGCAAATGTTTCAAGACTTATTGTAAGAAAATTATGAAAGTAAAATGCCCCAATTTACCTGTCTCGTTGGTTAGAGGAAAGTCCACAAGATTTTCCTCTGGAACGTATAGAAAAATAAATACAGTGAACATTCTTAGTTGATAATCAGTGCAGTTATTTGAATTTTAAGTCCACAAAGATGTCCACAAGATTTTAAAAAATAACACAACATGTCCACACCATCATTCATAGAAGACCTCATTTCACAAATTCCTGCCTTGCAGCTATTGATGAAATTAGGCTATACATACCTGACACCTCAGGAAGCATTGGAAGCACGTGGCAACAGGTATTCAAATGTATTGCTGGAAACCATTCTCAAAAAACAATTGCAGCTTATTAATAAAATTGAATACCGGAATAAAGAGTTTGAATTTTCAGAAGCCAATATTAATACTGCTATTCTTGCCTTGCGTGATTTGCCGTTGCAGGATGGTTTTAATGCAGCCAATAAATTTTTCTATGAACTAATTACCCTGGGCAAAAGCCTGGAGCAAAATGTACTCGGCGATAAAAAAAGCTTTTCTTTTAAATACATAGATTGGGAGCATCCTGAAAACAATGTATATCATGTAACGGAAGAATTTGCGGTGCTGCGTACGGAAAGAACAGACACATACCGCCCGGATATAGTGCTGTTCGTAAATGGAATTCCCATGGTAATTATTGAATGTAAAAGTCCCGTGAGTTCGCCAACCAAAAAACCGATTGACCTGGCGATAGAACAAAGTTTGCGAAATCAAAAGGATGACGGAATCCGTTCATTGTACCTCTATTCAAACATCGTAGCCGGTATTGCAGTGAATGAAGCAAAATACGGCACTACAGCTACCAAAAAGGAATTTTGGAGCGTATGGAAAGAACAGTTCCGCAATAAAGAGGAAGAGCAGGCTTACCTGCTTACCCTGCAACAACTAAAAAATGCACCATTGCCGGATGATGACAGGTCAGTGCTTTTTAAAGAGCGCTTTCGCTATGTGTTGCAATATTTTGACCAGTTGGAAAAACAGGAAATTACAATAACAGCGCAGGACAAGTTATTATACGACCTGTTTAGTATTGAACGGTTTTTGGACATCATGTATCACTTCATTTTATTTGATAATGGCGAGAAAAAGATTGCCCGGTATCAGCAATATTTTGCAGTGAAATTTACTTTATCGCGTATTGAAAAAATACAGCCATCGGGGGCAAGGCGGGGTGGCGTTATCTGGCATACTCAGGGTAGCGGCAAGTCCTTAACAATGGTGATGCTGGCTCAGTTAATTGCCATGGACCCCAATATTAAAAACCCCAAGATCTTATTAGTAACCGACCGGGTGGATCTGGATGATCAAATAACAGATACATTTAAAAAATGTGGCAAACCTGTAAAGCAAGCCACCACAGGTATACATCTGGTAGAATTATTAAAAGACAGCGATGATGCCATCATCACTACCATCGTTAATAAATTTGAAGCTGCCGTTCGTGTAGCAAAACCATTTGAAAGCAATAATATTTTTGTGCTGGTAGATGAAGGGCATCGCAGTCAGTACAAAAACTTCAATGTGTATATGCAACGGGTGTTTCCAAATGCCTGCTTTGTGGCTTTTACAGGTACGCCTTTAATGAAAAAGGAAAAGAATACAGCAACAAAATTCGGTGGCATCATTGATGTATATTCAATCAGGGATGCGGTAGCAGATAAGGCAGTAGTACCACTTTTGTACGAAGGCAGGCACAACATCATGCACGTAAACGAAAAGCCTTTAGATACCTATTTTGACCGGGTATCCGAAGATTTAACTGAGTATGGTAAAGCCGGTTTAAAAAGAAAATTTTCGGCTAAAAACAAAATCGTCCAGTCGCTCAATTTTATTGAAAGCACCGCATGGGATATTTCTAAACACTTTGTTGATAACATCCAGGGAACCGGATTTAAAGGGCAATTGGTAGCGCCCAATAAATTAACAGCCATCAGGTACAGGGATATTTTAAAAGAGATCGGCAAAGTATCGGTAGAATTATTGATTTCTGCACCGGATACCAGGGAAGGCGACAGTGATGTATTTGAAGAAAATGATGATAAAGTAAAAGCCTTTTGGAAGGCCATGATGGATAAATACAATACTGCTGAAAATTACGATAAATCGCTTATCAATGCATTTAAAAAACTGGAACAACCGGAAATTATTATTGTGGTAGATAAATTATTGACCGGATTTGATGCTCCTGTAAACCGGGTTTTATACCTCACAAGAAATTTAAAAGAACATACACTGTTACAGGCAATTGCAAGGGTAAACAGGCTGGCAGAAGGTAAAGATTATGGTTTAATCATTGACTACTATGGCAATCTTGAAAATTTAGATGGAGCCTTAAAAATGTATTCCGGTGATAAAGATTCGTTTGATGAAGAAGACTTATTGGGCACAATTACTACAATAAGCAAAGAGTTAGAAAAATTGCCGCAGGCTCATTCCGATGTATGGAATATTTTTAAAACCATTAAAAATAAATACGATGAAGCTGCTTATGAAGAGTTATTGGCAGATGAAGAAAAAAGACACAGCTTCTATGAAAAATTATCCGTTTTTGTCCGTTTACTGAATCTGGCTTTGTCCAGTTTGGATTTTGTAAATAATACACCGCAAACACAGATAGATAAATACAAGAAAGATGCGAAATTCTTTTTGGGTTTACGTATCTCTGTAAAGCGCAGGTTCTTTGATGAGCTTGATTATAAAGAATATGAAGCCCAGGTACAGAAATTAATTGACAAGCATATTACAACAGATGGAGAGGTGTTGAAAATTACAGAGCTGGTAAATATTTTTGACAAGGAGGAAAGGGAAGCGGTAATGGAACAAATTACCGGAAAAGCAGCTAAAGCAGATCACATTACCAGCCGAACGATCAAAGCGATTAACGTTAAGATGAATGATGATCCTGTTTTCTATAAACGCCTTTCAGAACTGATAAAACAAGCCATAGAGGATTTTCGTAACCAGCGTATTTCTGAAGCAGAATACCTCGCAAAAGCAAAAGATTATGAAAACACATTTTTTACCGGTAAGCGCGATAATGTGCCTACTGCATTAAGAGATAATGAAACAGCCATCGCATTTTATAATCTTGCAACAGAAGAATTTAAAGATAGCCTGGACGCAAAATCAAACAAAATGGACATAGCCGTAGAGATTGCTTTAGGCATAGACAGTGTCATTAAAAGCAATCTTTTTGAAAGAGGTAAGCAGGTAATTGATTGGCAAAAGAATGACGACATCAAGGGAAAAATAACTATTGAAATTGATGATTTATTGTTTGATCTCAAAAGCAAATACGACGTGGATTTTGGCTTTAATCACATGGATGTGCTTATAGCAGACAGCCTTAAAGTAGCCGTTTCAAAATACAAAGATTAATGAAGCGGATTTTACATTATGGCGCCAAAGAAATCACTTTCACATTGGCTTATCAAAACAGAAAGTCATTAGGTATCAAAGTACGTCCTGATACCACAGTCTGTGTTCTGGCCCCTGTTGATGCTAAGGAAACCGATGTATTGAAAAAGGTAAAAGCAAAATCGCCGTGGATACTAAAGCAGATAAATCATTTTAATTCCTTTCGTCCCGCAACACCACCCAGACGATTTATCAACGGTGAAACACATTTATATCTTGGCCGCCAGTACCGGTTAAAAATAATTCCGGATACAGTAAATGTTATTAAGGCATACAGAGGGCAGTTATTCATCCATTCAATGAATCCCACCAAAGGTGCACTGGAAAAGCAATTACAGCAATGGTACAGACAAAAAGCGTCAATAATCTTTGAGGAAATGTTAGAAGAAGTGCTGCCCAAATTTAAAAGATACAAAATTCAAAAACCCACATTAGTTATACGAAAAATGTCCAAACGTTGGGGCAGTTGTACGCCAGCCGGAAAAATTATTTTAAACACAGAATTGATAAAAGCCCCGAAAGGAAGTATTGAGTATGTTATCATCCATGAATTAACACATCTGGTTCACCGCAACCACACAAAACCCTTTTTTGATTTACTATCCCGCATACTTCCCGATTGGAAAAAATGGAAAGAAAGGCTGGAGTATAGTTTGGCTTAAACTGATAGTGGCACTGTGTTTTTCTGTGTACCTCTGTGAATCCTCTTTGGCCATCTGTGTTAACTCTGTGTAATAAAAAAATCACACATAAGAAAAAAAAGCCCCTGAGAACAGGAGCTTTTGCAGTAAAGGGATAGTAAAATGGAATTGCCTACGCGCCGCTCACCTTTACCATTTGTAACGCATTAAATGCGCCGTTTTTCAAGGAATACATTTGACCGTTTACCTCCTGGTAAAACTCAATTCCAAGAACTACAAATAACGGATGAGTGCTTGCAGCAGTTACCGTATTTGCCAGGCTGAGTGCAGTTGTTGCGGTAGCATCCCATGGCAATACAGCCGAACTCTGTTCGTCCACGACGTATGTTTCATTTTCAAAATCAACCTCCACACCGGCAGAAATGATTTTGTAATGAGTCGTGCCACCCGGAGCAACAATCATGTTGATGGGAACGTATGAAGGAATATCAACAGTCAATGTACCGGCAACCCTGTCTATTGCAGCCGTAAAAGGCGCATAAAGAGTGGTGCCCAGCTTTGCATTGATGTTGAATTCAAATCCCTGCAACAGTTCTGCTTCACCGTCAATTACATTTCTTTCGCCCCTCGGATTAGTTGCATCCGCCTGGATAACTTTCACCATGCGTTGTGTCAAACGTCCGACCGTCTTGCTGTCAGAAGCATTCTGAAGCAATGGCCGGATGGAAGTGCGAAGAACTTTTCCTGCTTTACCCGCTCTTCCAAATTCAGCCCCGTTCTCACGGGTCCTTTGAAAGGCCGGATCATTAGCAATTTTTTCGGCTGTTACACCTCCCTTTTCACGGGCGAGATAGCCATCCCTGGTTTTGTAAAAGGTGATACCGCTGATAGTACCATCCAGTTTGATAATACCTTTTTGTTGTGCCATTTTTAATAGGATTTATTGGGTTATAAATTAATTACAGCATAAAGATATTACGCCCTGAAACCCTTTCCAAATAAGCACTTCCGGTATTTCCGTTATTGCCGGATTCTTCCGGAAAACACCCTTCTGACAGTCATGCATAATCGTTATCTTTGCTACCAATACCTCCTATCCTGAGTATGGATGATGTATGGATAGTGTATGAAAAGCATATTTTTGAAATGAACAGATTGTGTATTTATCCGAAAGACATTCAGATAATCACAGGCAAAAGCGACAGGTATGGCAGATATCTTATCAAAAAGATTAAAGAGTACTTCAACAAAGAACAACACCAGGTTGTTACCATTGAAGAATTCTGCCAGTACATGGGTTTACAACAGGATGTTGTAATCCGGCAGTTAAGATAACTGCCACCTCCCGCAAAAAGGCCTTGCGGGCTTCTACACTCCACACTCACTTTTTTCTTTTCACTTATTTGTGTTGAAGTATCCCTTGTTATACTTTTTTATGGTCACATAAAATAAAAAGAGCTATATCATTCATTGTAACTCTACGATTCCCAGGTGACCAACCTGTCCCGATAGTCCCGATAGTCCCCGTATTTATCGGGAGAGTCAGGTGCTCTTATATTTATCTTTTAGTTTTTTAAAAATTTCAGGATATTTCTTCAGGTCATGATAATACTTTCTGCTCTTCATCCTCTTAATCCGGGATTTTGCAATAGCCTCAAAGGCTACTGCAAAGTGCGGAAGGATTGTGGGAAGCATCCCGGTAACCCCGGCTTAGAAAGCCTTTGCGAAAATATTTCATTTGAGCATTAGGCTTTCTTAGTCGTTTTGCAGTCAACTGCAAAATTTGGGTTGATGTGTTTCTCTATTTTCATTGCTTGTGAAATCGTATCACACTCAATTACTAAGAAAATCTGCCAGTCACCGGCTTTTGAGGTATAATGATATCCATAGTAAGAAGCATTTTGTTTGACCACCCTTTCTTCCACACTATCCTGGGTAAATCCTACATAGAATTTATCCAGCTTTACTGAATATAAGATGTAACAGGCTGCCATAAAAAAAGCCATATTCCCTGTAAAATACGGCTTTTTGTGGGCCCACCTCCCGATAGCTATCGGGATTGAACCTGGGACCACCTGTCCCGATATTTATCGGGAGAGTCAGGTGCTCAGTTACTTTCAATTTTTTCGTGTTCTACGAAAATAAAAAAGCCACACGAGATGTGTAGCTTTCTTGTGGGCCCACCAGGACTTGAACCTGGGACCACCTGATTATGAGTCAGGTGCTCTAACCGACTGAGCTATAGGCCCAAAATATCTTTCAAGTTTTTTATCCAGGACTTGAACCTGGGACCACAGTCCCGATAGCCATCGGGAGCCCTAGGATTGTTACATCCAAAATATCTTTCAAGTTTTTTATCCAGGACTTGAACCTGGGACCGCCTGTCCCGATAGTCATCGGGAGAGTCAGGTGCTCTAACCTCCCGATAATCCCGATAATTATCGGGAGGATGAGCTATAGGCCCAAAATATCTTTCAAGTTTTTTATCCAGGACTTGAACCTGGGACCACTGTCCCGATAGCCATCGGGAGAGTCAGGTGCTCTAACCTCCCGATAGTTATCGGGATGAGTCCATGGATTTTTACATCCAAAACACCTTTCAAGTTTTTTATCCAGGACTTGAACCTGGGACCGCCTGTCCCGATAGTCCAGATAACTATCGGGAGGATGAGTCCATGGATTTTTACATCCAAAACACCTTTCAAGTTTTTTATCCAGGACTTGAACCTGGGACCTACTGTCCCGATAGCCATCGGGAGAGTCAGTTGCTCTAACCTCCCGATAACTATCGGGAGGATGAGCCCAAAGATTTTTACATCCAAATATCTTCATTTTCCCAGCACAAAATTTTATCTGTCTGATAAAATTTTCTCCGATAAGGGCTGCAAAAATAGAGAAATTCACTTGCCCCAAAATAATTAATTTTCTTTGCATTATGTCCAAATACAAAAATATCATTTTTGACCTCGGAGGTGTTTTGTTTAATGTAGATTATCACCTGACAGAACAAGCTTTCAAAAAACTGGGTGTTTCCAATTTTGACCAATTGTATAGCCAGCAGGGCGCTTCTCATCTTTTTCAGCGGCTGGAATGCGGAACCATTGATACCGCTGATTTTTATTCAGAGCTCAACAAACTTTCTGGCCTTTATTTGTCTGAATCCGAAATCAGAAAAGCCTGGAATGCCATGCTCATCGGTTTTCGTGAATCCTCATTGCAATACCTCGATACTTTAAAATCAAAAGCAACAATTTTTTTGCTCAGTAATACAAACCGTACCCATGTAGAAGAAATCGACAAGATTTATTATTCCAAACCCAGAAAGATGCCGTTTGAAAATCATTTTCAACATGCGTTTTACAGTTTTAATACGGGCAAACGCAAACCCGACTCCGATATCTATCAATGGGTATTAAACCAGGCGTCTATCCATCCCGGAGATACCTTATTTATTGATGATTCTGTCCAGAATGTGGAAGGCGCTGAATCCGTCGGGATCGATTCTGTCCTGCTTGAGAAAGGTAAATCAATCGAAGATTTAGGACTGTTGGATATTGTGAAGTAGTATGAATCTAATTATTGTTTTTGATCTCTTCGAATTCGATATATTCACCTTCTTCAATTGATGTACTTTTTTCAGCAGGTTGTGAAGGTGTGCTCTTTTGTTGTGCCTGGCGTTGCTGCTGTTCAAAATTCTGTTGCATATTTTGTTGCATCTGCTTAAACTGCCGGTTGAATCTTTTGACACCCCGGTAAGCAGGCACAATAAAGTTCATGATTAGCCTGTAGAGAATGTAGAATAAAAGTATCTGGCCTAACAGTTTGAAGATATTCATGACAATCAAATTTAGTTAAAACCATTTTAAACGGCATACAAACACCATTTAAACGTGATGAAAAATTTGTTAATCATCTGATACGGATAAAAATATTTTTTGGGTTGTAATCCTTTACAATCTTATATTTGCAGGTGTAACAGATTAGAGGAAGGGAACGGCATCGTTCCCTTCTTCTGTTCTAAACGTTGATGTTTTTTCCCGATGATACAAAATGAAATTTCAGGCAGGATTCAGGAGTTTACAGAGGCGTTTATTGCGCAATGGCCGGATGCCTTTCTGGTGGATGTACAAGTGACAACCGGGAAAAATAAAGTGACAATACTATTGGACGCTGATCACGGGATTAATATTGACCGGTGTGCCACAGTGAACAAGGCGCTTGTAAAGTGGATTGAAGAAAAGAAAATTTTCGGGAGTGCCAATTATACAACGGAAGTATCCTCTCCCGGAATCGACAGGCCACTCAAACTTCTGAGGCAATTTTTGAAAAACGTGGGCAGAACAGTGCAGGTGCAAATGGCAGAAGGAACCGGGCAGGTGGGAAAGCTGACAGCAGTCACCGAAAATGACATCTCTTTACAATTGGAATCTAAAACAAAAAATAAACAAACAGAAGTAAAAACCATAACAATACCTTTTGCTCAGATTAAACAGGTGAAAGTGGTTGTGACATTTTAAAAAAAATATTTTTATGGCAAGTATTAATCTTATCGAGTCCTTTCAGGAATTTAAGGATGCCGAAAACATTGACAGGCCTACGCTCATGAAGGTTATGGAAGATGTGTTCAAAACGTTGATCCGTAAAAAATATGGATCAGACGATAATTTCGATGTCATTGTGAACGACCAGAAAGGAGACCTCGAAATTTTCCGTCGCCGTACAATTGTCGAAAATGATGACTTGTACAATACCCTGACAGAAATTGAATACAAAGACGCCATTAAAATTGAACCGGATTACCAGGTAGGCGAAGAGCTGTATGAAGAAGTGGATATCCAAAAAGAATTTGGCAGAAGGGCCATTCTCGCAGGCCGGCAGACATTGGCCAGCCGTATCAATGACCTGAAGAAAAATATCCTCATGAAAAAATATGAGGACAGGATCGGAGAGATTATCACAGGTGAAGTGTATCAGGTCTGGAAAAAGGAAATACTCCTTCTCGATGAAGATGGAAATGAAATGTTGCTTCCCAAATCAGAACAAATCCCCTCTGACTATTTTAAAAAAGGAGAAACAATCCGGGCAGTATTAAAGAAAGTTGAATTAAAAAATAACCAGGTTGTAATTATTCTTTCACGTACGGATCCGTCCTTCCTTGCCAAACTTCTGGAAATAGAAGTTCCTGAAATTTTTGACGGCCTTATTGTTATCAAAAAAATTGTCCGCGATCCGGGAGAAAGAGCCAAGGTGGCTGTCGAAAGTTATGACGACAGAATAGATCCCGTAGGCGCGTGTGTTGGTATGAAAGGAAGCCGCATTCATGGGATTGTACGTGAGCTGAGAAATGAAAATATTGATGTCATCAACTGGACAAATAATATCCAGCTACTCATTCAGCGGTCGCTGACACCTGCCAAAATCACCAGCATGGACCTGGATACGGAAAACAAACATGCAAACATCTATTTGAAACCTGATCAGGTATCTTTGGCAATCGGCCGCAGGGGAGTGAACATTAAACTGGCAAGTGAACTGACGGAATATGAACTTGATGTATTCAGGGATAATGAAGATGTTGAAGAAGAAATAGATGTGGATCTGGATGAATTTGCAGATGAAATTCAGACATGGGTGATAGACGAGTTGAAGAAAATCGGGTGTGATACAGCGAAGAGTGTACTTGTCCTTACAGATGAAGAACTCGAACGCAGGACTGATCTGGAGGTTGAGACCATTAAGGATGTAAAAAAGATTCTGGAAGAAGAACTGGCTAAAGAATAATTCACGGTTGGGTTTGACAGCCTGGGTTATTCCTTGCGCAGTATTGAAATAAATTAAAATAGATTTTAAATCCTTCCAACATTGGAAGAGGAGACGAATTTAATGGCAGAGATAATGACACCAAGGATAATGGCGGCAGCGCGTGAATTCAATATAGGTAAAGAAACCTTATTGGATTTCCTATCGGCAAAAGGTTTCGAAACCGCCGATCTGACACCAAACTCAAAGCTTTCTGAAGATATGTATTCGGCTCTGCAAAAAGAATTTCAGTCGGATAAATTGGCCAAGAAGAAAGCAGAGGCAGTGGATCTTCCCAAATCTGCCCCGGTGGAAGTGAAGAAAAGAAAAGACGAACAGGATATTTCCATTGTCAAAAAAGAAACAACTCCTCCTCCGCCTGTTCCCGAAGAAGTGAAAGCAGAAGTGCCGGCTCCCGAAGAAGTTGTTGAAGTACCACCTGTTACAGAAACAAAAAAAGAGGTTCCGGAAACAAAGGAACCTGAAGCAGAACAACCTCCGGTTATTGAAAATGATCATGTGACCATTGAAGCTCCTGAACTGGCAGGCCCCAAAGTGGTGGATAAAATTGATATTGAAGAACTCAATTCCATCACGCACCCGAAAAAGAAAAGTAAAAAAGAAGAAGCTCCGAAAACAAAAGTTGTAAAGGGTAAAAAACAACCTGCAAAGGAAGAGAAACCCGCTCCGAAACCGGAACCCCAAAAAGAACCGGAGAAGGAAAAAACCATTGGCTCACTGACCCAGCCGATACCTGAAAAAGCAGAGCCTGAAATGATAAAAACCCAGAGAACAAAACTCTCTGGCCCCAAAGTGGTCGATAAAATTCAATTGCCGGTTCACGAAGTTAAACATAGCCCGGGTGAAAAAAGGAAAAGGAATCGTATTAAGGTTGCAAGAAGGCCGCCTGCAGGACATGGCCCCGATGCAGGCCAGGGACAAAAGCCACGCCCGCACCATCAGGGAAGGCATATCAGAATTGAACAGACGGAAATTGACGAAAAGGAAATTCAAAATAAGATAAAGGAAACGCAGGCAAAACTTGCCGGGGCAACCGGACGTGGGAAAAGCCAGAGAGCAAAATTCCGGAAGAAGAAACATGCTGAGGAAGAAGGAATGGCAGCAATGGAGAATACCGATAAGAAGCTGCGGGTTACAGAATATGTATCAGTCAGTGAGTTTGCCAATCTGATGGATGTATCGTTTGCTGATGTTATTAGCAAATGTATGAGCCTCGGAATCATGGTGTCAATTAACCAAAGATTGGAAGCCGATGTAATTGAATTGGTGGCTTCTGAATTCGGATACGAAGTTGAATTTCTCAATGTGGATGAAACTCACCACATGGAAGATATTGATGAGGTGGATGCCCCTGAAGATTTGGTGCCGCGCCCGCCCATTGTTACCATCATGGGACATGTGGATCATGGTAAAACATCATTGCTCGACTATATCCGCCATGCAAATGTCATTGCCGGAGAAGCCGGTGGTATCACACAGCATATCGGAGCCTATGAAGTAAAACTGGCCAATGGCAGATCCATTACCTTTTTGGATACTCCTGGCCACGAGGCGTTCACAGCCATGCGTGCCCGTGGTGCCAAAGTCACGGATATTGCAGTTATTGTGATCGCTGCTGACGATGCAGTGATGCCACAAACAAAAGAAGCTATTTCACATGCCCAGGCGGCTAACGTTCCGATGGTTTTTGCGCTGAATAAAATTGATAAAGATGGCGCTAATCCTGAAAAAATTAAAGAACAACTGGCGTCTATGAATCTGCTCGTGGAAGATTGGGGCGGCCAATACCAGAGCCAGGAAATCAGCGCCAAAAAGGGATTGAATGTAAATGAACTGTTGGATAAGGTTTTGCTGCAGGCCGATCTTCTGGAACTGAAAGCAAATCCCAAAAAAGCAGCTTCAGGTACTGTTATCGAAGCATCTCTGGATAAAGGACGTGGGTATGTTGCCACCGTACTGGTGTTAAACGGAACACTTCGTCAGGGAGACATTATGGTTTCAGGTCAGCATTACGGACGTATTAAAGCCATGTTTAACGAGCGTAACCAGAGAGTAGAAGAAGCTCCGCCAAGTACGCCGGTATTGATTCTGGGTTTGAATGGCGCACCACAGGCAGGCGAAACTTTCAAGGTTTATGAAGATGAATCAGAAGCCAAGGAAACAGCAAACAAACGCGCACAGATTTTAAGAGAGCAGGGGATTCGATCCAAGAAACATATTACACTGGATGAAATCGGAAGACGCCTTGCGCTGGGTAACTTCAAGGAATTGAACCTTATCCTTCGTGCAGATGTGGATGGATCGGCAGAAGCGCTGAGTGATAGTTTGCAGAAATTAAGCAGTGAGGAAATTGTAGTCAACGTTGTACATAAAGGAATCGGACAGATTACCGAAACCGACGTTATGCTCGCCACAGCTTCAGATGCTATTATCATCGGATTCAATGTGCGTCCCGCAATTCAGGCATCACGGCTTGCCGAAAAGGAAGGTGTTGAAATCAAGACCTACACCATCATTTACGATGCGATAGATGAAGTGAAGAGTGCAATGGAAGGAATGCTTGAACCCAAGATTCAGGAAAAAATGATCGGTATAGCAGAAGTAAAAGATACTTTCAAATTTGATAAAGTTACCGTCGCCGGATGTCTTGTGGTGGATGGAAAAATAGTTCGCACCAACAGAGTCAGGCTTGTACGGGATGGTATCATTATTCATACAGCAGAATTAGCAAGTTTAAAACGCTTTAAGGATGATGTGAAGGAAGTAAGCAATGGAATGGAATGTGGCCTTACTATTAAAAATTTCAACGATATCAAAGTGGGTGATATGGTAGAATCGTTTGAAGAAGTGGAAGTCAAACGCTCTTTATAAAACTTATTTTAACTTAAATTATCATTCCCTCAATCCACAGGCTGTGTATTTTTGAACGTTGCACAACAACTTATAAATCCTGATGAAAAAAATATTAGCAATCATATTTGTTCTTTTTGTTGCTCAGGCAAATGCCCAGATCAAAAAAGTAGTTGCCGATAAAATTGTTGCCACAGTGGGTGACAAAATTGTCCTGAAAAGTGATATCGACAACAAGATTTTTGATATGCAAAGAAGCAATCCGGGTCAGGTTTTGCCTCCCAACCTGAGCTGCATGCTTCTCGAACAGGATATGGGAATGAAGGCGCTGGTTTTGCAGGCCGAAAAAGACTCCATCCCCGTAAGTGATGAAGACGTGGAAGGGGATTTGGACAATCAGATTCGCTATTTTGTAAGTATGTACGGCAGTAAAGAAATGCTGGAAAAGATTGCGGGAAAAACGGTCTTTCAGATTAAGGAAGAAAGCAGGCCCATGTTTAAAGAAAGAAGACTTGCCGAGGGAGAAAGAGACAAGATTGTCGGCAGCATCAGGATCACACCGGAAGAAGTAGAAGCATTCTATAATAAAATTCCCAAAGACAGCCTTCAGTTTTATGAGTCTGAGCTGAATGTGGGGCAAGTCGTAATTTATCCGAAACCCAGCCGTGATGTGGAAACTTATGAAATAGATCAGTTAAAGCAATACAAGAAGCAGGTGGAAGACGGAACCCAGAAATTTGAGACACTGGCTTCTATTTACAGCGACGATCCCGGTACGAAAAATAATGGCGGGCTTCTCGATATCAACCGTAACGATAAAAATATTGATCCGATTTTTCTTGCCAAGGCATTTGCATTGAAGGATGGACAAATATCCAATGTGTTTAAATCCAGGTTCGGATATCATATTATCCAGATGGTGAGCAAAAGAGGGGATGATGCCACGGTAAGGCACATCCTTAAAATACCGCAGGTCAGTTCAATTGAAATCAATGAAACCATTCAAAAACTGGATTCTGTAAGGAAACAACTGGTGGATGGCAGGTTGACTTTTGGTGAAGCAGTTGCCAAATACAGCGAAGATGAAAACAACAAATTTACCGGCGGACTGATTACAAACCCTCAGACAAACTCTTCTGATCTCACAATTGATCAGTTGGATAAAGGTATTGTCATGATGCTCGACAGCCTGAAAGTTGGGCAATACAGCCAGCCAGTCCAGTTTACAGACGATCGTGGCAAAATCGGTGTACGCATTATTTACCTGATATCTAAAACCCAACCTCACAGAGAGAACCTGAAAGATGACTATGATAAAATCTCTGCAGCAGCATTGGATGAAAAGAAACAAGATGCACTTGACAAGTGGTTTGCGGATAAAGTCCCTACGTTTTACATCAAAGTAGCTCCCGAGTATCAGTCATGTCCCGACATTCGTCAGTGGCTGGCAACGGTAGCTAAAGAATGATTTCAATTTTACAAAAATATTTTCAAAAGAAAAAGGTTGTTACAGCGGATGTAACAGCCTTTTTTCATAATGGATGAACACCTCTGAAAAAGCTACCGGAATAATATTAAACCGGGATTTTGCAGTAGCCTCAAAAGCTACTGCAAAGTGCGTAAGGGGTTGAGGGGAAGCATCCCGGTAACCCCGGCTTAGAAAAGCCTTTGCGAAAACGATTTATTTGAGCATTAGGCTTTCTTAGTCGTTTTGCAGCCAACTGCAAATTTGGGATAATTTATCATCCCGCTGTTTTTGCTTCAAAGCCTGACATAAAAAAACTTTTTTTATTTATCGTTTTCGACCGGAATGACATAGATAATGATAATAAGTCTGTTTTTTTAGGAGCATTTTTGCAGATACCCGGGAAAAATGTTGATAATTTAATCTTATCCCAACATCTGTTTAATCGTTGCCTCGGACAAATTGCACTAATTTTGCATTCTCTTTTTAATACATGAGCGATCCAATAAAACATGAGTGCGGTCTTGCGTTTATCAGGCTGCGCAAACCTCTCAGATATTATCATGAAAAGTATGGCAATGTCCTGTACGGATTAAACAAGCTGTACCTTCTGATGGAAAAACAGCACAACCGCGGGCAGGACGGAGCGGGGATAGCAACGGTAAAGTTAAATATGCCCGAGGGCAGCCCGTTTTTGTACAGGCTCAGGAGCATCGACAACCAGGCCATTGCTGATATTTTTTCAAAGGTTTCATCACAGATTGCGGAAGTAAAAAGATACCATGCAGATATCGGGGATCACCCGGAACACATGAAAGGGCACATTGATGCACTTGGCGAACTGATGCTTGGACATCTCAGATATGGCACCCAGGGAAGGAACGCTGAAGAACTTTGCCATCCCTATATCAAGTGCCATACAAAGCCCGTCAGGAACCTTGCTCTGGCAGGGAATTTTAACCTGGTAAATAAAGATGAACTTTTTGCACTCGTAAATAGTCCGCGGTCATCAACAGCAGGCGAGAGCGATCTGGCTGCAATGCTCGATGTGATTTATCATTTTTTGGTGTTGGCAGATGAAGCCAATCCGGAATGTGTGGACATGGCAAAGGTGTTGCGCAGCGCTGTGGCTTATTTTGATGGCGGTTATACATTTGGAGGATTGGTAGGCAACGGGTGCGGATTTGTGGTAAGAGACCCGCACGGAATCCGCCCTGCTTATTATTATTCAGATGATGAGTTTATCGTAGCTGCCAGTGAACGGCCTGCCATTCGTACCGTTTTTAATGTGGGTGAAAACCATGTGAAGGAACTGATGCCGGGCAATGCGTTGATCACTCAAAATGACGGTTCATTTTCCGTAGAAGAAATTATTAAACCTCTCGAAAGGAAAGCTTGCAGCTTTGAAAGGATTTATTTTTCAAGGGGCAGTGATGAAAAGATATATAATGAAAGGAAAGCCCTTGGCCATTCGCTCAGCGAAAAGGTTTTGAAAGCAGTTGACTATAACCTGAAGGACACTATTTTCTCTTTCATTCCGAATACGGCTGAAACAGCGTTTTACGGAATGGTGCAGGGTGCTGAAGATTACCTGAACCAGATCAAGATCAAACGCATCATGAGCTGGGGCAAAGATTATGATGAAGGAAAACTGGCTGAACTGGTCAACCGCAGGATCCGGATTGAAAAGATTGCCATCAAAGATGTGAAGTTGCGAACATTCATTACGGAAGATAAAAGCCGCAATGAGATGGTGCAACATGTATATGATATTACCTACGGCACAGTAAGAAAAGGTGTGGATACATTGGTGGTTATTGATGATTCAATTGTCCGGGGCACAACGTTGCGGGAAAGCATCATCAGGATGCTCGGACGTTTGCAACCGAAGAGAATCATTGTGGTTTCATCGGCCCCGCAAATCCGTTACCCGGATTGTTACGGAATTGATATGAGCCGGATGAAAGAATTTGTTGCTTTCAGGGCAGCCGAAGCACTGTTGAAAGAATCGGGTAAAACCTGCCTGATGAATTCTGTTTTTGATTGTTGCAAGGAGTTGCAACGCAATAATAAATTACATACCGTCAACCTGGTAAAGGAAATTTACAAGCCATTTACCGCGGATGAAATATCACTTGAGATTGCAAAACTCGTTACACCGGAAAATTTTGAAATACCGGTTGAAGTAATTTATCAAACCGTAGAGGGGCTTCATAAATGTTGTCCTACCAACACAGGGGACTGGTATTTTACAGGTGATTATCCGACACCCGGAGGAAACAGGGTGGTCAATCAGGCATTCATGAATTACATGCAGGGAAAAAACGAAAGGAGTTATTAAAAATTCTGATCAGCTATGAAAACACTTGTTTTAATCCGGCATGCCAAAAGTGGGTGGGGTCACATATACCAGAAAGATATGGAAAGGGTGCTTGATGAAACAGGAAAAACTCAGGCTTCATTCATGGCTGAAAGACTTGCTCATTTGGGGATCGTTCCTGATGTTTTCCTTTCCAGTCCGGCAACCAGGGCTGTTGAAACAGCAGAATATTTTTTTAAACGATTCGGGTTGGATAAAAAAAATTTAAAGATAATTGACCGTTTGTATCAACCTCATATCTCTGATTTTTACGGAGCCATTGAATCCATTGACAATTCATTGCACACTGCACTTTTATTTTCCCACAATCCCGGCATTACTGAATTTATAAATCAATTCGATCGCAAATCTATCATCATTATGAAGACTTGCAGCATGTATGGATTTAGGATAAAATCTGATCATTGGAAAGATTTAAGGATTGCGGATAAGGAATTTCTTTTTTATGAATCACCGGAAGGGGAATGATGAAATTGTTTTAAGAAGATGTTTTTTCTTTATCTATCCCGCCAATAACTCTTCCTGAAATTATCGGGTTCTGTGCAATTACAAATGATAACCTTCATCTATTTTCCAACCGCTTTATTTCATCGGCTATCTCCTCAACCACTTCCATGTTATAAATTGCTTTCTTATCACCGTTTTTTATTGAAAATATATAAAAGACTTTACCCCCAAACTGTTCTGTAAATTGTTTGTGTGTTTCTTCCTGTATTTCTTTTTCTTTGAAAACTTCAGGTAATTGAGAGCTGTTACCAAACGAAATGGGTTTGATTTGAATCCCGATAAATCTTTCTGAAACTTTAATGAAAAAGTCAACATTAAATAATCTGTCCCATTCATCAGGCGCTGGTTCAATCTTTACGTTCAGCAGATTTTGAAGTTGTCCATAAACAGTTTGGATTTCGGTGACGTAGCCATCGTATGTCCTGTCAATAACAAGATTTATCATATAGTTAATGCAATCTTGTTCGGTTACCTCAGAAACTTCAGATTGTATTACTTCGGTGATTTTAATGTAAAGCTTTTTGCCAAGTTCAATAAGGTGTTCCTCTGATTTTACATTTGAAAAATAATATTTTCTCCACTCATCAATATCCTTGGGAGAGCACTTTCTTATAGATTCGGATGTAGGTCCCACATTTCTTTTAAAGTTCAGTTGGAACCGGTTCATCGCGCTGTTTAATATCCATTCTTTAGCCATTGTTTCGATGGAGGAGGTCTAAAAATTTGACCTTGTATTTAAAATCAATATCACGATCTACTTGTACCAGGCCGTTTTTAATTAAATGAGCGTTGATAAAGGTTTTATTTTCCAAATAGAGATAGCAGAGTAGGTGGTTTTCTTTGTCGTACTTTAAATTATCATATTTCAAAAAGACTCTTTTTCCTTTTGTTTTTTCAATAAGAAATGATTTTGCCTTCCCATTGATTAATGGGTCTTCTTTGATACCAAGAAGTTTTACGATGAGATCATTATTCAGACGGATTATTGCAGGACTGATAATTTCTTTAACTATGAAAAACTCTTCCCGTTGAGCAGAACCATTTTTGTCAATCCTGGAGCCGAACTGAAGTTTCTTTATATCGACTTTGTTGTTAAGCCTTTGCGGATCCTTGAAAATATATGGTAGTTTTTGAATCTCTTTTTTGAAGTCAGTAGTAAGGGCTTCCTGTTTTGTGAATTCATAGGTTGTTCCATTCAAATCTTTCTGATGAACTTCCAGTTTTTTCTTTATGACCGGGATAAATTCCGGATTAATTTCAAAACATAGTGAGTTTCTGTCTGTATTTCTTGCAGCCAGGGCAGTTGTACCACTTCCTGCAAAAGGGTCAAGAATAGTGTCACCAACAAAGGCGAACATTTTGATAAGTCGCCTTGGAAGTTCTTCAGGGAACATGGCAATATGCCCTGTTTGTCTTGCACCGGCAAAGCTCCAATGCCCTGCAAAAAATGTATTCCATTCCTCTGCTGTCATTTTGGAAAGTTCTTTCTGTTCTTTGGTTGGTTTTGGAGAGTCTCCGAGTTTTTTAAAAATGAGGATGAATTCATAATCGAGTTTAAGGATACCATTTCTCGGATAAGGATAGGATCCCATCTGAACTCCACCGCCTGTTGTGTGAGAGGTCGTAACTTTTTGCCAGATGACAGCTCCCATGTAATCAAAACCGATATTCTCACAAAATTTAATGATCTCCTGGCGAATGGGAATGACTTTGTACCGCCCGTAATAAACAGCTCTGGCAAATTGATCTCCGATATTGACACATAATCTACACCCGTTATGAAGAACACGGTAACATTCTTTCCAAACCAGATTCAGGTTATTGATATAATTTTCATAACTATCGTTGAACCCTATTTGATTGTCTGAACCATAATCTTTGAGCTGCCAATAGGGGGGCGAGGTGACAACCAGATGCACAGAATTATCGGGCAATTCAATCATTTGCCTGCTGTCTCCGTTTATTATTTTATGATGAGTTCTCAAACTTCCCTGTTTTCAGACTTCATTATGGCCAAATCTACCAAAAATGTTGGGTTGGTTGGAAAATCTCTGCCAATTAAAATCTAATCCTGCTATAAATCAGTTAGAATGTCACTTCCTACTTCAGCCTTCCCAGAGCCTTCCTCAGTTTTTCAAACATCTCCGGAATATCTTCCTTTTTGCTGGTGCCCACACTCAATCTGTACCACGGAGAATTTTTTGATCCCCCAAAGGCATAAAACGGCACCAATCCCAGTTTGGCTTCATTCAGAATATAGGCCGTTACATCCTGCTGCGTTTGCAGGACATTTCCATCTGATGTTTTTTTGCCGGTAAGATTAATCTTGATGGCCATGTAAATGGCAGCTTCGGGTTTGCACGTGTCCACGTCGTAACCCTCTTTTTTCAATTGTTGAAAACCGTCGTAAATTTTTTGCAACCTCTCCTGAAGTTCTGAACGGAAATGAGAGAGGTGTGCATCCATTTCGTCATCTTCTTTTAAAAAAGCGGCTGTGGCGTGTTGCTCGGCCATCGGGCTCCATGCGCCGACGTGGCTGTTGATAGACCTCATTTTATTCAGCACTTTTTGTGGACCGAGCGCCCACCCGACTCTTACCCCTGTGGAAGCGAGCGCCTTGCTGATGCCGTCAATGTAGATGGTATAATCTTTCATTTCAGGATTGAGCGCAACGGGATTGTAATGGCGGGTATTGCCATAGGTCAGTGTCCAGTACATTTGGTCGTACAGAAGATACAGTTTCTTTTCATTTTCTTTTCTGCGTGCGTTTTCTTCAAGGATCATGTCGCAGATTTTGCTGAGTTCTTCTTTGGTGAAAACAGTTCCTGTTGGATTCAAAGGTGAACACAGTGCTATCAGAACCGCATCGGAAATGTAAGGTTTGATTTCTTCGGCGGTTGGCATGAAGTTGTCTTCCGGTCTGGTTTCGATAACCTGGTGGCGGCCTCCGCAAAAATGGACATAGTGGTTGTTGTTCCAGCTTGGAACAGGATAAATGACTTTGTCGCCCTCATCAACAATGGCTCTGTAAACGCCGTAAATCAGCGGTCTGCCACCTGCACCGATCAACACTTCGTCGGGTGAATAATCCAATCCTTCATATTTTTTAATGAAATGGGTGACAGATTCTCTCAATGCTGCAATGCCATTTGCAGGCGGATAAGTTGTCTTCCGGTTTTTGTACGCCTCAATGATTAAGTCCTCAAAGCGTTGCGGAATAGGGAAGATGGAAGAATCAAAATCTCCAATGGTAAAATTGTAGATTTTATCTCCCTTGCTGATCTTTTCTTTTATTTCTCCACCGAGTTTTACTATTTCACTTCCGATTAAAGTTTGCGAAAGATGACTGAGAGGTGCAGTGTCATTGTTCATAAATTATGTTTTAGGTGTAAATCGATCCCTGTAATTTAAGGAATTTATGGTTGTTGTTAAATGACGATGTTGATCATCCTGTTTTTGACGTAAATTATTTTTTTCACCGGTTTTTCTTCCACCCATTTCCGGATCACCTCATTTTCCAAAACCAGGCTTTCCACTTCGTGCTGGCCGGCATCCAGAGAAATGTTCATCGTTGTTCTCACTTTGCCATTGATTGAAACGGGGTATTGTTTTTCGTTTTCAATCAGATATTTCTCATCTGCCACCGGATAATCCGCATCAATAACCGAGCCTGTATTTCCGGTCTGGTGATACAATTCTTCGGCAATGTGTGGTGCATAAGGGCTGAGCAGGATGAGGAAAGGAACCAATATTTCTTTCTTATGGCATTTCAAATCCGACAGCTCGTTGACACCGATCATAAAAGCGCTTACCGCCGTATTGAATGAAAACCGTTCGGTATCATCCGAAATTTTCTTGATGGTTTTGTTCAACACTTTCAATTCCGCCGGTGTGGGGTTTTCATCTGTCAGAATGAGGCCTTTGTGCTCGTCATAAAACAGCCGCCACAATTTTTTCAGAAAACGGTACACACCTTCTATGCCCTTGGTATCCCAGGGTTTGCTTTGTTCCACCGGGCCAAGAAACATTTCATACATCCTGAATGTATCGGCTCCGTATTGGGCCACCAGGTCATCCGGGTTGTCGACATTGAATTTTGACTTGGACATTTTTTCAGATTCTTCCTTCAGTTGAAGAAATGAATTATCGCCTGAACTTTGCCATTTGATTTCCGGAAAAGGAATTTCCGCTTCGCCTGATTTTACAAGTTCATCTAATTTTTTCTTTGAAATTTTTCCTGTGCCGTCCACGAATTTGTGGCCATATTTAAATCTGAAAAATTTCTGATTGGTTTTATCCTTATCGTACGAAACAATTAGTTTATCCTCAACAGCAAAGAAATAAGACTTGGCCGTGATCATCCCCTGGTTGATGAGTTTTTTATATGGTTCATCAAATGAAATGAGGCCGGAATCGTACAGGAATTTTGTCCACATTCTGCTGTACAAAAGATGTCCGACTGCATGTTCCGTGCCCCCGATGTATAAATCCACCTGTCCCCAGTAATCTGTGGCTTTTCTGCCGGCAAATTCCCGGTCGTTGTGCGGATCGGTATAACGCAAAAAATACCAACTGCTACCTGCATAACCGGGCATCGTGCTTGTCTCTCTTTTTCCTTCTGCTGTATTTACCCAATCTGTGATATTGGACAGAGGCCCTTCCCCATCTTTGCCGGGTTTGTAATGTTCAACGAATGGCAATTCAAGAGGCAGATCTTTTTCACTCAATTGTTTGGCAATACCGTCTTTCCAGATGATGGGGAAAGGTTCGCCCCAATAACGCTGGCGGCTGTAACCGGCATCTCTCATTTTGTAATTGACTTTCCGTTTGCCGAGGTGTAGTTCCTCTATTTTATCAATCGCCACCGGCAAAGCCTTTTTCATCAGCATACCGTTAAGAAAATCCGATTTCTGAAGAATGGCTTCTTTGGTCGGATTGGCTTCTTTTCCTGTGAAGGCATCTCCGATGATATTCGTAATCGGAATATTGAAATGTGTGGCAAAATCAAAATCTCTCTGGTCGCCGCACGGCACAGCCATGATGGCTCCGGTACCATAACCAGACAGTACATATTCGGCTGTCCAGATGGGAACTTTTCTTCCGTCAAAAGGATTGATCCCGTAAGCTCCGGTAAAGCAACCTGTCACCTGTTTCACTTCTGACATGCGTTCGCGGTCGCTCCGGCTTTTCACATATTTCAGATATTCTTCAACCGTTTTTTTCTGTTCGGGTGTTGTAATTTTTTCTATGAGTTCATGTTCAGGTGCGAGAACGAGAAAATCCACCCCGAAAATTGTATCCGGACGGGTAGTATAAACTTTAATGTTTTTTTCTTCTTCACCGGCTGGCATGTTAACCTTAAAACTTAGTTCTGCTCCTTCACTTCGTCCAATCCAGTTGCGCTGCATTTCCTTCATCGCTTCGCTGAATCCGATTTTTTCCAATCCGTCCAGGAGCCGGTCGGCATAAGCCGTAATTCTCAAAAACCATTGACGCATTTTCTTTTTCACCACCGGATATCCACCTCGTTCACTTACTCCATTTATCACTTCATCATTGGCAAGCACAGTGCCCAGCGCTTCACACCAGTTTACATCGCCATAAGATGAATAAGCCAAACGGAAATTCATCAGAAAATCCTGTTGTTGTTTTTCATCCATTGATTTCCATTCACCGGCAGAAAGGTCGAGGTCTCTGTTGTCCTGCAAATTTTTTGTGCCATGATCATTTAATTCTTTCAATAAAGTTGCAATGGGTTCGGCTTTATCTTTTCTTTTGTTGTACCAACTATCAAAGAGTTTTAGGAAAATCCATTGTGTCCATTTATAAAAATGCGGATCGCTCGTTCTGACTTCTCTGCTCCAGTCAAAACAAAAACCGATTTTTTCCATCTGACTTTTGAAAGTTGAAATATTTTTTTCCGTCGTTACGGCCGGATGCTGGCCGGTTTCAAGGGCGTATTGTTCGGCGGGCAATCCAAAACTGTCGAATCCCATCGGATGCAGTACATTGAAGCCTTTCAGGCGTTTGTAACGGGCAAAAATATCGCTGGCGATATAACCGAGCGGATGTCCGACATGCAATCCTGCGCCGCTGGGATATGGAAACATATCGAGCACATAAAAGGGGGGCTTTTTTGAATCGTTGTTTACCTGATAAATATGATTTTCATTCCAGTAATCCTGCCATTTTTTTTCTATTTCTTTAAAATTGTATTCCATCCTTTAATCTGATTAAAACCTGTGTAGGGTACGAAGTAGCCACTTCTTTTTGTGAAAAATATGTTATTGATTAATTTTTTTATTTACCTGATGTAAGTTGTGGTACTTTAGCATTGTTGCAAATTGGGCACAAAATTACTAAAGTGCCCTAAAAATGTAAAGCAGCAAAATTGTTTAACTCTTCAAGAATTTTGATTTAGAATGGGGCAATCAAAAAGACAGTCCACAAGGCGTGGCAAATCTTCATACGTTTATGCAATTATCGGTGTTTCCCTGGTGCTGTTTTTGTTTGGAATGGTAGGATGGATTTTTGTGAATCTTCAAAAAACAGGAAAATATTTTAAGGAGAATATCCAGTTTCATGCTTATATTTTTCCAACGGCCACATCGCAACAAATTGACTCGCTTAACAAATTCGTGGAAGCGCTTCCCTACGCTGTTCATGTTGAATATGTAACCAAGGAAAAAGCCATTGAAAGATACAATGCAGAGAATGATACCCTCTGGAAAACGTTGGCCATCAGCAATCCTTTGCCGGAAAGCATTGATTTTTATGTGAAGGAAAATTATGTGAATGAAGACAGCCTGAATATGATCAGCAAAATGCTGTTGGGAAAGTTCCCGACTACCATTTCTGAATTTCAAACCCCGCAGGGAACGGTGGCCAGTGTCAGCAAATTTGTGAAAACCATTACGTGGGTTTTGCTTGCAGTGGCCATTTTGCTCAGCATTCTTGTGATAGTGTCTATTGACAATACCATCCGGCTCTCTATGTACAGCAACCGGTTTACCATTAAAACGATGCAGATGGTGGGGGCCACACGAAGTTTCATTACACGGCCATTAAATGAAAGGGCGCTGTTAAATGGCCTGATTGCGAGCGTCATTGCCATTGCTGTTTTGATTGCCTGTATTGTAATGGCTGAAAAGTTTGTGCCGGCGCTCAAAGTATTGCACGACACAGGCAGTCTTTTATTGATCTTTTTGGGAATCAGTATTCTTGGAATTTTGATAACAGTTTTGAGTACTTACCGGTCGGCCATTAAATATTTAAAAATGAAATTGGACGATTTATACTGATTTTCGCATAATTACTTAACATTGTAATTCATTTATGAAGAACGAGATTAAACCGGTTAAAAAAGGGAATAAACCACAACCTCACACAGGACCCAAACTTGTTTTGTTTGGAAGGGAAAATGTCAAAATAATGATCATTGGAGCTATCATTATAGCCCTCGGATTTATTTTGATGGCCGGCGGAAAGAGCAGCAACCCTAATGTATATGATTACAAAGCCATTTATAGTTTTCAAAGAATCACATTGGCTCCAATTTTAATTGTCGGGGGTTTGGTGGTGGAGATTTTTGGTATTATGAGAAAACCCAAGACAGAATAATACATTTCAGATTTCATGACATTCGTCCAATCTATTATCCTTGCGATAGTTGAAGGATTAACCGAATTTCTTCCGGTTTCATCAACCGGCCATATTATTATCACCGGCAAACTGCTCGGCGTACCTGAAAATGATTTTACAGATACTTATACCATAGCCGTTCAATTGGGAGCTATCCTTGCTGTTGTGGTTTTGTACTGGAAAAAGTTTTTTAATTTCAACAGGTGGCAGTTTTATGTAAAACTTTTGGTAGGGGTTGTCCCTGCCGTTATTCTTGGTTTGCTGTTGGAAAAAAGAATTGATGCTTTGTTGCAAAGCGCTACCACGGTAGCTGTAACTTTATTTTTAGGTGGAATTGTCCTGATTTTTATTGATAAATTTTTTCAAAATCCTACCGTTCATTCAGAGCAGGAAGTAAGTTATAAAAAATCCTTTTTGATTGGAGTGTGGCAATGCCTGGCGATGATTCCGGGAGTGAGCCGGAGTGCTTCATCCATCATTGGAGGAATGCAGCAAAAACTAACGAGAAGTGCCGCTGCTGAATTTTCTTTCTTTCTCGGTGTGCCCACCTTGTTTGGAGCTACTGTACTCAAACTTTACAAATTTTACAAAAATTCCGGAGGGTTTACCGGAAAGGATGTGGACATTCTGGTTGCCGGAAACATCATTTCTTTTCTGGTTGCAATGATAGCTATCCGGTTCTTTATAGAATCTCTGAAAAAACACGGGTTCCGCATCTGGGGCTGGTACCGTGTTGTCGTGGGGATGATTTTGCTGATTATGATTTTTACAGGATATATGAAATAATTCATCTAACGCAGATAGGTAAGTTTCAAATTTCAGTTGATAGGATTTTTAATTCTCTTCCAGACTTTTTCCTTTGCTGACGATTTGCCAGAAATTTTCTGCATCTTTTGGATAGCTTATTCTGAAGGGATTTTGCTCTGTAACATGTAGAAATTTGCCTCCGTTATCCTTTGATGTAAGGATGCCACATACATAGTACAAAATATCCATCGTTGAAAAAACCTGTTTGAATTCATCTCTCATATCCTCATTGTTATTGGCAAAACAGACATTGCCCGGTTTGTTTTCACCTTCATACAGAAGGCCGGTTGATTTTTGAAATAGGGTAGTTATTTTTTTATCGAAACCTATGCTGTTTGCGAGGGTCACTAATTTAGAAAAGCGGGGCCGGGATTCTGAGTTAAAAAAGACTGAGGAATTTGTTTTTTCTGAAAAGAGTTCAGCAATGGTAAATGTATCCTCCTGAAATTTACTCGATTGATTTTTCATAATCATTCTCCTGTGAAGATAATATCAATATGTGTTCCTGAAACAGGAGAAAAATAATTTCCATTGCTATCTAAAAAACCGAAGTACAGTTTTTTGATTTTTGTCAAATCCCAAAAAGTTTGTACAGGACAATCAAAAAAAGATTTTAAAACAATTGTTTAACAGCATCCACAATTTCTTTCTTTGCAAAGGGCTGTCCTTTTATCTTATTCAATCCCTTCGCATTAATTAAAAAAGCATCGCGGATAATTTTTACAAGCTGTCCATTGTTTAATTCAGGAACCAAAACAGTATCAAATCCTTTTAATAATGAACCCAGGTTTTTGGGGAATGGGCGCAGATAACGCAGGTGTATGTGCGAAACTTCATACCCTTCCATCAGCAAATCCTCCACGGCGCTTTTGATGGCTCCATAAGTACTTCCCCATCCGAGCACAGCCACTTTGCCATGCGATGGGCCGTTGTCAATATCCTGTTCAGGAATGTAATTGGCGATGAGATCAACTTTCTCCTGGCGTGTCTTTACCATGAACTGATGGTTGTCCGGGTCGTAACTCACATTTCCTGTAATATGTTCTTTTTCCAAACCGCCGATTCTGTTTTCCAATCCGGGTGTACCGGGAATAGCCCATGGGCGCACTTGCCTTTCATCGCGGGCATACGGACGAAAAGCATCTCCATCATTGGGAGTGGTTTGAAAATGGACTTTTATTTCAGGAAGATCTTTGCTTTGTGGAAACATCCAGGGTTCTGCTCCGTTGGCAATGTACCCATCACTCAGCAGGATAACGGGGGTCATGTGTTGAAGAGCGATTCGAACTGCTTCGTAGGCAGCCTGGAAACAATCGCTTGGCGTTTTTGCGCCAACGATTGGTATCGGACATTCTCCGTTGCGCCCGTAATAGGCCTGCATCAAATCGCTTTGTTCTGTTTTGGTGGGGAGTCCGGTCGAAGGTCCTCCGCGTTGAATATCACAAATGACAAGAGGTAGTTCAAGCATGAATGCCAATCCCATGGCTTCTGTTTTCAATGCCATTCCGGGGCCGCTGGTAGTGGTAATCCCGAGGCTCCCTCCATACGATGCGCCGATGGCTGCACTGATGGCTGCAATTTCATCTTCGGCCTGGAATGATCTGACTCCGAAATTTTTGAGCGCACTTAACTCATGAAGAATATCGCTGGCAGGTGTAATCGGATAGGTGCCGAGGAACATGGGCAACCCGCTTTTTTGTGAAGCAGCCACAAGGCCAAGGGCAAGCGCTTTGTTACCGCGAATGTTTCGATATTTTCCCTCCGGCATTTTCGCACGCGAAACAGAATAGCGTTCGCTGAAAGTTTCTGTCGTTTCTCCGTAATGATAGCCTGCTTTAAGCGCTTTGATATTGCTGTCAAGAATGTCAGAATTCGATTTGAATTTTTCATTTAAGAACTTAATAGTTGTTTCCGGATCTCTGTTGTACATCCAATACAGAAAGCCCAGGACAAACATATTTTTAGCGCGGTCTTTTTCTTTGACACCGAGCCTGATAAAATCTTTTAAAGCCTCTCTGGTGATTTTTGTTACATCAATTTTGATGACATCATATTCTGAAAGACTGTTATTTTCCAGTGGATTTTCAGCATAGTTGGACAGTCTCAGGTTTTTTGTATCAAACCCTTCGATATTGGCAATGATACGCCCGCCTTTTTTTAAAGTCTTTAAATTAATTTTTAATGCGGCTGCATTCATGGCAACCAGCACATCGGCCATATCGCCCGGAGTATAAACCCTGTCGCTGGAAAACCGGATCTGGAATCCGCTGACACCGGGAATGGTTCCCTGGGGAGCCCTGATTTCGGCCGGAAAATCGGGGAATGTAGCGAGATCTATCCCCATCAATGCGGTATTGTTGGTAAACTGGCTGCCTGTCAATTGCATACCATCACCACTGTCTCCCGCAAACTTGATGACTACTTCTTTTAAAACCTTTTCACTCATAATCTGGAAGTGCAAATTTAACCAATACGCCAGTTTGGTAACCTTAAATTATTGCGATAAACGCAAAATCTGAAATTGAATCTGCTTGCCGCTTAATATGTAATTTCATATTTTCTTTTTTCCAAATGGAGCAAACAAAACAAATACGCCTTTTCCTGTTCAGCCAGCATTTTGCCGATGGGCTCAGGGTTACGCTGGCCATCATCGCTCCTTCACTTGCCGGTGCATTTCTGGGAGATCTGGAGTCGGGGATCAATGCTTCATTGGGCGCTTTATGTCTCAGTATCAGCGATGCGCCGGGGCCTTTGATCCACAAACGGAACGGCATGTTTTACTGCCTGGCTTTTGTAATCCTGATGGCGCTTCTCACAGGTTTTCTAAATCATTATATCTGGACAATGGGAGTTCTGATTGCCGCAGCCACTTTCTTCTTTTCCATGTTCAATATTTATGGAATCCGTGCTGCGTCTATCGCAACTGCTTCCCTGCTGATCATGATTTTGCTGATGCCTGTGCAGCTTTCTTCAGAGAAAGTTTTGACACTGACACTTCAGATTGCCCTGGGCGGAATGTGGTATATGGCTATTTCAATGACCTTTTATCTTCTCATTCCCTATCGCCCGGTGCAAAGGGCTTTGGGAGACTGCATTATTGAAACATCAAAATATCTCAGAATCAAATCCTCACTTTATGATGTCCGTGTTGATTTTAAAAGCGCCTATGACCAGTTGATTTCCCAACAATCTGTTGTCAGCGACAAACAAAATATGGTAAGGGAACTTTTGTTTAAATCGCGTGCCATCAACAAAGAATCTTCTTTCGAAAGCCGCAGGCTGCTGGTCACTTTTGTGGAGACTGTTGACTTGTTTGAACAAATCATGGCTACCTGGTACAATTATGAAGATTTGCGTAAGAAATATCACAGTCTGAATGTGCTTCCAAAAATCAGCGTGATGATTGATGGCCTGGCAAATGAACTTCTGGAAATAGGGCAGGCCATCCATTCGCAATCAGGCTACAATTCAAAAATAAATTTAATGGGACGGTTGAGTAGGTTCAAGCAAGAAACGGAAGCTACTCTCGGATCTCCGCTGGATTTCACTTTACGCAAAATCATCATCAACATGAGAGATCTTGGCCGGAGAATTGACGGACTGAGCAGATATTTTTCTGAAGGAAGAGAAGTTGAAAAAACAAATCTGAAACGAAAAGATTATTTGCGGTTTGTGCCTCATCAAAAAATCAATGGCGCTTTGTTTTTGAATAACCTCAACATGCAGTCTTCTGCATTCCGCCATTCATTGCGGGTTTTGATAACGTGCCTTGCAGGATATATCCTGGCTAAAATGATTTTCACCGGTGAACACAGTTATTGGATTTTGATGACCATCATTATTATCATGAAACCCGCATACAGCCTCACAAGAAAAAAGAATATGGACCGTTTGACCGGAACCCTTCTCGGCGCCATCATCGGATTGCTTCTTTTGTATTTTATCAAAGATGAAAAAGTCCTGTTCGGGATTCTGGTATTTTGTATGTTGGGTACCTACACTTTTGTACGGGTTAATTATGCGGTCATGGTTACGTTTTTGACACCCTATATTTTAATTCTTTTTCATTTTTTGAAATTAGATGTTTTGGATATTGCCGGTGAACGACTGATAGATACCATCATCGCATGCCTGCTTTCGTGGATTGCAATGCATTTTCTTTTTCCGGACTGGGAATCAAAAAATATCAAAACCACCTTGCTGAAAGTATTGCAGGCCAACCTGAATTATCTCAAACAACTCAGGATGTATTTTCAGCAAATGCAACTCAACAGGGTGGAATATAAATTAGTCAGGAAAGATGTTTTTGTTTCGACAGCCAATCTTTCCGCAGCATTGCACAGAATGCAAAGTGAACCCAAAAGACGGCAACAAAATCAAAATGAGATTTATGAACTGGTTGTATTAAATCATGTATTGAGTTCCAATATTGCAAGTTTGATTGGCTCAGCCCCCCAATCAAATGAGGTTTCGTCCGCTTATTTCAGAAGAATAGATGGGAGCATCGCCAATCTTCAGGATGGTATTGAAAAATTATCCGGTTTAAAAAGCCCTGAGATAACCCGAAACGGAACTACTGAAAAATCAGCAAAAACCAGCGGAGATTTTTCTGCTTTGTCTCAGTTGAATTTTATTGAAAAGTTGTCAGGCGACATAAAACGGATAGTTGGAAAAATAAAACCGGATAAACTTTTATCCCAGCAATAAAATTCTGATTCCAACGATGGCAAGGGATACTGCGAGTGCTTTTACAATTATTTTTCCTTTGAGTTTGGCTGATAAAAATGCACCCAACTGGGCGCCGGGAATGACACCCACGATAATACTGATTGTCATTTTTAAAATGAAGGGATCTTTATAAACCCCATTCGTCATGTGTACAATTACGCTGACGATGGACATAATGGCAAGGATAAAGTGCGATGTGGCTGTGGCTATATGCACGGGAAAATAAAGCCACTGAACAAGTGCCGGCACGTGAATGATGCCACCTCCGATGCCGAGCAGCGGGCTGAAATATCCTACCAGAATACTGATGCCAATTCCTATTCTGAGATCGTATGCATATTGATACACATGGCCCATTTTGTCGTAAATGGTCTGCTCCACCCAGGCCTTTTTATATTTCGGTTGACGGCTGACATTTTTCTTTTCTTTTCCTCTGATGAATAGTAAAATGGCCAGTGAAATAAGAATTACACCAAAAATAATGTTGAATACATCGCGTGGAATAATGCGCGTGGTATAAACACCTAATATGGATCCGGGAATAGTGCAGATTGCAAAAATGACACCTGCCTTGAAATCAACCCTGCCTGAGCGGATGTAAGCAAATGAACCGCTGGTTGCATTGGCTGCGACCACAGCCATCGAAATGGCAGTAATTTTTTCGGGTGACAGGCCGGGATAAATCAACAACAGCAAGGGAACGAGAATAAAACCTCCGCCGGCGCCGATGAGTGTACCTATTGTACCAATTCCAACTCCCAATAAAATCAAAAGAATTATTTCCTCCATTCAATTCAATTCATAGCATGTAAGAAGTTCGCAAAGTTATTTGAATTTAATTTTAATATTTCTCAACGATGCCCAATCCAAATAGTGCGAAATCATATTTCACCGGATCACGCGGATCCAGTTTTTTCAGGTTCAAAGTAAGTTCTGTAGCTGCCTGCCAGTCGTTTTGCTTTCTTTCCAGAAGGTGTAGCCCACGTGCAACCCTTGCCACATGCACATCGAGAGGGCAAATCAACTGTGAAGGTTTTATTTTCTTCCACAATCCAAAATCCACTCCGGTATGGTTATTTCTGACCATCCATCTTAAAAACATGTTGAGCCTTTTGCACGATGATTTTTTCTTTGGAGCAGCGATGTGTTTTTTTGTTCTGTTCAGAAACCAGGGCTGAGAGAAAAAGTAATCGTAAAAAAAATTAAGCCCTGATTCAACTACAGATTTACTGCTGAGTGTGCTTTCATTAAAAAATGCTTCTTCAAGAGATGTGTGTTTGCTGTAATGGTTTTTGAAAAAGGAAATGAAATAAAGCAGGTCGTCGCTGTTGAAAGTACGGTGTACAAAGGGAACCAGATGTTTTAAATCATTCTCTGTATGATGAAGGCAAAAATCATACGGAGAATGATCCATGCGTTCCAAAAGCAAATTGCTTTTTTGAATGATTGTTTTCCTGATTCCCCAGGAAAAAATGGCTGCGAAGAATCCGGCGATTTCGATATCCTGCAACTGCCGGAACTGATGGGGCACACTGATAGGATCTTCCCTGATAAATTCAGGTTGATTAAAATGTTTGACTTTTTTATCGAGGAAACTTTTCAGTTTCGGAAGATCAGGCATCGATGGCTTGCTTCAAATCGGCAATTAAATCATCAGCGTCTTCAATACCCACACTGAGCCGGATTAAAGAATCAGTCAATCCGTGTTTCAATCTTTCTTCTCTCGGAATGCTTGCGTGGGTCATTGTGGCCGGGTGCCCGATAAGGCTTTCCACGCCTCCCAAACTTTCGGCAAGTGAAAATAATTTGGTGTGGGACAAAACTTTTTGGGCTGCGTCGATGCTGTCATCTTTCAGGGTGAAACTCATCATTCCTCCGAAACCACGCATTTGCTTTTTGGCGATGTCATGATTGGGATGATCAGGAAATCCGCACCAATAAACCTTGTCCACTTTTTTGTTACTGCGGAGCCACTGCGCAATTTTTTCTCCGTTTTCACAATGGCGTTGCATCCTTACATGCAGGGTTTTCAATCCACGCAAAATGAGAAAACAATCCTGCGGGCCCGGTACAGCGCCGCAACTGTTTTGTATGAATGCAAGTTTTTCATGTAATACATCGTCTTTTACAATGATACACCCATGTACCACATCGCTGTGCCCGCCAATATATTTGGTTGCAGAATGGACAGCCATGTCGGCGCCGAGATCCAGCGGGTTCTGAAGGTAGGGTGAAGCAAATGTATTGTCAACTGCCATCAATATATTTTTCTTATGGCAGATGGAAGCCACGGCTTCAATGTCGATGATGGACATCATCGGATTGGTTGGTGTTTCTGTCCAAACCAATTTTGTATTTGCTGTAATTTCTTTTTCTATGTTGGCTGCATCCGACATATCCACAAACTTGAATTTGATGCCATACCGTTCGAAAACTTTTGTAAACAAACGATAGGTTCCTCCATACATATCGTTAGCTGCAACCACTTCATCTCCCGAAGAGAGCAATTTGATAACGGCATCAATAGCGGCCAATCCGCTGGCAAAACACAAACCATATTTTCCGTTTTCGGCTGCTGCCAGTGCATCTTGCAATGCGTGCCGGGTTGGGTTTTGCGTACGTGCATACTCATAACCCTTGTGATGCCCGGGACTGTCCTGAACAAAAGTGGAGGTTTGGTAAATAGGAGTCATAATAGCTCCTGTACTCGGATCAGGCGATGTGCCTGCATGAATGAATTTGGTACCCTGTTTCACGATTCTGAATTTAAATAGTTTAAAAATTTATTGGAACATTCACTTCTGCATTTTCCCACAAGATTTTCATGGTAGCCCCATAGTTTGCTTTGGTAAAATAAATAGTCATGTCTTCTGTCGCGTCATTCTGAATAACGGGTATGTTTGTACGTAAAACATCTTTTGTCCGGTTATATTTGAATGCTCCCCATGTATCCGTTTCCCGGTTGATGATCAAAGTCCATTTGCCGGGATAGGGGATGGCGTACATGGTGTATCTCCCTTTTTTGACAATTTTATTGTGAATTTTTGCATCTCTGAAAAATTCTATTTCTGTTGCCTCATTGGCACCCAGTCTCCATATTTCGCCATATTCAACCAATCCTCCAAAAATAATCCTGCCATTTACATGCGGCCTGCTGTAAATAACTCTCATGACAGGCATTGCCGGCGCTTTGCCTGAGATTTTCAAAATTCCATAATTGGCAGGATAATAACTGATATCGAGAGGTGACTGATCGAGAGAGGGCGGCTTTTCAGGCTGAGCATAGACTCCGGGGGCAGAGATTAGCAAAAGAATAAACACAATACTTTTCATAATTCTTCCAAATATGCAAATATAGAGGCTTTTAATGTGCATTGAAGTTGTTTAAAACTTCCAGTGCGTACTGTTTTACCTGCGGAAAAAATTCTTCATAACAGGATTGTAATTCGGTGTATCGGTGAAGAAAAATATGGTAGGCTTTTTCGGGAGGATTCATATACAAAGCGCGATGATAAAGACCGTGCAGACTTTTTTGAATTCCTGTAACCATGTGGTAATGATATAACCAATCCTGATTTTTCATAAAAGGAAACATAGAAGCAAAAACATGTGGAAAGAGATGACGGGATTTTTCGAGGGATTGATAAGTTTCGTCTGCAAATTTTTTCAATTCCAAAGCGGTTTTAAATTCATTTTTATCATTTGCCAAAAAATGATCATAAACGATATCAATAATAGGGCCTGAATATAACCGGTAATCTGCCCTGAAAAAAGATTCTGCTTTTTTGGTAGCGGGGTGGTGGTCGGTAAAATTATCAATCAGCCTGTGCAGTTGGATCCCATACATGATTTCGAGGGGATATTTGTATTTTTTTCTTCCCTTTACAAAATCACTTATCATGTTGCCGGTGAGAATTCCGGGATTCCCGAATGACAATACCGCATGAGCCAGATAATTCATTTCTCAAATTTAAAGACAAGGGATTGAAAAACTTAGTTATTCAAGTATCAATCCGGGTTTTTTGACAAATGGATTCCAATGAAAAATATCTTATTTGAGCAGATAAAGTTAACCTGCGTACCTTGCGCATGAAATAACTAAGTTTGAGTAAACACTTACCTGATGTTTAGCGTACAGAGTGTCAGAGAAAACGGATTTGACAAGCTTATTTTAAAGGATGGTTCCGGAGGCTGTTATTGTGAATTGATTCCTTCCTGTGGTGCATCACTTCATGCATTTGGCGTAAAGACGAATGACAAAAATGTACAGGTGATTGATCATTATGAATCAGAAAAACAATTTAAAGAAGAAGTGGAGCCGCTGGGATACAAGAGTTGTAAACTGGCGCCGTTTGTTTGCCGGTTGCGTGACAGTACTTATTCTTTTGAAGGAGAAAAATATACCATTCAGACAAATCCTGACAGGCACGCGCTTCACGGTTTGTTGTATAAAAAACCGTTTAATGTAGAAAATACAAATGCAGATGATCAACATGCCGTGGCTGTCCTTTCTTACCATTACGACAATGAAGATCCGGGCTACCCATTCAGATTTGATTGCATAATTACCTATGAACTTAAAACAGGCAATCGTCTCCGTCTCAAAACAGAATACGTTAATCATTCCGGAAAAGCAATGCCCGTGCAGGACGGATGGCATCCTTATTTTACTCTCGGGAAAAAAGTGGATGACCTTGAATTGCAATTCCATTCCGAAAGCAAACTTATTTTTGACGATCAACTGATGCCCACCGGGGCAAAAGTGAGAGATGATAGCTTTGATCATTTCTCGCGTATCGGAAGTATTCATCTGGACAATTGTTTTGTGCTGGATGAAAATGGAACGCAACCCATGTGTGTTTTGAGAAACAGAGAAAGTAGATTTGAAGTGTGTTTATTTCCGGAGCCTTCTTATCCTTATCTCCAGATTTATACACCTTCACATCGCAATTCTATCGCAATTGAAAACCTGAGCGGCCCACCAAACGCATTCAATCTCGGATATGGTTTTACAACATTAAACGATGGGCAAAGTGTTTCATTTGAGACTGCATATCAAATATCTTTCTTAAACTAAAACTATGAACCCGCTTGCTCAAAAAATAAAAGAGGCATTTATTAAAAGATACAAATCAGAGCCAGGGATTTATTTTTCACCGGGAAGAATCAATCTGATCGGAGAACATATTGATTACAATGACGGATATGTGATGCCTTGTGCAATCAATAAAGGAATGTATTTCGCAGTATCTCCCAACGGGAAAAAAGATGTCAGTATTTTTTCGAGAGATTATCAGGAAGAATGTAAAGTATCCCTGACCTCTGTAGCCCCGGATGAAGGCTGGAAAAATTATGTGCTGAGTGTGATCAATGAGTTTCAGAAAGATGGTAAGGTATTGGAAGGGTTTAATTGTTTGTTTGGCGCCAATGTGCCGTCCGGTGCAGGACTTTCGTCGTCAGCAGCTCTTGAAGGTGGTTTGGCATTTGCATTGAACGATATTTTTTCTTTGGGTTACAACCCGAAACAATTGGCGCTTCTTTGTCAGAGGGCAGAACATGGTTTCCCTCAGGTAAATTGTGGAATCATGGATCAGTTTGCCAATATGCTGGGCAAAGAAGGTTCAGTTATTCTGCTTGATTGCAAAGATCATGTCCATTCTTATTTGCCGCTCAATCCGGGAGATTACCGAATTGTACTTATCAACACAAAAGTGCACCACGCACTGGCTGCATCGGCCTATAACACGCGGCGTACCGAATGTGAAACAGGATTAAAAATTATCAGGGAGAATACTCCGTTCAAATCATTCAGGGATGTGCATAATTCAAAACTGCTGCAGAAACTGGAAGATAAAATGGGAAAATATGTCTGGAAGCGGTGTACCTATGTGGTTGATGAAATTCAACGCACATTACTTGCTGCCAAATTTTTGAAGAAAGGAAAACTTAAAGATTTCGGTACGCTGATGTTTAAATCGCACGAAGGCCTGAGTGAATTATTCAAAGTAAGTTGTGCAGAAATGGATTTTCTGGTTAAGGTTGCAGAAGGGTATCCCGGTGTAATAGGTGCAAGGATGATGGGAGGGGGATTTGGAGGCTGCACTATAAATATCGTTCACAAAGACAATAAAGAAGCTTTTGTTGCAACATCTCTGGATAAATATAAAAAAGAATTTCAGAGTGTAGCCGAAAGCTACGATGTGGTAACAGCCGACGGAACACATCTTGTTACTGAAGATGAATCAGGAAATCAGAAATAAGATTTTACAGATTGAGGTAAAGATTTTTTTTACATTCGGGCTTTGATTGCTGCTTTTAATCCTTTTTTATGATTGACGTAATAAAATCCAAACAGAGGTTTTACAGCCTTGATGTTTTCAGAGGAGCTACTGTGGCTCTGATGATCATGGTTAATAATCCCGGATCGTGGGCAAATATTTATTCTCCGCTTGAACATGCAGAGTGGCATGGGCTTACTCCCACGGATCTGGTATTTCCTTTTTTCCTGTTTGCAGTCGGAAATGCTTTTGCATTTGTAATGCCACGTTTGCAGGCTTCGGGGCATTCTGCATTTTGGAAGAAAGTTATCCGCCGCGGTATTCTCATTTTTGCACTCGGGCTTTTCTTGAATTGGATTCCGTTTATGCGATGGCAGGATAATCAGTTGATGTTTAATTCCTGGAATTTTATTGGAGCTGACGGACAGCTTCACGGTGTACGGATTTTAGGCGTATTACAACGTATTGCGATTGCATATTTCCTTGCGGCGGTTATTATTTATTTCTTTAAACTAAGAGGTTCTTTTTTAATCGCCTGTTTTATTTTGCTCGGATACTGGCTTCTGTGTTATGCCATGAATCCTGCAGATCCTTATAGCCTTTCAGGTTGGTTTGGAACGAATGTCGATAAAGCGATCCTTCATCCTCAGCATATGTATCATGGTGAAGTGCGGAATGGTATTGCGTTGGCCTTTGACCCCGAGGGGCTCATGAGTTCGTTTACTCCTGTGACGCAGGTTATATTTGGATATTTGTGCGGTGATTACATTATCAGAAAAGGCAAGACCGCTGAAATGGTTAATGGCCTTTTTGTAGCGGGAACTATTTTATTAGTGGCAGGGTACGTGTGGAATTTTACTTTTCCGGTTAATAAAAAAATATGGACGAGCAGTTTTGTTGTGTGTACAACAGGGATGGCTATGATTATTATTGCCCTGATGATTTATGTGATTGAACTGAAAGGAAGAAAGACCTGGTTGGATAAATTTTTCAATGTATTTGGTAAAAATCCGCTTTTCATTTTTGTCCTTTCGGGATTCATTCCAAGGTTTACAGGTCTGATCCGGATCCCCGATGGGATGGATGCAATGGGAAAAATCGTTTACAGTACACCGTTACACTGGTTCTATGAACATATTTGTAAACCGGTTTTCCCGGACAATCTGAAAAACGGGTCCTTGTTGTATGCTTTGATTTGGATTTTTGTGATGTGGCTGATTGTGTACTGGATGGATAAGAAGAAGATTTATATAAAGATTTGAGTTACGAAGTTCGTCTGTTGTTGAGGATTGGGAGTTGAGTGTTCCAGGTTTTAAGTTCCAAGTTTTATAAAACTCAAGACCCGGAATCTTGAACCCAGAACTTTGAACCCGGAACTTTGAACCCGGAACTTTGAATCCAGCACGGCTGACACCCGTCTGAACGTCTAACCGCCTAAACAATTAAGATAATTTTTAAAATGAAATATTTCGTTCTGTTTATTTCTCTGTTATTTGGTGTTCAAACTTTGACTCAATCACAGAATTTGAATCAGCAATTGCAAAAGATCATGGCCGGAATCTATCCGTCAGATCAACCCGGAGCAGCGTTACTGGTTGTGCAAAATGGGAAGGCAATTTTTAGGGAAGGATTTGGGTTGGCGGATTTGAATGAGAAAAGAACAATTACACCAGCTACCAATTTCAGGATGGCTTCGGTGAGTAAACAATTTACGGCGATGTGCATTCTTACTTTGTGGAAAGAAGGAAAATTAAAACCGCAGGACCCGATTACAAAATATCTTACAGGCCTGCCGGAATTTGCAAAAGAAATAACTATTTGGAATTTACTTACACATAGTTCGGGTTTGGAAGATTATGAAGACTTAATTCCCCAAAACCGTAAAACGCAGGTTTCTGATCATGATGTATTGGATTTGATAAGACATTCGGATAGTCTTTATTTCAAACCGGGAACCCGATTCCGTTATAGCAATACCGGATTTTGCATGCTGGCCAATATTGTAGAAAAAGTTTCGGGGATACGCTATCAGGATTTTATTGCAACGAAAATATTTGAACCATTGAAGATGTCTCATTCAATGATGTTGCAAAAAAATAAAGAGATTTCCGGCAGAGCTTTTGGATATCATAATGGTAACGGACAATGGAAATTTGCCGATCAAAGCATTACAAGCGCCACCATGGGCGACGGCTGTGTTTATACTTCTTTAAATGATTATGAAAAATGGATGGAGGGTTTGTGGCATCAGCAATTGATAAAATTTGATTCTGCACATAGTCCGTTGTTGCCTCACATCCGTATTAATTCAATGTTGGATTATGGTTTCGGCTGGTTTACGACACATGAAGAAGATAGATCCCGTGCTGATTTTCATTCAGGAGAAAGTACCGGCTTTCACAATATGGTATATCACAACCCTTCTAAAAAATTGTTGATTGTTATTTTCTCAAACAGTGATGACGACCGCATCTCGCAGGCATTTGATAAAGTAGCAGAAGTAATGAATGTCAGATTGCCATTCGGAGTGAAAGAGAAATCCCTATTTCATGTGCTGAGCAATATTTACGAATGATTTTAAATTAAAAATTTAGTTGGTGGCATTTATTCATAATGCATAAAAAATGCAAGAGGTCAGGCTTGCATTTAAAAAGTTTATCCCGAAAAGGTATTTAACCTGTTCTGCTATTTTGCTCCCGGAGGGCAAAATTCTCTCAGATAATCTGTATAAAGCGTCATCAGGTGCTGGAAGGTGCCTTCTCCTTCAGAAAGGCTGTGAGTCCTGTTGGGATAAGGCATAAAGCGAAATTGTTTGTGATATTTGATCAATTCATTCAGCATTTTCTCCGCATTGTCATATTGTACATTGTCATCTCCGGTACCATGTACAAACAACAGGTTTCCCTGAAGGTTTTTCGCATAATGAATGGGAGACCCTAACACATAATCATCCATATTCTCCTGGGGCAGCCCCATGTATCTTTCTTCGTAAATATTATCGTAATAAAGCAAATTGGTAACGGCAGCAATCGCAATTCCTGTTTTAAATATTTCGGGAAACTGGAATAATAAATTCATTGTCGACGATCCTCCTCCGCTCCATCCCCATACTGCTACGCGGTCTCTATCGAACCACGGATGATCCAGAATCTTTTTCGCTGCCAGTCCGAGATCCCGTATGTTTAATCTTCCCAATTGTTTGTAGATAGATTTTCTCCATTCGGCTCCGCGCAAAGAAGGAGTCCCGCGATTATCGACGGAAAATTGAAAGTATCCGTCCTGGCTCATGTCTCCGTTGTAGAGAAAATTTCTTTGCGCGCCATATCGATCAGTTACAGTACTGGCCGCAGGTTCACCATACACATAAAAAACAGAAGGATATTTTTTGGTGCTGTCAAAGTTTGCCGGCATTGCCATCCATGCATCGAGTGAGATACCGTCATCTGTAGTTACTTTAAAAAATTTTATTCTGTCTTTATTCCTGGTGTCAACACGCATATTGTTTGCGATGCTTTTGGCAGGGTCAAGTGGTTTGTGATCGGGAAGTGAAATCCATTCACCGCTTGGGAATATATCATGGCTTGAGAATTCATGCATGGCATATTTTGCAAACGGTGAAATGTTGTAATCGTGGGTACCGGTTTCATTAGCCGGAGATAATTTTTCAAGAGTTCCTTGGCCATCGAGCTTCGTTCTGAAAAGATAGAGTTGTGTAGCATTGTCAGGACTTGCCATGAAATACACATAATTATTTTTCTCATCAATGCACTTGATATTATCGATGTCATAATTGCCATTGGTGATGAGGGTTTCTTTTCCGGTTCGGTCAATGCGGTAAATGTGGCGCCAGCCATCTTTTTCACTTACCCACAAAAAATCTTTTCCACTCTTGAACCAATCCCAACCCGTTGGATCGTCATCATTCCATCTCGATTTGATATCGATAAATGCTTTGTCTGTCTCTGTATAAAAATTTTTGGCGTCGCCGGTATTCACATCGCAAAAGAAGAGTTTACTTTCATTTTGTTTTCTGTTGAGTTGTTGCAATACAAGCTGGATGCTGTTATCCGCCCATTCCATTCTTGGAATGTAGTGTTGTTGCGGATCACCGGGCACCTTCATCCACTGTACCTTATCAGTGGCCACTGTGATGACTCCGATTCTTACCGGAGAAGGAGGTTCACCTACTTTGGGATATTCCACCGGTATGATTCTGCTGTAAACCGAGTCTGTTGTATTCAACATATAATAATCGCGGATTTTGGTAGCGTCAACCTGCCAGAATGCAATTTTTTTACTGTCAGGGCTCCAGCGGAAACCATCACGGCAACCGAATTCTTCTTCATATACCCAATCAAAAGTACCATTGATAAATTTTCGTGTACCATTGGTTGTCAGAGCAGTAATTTTATGGGTAGTCAGGTTTTCTACATAAATATTGTGCCCGCTGACATAGGCTGCTTTGGCGCCATCCGGAGATATCTTGGCAAACATCAATGATTGTGAAGGGAGACTTTTACCAAGTTGAGTTAATGTTTTTGTTGTGGCATCATAAACCCAATAGTCTCCGCGGGTTTTGTAACGCCACACTTTTGCTGTGTTGGTGAAAATGAGCAGTCTCTTATTACCCGGTGAAAAACTATAAATATTAAATGAGAGCGGTGTTTGTTTTCCCTGCGGAATGAGTTCCTGAGAACTGACAAGTGTGGTTTCGTTTCCGGTTGACAAATCATGGCGAACGATATTGCCATTCTCGATAATCATGTATCCGTTCCCATCAGGAGTCCAGTAAATGTCTTTTGGCCTGAATTGAGAAAAAGAAAAAAGGGAAGTGAAAACGAAAACAATTAATAAGAAGCAATGGCGTGTTTTGAATTTCATGGATTCTTTTTTGGTAAAAATAAGGAAAGGGATTCTCAGTTTTAGAAAACAGAATTAAAATGATTTTCATCTTCAGGATTTTGCCGTAGTATGAATTATTTTTTTGATGGCTCAATAGCAATAATTCCCAACCATCAAAGTTTTTCCGCTCTGCTAATTCTTGCTGATTACCGGTTTTATCATCTGTTCCCTGTGTCCCCGAACGAGCAACATGATCGGGATACAGAGAAGAAACAACACTCCGATATAGAGAAAGACATCCATGTAAGACATGACCGCACTTTGCTTGTCCACACTGAATTCGAGCACCTGATGAGCGCTTTGAAGTGCAACATTTGGTGGCATCCCTTTGGCAAAAAAGCCATGCTGAAGTGCTGATAATCTTTGTTGAACAATTGGGTCTGACGGATCGAGATGCCCTATGATATCCATCCTGTGCACGCTATTCTGATGTGAGATATAAGTAGCAATGGCCGCCACACCGAAGGATCCTCCAAGTTGCCGCATCATACCGGTGAATGCAGCCCCGTCTCCGATTTCTTTTCCATGCAGGGTGGAAAGTGCAAGCGTGGTAATGGGAATAAAAAGCATACTCAGCCCAAGTCCACGCACAATCAACGGCCACCAAAAAGCATCTGCAGGAGTGTCGGGTGTGAGTATTTTGTATCCCCAAAAACTATAAATGAAAAATATAGTTAATCCTCCGATGACGATATAATTTTCTTTCACACCTTTTTGAAGGATCCAGCCAATAACCGGCATCATTAGCCCTGTGGCAATTCCCGATGGAATGAAAAGCAAGCCTGCATCTTCTGCAGTCCATCCCAAAATACTTTGTGTATAAAGCGGAACGATGAATGTCGATCCATAAAGCCCGAATCCCAACAGAAAAGATAAAATAGTTCCTATTCTCAAATTTCCGTTTTTCAAAACTTTTAAATCTACTACAGGTTGTTTATAAACCATTTCTCTCCAGATAAAGAAAAGAGTGCCGAAAACAAATACCACAGATAATGTAACAATGAGGTTATCACTAAACCAATCATCGTCCTGCCCTTTTTCCAAAACGTATTGCAACGACCCGACAGCAATGGACAGAAGAATGATTCCGAGAAAATCGATATTTCTTGATGCTGTTTTCTCTACGTATTTCGGGCTTTTCACATACCGGAGCGTGAGCAATGTGGCTATGATGCCAACAGGGATGTTGATATAAAAAATATAGGGCCATGAAAAATTATCCACGATGTAACCGCCAAGCGGAGGCCCTAATGTCGGCCCGATAATGACTCCCAATCCATAGATGGCCTGAGACATTCCTCTCTTTTCAATGGGGTAGCTTTCGGTAATAATGGTTTGAGCCGTTACCAATAATGCACCGCCTCCAATTCCCTGAATGAATCTATAAACTATTAACTCCGCAATGCTGTGAGAGTTGCCGCACAGAAATGAAAATATGGTAAAGATGATGATGGAAGCCGCGAAATAATTCCTCCTTCCGAATTGTTGAGAAAGCCAGGTGGTAAGGGGTATTACAATTACATTGCCTATGGCAAATGCGGTAATTACCCAGCCGACTTCTGAAAGTGTAACACCCAGGTTTCCTTTCATATCGTTGATAGCGACATTGACAATGGTGGAATCCACAATGGCAAGTAATGCCGCCAATTGTGCAGTAATGGTTACAATGAATCTTCTGAATCCGTATTCAACCAATGCATCTTCCGGCCGCGCAATTCTTGAGTTCATTGTTTTACGTTTTTCAAATTATTTTATATGGACATCCACAGTCACATTCATTCCTGGTCTCAGCCTGGTAAGTAAACTGTCAGACTGATCGTCGAAGATTATTTTGACAGGGATACGCTGAACTACTTTCACAAAATTTCCGGTTGCATTGTCCGGTGGCAATAAGGAAAACCGCGCTCCGGTTGCCGGAGAAAAAGATGAAACTTCTGCTTTAAAATCATGTTTTGGAAAAGCATCCACATGCACGATCACTTCCTGACCGGGTAGAATTCTTCCGTACTTGGTTTCCTTAAAGTTGGCAACCACCCATACATTATGTGAACGAACCAGATTAAAAACCTGTTGCCCGGCCTGTACCAGTTGTCCCGGACGAATGTTGACGGTGGATACGTGCCCGCTGTCAGGAGCGGTTACGTAAGCATAGCTCAAATTGAGTTTTGCATTTTCCAAATCCACTTCTCTCTGTTTTACCGTGGCTTCTGCAACTTCAATAGTTTGTTGTGTGGCTAAAGATTGTGAAGTGACAGATTTTGTTTGTGAACCGGCCTGTAATTTTTGTTGTTGCAAAATGGCGAGTTGTTGTTTAGCCAGATCCCGCGCGGCCTGCATCTCTTCAAATTGCTGTTCTGTGATGGAATGATCCTGAATCAGATTTGCATAACGGACGTAATCCTGTTGCGCACGTGTCAATTTTATTTGTGCAGCTTCTATTTGTGCATCAATAGTGCTGACGCCCGCCCTGCTGATTGCGATTCCCGAATGTGCGGCCTGAAAGTTTGCACGGCTTGCATCCACATTGGCTTTTGCTGTTGCCAATGCTGCCTGCGCTTCATCCACTTTTATTTTCAAATCGCGGATATCAATGACAAACAAAGTATCCCCTTTATGGACAAACTGATTGTCGCCGACATACACTTTTTGAACATATCCGGATACCCGCGGAATAATTGGAAGGATATCAGCAGATATCTGTGCATCATCGGTCGTTGCGTGATGCTGCATCTGTATAATTTTTGAAATGCCAAACCATCCGCCGCCAACAACAAGGATGATCAATATAATGGGGAAAGTCCTATTCTTTTTCCTTGGTATTTTTTTGGCTGACCCGGATATTGAATCGGGGTTTTGATCTTTCATATTATCTGTTTCTGTTGATTCTGATTGATTCATGGCCATTCTATTTAAATAATATCCCTGCACTCTGCAATACTTTTGCATAAGAGAGATAGAGATCTGCTTTACCAACCGCCAGATTGATTTCGGATTGCAAAAGCAAAACATTTGCATCCAGTAAATCGGTTGTATTCAGCAATTGGTTATCAAATTTGTTTTTTGTAATCCTTGCATTTTCTTCGGCCTGTTGAACGGCGCTTTGGAAAACGTTTATCTTTTTTTGTTGGAGTAAAAAGTTTTCAAAATTTTTGTTGACCTGCAATTTGATGTCGTCTTCTTTCTGTGCTTCATCTTCATTGAGCTCGTGGTAACGGGCAAGCGCTTCATCGATCATTGGTTTTGTTTTCCAAAGTGAACTGATGTTATATTTAATTCCTATTCCCACATTAACAGCATTGGTTATACGGAAAACTTTTGGGATATCCGCGGCAGCATATCCGGCAGTGAGGATAACTGAAGGAACATAGTTGGTGTGCGCGAGTTTAATTCCGGTTTGTGCAGCCTGTTGCCGCTGTTGGAGTGCAAGAAGATCTTTTCTTCCTGACAAAGAAATCTGCTGCAAATCGGTAATGGTCTGAATATCCTGCGGTAGTTTGAATTCAGATGAATCCGTAATTAGTTGAGTCTGCTCAGGGAGGCCAATAAGCAGATCCATGTTCATCATTGCGATTTTATGGTTGCTTTGCGCATCCAAAAGTGAAAGCTCAATGTCCGAAGTTTGTAATTGTGCTTTGAGCCTGTCGTTCCTTGCAAGCAATCCGTTATTTTCCATCCGGATCAGAATGGAATCCCGAAGCTGTGATTGTGCAAGGTTTTGTTTGATGACTCCGACAACGGCTGACGATTTGTAGAGGTTAACATAAGCTTCCACAGTATTTAAAACAACGGCTTGTGTGTCGCTCGCTGCATCCAGAGAAGCCGCCTGTTGCAAATATTTTGCGGACTCGATTCCATATTTAATTTTCCCTCCGGTGAATACAGGGAAGTCCACATTTGCCAAAGCATACATGGCCTGGTGCACTTTGGGAAATTGCGTTGAGGAATCAACCGGGCCTCCGGATTTGCCGGCCATCATTTTGATATTCGGATTGTTGAGCCGCAGATAAGAACCGGTTATTGACATGTCGGGTACCCTGTTGTTTTTTGCATCATCCACCTGAGCATTTGCCTGTAGAATGCGGTCGTAAGAAGCATGAAGGCGGTGGCTGTTTTTCAGGCCCAATTCTATGGCATCATTCAGGGAAAGGTGCCTGGCTGCGGCCTGACCGAAGGTTAAATTACAAGTTGTACTAAAAAATACGATTAAAAAAGAGGTGATAAAAATCCAATTATTTTTTGCCTGGTTCGGGTTCATCTTACTTCACGTTTTGTTTCAATAAATGTGATCTTACGAGCGCCTTCAGATGAGCATTGACTCTTTCTTTCAACTCTTTGTTCCGAAAAGGGGCGAAAGATGATGGTTTACCCAGGATCTTTTGGCAAATGGTATCGCTCACCAATAAATAGTGTATGGTGCCGATGATGGTGGTGACGGTTAATCCAATGTCCACTTTTCGGAATTCTCCGCTGCTGATTCCCTCTTTGATAATTTTCTTGACCGGAGAAATATTCAGCATAATATATTCGCTGATCTTTTCCTTTAGTTCAGGGCGGCGTTTGAGCGCAAGCTCGCTGTGCAGGAGATAGTGGAATTCCCTGTTTGAAAATTTTCTGTCTATGACCAGGTCAATTACACTTTCAATTTTTTCAATTGCGGTGCGGCTCTGGTCTTTGACCATTTCGGTAAAAATGCCGTGAAGCCCGGAAAGCCTGTTTTGCAATACAGCATCAAATAACTTTTCCTTTCCACCGAAATAGTAGTTTATCATGGCCACATTTACATCTGCCTTGCCGGCTATTTCGCGTACTGATGTGTGGTCATAACCTTTTTTGCAAAGGATATTAAATGCACAATCAAGTATTTTTTTCTTCGTATCCATTTTATAAAAGTGGACGCAAAGTTAAACGGGTGTTTAATATTAAACAACTGTTTAGTTATGAACAGATGTGAAAAATTAACAACTTGTTCCCTGAACAAATGTTCAAGATGCCTGATTAATAAGGCATTCCAGACAGAATGGGGTTAAAGAATAATGAAGAAAATTTTAGTAAAAAAACTTTTCACTTGCAGTCTGTCACGAAAAAGATGGCATTAAAAGTTTTCTGATCCAATTCGGCTGTGAAGAATTATCAAACCAGCTCTTTATCAAGTTTCAATGCTTTGGGAAACAGAATATTGTTTTCCAGATGAATATGCTTGTGCAAATCCACTTCCATTTCTTTCAGAATATTCAGTGTTTCTTTTAAACTGTTATCGGCATAACCGGGAGCTTTGTATTCGCCGGTCATATTTCCAATTTTTCGCAAAGCCGCAGCCTGGTTGGTATGCTCATGCATGAGCATGTCCACCGGATTTTCCACCGATTTGGTAGCGGGCGGCCTTACAAAAGCTTTGTTGTTCTTTTTGGCATCGGCCATTTTGCGGATGTAAGGAAAAAGAATGAGTTCTTCTTTTTTCTGGTGCATAGCCAGCCATCCGGCCACCTGGCCGAAAAAACTTTGTATTTCTTTCAGCTCCGGATGTTGTTCACCATGTTCATTGCATGCTTTTTCCAGAGCGGGTTTCACAATCTGAATTTGCTTGTCGGCTTTTCTGTGATAGTTTTTGACAATGTATTCTGAAAGGACGCCCGGATCCCACGAATTGAAATTTGTATCTCCCTCTGACTTGTCGTCGTGTGCATTTTCAATTTCACTCAAAAGCGTTTGTACATCGATGTTACTTTCTTTGGCAGCTTCTTCTAATGTGCGTTTGCCACCGTTGTAAAAATCTATTTTGTAATTTTCAAAAACTCCCCACGCGGGATATTTTTCGGCAACTATCTGGCCGATTGGCTTCTTTTCTGCATTTTCCATGATTCGCAAAATTACACCTGCGCTATAATTATTCTTTTTATTCGCTTACTCAATCGGGAAAAAATGTTTTATCTCATTTGAAAACTTTTATAATGGTATTCTTCTTACAGTTTTTATAGTCGAATAATTAAACCTGTTTTATTTGCGGTACCGGTTTATAAAAGTGGATTCATTAAGTGTTTTTCATTTCACCACTTTTTTGAATTCTCCAAACGGAAAATTTAATAATTCCCGGATGTTATAAATTGATCCGGACTATTATTCCTGTCGTGATGGTTCTTTTAAAGACGGAGTCTTCTTTTTCAATTCTTAGGATAGTGGGATGATTTTGGTTTACCGGAACACATGCAACCGGCTATTCCATCAAAAAACAACTTAATTGGCTAAAAATGCGCAAAATTTCCCATTTTTTGAACGATTTATCCTAACATGAACCACCGTTCTGAGAGTAATTTTATTCCGGTTAAATAAAATAATTGTTTGTTCCACTCACTTTAAAAATGAATTGCCATGGACAAAATTCTTTTAGTTGCCATCGGAATGTTATTGATCTTGTTTTTCGTTTCCCTTTTTCAAAAGGAGGAAACCGATTCTTCAGATGGTATGAATATTACCCGCAAAAAGGAGACTTTCATCCACATCGAAAATCAGGATATCTATTAAAAAGGAATCGGCATTCGCCGTTGGAAAATAGAAATTCCGGCGGAAAAATGGTATTCTTTTGCCGGGTTATTCTCTCAAAAAATATTATAACCTTTTTGTAAAAGGGTGTCAATTGTTTGAGGAAGTTTAAAGTCTGGTAAAAAGTTATTCCTGAATCCTGAATTCATTTTGTACTACTGAAATCAGCTTAAAATGCGCTAAAATTCCCATTTTTTGACGGGAAATTCCTATCAAATCGCCTTGCCTCACCTATAAATTCGCTTTTGCTTTTATCGTTCAAAAAAAATTAAAACAAAATGAAAAAATTATCAATCATTATCGCACTCGGACTTGTGTCTTCCTTATTCCTTTCACAAAAAGCAGTTGCACAGGAAGAGCCATTTATAACATTGGAATACATGCACGTAAAACCGGGCAACAGCAACGAATACCTGCAGGTAGAAAATTTCTGGCGACACATACACCTTGCCCGGCAGAAAGCCGGAGAAATCCTCGGGTGGTCAGTGTGGGAAGTAGTGGCTCCATACAAGTCAGATGCACCTTATCAGTATGTTGTGCTGACGGTATATCCCCATTTTAGCAATTTTCTTCATTCGGATGAAGGGATAGATATTTCCAAAGTGTTCCCAAATGCTTCCAGAGATTCTTTAAGCAGGATGTTTGCCAAAACCCAGGAAGTACGCGAAATGGTGAAGCGCGATATTTTCGCCGCCGAGGAGCATGCCGGCAAAACAGTGGGAGATTCCATTAATTATTTGATGGCTACTTATTTAAAAGTGACGCCCGACAAAGAACAGTCTTTTCAATCCTTTATGAAAGACCACTGGATACCGGTTATTAATAAGACTGTAAAAGGCGGTTTTACAACTTTTTGGTGGCTTGGAGACCTGATGTTTCATGAGGGTGCAAATACTCCTTACAATTACATTTCGGTTGTGAATTGGGGCAGAGACAACATGTTTGATGTAGAGCCTCCGTTTGCCCAATACCAAAAAGAAGATCCGGCTGCTTTTGAAGGTTACAAATGGAGCACAAGGCAACAAAGGGTGTTGCTTCATAAAGTAGTATCGTTAACAGGTCCTGCAAAATAAGGGTTTGATGGGGATATCGGAAGTGTTTATTCTTTTGTCAAAACTAAACACACTCTCATATCGGTTCGGAACCGAAGGGGTGAGATCAAAGAAACCTATAAGGTTTCCAAAACCTTATAGGTTTGAGCTTTACTAACCCGGGAACAGGGATTGCGTTTTGCCAGCAGCCTTATTTTAAAAACACCATTTTAAAATAAATGAATTTCATTATGAAAAGGAAAACGTTACTAAAGCGAACCGGTCCTGCTATTGTGATTCTGATATTGGCAGCGCTGTCAATATTTTATTTATGGTCAAACGCCATTATTAACAGGGCTTATCCGGTTCCTCTTGCCAATGTATATGTACCCACGGATTCTGCATCTGTAAAAGAGGGTGAAAGGTTATTGCACATAGAACATTGCAGCGATTGCCATGGCGCCCGGCTGACCGGCCAGATATTTTCCGATGCCGAACCGCTGGCAACTTTGGTGGCTCCGAACCTGACACAAATTATTCCAACTTATTCCAATGCAGAAATAGAAAGGTTATTGCGCGACGGGGTGAAAAAAGACGGTAGATCAATATTCGTAATGCCGTCTTACATGTTCAGACAATTGAAAGAAGAATCTATTTTGAAAATAATTGCTTACCTGCGTACATTACAACCGCTTCCTAACACACCGGGATTGCCACGGGAGAGTACATTCCATTTTTCATGGCGGTTGAAACTGATTGAAGGAAAGATACAATCAACTGCATCCATGATCAATCCGAATTCTCCAAGATTGTACATTCCGAAGGATACTATGCAGATTTCTTTTGGCAGGTATCTCGCCATGACTGCCTGTACTGCGTGCCACGGTCAAAATTTAAAAGGCGAGGAAGGTTTCTCTCCTGATCTGATCATAGCTTCTGCCTATTCGGAAAAGGATTTTTTCAGGCTGATACGTACAGGAACAGCGCTTGGCGACAGAAAAGATATAGGCATGATGAGCAGAGTTGCCAAAAACAACCTCAGCTATCTGAACGACCAGGAGATCAGCAGCATTTATGCTTATCTCAAAACCAAACCGACATTGAAAGATGAACAACATTAAAATAAAATGATTCACCAGAAAACCTATAAGGTTTCGGAAACCTTATAGGTTTAAAAAATAATTTATTAATCAAAATTTTTAATAACACAAAATGATGAAACTACAATCTCTCACTTCATTTATCATACTTATAGCATTGAGCGCTACCGTATTCAGCGCTTGCAAAAAAAATAATGATGTGGAAACGAATGTTCAGATTACAGGTATAACCCCTGACTCGGGTCGCTATTCAACCATTGTTACTATAACAGGAACCGGCTTTAGCACGAATGCCTCAGAAAACCTGGTAAAGTTTAATGGCAAGGACGCAGTTGTTCAATCTGCCACCCCATCTCAATTGACTGTAGTGGTACCCAAAGGTGCCGGAACAGGCCCGTTGAGTATTACCGTGGGTAGCAAAAGCGCTACCTATCCTGTTTTTAATTATATCCTGACTGTTACAGTTAGCACATTAGCAGAAAGTGCAACTCTTTTTGCGTATGGGCTAACTACCGATGCCCAAGGGAATATTTATAATTATGGACCATCAGGCAATATCACCAAAATAACACAGGAAGAAGAAGCCTCTTCCTTTGCTCAAGAGATGAGCGGCTTTGGAGGCTTTGGAATCACCGCTGATACACATCTGAATATCTATGCTTCAGCTTCTGACAGTTGTTATATATTCAAAATAACACCGGAAGGAGTAGTTTCTATATTGGCAGGAGATGGGCATAATGGTTTTGCAGATGGCCACGCCGGTTCAGCAAGATTTAATTATCCAATGGGAATTACTACCGACTCCAATGGGAACATTTATGTTGCCGATTTTGGCAATAATCGTATCCGAAAAATAACACCGGCAGGAACAGTTTCTACCTTGGCTGGAGGTGGAGCGCGAGGTTTTGCAGATGGTACTGGTAGTTCTGCACGTTTCAATTCTCCTTATGGAATAGCTGTTGATGGCCAAGGAAATATTTATGTTGCTGATCGTGACAATAATCGTATCCGGAAAATAACATCAGACGGAGTAGTTTCTTGTTGATGGCCAAGGAAATATTTATGTTGCTGATCGTGACAATAATCGTATCCGGAAAATAACATCAGACGGAGTAGTTTCTACATTGGCTGGAGATGGAACGGACGGTTCTACAGATGGCTCTGGTAGTTCAGCAAAATTTTATAACCCAACCGGAATAGCTCTTGATGGCCAAGGAAATATTTATGTTGCCGATTATGGCTATGGCAATAACCGAATCCGCAAAATAACTCAGAAATAAAATTAGTGATAGAGCATGTCGAAAGGTAGCCAATGGATTCTTAATCTTCTAATCAAAAATCAAGAAACGTAGTCTAAGAAAAATACACTAAAAAATGGGCGAGTATTTAGTTGAATACTAAAATATAACCACACTAAATTCTTAGATGTCCATGTTTAAATTTTAAACAAAATATTTACGATATCAAAAAACTAAAACCAAAACATCATGAAGATTCCAAAAATTCCCCGGTCTCCATAGCCTCGGTTGAAGTCCCCGATAGGAATCAGGACAAAAACCGGAATTAAGATTCAGCACCATACTTTCTCAACGATATATCTATTCGTTATTGTAACATTAAAACAACAAACATTATGAATTTACGATTACACAGTCATCATTATTTCCATTTCAAAAAAGAAAACAACGGGAGCGATGGGGGATTTTGTAATACACAAAAATCTCCAGAACGAAACTCCTTTCACATCATGCAACTCGTGTTGCTGCTTATCTTTTTTTACACCGTCACCGGCAGCACTAACGCACAAACCATCCGCTATGTAAAAGCAGGCGCTACCGGAAGCGGAACTTCCTGGACAGATGATTCGGGCGATTTACAGGCAGCTATCAATGCATCTGTAGCCGGCGATCAGGTATGGGTGGCAAGGGGTACCTATAAACCAAAATATCGTGCGGACAACATGAGTAGTGCCAATGCAAATGACAGAAACAATGCTTTTGTATTAAAAAAAGACGTAAAAATTTATGGCGGCTTTGCAGGGACCGAAACAACCCTGGCTCAGAGAGATTTATCAGTGTTAGCAAATAGGGCTCTATTAAGTGGGGATATCGGTGCTACTGGCGACAACAGCGACAATGCGTATCATGTGGTTATCAGTGCAGGAGATGCGGGTACTTCAGAGTTAAATGGCTTTACAGTAAGTGGTGGAAATGCAGATGGAATTGGAGGTATTAGCATTAATTCACAAGTCCTGTCTAATTCCCTTGGTGGTGGAATTTACAATTCTCAATCATCTCCTATATTAAACAATCTAATAATTAAAGGGAATTCTACCAGTACCGGAGGCGGTGGAATTTTTAATTTAAGTTCATCTGCTGTTTTAAACAACATAGTTATTAGTGGAAATACTGCCAGCTTCGGAGGCGGAATTGAAAATTTTCAATCAACTACCTTTTTAACCAATGTTACTATTAGTGGAAATACTGCCAGCTCCGGAGGCGGAATTCAAAATTATTCTTCATCTCCTACGATCCACAACACGATTATCTACGGTAATAGTAGCGGAATCAATAATTCTGATGTTAATTCAATACCAATGATTGGCTATAGCCTGGTGCAGGGGTCAGCAGATGTTACCAATGGTAATATAGATGGCAGCGCCGATCCAAAATTTGTAAGCCCCGTTACTGCGGGATTAAATACCGGCGGTGATTATCATTTACAACCAGGCAGTCCGGTCATTAACGCGGGCAACAATACCTATTATAATGCTGGTCAAATGCCTGACTTGTCAGCGATTACTACTGACCTTGCCGGAAATCCGCGTATTTCAGGTGTCAACATTGATATGGGTGCATATGAATATCATCAGCCGGTAAAATGGTTTGTAAAACCAGGTTCTTTGGATGCAGGTATTTCCTGGAGCGAGGCAGGCGATTTTCAAACGGTTATTGATAAGGCCGACAATGGTGATAGTGTTTTTGTTGCGAAAGGAACCTACCAACCCGCCAGTGGTTACCAATTCATTATGAGACCGGGAGTAAAAATTTATGGCGGATTTGCCGGGACAGAGAGCAGTCTGAGCCAAAGGGATCTATCAGCAGGCAACGCCAGTATATTAAAGGGCAATGGCAGCAGAGTAATAAATGGTGGGATTGCAGTAAAAAGAGATGCAGTGTTGGACGGTTTCACTATTACAGGGGGAAATGCAGGTTTCTTTTATGGAGGAGGAATGTACAACCATGCCGTTTCACCTACTATCGCCAATTGTACTTTTGTCGGTAATTCGGCAACCCGGGGAGGAGGAATGTACAATGAAAGCTCTGCCCCGAACATCATCAATTGTATTTTTACAGATAATACTGCAACCGGATTCGGAGGCGCGATGTGTAACATCTCTACCCGTCCGTCTTTGATGATTACCAATTGTACTTTTTTCAATAATAACGGAGCGGGTTTCGGCGGAGGGATTTTCAACCTTTACTATGCTCAGAATAGTATAATTACCAACTGCGTGTTTTGGGATAATACAGCACCGGCTGATCAGCCAGATTTTATTTACCGGCAGGGTGATGGTACTCCTGTCTTCAATTATAACTATACACAAAGCGATTTTACCAGTATCGGTACGGGTAATATAACCGGTAGCAGTGATCCGTTTATAAACAGCAGCAATCCAGCCGGTACGGACGGTATTTTTGGTACTGCAGATGATGGGTTGAGGCTGATTGCAGGTAGTGCAACTGTAAACGCAGGCGATCCTCAGACCAATAGCACAAATTACACCGTGCAGGCAGGCAATACAGATATTACCGGCGCTGCCCGCATACAAGATGGCATCATAGATATGGGCGCTTATGAAAGCGCGGTTCCCGTAGCAGGCACCATCAGCGGTGCAGGAATTGTATGTCCCGGTTCAAACAGCACTACACTTACCCTGACCGGTTACGCCGGAAATATCCAGTGGCAGTCATCAACAGACAATGTAACATTTAATAATATTGAGGGAGCAAATGCAGCCACTTATACCGCATCCAATCTCACTGCCACCACCTGGTATCAGGCTGTTGTTTCAAGTGGTACAGAAAGTGTGACATCTCCGGGTGTGGCTTTAACCTTAGATGTTCTTCCTGCCATTACGGTCACTAGCAGCAACCCGCATCTTTACTTTGGTGCGCCGGGCGATCAGACCTCAACCATAACGGCAACCGCTACAGGTGGCGCCGCTCCTTACACCATTACATTCAGCATTAACCGTGCATTAATCTCTGATTACATAAACGATGCAGGCGATGAAGTTTGGTCAGCGCCGGGTAGTACCACAACCAGCGCCAATCCGCCTTCCGTATTTACAGGGATAGCGGACGGGGGATCTGCTTCCATTAATGTAGCACTGCTTGCCGATGCTGATATTACGGCAACAGTTACCGACGCAAATGGTTGCTCACTGGCCGCTACAGCAGTTCATATCGTTGCGGAAGATGCACGTTGTTTTGCAGGCAAAAGCGGAAACGCAAAAGTATTGATGTGTCATTTGACAGGCAGCGCCAAAAATCCCTATGTGGAAATTTGCGTTGATGCTGATGCGGTGCAGGAACATCTGGACGAGGGTGATATGTTAGGCAGTTGCAGCATGAGCAGCAGGGATATGGGTAATGGCATTTTCAATTCAACTGTAAATCCTGCTTCAGCTATTGCTCCGGAAACCAGCAACAAAGAAGAAAACCGCGGCAAACTATCCGTAAAAGTTATGCCAAACCCGTCCTCCAATTTCTTTACTTTAGGATTAGAAAGTCAAAGTATGGAAAAGGTTCAACTAACCATTTCAGATATTACAGGAAGAATCGTTGAACGCAGAGCCAATGTACCGGCAAACAGCACTTTGCAATTGGGCAGTGGTTATCATTCCGGTATTTACATTGCTGAATTTGTTCAGGGGGGTGATAAGGTAACTATCCGGTTGATAAAAGCAGGAAAGTGATTTCTTGAATCTTAAAATCCGAAGAGGCTGCCTTAAAAAAGCAGTCTCTTTTTTTAGTGTGTCAGTCATGTATAAATACATAGGGTGAAATTTTCTTTTGTTTTTCACCCAAATGATTTGAATTGATAAATGATTTTGCAATTTTTAATTTTTAATTTTGAATTTTTAATTCTCAATTCTTAATTGCCTTTCCTCTGACCAAAGTCATTTAAACTACCGACGGATATCATTGACGGCCTTATCAGGTGAATTTAAATTACCGTCATAAAACTTAAAAAAATGAAAATGATATTTTTGGTGGTTGGGCTATTATCAACAATGATGGTAGCCGCACAAATAAACAATACACGCGATTATTACTTAACTAAAAGCAAGAATCAAAAAACCATCGGATGGATCCTGGCAGGCAGTGTTGCCGGCCTTATTGTTGGAGACCAGGATAATAGCAACAATGGTTCTAATAATTCGGGTTTGGATTTAGGCCCAAATTTCGATGTGGGGTTATGGTTAGTGGGCGGAGGAATTGCTGCCGGCCTGGCAAGTATTCCCTTTTTCATAAGTTCCCGGAAAAATGCCCGCAAGGCAGGGGCTATAGGTCTCAGCAATCAAAAGATCGTTATGCCGCAAGGTTCCGCATTCACTACAAAAATGCAACCCACAGTTTCTCTTAAAATCCCTTTGTAATTTCAGTTTATTGGTGGCATAGTGAAGGCCACCTGACCTCTGCATATTATTCAGCCAAGCCCGGTTTCCCGTCTGATTATTTATCTTTACCCAATGTCTTTTAGGCTATTGCTTATTTGTTTTATTTTGACTTCCTGCTCTGCCAGTCGCTATACAGAAACTGCTTTATACTTTGGTCAGTCCAGGCCGGACGGAAGTTTGATAACGCAAAACGAATGGGAAAGTTTTAAAGGAGAACTGGTTGCAAGGATATTTAAGGAGGGTAGCACTGTTCTCAATGGCACCGGAAGCTGGTATGATACGGCGAGCAAGAGGCTGATTAATGAACCGACTTATGTGGTTATCTTCTATTATAAAAATTCGCAAAGAATTTCTACCCAAATAGATAGTTTAAGGCATTTCTATAAAATCAGATTTCAACAACAATCGGTTTTGCGGGTGGATAAAAAGGTGAAAGTGGATTTTTGAATGGCCGTTCTTTTCTGTTTTATTTTTATCGGAATATTCTTTAATCGTTAAAATACTTTGCGGAGAAATTATCAAAGCAAATGTTATTCTGATGACGGAGAATTATGCTTTGTCCACGATTCTTCCTTTGGCTGGTAGTTGATAATTTTAAACAAGTGCAATACATAGGGAAACAATGCGTCCATACTTTCGCTTGCTCCACGTGTTGAACCGGGCATAGCGATAATCAGCGTATTCCCTTTTAAACCTGCTATGCTTCTGGACAGCATGGAGTAGGGCGTTTGCTCCTGGCCGTAATTTCTGGCAGCTTCGCTGATTCCCGGAATTTCTCTGTCAAGCAACGGCCTGATTGCTTCTGGTGTTACATCTCTTGGCGAAAGACCCGTTCCTCCGGTTATCAGAATCATGTCCAAATTAGCCGCGCATAAGTCCTGAACTTTTTCCTGAATCACTTTTATTTCATCAGGGATGATGCTGTAATCTTTCACATAGATATTATATTTCTCAAGTTTACTGATGATCGCTTTGCCGGCGCTGTCCTGTTTTTTTCCTGCGGAAATACTATCAGAGCATACCAGAACACCGGCAATAAAGTCTTTGAAATTTTGGTCGGCGTATTGCGATTTGCCTCCTTTCTTCTTCAGCAGTTTGATATTTTTTATCTCTATTCCTTTGTCAATGGGTTTTAGCATATCATAAATGGTGAGTGCTACGACCGAAGCACCGTGCATGGCTTCCACTTCCACACCTGTGCGGTAAATGGTATGAACTTCCACTTCAATAATAATATCCAGTCCATCAATTCTGTGTGTCACGGCGGCCGATTCTATCGGCAATGGATGGCAGTCGGGAATCATATCGCTGGTGCGTTTGATGCCGAACAGGCCAGCTACACGACTGGCCTCCAGCACATCGCCCTTGGGTACGGTTTTGTTGAGGATGGCCTCAATTGTTTTTTCTGAACTTACACTGACAGTCGCCTGCGCAATGGCAGAACGATGCGTTTTGATTTTATTGGTGATGTCAATCATATTTCAGGTATTTACTTTCCATTGTGTGGTTGCGTTTTCAAATATTTCCTTTCCCCAAACAGGCACTTCTTTTTTTATTCTTTCAACAATCGCTTCGCAGGCATCAATGGCATCTTTCCGGTGCGCAGCGGATGTGAAAACCATCAGGCTGATTTCTCCTGCTTTCACGATGCCCAGGCTGTGATAAATGTGCAGGCAGATGAGTGGAAATTTTTTAAAACCATCTTCACGTATTTCGTAAAGTTTTTCTTCTGCCATCTCCTGATAGGCTGTGTATTCTATTGCAGCAACTAATTGGTCTTCTATTTTGTCGTTGCGTACCTGGCCGAGGAAAATACTGTGTGCACCGATGTTTGTTTTCCGGTTGTGATTTTCAATGGAGATTGCAATAAAAGAAGGACTAATCGGCCCATCAACAAATACGGTATGTTTTTTTGTTTTTTCCATAGTGGTCAGGTTTTTGCAGAAGAAACTGAGAAAGTCAATAATGATTTTTTATACGCAATGATACCTCCCTCCAAATTATAAGCCTTACAATGTGGATACCTTTCTAAAAGTAAGTTCAATGCCGTTAAACTGCGCTGTCCTGATTTGCAGAACAGCACAACTCTTTCTTTTAAATTGAGTTTTGTTATTCCGTCTTCAAACTCACTCAAAGGCAATTGAATGTACGGAAACTCATTCACGAGAGGTAATTCTCCGCACTCACGAACGTCTATCACTGTTATATCATTCTTCTTTCTGAGTATTTCAAATTCTTCCGGCGAAATTTCCAAATGTTGACAGGTGTTTCCGCAGAACCACTCATAATTGAATTGTTTGAATTCTTCAATTGTTTTGGGGACAAAATGATTTTTCTGTTTTGATGGAGTAATTTCAAATTCGTAAAACAAATTCTCCAGGACATTGCAGGATAGAATTTTATTGCTTAATGGCGTTCCAATGCCGGTAATGATTTTGATAGCTTCGGTAGCCTGCATGGTACCGATGATTCCCGGTAATACTCCCAAAACGCCGGCTTCATTGCATGATGGTACAGTTTCCGGTCTGGGCGGCTCAGGAAATAAATCCCGGTAATTGGCTGAATAATTGTCATCGCTCGCCCGGAGATTGAAAACGCCTGCCTGGCCTTCATAGCGCAATACAGAACCATACACCAATGGTTTGTGAAGCAACACACAAGCATCGTTTACCAGATACCGGGTAGCGAAATTATCCGTTCCGTCAATCACTATGTCATATCCGCTGATAATCTCAACAGCATTTGCAGATTCAATTTTTGTTTGATGAACAATGAATTCAATATCGGGATTGAACTTCATTAATTTTTCTGCCGCTGTTTGTGCTTTATATTTTCCGATATCATCAACATTAAAAAGAGTTTGTCTTTGCAGATTGGTGAGCTCAACTACGTCAAAGTCAAGAATGCCGATGGTGCCTACTCCTGCTGCGGAAAGATATTGAAGTGCCGGGCAGCCCAATCCGCCGGCGCCTATCATCAGCACACGCGAGTGGTGCAACTTTTCCTGCCCGGTTATTCCAAAATCATTCAGTAAAAGCTGCCGCTCATAACGTTGATATGATTGATTTGGTTTCATCTGTTTTATCCTCCCGAAAAAGGTGGAAGCAGCGCCACAGTATCATCGTGATGCAACTCAACATCTTCCCGGATAATTTTTTTATTAACTGCGATTAAAAAATTTATAGACTTCAAATCTGGAAAATCCTTCAACAGTAAACGATTGAATTCTCCTGTGGTTTTTATATCAGAGATACTCCAACTGTTCTTTCCGGTAACCTCGGCCATCTGGCCAAAAGCAAGAATATTAATTTTCATTTTCAACAGATTTTAATGCGTTTGAAAAATCAGTTTTGTTATTGAGGTTGGTAAATAACAAATCGTCAAAAATCGGATTGTCCTCAACCGGAATCTTTTTAAGGTCAAACATTTCAACCATGCTCTGTAATCTCGTCTCTCCGCTTTCAATCAAAGCCTTCCATTTCATCAGACAGTTTTTTGAATATACCGCGAACAAAGGCTGAACCTTACCAAAAAATACGGGTATGGTAATTTCTGCCTGTGAAGAATGTTGAATGATATAATCAACCGCAGCAGAATTGATAAAGGGCATATCGCAAGCTGTAACAAAGATTTTTTCTGAAGGGCTGTGTTGTAATGCAGTGTATATTCCACCGGCCGGACCAATTCCCGGAATTAAATCGCTCAAAACGGGCAAACCAAATTTTTTATATTCCGGATTATTGGCAATAATAATTACTTCGTGTGTGGGTACTTGTAATTGTTTGATAATACCCAGCACAAGTGGTTCTCCATTGAATAAGAGCAATCCTTTATCCACTCCCATGCGGGAACTTTTACCTCCTGCAAGAATATAGCCGGTTATATTTTTATTTGATTGATGATTCATTTTTCATAGCTATCAGGTGAATAATAATTTAAAGGAAGCGATAAGCAATACAAAAGCTAAAACACGCCGCAATAAAACTCCTTTTACCTTCATTGCTCCGATATAAGAACCTGTAAGACCTCCCATGAGCGCGACGATAACCATCCATGCCATAGCAGGATTGAAATGCAGGCCCTGTGTAAATATTCCCGCAAGTCCGGATACAGAATTGACCAGAATAAATAATGCTGACACGGCGGCGGTCTGTTTCATGTTTGCCCAATGCAATAGTAAGATGACCGGACTCAGGATGATGCCTCCGCCAATACCGATCATCCCGGAAAATAATCCGATGACAAAACCAATTGCGATTGAACCGGCCAACCCCTGCTTTTGTGTTTGTTTTTCTTCGTCAAATTTCAATCCGGCAAGTTTGATGATCGGGAAAATGAGCAAAGCTCCCAGCATGACTTTATATACTGACGGATTTATAGTGATCAGTCCGCCGATAAACGCTGCAGGAATAGATGCAATAGCAAATGGCCAGAATAAGGACCAGCGAAAGTGGCCACCTCTGTAATACTGAACAAAAGCAATCAGCGAAACGAAAATGTTTAAAATAAGTGCGGTGGAGCGCATGGAATCAGGTGAAAAGGAGAAGAGTGCCATGAGTGCCAGATAGCCACTCGCGCCGCCATGCCCCACAGATGCATACAACATGGCCACGAAAAACAATAACCAATAAAAAATTAGTTCTGCATGCATCTTCTGAAAAATTTATACATCATTTTATTTATGGCTAAATAATCATCCGCACTTTCACCTTCTCTCCTTTTTGAAAATATTCTTTTCCTGCTTCCAATTCAATCAGACAATCCGCCAGGGCAAAGGAATTCATCATATAGCTTTCCTGATGATTTAAAATTGCAACTTCATTTCCTTTGCACTTCCCTTTCAGAAAATAATTGAAATCAGGTTTCTTGGTATAGCTGGCTGCAAGCGTTAAAATATAATCTCTGTTAATTTTTCTTTTTATAAAGGCGCTGATGGCTTCAGTTACGTATTCATAGAAACAAGTGAGTGCGGATGCGGGATTTCCCGGAAGCCCGAATACCAGTGCATTCTGACGTTTTCCGAAGTACAGTGGTTTGCCGGGTTTTTGTTTGATTTTGTGAAATAGTTTTTGAACCCCGCATTTTTCCAATGCCGGTATCACAAAATCGTAATCGCCTACCGAAACACCTGCGGTAAGCAATATGATGTCTGAATCCAGTTGCCTTGAAATAGCTTCTGTTAGTTTTTCTTCGTCGTCAGCAACCATTTCAACAGATTTGGGAGTGATGTGTATTTGATTGAGCGCTGCCATTAATCCGTAAGAATTGGATTCATAAATTTCACCGCCTGTTCTTTTCTGACCCGGTTTGATCAATTCATTGCCTGTAACAATGATGCTTACCCTGGGATAGTCATAAACCTTAACCTTGTCTATTCCCAAACCCGCCACAAATGAAACAGATGACGGTGAGAGATAATGATTTTCCGGCAGCACTGTTTCATCCTTTTTTGTTTGTGATGCCCGCGGACGAACATTACATCCCTTAATAAGTTGTTCGTCATGGATGCGAATGGATTCTCCCTGAGTGGTAATTTTTTCCTGCATCACTACAGTGTCAGCCCCTTTGGGCAACACAGCTCCTGTGAATATGCGGACCGCCTCAAGAGGCTTCACTTCAAAAGTTACATCATCACCGGCCTTGCCTTCGCCGACAATTGTAAAATCTGAATATTTATCCCATTTGGCAAAAGAGAAAGCATAACCATCCATAGCCGATTGATTAAAAGGAGGTGTGTCAATGGGTGCATAAACCGGAACGGCCAAAACATAACCTGCTGCCTCATTCAAAGGTATTTCAACCACCCTCGTTGTAGTCGCATTTTCCCGGATAATTTGTTTTGCTTCATTTACGCTTATCATGGTTGCTTTGTTTTATCCTCCGATGTGAATCATACTTCGGTTTTTCAATTGGGCGATATCTATGTTTTTATAATTGGAATCAAATTGCCCGCCCTGCGCTTTCTTTTTGTCCCAAACGCATTGTTTGATTAAAGGAACGATATCGTCTCCCCTGCGAAGTGCTCCGAGGATGTCTGCTTCACCTTTAGAAAAAAGACAGTTTTTCATCTTGCCGTCTGTGGTTAACCTGAGCCTGTTGCAGCTTCCACAAAACGGATGGCTCATTGTACTGATGATTCCGAACGTTCCCTTCGCATCATTAACCGCAAATTTCTTAGCTGTTCCATGGTCGTCATCCGGCAGGCGGTTGAAATCAAAATGTGAAGCAATTAAATTCAGTATTTCTTCCTGAGAAAATACCTTCTCTTTACTCCACTGATTTCCGGCAAAGGGCATGAATTCAATAAAACGAATATGAACGGGCTGATGCCTGGTCCATTCCACAAAGCCGGGAATCTCATCATCATTTACTCCTTTCATCAACACTGTATTCACCTTCACATCGAAATTATTTTTCAGCAATAATTGAACGTTGCCAAATACTCTTTCAAATTCATTGCGACCTGATATCAGTGCGTTTTTGTTTTTCTTCAGCGAGTCAAGACTTACGTTGACAGACTTCATTCCTGCCTGTTGAAATACATCAATGAATTCATGTACGAAAACGCCGTTTGTGGTTATCGCCAATTCAACCGGGTATTTTGAAAGGAGGTGAATAATTTCTCCGGCTCCTTTTCTCACCAGAGGTTCTCCTCCGGTCAGCCTGATTTTTTTGATTCCCAATTGAACGAAAACTCCGGCTATCAAGTCAATTTCATCCACCGTCATTTTGTTGGAATGGGCAAAATGTCCTTTTGGTAAATCAACAGGATTACAGTAGGTACATCGCAGATTACACTTATCAGTAAGGGATATACGTAAATAATCATGGATTCTATTGAAGGAGTCTTTCAGCATTTTATTCTGTTTTTTCAGTTACTTGTTTTTCCGGTAATTGAATAGAAAAATACTTTTTCATTTTGATGGTGATGTCATCATAATCTTCCGGTTTCAGATATTTATGTGCCAACGGAAAGGCGACGTTGTCCTCTCTGAAAACATGAAGCCGCAGCATCTCTACCAATGATAATCCTTGTTCCACAGCGGTATCTAATAACAGCGCATTGGAAACAATATCAGTAATGCGTGAGGTAATACCCATCAGGCTAAAGGTCAGGGTACCCAGTTCCATCATTTTAATGTGGTCATTTTCCAACATGTCGACGGCGGTTTCCTTTACAAGTCCTATACTGTGCTCCCCGTTTTCCAGCATCCGGTCGTGGAGGATGGGAAATAAAACCCGTTCTTCCTTCAGATTATGCATCACAATTTTATCATCCAGGTAGGCAAAAAAATCACCGAGCTTTTTGTTTCTTTCTTTGTTAATTCCTTCTCTCTTTATTTCCAAAAGAGTAGTTTCCAGTTCATTTATTTTTTCCTGAGTCACTTTATGTTCGTTCATGAAGAGTTGTAAGATCGGATGCAGTTCATCAAACGAAACCGGCTCCACTCCCTGCGGCTGATACGATTCAGGCGGCGCCATAGGAGAATAAACAGGGTTCGTGTCCGGTTCTTTTTCTACAAATCGTTTGATGTAATCCTGATTTTTGTTTTCGGAATTGGCGAAAATGTTATTCATAAATTTTTGTTTGGTGGTGGAAAAAGTGTTTGGAAGCTAATTTAAAAGTTTAGTTATCGGTGAAATATGACGGCCATCATAAACCGTGGATGAGTCGTATCATATTTTAAGGGCTTTGTTCATTAATAAGAGAAAGACTTTCCTTTTGCCGGGCAAAATGAAAAAACTGTTTTCGGATGAGACCCAGAAAGGTGAATGTCCATGCGATAATAGCGAGGTAAATAAAATATCGCGGCACCGGCAATAAAAAATCCAGATCCATCGCCTGTGCCATTCGCCATGTGCAAACGGTGTACATCCCCAGGGGAAAGACAGCGCCCCAGTAGAGCGGGTCATAGGTGAGCGGAAATCTTTTATAGACATGCCGCCAAACAGCCAGTATGATCAGCATGGGGATCCACCAGGTACCAGTTGCCCAGTAAAAGATGGTGAAGCCTTTGATAAAGGGCAGGAGTGAATGTAGGAAAGGGGCATGTTCTTCATTAATGATCAACAACGAACCCGCCAGGGTGGAGATAGCCATGGCGCCCATATTAATCCAGTAAGGCGGAGCCAGGTCGTTGGGTGAAAACCTGAAAAAAGTATAGCGATAAAATATCAGCGATATCATCCAGATGTACAGCATGCCACCCCAGAGCCACATAGAAAAAGCAAAAAAGTTGGCTTCTAATTTATAAGGCTGATTCCAGTGAGATGCAATCAGGGTGGTCAGTACAGCGATAGATTGAATAGATACCACCGCCAGCAGCCAACCACCTGTAATGCCTTCGCTCAGCGGCGGTTTTTTGTCTTTGATGGTGAGCATGGGAAAGATGATGGAAGTCAGTATCACCCAAAGAATGACGCCCAGTGCCAGCAATATTTCCGCCGGACGATAACTACTGCTTATGATGATAAATTGTGTCCCGACAATACAAGTGCCGGCCACTACGGTGAAGAATCCCATTCCGGCCTGATGGTCTTTCAGGTCATCCAAAAAAGAACGGGTGTAAATGAAAAGCCGGATGAGATAAAGTACCCATAAGACGACAAATGCTATCAGATTGATGATGAATAACGACAGCGCAAAAATGTGCATGCCCGCCAATTCTCCGGCGATGGAAACAATGCCGGTGGCCATCACCAAACCGAAGTAGGCGGGAGAGAGGGTCCTGACAGATTCCTGAGACCTCTTTAAAAATGGACTGCTTTTTTGAATTGTGCTTTCCATAATTAAGAATTTCCTGCTCTGAATGTTGATTTTTTATTTTTCATTATCCTCTTGTTTTATTTTTTAGAAATGCCTTCCGATATTCCCGGTGTTTGACGGGTAATAGCAAAGCGCATGAGCACCAGGCTGACCAGCGAAACAAACGCCAGCAGCGCCCAGCACGAAGTCCACACTCCCGACGCGGCCAACAGATATCCAAATAAAATCGGATCAACAAAACCGCCCAAACCACCCAACACTCCGACAATTCCGCCTACGGTTCCTATGTCTTTGGGATAATAAACAGAAATGTGTTTGAAAACAGCAGCGCTGCCCATACCCAGCATAATGCCGATAATAAACACCAGCGAAGTAAAAATCCATTTGTTTGCCTGGAAATAAACCTCGGTTATTCCCCTTGCTATTAATTGACCTTTGGTAATTTCATCTCCTTCTTTGATTATCGGCTCCTGCCAGGTGATGGTAGTGGGAAGTAATAAAAAGCCTTCCTTATCGTGATGAATACCGAAACGTATGTTGGCATCTTTCCCGGAAAGGGTTTGTCCCTGCAACCTGAAAGTCGTTTTTTCTGATTCAGATTTCTCTTTCCTGATGACAATGACACTGTCCGAAACAAGTTCTGCCACTCCTTCCGTGGGTGACATGATTCCCTGCCCGGGAGTCCTGATTTCAATGCGCGGTGGCATCAATAATATCAGACACACGATACACGTTCCGAAAACCCAATACAAAACAATACGCGCTCCTACCTTATCAGAAATAATTCCTCCTACAATGCGGGTGATTCCTGAGGGCAGGTTGAATGCTGTCGTCATAAATCCTGCCATCACAATGGACATTGAATAAACATTGACATAATAAGGAATCAGCCATTGCGTGAGTGCAACAAAACTTCCGAATACTACAAAATAATACAACCCGAAACGCCATACCCTTGCCTCCTTTAACGGAGACAACCTTCTGGCGATAGATTTTATTTCCGACGGTTTTTTGTTGCCGGCAAATACAAAGAAGACAATTCCCATGATGACTAAAACGGCTGCATATATCTGCGGCAGTCCTCTCCATCCGTCGGGATTATTTCTCTGGTGAGTCAGTACATTCAAAAGTTTTGGGGCAAGCATGGTTGTTATGGCTGCACCGATATTGCCGGCGCCAAAAATTCCCAATGCTGTTCCCTGTTTTTTTTCAGGAAACCAAAGAGAGGTGTAAGCTACGCCCGCTGCAAAAGAACTGCCCGCAATTCCAAACCCAAAACTCAACAAAAGGAACATGGTGTAACTATCCGCCCCGGATAAAAAATACATGGGAATGGCGGTGAGAAATAAAATGATGGTCATCACCCATTTGCCGCCAAACTTATCGGTCAACATGCCAACAGGCAGGCGAAAAACAGAACCCACCAAAACAGGCACACCCATCAGCCAGCCGACCTCAACGGAGCTCCATCTGAATAAATTATTGTTTACCAGGTAAGTGACCAACACACCATTGATCATCCAGGCCGCAAAACACAAGGTGAAGGCAAGCGTACTGAGAACCAACGCCCTGACAGATGCTCCATTTGCCCGTTCCATCATGTTGCCGAAATTTTATAATTAAAAATCAATTGCGTTTCTATAAAAAATTTTTTCTTTATTCTCTGTTTGTATCAACACTTCAGTCCGATAACTAAGAATTTCTTTTTGTGAAAATCATTCTTCCGCTATCCCTAAATTTTTCTGAGCACCGCACTTTATATTTCCCTCCCGGCACCTGGATGCTGTCTTTTGGAACCGGGTAAAAAGTATTACACCGCTTGTATTTTTTCCCTCCCAGTTCATATTCAAATTCAATTCCTGTTCCCCTGGCAAAAACACTGCAATAGCCAATCGTGGTTCCCTCCACATAAACCGGATGTTCCAGCAATGCGCCTTCAATCCGGAATTCTCTGATGACAAAAAAGAGGGCAACGGAAAATGACAGAAAAAGAAAAATGTTGATGATTCTTCTTGTTGATGAAACAGCTTTTATAGATTTAAACAGGTTAAAAATAATCGTGATGACAAGAATCAGCATCAGGATGAATTTGACCACCTGGCTGACCAACAATTCGTCATCTGTTACGATATTGAGGTACATGGCTACGTGTTTTCAGGTCGCTGTAGCGACCACGGTGTTTTCTTATTGCGAACTTTCTTCTTATCCCAATTCCAGATGACTTGCTGATAAGGTCGCCACAGATAATTCAGAGGCAGAACCAGCAAATGAACCAGTCTTGAAAAAGGGAGGATACCGATGATAAGATATGCTCCTGCAATATGTGCTTTCACCGGCCAGGGCAGCAGCGCAACTGCCGTGGTGTCGGGGTGAAGTGTAAAAATGGAATACAGATAAGGAGTCAACAAAGTAGCGAACCACGAAGAACCCCATCTGAAACTATAGGCAATCCATAATCCTGCAAATGTTTGAAGAAATAATAAAATGTAAATAACCAAATCCATTGCGTTGGTTACCGGACGAAGTCGCGGGGTGGTATATCTTCTGATGATCAGATTGATCAGTCCGACCAGCATGCTGATACCAAAAATAAAACCGGTTATTTCCAGTACCATCAGGCGAACTGGTTGGCTGTTCCATGCCAAAATACCTCTTGGAATCAGGAGAGCCGTGAGGTGACCACAAAAAACGACCAGTATCCCCCAATGAAAAGGAACAGAACCATAGAATAATCTGCGCCCTTCCAGAAATTCGGATGACAGGGATGAAAACTGAAATTTCCTGTGGGTGTATTTGTAAATAGACCCGATCAGAAATACCGTTAAGGCGACATACGGCAGCGCAATCAGTATAAAATTATCTAAGTAGGCCATGGCGGTTGTATTTACTTGTTATCATTCGGTTTGTTTATTTTTCTGTCAGCATTTCGGTTTCAATATTCTGGCTGAAATCTTTTTCCGGTGCTGAAGCCGGAGCGCTTGCCGGATTATTCGGGTCAGCATATTCTTGTCTTCGGTTCATGCTCACTTCTTCCTGAGGTATATATCCGAAATCATTTTTAAGGACAATAAAAAATGCATGAAGGCAGTTTTGGTAAACGGTCCTGTAATTCTGAGAAAATTCCAGAATCACTTTTTGGTGCTTTTTATATACCTCATCTTTTTTCTGAATCTTTTCAGGAGAAAACTCTTTCATCATTTTGACTACAGCAGGTTGAATCAGCAGCGTGGCAATTTCAAATTGCATCGCATTGTCTTTCATTTTGGGCAACAGGCGAAGCAGATTGGGCAGATGGTCGGCCAGTTCGGTTTCACAATCATTGCCGGCATTCTTATGTTCCTCGTTTAGATGAACAAGCAACTTGCCTCTTTTGTAATCTTCTCCGAAGAGAATAAATCCGATGTCCAGCGTGGTGATGGCCTGCAGGTCAAAAGAGCGCAGAAACAATTCCTGCATTTCCATAAAAGAAGAATCTTCGGTGTATTCGGCAAATCGCTGCAATGCATCTGCCGCTTCCGGTAATTCTTTTTGCAGATACTGATAGACTTCTTTTATTTTCTTCTTGTAATTTTCATTCTGCGGATACATGAACAGGTTTGCCAATAATCCATAATCCTTCAGAGAAGAAGTTGTTCCGGTGTTTGTTTCATTATGATTGTTTGTTTCCATCTTTTTGCGTTTTTAATCATTTCAAACATTTTATATTACCAGTCTATTTTCCATTAAACACCCCGCTTCACTTTTGACTTAAATCCAAACCCCGTTGCGCCTTTTGTGTCGCCTGTGAAGTCCATCATTTCAATAGCCTGTTCTCTGTGGGCAGCGGGAATCACAAACCTTTCTTCAAATTTTGGCAAAGAAGTGAGTGCATAAATGGCGTCGGCCATTTCTGCATTGATACCTGCTTCGCTCAGGGTATTATCTGCTTTTTCGTTGGTGATATCACCCACCGTTACCCTTCTTCTGTGAATGCGCACGGCCATTAGTTTTTTCCAAACCTCTTTGATGACGTCTTCATCCCCTGCACTGAACAAACTGGCGATATATTTTAATGGAAATCTTATCTGTTCTAATTTTCCCCACAATTCTTCCGTGCTGGTATCGTATATCCAGTCGTTATTCCATTTTTTTGCAAGCGGCGCTTTTTTATCTGCTTCTGTCGTGTTGTCCACCTTCTTAACGCTTGCCATAACGGGCAGTAACGGTGGAATATAAAACAACATCGGCAGCGTGCGAAACTCAGGATGCAATGGCAGCGCCAGCCCCCATTGTTTTACAAATTTGTAAATGGGAGAAGCCTGTGCAGCATGCAGGGTGGAATCGGCAATACCGTTTTCTTTTGCTGCCTTGATTACATCTTCATCAAACGGGTCAAGGATAATATCCATCTGACTTTTGATTAAGTCTTTATCGTCAGCGCTTGCTGCTTCCTCAATGCGGTCGGCGTCATAGAGCAGAACTCCAAGGTATCTGATTCTTCCCACACAGGAGTGCATGCAGGCGGGCGCCAGCCCGGCTTCAAGGCGCGGATAGCAGAGAATACATTTTTCCGATTTCCCGGTGTGCCAGTTAAAATATGATTTTTTATACGGACAGGCAGTCACGCACATTCTCCAAGCACGGCAAACCTGTTGGTTGATGAGCACGATACCGTCTTCGCCTCTTTTGTAAATGGCTCCGGACGGACAGGAAGCCACGCATGCGGGGTTCAGACAGTGGTTGCAGATGCGTGGCAGATAAAACATCGCCATCTTTTCCAGTTGAAACATCACTTCCTGTTCTTCGGGAGTAATGTTTTTCATATTCGGGTCGTTGCGCGCATAGTCGGGAGTGCCTCCCAGATCGTCATCCCAGTTGGGACCCATTTTTATGTCAATGGGTTTTCCGGTAATCAATGACACTGGCCTTGCTGTGGGCTGATCGTCTCCCTGCGGAGATTCTATCAGGTCTAAATATTTGTAGGTGAAGGGTTCGTAATAATCATCTATCACCGGAAGGTTGGGGTTGTAAAAAATATTGACCAGCCCGCGTCTTTTGCCGGCGCCTTTCAGATGAATCTTTCCGTTTCTTTTTCCCCATCCGCCTTTATAAATTTCCTGGTCTTCCCATTTGGAAGGATAACCCGTGCCGGGCTTGGTTTCCACATTGTTCCACCACATATACTCGGCTCCCTTGCGGTCGGTCCAGATATTTTTACAGGCTATAGAGCAGGTATGGCACCCGATACATTTATCTAAATGAAATACCATTGCTATTTGCGAACGAACATCCATGATTGATATTTTTGATGTTTTGAATAAAGTTTATTTTGTGTTTACCATACCAGTTTTTCCATCTTCTTCACGATTACGTGCGTGTCTCTCTGTGGCGCTACCGGCCCCCAATAATTGAAATGATAAGAGAATTGCCCGTAACCACCGTTCAGGAAATTGGGCTTCAGATGAATGCGCGTAACGCTGTTGTGCCCGCCGCCGCGACGGTTTCCCCTCAATTGTGATTTCGGAATGCCCACCGTTCTTTCGGGAACGTGATAGACGATACATACGCCATAAGGAATCCTGGAGCTAACTACCGCGCGGGTTACATACACGCCGTGGTCGTTGTGCACTTCAACCCAGTCGTTGTCTTTGATGCCTAATTCTTTTGCATCTTTTTCGCTCAGCCAGCATGGTTCAATACCGCGCGAGAGTGTCAGCATCCTCAGATTTTCCATGTAGGTGGAATGGATGTGCCATTTGCCGTGCGGCGTGACGTAGTTCAGCGCTTTTGCTTTTCCCTGTTTCCATGTTTCCCGCAGGTCGCCATACACCTCCGGACTTGGAGCAGGTTTAAATGTGGGCAGATGCTCACCATAAGCGATGTATAATTCCTGGTCAAGATAGAAGTGCTGTCTGCCCGTCAATGTTCTCCATGGAACAAGCCTTTCCACATTGTAAGTATAAGCGGCGTAAGCCCTGCCGTTGTTGATGATGCCCGACCAAACCGGAGTGGTATTGTAACGGTGAGGTTGGGCAAGCAGATCGGCATACCGGATTTTTACATCCTTGCTTCCTTCGGAAAGATCGGCAAGCACCAGTCCCGTTTTCTGCTCCATAAACTTATACGCTCTCTCTGTTAGTTTGCCATTGGTGAGTGTGGAGAGATGCAATACTGCATTGGCGGCCCACTCATCTTCCTGAATGGAAGGCAATATTTTGTCCTGATATTTCCGGTGGTGGAAGTGATGAGAAGTACACATTTCATCGTACTCTTGTTTGCAGTCGTAATGATTGCCATGCGCTCCCAACCCTTTTTCACGTACACCTTCGCCGAGGGTAATAAACTTTTCGTAAATCTGAGTGTAATCTCTTTCCACAACGGCCAGTTTGTGCATGGTTTTTCCGGGAATGACTTCGCATTCACCCTTGTACCAATCCTTGATAACGGGTTGCGTAATTTCGTCCGGCGAATCGTGTGAAAGCGGCATGGTTACCACGTCTTTCTGCACTTCAGCAAAATATTTTTTGGCCATTTCGCTGGTGGCCTTTGCAATATGTTTGAAGATATCCCAATCAGTTTTGGATTCCCAAACAGGTGCGATGGCCTGACCCAGCGGATGAATAAAGGAGTGCATATCCGTGGTATTCAGGTCTGCTTTTTCGTACCATGAAGCGGCGGGCAACACGATATCAGAATAGAGCGCAGAAGAATCCATCCGGAAATTGAGGTCAACCACCAAATCCAATTTGCCGACAGGCGCCACATCATGCCATTTTACTTCTTCGGGTTTTTCATCTGCATCCACGGCGATGGCGTTGTGATGTGTGCCCAGATAATGTTTCAGGGCATATTCATGTCCTTTCATGCTGGCCAGCAAGGCATTTCCGCGCCAGATGTACCATACGCGGGGATAATTGATTTCCTCTTCCGGGTCGCTGACAGCATATTGCAATTTTTTTGATTTCAATTTCTCCAGTACATAAGCCTTTATTTCTTCATCATTTTTAGCGCCGCTTGCCACGGCTTGTTTGGAAAGTTCAAGCGGGTTGGCATTGAATTGCGGATAAAAAGGCATCCACCCGTTTCGCACAGCCGTGAAGATGGTGTCGGCCACATGTTTTTCTGTCCATTTGTTTTGAGGAACGGTGTTGTAATCAGAATAATGCCCGTCGTAACGATACTGGCAGGTGTTGATGTAGTGCCAGAGCGGAGCTTGTTGCAGCCGCGATACGGGCACCCAGTCTTTTGCAAATGCAATAGAACCCCATGAATCTACCGGAGCCAGTTTTTCCTGTCCAACGTAATGGTTAAGACCTCCGCCGTTCTTCCCTACACATCCGCAAACCATCAATGCCATGGCGCCCGCACGATATGTGAGATTTTGGTGATACCAGTGGTTGACACCGGCGCCGACCAAAATCATACATTTCCCTTCAGTGAGGTTGGCCGTCTCTGCCCATTCGTGTGCAAATTGCAGAACTGTTTTGGAATCTATTCCGGTAAATATTTCCTGCCATGCGGGAGTATATGCAGCATCGGGATCGGTATAATCCTTTGGATATTGGCCGCCCAGGTTTCTGTCCACTCCGTATTGAGCCATGATCAGATCATAAACAGTGGTTGCAGGAATTTTCCCTTCTGATGTTTCAACCCATTTAACCGGCACGCCTCTCAGCGCTTTTTTACCCATTCCGAATTCTGTAAATTCCACCTGCAATACTTCATCTTTTTTATCCAGCAGTGTGAGAACAGGATCGTAATTGAGGTCCGTTTCACCGCATTCATATTTCATATTCCACTTGCCTCCGTTTTTATCCCAGCGATAGCCCATTGTACCTTTGGGAACCACGTACTCACCTGTTTTTTCATCTATGGATAAAAATTTCCAGTCGCCATTTTCTATTTCCTTCCATTTAGGCAATTCATTGGCGCGAACCATTCTGCCTGCGGTGTAAGTATCGCCTGCCTTATCCAGGCGAACCAACATCGGACTGTCGGTATATCGTTTTACATAATCAATAAAATAAGGAGTCTGTTTTTCGTGGTGATATTCCTTTAAAATTATATGGGTAACGGCCATCCAGAATGCCCCATCGCTACCGGCATTCAGCGGAACCCACTGGTCGGCATATTTGCACAACTGACTGAAATCGGGAGAAAATACTACTGCCTTTGTTCCGTTGTGGCGCGATTCTGCAAAGAAATGACAATCCGGTGTGCGCGTCATGTTCAGATTGGTACCCATATCGGCTATCATCTTGGCATTGTACCAATCGGCGCTTTCACACACATCGGTTTGTTCGCCCCAGAGTTCGGGAAACGCCGGCGGCAAGTCGCAATACCAGTCGTAAAAGCTCAGGTTAACACCCCCGAAGAGCTGAAGGAAACGGTGCCCGGCAGCGTGGCTCAGCATGGACATGGCCGGTATGGGAGAAAATCCTATGACCCTGTCGGGGCCATACTTCCTGGCAGTATAGATATTGGAAGCGGCGATGATTTCTAATACTTCATCCCATGAGGAACGGCGAAAGCCTCCTTTTCCCCGTGATTGCTGGTAGCGTGTGCGTTTTTCTTTGTTATTCTGCAGATTTTCCCAGGCGGCTACCGGGTCACCGTTTGTTTTATTTTTTTCTTCTCTGAAAGCGTCTAAGAGTGTGCCCCTGATCAGCGGATATTTTATGCGCAACGGACTATAGAGGTACCACGAATAAGAAATTCCCCGCTGGCATCCGCGCGGTTCGTAGGGCGGCAGATTATTGTCTATTAAGGGGTAATCCAATTGTTGCGTTTCAAAAACAACAATTCCTTCTTTCACATGAATTTGCCATGAACACCCGCCGGTGCAGTTCACGCCGTGGGTGCTTCGTACAACGCGGTCGTGCTGAAACCGGTTGCGGTAAAACTCTTCCCATTGGCGGGTTTTAGGGGAAATGATGTCTGTAATCCAACTCATGATTTTTATATTAATCGGTTAATCAATGTTTATTTTTTTTTCAGTTTATCAGTGAATCAGGCAGATTTCAGTTGCCTGTTGAAAATGCGTATGTTCACCGGCCCTTTTTTTCTTTTTATCCAAAAAAGAGAATACAATATTGCCAGGATTGTGAGTCCGGCTGCACCACCGAAAAGCAGATAGGCTCCTACTGTATTTGTCGGATTTGCAGGCGCCTGTTTATCAACAGTTGTCAGAAATGCAACGATATCAGCTATTTCCTGTGGCTTTACCGGATGGGCTGTATAGGTTTCCTTCATCTGGGGAAAGGGCAATCCCGAAACGATAGCCGCTACGCCCGACGCCGATAACCTTGTTATGGCATGTGTCAGGTCTTTTCCCAATGCGCCTCCGCTTAGTGATCCTTTTATATCCACATTGTGGCAAGAGTTACAGGCGGCACCGCGATTAGCAAAGCGGACATCACCCAGAAATAACAAACGGCCCGTCTCGGCATTTCCGGGAGGCAATTCAGTAATTGCGGTTGCAGTACCGGCAGAAGAGCTCTGCTTTGTGATATAAGCAAGCAGTTCGTCTATCTGTGCATTGGTCAGATTGGGATGGTCGGGCATCGGCATCTGATTAAAGGCCTTGAAAAGAGAGTCGGCGTATTTATCGCCGGACTTGACCACTGTTTGCGATGATTTGATGAAACTGACTATCCATTGTTTGGGACGCCTGTTTTCCACATTAGACAAATCTGGTCCCACAAGTTTTCCCTTGCCGATTGTATGGCAGGCGGAACAATTCGCTTTGAAAATTGCATCTCCGCCGGATTGGGAAAAAGCCGTTAGTTGGCCGGCGCCGATGAATACTGCTGTAATAAAAAGATTGCGAAATAATGATTTCATGCCTCTCTTTTTTGAGTAATAAAAAAGATATTTTTATCCTTTGTTTTTCAATAAAAACAGAAACCGGTTTACCGTTGATCCACCAGTTCAATGATGGAGTTCTACATTTCAATCGCTCTTAACGAAATTATTTTCTAAAGCGACGAATGTGAAGGGATAAAATACAGGAAAGTATGTTTTCGTATTTTTTGGAAAATTGGCAGGAAGGGAAAAATTATTTGTAAGAGTTTGTTTATAAAAGGAGAGTTGGGTAATAATGGAACTCCTGCCTGAGCGAAGTAAAAATTTACAAACAAAATATTCTCCTGATATCTTTCTTTGTAAAATTGGTTTTCTTTTCGCAAATGAATCATTCAGGAAATTTCAGATTGTTGATATATTTTTAAGCATAGGAATATTGAGGTAACTGAACTTTTTTGCAGTAAACCGTATGTGTCCTTCCTTTTCGAATTCCTTTAAAATTTTTGAAACCTGTTCTTTGGTAGTTCCCGCCAGATCTGCAATATCCTGCCGCCCCATTGCAATTTTAAAGCTCGGGCTACCCTCTTTATATTCGTACGATTCCGCAAGAATCAGAAGCGCTTCGCCCACTTTCTGACGCACAGTCTTGTGCGCCAGATACAACGCCCTCTTTTCGGCCATTTCCAATTCTTGGAGAAAGAGATTGACCAATTGTTGCCTGAGCAAAATATTTTTACCGGAAATCTCTTTGAATTGATTGTAAGACACAAAGCAATATTCTACGTCCGAAACAGCCTTTACTGTATAAGGATAAAACATATGATCCGGATTGATCCTGTGTCCGAAAACCGAACCTTTCCCTGCAATTCGGAGAATTAATGGCCTTCCTGTTTTCCCATTAAGTTCAACTTTTAAAAATCCTTTTTTAATAAAACTTATTCCCCGTTTAAGTTCCCCTTCGGAAAACAGGTTTTCTCCTTTTACCAAAGTTTTTGAAACCTTATTTGTGCTGATGGCCCTCAATGCATCCTTCCCACAACTGTTCAGAATGGAACAAGTCCTGGCTTTGCAGGTAAAACAATCATATCGAACGGGATTAACCATCTGATCGTGGGCGATTATTTCTCTGAACAAAATTAAGGCGAACCTAAGCTCAGGCTTTTGATTTCTGTGAAAGATGATCCCAATCAGGCCATTATATGATTTTTGTCAACAGTTAATTCTGCCTGTTCTCCGCAAGAAGTTTATTTCCCACGGTTGATTTCTATCCACTTTTTACATGGCTGAAAATCTTCAATGAATTGAAATCTGCATTTTCTTTACCTTTTGCCGATGAATAATGAGATATTGCATGCCGGAAAAATATTATGGAATTATCATCAAATGCATCATCAGATCCATCCTGCTGATTGCATTCTTGCCCTGGGCAGCCACGACCTGCGGGTGCCGGAGAGAGCGGCGGATCTGTATCTTCAAAACCTGGCTCCCATCGTAATCATGTCGGGCGGGTTGGGAAATTTCACCAAAGAAATCTGGTCGGAACCTGAGGCGAGAAAGTTTGCAAGAATCGCTGTCAGTAAAGGAGTGCCGGCTGATTCAATTTTAATTGAGGATAAGTCTTCCAATACAGGTGAAAATATTTTATTTACCAGGACACTGCTCAACGAACGGGAAATTAAAGTAACGAAGATCATCGTTGTGCAAAAACCCTATATGGAACGGCGTTCCTTTGCCACAATCAGAAAAGTGTGGCCTGAACCTGAAATCATGGTGACCTCGCCTCAAATTTCTTTTGAAGATTATCCGACAAAAGAAATTCCTGCGGAAAGGGTTATCAATATTATGGTGGGGGATTTGCAAAGAATCATTGAATATCCATCCAAAGGGTTTCAGGTTCCTCAGGATGTACCGGGAAATGTCATGCAGGCCTTTCAGTTTTTGAAAAAAGAAGGATTTACCAAACACCTGATTAAAAATTAAGATAGTTTTTTGTCCATTTACCTGATATGAAGTTATTTTCTGAATATCCCGGCATGAATGGCGTTGTCGAAAATGATTATGCTGCCTGGCAAAATCAAATCCTGTTTTTTAGCAAAGCATTTTCATCTGAAAGAAAGTATTTCAGTTTTTTTTCGGGTGAAATGAAAGTTTGGCTAAGGCTTTGTGAAGAAGGTAGGCATGTACGATGTAATAATTATCGGCAGCGGTGCCGGCGGCTCTGCTATGGCTTTCGAATTGGCAGATTCGAATAAAAAAATATTGGTAATCGAACGTGGCGATTATGTACCACTCGAAAAAGAGAACTGGGATTCCATCGAAGTTTTTGAGAGAAACCGTTATACGACAACAGACACCTGGCTGGATAAAGACGGGAAAGAATTCCGGCCGGGGATGCACTATAACGTTGGTGGTAACACGAAATTTTATGGATCGGCGCTTTTCAGGTTGCGGGAAGATGATTTTGGGGAGATAAAACACTTTGGTGGCACTTCGCCCGCATGGCCGATAACCTACAAAGATTTGCAACCGTATTATCTGGAAGTTGAAAAACTGTTTTGTGTGCATGGCCTGCGTGGAAGCGATCCCACTGAACCTCCTGAAACTCAGCCGTACCCGCTGCCTCCGCTACCTCATGAACCCCGGATTAAAGAAGTTTTTGATCAATTGACCGCCTATGGTTTGCACCCGTTCTATTTGCCGGTTGGGGTAAATCTGAACCCTCATAAAACTGCAAACTCTCCCTATATCCTGGATCGGTTTGACGGTTTCCCTGATGCAGCAGAACGCAAAGCTGATGCACAAAGCTGTGCTTTATCCAAAGCTTTGGAACATCCCAATGTGGAATTGATGACCAATGCGAAAGTTCTGAAATTGATTACAGATGAATCAGGTCAGAAAATAACCGGCGTTTTGGTGGATCATCTTGGCGAACAAATCACTTTGGAAGCCGGATTATTTGTTCTCTCTGCAGGAGCCATCAACTCTGCGGCATTGCTTCTGGATAGCGCAAACAAGAATTTCCCAACCGGACTCGCCAATCATTCTGATCAGGTCGGAAGAAATTATATGTTTCATCAAAACACTGCGCTGATAGCGCTTTACACAGAGCCCAATCCTACAAGGTTTGGAAAAACCTTTGGCATCAATGATTTTTACCGGGCGGCCAGAGGATACGAATTTCCTCTGGGCCATATTCAGATGTTGGGAAAGTCGGATGAACACCAGATTTCAGCAGATTCTCCTGTTCCTGCACCGGGTTTTACTTTCGAAATCATGGCGAAACATGCAGTTGATTTTTGGCTTACCTCCGAAGATTTGCCTGATCCGGATAACCGCGTGACAGTTGAAAACGGGAAAATGAAACTTTCATACACGCCCAATAATGAAAGGGGGCACGAGCTGTTGAAGGAGGAGTTGGTGAAAGCATTAAAAGCATCCGGAAAGTTCCAGTCTTTCTTTTTCAAAGGTTATTATTTCAGCAAGGGAATCGGGTTGGCTTCTCCGGCGCATCAAAACGGAACCACCAGGATGGGGACTGATTCAACTAAATCAGTAGTTGATACATTTTGCAAAGCACACGATCTTGAAAATTTGTACATCGTGGATGGAGGTTTCTTTGTTTCGAGTGGTGCCGTAAACCCTGCTTTGACAATTATAGCCATGGCTTTGCGGGTTGGCATGCACCTTAAAAATAAGGTTTTGAAATAATGAACTCACGGAAGTTTAAAGTTATTGTTGTTTATCTGCTGGCTTTTCTCACCGGGATCAACTTTGTTGTTTTTCCCGCATTGGGGGTGGTTTTTACAGACCGTGAGATTTTTGGTTTGACCCAATCCCGGTTTGGAAATCTGTTTATACCACAAACAGGTTTTATTATACTGTCCTGCCTGATTGCGCCTTTTCTGGTGAACAAATACGGACCTAAAAAAGTTTTGATCGTAGGAAATCTGCTCATGATTTTCTCAACGGGTATTTTGTGGTTATTACAATTTTTTTTAGGAGGTAATTTTAATCTGTTTCCTGTGTTGCTTGCTTTGGTGGCTTGTGTAGGATTGGGTTTCGGATTGTCGGTAACCACTCTGAATCCTGTGGCCGCGGATTTATTTCCGAAAAGCGAATCTTCTGCTATTCTGATTCTGAATTTTTTAATCGGGGTGGGCACTTCCACAGCTCCGTTAATGCTTGCGCTGGCCGGAAAAAACAAAAACTGGATGTATGTGCCGGGAATAGTATTTGTTATGATGATATTGGCATTTGCTGCATTTTTATTTTTGCATTTCGAAAAAGATCAATCCTTTGAACTGCCGGAAAAAATAAGGATCCCGGGAAAATTATCGATATTTTTTATCGCAATTATTCTGTACGGTTTTATTGAAGGAACGTTTGGTGGATTTGGAACCATTCTTCTTAAAAATAAAGGACTGAATAGCGGAGATTCGACGCTCGGGCTTTCTCTTTTTTGGGGAGCCGTGGCGATCAACAGATTGCTGTTTGGAGCTTTTGCAAAGAGGTTTAATCTGTCGAAATTTTTTCTGATATCACCTCTGATCGTTGGTATTTCGGTTTTTCTTCTGCCTCAGATAAGTGGAGCGGGGTTTCTTTTGACCCTGATGTTTTGTATTGGATTTTTTATGGGGAGTATTTTTCCCGGAAGCATTGGATGGGGCACCATTGAATTTCCCGTATATGCCGTAATGGTTTCAGGTTTTCTGATGGCTGCCGATCAAATTGGTACCGGTGTGATTACTCAGGTGATCGGTAACTTCTCGAATGAGATAAATCTGATCCTTCAGATTTTAAGCGGAATAACTGTTCTCATTTTTCTATTATTCGCATTGCTCTCAAAAAGATCCAGAATCAGTGAAGCATTTTGACTGATGAAAAAAAGAATCTTCTTCGCATGGAATTTATTTTTCTTTGCCCAGTTGAGCCGCAATCAAAGGTGATTTGGGTGCGAGGAAAAACCCTGTGAGGCTGGCAAACAGAATCGGAATGAAGAAATCGTAACCGGTAAGAGCGCCTACCAGAATAACGGTACTGATTGGCGTTGAGGTCACACATGAATTCACGGCTGCCATGCAACAAACCACTGCGAGACCCAGATTCTGATTGGGAAAAACATTGAAAATTATCATGCCCAGTGCGGCGCCGATAAACAGGAGCGGAATAATAAATCCACCTCTCCAGCCCGAGGTAACCGTCAGCGCCATACTGAAGATTTTTACAAACATGATGGCCACCAAAAGTCCCAAAGCCCAATTGCCATGCAAAAGATCAATGAGTTCATAATGGGAAAAGAATCGGGTGACCGGAAATTTCCAGGCAAGGATTCCTAAAATGATTCCGCTGAGACAGGTCTGAATGTAAAACGGCAGATTTGCTTTCTTGAAAAATTTTTTCAAAATGCGGAATGTCCAGATGATACCCCAACCCAAAATGGCTCCGACTGCTCCGTAAAGCATTGCCCAAAAGAAATCGAATATTTGGTGTGGCGCTTTTGGAAACGGAAGTTGCCATACCGGAGCCAACCCCATTTTAGTTATTAACTGAAAAATGATGAAGGTCGTTCCGCTTGAAACAAAAGCAGGAATCAGGGCTGCGTAATATTGAACCACATGTTTATGGTGAATGACTTCAAGAGCAAACAGGCTTCCCGCCAGGGGAACTCCAAACATGGCCGTGAACCCGCTTGCCATTCCTGCAACGGTCATAGATCGGTGGTCTTCTCTTTTATACTTCAGTTTTTTGGATAACCACGATCCCAGCGACCCGATCACCTGAACCATCGGTGATTCAGGTCCTGCGCTGCTTCCTGCGCTGATACCAATGACAGAGGTGACTATCATGGATCCATTGTGTTTGGTATCCAATTCGCCGCCTTTGAATCGAATATTGTTTAAGACCACATCTAATTTCCCCGGATCCCCTTTAAAATAGATGATCAATCCGAGAATTAATCCGGCGCCGCCCATGATGGTAATTACTTCCCAACCTGCAGAAAAATTTTTTACAAATCGCATCAGGTGGTCAATTATTATCCAGTAAATCCCTGCCACAATTCCACCAAGTATTCCGAGTAAGGTCCAGACAAAAAATGATTTAGTAAAAACAAACGGATTTAATTTGAGAGGCCGGTTTACCTGATCACGTAACAGGATTAATTTGCGCCGGCGGGAAAAATCAGACATGTAGTAATATAATTTGTTCAGCGAAAATTATCTCGCATATCCTGCTTAAAAAGCGCTGCAAATATAAAGGAGAGTGCTTTTAAGATTTCGCCTGGTCGGAATTTTTTGTACTTTCTTAAAAATCATTCTCATTTATAGTTAAAAATAAAATTGTGTTTTACGCCAATCCTTAAATGTTGAATTCAATATTTATGATCTCACTCCAGGAGAAGTTCCGGTTCATTAGTTTTCCCATTCAAATATTGAAAAAATGAAAAATAGAGAACTGTTACCTGTACACCGGATTAACTTTGAAGCCCTGGTCTGAAAGGGCTTTGATGATCCCTGTTTCTCCCGGCAAATGGCCCGCGCCAACTGCAATAAAACAACTGTGTGAAGAAATCAGCGATGGGATTTCTTTTGCCCATCTCTTGTTTCTGTTTGTCACCAGAATGCTGAATGCCCTTCTGCTCATGAACTTTTTGTCAGTTACCAGTGCTGCCAATTCTTCCAATTTTTCATGGCGGTAGGCCAAAATGATTTTTTTAAAAAGATCTTTATAGTTCACCCCATCAGTTTTCAACTGTGTGAGCAATTCTTTTCCATTAAATACTTTGCGGGCAATTTTCATTTGCTGCATTGCAGTTTCAATGCCTGCTGACTTTAATCCTTTTTCTCTGGCAACTTTTAAAAGTTCGATTTCAGCCACTTTTATTTCCTCACAATCCATAGCATTCAATGTCATTTGATTGATCAAAGCCATGGGAGGGATTTCATCAATCCTGTCACCTGGGATACCGAGGCGTTGTACCACAATTCCCCGGAGGGATTCTTTCTCGTTTTCTGTGAGATCACCAGTCCAATCGCGGTTTTCGGAAGATGCCAATTCCATGGTTTGTGTTTCATCTTCACTTCCCAAATCAACCTCCATATAATATGTTGAACATTTGGAAAGCGCTGAAATTACTTTTGCCGGGATATAAAAATCCCGGGCACAAATCATATGCATGGTACCAAAGAGATAGGATGGTTTTTTTAAACCGTTTGCTGAAACTTTATATAAGAGTGAATTTTTGTAGGATTTTTTTGCCATCGCACGGCAAAGTTATTCTTATGCAACGAATGATTTGTTAATCCGCGTCGGAGCAGGGTTCTGAGAATTGAAAAAAAAATTAAAAAATCAGAGAGGAGTTTTATCGGTTCTGATTTTTTAATTTTTTAAAAGCAGTATTTAGGATTTCCACTTGTGGCTTTTGGCCTGAATGAGAAGAACAATGTGAATGGCGATAAGCATTTCAAACACAATCTCTTTAACGATCATAGGGTAAGTGATTTAAAACGGGTTTGATTTTGTTTTAAAACGTACCTGGTTTTACTTTATTGCCTATGCGTAATTTAATTTGCTAAAATGGCTGATCGTCTTCTTCAAAAAATCCTTCGTTCATTCGGCTGCTCTTTTGAATAAACAATTTGCTTGAAGAATCCACAAAAGGTTCAAATTTCTGGATGTTAAGTATGGATGAGAATTCCAATGTTTCGAGCCGTCCGTTTCTGTGTTTGGCAATTTTCAAAAATGCCCTTCCTTCTGTGGAGTTGCCTTCAGGATCCTGTTTGATGTCGTTGTATTCGGGCCTGTAAAGGAACATGACGATGTCTGCATCCTGCTCGATGGCTCCCGATTCACGGAGGTCGCTCAATTGTGGAGTGAAGTTTTTGTCTTTTCTTTTTTCAACTTCACGGCTCAACTGGCTGAGCGCGATAATGGGAACCTGCAGATCTTTTGCCAATCCTTTAAGGTCGCGGGAAATGCGGCTGATTTCCTGTTCGCGGTTTGAATTTCTGTTTTCACCTGCGCCACTCATCAATTGCAGATAATCGATGATGATGAGTCCGATATCATATTTGTTTTTTAGCCGCCGGCATTTGGCTCTGAGTTCAAAAATATTCAGGGCGGGTGTATCATCAATTTGTATTGGAGCCTTGCTCAGTACATTGATCCCTTTGGCATGAAGCTGGTTCATTTCGTAATCCTGCAAAGTACCGCGTGCAATTTTTTCAAGCTGAACCTCACTTTGTGCACTCAGGATCCTCTGAACCAATTGACTTGAACTCATTTCCAAAGAGAAGATAGCCACCGATGTGGGTTTTTGGGGATGCAGGGCTGCATTGCGTGCGAGGTTAAGCGCAAAAGCGGTTTTCCCGACAGAGGGACGGGCCGCCAGAATAATTAAATCGCCGGGCTGCCATCCGTAAGTTACGTAATCAAGCATGGGAAATCCCGAGGGGATCCCGGTTATTTCTTCCTGATGATCGCGTAATTCGTCAATGCGTTTCACAGTTTCCACCAAAACATTACTGATATTTTCAGTTTCACTTCTCAGGTAATTGTTTCCGATTTCAAAAAGTTTTGTTTCGGCCTGATCCAGCAAATCGAAAACATCAGTTCCATCTTCATAAGCATCCCCGATAATTTCATTGCTGATGCGTATCAATTCCCGTTGAATAAATTTCTGGAGAATAATCCGCGCATGGATTTCAAGGTGAGCCGATGATACGACTGCATTGGTAAGTTTGGTGATATAATAAGCTCCGCCCACCATTTCCAATTCTCCTCTTGACCTCAATTCTTCGACAACTGTGAGCAGGTCGATGGGAAGGTTTTTTTGCTGGAGGCTTTGCATTGCTGCAAAGATTTTTTGATGGGTTTCCAGATAAAAACATTCGGGTTTCAAATGTTCAAAGGCTGTGTCAACAGCATTTTTTTCGAGCATGATGGCACCCAGTACCGCTTCCTCAAGTTCACGGGCCTGAGGCTGGACTTTGCCAAAAATCATGTTTCCCAATTCAGGCGTTGTTTTACGCCTTGCCTTTCGGTCTTTATTTAGGTTGGTAAGATCCATTGTTAGTTACTCAAAGCGGCTTTTATACAAAAAAAATTGAAATTGTTTTTACTCATTTTCTTCAGGGGGAGGGCTAAGGTAAAGGACATTTTGCTTTCAAACCAATCAATTTGTTCTTAATATTTGTTCCATACTGATTCACATTCCCATGCACATATTCAATAGTGCGCAATTCACATTACCGCTCCCGTTATCCACAATTTAAAAAATTAATAAGAACTTGTCTAATGGTTTTGCACACTTCTGTGTGAAGAAACTTTTTACGAAAAAAATCAACGACATCTGTTTTAATTTCATAATATAAAAGCGATTTTTTCCGGCAGCAGAAATATTTTTTCTCATATTCCGATGAAACCTTTTGCTGGCATGATTTTCACGGAAAACAAACTAAAATTATCAAAGAAAAAATACCAATTTTCCTGAAAACTGAATTCAAAAAAGGTGGTTTTTTTTCTTTTATTGATTGATAATTGGATCCGCTTCACCAATTTTTTTTCTGAATTTTTAACTTTGGCATTTTCATCTGTTACTGACAAATCCTTTGATGCAGAACAATTAATTTTGCGGCTTTGGAATTGTATCATCTCTTTTTGAAAGTAAAAGACACAATATTTAAATGAAGATTAGTTACAATTGGCTGAAGGAATATCTTCCCAAAGAAGAAGTATTTGCACACTATGTCAATTCTGTTGAAAAATTATCGGCAATCCTCACTTCTGTCGGGTTGGAGGTGGAAGCATTGGAAGTGTATGAATCGGTTCCCGGCGGCCTCGAAGGGTTGATTGTCGGCGAAGTGCTCACCTGCATAAAACATCCGAATGCCGACAGGCTCAGGCTGACCACGGTCAATACCGGCAAAGAAATCCTTCAGGTAGTGTGTGGTGCGCCCAATGTGGCTGCAGGCCAGAAAGTAATCCTGGCTCAGCCGGGAGTAAAAATTTTTCCTTTTAAAGATGAACCATTCACCATTAAGAAATCAAAAATCAGGGGAGAGGAAAGCAATGGAATGATTTGTTCGGAAGATGAAGTCGGACTGGGCCCGGCACATGAGGGTATTGTTGTGCTTGATGCAAATGCTGTTCCCGGCACTCCCGTTCAGCAATTATTTAATATTCAGAAAGATCACATTTTTGAAATCGGGCTTACCCCTAACAGGATGGATGACCAAAGTCATTTGGGTGTTGCCAAGGATATTTGTGCCTGGCTCAGCCACCACACCGGTCATAAAGCAAATATCAATTCTCCGCTCGGCGCCCCGTTTTCGATACAGGGACATTCTTTCAAAATCGACGTGGAAATCAAAAATCCACAACTCTGTTCCCGTTATGCCGGTGTTGTTGTGAGTGGGGTAACCATTACAGATTCTCCCGAATGGCTTCAAAACAGATTGAAATCACTGGGGATGAAACCCATTAACAATGTGGTGGACATCACAAATTTTATTCTCCATACAACCGGCCAGCCTTTACATGCTTTTGATGCAGATAAAATCGGTAAAAACCGGATTATCGTGGAGACCCTTAAAGAAGGTACGCCGTTTACAACCCTTGATGAGAAACAAAGAAAATTGAGTGCAGAAGATATACTGATATGTGACGGAAATAATACACCGATGTGTATTGCCGGTGTTTTTGGAGGAATTGAAACAGGAGTGACGGCATCATCAAAAAATATTTTCATTGAAAGCGCTGTATTCAATCCGGTGAATATCCGTAAAACCATGATCAGGCACGATTTGAGGACGGATGCCGCTTCCCGGTTTGAAAAGGGCGTGGATGTTGGCAAATCGGTGGAAGTGCTGAAATATGCTGCAAATCTTATTTCTGATTTGGGCAAAGGGAAAATCGCATCAGAAATCGTGGATGTTTTTCACAAGCCGGAAGACAGAGTCATTGATCTTTCTTTTGGGTATTTAAAAAAGCTGAGCGGAAAGGAATTCCGGGCTGAATCTGTTGTGGGGATTTTAAGCAGCCTCGGATTTGTAATAAAAAATAAAAATGAGAAAAGTATTACCGTTGTAGCTCCTGCAAGCAATCCTGACATCAGTTTACCCGCCGATGTTGTCGAAGAAATATTGCGTATTGACGGGCTCGATAATATTGAGATTCCCAAAGGTGTGACAATGGTTCCGGGAAGCAACGACCGGAGTGTAGAATTTAATTTTTATGAAAAATTAGCTTCCTGGCTGACCGGAAATGGATTCCGGGAAATTTTTACAAACAGTATTACCAGCGACAGGAATACAGAACCGGATGATGTGCCGGTACGGATCATGAACAGCCTCAGCGAAGACCTTACCATCCTGCGTACACACATGCTTCCCGAAGGATTGGAAAGCATTGCATACAACCTGAACAGGCAGAATAAAGACCTCTTGTTTTTTGAATTTGGAAAAACCTATTCTGCTGCAGATGATAAATATTACGAAAAGAATCATTTGTCACTTTATTGTACCGGTGATTATCAAAAGAAAAGCTGGAGAGGTGCGGAAAAAGCTGTGGATATTTATTTTATGAAGGGAATCGCACAATCCATTTTTGCTCTTGCCGGGATAAATTGCGAAACCAAAACAGATGCGAATGGAAGTATCGTGTTTTTGTTTGAAAAAGAAGAAATCGGAAAGGCTTTTGAAGTTTCAAAAAACAAGCTGGAAATATCCGGAATTCGGCAACCGGTTTTCTCTCTCGATTTGAATATCGATTTGTTGAAAGAGGTTGCGCTGTCCCAAATTGTGAAATACAAGCCGGTAAGCAAGTTCCCCTCTGTAACAAGAGACATTGCCATGATTATTGACAAAGAAATTTCTTTCGGGGAGATTGAAAAGACCATTCATGATTCCGGATTGAAAAAATTGACAGGTATCCGGATGTTTGATCTCTACGAAAGTGATAAATTGGGGGCAAATAAAAAGTCGATAGCACTGAGCTTGTCTTTTGCAGATGAACAAAAAACACTAACCGATGAAGAGACGGACACGATGATGCAAAAAGCAATCAGGGCTTTAAGTAAACAGGTAAATGCCGAAATAAGAACCCATGCTTGATGAAGTCTTAACACGCATTGCAGGAATCTCATCGAGGATTCAAAAGCTGACTGCTGATTACAGCATGCTGGAAAATGAACTTCAGAAAACCAGCCGGGAAAATCTGCTGCTGAAAGAAAAACAATCGTCCCTCGAAGAAGAAATCCGTCAAATGAAAGAGCAAATTTTTATTTTGAAAGCTTCAAATGCTCCTTTGGGTGATGATGACAAAAAAGAATTTCAGAAATCGCTTAATGAATATCTCCGTACAGTTGATAAATGTATTTCTCTTTTAAAGACTTAGTTTATGGCCGACTCATTGATCCCGTTAAATATTGTCATAGGTGACCGGAATTATCGAATCAAGATTTCTTCGTCTGATGAAGAAACGGTGAGAAAAACCCTGAAAGTTATCAATGAAAAAATTCTTGAGTTCAGGGGTAAATTTGCAGGAAAGGATATGCAGGATTACATTTCCATGGTTTTGATTTGGTATGCTACACAGCCGCAGGCAACCACCACCAGGTTTCAGAGTGAAGAAGTACTTGAAGCGCTTTCAAAGCTCGACAGGCAATTAAAAGATTTTGAGTAAACACGGCTCAGATTAAATCTTTTCTTTTCATCACATCATTAAAGGCGTTGAGATATTTATCTATGTAAAGTTGTTTGGATTTCGATTTGTATTGCATTATGAAACGTGGATGTTCCAATGGAATGATCTCTTTAAAAAAGTGATGCTTCTCATTTAACTGATTAATGAACCGGAGGTTTTTACCTGTACCAAAGCAAAAAATGATGTCTTCATAAATGCCCAGTTCAAATTGTTTCCGGATATTGTCAAGTACAAAAGACATGACTGATTTTGTAAGTTTTTTGTCGTCGTAATAATTGTAATTGACATCCCTTCCTTTCGCATTTCGGATGGTGAACCCGAGTGGGCAGACGGATTGAATAAAGAAATTTCCGTAAAACCTTTCAGGGCCACCCATGGCATCTACAACTTCGTAAACAAAGGCCGAGGACGGCTCATGTGTTTTTGTTCCGGGAAATGGAATTCCACAGACACCTTCCAGCCGTTTGGTATCCGTAAATGGTACACCGGTCAATCCGGCTCCAAATCTTCCCGGGTTAATTCCCAGAATTAAAAACCGGGGATTGTTGTCATTATAAAATTTCTTGTAAAACGCAGACGAAATTTTTTTGGCGGTGTTGTCAGTAAACGGATTCATCACTTTTACACCTCTTGGCAGCTTTCCCGGAAAATGCAACTGATCGTTGAAACTGATCATTCTGTTAGCAAAAGTCTTCATTGCTTCAAAATTACGTCAGGGAGGATTATGTTTCACCATTGAAATATGATCTGCTCTTATATTTGCAGCCTTATGGCAAACGAAAATAACTTTTCAGATATCATTTCACATTGCAAGGAATATGGATACCTGTTTCCTTCCAGTGAAATTTATGACGGATTGAGTGCCGTGTATGATTACGGGCAAAATGGCGCCCAACTGAAAAAAAATATCCGCGATTTGTGGTGGAAAAGTATGACGCAGATGCATGAAGATATTGTGGGGATTGATGCTGCCATTTTTATGCATCCACTCACCTGGAAGGCGAGTGGGCATGTGGATAATTTTTCGGATCCGATGATCGACAACAAAGACAGTAAAAAAAGATATCGCGTGGATCAGTTGATTGAAGCGCATGCCGATAAACTTGCATCTGAGGGAAAGAAAGAAGAATCTGAAGAATTACTCAAGGTGATGGACGGTCTGATTGCCAAGGATGATTTTGCAGGTTTAAAACAATTGATTCTCGACAACAATATCAAATGTTCTGTAAGCGGCACCGCCCATTGGACAGATATCAGACAGTTTAATCTGATGTTCGATACACAGTTGGGAAGTGTTTCCGGCGAAGCCGATAAAATTTATCTGAGGCCTGAGACAGCACAGGGAATTTTTGTTGACTTTCTGAATGTGCAGAAAACCGGAAGATTGAAAATCCCTTTTGGAATTGCCCAAACCGGAAAAGCTTTCCGAAATGAAATTGTTGCAAGGCAATTTATTTTCAGAATGCGTGAATTTGAACAGATGGAAATGGAATTTTTTGTAAGGCCCGGAACAGAATTGGAATGGTATGAACGTTGGAAACACGAAAGACTGGAATGGCATAAGGCATTGGGAATACCAGCAGAAAAGTTGCGGTTTCACAATCATACCAAATTGGCTCACTATGCCAATGCAGCGGTGGACATTGAATTTGAATTCCCCTTTGGATTTAAAGAACTGGAAGGTATCCATTCCAGGACTGACTACGATCTGAAACAACATCAGACATACAGTAAAAAGAAGATTCAATATTTCGACAACGAATCTGGTCCGGATGGAAAACCTTACGGAAATTACATTCCTTATGTGATTGAAACTTCGGTGGGGCTTGACCGTTTGGTGTTGGCAATCATTTCACTGTCCTTCACAGAGGAGAAATGGAAAAGAGAAGACGGCTCCGATGATGGCAGGGTGGTACTCAAAATTCCCCCAAAAATTGCTCCGTACAAGCTGGCAGTTTTGCCTTTGGTCAAAAAAGACGGCTTGCCTGAAATAGCAAGAGACCTTGTGAAGAAATGCCACCAGGATTTTTATGCTTTTTACGAAGAGAAAGACAGTATCGGAAAGCGTTACCGGAGAATGGATGCCATCGGAACCCCATTTTGTGTAACTGTGGATCACCAGACAAAAGAAGATCAGACAGTCACCATCCGCGACAGAGATACCATGACACAGCGAAGGATTCATCTGGATGAGGTGGTACCTGAAGTATTGAAAGCAATTCGATAAGGAGTTGTCCTTTCTGCTGATTACCCGTATAATTCGAGCCGGATGTCTTTTTTATCAAATCCGAGTTCCAAAATTTTTTGGCGGGCATCTATTATCATGAATTTCCAGCCGCAGAGGTAAAAAGTTGCAGGAGATGGCGGTTGACCGGAAGAGCATTGGCTCTTTTTTGACTCAATGATTTCCTGATAGATGGAATGCACATAACCGGTTCTTCCTTCCCATTTTTCACGGCTCAGCGTAGGCATGTAACTGAAACCCGTCAATTTGGTTTCCAGCGATTTGAGTTCTTCATAATACAGGAGGTCTTTTTTTGTCCGGCAACCGTAAATCAGAAAAATTTCCTGATGAGGCTTATGATGATTCAGCATTTCGAAGAGCATGCTTCTGAAAGGAGCCACACCCGTTCCTGTACAAATCAGGTATAAATCTTTGTCTATCATTTCCGGCAGCGTAAATAAACCCAATGGCCCGCGAATGATGAATTGGGAACCTTCTTTTATTTCATTAAAAATATAGGTACTTCCTGCGCCTCCTTCCAGAAGAACAATCAATAACTCAATGACATTTGTACCGGTGGGTGCGCTGGCGATAGAATAACTTCTCCATCTTTTTGAAGGAGTGTCGCCGATGGGAAGATCGAGAGTTATGAACTGGCCTGCACGGAAATGAAAACATTCAATATCATCAAATTGAATAAAAAACCTGCGTGTATTGTGAGTTTCCTCTATAATTTTTTTAACGGTTCCGGTCTGCCAGGGAGGAATCGGCATGCTTTCATTTTAAACTAAAGTACAAAATATTATCCGGCATAGAGTTGCCGATTGTAAAAGTCTTTTAATTTTTTTTGCAGTTGAGGCAAAAGAATTTGAATTTCCGGAATGTTTGAGTTCAGATTACCTTTTTATGAAATTTTCTTTATTTTTCCCGGGTTGGCTGTTTAATTAAATCTCAAAATCCCCCATTTTTCCAGCCGAAAAAAAGCGATTGATTTAAAAAAAAGAAAAAACAGGCCTTAAAATTGTGTCTGTTAATACAAATTGGCCTATCTTTGCCCTCCCAAAAAATTAAAGGAAAAGAATATTTATGCTGATTATCGACTCTAAAGATTGCGAAAACATTGATAAGGCTTTAAAAAAGTACAAAAAGAAATTTGAAAGAAGCCGTATTCTACTTCAGCTTCGCAATCGCCAGGCTTTTACCAAACCATCAGTTCGTCGCAGGGATGAAGTTTTGAAAGCCAAATACAGACAACAGATAGCAAGCGGAAAAATAGAGTTATAATCTGTTTTCCCTCATTATATTTTGAACCGATAGCATATCTTTACTGCTACCGGTTTTATTATGCCCCTCAATGATTGCATATACGAGTTTCTCCAACATCTGTCCTCGCAGAAACGGTATTCTCCCAACACGATTAAAAGCTATCAGAATGACCTGACGGATTTCAGGGATTTTATTGAACAACAATATCCTGACGCAGGATTGCCTGATATTAGGCTTCCGCTGATGAAATCCTGGCTGGCCTCACTCAAGGCAAGGAACATGGAATCGAGATCCATCAACCGGAAAATGTCGGCCATCCGGTCATTCTACAAATTTTTGTTGCGGATGAATTATGTCAATTCAGATCCTGCGCTCTCCCTGACCACACTAAGGACTAAAAAATCGCTTCCGTCTTTTGTTGAAGAGAGACAAATGCAAAGATTACAGGAGAGGTCGTTTTTCCCGAAAGAATTCAAAGGAGATACCTGGTATTTAATCATTTTATTATTATATGTAACAGGTCTTCGCGTGAGCGAACTGACCGGATTGAGAGAATCGGATATTGACCTCGCAGGTGCAAACATCAAGGTACTTGGAAAAGGGAATAAGGAGAGAATCGTACCGGTAAAAAAGGAAATTCTGACTTTGCTGGAGGATTATTTATCAGTCGTAAAAAAGGAAACCGGGATTGTAAACCCCCATTTATTTACCGGCAAAAACGGCAAACCCCTGTCTCCCGCTTCGGTGTACAAAATTGTTAAAACTACCCTTTCTGAAGTTACTACTATCAGAAAAAAAAGCCCGCATGTTTTGCGGCATACATTCGCCACCCATCTCAGCAATCATGGCGCTGCCATCAATGCAATCAAAGAGTTATTGGGCCATTCAAGCCTTGCAGCCACCCAGGTTTATACCCATACCAGCATCAGCAGGCTGAAGGAAATTTATAAACAGGCCCACCCGAAATCTTAATTAAGGTTTATTTAAAGTATTCCTTTTGAAATTTCCTTTTGAACAAGTAACTTCATTTCAGATTTGTAAAAAATCTGCTTAGTTCTTTTTTAAATTGATTGTTCACCTTTAAAATGGATGTTCATGAACGTAAACATTCAAACACAACGGTTTGTTGCCGATTCAAAATTGATTGAATTCATTGAAAAAAAAGCGGAAAAGCTGAACCAGTTTCATGATCGTATTGTCAAGGTTGATGTATTTCTCAAACTTGACAATGTGGTACACAATATCAAAGACAAAGTGGTGGAAATACAGGTGGCGGTTCCCAGACACAATTTTTTCGTAAAACAATCTTCCAAATCTTTTGAAGGAAGTTTTGAAATAGCCCTCGATTCCCTGATAAACCAAATGAAAAGAAAAAAGGAAAAAGAAGTTTCCTGACGGTTGAATGACGCCTTTGATCAAAAGTTGATTTTTTTACAGTGACGACTATCTGACAATGCCGTTTAGAAAGAAAAAAGAATTCATCAACTATGTTTCCGACAATCCGGAACTGGAAGAATGGATAAGAGATTTTTCAAAACATCTGAAGACTCATCCGGAAAAGAATACTATCGTGTATCCCGAGTCTTTTGCAACAGGCTACGCGCGTGTATTGAAAATTGAAGACGGACTCACTTTCAGGATGGTGAATTACCGGCTGAATTCAAATTTTGTTTTTGAGCGATTACCCTCGCCTGAATTTTATTTGATCCTTTATTATTATCAATACTCGAATTGCCGAAGACTGGATTATAAAATCAATGACAGGGTGGTTTTGGAAAATGTGGATTCCGATTACAGTTCTTTGTTGATGACAAACAGCCATACCGGGCAAGAGTTGAAATTAACCAGAGATACTATTGTAAGAGGATTGACAATTCAGATATCTGAAGCATGGCTGAAAAAAAATCTTGTAGTTTCTTCAAGGCTCGATCTGAATATGCTCAGGAAAAAAGACGTCTTCCAGACATTTATCAGTATAAAATCCAGAAGGCTCCTGGTTGAGATTTTTTCACCCAAAATTGTATCTCCGGTTCCTGATGTTTATTTAAGTGCAAGGGTGCTGCAACTTCTGGATTATTTTCTGGAAAATATTTTTCAAAATGGACTGGATGCCAATGTGCTTCCGGTTTCTTCGAAAGACGTGCAACAAATCCTGAATGTGCAGCAGTATCTTATAAAGAATTACAGGGAACAATTTCCTACAATTGAATATTTATCGAGGCTTGCATTGATGAGTGGCAGCAAATTAAAACAGTCTTTTAAAAAGGCATTTGGTATGGGATTGTTTGAATATTTTCAGAAAAACAGAATGATGAAGGCACGGGAACTTCTTCAGTCAAACCTTTATACGGTAACCGAAGTTGGCAACATGCTCGGATATCACAATCTCAGTAATTTTTCAACTGCATTCAGAAAGGAATTTGGTTATTTGCCAAGGGAAGAATCTCACATGGAGCAAGAATATTAAGGAGTTTTTTATCGTAATAAATGTCCTATACAGGTATTTCTATAACTTTTGCGGCGTTAAATTCTGTGTATTTCAGTTGACATTTGCAAATGTAATTGAGTAAAGGAACTATTTACTTCAATATCCTCGGGAAAAAATCTCTTTCACTCCAAGAAAAAATATTTAAAATTCTAAGTCCGAATGGCCGCCAGATTATTAAGCTCCTTTTGAGGGGCTTTTTTGTTGACCCGTTGGCCACTTGATGTACGTTAAATACCCGGTCAGTATTTTTTAAATAAAACAACTCCTTTTCGCAATCATAATTCTAAATTCTAAATTCATAATTCATCATTCTTACCCTACCTTTGCAGCCCGAAAATCATTAAGAAATGCCCGGTACTTTAAAGGAAGTCAGAAACCGAATACAAAGCGTCAGGAATACCCAGCAGATTACCAAGGCCATGAAGATGGTCAGCGCTGCCAAGTTGCGAAGGGCCCAGGATGCCATTCAGCACATGCGCCCCTATGCACAAAAACAGCAGGAGGTACTTGGAAATATCGTCAGCAATTTTAACGGAGATGTAAGCATGTCGCTTGCCAAAAGCCGTCCGGTAGAAAAAGTTTTGTTGATAGTGATTACCAGCGACCGCGGGCTTTGCGGAGGATACAACAGCAATCTGATTAAACTCGCCCGTTTTGAAATTCAGGAAAAATACAATGACCAGTTTAAAAAAGGGAATATTACCATAATGCCCCTTGGAAAGAAAGGGTATGAATTCTTTGTAAAGCATAATTTCAATGTGATAGATACTTACTGGGCCATTTTTTCAAATCTGTCTTTTGAATATGTTTCCGGTATTTCTGCCTTTATCAGAAAGGGTTTTTCTGAAGGCCGGTTCGACAAAGTGGATATCATTTACAGTGAATTTAAAAATGCTGCCATGCAGCAATTCAAAGTGGAGCCCTATTTGCCGGTTCCAAAAACCGAAAATCCAAAAGGCTATCCCAAAGCCGATTTTATTTTTGAACCGGGAGAAGAAGAACTTATTGAAGAACTGATGCCCAAAATTCTGAATACCCAGTTGTACAAAGCTGTACTGGATGCCAATGCAAGTGAACATGGTGCGCGAATGACGGCTATGGATAAGGCCACAGAAAATGCCGATGATCTTTTGCATACACTGAAAATAAGTTATAACAGAGCAAGGCAGGCAGCCATCACTACCGAGCTGACCGAAATCGTCAGCGGCGCTGCTGCATTGCAGGGATAAGCCCCAAACATAAAATGGAATTATCTGCACTACTTCCCCATATTGAAGCCTTGATTTTTGCAAGTGACAAACCGATTGCAGAACCGGAAATTGAGGAATACCTGAATAAGGCATTGGCTTTTATGGAAGACAGGGCTTCTTCAGAACAGGTGGCAGAGGCCATAAATGCAATTCAGGAAAAATATAATTCGCCATTTTATCCATTTGAAATTATACATAGCGGCGGTGGCTGGCAGTTCCTTACCAAAAAGGAATACCATTCTACCATCTCTCAGATGTTTGGCGATAAATTTCTCAAGAAACTTTCTGTGGCTGCATTGGAAACCCTTTCCATCATTGCGTATGAACAACCTGTAACCAAGTCGGAAATTGAATTGATAAGGGGAGTGAATTGTGATTATGCCGTACAGAAATTATTGGAAAAAGAACTCATCGTGATAGCCGGACGCAAAGAAGAGGCTCCGGGGAAACCACTGATTTATACCACTTCCAAATCCTTCATGGATTATTTCGGAATCAATTCGTCGGAAGAATTGCCCAAGATCCAGGAAGTGCTCAACCAGGAAATTGAGGAAGCTACCAGGCTGCAGTTGCACAATGAAGTACCTGCTGAAAAAGAAGAAGACCAGGAACCACCAAATGAATTAAGAGAAGAAGAGGTTGAGAAAAAAAATCCGCAAGATAATCCTGTTACAAATGAAGATGAGAAATCATCTGATAAAAATCCAGAATAGCTGATGAATGATGATCTTTCAAGAGAATTATTGATCAGCATTGCCGGAGAATATGGCACACCGGTTTATGTGTATAACGCAGATAAAATCAAAAGCCAGTACGACCGTCTTTCCCGCGCATTTCAAAAGTTGCCGGTCAGGATATTTTATGCAGGCAAAGCCCTGACAAATATCAATATTCTCCGCTATATCCATTCCCTGGGAGCATCTGTTGATTGCAGCTCGATCAACGAAGTGAGGCTTGCCTTGTATGGAGGCATCATACCTGAACATATTCTTTATACATCCAACAGCATCCCTTTTTCTGAAATTGAAGAAGCACAGAGGCTGGGAGTACATATTAACATTGACAGCCTTTCTGCATTGGAAAAATTCGGAAAGAGATTTGGTAATAGTTATCCTGTCGGAATTCGTGTACGCCCCAACGTTATGGCCGGAGGAAACCTTCAGATCTCTACCGGGCATGACAAGAGTAAATTCGGTATTCCAATAGATCAGTTTGAAAAAATACTGAAGGTTGTAAAAAAATACAACATGCACATTACCCTTCTTCATGTGCATACAGGAAGCGGAATCAGTGATGCAGATTTGTATATGAAGGCAGTCAATCATTTGCTGGATATAGTTAAATATTTTCCCGATTTGGAGTGCGTGGATCTGGGTGGCGGATTTAAGGTGCCATTCAAAGAAGACGATTCAGAAGCAGACGTTGACCTGATTGCCGGTGAGGTCAAAAAGGCGATCGACAACATTCAAACCAAAGTTGGTAAGAAGCTGCAATTATGGATTGAGCCGGGAAAATTTTTGGTAAGTGCTGCCGGATACCTGATTGCAACAACAGATGTAATAAAGGAAACTTCAACGGTGACTTTTGCCGGTGTGGATACAGGATTCAATCACTTGATCAGGCCTATGTTTTATGGTGCCTACCATCAGATTCTCAATTTGAGTAATCCTGAGGGGCAATTGAAAAAGTATGCAGTGGTTGGGAACATTTGCGAAACTGACACCTTTGCCTGGGACCGCGACATTCCGGAGATCAGGGAAGGAGATCTGATTGTTTTTAAAAATGCCGGCGCTTACGGATTTGAAATGGCATCTAATTTCAACAGCCGGTTTCGTCCGCCCGAAGTTTTGGTAAAAGATGGTGAACCGATATTGATTCGCCGCCGCGAAAGTTTGGAAGATCTCGTAAAAAATCAAATAATTTCGAATAAAATTTAATTATGAATTCGATGAAAGATAAAACTGTACTTGTCATTGGCGGTGGAATTTTAGGATTGGCCAGCGCCTATTATTTGAATAAAAAAGGATTTCAGGTAACCATAATTGATAGTGGCACTATTGAAAATAATTGTTCATTTGGCAACATGGGATATCTTTCTCCAAGCCATTATGTGCCGCTTGCTTCTCCCGGAATTGTTGCCGAAGGATTGAGTTATGTGCTCAATAGCAAAAGCCCGTTTTATATAAAGCCACGGCTGGATATGGATTTTTTCAAATGGGCGTGGAAATTTTACAGAAGCAGCAATCAAAAAACGGTAGAGAAGAACGCGCCTTCACTGGAAGATTTGCTGAAACTCAGCCGCCATCTGATGGACGAAATCAGGGCTGATATCGGAGATACATTTGACATGGAAACCAATGGCTGTATGATGATGTGCCATTCCAAAGCTGCTTTTGAAAAAGAGCTGAAGGTGGCCGAAGGTGGAAAGAAGTACGGTTTGAATACGGTCATATTAAACAGGGAAGAATTGCAGAAATATGAACCGGATGTGGAGTTGGATATTTATGGCGGCGTATTGTTTACCGATGATGCGCATATCCATCCTGGAAAATTTATGCACGCTATGAAAAACTACCTGGAAAAAGCCGGGGTAAGATTTCAATTAAATACAACCGTTACCGGATTCAAAAAATCTGCTTCGGGTGTGGAAACGGTAAATACCGATCACGGTGATTTTCAGGGTGACTATACGATTTTATCGGCCGGTAGCTGGCTGGGAAAACTCACTCACAAACTGGGCCATCCGCTGATGATCCAGGGAGGAAAAGGATACAGCACCACTTATGAAAATGTGGAAAAGAACCTTCATTATCCTGCCATTTTAGTTGATGGCCGTTGTGCCATGACGCCGTGGAAACATACCCTGAGAATTGGCGGAACAATGGAGTTGAGCGGATTGAATGACAGGATCCTGATTAAGCGGATGCATGGAATCTATGAATCTGTAAAGAAATTCTATCCGGGATTGAAAATTGAATTCCCAACCATAGACAAAATCTGGACGGGATTGCGGCCTGTTTCTCCCGACGGATTGCCTTACATCGGAGCGCTGAATGGTTTTCAAAATGTATTTGTGGCCGGTGGCAATGCAATGCTGGGTGTTTCTTCCGCTGCAGGAACCGGAAAATTAATTTCTTCTCTTCTTGAAAATGAAAAACCGGAAATTCCCATCGGAGCTTTTAATCCCGGACGTTTTTCCTGAAGTGATTTAGGATTTTAAAATCTGAAAGAAAGTTTTCAACTTCTATAATTTAATTGCCTGTAACAATTAGTAGGTTATTTTTGTTTAAAGCAATCGCCTCTCCTATGTTTACAGGGATTATAGAAGATTTAGGTACTATTACCGGCAGAATTCCTTCGGATAAAAATATTACTTTTTCCATTTCTTCAACGTTGAAAGGAATTAAAATTGATGACAGTATTTCGTGCAATGGAATTTGCCTGACAGTTGAAAAGATTTCAAAGGGCATCCTCACGTTTACCGCAGTAAACGAAACGTTGAATAAAACGAATGCAACCAAATGGAAAACAGGAGACAGGATTAACCTGGAACGCACGCTGAAATTCAATGGAAGGATTGACGGGCATTTGGTTCAGGGACATGTGGATACCACAGCCTTGTGTACCTCGGTTCAGGATGCCGGGGGAAGTTTTTTGTTTTCATTTTTATTTGAAAAAAGATTTCGCTCTCTCATTATTGAAAAAGGTTCTGTTTGCATAAACGGAACCAGTCTCACTGCTTTTGATGTGCATGATGATACCTTTTCCGTAGCCATCATTCCATACACATTCCGGAATACCAATTTTGAGTTTCTCAAAGAGAACGATCGTGTCAATATAGAATTTGATATGGTTGGGAAGTATATCCAGCGTTATCTTGATACACAAAATAAAAAATAAACTACGATTCTTTTGACGACATGCGTATAATGGGTATAATCATTTCTTCCAGGCTCACGCCACCGTGCTGAAAAGTATCTCTGTAATAATTGGCGAAATAATTATAATTGTTGGGATAACACAAGTAGCCGCCCATCTTGGCAAAGATGTACGATGAATTTACATTTGGCACCGGAAGGCCTGCCTGGCGCGGATCCCTGAATGCAAGAACTTCTTTTGGATCATAATTCAGATTGCGCCCGTGTTTGTACCGGAGGTTGTTGGTTGTTTGTTTGTCGCCAATCACTTTGTGTGGTGTGTGCACTCTCACACTTCCATGGTCGGTAGCAATAATGAGATTGATTTTTTTGCCGGCAATCTTTTTTAATGCCTGATGAAGCGGTGAATGTTCAAACCAGGATTTGGTGAGGCTGCGATAACTGGCTTCATCAGCGGCCAGCTCTTTCAGCACTTCCATTTCGGTACGTGCATGGCTGAGCATATCTACAAAATTATATACAATGACATTGAGATCGTTTGTAAGAAGGTTGTGTACATTGTCCACCAGTTTCTGCGCTTCCTGATGGTTGGTAACTTTTGTATAGCTGTATTTTTTTTGATCCAAACCCAGTCTTTTCAGTTGAGCTTTCAGAAAGAATTCTTCATTCAGATTTTTTCCGCCTTCCTCGTCGTCATTTTTCCACTCCGCCGGAAATCGTTTTTCAATTTCCAGAGGCAACATTCCGGAAAAAATTGCATTGCGGCTGTATTGGGTAGCCGTTGGAAGCAGGGAATAAAAAGTATCTTCTTCCATCAATCTGAAGTTTTCGGTAAACAAAGGCTGAATGGATCTCCACTGATCAAACCTGAGATTATCGATGAGAATGAAAAACAGCGGGACCCCGGGTTCCAGATGAGGGAATACTTTAAACTTCATCAGGGTGTGGCTCATCACCGGCGACTCAGCGGTGGGATGAGTAACCCAGTCAGAATAGTTTTTGCTGATAAATTTGAAGAACTCGTTGTTGGCTTCTTTTTTCTGTGTTTCAAATACCTCCTGCATTTCGGGGCTTTCACTCTTCTTCATTTCCAATTCCCAATAAACCAGTTTTTTGTAAATCTCCATCCATCCGAGGTAATCAGGATTGTCGTTGAGGGCCATAAAAAGATCGCGGAATTCCTGTTGGTAATTGCTGGTGGTTTTTTGGGCAACCAATCTTTTATTATCAATAATTTTTTTGAGAGAAAGCAATACCTGATTTGGATTCACCGGTTTGATAAGGTAGTCGGAGATTTGTGATCCGATGGCTTCATCCATCAGGTTTTCGGTTTCATTTTTTGTAATGAGTACAATCGGAAGGCTGCTGTTTTCTGCCTTCATTTTTTGTAATGTTTCCAATCCGGATAGTCCGGGCATACTTTCATCAAGCAAGACCACATCCACCAAATTCCCTTTTACATATTCCACCGCGTCATAACCGTTGCTCAGGCTTTTTACATCATATCCTTTTTTTTCAAGAAATAAAATCTGTGATTTCAGGCTGTCCATCTCATCATCCACCCATAGAATCTTTGCTGTTGCCATCTTTTAATGTAAAGGGTTAAATTTATTCCGTATGTACACAAATATAGATATTCCTGTTCTTGCATTTTACCTTTGCGCACCGGCAGGTATGATTTAACATAATTCGAAAAATATGACTGGCAGGAAGATAATTAATGATCCGGTGTATGGATTTATTAATGTGGATGATCCGATTATCATGGAGGTTTTGAAGCATCCTTATTATCAAAGGTTGAGAAGGATACATCAGATGGCGCTGGCGCAATTGGTATATCCGGGTGCGGTTCATTCGCGATTGCATCATTCGTTGGGTGCCTATCATCTGATGAACAATGCGCTGCATATTTTGAAAAGCAAAGGTGTAGATATTTCACCTGAAGAAGAGCAGGCGGCCAAACTGGCGATTTTACTTCATGATGCAGGCCACGGACCGTATTCTCATACATTGGAAGGCGTGTTGGTGAAGAACAAAAGCCATGAGGATATAACGCTGTTGATTATGCGTAAAATGAATGAGCAGTTGGGCGGCGCATTGTCAAGGGCTATTCGGGTTTTTTCAAATCAATGTGATAAAAAGTTTTTGCACCAGCTTGTCAGCAGCCAGTTGGATGTGGACAGAATGGATTACCTGATCCGCGATAGTTTTTTTACCGGGGTAAGCGAGGGTGTCATAGGCTATGATCGTATTTTGAATATGCTTACGGTTCACAAAGGAGAGTTGATGGTTGAAGAAAAGGGGATTCATTCCATTGAAAAATTCCTGGTTTCCAGGCGGTTTATGTATTGGCAGGTGTATCTGCATAAAACCGTTATGTGCGCTGAAAAAATGCTTGTGAAAATCATTGAGAGAGTCCGTGAAATCGGGGCGGAATCACCTTCTCCGGTGCTCAATAATTTCCTGACCGGAAAAAATGATCATCGTCTGTTTGAGGAATTACTGGATGATTATTGCCACCTGGATGATGTGGACATCATGTACTCTCTGAAAGTGTGGGCGCATCATCCCGACAAAGTTTTATCCACCCTGAGTAAAGGAATTTTGGACCGCAATCTTTTGAAAGTCCAGTATTTCCCTCAGCCGGTTGAGAAAGATCTGGTAAAAGAGAAGAGAGATCTTGCCATGCGTTATCTGATGGTTAGTGAACCTGATGCACACTATCTTGCCTTTACCGGTGAAGCGAAATCCATGACCTATAATCCAACAGGGGAGCACATCAATATTTTATTTAAAAATGGAGAAGTAAAAGACATCAGCAAAGTGGATCATCCTCTGATTAATCAATCTTTATTTGGCACAACAAAAAAATTCTACATTTGTTACCTTAACATGAACGTACATGTTGAGAAGATAAACACTATTTAATCAATCGCATGGAGTTTACAGCTCAACAGATAGCTGCTCTTATTCAGGGTAGAATTGAAGGAGATCCCGAAGTAAAAGTCAGAAGTTTTGGAAGATTGGAAAATGCAACAGCAGGCCAGATTGCTTTTTTTTCAAATCCCAAATATGAAGAATACCTGTATTCTACACAGGCCTCCATCATTATTGTCAATGAATCTCTCGAGCCTGAACATCCGATCGGCGCCACATTGATTAAAGTGAAAGATGCCTATTCCGCTTTTGCATCCTTGCTTTCGGAATATGAAAAGATAAAGAGGCAAAACCTGGTGGGAATCCAGCAACCTGTTTTTATTCACCCGACGGCGAAGATTGGTGACAATGTATTTATCGGAGCGTTTTCTTATATCGGTGAAAATGTAGTGATCAGAGATCATGTGAAAATCTATCCGCAGGTGTTTTTAGGAAGCAATGTGGTGATTGATCATGATTCGATTTTATTTGCCGCAGTCAAAGTGCAACATGACTGCGTTATCGGAAGCCATGTGTCTATCCATGCAGGCACAGTGATAGGCAGCGATGGATTCGGATACGCGCCCCAGGCCGATGGCACTTATAAAAAAATTCCTCAGATTGGAAATGTGGTAATTGAAGATAATGTTGAGATTGGCTCTAACTGCACCATCGACCGATCAACCATTGGTTCCACTGTAATCAGGGCCGGAGCCAAACTGGACAATTTGATTCAAATTGCGCACAATGTCGAAATCGGGAATAATACGGTCATTGCTGCCCAAAGCGGAATCAGCGGGAGTACCAAGGTTGGGAAGAATGTGATGATTGGCGGCCAGGTCGGAATCGTGGGACACATCCAGATTGCAGATGGTGCTAAAATCAATGCCCAGAGCGGAGTGAGTAAATCTATCAAGCAGGAAAATATGGCTGTAACCGGAACGCCTGCCTTTGAATATACCCACGCGTTGCGCAGCCAAAGCCTGAGCCGCAACCTGCCCACTCTTGAAAAACGAATCAAAGAATTGGAAGATCTGGTAGCCGAACTCAGAAAGAAATAAACGAAATCACCCGACTTTATTTTTTACCTTAGCCTTTCATGTAATTTTTAATCATTACGTTGAAAAACCTTTGCAGGATGGATGGCCAGAGTTATGATCCATTTAAACCATTTAAGATTTGAGAAGAAAGATAGTGGGCGCTTTGCGTATAGTGATTGTACCCAAAGTTGATTCGCGTGCGCCACTGCACACTAACTGGCTAATAGCAAATGGGCAAATGCCATGGAAAGGAAAAGAGCTGACAATCCAAAAAAGAACGAATAAAAAAATAAAACGAAAAGAATAGTTTAGAAAAGGAGAAACAGAAAATTATGTTAGAAGGAGTAAAAGTGTTGAGTTTTACGCACTATATGCAGGGGCCGTCGGCAGTGCAGATGCTTGCAGATAACGGAGCCGATGTTATCAAAATTGAAAGGAGAGAAGGCGCTTACGAAAGATTCTGGTCGGGAATGGATACTTACAAAAATGGGGTGAGTGTTTTTTTTCTTCTTGCCAATCGAAATCAGAGAAGCCTTGCCATCGATTTGCGTTCGGATGAAGGAAGAGAGGTTATATACAAACTGATCAAAGAAACAGATGTGGTAGTTGAAAATTACAGGCCGGGTGCGATGGAACGTTTGGGATTGGGATACGAAAAATTGAAAGAAATAAATCCGCGATTGATTTATTGTTCATGTTCCGGTTTTGGATCTGACGGGCCTTATGTCAATAATCCCGGACAGGATTTGTTGCTGCAATCTTTGAGTGGGCTGATGTCATTGTCAGGAAGAAAAAACGATCCTCCGGTTCCTGTGGGTACAGCAGTGGTTGATCAGCACGGCGCTGTGCTGGCAGCATTTGGCGTTGTCACTGCCCTGTTCAACCGCGAACGAACCGGCAAAGGATGTAAAATAGACAGCAGCCTTTTGAATTCTGCTCTCGATCTTCAATGTGAATCTTTGGGATATTTTTTAAACAAAGGTGAGATGTGGGACAGATGTGCTACCGGATTGGCAAGCCGGATCCATCAATCGCCTTATGGAGTTTATAAAACCAAAGACGGATACCTCACTGTATCGAATACACCGGTTGAAAAACTTTCGGAAATTCTGCATTCCGAACCGCTTTCACATTATACTTCCAAAGATCAGATGAGCAAAAGGGAAGAGATTGATTTAATCTTTAGTGAAATCATGGAAACAAAGACAACTGAAGAATGGGAAAAGTTTTTTACCGAAAACAAAATCTGGTTTGCTCCTGTGAATACTTATGAAGATGTGGTGAAAGATCCTCAGGTGGAGTGGAATAGGATCATTGTAAAATATGACCACCCCGATGCAGGAGAGATTCGCCTGGTCAATCATCCGTTGCGGTTTGATGGGAAAGCGCCTGGGCAAAGATTGCCACAACCGGCTATCGGCGAACATTCTGTGGAAATACTAAAACATCTTGGGTACAGCAATGAAAAAATTGAAGAGATGCTGAACGAAAAAGTTATTGTTTCAAATTCGAGAAAAGCAAAAAATGATCAGGCTTGAAAAATTACCAGGAAGGATTGCAGTGTTGTATTTGGATAATCCACCTTTGAATATTCTAAATCTTCAAATGACGGGTCAGCTTATTGATCTGACAACCCAAATTGAAAATGACGATGAAATCCGGGTTCTGATCATTACAGGTGCTGGAGAAAAAGCATTTTGTGCCGGAGCGGACATCAAAGAATTTGTAGCGGTGAGAGATCATGTGGTTGAGAAAAAACTTCGCAGGGAAAATGAGGCATTGCTGAAAATTGAAAATCTTTCAAAACCTGTAATAGCTGCAATTAATGGCGTTGCTCTTGGAGGAGGATGCGAAATTGCGCTGGCTTGTGATATCCGGTTTATGGATGAGGATTTAAAGATGGGTTTACCGGAAGTCAAATTGGGCGTTTTTCCCGGAAGTGGCGGGCTTTACCGGCTTCCGGAGATTGTAGGCATTTCGCACGCGATGGAACTGATGTACACCGGCGAGATGATTTCAGCACAAGAAGCTTTCAGAATCGGATTGATAAATCACATTACCGAACCTCATCACGCACTTTCTTCCGCAAAAGAACTTGCTGAAAAAATTGCAAAGCAACCCAAACATTCTCTTTCTTTTATCAAACAGGGCGTACGGAGATCGATGGAGTTGAACCGGCATGATGCCATTGAATACAATCTTGAATTGAGCGACAAAGTTTTTAAAACGGAAGATTGTGATGAGGGAGTCAAAGCATTTTTTGAAAAGCGTGCACCACATTTTAAATAGTTGTAAAGAATGGTTGAACCGGGATCAGCGTTGAAGAATGTTTTTGAAAGGGGCCTGAAAAAAGTAGAGTTTCTTTTCGTGAAGTTGAAGGGGAAATTTCCTCACATTACTGAGAAAGGAAAATGGCTGACCAATGCGAATGGACATTGGACAGGTGGTTTCTGGACAGGTCTTTTATGGATGGATTCAATGTATAACCAAAGCGGAATCATTGATAAAACAACTGCACTGAATCAGGCTAAAAAACTGAAGGTTCGGATCAGCGACAACAAAACCCATGACATGGGATTTATTTTCGGTCCGAGTTGTGTATTTGGAAATCGTATTCAACCCGATGATGAATTGGCGGACATGGCTGTGAAGAGTTCATACAACCTGCTTGATTTGTTTGAAGAGAAAACAGGATTGATACAGGCCTGGCGTGAACCGGGATATGAGGGAGTAGCTATTGTGGACACGATTATGAATATTCCGCTGATGATTTGGGCGGGCAAACGATCGAAGGATAAAAAACTATTTGATACCGGAATGATAGCTGCTGATCATATTCAGAAAGAGTTTATCCGGAAAGACCATTCTGTTTTTCACATGGTACGCTGGGATACGAAATCTTATAAAGTTATTGAGCGGACAACGCATCAGGGTTACAGACCAGATACCTGCTGGTCGCGCGGGCAGGCATGGGCGCTTTATGGATTCTCTAACATGTACCGTTACACGGAGAATAAAAAATATTTGGAAACTTCTCAAAAACTGAGTGATTTTTTCTGGAGGAATACCGATGATGATTCTCACCTTCCGAGATGGGATTTCTTTTTTAAAAATAATGTTGAAGAGCCTTTGGATACTTCGGCAGCTTCTATTGCCGCTACCGGGATGATTCTTTTGTCAAAGTTATTATCGGACCAAAATGAAAGAGAAGAAGCAAATCTTTGGAAAGAAAGAGCAGAGGAAATTATTCAAGCACTCATAAAAAAATATTTCAATGACAATCCGGATTCCTACGGAATCATTAAAGGAGTAACTGTTGATAAGCCGCGCAATTCAGGGATCAACGAATCATCCATGTACGGAGATTATTATTTTATGGAAGCGTTATACCGGTTGTTGAATTATGATAAGGAAGCAATGACAAACAAGTTGTATTGATTTTTACATATTAAATTTTTATACGGAATGCAAACAGAAGAATCGGTTTTAAGAAAGCTCAATAAGAGGATTCTTTTGTTTTTGATGCTTTGTTATTTTGTTTCCATTCTCGACAGGGCGAATATAAGTGTGGCTTCATTGACCATGAATCAGGCGCTGGGCTTTAGTCCGGCGGTATATGGTTTTGGTGCGGGCATATTTTTCTTTGGTTATTTTCTGTTTGAAGTTCCGAGTAATATTATTCTCGGCAAAGTAGGGGCTCCTATATGGATCGCGCGGATCATGACAACCTGGGGTATCGTGACAGTGTTCATGATATTGATTCACAACAGCACCTCCTTTTTTACCATGCGTTTTTTATTGGGAGTAGCGGAAGCAGGATTTTATCCGGGAGTTATTTATTATTTATCGCAATTTTATCCGAAGGAACACAGAACTAAAGCCATAGGTTGGTTTCAGCTTGCCTCACCGGTAGCGCTGATGATTGGCACACCCGCCATCGGATTGATTTTGAGCCTGCACGGAACCCTGGGATTTGAGGGGTGGCAATTGATATTTTTATTGACAGGCATTCCTGCAATTATTTTGGGTGTGACGTGTTTCTTTTATCTGAAACCCTCTTTTCAAAAAGTGAAATGGTTGACGGGCGAAGAGAAAAGCTGGCTCGAGTCGCGTCTGCAAAGTGAAAGGGAAACCAGGACATTTGCCCATCTCAAATTTTATCAGGTATTCAGCAAACCGCAGGTTTGGCTGGCTACTTTTTTGTTATTTGCCATCAACGTCGGATTTAATGGTGTCGCATTTTGGACACCGCAGATTATTAAATCCATCGGTGCAGAAAGTAATTTGGAAGCAAGTGTTTTATCCGGAATTCCTTATTTCGTCGCAGCCGTTTCCATTGTGCTTGTCTCAAGGCATTCAGATAAAACCGGCGAGCGAAAGTTGCATGTCGTCTTTTGTTTGCTGGCTTCAGGATTAGGATTTCTCTTGAGTTCGGTGGCCACTCAGCCATACCTGATGTTGACAGCATTGTCGATTGCCACCGCCGGATTGTTGTCAGCCATGCCACCGTTATGGACTTTTCCGATTGCCATGTTTGAAGGCGTGGCGGCTGCAACAGCGATAGCCACCATCAATTCGTTTGGCGTATTGGGTGGTATTGCAGGGCCGAATATTCTTGGGTTTGTGACGAATCTTACGGGTAAACTTTCCGCAGGATTGATGGCAGTGGCCGTAATCATGTTGTCCGGAAGTTTTGTAGCGTTGTATTTGAAAGTGCCTGGGAAAAATATGATGAAAATGAAATCTAACTAAAAAATTAATTTGTTAGGTTCTGTTGTTTCTCATAGGAACAAGGATGATTCAACTCCTGAGATTTTGTTGAACATAACGTTTTTCGTGGACTGAAAAATATCGTTTGAAAATAGATTTGCAAAATCTTATTAGTCCGATGAATCGGATTCAAATTAACTTAGAAGTAAAATTGAAAAATCAATTATCACAATGCCCAAAAGAATAGTAACGCTCGGAGAAATTCTTCTTCGTTTGTCACCGCCGGATCATCAGAGTATGAAGCAGGCGAAAGAACTGGAGATGAATTTTGGAGGAAGTGAAGCCAATGTTGCTTTGGCGCTTTGCAATTTCGGGATGGAAGGAGTTGTCGTTTCCAAAGTTCCCGATAATGCGCTCGGACAATCAGCAATAAATCACTTTCGCCGGTATGGAGTAAATACCGATTATATTTTGAAAGGTGGAAACAGGCTGGGACTCTATTTTCTTGAATCCGGAACCTGGGCCAGGCCGTCAAAAGTGATTTATGACAGAGCACAATCCTCAATGAGCCTGGCAAAGAGAGATGAATTTGATTTTGACAAAATATTGGAAGATGCGAATTGGTTTCATACATCAGGAATTACCACCGCCATCAGTGAAGAATCTGCTGAAATAGCGCTGCAAGCCATGAAGACAGCAAAGGCAAAAGGGATAACGACCAGCTTTGATATAAATTTTCGCCAGAAAATATGGAGTGCTGAAAAAGCCAGGCCGTGGCTGACAAAGTTGTGCGAGCAGGCCGATGTGTATATCGGAAATACCGGACACGCATCCTTGTTACTGGATGTGGATTGTAGTGATACCTGTAATTATGAAAATGTTTTTTCAGCTTTGTACGACAGGTTCGGATTTAAATACATCGCCTGCACAAGCCGGAAAGTTCAAAGTGCATCGCAAAATGAAATAAGCGCTTTGGTTTCCGACGGGAAGAAAAGTTATAGGAGCAAAGAGTATTCTATATCCATCATTGACCGTGTAGGAAGCGGAGATGCCTTTGCTGCGGGATTGATTTATGGATTGCTCGACGGCCGGTCACTGGAAAATGCGGCAGCGTTTGGGATAGCTTCGTGTGCACTCAAACATACCTATCCGGGTGATGCCACTTATTCAACCGTTGAAGAAGTGGAAGCGCTGATTGATGGTAATTCTTCAGCACACGTACAGAGATAAACGACGATTTTAGTTTACAGAACTGTTTTTAAATAATTTAATAAATGAAAAGAAGTAAAGAAGATATTTTAAAACAGATATTAGGACAGAAGGTATTGCCTTTGTATTTCTGTGAAGATACTGACGAGAGTATTGAAGTATTGAAGGTGCTTTACGAAGTAGGGATTCGTTCGGTGGAATATACAAACCGTGGAAAAGGAGCTTTGAAGAATTTCAAAGAAATGAGAAAGGCGTGTGATAAAGAGATGAAAGAAATGATTCTCGGAATCGGAACGATTAAGAATGGCCAGGCAGCCAAAGAATTTATTTCTGCGGGAGCGGAATTCATTGTAAGTCCCGGCATGGTGAAAGAAGTAATAGACATCGCAAATGATCACAAACTGCTGTGCATTCCCGGCTGCATGACACCAACTGAGATTATTACTGCAGAGAATTTGGGGATCGGATTGGTCAAACTATTCCCGGGTAGTATGCTTGGACCGGGTTATGTAAAATCAATCAAACCTCTTTTCCCCGAAATGAAATTTATGCCGACAGGCGGAGTATCATTAAATAAGGAAAATATTCAATCGTGGTTTGATGCAGGCGTGAACGCCGTGGGGATGGGAAGCAAGCTGATCAGTAAGACAGCGCTTGAGCAAAAAGATTATCAGGCAATCAGGAAGGCAACAGAAGAAGTGGTCCGGATTGTGAGAGAGATGGAGTGAAGCGCTATACTTTGAGAGTGCCTGAATGAGTGAGAGAAACAGTTTTTTGGAAATATTTTAAACATTATTCCTGTCCGTTGTTTTTTTCTATATTAATTTCCTGTTTGAAACTCCATAGCTGAATATCTTAATTTAGCAAGTGAAAACTTTATAATCAATATTAAAAGCATCCGTAATAATATCTTTTTGCATCGCACGATACACCACCAGTAGTTCTCCAAATGGCGAGAAATCAAAATGCACCGCCAAAAGATTTTCAATCCTTTCCATTTAAGATAAATTTGCAGGTCAATCAGAATTATTTCATCACCTAAAAATTCTATGTGCCGTGCCCCTGGAAAATATGATATGGGACCGTATTTCACAAGATGACAAAAATGCTTATGCAGAGGCATACCGGTTTTTATTCAACAGATTTTACAATTATGGAGTCAGATTCACAACCGATGAATTGCTGATCGAAGATGCTATCCAGGAGACACTTTTATTACTTTGGGATAAACGGGGATCTTTGTCTGAAATCAAGTATCCCTCAACCTACTTTTACAGTGTCTTTCGGAATAACCTGATCAACAGGTTGCGGTTAAAAAAGACGGAACGTTTCGGGGAAGAATTAGAAATCCTTGATTTTTCTGTTGAAGAATTCATTTTTGAAAAAGAAACTGAGATCTTGTTAAAAGGTAAACTGAAAAATGCCATTGAAGGCCTTACCTCCAGACAGCGCGAAGCCATTTATCTGCGTTTTTATGAAGGGTTGTCTTATGAAGGCGTTGCCTCAATACTTGGCATTAGCACAAAAGCTACATACAAAATAATGGCACGGGCACTCAGTCAGTTAAGGGATCTTATCGGGATTCTGGTCTTAGCCTTTTGGTATTTTTTATCAAAATAAATTCAATCAAAAAAATATTTTTCATTCACGTGGGGTAAAATCCTCGTTTTTTATAACTAAAACTATATAGTATGGCAAACTTTGCAGATTATTCAGGATTTGATGTGCTTTCATTCGCAATGGATTCTTCTTTTCAGGATTGGGTATTGAAGGGGGAAAATGAAAGCTATTGGCAGGATGTGATCGGGAATTACCCGGATAAAAAATCTGAAATAGAAAAAGCACAACAGTTGCTTATGTCTATTCGATTTAAGCAAAGAAACCCTTCAAAAGAACTGGTTGACAAATCTCTGAAAATGGCCCTGGCCAAAATTGAACGGGGTATTCCTCAACACAGGGCAAAAATCCGTACAGGTTTCTTCAGGGATAAATGGGTGTGGGCGAGCGTTGCGGCTTCCATTGTTTTTCTTTTAGGTGGATTCTGGCTGGGTTATTACCTGGCTAATTCTCAAACAAACGATGCTGGCTGGATGGTGGCATCCAGATCAATTGACGGAAATAAGATGACGGAAATTGCATCGGCAGATGGTTTTAAATTTATACTTGCCTCTAATTCTCACTTGTCCTATTCCAAAGGACATGATAATAACCCGACCATATATTTAGACGGAGCGGCTTCATTTGATTTTGAACAGAGCAATAAAAAATTTACAGTTAAAACAAAAGGCATTACTGCCAGTACTACTCAGGGTAAAATGAATATCAGTGCCTACTCAGGCGACAGTCTTATTAAGATCGTCGTCAAAGAAGGTAGCGCGGAACTTTACAATTCTCAAAAGACAATTCCCCTGATCAATCTTATTCCGGCTAAAAGTGCACAAACAGAGGAACATGTTATTACAGTAACTTCCAACGAACAGGCAATTTTTAATAAGAGTTCGAATTCCGCAATCATCAGGGCGCTTGATCCCAACACCGTTCCATTTATGTTGATCTATCCCGTAACCGGTAACCATCCGGGAACTGATGCACTAAAGTTCAAAAATATCTCACTGGACAATCTTTTAGACACGCTTCATAAAAAATACCATCTTCAATTTGAGATTGATAAATCGGTGCCTGCAAATAATCCCGATTTTACCGGAACGTATAATATCAATGAGAATCCTTTCAATATTCTGATCCTCGCCTGCAAAAAAATGGGGCTCACGTATGAATTGAAAGAAGGTGTCATCATTATTAAAACTTTACCAGATCATATCAAAAATTAAAACCTAAACCTTACCGCCATGACTATTTTCAAATCCAAAATGTACAGTGCGCTGATTGTATTAATTGCTGTGATGACTTTTGTATCCTGCAAGAAGGATACTCCACTCAGTAATCTCGCCGGAATTACCTCATTTAGCATCAAGGAACTGCAGGTACCTTTTACAGTTGATGAAGTAATGCAAAAGATTTCAAATGTGGATAGCCTTCCTTTTGGAACTGATGTTTCAAAATTGACAGCAGTGTTTACGGCTGTTCCAAAATCTAAAGTAATGGTGGGCAGTGCTGCACAGCAATCCGGAACAACTGTGAATAACTTTACCAGCCCGGTAAAATATACAGTAGTCGCAGAGAACGGAAATACAACGCGGGAGTACAACGTAGTGGTAAATGTCGCCAAAGTAGATCCAAAAACAATCGCATGGCAACAACTGACACCTGAAACAGGATGGGGTAATTTCCATACCAATTCTACCACGTATATGGGTGATAAGCTTTATATGATAGGAGGCACTATGGGATCTTTTGGTGCATTTTATTTTACCAGTAATGTATCCACAGACGGAATCGCCTGGACAAGAACCAGAGCCGTTGATAATAATGGAGATTCTGTGCCGAAAGTTGAACATCCTGCGTTTCTCACTTTCAATAATAAATTATGGTTGTTGGGCGGCCACAGGCCGGGAGTTGGATTTTCTTTTGATGATGTTACCAATAAAGTATGGAGCTCCGCCGATGGATTGAGCTGGACTGCTGATGCTCCTGCTGACCCCTCGACCAGGTGGTCAAAAAGAGAAAGAATTGAATCCGTTGTTTTCAATAGCAAACTGTGGGTAATTGGGGGTAATGATTATCCTCCCATGGGAAATACAGAAGGGCCAGGTACCTCCCACAACGATGTTTGGAGTTCTGTGGATGGCACTGCATGGACTCAGGTGACAGCGGGCGCTGCATTTGTTGCCCGGACAAACCCCGCAGTTTTTGTCTATGACAATAAAATGTGGGTTGTTGGCGGAAGAGATATGAGCAAAAATTATCTGAATGATGTGTGGAACTCATCCGATGGAAATACATGGACACAGGTGAATGTCGCCACGCCATTTACAGGACGTATTGCACCGGAAGTTGTAGTGGATAAAGACAGAATTATATTGGTGGGAGGCGAAAATAACGATGGCGTTTTGGGTGATATGTGGGTCTCAGAGGATAAGGGCGTTACCTGGACAAAGGTGGAAAGTGGAAATGTAATGGCCTTGCCAGGCAGTTTTAAACCGAGAAAAGATTTCAGCATGTTCGTAAAAAGCGGTTCCATTTATATTGTCGGAGGATTGGGTACGAAAGATGTGAATACAGGAAAATATCCTTCTGTCAATGATGTTTGGGTAGGTAAACTTCAATAAGCCCCGAATCGTATTTGGAGTTAATCTGCGCCTGATTTTCAGTTTAATTTTTAATAGTTACCAATTCTGTTTCAATGATTCTAAAGAGAATACTGGTTATGAATCTCATTGTCTGCCTGGCGCTTCTGCAACGGGAAGCGACAGCACAGGACATGAGGCCTTTAAGGGAAATTAAAGGTGTGGTTAAGAATGAAAAAAATATTCCATTGGCCGGAGTAACTGTAAAAATCAAAGGCAATGGCAAAGCTACTACTACCGATGAACAGGGAAAGTTTCTGCTGTTGACAAGCCCGTCAGATACGATACAACTTTCAGCTATCGGATATACGCCCATTGAAAGCCCCTGCAGAAAAATTTCCGTGTCGCTGATTATGCTTACACATGAACAGGCGCTGCAGGAAGTGGTGATCGGCTATGGCCGTGAAAAAAAGTCTAATCTGACTGGCTCAATTTCTTCTATTAGTTCGGAAGAGTTGGAAAAGTCACCTGCGATTTCTTTTGACAACGCCATTATTGGAAAAGCCGCCGGCGTATTTGTTTCGTCAAGTTCCGGCGTTCCCGGCTCTGCAACTGCAATTACCATCCGTGGCCTCAGTACGCTCAATCCGGATGGGAGCCAGCCGTTGGTTGTCATTGACGGCATTCCGGTTTATGGTTCGGGTAAAGGCATGAACAATAAAGTGTTTAATCCGTCCACAACAGCAGCGATTGGTTTTGGCGGAACCTATGTCAGCGATCGGTTAGATCCTAAAAATGAATTTGAAAATAATCCGCTCGCTTCATTGAATCCTGCAGATATTGAATCCATAGAAATCCTGAAAGATGCGTATGCAACGGCTATTTATGGATCGAGGGGTTCTGCCGGCGTGATACTCATTACCACTAAAAAAGGAACGAATGGGAAAGCCCGTTTTAATGTCCAATACGTCACAGGAAGCATAAGTCCCATTGCAAAATATTCTTTGCTTAATGGGCCACAGTATAACGAAATTGTAACTATTCAGCACCCAAACATACAATAAGCGGTATATATGTTTTTTAGTCTTTTTTATAATTTCAAATAGTTATGCACATTTTTTTTGCGGCTTTGAAGATTCTGATTTTTGTGCACATTTTTGACTTGAAAAAATTGATTTA
>JAFKGR010000005.1 GCA_017307735.1 Chitinophagaceae bacterium
GAGAAGAAAATAAAAATTCCGGGTGGGGGAAGTTCAGCGCGCTGCTTTGCGAAAAAACAAAAAATGGCAGAACAAAACCTTCAAATTCAAAACTTCCCCAAAGTAAAAGTAAAAATTGCTATTCGTTTCCGGGTTTGCGAAATTTGGGAATATTACAACGCGGTTGTCCGCAACCAAATCTTTTTTAATGTCCGTTGTCATTCAAAGAAATGAATTGATACCCTTTCAATGTCGCATCGAACAAAACCCATGAATTACAAATTGATTATTTCCTACCTTTCATTTGATGGAACGACTTACCTATTCACAGGCGCTTGGCCGGATACAGAAATATTGTGCCTATCAGGAACGATGCCATTCTGAAGTGAGAGAGAAATTATTTTCCCTGGGGATGAACCAGGAGGAAAGAGAAGAAATTATTTCACATCTGATCGCAAACAATTTTCTCAACGAAGAAAGATTCGCCATCCATTTTGCACGCGGGAAATTCAGGTTGAAAACCTGGGGCAAACTAAAAATTGAAATGGAACTGAAAAGAAAAGGAGTGAGTGGTTACTGCATCCGGAAAGCATTAAGTCAAATAGATACCGCAGCATACGAAAATACTTTTCTTACACTGGCCGAAAAAAAACGGCAGTCGCTGAAAAGTGAAAAAAACATTTTCATCCGAAACCGTAAAATCAAAAACTTTCTTTTGTCAAAAGGATATGATGCTGGTTTGATTTATTCCTATCTGAAAACCCTCTGAAAAAAGAAAAACAGAAAATCGGTGTTCAGTCAAAAATTAAATTTCCCCTTTCTGAACTTTGCTCCTGATCAGTTTCTTATCGATTTTGCCCACGCTGGTCTTCGGAATTTCCGTTACAAATTTGAATTCGTCAGGAATTGCCCATTTGCTTAGTTTGCCGGAATCCACATATTGCTGAAGATGCTTTTTTAATTCTTCTCCCGTGACATGAGTCGCATCATTTAAAACCATAATTGCCAAAGGCCGTTCTCCCCATCTCGCGTCCGGAACACCAATGATAGCGGCTTCTTTAACTCCGGGATAAGCCGATATCAGGCTTTCCAACTCCAATGAAGAAATCCACTCTCCTCCTGATTTGATAACATCTTTTTTCCGGTCCACAATGATGACTGTATTATTTGGTTCTACTACAGCCATATCGCCTGTGTGCATGTAACCATATTTCCACAACTCTTCACTTCTTTCTTTTTCCTTGTAATAAGTTTGGGTAAGCCAGGGTGCACGCACCACAATTTCGCCCACTGTTTTTCCATCAAAGGGTAAAAAATTCCCATCGTCATCCATCAGTTTTAAATCGACAAAAAGAATGGGCCTGCCGGTCTTAATTCTTTCGGCCACTTCTTCTTCTCTGGTCATTTTCTTTCTGTCTGCTGTTGACAAATACGGGATTGTCAATACGGGGCATGTTTCAGATAGTCCATACCCGGCGATGATATCGATTCCTAAATCCATGGCTGCGCCGGCAAGGCCTTTGGGAAGTGCAGACCCGCCAATGATCACGTGGAAAAAAGAAAGATCCGGTTCTTTTACTTTGGGATTGTTTACGAGCATTCCGAGGATGGTGGGGACGCAATGAGAAAAAGAAACCCGATGTGTCAATATCAGTTTCATTAGCATTTGGGGTTCATACTGTCCGGGATAAACCTGTTTTAGTCCCAGCATCGTGGCTCCATACGGCATTCCCCAGGCATGCACGTGAAACATCGGCGTCAACGGCATATATACATCAGTGGAATGAACCCGCACGGGTGAATCTATGGCGCTCAGCGAAGCCATTGCTCCGATGGTGTGCAGCACAAGCTGGCGATGGGAAAAACAGACGCCTTTTGGCTGGCCCGTTGTTCCTGTGGTATAAAACAAGGTAGCCATGGTGTTCTCATCAAAATCGGGAAAGTCATATTCCTCCGGTTGCTCTGCCAATAAATTTTCGTATTCGCCATTGAGAAAATTGATTCCTTCGGGCAATGTATCATCATCTTTCATGAGGATACATTTCTCAACGGTCTTTAACCCTGCATGAATCCCGGACAAAAGGGGCAACAATGTTTTGTGACAAAATACTACTTTATCTTCCGCATGATTCATGGTATATAATGCCTGTTCCGGTGACAACCGGTAATTGATGGTATGCAAAACAGCGCCAACCATCGGTACGGCAAAATAAAGTTCCAGATAGCGATGGCTGTCAAATTCGATGACGCCAACCACATCTCCGGGTTTCACTCCGATAGCCGTTAAGGTATGCGCCAATTGTGCAATGCGTTTATTCAACTTCCGGTAATTCATTTTTACCAGGTCGCGGTAAATGATTTCCCTGTCTGGTTCAAAAGTCAGTGACTGTTTGAGAATCGATTTAATCAATAACGGCGGATTGTAGGCAGCATCTGTAGCTTCTATCAAACGGGTTGAAATCATTTTTTCTAAAAATTAAAGTTGAAAAATATATTCCTTTAAAGATAGAAAACTTCAGTAATCAAAAATGAGTATAAACTGTTTTGATACGTTGTAATAGAATTGCTGGTTCAATTTAATTATTAATTCTCATCACTGATTTCTCTGAATAAGGTTCATGAAATCTATTTATTTGAGAAAGAGAATTGCATTAAGGGTAAATCCCAACATCGAATATCAGGAATCAACACAGTAGCCTAATCAATTTTCAATTCAACGGCCGGGTCCCAGAATAATTTTTGAAAATCAACTACCACATCATCCTTTACTTTGATTTTCTCTTTTTCCAGCAATTCCTGCATCCGGGTGGGTGTTGCAAAATGGGCTTTGCCGGTAAGCATTCCATTCCGGTTGATAACCCGGTGAGCAGGTATTTTTTCTGTAGAGAAATGAGATCCGTTCAAAGCCCAGCCCACCATTCGCGAAGACATTTTGGTTCCGAGATATTTTGCAATTGCCCCGTAAGAAGTTACCCTTCCTCTTGGGATCAATTTTACAACCTCATACACATCTTCATAAAATGAATTATGTTTTCGCGGATCGCGGGGCTTTTCATTTTCAGGAGAATCAGGCTTTTTCATACGTCGCATATTTTTCTTTCAGATACCGGTAAAATTCCTTGTCATCGTCCTTCAGATTTTCCGGCAATGAAAATTTCAGATAAAAAATTTTATTGCTTTTGGAAATATCCAGGCTTTCATAATATGTTTTTATCAATAAATCTTCCGGGATTTTCGTTTGTGCATACACGTCAGCAATGTCGGATGCCACATTAAGCCCATACCAGCCGATCACTTCTTTTGTAAAATTGTACAAATCCGGAGAATCGGTTTTCAAATGAATGACGCCATCTTTTTTTAAAATTTTCCGGTATTCTCTCAAAAATCTCGGAAAAGTCAATCTCTTTTTTGCCCTTGATATTTGCAATTGCGGATCGGGAAATGTCAACCAGATTTCATCCACTTCATCCTTGTCAAAATAACCGGCGATCATTTCAATCTGGGTGCGGAGGAAAACTGCGTTTTTCAAATTCTTTTTAAGCGCGTAGGTTGCTCCTTTCCAGAGCCGGTTTCCTTTAAGATCCACCCCGATAAAATTCTGTCCGGGATATTTTTCAGCAAGGGCAATCGTGTATTCTCCCTTTCCACATGCGAGTTCAAGCACAACCGGATTTTGATTTTCAAAAACCGTATGCCATTTCCCTTTGATGTTTTCAGGATACTGAAAAACGTTGGGATAGGTGGCTATTTCAGCAAATCTTTTTAATTTCTTGTGCGCCATCCGGCAAAATTAAACAGAACAAGGAATACAGAACGGTTAATCGCCCTGTGCACAAAAAAGATATCAATGGTTTTTCATTTGCACAGAAACCATTTCAGCCAAATCACTTTTTCTCTGAACCAGTTTTTCTGTCGATTCAAATTTCTGATCGGACTGATCTTTGCTTTGTAATTGCATCACTCTCTTTTTTAAATCAGATTCGGCTTTGGAAGCGCAACTGATAAGAATCAACAAGGATATATTTCTGCATTCCCTGGCAGAATAATTCCGGAATTCTTTTCTGTTTGTGATTGCTCCAAATAAGCTGTCGTAATTGATATGTCTTTTATCCAGCGAAGAAGCAGATTCCTCAATAAAATTTGCCACATGCCCCGGAAATTTTTTAATTGAACTTTGATAAAATGCAGTGGCTTCTGAAGGCAGGGTATGACTGATCTGAGCGGCCATTGCCAGGGAAAGAAGTTCAAAAAATAAAATCAGGAAGCAATTTTTCATACCGGTTTTTTTTATAAAAAATCAACCTTTTATTTAAAACGATTTTTATTGTTTAAAATTGAATTTTTATTCCTTCTTTTTTCTTCCCATCATTAATTGATTATTTCTCAGCAAAAAAGTTTTTTCTTCTTCCGGAAATCAGGGTAAAAACTGCATTCATTTGCCGGGGAAATACGATTTATTAACAGGTGGGAACATCATCGAAAAAGTAAGTTGCCGCAATAATCATTCAATGAAGTAATGGTTCAACCGCAATATCTTTGGCCAATGATTCAAATCGGAAAATTCAATAAACTGAAAGTTATCAGGGAAAAGCCTGCCGGCCTTTACCTGGAAGGAACTACCGAAGGGATTCTCCTGCCGAAAAGATTTGTTCCCGAAGGAACAAAAATTGGTGATGAAATAAATGTTTTTCTTTATCACGACAGTGAAGACAGGATCATTGCCACCACACAAATTCCAAAAGGGCAACTGGATGATATCGTCCTTCTCAAAGCCGTTTCCATTATTTCTTTCGGAGCTTTTCTTGATATGGGATTGATGAAAGACTTATTCATTCCCAAAGCAAATATGAGAAGTCATGTGAGAAAGGGTGGCGAGTATCTGGTAAGGATCATCCTGGATACAAAAACAGGAAAGCTGAGTGCGACAGAATATTTCGAAACCTCGCTGAATAATGACGAAATAGAATTCAAAGAATTGGATGAAGTGCAGTTAACTGTTTACCGGAAAACACAAATCGGATATGAAATGATCATCAACAACCATCACCGAGGTATTTTACACTTTAACGAAGTTTATCGTCCGATCAAAATCGGGGATCATTTTCCGGGTTTTATAAAAAAGATTTTTAAAAGTGAAAAAACCGGAGAAACTTTGATAGATGTGGTTGCCGGAGAACACGGATATGAAAGGGTGGGCGATGAGTCGCAAAAAATTCTGCAACTTCTCAAAGACAACAGAGGCTATCTCCCTTATTTTGACAAATCCACTCCTGAAGAGATTTATTCTTTTTTTCAAATGAGTAAAAAAACCTTTAAAATGGCCATTGGAAAATTGTACAAAGAGAAAAAGATCATCCTTGAAAAAACAGGAATCTCTTTATTGGCACAGTAAAATCTGCATGAAAAACTTTTCGTATCACCATTCATAAAATTTCTCAGGAACCAGAGCGGTTTTGTTTTATATTCATCCGCTCATTTACATTCTAAAACTAATACCCGTATGCGTAGAATTTACTTCTTATGCTGGATTCTTATTTTGCCGGCTTTTTTATGGGCACAAGATCCTGCAGTACTTCAAAAAATCCGTGATGAAGGATTGAATCATTCACAAGTAATGGACATCGCTTTTCAACTGACCGAAGTCAGTGGTCCACGCCTGACCGTAAGTCCCGGATACAATCGGGCATCCAACTACAGTGTTGAACAAATGAAAAAATGGGGGCTGACCAATGTCCGGCGCGATGTGTGGGGCGATTTTGGCAAAGGATGGGAATTGAAAAAATCTTATGCAGCCATGACAGCTCCCTGGTACAAACCGCTGATGGTTTTTCCAAAAGCCTGGACAGAAGGTACCAACGGGCTGGAAAAATCCTCCGTCATTTTGATTGATGCCAGAGACAGCGCAGAATTGGTGAACAGATACAAAGGAAAACTCAAAGGGAAAATCCTGATCATGGATCACCCGACAAACTTCACTCCCAAAGAAGGGTCCGACATGACGAGGTGGACCGATGCACAACTGGATTCAATGGCCAATATTCATTTAACAGCGCCTGATACCGCCGCAATGAATGCAAGGCGCCGCAGATTTTTTAACCCTGAATTTATGAGGGCACGCAGAATGTCAGCACTCCTTAATGAAATGGCAAAAAATGAAAGAGCCGTCGCCATTCTCTCTTCTTCTGCAAGAAACAATGAAGGAACCATTTTTGTTCAGGGTGGCGGTTCTTATAAAGTCGCCGATCCGGCCAACTTTCTTGACCTCGCCACATCGGCTGAAGATTTCGATATGATTCTTCGTTTGGTAAAACACAACATCCCTGTTGAAATAGAAGCTGACGTAGCCACTCGGTTTTATACTGATGATACCAAAGGGTACAATGTCATCGGCGAAATAAAAGGAACAGATCCAAAGCTGAAAGATGAAGTGGTTATGCTGGGCGGGCATCTCGATTCATGGCAGGGCGCTACCGGGGCCACAGATAATGCTGCCGGTTCAGCAGTGATGATGGAAGCCGTGCGCATATTGAAAACATTGGGCATTCAGCCCCGGCGCACCATTCGAATTGCGCTTTGGAACGGAGAAGAGCAAGGTATTTTCGGATCTCGTGAATATGTGAAAAAAACTTTTGGCGACAGAGCAACCATGCAACTCAAACAACCGGCACACCAAAACTTTGATGTGTATTTCAACCTCGACAATGGCAGCGGCAGGATACGCGGCATCTATCTCCAGGAAAATGAAGCAGCGCGAAGTATCTTAAGTCAGTGGATGTCTCCGTTCAAAGATTTAGGCGCAACTACCATGACGATAAGCAATACCGGAGGTACGGATCATCTTTCGTTTGACGCTGTCGGATTACCGGGATTTCAATTCATTCAGGACGATATTGAATATGAAACCAGAACCCATCACAGCAATATGGACAGTTATGATCACCTTGTTCCCGATGATTTAAAGCAGGCCGCAACCATTTTGGCGGGTATGGTTTATCAGGCAGCCATGAGCGATCAGAAAGTTCCAAGAAAAGAATTACCGAAGGCTCAGGCTCAAAGATCATTCTTTTAAAGTCCGGTTGATCAATGTACAGAACAGCTTTTCAACTTTACTATTTCACTATTCTGTACATTGAATTCATTTTTTAAATCTTTTCAACCGATGCTAAAAAAACTCATTTGCCTATTAAATAAATATTCTTTAAAAAAGAAACATTTTATGAGCGGTAATCATTTTCCAACTAAGGGAAATATTTTTGACGCTCTGATTATTCATCAAAAAAATCACCAGTCTTTATGAGAAAACTCATATTCCTTTTGTGTTTTGTGTTTCTTGCATTTTACACAAACGCCCAGACGGATCCTTTATGGCTCCGTTATCCGGCCATCTCTCCCGACGGAAATTTCGTTGCCTTCAGTTACCGGGGAGATATTTATAAAGTTTCATCCAAAGGCGGGACGGCCGTTCCGCTCACTATTCACCCGGCCTATGATTTCAGGCCTGTATGGAGCCGCGATGGTAAATGGATTGCTTTCGCAAGCGACCGCTATGGAAACTTTGATGTGTATCTCGTTTCGGCAAATGGCGGTGAGCCATTGCGCCTGACCTACAACTCAGCAAACGATTTACCTGTTGATTTTTCGCCCGACGGCGCCAAAGTAATTTTTACAACTAACCGTCATGATCAGGCACAATCGGCTCGTTTTCCGGTGGACGGTGTTTTTCAGAAATTGTATGAAGTTTCTGTAAAAGGGGGAAGAAGCATTATGATCAATGAAGCCGGAACTAATTATGCCAAATACAGCCCCGATGGAAGCCAGATTATTTTTGAAGACATCAAAGGTTTTGAAGATGCATGGCGCAAGCATCATACTTCATCCATTGCCCGTGACATCTGGTTGTACCAGACAAAAACAAACACTTATTCTAAACTAACCACTTTTGACGGTGAAGACCGCGAACCTGTTTTCAGCCGTGATGGCAAAAACTTTTACTGGCTCAATGAAGAAAGCGGTTCATTCAATGTGGCTGTAAAACCTGTCAATGGCGGCGCGGAAAAACAACTGACTCATTTCAAAACCAATCCTGTAAGGCATCTCAGCATTTCAAACAACAATACGATTTGCTTTACCTATGATGGTTCCATCTACACAATGGCAGATGGCGGCCAGCCTCAAAAACTGAAACTCGATATTCTCACGGAAAATAACAATACAAACAGCGAAGTGCAGAATGTTACTTCAGGAGGCGACATGCAACTTTCACCGGATGGGAAACAAGTGGCTTTTGTCTTCCGCGGAGAAATATTTGTGACTTCCGTTGAAGGGCATTTTACAAAACGGATTACCAACACTCCTTTTCAGGAACGTTCCGTTTCTTTTTCAAAAGACGGGCGCACACTGTACTATGCCGCAGAACATGAAGGTTCCGGATGGGATATTATGAAAACCTCCATCGAACGAAAAGAAGAACCTTACTTTTTTAATGCAACAGTTTTAAAAACAGAAAAAGTCATTCAAACAGATTTGGATGAATTCCAACCCGACGTTTCTCCCGATGGAAAAAAGATAGCCTATCTCGAAGAAAGAAATACACTGAAAGTTTATGATTTGGGAACAGGCAAAACGACAACGATTGTTCCGAAGGGCCAAAACTTTTCTTACGCTGACGGCGATCAGAATTTTACCTGGAGCCCTGATAGCAAATATCTCGCTGTGGAAGATTCTCGTGGATATTATGGCGCAGACGGTGTGACCGTTTTTGATGTGAACAATCCGGGAAATGGAACTGATGTGGTCAATTCAGGATTTTCGGCAGGAAACATGCAATGGGGCCTCGGCGGGAAGGCTCTGCTCTTTGCAAATTCAAAATACGGTAAACTTCCGCTGGCTGTTCAGGGCGCAAGGGAAGTGGATATTTTTGCCACATTTTTTGACAAAGATGCCTACGACCAATTTAAACTGAGCAAGGATGAATTCGATTTGTTGAAAAATGAAAAGGACACTTCCAAAGGAAAGGGCAAAGACTCTTCTCTGAACAAGAAAACCAATGAACCTCTCAAAATGGATTTCAGCGATCTGGACAGCCGTGTGGTAAGGATTACACCCGGCTCGATCAATTTGTCGTCTTATGCACTTTCGCAGAAAGGAGATAAGTTGTTTGTCCTCGCCAAATTTGAAAAGGGATATGATTTGTGGGAAATAGACCCCCGAACAAAAGAAATGAAATCCATCGCAAAACTGGGTGCCGGGTTTGCCAGCATGCAGCAAAGCAATGATGGTAAATTTTTACTGGTACAGGCCAACGGCAAGCTTTCCAAAGTGGACGAAAGCACGGGAAAACTTACACCCATTGACATCAACAGTGAAATGATAGTGAACGGTGCCGCCGAAAGAGATTACATCTTCCACCATGCATGGAGACAGGTTTCAAAAAAACTTTACGACCCCAATCTCCGCGGTATCGATTGGAAAGGTTATGAAAAAATCTATGAAAAATTTCTTCCCTACATCAACAACAATTATGACTTCCGCGAATTGCTCAGCGAAATACTCGGCGAGTTGAATGTATCACATACCGGCGGCAGATATCGTCCGCAATTTAAAAATCCGGATGAAACTGCTGCACTCGGTTTATTGTTTGATGATTCAAAAGGCGGCAACGGATTGCTGATTCAGGAGGTGATTGCAGGCGGGCCCTTGGACAGGGCTGATTCAAAGATTCGCGCCGGCCAGACGATTACAGCCATTGATGGCAATGCGATTACCGCTGATGTGGACTGGGCAAAATTCCTGAACAGAAAAAAAGGTTTGAATGTCTTGCTTACTTTGCGAGACGCATCAGGAAAAACTTTTGATGAAGTGGTTCAGCCAATTTCTTCAGGTGAAGAAAATGCATTGCTCTACAAACGCTGGACAAAGAAGATGGAGGACATGGTGAATAAACTCAGCGGGGGAAAAGTAGGTTATGTACACGTACAGGCCATGAACGATGCAAGTTACCGCAATGTATATGATGCCGTATTGGGGAAGAACAAAAACAAAGAAGCCCTGATTGTGGATACAAGATTTAACGGAGGCGGATGGTTGCATGAAGATCTGAGCACATTCCTTTCAGGAAAGCTGTGGGCAAAATTTGTACCCTATGGAGTGCAGCCCATCGGTGGAGGTGAACCTGCCAACAAATGGGACAAACCGAGTTGTGTTTTGATGAATGAAGCCAACTACAGTGATGCCCATGTTTTCCCCTATGCTTACCGGGCCAAAGGATTAGGAAAACTGATTGGAATGCCGGTGCAGGGCACAGGAACAGCCGTTTGGTGGGAAACTCAGATTGACCCTACCATGGTATTTGGAATTCCCATGATCGCCATGGTAACCACCAAAGAAAACCGCACTCTGGAAGGCATGCAACTTGAACCCGACATCAAAGTGCCGGATGAATACAACAAAATTCTTGAGGGTGAAGATCAGCAAATCGAAGCTGCCGTAAAAGAGATGTTGAAAGAAGCAGGAAAATAATTTCTGAAATTAAAAATAAATGCCGCATCCCAAACAGGTGCGGCATTTTTATTATAAAAAAATCCGGATTTTCTATTTCAAAACCCCGAGTTCCTTTCCGATTTTTGTAAATGCAGCTATGGCCCTGTCGAGATGTTCTTTTGAATGAGCAGCGCTCACCTGAACACGAATTCGTGCCTGGCCCTTTGCCACAACAGGATAAAAGAAACCTATCACATAAATCCCTTCATCCAGCAAACGGGCAGCAAATTTTTGTGACAACACGGCATCGTTTAACATGATCGGAACAATCGGATGGTCACCGGGTTTGATATCAAATCCGGCTGCTGTCATCTTCTCTCTGAAATATTTTGTATTGTCTTCCAGTTTATCACGCAATTCTGTTGTCTTGCTCAGCATGTCAAACACAGCGATGGATGCGCCCACAATACTTGGAGCCAGTGTGTTGCTGAACAGATAGGGCCGGCTGCGTTGCCTGAGCATATCGATGATTTCCTGTTTGCCTGAAACAAAACCACCGCTTGCTCCTCCGAGCGCCTTGCCGAGAGTACCGGTAATAATATCAATCTTTCCCAAAACATTTCTGTATTCGGGGGTTCCGCGCCCGGTTTTGCCAATGATTCCCATCGAGTGGCATTCATCTGTCATCACGGCGGCATCGTATTTTTCTGCCAGTTCTACAATTTTATCAAGCCTGGCAATGGTGCCATCCATGCTGAATGAACCATCTGTTACAACCAGCCTGGTCCTTGCTCCCTTGGCTTCTTTCAGTTTCGCTTCCAAATCATTCATATCGTCGTGAGCATAGCGATAGCGCTGTGCTTTACAAAGCCGGACTCCATCAATGATGCTGGCATGATTCAGAGAATCGGAAATGATGGCATCATTTTCATTGAGCAGGGGTTCAAAAACACCTCCGTTGGCATCAAAACAAGCGGCATATAAAATAGAATCATCTGTCTTGAGAAATGCCGCAATTTTCTTTTCAAGTTCTCTGTGAATATCCTGTGTACCACAAATAAACCGCACACTGCTCAGTCCGAAACCCCTTGTGTCAATCGTCTTCTTGGCGGCATCAATAACCGCAGGATCTGATGACAATCCCAAATAGTTGTTGGAACAAAAATTCAACACTTTTTTACCACCTACTTCTATTTCGGCTCCCTGTTCGCTGGTAATGATTCTTTCATTTTTGAATAAGCCGGAAGCCTCAATTTCTCTGAGTTCGTCTCCCAGTCTTTTTGCAATTGTACTGTTCATGATGACTGCTGTTTATTTTTGCAAACCTACTAAGAAAGGTAAAACCAGTATCGATAAGGAAATTTTGAACGGATTGTAACTTTTAGGAAATGGCTGCGTTTTACCTCAAAATCGGATTTAGGGGAATTATCTTGCCGGCGATTATATGACAGAAAAAGATTATAATGATTGTGTTACAAACTATGCAGACAATGTATATCGGTTTGTGTTGAAAAATATCCGGCAGGAAGAAGATGCAAAGGACATTATTCAAAGTGCATTTGAAAAGTTGTGGGTGAACAGGAAAAAAGTGGAAAATGAAAAAAGCAAATCGTATCTCTTCACCGTGGCCTACCATCAGATGATTGACCACATCCGGCGGAACAGCAGGACAACTTTGAAAGAAGATCTCAGTGATACACCGGTTTTTACCTCACATTCACAACCCGATGTAAAAAAAATATTGAATGAAGCGCTTTACAAATTAAATGAAACACAGCGAAGCCTTGTATTATTGAAAGATTATGAAGGATACAATTATGAAGAAATAGCACAAATCACTTCGCTGAACCTGAGCCAGGTAAAAGTTTACCTGCACAGGGCACGGATACAGTTGAAAAACTATCTGGTTAAACCTGAAAACATTATCTGACGATGAATATCAATATTGAAAATTATGAAGAATATTTTCTGTTGTATGCAGATAATGAACTGACTCCCGGGCAGAAAAAAATTGTGGACATGTTTGTCAAATCCAATCCGCAATTAAAGCAGGAATTTAACGGCATCCTGGCCACAGTCCAGACACCTGCTGCCATTGAATTCTCATACAAATCTTCCCTGCTCAAAAATGACAAAGACGCTTTTATTGATTTATCAAACTATGAATCTCGTTTTATAGAATATCACGACGGAGAACTGGGCAATATTCAAAAATTGTTTGTTGAAGATTTTATTTCTGAACATAAAGAATTAAAAAAGGCTTTTGAACAGATTGGGCTTTGTAAAACAGAACCCGATTTATCAGTTCATTTCACGGATAAAGAAAGTTTGTATCACAAACCGGCGGGAGTTGTGTCATCATTTTTCTTTAGAACGGCTGTTGCTGCCGCTATTCTTGGATTTCTGGTTTGGGCTGGATACAAAACAATTTACCATTCACAATCCGAAGTTCAAACTCAATTGGCCACTGCACAAACCCGGGAAGAACCCGGCCAGCCGGAAACCCACACAATTCCTCCTGTAAAACAGCAGAAGTCTGATCTCAAAAATAACCACAGGGAACAGGAAGTATCAACTACCAACGAAAAGGTTAGTTATCCACGAACAAATCATTCAAAAACGAAAATCAGAGAGAATAATTATATCAACAAAGTTGATGTAACGCAAAAAGAATTGAAAGCTGTATCTGCAATTACCGATGCCGCTCCCCTTCAGGAAATAGCTCACAATCTTCCCGGAATTGCAGGGCATATCGAAACAAAACAAAATCTCAATCTTCATCCAATATCCACCCGGGAAATTTCTTCTCCTTCCTCTTCTGAAAAAAACCTGGCCGCCTCATCCGGCAAAAGTGAAACAAAATACCTGGTTATTCCCGGCGATGAGGCAAACAGCAATTATGTATTGACAGACATTCCTGCCGAAAAAATCAGACAATCCAAATTCGGCGTATTTATAAAAAAAGTAAAAAGAACCATTGACCGTACCAATCCGATTAACCGGTTGCTCAACGGAGACGATGATTAATACAACAAACAAATGAAAATGAAAACGACATTAGCCTTTGTATTCCTGCTTTTCAGCAGCACACTATTTGCCCAGAAAGATTCTATCCGTGTCAACCAAAGCAACGATACCATAAAGATCGGAGGGATCATCATTCTCAAAAAAGGAGCTCCCAACGAAAAAAGACGTGTAACCGTAACCGTTGGAAGGGACCGCAAACCGCGTACTTCCAACATTGTTACCAGTACTTTCTTTTTTGATTTGGGGTTTTCGAACTGGACCGACAAAACCAATTATGCAGCAGCTACAGCGGGCAATGATCTGGTAAACAGGCCGGGGGCATCCGCCATAGGTGAAAAAGATTTCAGCCTTCGCACGGGCAAATCTGTCAACTTCAATCTCTGGCTGGTAGGTCAAAGAGTCAACCTGATCAAACATTATGTCAACCTCAAATATGCATTCGGGTTGGAGTTGAACAACTATCGTTTCAAAAGCAATGTCAGTTTTAAAGAAGGCGGATTCAATCCTTACAATTCTGCAGTGGACATCCCGCACGCTTTTGCCTTTACGGATTCCATTCAGTTTTCCAAAAACAAACTTGCGGCAGACTATTTTACGATCCCTGTTATGCTGAATTTCAGAACCAATCCGACCTACAACAACAGAGGACTCAACATCAGTGCGGGAATCAGCATGGGATACCTCTACAGCAGCCGTAACAAACAAGTGAGCAGCGAGCGGGGAAAATTAAAAAACCGCGGGGACTATGATTTGAGAAAATGGAAATTTGCCTACGTGGGTGAGTTGGGATTTGGATTCATCAACCTCTATGGTTCATATAGTCCCAAATCCATCTTTAAAAACGATTTGAATTTTCAGCCCTACAACATCGGTCTGAGGTTTAGCAGTTGGTAATGGAGAAATGGTTTTCAATTTGAACAGACGAATGGCACTTCACTTTCCCCGCAATGTCTTCCGCCCTGGCGGTGTCGTTGCGTTTATTGACTCCCGGAATAAATAAATGAAAATGCCATATTCGTGCATTCTTGGCCAAATTCTTTCCATCTTGCATTTATCCTTTCTTATGCTTTACCCTCAATAACTCTTTTCCTGATAATTTTATCCTTTCAATCGTTTATTCCTTCTGCTTTGAGAAAAGGGCCACGAATTCACGAATGGCATTTCACTTTCCCTGCAATGTCTCCCGCTCTGGCGGTCGCGTTGCGTCCATTTGCTTCCAAAGAAACATTCAACAATCTCTTTTCTTTACCTTCGGTTGTTTTTTAAATATGCAGATTCCGGAAAACAAAAAAATATATTTCTTAAGCGACTTTCATCTCGGAGCGCCCGATTATGCAAGGAGCCTGGTGCGTGAAAAAAAGATCGTCTCCTTTCTCGATGAAATCAAACAGGATGCCGCTGTTATTTTCATTTTGGGAGATTTATTTGATTTCTGGTTTGAATACAAAAAAGTGGTCCCAAAAGGATTTACAAGAATTCTCGGCAAGCTCGCCGAACTTTCCGACAGCGGAATTACGCTTTATTTTTTCACAGGTAATCACGACATGTGGATGAGCGGGTATTTTGAAAAGGAATTGGGCATCCGGGTATTTGAGGAACCGCAGGAATTTGAATTTAACGGTTTGAAATTCTTAATTGGCCACGGCGATGGTTTAGGCCCCGGCGATCACAGGTATAAATTTCTAAAAAAAGTATTCCGGAATAAAATCGCGAGAACCCTCTTCGGCGCCATGCATCCATCGTGGGGAATCGGGCTGGCCAATTATTTCAGCCGCAAAAGCAGGGCCGCTACCGGCTCAGCAGATCAGCGCTTTTTGGGTGAGGACAAAGAATGGCTGATTGTTTATTGCAGGGATGTTTTGAAAAAGAAGCATTATGATTATTTCCTTTTCGGACACCGCCATCTGCCCCTGGAAATTTCTCTTAACGGCGAAAGTACTTACATCAATACCGGCGACTGGATTAAATATGACAGCTATGCTTGTTTTGACGGAAAAAAAGTATCATTGTTGTATTATAAAAAATGAAACTTATCAGAAATATTCTGCTCCTGTCCGCAATATTTGCCTGCGGCGAGGTATTTGCGCAAACTGACTCTGCCTATCAACCGGTGAGTGAGATCCCTTATCCTGTCTCCTGTTTCTTAGTGAACCCCACCGGTGAACTTTACATCATTACCCCCGGAAATCAATTAAAAAAGTATGGCCCTTCCGGTGATTCAATCGGTGTGTTCAACAATGTCAAAAACTATGGGCAGCTCAGTTATGTCGCAGGTCAAAACCCCTGGAAAACCCTTTTATTTTACGAAGGATTTCAGACCATTGTCATGCTTGACAATTACCTGAGCGTTACCGGAACTATCCAACTCGCGAATCAGAATATTTTTAAAGTGAGAGCCATCACGAGTTCGTACGACAATCACATCTGGGTGTTTGATGAAGGGGATTTCAAAATCAAAAAGATTGATGACAACGGAAATCTTTTGTCAGCTTCAGTCGATTTACGGCAGGTTATGGACGACATTCCCCATCCCGAAAAAATTATCGATAATGACGGGTTGCTCTACCTCTATGATCCCGACAGGGGGATTTTTGTTTTTGATTATTACGGTTCTTTTAAAATCCGTTTGCCTTTCCTGCATTGGAAAAATCTTTTCATTGTGGACAAAACCATTTACGGATTTGACGATACCAAAATGTACGCTTACAAATCTCCACAGCCGTTACCGGCAGAAACCATTTTGCCCTCATCTTTTCAGAACGCAACGCAGATAGGCTTTTCAGGGCAAAAGATTTATGTACTGAAAAACGGAACATTAAAGGTTTATCACCAGCCGTAAACTACAGAATTAGGGTAAACCACGGGAGATCATTATTCGGATATAGGTGACCATGCCATCTGAATATGAGACTTTTCTTTCCGCCGAAAAGTCGTCTGAATTAACCAGGTTATGCCAGGCCCCAAAGCAGGGGTCAGTATCCGCCGGAACGTCGCTTCGATTGCCTCGATTACAAAAGAGATCACCGTTTTTCTGCTCCCGTAATGGGGGGTCAGTATGAACCAGAATATCCAACTTAACAGGCGACCTGGATGTATCTCCGTTTACGGGGCACGAGGTGCAAACCTACATTGCCTTTATTTCGGAAACCGGCAAAAACAATTCCAACAGCCTCTACACAGGTAGCCACCTGGTAAGCTGAGCCTAAAAAAGTTCACGGACGTCCGACACCAGCCGGTGCAAGGCTGCCCTCTGCAGAGGGCAGCCTTTTTTTGAGGTAAACTTAGTGTTTGATGAATGACTATTTCAAATATAGTAAGAGTGAAGGTGATATTTCACAAACGCCGATTCATAAGCCAATACCCATCCGGTTATTTACCCCTCTCAATCTGCTACACAGTTCCCTGGGCAATCATGGCATCGGCCACTTTTACAAACCCGGCGATATTGGCCCCTTTCTGATAATTGATATAACCGTTTTCTTCGGTTCCATATTTTACGCAGGCCTGGTGGATATTCTGCATAATTGATTTCAGTTTGAGATTCACCTTCTCTTTTGTCCAGGAATATCTCATCGAATTTTGTGACATTTCCAAACCGCTCACTGCCACACCGCCCGCATTGGCTGCTTTCCCGGGAGCATAAAGCAATCCCCGTTCCTGAAATACTTCCACGGCTTCCGGAGTTGACGGCATATTGGCGCCTTCTGCCACAAGCATACATCCATTGTTCACAAGATTATAGGCATCTTCAACCGCAATTTCATTTTGAGTGGCACAGGGCAAAGCAATGTCACAGGGAATTCCCCAGGGTTTTTCTTTCGGGAAATACTCGCACCCGAATTGCTTTGCATATTCCTTTATTCTTCCTCTCCTTACATTTTTCAACTCAAAAACATAGTTGAGCTTTCGTGAATCAATTCCGGCAGGGTCGTAAATAAATCCGTCCGAATCTGAAAGCGTAAGCACCGTAGCTCCTGATTCAATACATTTTTCTACTGCATACTGGGCTACATTGCCTGATCCGGAAATGGTAACTGCCTTGCCTTTCAAAACATCCTTGTGGACTGTCAACATTTCATCAACAAAATAAACCAGTCCGTACCCTGTGGCCTCCGGCCTGATCAGGCTGCCGCCAAATTCATATCCCTTCCCCGTCAATACACCGGTAAATTCATTTTTGATTCTTTTATATTGTCCAAACAAATAACCGATTTCTCTGCCGCCTACTCCGATGTCACCTGCCGGTACATCTGTGTTTGGCCCGATGTATTTGCACAATTCAGTCATAAAGCTCTGGCAAAAACGCATTACTTCCCTGTCGCTTTTTCCTTTGGGGTCAAAATCACTTCCGCCTTTGGCGCCACCCATGGGAAGTGTTGTCAGGCTGTTTTTCAGGACCTGTTCAAAAGCGAGAAATTTCAAAATGCTCAGGTTCACCGAAGGATGGAAACGAAGGCCTCCTTTAAAAGGCCCTATGGCGCTGTTCATCTGAACGCGGTATCCGCGGTTAATTTCAAGTTCACCCAAATCGTTCAACCACGGTACACGAAAAATAATCACTCTTTCAGGTTCGGTCATACATTCCAGCACTTTGTGTTTTTTATAGAGAGGATTTTTTTCAATGAAAGGAATCAGGGATTCGGAAACTTCAAGAACGGCCTGTAAAAACTCAGGTTCATTGGCGTGCCTGCGCGAAATGCAGTCCACAAAGTCATTGACCATTACACTCATTAATAACTAATTGTTTGATGATTGGATAATTATTTACGGGTGTAAAATTAAGGGACAAGAGAGTCCGGATTAGATAATGTCTATAAATTTTCAATTTCGTTATAATAAAGACAATAGTTATCATATATAATAGATATTATTTAATGAATTGTGTTTTGTAATACAAATTATTTAAACAGATTTTTGGTCAGAAGAAAATGTTTCCGGCGAACGCCAAAAGAAAAATGAAAGCCCCGGATACACAAATGAACCCAAATTTTGCAGTTAACCGCAACCCATACCGTTTCCGAAGTTGGCTTAGGGGCGGGTGTCTTTACCAGCCACGTTTACCATTATCTCTTCTCACGTGGTTGGTGCGGACACCAACCACTAATGAATTTTATTTCACGATTTGTGCATTCGTGGCTTCTCCCTCTTTGCTTCTTCTCTCTCTGGAATACAGTTGAAATTCTCTGCCACAAATGCCCGAATAATAAATTTTGAAATCCGATCTGTCTATTCGCGGCCTGAAACCATACGCCTCCATACAAAATAAAAAACCATCCGCTGCTTCCGGCGGATGGTTTCAATCAAATAATCCAACGTTCATTTTATACGGCTAACTGCAACCCATACTGCTTCCGAAGTTGGCTTAGTGGCGGGTGTCTTCACCAGCCACATTCACCATTATCTCTTCTCTCGTGGTTAGTGCGGACACCAACCACTAATGAATTTTATTTCACGATTCGTGCATTCGTGGCATCTCCCTCTTTGCTTCTTTTTCCCTCTGCCACAAATGCCCGAATAATAAATTCTGAAATCTGATCTGTCTATTCGCAGCCTGAAACCATACGCCTCCATACAAAATAAAAAACCATCCGCTGCTTCCGGCGGATGGTTTCAATCAAATAATCCAACGTTCATTTTATACGGCTAACTGCAACCCATACTGTTGCCGCAATTCAGACATTTATAGCAGGTACCACTCCTGATGGTAATATGTCCGCAAACGTTACATGCCGGAGCATCACTTTGCATGTTTTTCGAAGCCAGGTTCACCATCGCGAGGTCACTTTCTTCGTCTTTCAGGTCAGGCGTATTCTGGCCATGCTTACTCGTTACCCTCATGTCGCTCAGCTCAGGCTTTCTCTCGCCAATGGTCGGCTGTGGCGCATGCCAGTGATGATCATCCGGTTGTTCCGGTTCTTTCTTATCCAATACATGTACAAGGTCTGTTCTGCCGAGGTATTCAAAGGCAAGCAGCCTGAAAACAAAATCAATAATGGAAGTTGTGCTTTTGATATTCGGATGCTGCACCATTCCCGAAGGTTCAAACCGGGTGAAGACAAATTTGTCGACATATTCTTCAAGGGGCACTCCGTATTGCAATCCGATGGAAATAGCGATGGCAAAACAGTTGAGCATGCTTCGCATCGTTGCGCCTTCTTTCGCCATGTCGATGAAGATTTCACCGAGGGTTCCGTCATTGTATTCTCCGGTATGAACAAAAATGGTTTGTCCATTGATCTTGGCTTTCTGAATCATCCCCTTCCTCTTTGACGGAAGGGCCCTTCTTTCCACAATCATGGCCAACTGGCGTTTGAGTGTGGTGTCTTCGCTGTTCTGAACCCTTTTGTTCACTTCTTCCAGAAGATCCTGAACAGTCAGGCTGCTCATATCCACAATGTGTACGGATTCTTCTTTAGCTTCTGATTCTGTTTCATCCTTCTTCTTGTCGCTTTTATTGCTGAGGGGTTGTGAGAGTTTGGAGCCGTCGCGGTACAGCGCACAGGATTTTAATCCAAGTTTCCAGCTCAGCATGTAGGCATCGGCAATTTCGTCAACGTTAGCTTCATTGGGCAGATTGATGGTTTTACTGATGGCCCCGCTGATAAAGGGTTGTACGGCAGCCATCATGCGAATGTGTCCGCTGTATTGAATAAACCTCTTCCCTTTGGGGCCACATTTATTGGCGCAATCAAAAACGGGCAAATGTTCATCTTTCAGGTACGGTGCGCCTTCCACAGTCATCGTGCCGCAGACATAGGTATTTGCTTCATCAATCTGATCTCTGGTAAATCCCAATGCTTCCAGCATACTCCATTCCGGGTTGTCATATTGTCCGGCATTGAATCCGAGCCTTTCCAGGCATTCAGTTCCGAGGGTATATTTATTAAAAATAAAATCTATTTCAAATGCAGTGGACAACATGGATTCCAGGTGGGTGATTTCTTTATCTGTAAATCCCTTTGACTTCAGGCTTTCTTCGTTGATATGCGGAGCTCCTTTGAAAGTAGCATGCCCCTTGGCATAGTTTACAATGGCTGTAATTTGTTCGGGTGAATAGCCCAGGTTTTTCAGGGCTTCCGGCACACTCTGGTTGATGATTTTGAAATATCCGCCACCGCTCAGTTTCTTGAATTTTACCAAAGCAAAATCAGGTTCAACACCGGTTGTATCACAATCCATGACAAGTCCAATGGTTCCTGTGGGGGCAATGGCTGTCGTTTGTGCATTTCTGTATCCATATTTTTCTCCGGCCTGAACCGCATCGTCCCATGCGCGGGTTGCAGCCTTGAGCAGGTAATCGGGACAATATTTTGCATTGATGCCCTGAGGTTTCACTTCCAATCCTTCATACGCATCTACGGCATCATACGCTGCCGCTCTGTGATTGCGCATCACACGCATCATGTGCTTTTTGTTTTCCTCATATTTTGCAAACGGGCCGAGATGCTGGGCCAGTTCAGCAGAAGTCTTGTACGCAGTTCCGGTCATGATGGCTGAAATTGCGCCTACCATTCCGCGCGCTTCATCACTGTCGTAGGGGATTCCGCTAATCATCAGGATGGTGCCGAGATTTGCAAATCCCAAACCGAGTGTCCTGTAATCGTAGCTGAGTTGTGCTACTTCTTTACTCGGGAATTGCGCCATCAAGACAGATATTTCCAAAACGGTTGTCCACAACCTCACCGTATATTCAAATCCTTCTACATCAAATTTTAATGTATTGCCATCAAAGAATTTTCTCAGGTTTACCGAAGCGAGGTTGCAGGCGGTGTTGTCGAGAAACATGTATTCGCTGCAGGGGTTGCTTGCGCGGATCCTCCCACCTTCGGGACAGGTATGCCATTCGTTGATGGTGGTATCATATTGTGTACCGGGATCGGCACAACGCCAGGCAGCATAATTGATTTCATTCCAAAGTTTGCGGGCGCTGACCTTTTTCATCACATGTCCGTCGCTTCTTGCTTTGAGATCCCATTCGCCATCCTGTTCAAGCGCCTTGAAAAATTCATTGGGGATACGAACTGAATTGTTGCTGTTTTGTCCGCTGACTGTTCTGTAAGCCTCTCCTTCATAATCACTCGGATATCCTGCTGCAATCAGGGCCGCTACTTTCTTTTCTTCTTCTACTTTCCAGTTTACAAATTTTTCTATCTCCGGATGATCCAAATCGAGGCACACCATTTTTGCAGCTCTTCTGGTGGTGCCGCCGCTCTTAATGGCTCCTGCAGCCCTGTCGCCGATTTTCAGAAAACTCATCAATCCGCTGGAAGTACCGCCGCCACTGAGTTTTTCACCTTCTCCACGGATACTGCTGAAGTTGGTTCCCACACCACTGCCATATTTGAAAATACGGGCTTCACGCACCCACAAATCCATAATTCCGCCACCATTTACCAGATCATCAGCCACGCTCAGAATAAAACAGGCATGGGGCTGTGGTCTCTCGTATGCTGAAGTAGATTGTTTCAGTTTTCCATCCTTCTGATCTACGTAATAATGTCCCTGCGGCGTACCCGTAATTCCATATACCTCGTGCAAACCCGTATTGAACCATTGCGGGGAATTGGGAACACACCCCTGGTTGAGAATACTGTAAACGAGTTCGTCATAAAATATTTCACCGTCTTTTTCAGCGGCAAAATATCCGTTGCGCTCGCCCCACATGCGCCAGCAGCGCGCCATGCGATGGGCAACCTGCCTGATGGATGTTTCACGCCCCGTGGTTCCGTCCGGTTGGGGTACACCCGCTTTGCGAAAATATTTTTGAGCAAGAATATCGGTAGCAATCTGACTCCATTGTGCGGGAACTTCCACATTGTTTATCTGAAAAACAATTTCACCTGATGGATTTTTGATTACTGAAGTACGATATTCATATTCAAACATGTCGAATGGCGACACACCCTCTTTAGTGAAGTGCCGGCGAAACTCCATGCCGCTTTTTGAGCGTTTTTTGGTTGTCATAACTTAATTATTTGAATGTTGAAATATCAGCTTTTGAAAAATGGCTGGGAGAACGAAAATATTTTTTAAATATTGAAAAAAGAACTTATAAATATCAACATGCTGTGGATAAGAAAGAACTAATTTCACCAAAGCCTTACCTGATAAATGAAAAGAGCTTTTATAAAAATTTTTTTTAAAACTTTATCCAAAAATCTGGTACGGTTTTCTAAAGCAAAATTCACATGAGGGTTGTTATTCAAAGGGTTTCCGAAGCCTCAGTCACCATCGAAGGTACGCTGAAAGCTGCAATCGGCAAAGGCTTGCTGGTATTGGCCGGAATAGAAAATGAAGATGCGGAAGAGGATATAGAATGGTTGTCAAAAAAGATTACGCAACTGCGGGTTTTCGACGATGAAAACAAGGTGCCCAACCTCTCTGTTTTGGATATCAAAGGAGAACTTCTGCTAATCAGCCAGTTTACCCTTCATGCGATGGTCAAAAAGGGAAACCGCCCTTCTTATATCCATGCTGCCCGGCCAGAAATTGCCATTCCGCTTTACGAAAAATTTATTTCCGTTCTTGAACGCGATCTTGGCAAATCCATCGGTACAGGAACTTTCGGTGCGGACATGCAGGTGCAATTGATTAACGACGGTCCGCTCACCATCTGGATTGATTCAAAAAACAAAGAATAAATCTGCATTTGAAAACGAAGAAATAAATAGTCCGTTTGTATGCGCTAATTGCAAAAATTTATCTGAAACATATACTCCGGATTCAGGTTGCAGCCTGGCATCGGAATGAGTTGGGCACGCACTTTTAATTTAAAAAAGATGGTCTCGCCTCCTTTAAAATCAAAAGGTGTCTGATCGCTCACCAGCAACACATTGGTTCCTTTGGGAATTTCATTCACGTCTTGTAAAAGCCTCGCAATATTGCCCTGGCATGGATCAGTTGAGCCGCCGCCCAAATGAATAACCTGGGCAGAAATACATCCTTTGTCATGATCTTTTTTGCATCCTGAAATAAATGCGGCAATAAGTACAAAACAAACCGGAAAGAAACAACGATAAATTCTCATAAGAAAGGGTTTTGCGGAAAGATAATACCAAAGTGAATTCCAATATAGTCCATAGCTTCAAAGGTATTATACCAGCTGTCCTGAAAATCCGGAATGTGATAGCCGTTCAGGCCGTCGAGGTATTGCCTATGGATGGGAATTTTAAATTCGTCCGCCGAAATCGCTGCCCGCCTTTTTGATAAGGTTAAATATTTACCATTAAAGTCGACCTTTACTTGTCCAGGCGGAAACGTAGTACAGCAGAATTACCACTGCTAATGTTCCCTTGTCCAGCCAAACTATTTGCAATACCAATGTTGTAGGCATAGCCTTCTCTCATTTCTGTCAGTTAAGACTGTTTAAAAGTCGCCGTTAATTTGAGGTTTTTATTACTAAATTTGTTATCAAAAACTATTTATTTTGAATATGGTATATAGGATAAAGGATATACAAGAACAGTTGTCTGTCGTTGCAGAGGACATGGAGAAATATGTTCGGAAAAATAAGATTAAAGTAAGCAAAGACGGTAATATTTCTGCGAAGGCTTATCAAGCTATATTTGACTTTTATTCCATCGAAAGCGCAAAAATAGATAACAAGTCTGTATATGTTTTAAATGGTCATAAAATTGAGGTTAAGCAAAAACCATTTTATGAAAGTGAAAACGGCACGGTTTCTTTATTTCAGGATGATGCAATTAATTTCTTAAAAAACTTGCCGTCAGCAAGTGTTGACCTGATTGTGACTGACCCTGCATATTCTGGAATGAACCAACGATTAAAACTTGGTAGGGGAAAAATTATTGGCACTTATGCTGATGCTGGCAAGAAAGGTGCAAAATGGTTTGAGGAATTTCGCGACTCAGAAGAAAACTACAAAACCCTTTTACAGGAATGTTATCGTGTGTTGCGAAACAATCGGCATATCTATATAATGTTTGATTCTTATTCATTGCTGTCACTCGCTCCAATCGTCCGTGATGTTTTTGAAGTGAAAAACGTTTTATGCTGGGATAAAGTAAACATCGGACTTGGGCATTATTTTAGACGTAGACACGAATTTATTTTGTTTGCAAGTAAAGGGAAACGTCACCTTAACTCTAAAAATATCCCTGACGTTTGGAAAATTAAAAGAGTAGTTCACTCAAAATATCCAACTCAAAAACCGACTGAAGTTTTTGAATTAATGATGAAAGGAAGTGCCGATAAAGATTTTGTCGTTTGCGACCCATTTTTAGGAAGTGGTTCGGCTGCAATTGCAGCAATTAAAAGCAGCTGTAAATTTTTAGGTTGCGATATTGCAGATAATGCACTTACCTTTTCTAAGGAAAGGGTGAAACAGTTTTTGGAAACAAAAACTGATATGTATCAAAAATCATCGTTGCTTGGTGATGATGAAGCAATGACAAAATTATTTTTGAATGGCAAATTTAAGTAAGACACGAACTGTATTCGCTTTTACATCTCCACGAACTATTGAGAAAATTATCCCTGAAATTCAGATTTTGGTCGGCTTGTTTTCAGGACGAGAGTGGAACACTAACACTCAAATCGCTTTCTTCCACGAATTATTCAACTCCGAATTTTATGAAGGAAGCAAGATGCCCGATAATGTTTCGCTTGCTGCAAGGGACAGAATTACAAGAGCACCGAAAGCTCTCGGCTTTGTTGATTTGAAACCGAAGATTGCTCTTACCGAAGTCGGCAAAAAATTATTGAGTGGTAAACGGACAAGTGAAATAATTGCGAAGCAACTATTCAAGTTCCAGTTGCCATCTCCTTACCACAAAATTCCTAGCGATAGGAGTTTTAATGTTAAACCATACTTGGAACTATTGAGACTTGTAAAAGAACTTGGCAATATTTCAAAAATGGAGATTGCAATTTTCTTTATACAAATGAATCATCACAATAAGTTTGAAAGTGTCGTCGCTGCGATTAAGAAATTCCGAAACGATATTCAAAAACACAAAGGGAATCGTAAAGCATTTATTGATGATGTGTTTACGAAGCAAATTTTAAAAATCTATTCCGAAGAAATCAAAGGCAATGATTTGAAAACTCGTGAGAGTGGCGAAGCCACACCCACAAAATTTGTCAATACGAAAAAGAGTAATCACATTGATTATGCTGATGCGTTTATCCGTTACTTGAGAGCAACACAATTTATTTCGTTTGATAAGAAAACTTATAGAATGATTGTTGCCCCGTCTCGTATTGCAGAAGTTGATTATGCTTTGAAAAATGTTGACCGCAAAGCGAAAACATACAATACAGAAGCCGATTACAAAAAATACTTGTTCAATCCTGATTCACTGTTGTTGTTGACGGATAACAAAAAATATCTTGAAAAGCAACTTGCAAAGTTGTCTGTGAAGTTTGCAGCAACTGCAAGTGTAGAATCGCTGAAAGATTTATTGGAAGCAACTGAAAAGAAAATAATTTCGGATGTGATTGTTGGAACCGAAGTTGCCTTGAAAAACTACAAAGAGTTTGATGACATTGTTGATGTTTTTGGGAAAATCCAGCAGAAAAAAGTTCCTGACCCGCCCCTCTATCTGGAATGGAATACTTGGAGAGCCATAATTATGATTAATTATGCCAAAAAAGTTCGAGGAAATTTTGTTTTGGATCTGGACGGTGTTCCACTAAATACCGCTCCCGGAAATATGCCTGATATAGAATCGGAATATGATGGCTTCAAAATGATCATAGAAGTTACTATGTCCAGCGGAAATAAGCAATATGAAATGGAAGGGGAACCAGTTCCCCGTCATTTTGGAAATCTGCAAAGAAGTTCTGATGTCCCTGTTTATTGTTTGTTTGTCGCGCCAAAAATAAGTGAGGGCGCATTGGCTCACTTTTTTAATCTTAACCGCATGAACACAAAAGCATACGGTGGCAAAACAAGAATTGTCCCGATGAGCCTGAGTCAGTTTGTTTCATTTATCACAATTGCAAAAGATAAAGGGTTCAAAAACTCCAAAGTCTTAAAATTCTACTTAGACTCTATCATTCAGAAAAATCTTTCATTGGATGATGAAAGTATTTGGTACCAACAAATACATGATTCCATTCCTTTCTGGGTTAGTTGAGAGTCTCTGTTCACGGTAAAGTTGCTGCTAAATTAAGAATGGCTGCTGATAGGATTGATTACAACAATTTTATCGGACTATTACGGATTTCCTTTCGGTTTATCAAACTCTGTTCTGTAAAAGCATTTATCCTTTTGTTTATTTTTCATGAAAAATATTAATAGGCGGACCGGGAATCTCAAGTATAATTTTTGTGGTAAAAACCAGAAATTCATTCTGATAATAAAAAGAAGGATGAGCCAGGACAGAAAAGTTTAAATCCAGGAAAAAAAATCAATATGAAGAATATTTGGGGTATAGATTTGGGAGGAACTAAAATTGAATGTGCTGTTTTAAATCCCAAAACTTATGAGGTCATCGTCCGGAAAAGAGTTCCCACCGAAGCAGCCGGGGGATACGGTCACATTTTAAATCAGGTTCAAAAACTAATTTCTTCGGTCAGTGAAGAGGCGGAAGAAATGCCCACCCATTTGGGATTCGGCACACCGGGCGTCCTGGATCCGGAAACAAAAGTTATGAAGAATTGCAACACGACAGCTCTCAACGGAAGACCGCTGAATAAAGATCTCGAAGCTTTGTTGAAAGTTCCGGTCAAACTTGCCAATGACGCCAATTGTTTTGCACTGGCTGAAACAAAAATGGGCGCAGGAAAAAATTATCCCGGCGCAGAAGTTGTTTTCGGGGTTATCCTTGGAACGGGCGTAGGTGGCGGATTGGTATTCAATAAAAAAATAATCAATGGCCATCATGGAATCGGCGGAGAGTGGGGGCATAATGTTTTGGAAGAAAATGGGTATTCATGTTATTGCGGAAAACATGGTTGTGTGGAAACTGTTATTTCCGGTCCTGCTCTCGAGAGAAGGTATTTTGAACTGGCCGGCCAATCTCTTAATCTTTCAGAAATACTTAAAAAACACGAAAGCCATGCTGACGCGGAGGCAACAAAAGTTATAGATAGATTACTGGAGAATTTTGGAAAAGCGATTTCTGTTGTCATAAATATAGTTGACCCCGATTTAATCATAATTGGCGGTGGGGTCGGAAATATTGATTTGTTGTACACCGAAGGTTATGAGCGGATTAAAAAATACATTTTCAACAGCGGCAGATTTAATGCGACCCTGTGCAAACCTTTGCTGGGAGACAGCGCCGGCGTATTCGGAGCTGCTTTGCTTTAGCATTGAATTGAAATAAAAAGTAAAACAGTTTTAATAAAAATGTAAGTTTTTTATCCCCGCCCGTTATGGAATATTCGACAACTACCGAAGATGCAGATGTATCTTCAATTCTAAAAAGCAACCACAAAAACAAATATTTGCAGATTAAATCCTTAATACAAAACCCTTAATCCTTTTCTGATGAAATTTTTCAAATTCATTTTCTCAGGCCTCATGTTAACCTGTCTTGTTGCAACTGCTCAGGAGCCGGTCGATTATGTTAACCCGCTGAGGGGAACAGAATCAAGTTATGAACTGTCTAACGGTAATACCTACCCGGCAATTGGCATGCCCTGGGGAATGAATTTATGGACACCGCAAACGGGCAAAATGGGCGACGGCTGGTGTTATAAATACACCGACAACAAAATTGTCGGTTTCAAGCAGACTCACCAACCTTCTCCGTGGATGAATGATTACGGATATTTTGCCATTATGCCCATCACAGGAAAAATGAGGTTTACGGAACAAGATCGGGCAAGCTGGTTTTCACACAAAACAGAAATTGTAAAACCCTATTATTACAAGGTTTACCTGGCAGATGAAGACGTAACTGCCGAACTTACGCCAACGCAAAGAGCAGTACGGTTTCGTTTTACATTCCCAAAAACAGACAGTGCTTATGTGGTTGTAGATGCCATTGACAAAGGATCGTACATAAAAATTATTCCTTCAGAAAATAAAATCATCGGATACAGTACCCGGAATAGCGGAAGTGTTCCGGCAAATTTTAAAACCTATTTTGTCATTCAGTTTGATAAAAAATTCGACTATCAGGCAACCTGGGATGAAGGACATTTTTCAGATGAGGAAGAAATCAAAAGCAACCATGCCGGAGCAGTAATTGGCTTCAAAGGGTTAAAAAGAGGTGATGTGGTAAATGCCAAAGTAGCTTCCTCCTTTATAAGTTTTGATCAGGCAGAAAGAAATTTGCAATCAGAAATTGGCGATCAGAATTTTGAAGCTATCAAAAGAGCGGGAAGGGGTGTCTGGAATGATATTTTGGGAAGAGTAAAAGTTTCGGGTGGCACGGATGAACAATTCCGCACTTTCTATTCCTGCCTGTACCGCATGTTATTTTTCCCTTTGAGGATGTATGAAAAGGATGCATCAGGCAACATTGTGCACTACAGTCCCTATACAGGAAAAACAGAACCGGGATATCTCTTTGCCGGCACAGGTTTCTGGGATACATTCCGTGCGCTCTATCCATTCTTAAATTTAGTGTATCCATCCATGGTAGTAAAAATGCAGAAAGGATTGATCAGCGATTTCAGGGAAGGAGGATGGTTGCCCGAATGGTCTTCTCCCGGATACCGCGGAATAATGATCGGAAATAATTCTGCATCCATTGTATCAGAAGCTTATCTGAAAGGAGGGCGCGGTTATGATATCGAAACCCTTTGGAAAGCGCTGGTTCACGGAGCAGCCAATGAAGGGCCGGAGGGCACAGGAAGGAAGGGAGTGGAATATTATGACCGGCTCGGTTATGTCCCGAATAACGTAAACATTAATGAAAACGCCGCACGAACATTGGAATATGCCTATGACGATTATGCGATTTATGCTTTGGGAAAAGCGCTGGGCAAACCCGATTCTGAAATCGGTATTTATAAAGAGCGGGCATTGAATTACAAAAAATTATTCGATCCTCAGCACCTGCTCATGCGGCCCAAAAACCAGGATGGCAGTTTTTCATCCCCATTCAATCCATATTCGTGGGGAGGCGCTTTTACAGAGGGCAACAGTTGGCATTATTCATGGAGTGCATTTCAGGATATTAACGGATTAAAAAAACTGATGGGAGGTAATAAAATGTTTACCACCATGCTTGACTCCGTATTTATCATGCCTCCCGATTTTGGGGATTATTCTTATTATGGAACCATTATCCACGAGATGCGTGAAATGCAAATTGCCGGGATGGGACAATATGCACACGGGAACGAACCCATACAACACATGATTTACCTGTATGATTATGCGGGCCAGCCCTGGAAAACACAATATTGGGCCAGAGAAGTCATGAACAAATTGTACAACTCAGGACCTGAAGGATATTGTGGTGATGAAGATAATGGCCAGACCTCTGCATGGTATGTTTTTTCTGCACTGGGTTTTTATCCGGTAACGCCGGCCAGCACGCAATATGCCATCGGAGCGCCTTTATTTAAACGGGCTGAAATAACTTTTGAGAATGGAAAGAAGTTAATTCTGAATGCACCTGAAAACAGTGCGGCAAACAAATATGTTCAATCAATCAAAATCAATGGCAGGGTAAGTACAAAGAATTATTTTGATCATTTTGAATTACAGAAAGGAGGACAAATTATCTTTTCAATGGACGCCCATCCTGAAAAATCAAGAGGAATACATGAGAACGATTACCCATTTTCAATGAGTACCTCAGGAATGGCACATTGACAATCCGGTTTAAACAACCCGGAACAGGTATTTTTATTGTGTTACATTTAAATGCCGTACTACATGTACGCATGCATGTTGATCCTGCAAGAATTAATCCCAGCTTTTGAAAGGATTTTTAGAAAGGCTTGCGTTGTAATATCTGACGTCATTTGTAATTTCCTGCCCGACCCATTCCGGCAGCTCAAAAGATTCATCTTCAGATTTCAATTCGATTTCGGCCACTATCAATCCTTCATTTGCATCCCTGAATTCATCCACTTCCCAAAGTTTACCGCCAAACATAATTTTATATCTGGTTTTCAAAATCAATCCTCCGGGAAAATGTTCCATCAGTTCTCCGGCATCCTGCAATGGGATTTCATATTCATATTCATTCCTTGTAAATCCAGATGACTTTCCTTTAAGTGTGATGTAGCCCTTATCCCCTTTAATCCTTACCCGGATTGACTTATCGGGCTCAGCTAATAAATATTTCTGCTGTACGGTTTTACCGGAATCCTTTTTTACCTCCTCCCACTTATTCTTATCTACCAAAAATTTCCGTTCAATTTCAACGTGCATGACACTTCTTTTTAAAAAAGAAAAATCTGTAAAGTTTTCTTATGCCTTACAGGTTGATTTTATTTTTTCCATTCATTATTGCTCCTGTCCACATCAGGCAACTGATGTTTGGGATCAAGGGAAACGGATGAAATAGATAAACTACTTTTTACCCTCATTGAATAATTTGCACCTGTGAACCACACTTCCACCGGAATGTGAAACGATTGTATGCTGCCATCGGAAAATGCCACATCCACATCCACCGGAAAGGCAGACTTTTCTTTATTGGTCATCCTGATCACCGAATACCCATCCTTCTCATGGCCCTCCACATTCTCAATTGCAACGTCAAACAGCCAGTTGTGCAGGAACCATTGTCTCCAGAAATAGCTTAAATCTTCACCGGCCTGACTCTCCATCGTCCTGAAGAAATCATCCGGCGATGGATGTTTATAAGCCCAGAACTGAATGTATTTTTTAAACGCATAATCAAACCTGTCATGCCCCAACACAACTTCTCTCAGGATCACTAATCCCAATGCCGGTTTGAAATACGAGAAAGGATGGCGGTATTTTCCTGTGATCATATCTGCGCGTTCCATAATTAAAGGAGCTGCGGAATCTTTCAGCCAGGGATTAATTTCATCAGCCGGATTGCCGCCATGAGGTGCATACTCGCCATCTCTCTTGGGCGCAAATTCGCCGTGGTTAAAATTATCTGCTGCATACACATCGATGAATGTGTTAAACCCTTCATCCATCCATGCATGGCGGCGTTCATTGCTGCCGACAATCATCGGGAACCAGGTATGCCCGATTTCGTGTGCAATCAATCCGTACAATCCTTTTCCTTTTGCATTCATCCCATCAAAAAGAATGGCCGGATATTCCATCCCTCCCGCATGTCCGGCTTCATTGATTGCCACCGGATATGGATAAGGAAACCATTTTTCTGAAAAATATTCAATAGATGCTTTCAAATATTCCGTACTCCTTGCCCAACCGTTTGGTCCTGCGCACTCTATGGGATAGGCACTCATGGCGAGCGCTTTTTTTCCTCCGGGAAGATTGATGCGTGCCGCATCCAGCACATACGCGGCAGAAGCTCCGAATGCAACATCGCGGCTGTTCTCTATTTTGTAATGCCACGTTTTAAGAGCCATTTTCATCGGATGTTCCCTCCATGAAGTAGTTTCATCAGTGGCTTCACCTGCTGTACGAATAAAAATTGTTTTATCGCTGTTGCGAGCTTTCTGCAATCTTTCCAACTGTTTTGCAGAATACATTTCCTTTTCATTGACCAATTCACCGCTTCCGACAACAATCATATTTTCCGGCACGGTAACAGAGTAATCATAATTTCCATACTCACAATAAAACTCACCGGTACCTATGAACGGGAGTGTATTCCATCCGTTCAGATCATCATACACACACATCCTCGGAAACCATTGTGCAATTTCAAACACTTTCCCGTTTTTGGATTCATAGTAATCATTTCGTCCGCCAAAAACCGGTACTTCGTATTCATAACTTATTTTTAAAACTAATTCCTTCTTTGAAGGCAAAGGATGTTTTAACCTGACTTGCATCCGGGTATCAGAAATCACATAATCCGCTTTCTTCGATTGCCCGGCATAAACAACAGTTACACTCTTAAGTTGATAACCGGACGTCATGCCACCACGATGGCCGGAAGCATAATCCGAACGTGATTTATCTTTGTACATGTTCTGATCCATCTGGAGCCAGAGATCGGAAAGCGCGTCGGGGCTGTTGTTGATATACTGAATTTCTTCACTGGCGGTCAAAGTATTTTTAACAGTGTCCAGTGCCGCTTTAATCGTATAATTGACTTTGTTTTGCCAGTAAGAAGGGCCGGGAGCTCCGTCAGAAGAACGATAAGGGGTCACGGTACTTTTTGGAAAAGGTGCAAACAATTTTCTTGCATCAAATCCGGATTGGGAAAAACTTTGAGTGGATAAAAATAAAAGAACAATGATGGGGAGAGGCTTCGCCATTTTCTAAAAAAGTTTTGATGGATTTAAAAGAAAGAGAAGCAAATTACTACAATTGAAATCATCTTTATGAAAATCATTTCACTTCCGGTTATTTTTATATCATTTCTTTTGATGAGTTGCAAACCGTCATTTAACAACGGATCTAATCCACAATTATTCAATACAGTAAAAATTGATACAAGTATGCCATACAATAAATTGACTCCTGAAGAAGAGAGGGTCATTATAAATAAGGGAACAGAAATGCCCTTCATTGGTAAATATTATACCAACACTCAGGAGGGTACTTATATCTGCCGCAGATGTAATGCTCCACTTTTCAGATCGAAGGATAAATTTGCCTCCACCTGCGGATGGCCGAGTTTTGATGACGCTATTCCGGGCGCTGTAAAGAGATCTCCTGATGCCGACGGAATGCGTATCGAAATTACATGTGCCAACTGTGGCGGGCATTTGGGGCATGTTTTCTTTGGAGAACATGAAACTCCCAAAGACGTGCGCAATTGTGTGAACAGTGTTTCAATGAAGTTTATCCCCGCAGGAGAACCATTACCTAAAGAAATAGTTCATAAATGACTTTTTGAGGTTTGAAGATGAGATTTTAAATAAAAAGAATCCCGCAGACTCCGGACATCCGGAATCTGCGGGAGAAAAAACATTACCCTTCCATCATCCATTATTCCAGATAACCGAATCTTCCCATATTAAAATCATCAATAGCCTCCCTGATTTCCTGTTGGGTATTCATGACAAACGGGCCGTAAGAGGCTATCGGTTCGCCAATAGGTTTTCCGCTCATCACAAGAATTAAGGCATCACTCAAAGCTTCGACAAAAACAGATTCTCCGTCTTTTTTAAATCTTACAAAATTGTCTTCCGGAACAACCTGATCGTAATTGATCTTCGCAGAACCTTCAATCATCAATAATGCGGTTGAATATTCAGACGGAAAATTCAGCGCCAGCTTTCCACCTTTTTTCAATTTCAAATTGTACAAATGAATCGGAGTAAACGTGGAAGCGATCCCCTTGTGCCCTTCAAATTCTCCGGCGATAACTTCCACCACGCCTGCATCATTTGGAAGAGAAACCTTGAAAAAATCCTGATGACGAAGGCTCTGATATTTGGGGGCAGTTTTTTTATCATTTGCAGGAAGATTGACCCAAAGCTGAACCATCTGAAACTCTCCGCCTTTTTTACTCCATTCTTTTTCATGAAATTCTTTGTGCAGGATTCCACTGGCTGCCGACATCCATTGAACATCTCCTTCCGCAATCACACCTCCGTTGCCGGAGCTGTCATGATGCTCAACCCTTCCTTTGTAGGCAATGGTTACCGTTTCAAATCCTTTGTGCGGATGCGCGCCAACACCACGCGGGATAAGGCTTGGCGCAAAATTGTATTTACTATTATAATCCAACATAATGAAAGGATCCATTTCCTTCATGGAATAATCTCCGGGTATTAAATTGAAAACCCTGAATCCATCGCCAACCATGTGAGGGGATTCGGGCTTTGTAACTGATAATATATTTTTTGTTTTCATAATCATCGATTTTTATGAAAGCAAAATTAAACCAGGATGAAGCCGTCAACATTGATATATGGTAAGAAGAAAACAGCGCTTTATTTCGCTGAAGTAATTAGGAACATTGGATATTGATTCAGTAGAAATTCCGAAAAATAAGATTATCAAGAGAACATAACCCAGTTAGCTGCGCAAGCTAAATGTACCATAACAACCCTCATCAGGATTCATTTCTGTTTGGAAAACAAAAGATAACAAATCCTGTAATGCAGTTTAGCATAAGAAAATTGCGCCGGTAAATTATCAGTGATTATTAAAGACCAGTGATAATTTATTTTTTCAGTTTAAGACCGGTTTTATTTCACTCAGAAAATTTCCTGCATCTCTATAACCCAGAATCCTTTTGACAACCTTTCCTTCCGGATTAATGATCAGCACCAGCGGATGTGCCTGTATCTGATATCTTTTAGCGATGGCAATACCTTCCCCCTTTTCGACATCAACGTCTATGCTGATACATTTCCTGTTGACCAGGCTTGCAACCTGAGGCGATTGGAAAGTCTCCATTTTCAGGTGCTTGCAGGGAATACACCAGACAGCATAGGCATTCAGAAAAACCAACTTATGCTGTTGCCTCGCTTCTGTCAAAGCTTTTTGGAGGGTGATATTTTGAAAACTGATTCCTGTGGCGGAACTTTTAATCGGCGGTTCTGTAAATGAGGTACAAAGGAGAGCCACCGAAATCATGAACAAACTTAGTGTCTTCATATTCGGTGAGATTTGAATTGTAAAGCTATAAAAATAATTGCAGAGTTAATTTCAACCCGCCTTATGATTTCGTCGGATCATCCAGAAAACGCCTCTGGACAGGAGTTTGGGCATCTTTCCACTCATAAAGCAATGTGTAAATTTTTTGCCTGATAAAAATTTCATCTGCAAAATTGATTCCCACAATCACTACATCCGGAAAATAAACATCTGCCATCACAAAGATTTTATTGTAATCCTGAACCGGTAAATTTTTATCGACTAACAATAGTTCATATTTACCGCTTCCGGCCAATTCGATGGCAAGTTCCGGATCTGACTCCGTTCTGGCTTCCATCTCTTGTATTTCATCTGCAAACGAATTAAACAAAGTCAAATCTGTTTGAGCTTCCGTCAGGATAAGTGTATGCAATTTCTTTTTCATAAATGTGGATCAAAGTTCCACCTGCACAGGGATTTAAAAATTGATGCAGGATAAGAAATTATTTGTGAAAATTCCGTTCAGCCAAATCCTTTCGCACCCTGCTGAGGCTTTCGGGCGTGATACCGAGGTAGGAAGCCACCATAGCCTGCGGCACCCTCAAAAGGATATCGGGATAGGTTTGCACAAAGCTGAGATAACGTTCTTCGGCAGAATCACTCAATAAGGAATTGATGCGGTTTTGGAGATGCAAAATGTGGTTATTCAGCAATCTATTGTTGAGTTCGAGAAAACTATGATCTACCTCTGCAATCTTGTTAATGAAACTTTCTTCGAGAAGTACAACCCGGCTATCTTCAAGAGCCTTGATAAAATAGAGCGAAGGACGTTTGAAATAAAGGCTTTCACGGTCGGCAACAAACCATTTTTCAGGAGCAAACATGAGGATATGTTCTTTCCCTTTTTCGTCTACGCTATACTGTTTGAGCAATCCCTGTTCAACAAAAAAGATATACCGGCTCTGCTCTCCCTGCCTCAGAAGAAATTCGTCTTTGAGAATCTGCCGGGTATTGCAATTCTCAATCAGATCGTCCATCTGCGGCGATTTTGAATTGAGCTGACTGGCGATATATTCTTTGAAAGTGTTCATAAACGTTCTTAATCTGCTGCTGATGGCGTGATACCTGAATTAATATTTTAGTAATTTTTCAATCGTTTCACCCAACCGGTTTTCTGCCAGAAATTGTTTTTCCAGTGTACCGCTGAAAGGAACAGGCGTATCCAGCGATGCACAACGCATAACCGGCGCATCCAGATATTCAAAACAATGTTGTGCAACCCATGAAGCTATTTCACCACCAAATCCGCCAACCATGGTGTCTTCATGAAGTATCAATACTTTGCCGGTGTGACTTACCGTTTGTTTGATTGCCTTGTAATCGAGAGGAACCAAAGTTCGCAGATCGAGAATCTCTATAGACACGTCCGGATGTTTATCTGCATATTCCCTTGCCCAAACAACACCAAGCCCATACGTGATTACACTAACGTCGGTGCCTGTACGTACGACATTGGCCTTGCCAATTTCAGTGGCATAATATTCAGCAGGCACTTCTGAAGAAAGGCTCCTGTACAAGTGTTTATGTTCAAAAAACATCACAGGCCCGGGATACTGAATAGCCGCTATCAATAAACCTTTTGCATCTTCAGGACTTGCCGGATAAACTACTTTCAATCCGGGAACATGTGTGAACCAGGCTTCATTGCTCTGGCTGTGAAAGGGGCCCGCACCAACACCTGCGCCACATGGCATCCTGACCACCACATCAGCATTTTGTGCCCAGCGATAATGTATTTTGGCAAGATTATTCACAATCTGATTAAACCCGACAGAAACAAAATCGGCAAACTGCATCTCCACCATACTTTTAAATCCTTCTAAACTCAATCCCAGTGCAGTTCCCACGATACCACTTTCACACAACGGTGTGTTGCGGACCCTGTCTCTTCCAAACTCCTTTACAAACCCCTCCGTGATTTTAAAAACACCCCCATACTCTGCAATATCCTGCCCCATCAGTACCAGATTGCCATATACCTGCATGCTCTGATGAAGACCTTCTTTGATGGCATCTACAAAACGCAATTCACCGGTGCGGTTATTTTCAATTGTTTTTTCAACCGGAGATGAATCCGCCGGAACATACACATCATTCAATTCATCTTCAACATTGCCATAGGAAACAATTTGCCTGCTTTCATCCAATGCACTTTTCTGAATTTCCGACTCAATGTAATTTTTTATTTCATCCCTGATAGCGGCAAGCCCCGCACTATCCAAAACGCCTTCACTCAAAAGGAATTGTTCATATTTTTTAACCGGATCTTTTTCAATCCATTTTTCAAACAATTCTTTCGGAACATATTTTACGCCGCTCGCTTCTTCGTGGCCCCGCATGCGAAAAGTTTCACATTCTATCATGTACGGTCGTTGTTCGCGAATGCAATATTCACGCACACCCTCTACAGTATCCATGACCGTTAGAATGTTATTGCCATCAATGCGCACACCTTCCATCCCATAACCTTTGGCACGATCTACAATATGTTCGCAACGATATTGTTCATTTGTGGGCGTACTCAGTCCGTAACCATTATTTTCAACAATAAAAATGACGGGCAAATCCCAGACAGATGCAATATTGAGCGCTTCATGAAATTCGCCTTCACTTGTTCCACCTTCTCCTGTATAAGCCAAAGAAACCTTTTTTTCATTTTTCAATTTGTATGCAAGCGCTGCCCCGTCAGCCACAGACAGTTGAGGGCCGAGATGTGAAATCATTCCGCAAATATGATAATCAGGCGTGCCGAAATGAAAACTCCTGTCTCTGCCTTTGGTAAAACCATCCGCGTGCCCTTGCCACTGATCAATCAATTTGTGAAACGGAATACCTCTCGTTGTGAAAACACCCAGATTTCGGTGAAGCGGCATAATCCATTCATCCTGATGAAGGGCCAGTGTGGAACCCACCGCAATCGCTTCCTGCCCGATACCGCTAAACCATTTGGTGATTCTCCCCTGGCGAAGGAGGATCAGCATTTTTTCTTCAATCATTCTCGGCAACAGGATGGCATGATAGATTTCCCGGAGCCTGTCGTTGGATAGTTGTTTTCTTTCGAATTGCATAAATGCAAATTTCACTAAAAGTGGATGATATAAAAAAGATTAAGGATACCCGAAAAATCACCGCCTGTTCATGAACCCATTTTCAAAGACCAATTCATTCAACTTTTCACTATCCCATGAATAATCGAAGTCGCTACTGAAAGCAGGAATGCAAATATCAGCGCATACAAAAAACCATCGATGTGGATGCCGTTAACCAATTTTGCGGCGAGCAGCACCATCAGCACATTGATAACGATCAAAAATAATCCTAAGGTAACAATGGTAACAGGAAGGGTTAAAAGTACAAATACCGGTTTCAAAATGGTATTAAGAATTCCCAATACCAAAACAAATAAAATGGCAGTGCTGTACTCGTCTATGGTTATGTGAGGCTTGAGAAATCTCGCCAGCAAATATGCTGCAAGGGATGTAAGCAAAAGGCGGAAAATAAAATTCATGAGAAAAGCAATTTAGATTTCAGATTTCTTTGGGGCTAAATTACCGAAAGATATGAACCCAAATTTTGCAGTTGGCTGCAAAACGACTAAGAAAGCCTAATGCTCAAATAAAATATTTTCACAAAGGCTTTCTGAGCCGGGGTTACCGGGATGCTACCCACAACACCTTACGCACTTTGCAGTAGCTTTTAGTGCTGCTGAAAAATTCCGGATGAATGTAAATTCCCCTGAATGTGAGATTGGAGAAATCCGGAAATGCGTCATTGCCGGAAACCTGCTTTTTCGGCATCCGAAGTTTTTAACCACGCTACTTTTTGCACGGCTGTATGATCCTTCCCGATTATTTCGCGGTACAAATCAGGTCGTCTTGCGTTTATATAACGGAACCCACCTGCATTCGTAAGCTTGTCAGGAGTAACGACGGCCGTCACAAAACTATCATCAAAAGTCCGGCATTCAGCAATTACATCTCCGAACGGATCGATAATCATCGAACAACCATTCTTCAACTGATCATCATCCATCCCGATGGGATTTGAAAAAACCGCATATACGGCATTGTCATACGCCCTGGCCGGAAGCCATTTCATCAGCCAGCTTCTGCCTTTCATCCCGTCAAATTCCAAACGCAGTGAAGTAGGGTCAGCTTCCCTGTTTTTCCAAAGTTCAGGATCTACAAATCCGGCGCCCGGCCTTGAAGAAGGTGTGCACATCGTCACATGTGGCATGAAAATAATGTCAGCTCCCAGAATTTTTGTGGCTCTTACATTTTCCACAATATTGTTATCATAACAAGTAAGTATGCCGCATTTCCAACCGAGGATTTCAAATACATCATAACGATCTCCGGGAATTAAATAAGGATTTATGAAAGGATGCAGTTTGCGGTGCTTTGCAACAAACCTTTTCCCATCGACACATACATAGGTATTGTACAAATGATTGTCCTCATCTTTTTCAAACAACCCTGCCAGAATGATAATGTGATTCTTTTGCGAAATTTCCATCAGCTTCTGCACACTTTCTCCATCCGGAACAGACTCCGCTATATCAAGCATTTGTTCCCTTGACAATTTCCTGGAAAAAGTGTAACCTGAAACAGAACACTCGTGAAAAGCAATGACCTGAGAACCCTCTGCTGATGCGCATCCTGAAAGATCATCTATGACAGAAAGATTATATGCCTTGTCTCCGCTTTTGTGTTCAAATTGGGCAGAAGAAATTTTTATTTTATCCATTTTAAAAAACTTTTAATCGAGATTGAAAACCAACAGAAGAATTCAACTTCCTTCGGAAATGCAAAACTATTCATTTAATCACAGTGCTGCATTTGTGGTGTGATCCAATGATTCCCGGTGATAATTTTTCATAAAACCTTCGAGCTTCCACCCGTCATTTATTTTCCAAACAAACATGTATTATTAAACTTTGTTATCTAATTTCGAAACAAACAAAACCCTGTATGCAAACTATTTTAGGCGCCGGAGGCGCCGTCGGTAAACCCCTGGCAAAAGAACTCCTGAAATACGATTCACAAATCCGGCTTGCCAGCAGAAATCCTCAAAAAATTAATGAAACAGACGAACTGATTTCAGGAAACCTTACAGACAAATCTTTTGTAGAAAAAACAGTTGAGGGTTCTGATGTTGTTTATCTCACCGCCGGACTCGATTACAAATACAAAGTATGGAAAAGCCAGTGGCCAGTCATTATGCAGCATGCCATTGATGCCTGTAAAAAATATCATTCCAAACTTGTTTTCTTCGATAATGCATATATGTACGACCCTCACCACATGGAAAATCTGACAGAAGAAACGCCCGTTAAACCGGTAAGCAGAAAAGGAAAAGTGAGAGCCGGGATAGCTGATAACCTGTTGAAAGAAATCCGGGCAGGTAATCTAACGGGAATGATTGTACGTGCATCTGATTTTTATGGCCCCGGTGTTAAAACAAGCGTCATGCTTGAAACGGTGTTCAAGAGAATGAAAGCAGGTAAAAAACCTTTATGGATGGGAAATCCAAACGCTTATCACAGCATGACCAACACGCCAGATGCCGCAAAAGCTACTGCGATGTTAGGGAATACGCCCGACGCCTATCAACAGATCTGGCATCTGCCCACTGAAAACAAAAAACTGACAGGAAAACAATGGATTGAATTGTTTACCAAAGAAATGGGAAGATCCGCAAAATTCAATTCGCTTTCAGGAAGCAAAATCAGGTTTATTGGATTATTTGTCCCTTTCTTCAGAGAGTTGGGTGAAATGATGTATCAGCTCGACAACAATTATTTTTTCAGCAGCTCAAAATTCGAAAAATATTTCCCTGATTTCAAAATTACTTCTCCGGAGACCGGTGTGAAAGAAGTTGTCAATGCAGATAAATAGGATTTTTACACTTTTCAATTCAGGGAATTCAAGTATTATAAAATTTACGAGAGTGGTTCAGCCTGCGGAGGCATGGCAGAAGGCCTTGACCTGTCATCGGGGAGTGGAATAAATACTTTGTTGTCCGTGGGTGGCAACTTAATCCTTCCGGCTTTCCAATCTTGTTTTGCCTGCTCTATGCGCTCTGAACGCGATGAAACAAAATTCCACCAGATAAACCTGTCACCCAACGGTTCTCCGCCAAGAAGCATGAGGGTTGAGTCTTCATTTGCTTTTATAGAGGATTCATCATTCTTTGAAAAAACCAGCATCTGTCCCTTCAAATAATCATGACCACCCGACTCAACACTTCCTTTCGCTACATAAACAGCACGTTCAGAATATCCTGTTGGTAAATTTATTTTCGTGTGTGCATTCAGGTTAGCATGCACATAAAACAGGGGAGAATGAATTTTTACATTGTTTTTCATCCCATAGGCTTCTCCTGCAATCAACCGCATCCATATTCCCTTTTCGGTAAAAACAGGAAGAACTTCGGGCTGATAATTTTCAAACGTCGGATCTGAATCTTCGGCTTTTTCAGGAAGAGCGACCCAGGTCTGAATCATTTCCATTTCGCCGCCAGCCAGCGAATTGGGATCCTCAAATCTTTCTGAATGTGAAATTCCTTTTCCTGCTGTCATCCAGTTAACAGCTCCCGGTTTAATGATTTGTTCGACCCCGAGACTGTCGCGGTGCGTAATTTGTCCTGCAAAAAGATAGCTCACTGTTGATAATCCAATGTGTGGATGAGGAAGTACATCCATCTTTTTGATTTCATTTGGAATTAAATCGACAGGCCCGGCATGATCCAAAAAAATAAAAGGTCCTACCATGCGACGCCGGCGAAAAGGCAAAACCCGCCTCACCCTCAAACCTGTACTGATAGATGCTTCACGGGCATCAATAACCATTTGCAACATTTCGTTAATGATTTATCCCTTAAAGGTACAGCTTCCGGGAAAGCAAGTATCTAAATAAAATTGTGTCCGGATTTCCCGAAAAAAAAACGACAGAATCTTACTTATCTCACTCAATCCTTCACTGAAAAGGAAAATTAATCAGATATTATTTTATCATGGATGCATTTCTCCGCATCACAATCCTGGTCAATATTTAAGCTATTTTGTATCAACTCATAAAGACCCAACTCCACTGCTAAGACCCGGTTAAAATTTCCTGATTGCGACAATGTCCCTCTTTTAATGGCTTCAGAATAACGATAACTTTGCACGCTGAAAATTTTCAGCCTCCCGGTTGCAGATATTTTGTATAATACCCGGTACCGGCTCGATTCATCCGGCAATTGAATCCATAAAAATATTATTCAACTGAAAAGAATATAAATATGCTTACACAAAATCTTGGCTACCCGCGAATCGGTACCCACAGAGAATTAAAGAAAGCCTGTGAACAGTATTGGCAGGGAAAAATTACAGTGGATGAACTGGTGAAGACAGGAAAAGATCTTTGCACCAAACATTGGAAACTTCAAAAAGATGCAGGAATTGACTTAATTCCTTCCAATGATTTTTCATTTTACGATCACATCCTTGACATGTCGCTCACGGTCGGTGCCATTCCGAAAAGATACCATGAATTAGTCAATGACAAATCACGTCATGACCTGGATTTGTACTTCGCCATGGCCAGGGGTTATCAGAAAAACGGGGTGGATGTAACTGCGATGGAAATGACAAAATGGTTTGACACCAATTACCATTACATCGTTCCTGAATTTTATAAAGATCAAAAATTTGAATACTTCTCCCGCAAGGTTGTGGATGGATATTTATTTGCAAAATCCCAGGGAATACAAACCAAACCTGTTATCACCGGACTTGTTTCCTATCTTCTGTTAGGAAAAGAAAAAGAAGAAGGATTCAACAAACTGGATCTAGCCAATCATTTATTGCCGGTTTATAAGAAAATCCTTTCTGAGTTGAAATCAAATGGAGCCGAATGGATTCAGTTTGACGAGCCCTACCTTGCTCTATCACTCGATCAAAAAGCAAAGGATACTTTCAAGAGTGTTTATGCTTCTTTAAGAAAAGAATTCCCGGAATTGAAATTTTTAATTGCCACTTATTTTGAAGGTATCCAAGAACATCTTTCTCTTGCGGCTTTTTTGCCGGTTAACGCATTGCACATCGACCTGGTGCGCAAACCTCAGCAACTGGATGATGTGCTCAAGGCCATTCCTTCAACAATGAGTTTATCATTGGGCGTGGTTGACGGAAGAAATATCTGGAAAAACGATTTCGAACAATCACTTGCGCTTATTAAAAAAGCAACGGACAAATTAGGAACTGACAGGGTGCTGGTTGCACCTTCTTGTTCACTTTTACATTCGCCCTGCGACCTGGATGCAGAAACAGATGAGAAAACACTGACACCGGAAATAAAACAATGGTTGTCCTTTGCAAAACAAAAAATAAGTGAAGTCGTTACCCTTAAGAATCTTGCTTCAGGAAAACCGGGTGCTGATGTCCTGAAAAAACTTGAAGAAAATAAAGATGCTATTGCAAGCCGCAAGACATCCACTCTCATTCACGATTCAAAAGTTAAAGAAAGAATCAATCAGACTCAGGAGAAAGATGTACACAGGAAAAGTATATATTCCGTAAGAAAAAAAATACAAAAGGAAGAATTCAAATTGCCGTTATTTCCTACAACAACCATTGGTTCTTTTCCTCAGACAAAAGAAATCAGGACATGGCGTGCAGAATACAAGAAAGGAGAAATTGACCAGGAAAAATATATTTCACTGATAAAAGGAGAAATCGAAAAATCCATCCGCTGGCAGGAAGAAACAGGGATCGATATGTTGGTACACGGTGAATTTGAGCGCAATGACATGGTGGAATACTTTGGTGAAAAACTGAAAGGTTTTGTATTTACTAAAAACGGATGGGTGCAGAGTTATGGCAGCCGTTGTGTAAAACCTCCGATTATTTACGGAGATGTTTCCCGACCGGAACCCATGACTATTTATTGGTCAAAATATGCCCAATCCTTAACTAAGAAACCCGTTAAAGGAATGTTGACCGGCCCGGTGACTATTTTGCAATGGTCGTTTGTAAGAAATGACCAACCGAGGTCTGTTACCTGCAATCAAATTGCTTTTGCCATCAGAGATGAAGTTGTTGATTTGGAAAAAGCCGGGATCCGTGCAATTCAGATTGACGAACCGGCTATGAGGGAAGGTCTTCCGCTGAAAAAAGCCGATTGGCAGGAATACCTGAATTGGGCTGTACACGCTTTCAGGATTGCATCTTCCGGTGTAAAGGATGAAACTCAGATACACACGCACATGTGCTATTCTGAATTCAACGATATCATCGACAGCATAGCTTCATTGGATGCCGATGTCATCACCATTGAGTGTTCACGTTCTCAAATGGAATTGCTCGATGCCTTTGCGGATTTTAAATATCCGAATGATATAGGCCCGGGTGTTTACGACATCCACTCACCGAGAGTTCCATCAGAAAAAGAAATGGTCAATCTGTTGAAAAAGGCAGAAGCCGTTATTCCGGCAGATCAGCTTTGGGTAAATCCGGATTGCGGATTAAAAACCCGTAAATGGGAAGAAACCAAACCTGCCATCGAAGCCATGGTCCATGCGGCGAGCGATATGAGAAAGCTTCAGAAAGTGGAAGCCTGAAATAAATTTTAATTGATGATACTATTTAACATGGGAGCCTTGTCAGGGTTCCCATTTTTTATTATCCAACTCCATTTTCATCATTATATCAGTTTGCAGATCCTCACCTAATTTAAAAACATGATTGCCAAAAATTACGAATCCGTTTCTTTGATAAAAACTTATTGCATTCAGATTTTTTTCCCAAACTCCCAGCCATATAAAACGCAATTTATTTTTCCGGGCAATTTCCACAGCTTTATTCATAAAACTTTGCCCGACTTTCTGCCCCTGAAATTCCTTCGCAACATAAATCCGCTCTATTTCCAATGAGTTTCCTTCCTGCAATTCTGTTTGCGCAGAATTGAAATTGATTTTTAAATAACCAATTATCTGAGATTGAACTTTTGCAAAAAAGAATTGAGAATTACGATTATTGATTTCCTGCAAAAGTTTTTCTACCGAATAATTTTCAGAAAGATATTTTCTCATATTCTCCGGAGTGTTGTATTTGCCGAATGTGTCAGCAAAGGTTTTCTGACTGATCTTTTGCAAATCGTCCACATCTTCTTTACCTGCTCTTTTCAGTTCAATTTGCATCACTCGAAATACATTTTAAAAGATTAATTAAAATCTGCTTGTGCGTTACTTCAATTTAGAGCTAAGATCCATTTTCCGAAATAATTACATCAGGCATATCAAAATAATTTTTCTGCATTTACCCGGTTTCCCTTTTTGCATACCTTAAATATTCAGTCTTTCTGCATTCGCTGCACAATTTTCAATACCATAAAATCTGATGGAAGAATCATGGCAATACCCACTTCAAGGATCATTCGCCCTTCATTGATATCGTGTTCATCCATCGATTCACCCACCCCTATTTTTACTAAATAGGCATGTTCAGGAGTCGCCCCCTGAAGTACTCCCTTGTACCAAAATGACATTAAAAACTTTTCAACCAAAAGCTGAATCCTTACCCACGTTTTCACATTATTGGGTTCACGAGAGAAAGCTTTCATACATCGTCGCAGGCTGAATTCAATCATAGTAACCGTACGCCGCATAGAAATGTAACGCCAGATATTGTCATTCCCTGCAAGGGTCCTCGCTCCAATAACCACAGGCCCTTTATTGGGAATCTGTCTGATAACATTGATGGATTTTCCGCTGAATGTATCTGCAATATGCAACGCCTGGCCTTTTTCATCCATGCCGATAGTCGGGGATATCACTTCGTAGAGAACAATATCTGCCGGTGCTGTCCATACTTTTTTTGTTGCATCATTGTGTACGTAGGCGCCTGCAATTGCAGACGAAGGCGGGAGTACAACGGTGAATTGTTTTATTTCAGATTCAACCGTCTTTTTTAAATCAGCAGATAAGTCTTCGACCTGATTTATTTCTGTTTTCAATTTCCCATTCAACGTATAGGAAATTCTGATTGAAGAATCGGGTGACAAAACCGGTAAAGTTGTTTTCAAATAAGGGTGATAAACTGCCCCATAATTCAGATATTCAGAACCAACATTATCCCTTACACGAAAAGCATCTCTGTTGTCAAAGCAGTCGAGAATAGCAAACCTGTTGCCCCATTCACCGGCCTGATATAACATGGTTTGGTAAACTTTAGCAGCACCTGCTGCGTCAAGATCTTCAACTTGCGGACAGACCAAAAGTGTAACATCCTCGCATTGCGTAGCCATGTCTATTCCGGCAAGGAGGTGATCCGCTTCAACCTGTGGTTTTGAAAAATCTCCCACACTGATTATAAAACAAGATCCGCCACCGTTGGCAAAATACATTTGCAAATGATAATACAATTTGTGAAGAGAAGAAATCGTATCTGTGATCTCAATCGTTCGATTTACAATATGATCGAGAAGATAATCCCGGCTTTCTTTGATGGTGACATTGATGTTTGCGACGGGGGCTTTGCCAAAATATTCTTCGTAATCCGCCATTGATGAAATCTTCTGAGGATGGGATATTTCTACTGCACGGATCTTCTGAACCGGCAACGGAGCACCGTTTTTCCCTCGTCTCTCTGTGTAACCAATAAATACGGGAACTGCAGTTTCTACGGGAATGATTGATGTCGGCAAAGGAGTCCTTTCTCCGGTAGTATGTTGGGTATTATCAGAATCTGCCATTTTTTTTGAATACATTAAAATTGCAATCGTGACAAATTAAAATTATTCGTTGAACAGGATTTACTCAATCCGCAACTTTACCAATAAGGCAGGCACAGAGAATGAATCGTGAAAAAAAATGATTATCCCTTTTTAAAATAATTTTCAAAAAATAAAATCTGATACTGAATCGAGTTTTTCCAATATTCCCAGGTATGCGCCCCGGGCCTGCTGATGAAATCATGCGGGATATTTCTCTCTAAAAGTTTTTCGTGAAGATTGACATTCACCTTGTAAAAAAAATCATCTATCCCACAATCAAAAATCAGGGCGAGGCTGTTTGGTTTCAAAAGGTAAACCAGATTGATAACGGTATTGTCGTCCCAATTTTGTTTGTGTGTGGCATAATCACCCAATCTTTTTGCCAAATCCCACTTGAGCGGAAATGGTCGAATGTCAACCCCGCCACTCATACTGCCGGCAGCGCCATACACATCCTGATGCCTGAATGCCAGATAAAAAGCGCCATGTCCGCCCATACTCAGGCCCGTAATGGCTCTGCCTTTTCTGTCGTTGATCGTCGAATATTTTTCATCGATCCATTTTACAAGTTCCTTTGAAACGTAGGTCTCATATCGCCATGACGAATCCACCGGGCTATCCAAATACCAACTGCCGTAATTTCCATCCGGACAAACAAAAATGATTTTGAGGCTATCAGAAAAATCTTTTAATCCAGGAAAACTTTTGATATAGCTGCTATAATCCCCGCTATAACCGTGAAGCAGGTAAATGACAGGATATTTTATTGATGCCCGGTAAGAATCCGGAAGAATTACAACCGCTTTGATATTTTTTTCCATCGAGGGGCTGTAAGTCAAAACGGTATCCACTCTTGCCGCCTGAGTAGATAATCCAACGGCGATGGCAAGGAATAAGAACAGCAAACGTCTCATTTTTCATCTTTTGCGAAAGGTAGGAAAAATGAAAAGAATGTTGAATAAGGAATCTGTTGATATTTTCAAAGTGCTTCCGCCACAAATTGTTTAATTAACCATTTCCAAAATCCATTTAAACAAAAAGAGAGATAACACCGGATTACAGATGCCATCTCTCTTTTATTGCAATTCAAAATTTCCTTAATTCTTGCCTACCCTGTTTTGCTCATCCGATGCACTGCCTGAATCGTACCTCTTCAATCCCTTGATTGCCTTGCCAAAGCTATATTTGAAACTGATACTGAATTTTGGCGCAGGCCGGGTAACCACACTTCTGATATCAATCCCATTATTGACAATCTGAAATCTTGATTTCTGGCTCTGAAAAATATCTCTTACCGAAAAGCCGACACTTCCCTTATCGTGCATCATCTTTTTTTGCAAGGAACCATCCGCACGCCAAATTCTACCAATAGATGCCTGTCCATACACCTGCGGAGTGATATAGAATCCGCTCAGTTCACCAGACCATCCTTTCCCAAAATCGGCCTGCTCATTTATCTTGGCAGTGTACATCCACTTTGCCGATTTCAAATAATAGTCCGGAGAAATCTGACCTTCATACTTTTCGTAATCAAGTATCATATCCAGGTTGGTGGCCAAATGCCTTCCGGTTTTCAAATTAATTCCCGAACTAAAAGTAATACCCGACTGGTTGCCCACATTGTCATTCGTCTGATAAATAATTTTCTTTTGAATATCCTGCCGGATGATTTGCGTAATGGCTTTTGCTGTGTGTGAATAGGAAACCGATGAGTGCAACAACGACTTAAAATTATGTGTAAGTTCGACCCGGTTGGTAAACTGTGGTTGAAGAAAAACATTGCCGGCCTGATAAGTATATTCATCAATAAAAAAGAAAAACGGGTTGAGCGATGAATAATCCGGACGCTGGATCCTCCTGCCAAAATTTACTCCAAAAGTATTGTTGTTATCAGCGTTGAAGGTCAGATATGCCGTTGGAAAAAAATTAAGATAATGCTTGGTAAATGACGAATCTTTTACTACCGCATTTCCCAACTGATGCCCCGAAGACTGCGTATTTTCCGAGCGCAATCCAACCTGAAATCCCCATTTTTTAATTTGTTTGTTCCAGGAAATATAAGCGGCCTGGATATTTTCATTGTAAATAAAATGGTTTGATTTGCCGAGATCAGCCTCCTGATGACCCTGAAAACTGTTTTCATACATTGCATTATTATCTGTCCGCACATGGCTTGCCTTCAGGCCGGTTTGTATTTCTCCGATGTGTTTCAGGGGAATGATGAAATCTATTTTTCCGGAATATATTTTAATGAGAGACGGAAGATCTCCGGTCAACAATGTTGATGGCCTCTTCTCACTTCCGTCGGGTAAAAAATAATTGGTAGCCAGCGACGTCGTCTGTGGATTGTTGTAAACAATATAATCCAGATCTGTAGTCATCTTTGCACCGGATGAATTGAAATTGTGGCGAAGATTTGTATTGAAGGAAAGATTTTTTGAAATCTGAATGATCTGACTCTTTGTTGTTATTCCCGAATCACGTTCATTGCTTTGGCCTTTGAACCATGAATCTCCCCACAGGGTAAAATTATCTTTGTCGTAGAACCCGGTGAATACAAATCCGGCAGTAGTATTTTTCCCGGCATAATAATCCAACCCCAATTTAAGGTTGTTATTAATGTCATGGTCTGATTGATGGGTGCTCTGGTCAAACGTTGAAACTATATTCTTCGTTCCAGCGTCTTTAAATGCTCTGAAAAATGTCTGCTCTCTATTTGAATTGTCATTGGTGTAACTATAATTACCAAACACATTTACCTTCCCTTTTCTTAAATTGAAATTCAGGTTTCCGTGTCCACTGATTTTGTCTGCATAACTTAAGGAAGATGTCAGCGTGCTGTTGAAGCCATCGCTTTTGGTTTTCTTAGTGATAATATTAATAACCCCTGAATTCCCGGCTGCATCATATTTGGCGGAGGGATTCGTCATGATTTCCAATTGGGACAATGAAGAAGCCGGCAACCCTTTGAGATAGCTCGCCAGATCCGCATTGCTCATGTAAGTCGGGCGGTCATCAATTAATACAACCACTCCCGATTTTCCACGCAGGCTGATATTGCCATCCTTATCCACCGTCACTCCCGGAGCCTTTTCCAAAATATCCAAAGCCGAACTGGTGGCTGCCGAGAGGGATGATGCCACATTAAACACCAGCTTATCTGCCTTGTGTTGAATTAAAGGTCTTTTTGCACTGATGACAATGCCATCGAGCATTTGTGAGGATTCATGAAGAAATATTTTTCCCAAATTAACATCCTCCGTTTTACCCACACCCAATTCTTCAGTTTGATAATTGCTGTATCCGACAGAGGAAATTTCCAGAAAATATTTTCCCGGAGTTACATTTTCAATCCGGAAGGAGCCGTCGGCTGCACTCAATCCCGTTTTTACGATAGACGAATCCTGCACGTTATATACCATAATTGAGGCTTCTGCCACTGGTGAATTATTTTTCAGGTTGTACAAATCTCCCCTTATATTTATGCCCTGTGCCCTGATAAAACCGGCAATCAGAAGGAAGATGCAGAAAAGAAAAAGCTGTTTCATACTTCAGAAATTTTAATTGCGTTATGCAAAGTTTAGTACTTTGTATCACCGAGTACCTTTTAAAGTTGTTTGTTGGTTAAATTAACCGGATGAACAGCGCTATTTCCGTGTCAGTGGTACGTTGGAATTTGTATTTGGTTACAATTTTTGAAAAATAATTTTCTGTAAAAAGTGGGAACTCCTCACTTTTACGCACCTCCGGACAATTACGATAACAGAAAGAAAATTTTAAAAATTCATTGCGACACCGCGATTTAGAATTGCACCAATTAATTTTGCATCATACGAGAAAACCGGAAATGTCTTCTCTTATAACGGACACGACAACAATGGAAAGAAAAGCATTCATTTTCTTAATTCTTACTTAGTGAAGAGAAGAGCATTTATCATACAAAGAAGGATTATCGAGTTTATTTTCTTTGGTAATTATTTTTATGCTTTATGCGCTTTATCCCTTTCAATCGAATCATCTCTTCAGCAATCCATTGGCCTCAACAGAATTTCGTTTTATCTTCTGATGGCAACGGCTACCATTGTTTATTACACCTATGCCTACATGGGTGAAATTAGTATCAGAATCGCATTTTTGGGAAGGGAGATAAAACTGACGCCACCAGCCAAATACAGCTATTACAACAGAAGGACAAACTGGTACCATAGCAATGACAGGCTCTTGAATATTACACAGGTGATTTACCTGGTCATCGCTTTCCTTTGCATACTGGAATTAATTTTTCTGGAATATCACCACATTTTTTCTCTCCATCTTTCCGAATGGCTTTTGTTGTTTTCAGTTCCGGCAGTAGCGTTGCTTTATTATGGAAATGCTTATTTCCCCGTATTCAAAATCAATCTGAGGAGGTCCGGATGGATGAAACCTTTTGTAGTGGGTTTTGTATGGGCAGGCGCTGTAACGCTTTACCCACCCATGTTTCATCAGTGGCAACACGATTTACACTATACCTTTAATTTTCTGGTATTCTGGCTTTTCATAAAAAACTGGATGTATGTGGCCGTATTGGCTATCATGTTTGATATTAAAGATTATGCGGATGATGCCAACGGAATGGTAAAAACTTTTGTAGTCAGGGTCGGATTAAGAAAAACTATCTTTTTCATTCTGCTTCCTTTGATAATAATCGGGCTTTTGTCTTTTACCATTTTTGCCATTAATTCTTCTTTCAGTTTACCTCATTATCTGATCAATCTGATTCCCTTCATTCTGCTTTTAATTGTGGCATATTCCATGCACAGACGGAGGTCCATCCTTTATTATCTTGTCATTATTGACGGGCTCATGTTGGTAAAGGGGATTTGCGGAATTGCCGGAGCCTTGCTTTTTTACAAATCCTGATCAGGAAGAATTTATTGCAGTTTATTCAAATATCCATAGTTAAGAAAGGACAAAACGGTTTTACAATTACTGGAAATAACTTTTACGATTTCCGGTTTTTCAAGATTTTTTCTGCTCATGCGAAGATTTTTGGCAGAACAATTTTTTCAATGCATGAATTGGCCCAATCAGTGATTTGTGGTAAGTTTTTTGTGTTTGTATCTTTTACAAGCGTCAAAATAAATTTGCTCTGTTTTAAACTATGACAAAAGATTTTTGGAACGACCGTTTCGGTCAAAAAGAATTCGTTTACGGCGAAGCACCCAATGAATATTTAAAAGACAAACTCAAAAATCTGACACCCGGAAAAATTTTATTGCCGGCAGATGGCGAGGGAAGAAATGGCGTGTATGCGGCTACGTTAGGCTGGAAAGTTTCCTGCTTTGACCCAAGTATCGAAGGAAAAAAGAAAGCAGAAGCACTCGCCGCCAAAAACAAAGTTTCCATTGATTACAAAATATCGGATGCAGAAAACGCTGGTTATCCCAAAGAATCCTTTGATGCAATGGCGCTGATCTTTTCTCATTTTCCCGAAGAGAAGAGAACCGGATGGCACAAGCATTTCAGTTCTTTTTTAAAAACAGGCGGAGCTTTGATTGTTGAGGTTTTCAGTAAAAAACAATTGGAATATCAGAAAAAGAATCCCACTGCCGGCGGGCCAAAAGAACTCAATATGCTTTATGATCTTGAACGGTTAAAAAAAGATTTTCCCGGATATACTTTTAAAGAAGCCTATGAAACCGAAACAGAACTCCATGAGGGCAAGTACCATGAAGGCAAAGGTTCCGTGATCAGGATATTTGCAATCAAAAATTAAACGATTACGCATCAGCGGATTCTCCTTTTTCTTCTGTTGCATCGTCGTCCGTGGAAAATCCATCCAAACCTCTCACGGCGGTGTCGACAGTATTGAGATCGGGAATGTCTTTATTCATCAGCGTACCGCCAATTTCTTTCAGTTTTTTGACCTGAGGAATAAATCTGCTTTCAAGAGAACCGACTGCTTTATTGTAATTCTGCGTTGCGGCATTCAGGTTATTACCCACTGCAGCAATGTGCTGAACCAGTGTCGTTACCCGGTTATAAAGTTCTACGCCCGCATCTCTGATCTGATAAATATTTTTTGCAATACTCACCTGTTGCCAACTGAATGCAATCGTACGCAACATGGTGATGAGTGTTGTGGGTGTTGCAAAAATTATTTTATTGTTCATGCCATCTTCTATCAATGTGCGATCCACCTCGAGTGCTGCGCCGAACGATGATTCAATTTGCAAATACAGGATCACATAATCAGGTGAATCGCCGAACTGGCTCCAGTAAGCTTTTGCACTTAATTGTTTTAAATGTTCCCTGACTGCAGTTGCATGTTTTTCAATCAGCCGTTTCTTTTCTGATTCATCCACCGTCTCAAAAGCCTGCATATACGAGGCCAGCGGTACTTTTGCATCCACAATCACACGCCTTTGCCCCGGCAATTTCACAATCAGATCAGGACGAAGCCGCCCGTCGTCTGTTGTCAGGGAAACCTGTTCGTCAAAATCACAGAAATCATTCATCCCTGAAAATTCCACCACTCTTCTCAATCCGATTTCACCATATTTACCTCGTACAGATGAAGTTTTCAAAGCGGTTACTAAAGAATTAGTTTCTTTTTGTAATTTTTCCGTAGTCCCTTTTACCCCATCCAGAAATTCCCTGATTTGAGAATAAGCACCAACCCTCGCTTTTTCCAGATCCTGGATCTTGGTATCAAACTTCGAAAGGCTTTCACTCAAAGGCTTTACCATAGAATCAATGGCTTGCTGGCGTTTGTCCAGGTCCGTTTTTGATTCCGTTAAATGTTTTTCCAGCGCCGTTTTTGCGAGTAACAAAAATGACTGGTTGTTATTTTTTAATGCATCCGAAGAAAGTGAATTAAATGCCTCTTTCAATGCGGTATTTGTATCGGCAACAAATTTTTTCTGCTCTTCAATGGCTTTCAACGATTCCTGATATTTGGCTGAAAGATCGGCGTTCGTTGTTTTGATTTCGGTCAATTCCTCCTGCAGGGATTCAATATTTGATTTATACTTTTCAACCTCCGAATTGAAATCTTCAATCGAATGATTCGCTTCTCTCAATTCAGTTTCAGCTTTTGTTTTCAACGATTCTACGGAAACAATCGATTGATTAATTTTTGAAAGTTGGTCTTTGACACCAGCCAGTTCCTCCTTTTGAAGGTTAAATTGTTTTTCAGTTTCTGCAGCCTTTGTCTCGAATCTGACCCGCTCCTTCTGTTCAGCCTGCAATTCGGAATTTGTTGAAGTCAGTGACTGCTGTGTGCTCAGAAGTGATTCCTTTGCCTGAGTATGCAAATTCTTTTCATTTTCCAATTGTGCCTGAAGTTCACCCACTCTTTTTGCAGATTGTCCTTTCAGAAACAAATAGGCAATGATAATTCCTGTGATGAGTCCAATAATGCCGGTTATGATTGCAGAAGCTTCCATCTTAATTTTAAAGTTTGATTCTTGTTTCTTTTCTCAGGAAATGACCAAAGTTAACATTGTATCCATTGATAAATATCCGATAAAATACCATCACCCGCGTTCCACTTAACCACAAAAGATCATTAAAGAAAAAGAAATATTATTTTAAAAAAATTCATCCATTTATTGGTTGTTGCCCAACGTGCTTATTTATCACTTCGAGAAAAAGAACGCCGTGCTTTTCTACAAATTTGTCGCCGACTCCTTTTATACTGATCAATAATTGCGTATTAGTAGGTTTTTCAAAACATATCTCCCGTAGAGTTTGATCATTGCAGACCACGTAAGGTGGCAGTTCATGCTTAAGGGCAATATCCCGTCTCAACCCTTTCAATTCTAAAAAAAGATTCTTTTCCAATTCATTCATCTCAGGAATTTCGTTATCGATGATTACATCCATGATTGTAATATGTGTAGGGCATTTCCCTTCCAAATAAACCTTCCCATTATCAGTGATCTTAAGGACAGGCATGTTTTCAAAATCTGCAGATGCATTTTCATATTTAATAAGGCCTGCCGTTGCAAGGATTTCTATAATCTTTGAAAGCTGATTCGACGAAAAGGAAGAGAGGACAGAAAAAGTGTGTAGTTTGTTAAGATGATATTCGATAGCAAATGTGGATTTGGTTCCACGTAAAACAGAAATGGTTCTTTTTGCCCCTAAGAAAAATGGGAGTTCCGTCAGGCAGAATAAAATGATTTTTGTTACTGAAGCCTCATAATCAGAAATAATGTTTTGAATAAGCGTCTTGTCCATGATAATCAGGTTTTCGTGAAGGCGTTATGTTCAAAATGAGTCAAATTCAAATATAAATAAAATGATTCATATAAGGTCAACTGCAAGATCAACATTGATTTGTCCTACTGACTCATTACAAGGTGAAAAAAATATTTCTGAATAGAATTATTTACATATCAGAATTTCCTGATCTAAACCTTTTCTGTATTTGTGAATTATCTGAATGAGCCGAATCAAATTTTCTTCCCTGATCTTCTTCGGATCAAAATTTATTTTTTGAATGTCATACCTTTTTCTGTTCCCGAATTCTTTTATTAATTTTTCGAAATTTTCAGGAATAAAAAATGCTGATTTTTCTGAAAGATATTTTTTGAATTCGTTAAGATAAATACCAATTCCTGCAAAATCAAAATCACCGAAATGCAAATATCCGTTTGGTATTTTTTGCAACCAATCTATCAAATCCTTACTTTGGCTTTGCGGATACCGGCTTACAAACAAAGGAAAAATGTCATTGAATAAATATTTCTGCTTTTGAACGTATCGAAAGTTCTCAGGATTCTCAATTCCTACAATCGTAACGTCTGCAGATGGAATAAAATTTTCGTAATCATAAATAAACTGAAATGTTCCATTTTCGGGCTTTATGATTACATGCCTCGTACCGATTTTTGCCCGAACAGGGGAATAACAATTGATCAAAAAACCTTTGAAAGTCCTTATTGCAGAGAGTTTGGAATCAGATGAAATTTTCACTAATTCACTACGCGAAACATTTTCCATATTACTCACCCGGATATACTCTTCAAGATCACTGATCGCAAGGTGATTCTTCAAATACACTTTCAGCGCTTCCCGGTCTGTAAGCCAGAGCGTTTTCTGAATCCGTCCGCTCCTCTGAAGAATTCCATCCAAAACAAGTTGGTCAATCAGAGCATGCCTTGCCTGGCTTGATGGAATATATTCTCCGTTAAACAGCCTCAAAAGTTTCTCAGCGATATGTATTGGGATTTTCATTAGGGATCTGACTAAATTTCTATCTCGGGTTTGGTGATTTTTTTTACAAGTCTTGTTACCGTCGTTATGTTTTTCGAATCTTTCGACAACAAATACGTGTAACGGTAGTCGGCTGCGTTGTACGAAGTAGGAGAGCTGTTGATGAGCAAAATATTCCGGTCGTTGGCAAATTTCAGAATACCCTTTACATTGTTCGGATGTAATTTCCCGATTTCATCCATCATACAATGCAACCGGAAACCATCTGTGTGTTTTTTGGCCGCTCTTTCTTTAAATACATTCAACAACATAATATTTATCATTGCCTTCACCAGAATATCTGTACCATCAGATCCCACATTGGTGAGCTTTTCCACCCAGCCTGTGTCATTTTCATTTTCAACTATTTTAAACAACAACTCAAAGGAATCCGAAAGTGTAATCTCTTTCTCTCCACTGGTTGTCATTTCTTTAATCAGTTGTTTAAGCAGCAAAATGGCTTTCTCATTTCTATTTCCCTGATCACCAGTATTAAATAAATCGCGTGCGCCAAGGCTGAATGGATTGGCTTCATTGAAGTCTTTAATTTCGACCAACAATTGAAAAATGGTATTCGCACTTTTGTCCGTTTTAAGTTCCATGCTCTTGATAGCGCCCACAAAATTCCGCGCGATAAAGTCGTTGTTAATTTCACGTATCACCTGACTGATTTCGCCTTCTTTCGAAATGAGATTATTCGTCTCCTGACCGATCTGCCGGATGATGTGGGCAAACCGCGCTTCAAATCTTGTTTTATATTCTCCGATCTTATTTTCATCAATAAATTCTCTGAGCATATCTGCAAAGTCAAAGTACTCAGTTCTCTCCGTAAACTTGACTTTAAAACTGAAAAGATTGTTCTCCTGAAAGTTGCCCGCAAATTTGTGGATTGCTTCCTGAAGATCGATGTAACATTTGGTGCTTGTATTGTCTGTAGTATTGAGTTCGCTGATGAGAGAGATACACGATTGCTCCGTTTTGTTTTCAATAGTAAACCCTTCTATAAATTTTTCTTTTGAACGAAAAAGATCGGTTATTAAAAAACGGTCGAAGGCAGCTAAGTCATCCCTGAAGGCATCCAGCACAATTTCTATCGATTTGATTTCGGCATCGTATATTCCAGACATTTCAATCAATTTATCCCTTTGTTGATTATGCCTTTCAGATTCTGTGGCCAGTTGATTTGTTATCAGTATCTTTTTATTCTTAAATTCTTCTTCCCTGTCAAACAGTTCTCTTTTGTCTTTGTTGTATTCCGCTACTTTATCGCGGTTATTATCAATAAAGGCAAGTTCTTTGTTAATAGAAGTCAACTTCAGATCAATGTCATCAATCCTTCTGGTATCTGCACCTTTGGAATCAAATTCCACTTTTTGCTTATGCCTGATATCTGATTCAATCTTTGCATTGGCAGTTCTATTGTTCTGAATCAGTAAATCAGTTTGAGAAATTTTATCTGACAGCTTTTGCTGTTCAATTCTGGTCTTTTCTTCTTTCTCTTTCTTTTTCGAATTGATCAGTTTGGAAATACTCCCCTCAATCTTTTTAACCTGACCCTCAGCATTGGCTTTCTCATCGCTCAATTGAATAATTATACGGTCTATATTCTCCAATATATTTTTCTGGTCAGTTTCAGCCTTCATTTTCCACTCACTCAACTTTACTTCTGTTTCTTTCAATTTCGTTTTTTTCTGATCAATCTGATATTGATTGACATCCACAATTTCTTTTTGCTCTTTTATTTTGGGCTGAAATCGCTTTCTCAATTTTTCCAAATCATCATTGGATCTTAAATTTAAATCAGAAATAGTTCGCTGCACCAATTCCACCTGTTTATCCAACACTTCCTTCTCTTTTTGCAAATCCGCAACTGTCTTTACTTTTTTATCAATCTCGTCTGTTTCAATGCTGACTCCATAAAAACCCGAATTTGTGATAGAAATTTTTTTGGGGTTTAATCCCCGCGCAAACAAAACATGATCTTCATCAATCACTTTTCCAATGGTTTGCTCCCAATCGAGAATATTCTCATTGAGCCATGTGTAAAACGAATCTTTACTGCTTTCAATTTTAGCCTCTATGGCCAAAATATTTTCTTTTAAATTTACCTGTCGTTCATTTTGCTTTTTCGTTTCCCGTTGCAATTCCTCCCTGATTCCTGTTTCCTCGAGCATCCATTCTTTTTGGAGGTTTTTGTTTTTCACCGATGCCTGAAGAATGGCATTTTCTGATTTTGAAATAGCTGAATCCAATTCGGAAATAAGGGTTTTGCATTCTGCAGTTTCCTTTTCAAAAAATCGTCTGTTCTTTATATCCGAACGACGGATTTTGTTTGTGATGGCGGCTTCGTTCTTTTCATTCACAAGAGCTATGGCGACATCAAGTTGTTCTTTGTGTTGCGATCTGATCTGCTCAAATAAACTCTCATATTGGCTGTTCAGCTCTTCTTTAAAATGAAGAAAATTTTCTTTCGCAGAATTTTTTTCCGTTTGTCTTTCATTCTCAAATTCCTTCAATTCATTTTCCAATTGTTTGAGAAGTGCATCATAACGCTGTTTGATTTCAAAAAACTGCGAAGTAAGAATTTCCCTTTCTTTATCGAGGTTTTTCCTTTCTAATTCCAATGAATTTCTTTTTGACACCCGCTCCAGGATACCTTTTATCTGTAAGGCAATATACTGACTCCTCTTTTCCTTAATTTCATCCAGCTTGTTTTTGTATTTTCCAATCTCTTCCTGAATTTTTTCTTTCTTCTTTTCAAAGACACCATCCAGTTCATTCATCTTCTTTTTCACTCTTTCCCGTTTCTGTTGCTGTTCCCCTAACTGTTCTTCCACAACCGGTTGCCGCTCTTTTACATGATTTAGTGCCCATCCTAATTGTGCAGCCGTTACCTCTATTTTATTTTCTAAATATTTTAACCTTGAATGGATCTCGAGAATCCGGGCTGATTGTTTCTCCAACTGATTCTCTCCGTTTCCGTTCCGGTCTGTAAATTTTCTGATATCATTCAGGTTGGTTTCAAAATCCTTCAGATGAGTTTGGGAATAGGTAGTCAGATCTATCTTGATTTCTTCTTCATTCAACGATTTGATAATAGTTTTTTTTACAAATTCTGCACTCAGATTTGAATTGAGAAATACATTCGCAATCGTACGCGGAATATTCTGAAATTGTCTGCTTTCCAGCAACGCATATTTCCTGAATTCACCGGAGATTCCTTTGTTATTGCCATAAAGAATATTTCTGTATTCTCCATAGTTGTGAATAATCCGGGTGTAATGAACATCAACGCCAAACGAATCCCTCACCTTGTCCCAGCTTTCATACGCCTTTCCTTGATTGTCAATAAAATGTTTTTTTTCAAAAGCAGCGTCAAAGAAACGAAATGCTGCTCTGCCTTGCGACTTAAATACCAATGCACAAAAGGAATTATTTTCCGTTTTCACCTCATAAATGATATACGAATTCTGATAGGGAAAATAATATTCATCAAATGTTTTCTTCTCTCTTGGAATTCCCAATTTCAGTTTGTCAGCATTGTAAAAGAAAAGAATCGCTCTGAGCAAAGTGCTCTTGCCCACCCCCTGCGTTCCGATAAAATGGACGTTACCATCCAGATTGACTTCTGAAAACTTGACAGAGGCGCTATTGACAAAGATTATTTTATTCAGGAATTTCATTTCTTACCTCGTCGGGAATATTGATGGTCAAAATAAGTTGCTCAAGATACTTGAATGAAGCCAATACTTTATACTGCTGGGTAATATCATTTTCAAGTTCTATGAAGGTGTCGTCAACTAATTTTTTGAGAATTTTGTCCAATATATCCTGGTGGCTTACTTTATCGGTATATTTTTTCAGACCTTCTAATTTCGTTTCCAATTCTGCATCGGTCTTTGTCCTTACAAGAATATCAGAGGGTGTAAATCTGAATCCCGAACTGAAAGAATTGTCAAAAGTTTTTAAAAAATCAATAATGTCAATCCAGCGGAAAGCGGCGCTGATTTTTGATTCCAGATCAACCTTGCTTTCCGGCCGTGAGAAATGAAAATATTCGTCTCCCCTTTCCAACTTGAAATTGATAGCCTGGAAATAATCATATAAATTTTCAAAATTCTTTTCTTCTTCAATCACATTATACAGATCACTCATGTTTTTGTCTGAACTGTTTGCATTGATGAATTGCCCTTTACTTAGAATCTTAAATATTTCTGCTGTTTGAGGTACCATCTGATTTTTCATTTGAAATCAAAGTTTTCCTATCCACCAAAACTGAAATTAAAAAATAATTTGTGCATTCGTGGCCTTTTCGTTTTTCTCCGCCATTGAATCCATTGCTATGCAAGTTCAGTATTTATTTTTGAGTCTCATTCCTACCTAAAAAGTCAATGAAAGAAAGCGCTTCAAAAAATAATTTGCCACTAATAAACGAATGAAAAAAGTTGCCGATTACCCTTTTGGATATATCATTGCCACTTCCACATCTCTTCTTTCTTCCGATTTATCAGTTATTTCAAATATATTTTCATACTGTGAGACGAGTTGACAATAAATGGTCACTCGTTCTTCAAATGAAACCTCTTTGGCAAAATTGTACCTCAATACAAAATCAAACAAATCATATCCCGATGCCATAAATCCATTTTTCACTTCTTCAAGATTTATCTGAATCTCTTCCTGTACCACCGTTTCAAGATACTCATCTGATATTTTCTCTGCTACTGGTCGTTTCAGATTGATTCCGGATTTCATCCGTTTGGCAATCTTCAGAATACTTGTGAAGGCATCCTCATCGGATTGAAGGAATTCAAGTGAAAGTTTCAAGGGATAGGCAGGATTGGATTCAAATATTACAGAATCATTTTCTGACAATACTGATCTGAAATCTGTATTTGTTTCCAATGTAAACTGATCTTTCAGATATTTTATCACCCTCAGTTTTTCGATAACGCTGCTTTGAAACTGTATTTGATTCAGGAAATCGATAATCTGTTTTTCAATCTCAATCAGATTATGCGTGCATTTTCCCAGTTGGATTTTTAATTGAACAACTATCCGGTTTAATTCTTCATCTGTGGCTGTTTTGAAAAAGGTTTGTTTGTCCGCCGTCAACAACCCTTCGGTTTCTGAAATGAGTTGTACAATATTTTTCCTTTTGCTATCCAGATGAAGAAGTTTTGCACGCTTGTTTTTATAATTCGGTTCGTTCTTGAAAGTATTGTCAATGTTTCTCTTCAGGTAAACTACATTGCGCAATGTGATGGTCCCTGTTTTCCGGAAGGTATTTTTGATTGTCCGCAAATATTGATATTTCCGTTGTTCGTTTGTTTCATTGAAATAGTAATCAATATTCTGAGTTATTTTTTCGAGGTTCTCATTTATATAGGAGGTATTGATCTCTTCATTGGCCTCCAGTAACTGTTCAAAAAATTGCAGAAACTGATCATCAATTTCCAGGCTACTCCCGTTTTGTCTGATTACAGACCGACACATTAAATATTGAATTCTGGTGTCATCATTATTCACCAAATCCAGAGCATACTCATATTTATAAGAAGCCGACTTGCGCATCTTAAACATTTCTGTGAGTAGCTCCCTTTCCCTATAAAGAGCCGAAAGAAGTTCTTTGATATTTGAAAACGAATCCATAAATAGTTACCTACTAAAATAAGGATTTCGAATGGGAATATGATCTGCCCAATTCAAAATAAGTCAATCAATATTCTCCTGCACAATAAATCTCTTTTCCCGAAAATCTATCGCAATCAAATTTCCCATTCCTTCTCTCTTTTTGTAAACACATCCGCCATCAATGTCAATGGCTCCTTCAAATTTTTGTCCAAGAACCAAATCTTTTTTCATTGGCGTATGCCCGTGAATCAAAACTTTCCCATTCAGAAAATTTTTATCCACCGGAAAATTGCGAATCCATAACATCGCTTCTGTATCTTCCAGCGGATTATCTGCCGCAAAATTTAATCCGGCATGCGCAAGGATAAATTCATTTGAACTAGCCAGGAATTCGGTTTCCCTGAAAAATTCCAGGTACTTAGGATCCAGTTCAGCCGCTGATTTAACGCCAAAGCTATGCAGGGTTTTATCGGCGCCATTTTCCATCCATACCGACCTCCGGTACGGCTCGCTCAAAGAATCAAGTAACATCTGTTCGTGATTGCCCCGCAAAGTGTGTATGTTATAGCCTTCCTCGCGCAACCCGATGATAAAATCGACAACACCTTTGGCATCTGATCCTCTGTCGATATAATCTCCCATGCAATAAAGCTCATCAGATTTGTTCAGTTCAATCTTTTTTGTTACTAAATGACTAAAGGTTTTGCAGCAACCGTGAATATCGCCGATTATGAATGTTCGTGGCATTTATTTATTTCGTTAACCAATTTCCCTCACAGTTTTCAAATAAAAAAACTGTTTTTTCTTTCTGTTTTAAACCACTTTAAGCTCAAGGAAATCTTCGGGCTTTAAATATTTTTTTGCAACTTCCAGTAACTCCCCGGGTGTAATGGTCTTGATTGTACGAATTCTTTCTTCAAAATATTTTTCATCCAGGTCATTCATAATAAGCATTCTCCACCAATCCATGATGCGGAAAGGGCCGTCCAATCCGTTGAGTTGCCTGCCTATGGAATAATTCCGGACCAACTGAAGTTCTTCCTGAGGAACTTCTTCTTTGGTCAGCCTGTCCATTTCTTTATAAATTTCCGATATGGCAGCATCAGCAACTTCCTTTCCGGATTCCGTCGAAATTCCCCAAAGTGTATATTTTAAATTAAACTGGAGGTAGCTGTAGATTCCATAAGTATAACCCTTGTCTTCACGAATATTGGATTGCAACCTTGATCCAAAATAACCTCCGAAAATCGTATTAAGTACAAGTGCTTTTTGAAAATCCGGATGTTTTTTGTCGGGGAAGATTCTTGCAATCCTGATAGAAGCCTGTACCCCGTTTGAATCAATAACCAAATCATTCTTTCTGATTTCGGGTTCCTGCGTTTCGACATCCGGCAACACTTTTTTATTTCCAATGTTCAAATCACCGAAATTGTGTTCCATCAATTCGACGAAGTCTTTATCCCATTGGCCGGAGGCAAAAATTTTTAAATCCCCATCCAGATAATTCTTTTCATAAAAATTTTTTATATCCGTCAGGGAAAGCTTATCCAAATCCGCAATGGCCGTTTTCTTGCCATACGGATTATTTCTGCCAAACAACATGGTTCCCATTTCCCTGTCAGCAACAAAATCACTTTTTTTCAAATAAACCTGTAAATGCTGAATTGAATTTTGCCGGTAAAGCTCAAATTCATCGTCCGGGAAAATGGCATCGGTCAGCAATTCCCTGACAAGAGGGAGAAGCTCTCCGATGTATTTTGAAAGTGTCTCCAGGCTCAATACCACATATTCGGCCTGGCATACAGCCTGAAAGGAAGCGCCAAAAAACTCGAATTGGCGGCTGATTTCAAAGGCAGATTTTTTTCCTGTGCCTCTCTTAAACAATGCAGCCACCGCAGCAGCCACACCTTTATTGTTTTCAAAAATATTTCCGGCTCTCAGCACCCATTCAATCTGGACAACCGGTTCCGCACCGCCCTTCACATAAAACAAGGGCACCTGGCTTTTCAATTCAATTTTTTCGCACGCCGGCAACCTGACCTCATAGGCATTCGGTTCTTTTAGCGCCGGAGCTTTCTTTCTATCGGGCATCTATCTGTGTTGTTATAAATAATTGTTCTGATTTTTTCTTCTGTAATAAAGAGTACTTGAATTTTCTTTTCTGAAGATTTTTTTTGCAGTATTCACAATGTCATCTGTGGTAACCGCATTGTATAAATCCCACTCCGTATTGATATAATTGGCATCTCCGAGCAATTCATAATTGGCAAGACTCAATGCGCGGTTCATCAGCGATACATCTTCAAAGGCAAGGCTGCTTTCTGTTCCGTTTTTCACTTTTTGCAGTTCGGGAGAATCGGGAGGATTATTTTTTATTTTCTCAAGCTCATCCTGAATTGCTGCGTCTCCGTCTTCTATTTTTATACCCCGGACAAGCTTGCCCTCGATGACCACCATTCCCGGATCAATACTTCCTGTATGATAACAGGATATACTGCTAAAGAGTTTTTTATCCTTGACAAGGGATTGATATAAACGCGAAGAATTTCCGCCGCTGAGAATATCTGTCAGCAAATCCATGGAATAAAATCCTGCATCAGTTCTTGAAAAGCCGTGCCAGCATTTGTATATCGCATCAAGGGGAACATCAGCAGTCACTTCCAAAAACCTTGCTTCTGTTTGAACAGGTTCCTCCGGCAAATGCCTTTCATATTTTTTTCTTACGGGAATTTCACCAAACCATTTTTCAGCGAGGCTTTTTACCTGATCCAAACTGACATTTCCGGCTACGGTAAGAATGGCGTTTGCGGGCGTGTAATGTTCAAAAAAGAAATCTTTCACATCCTGCAACCTGGCAGATTCAATGTGTGACAAATCTTTTCCTATGGTCATCCACTGATAGGGATGTACCCGATAAGCAAGGGCACGCAATTTATGCCATGCATCACCATAGGGCTGATTAATAAAATTTTCTTTGAACTCTTCTGAAACCACTTTTTTCTGTACGTTCAATGATTTTCTGCTGAAAGCGAGGGATAGCATCCGGTCACTCTCAAGCCAGAATGCTGTTTCTAAATTTTCGGCAGGCAGCCGGCAATAATAATCCGTCAAATCACTGGTGGTATAAGCATTGTTTTCTCCCCCTGCCATTTGCAACGGAGAATCATATACCGGGATATTTATGCTGCCTCCAAACATGAGATGTTCGAACATGTGTGCAAACCCGGTTTTTTCAGGGTTTTCATCACGTGCGCCAACGTCGTACAACACATTTACCACAGCCATTGGCGTGGTATGATCTTCATGCACAATTACACGCAAACCGTTTGCCAACGAAAATCTGGAAAATTCAATCATACTGGCAAAATTCCCGAAAAGGAAATGGATTGCCAATTCCAAATTCAAAAAAGGTGGTTAATAGATTCTACCAATCCGTATTCTTTTTGCGAAAATTTCACCATTTCTGGAAATAATGATCGGTATGACGGCTCCAACATTCTGCATTGAATTTTTGTAGGAAGAGATGTCATTCGTCATATTATTATTAACTGCCAAAATGATATCTCCCTCTTTTAATTCTGCTTTGTCTGCCGGTGAACCTTTCACAATATCATCAATCACAATACGATCGCCTTCCATGTACAAATTCATTCCGGTATAAGAATAATCATACGAATCCTGAAAATGGGAATTGGGTTTGATCGCTATCACCCTCGCTTTATAATTCAATACCACATTAAATCTTCGCAGAATATCATTTCCAACAAGTCCTCCGATAAATGGATAGGATAAAGCATTGAATTCATCATCGAGAATATTGGTAGGTACTTTTCTGAAAACAAAGGGGCCTACTTTAATCTTTTTTATCACCGTTACCTGCATTTGTCTTTTGCCTCCTGGTCCTTGTACCAAAATGCCCACGGGTTTTCTCTTCTTTTTTAAAAAGGTGCTGTCTTCAATAAATTTTTTTGACAGAAGAAAACAAAGTCCGGCGCCGGTGTCCAGATAAAAATTTGTAAACACTGACCTTCTGTCTTTTGCCGGCATCGGAAGAATGGGCAAAGCTGTAAATACCGGCCTTAACATAGTGGTTCCTTTAGCATAATTGAATGTGCCGTTTGAATAAACACTAATCTGAAGGCTATCGTAATTGATAGCCACAATATACCTTTTCAAAAAGCTGTAACCGATAACGCCATCTATCTTCAATCCGTAAACGCTGGAAAGCAAACTGTAATCATTTACAAAAAAATTAAGGCTATCCACAGTCAGTCCGGGCAAATGCAATGTGTTATGAAGCGAATGATTTACTTTTTTAATTCCTGCAATTCCATTTACTGTCATTTGTGAAGGGAAATTCGGGATTTTAAATTCGGCCGCAGTAGCAGAATCTATAGAAATGGCTCCGCTGCCTGTATCGAGAATAAAATTTAATGTATCGGGAATATCATTGAAGGTGCCTCTGATAATAATAATACCTCCAATCAATTGATAGAAACGAAATTTCGTTATGAACTGAGCCTGATTCTCAGGTTTAACCTCCTGTGCTTTCAACATGGGGAGGGCCAACATAAAAGATAATATTATAAGAAAAAACAATTTCATTGAAACATTGAATATATGACAATTTATACGGAAAAAATCGCCGGAACGATGGCTTTTACGTGATATTAGCGGAATAATAAATTTACATTCCCGTGAAGATGAGTGGCTTGTTCTGGCATCGCCATTATGCCAATCATTTTACCTTTGCAACCAAACTAAAACCAAATGTTTTCAAAAAAATCCGTTCTGTTTTTATTGTTTCTTTTTGTTGGTGCATCCGTTTATTCGCAAAAGCTTAAGAAACAGGAAAAACAAATTGTTACCCATCTGGAAAATACAATTTCGTACCTGGCCAGCGACCCATTACAGGGAAGGCGGACCGGAACCTATGGCGAACAACTTGCCTATGAATACCTCTCCCGGGTATTTGATTCCATCGGCTTGAAACCCATGGGCGACAATGGCACCTACCTGCAGGAATTCCCGGTTGAGGAAGGGCGTAAAATTTTAAAAGGAACAGCACTTTCCATAAACGGGGACAAAATTGACAGCACAGATTTTTTTCCTCTTACATTCAGCGCCGACGGATCTATTACCGGAACAGCATCGCCATCGGTTTTTGAAAGTGATGCACCCTGGTTTTTCGATGTAAAAGATTTACTTACCACCAATAATAACAACCCGCATTTTGATTTGGGATCTTCCATTAAAAACCAGGCAGAAGATTTCAAAGCCAAGGGGGCCACCAGCGTCATCGTCTATAACAGCAGCAACATTGTGCCTGATATTTCATTCAATGGAAAGTCAAATGAATCACGTATATCCATACCTGTTATATACGTAAAGAAAAATGCATCGTCAAAATATTTCAGCAATAAGGAAGATTTTATCAACCTCTCGTTTGATCTGCACACCGGGGTCATTCCCCGCAACGGACATAATGTAATCGGGTATATTGATAATGGTGCGCCCACCACCATCATTATTGGCGGTCATTTTGACCACCTTGGATATGGAGAAGACCACAACAGCCTGTGGACAGGTAAACCTGAGATTAACCATGGAGCAGATGACAATGCAAGCGGAACTGCACTCGTAATTGAAATGGCGCGGTTGCTCAAAAATTCCAAATACAGAAAAAACAATTACCTGTTTGTCTGCTTCTCCGGAGAAGAGCTGGGTTTATTCGGTTCAAAATACCTGACTGAGCATTCCCCCATCCCTTTGAGTTCTGTCAACTTCATGATAAACTGTGATATGGTCGGGCGATTAAATCCTGATACAAAAACAATTACTGTCGGAGGATATGGTACAAGCCCATACTGGTCAACGCTTCCTGATAAAACCAAATACTTCAATGTCAAATTTGACAGCAGCGGCATTGGCCCCAGCGATCACACATCTTTCTATTTGAAAAATATTCCGGTACTTTTCTTCTTCACCGGAACCCATTCGGATTATCACAAGCCCACCGATGTGGCAAGCAAGATTGACTATATAGGTGAAATGAGAATTATTGAATACATAGAAAATCTCATTAAAAAGGTGAACAATGCAGGAAAACTCGAATTTCTTAAAACCCGTGAACCGGACATGGGTGAAGGCCGGCCACGTTTCACCGTTACCCTGGGCGTTATGCCAGATTACACATACAGCGCGGGAGACGGTTTAAAAATTGATGGAGTGATCAGCGGGAAGATTGCTGAAAAAGCCGGGATGAAAGCCGGGGATGTGATTACCCAGATCGGCGATTTTAAAGTGCATGACATCAATGATTATATGAAGGCTTTGAGTCATTTCAAAAAAGGTGATAAAACAACCATTATCTTTATAGCTGATAAAACCTCAAAAACGGTGGCCATTGAATTCTGATCGCAAAAACCCACAGCCCCTCAAACTCAGCATTGATTACAAGTCTATGGTAGAGAGGTTTTATGACGAGGCGAAACTGCTTGGGCTGGTGGCTCCGATTGAGCCTTATCAATTTTGCTGGAAGGTTAACGATTTGCTTCATTTCGACTTCCGTACAAGGCACGATCTGCAAATTCAAAAACACAATAAGGGAAGAAATTACTTTTTTCCGATTTATCAATATAAGATACCGCAAACCTCCATTGGTCATTATATCTATGTGAACCATGACGATGGGGAATATCTGTTGCCCGAACTGAAACATTTTGATTATCTGTGGCTCATGAAATTTGATGAGGTGGACGAAGATGAAATTGAATTGTTTACCAAAACAATAAAAACAATTCCCGTTTTGCAAATGGTGACCGAACTTGCCATAGATAAAATAAAAAAGAAGGAAGATTTATTTTTTTAGCGCGATAATTGTGAGGATATCAGAGCTAAAAACTTTTTTTATGTGGGAGGTTATAGATAATTCACTTTACAGAAAATTTGTGTTCACAGATTTTGTTCAGGCTTTTACTTTTATGAATGCGGTGGCATTCAGGGCAGAACAATTGCAGCATCATCCGCTATGGAAGAATGAATACAATAAAGTGGAAATCTGGCTCACAACCCATGATGCCGGAAGCATTGTAACAGAGAAAGATAAAAAGCTGTCTGAGATTATAGATGCCGTTTATAAGAGTTTTGAATAGCGTGGGTTAACGCTTATCAAGATATTGATCTGGACAATTCATTCTTATGGGTAGTTCCTTTACCAGGAAAACCAAACAAATATGAGGACGGAGAGCCAAACTATTACGTTAGTCAATAATATTTTCGAATCATCAGGTAAACAGCTACTCCACTGACTGATACATAGAACCAAATCGGCCATGCCCACCTCACAAGTTTTTTATGCTTCTTGTAATCACCCGACAATCCACGGTATGCAGCAAACAATACAAATGGCATTACTATAGCAGCCAAAGGAATGTGAGTTATTAACAGCGCATAATAAAAATACCGGCTATTCCCTGCAAGCAACTTTTCATCCGCCGATAAAATTCCATCGTGGTTAATATCTCCATAGCGGGTATCGCCCGTAAATACATGATGAAGTATATAAAACAGAAGGAACAATACACTCAGAATAATTCCGGCCAGCATCAATTTTCCATGCAGATAATATTTTCCTGTGAGCGCCGCCCACAAAGCCACACACAATATCAAAGCAACCATCGAATTGATGATCATACTGAGAAGTGCAAAGATGTGCGGATTAAATCCCAGATTAATTTTCAAGTGCACTTGTTCCAAAGATGCAATCAGGAGAAACATGGCAATTGATATAATCCATATCAATCTCATTACCGCCCTGTCATCCTTTTTCAGGATGGCCTGTGGGTATCCCGGTTTGGTATCTTTGGCATTGTTCATACCTGTTTCAATAGATCTTTCAAATACTGGCCAAACGATCTGGTCTGATCCCTTTCAAGCATCAGGAGGGGAATGTCTTTTACGAGCCTGTGCTGATCGGTGCTGTCGAGGCCATCATACCATCCCCGGATAACATGGTTCCTGTCGAGAAGAAAGAAATTTTGTGTATGGATGAATCCCGTATCAATTCCTACATCTGCCACACTCGCCTTCATTTCTTTCAAAGCAAATTTATAAATGCTGTCTTTATTTCCGGTGGTAAGCCACCAGTTGTTGGGGCTTACCCCAAACTTTTCACCCCACCACCTTAAACGGGAAAGATCATCATGTTCAGGATCTATGGAGATTGACACAAACTGGACAAGCGAATCACTTGGCGTAAATGACTGTTGAAGCCTCCTCATATTTTCTGTCATCTCCGGACAAATGGTTGGGCAATGGGTAAAGAAAAAATCGACTACCACCACTTTGCCTTTCAGATCATCCAGTGAAACCTTTTGACCCAACTGGTTCTCGAGACTTATTCCTTTCACCTGGTGCCAAACTGTATCGAACGAGGTTTTTCCATGGTCATTATTAACAATAACACTGTCATAAAAGTACCTCCCCGGCATTTGTATTGCGCGATGGCTCATATAACTCAATAGCAGGTATCCAAACATGGGTAATGCTATTGCAAGAGTCAAAGCCAGAATCGCCTTCTTACTCATGAGTTATAAATTTTTAGATGTAAACAAAATTAGCCATTGCATCCCGCAATGGCTAAACAGAAAAAGATTGTAACCAAATTTTAGCTTACTCAGCTTTGTATTTGTTTTCAACTCCCGGCGGAACATTCATCGGCATATATCTCAGTTCCTGTTCCTGATACTGGCGTGAGCCGGCATCGGTATTACGCAGGTTGCGATAAGAATTTCCGTCCACTAAAAATGCAGTTATAAACCAAATAAACAGGCACATCGGGATTGCCATAGACAAAACCATATACCTGAATTCATCGCCAAGATGCATGAATATTGAAATAATATAAAAAGCTTTTCCAATGGTAAATATGACAATACAACCCTTGATAAAAAGGATGAGGCTATAACTGGGGTTTCCCTTGTCCAATTGATAAATAAGCAGTCCGCAGGCAAGTTCAAGAATTGTCAACACAAGAAGAACCCAAAAGGCCTTCCATATTCTTTTCACTTTTGCTTCATCATCTGGTAAGGTTAAAACCTGCGCGTTTGTTTCAGATGTCATAATATTCTGAGTTTTTTACTTTAAAAATTTCTTTTAGTGAAGAGTGTAATTAGATGAGGTAGAAGGATAAGAAAACAAAGACCCAGACCAAATCCACAAAGTGCCAATAGAGCCCTGCTTTTTCAACCATTTCATAATGCCCGCGTTCCTGGAAATGCCCCAATCTGGTTTTGATCAGCATAACGGTGTTGATAACAACTCCTGAGAAAACGTGAAATCCGTGGAAGCCTGTAATTCCGAAGAAGTATCCTCCAAAGGCAACAGGGCCCGGTGTCGCAACAAGGCCGCCATTAAAAACAACCATTGGCCCCCAGGGATTATGGGTCATTGTTGTTCCCCAATATTGAATCTGATCACCAACCAAAACCGCATGTCTTCCTGTAATCAGATGTGTCCATTCCCAGGCCTGGCAACCGAGAAATGCAAGACCGCCGAGAATGGTTAAAAACAACCATTTTTCAACTCCTGCCTTATTCATTTTATGGCCCTGATGTACAGCGAGAACCATGGTTACCGAGCTAAAGATGAGTATGAAGGTCATGAGGCTCACGAATGCCAAAGGTGCATTTCCGGCGATACCGGGAAATTCATTGAATACATAGTTGTGATCTACCCAGTAATTCGAGCTGAACCTGATAGCGGCATAAGAGATAATGAATCCTCCAAAAGTGAAAGAGTCACTAACGAGAAAATACCACATCATCAGTTTCCCATAACTGGTTTTGAAGGGACTTTTACCCCCCGACCATACACTTTTTGTGGATTGAACTACGGCTGCTGTTTCCATCATTTTTAAAATAGTTAAGATATTGTTACAAAAGTAAAATTAATTGTTTATGTTTTTCAAAAATTTACTCCCGGTTTCCCTTCCCTTATCCTTCAATTATCAAAAACACCAAAAGATATAACCAAAGAATATCCACAAAATGCCAATACGTATTCATCAGATCTATAGACAGGCTGCTGTAGATTTTTCTCTTTTTACTCAATGATTGTACAAACAAAACCATAAGGGCAATTACACCTCCGACCACATGGAGGGCATGCACACCGACAATTACATACAAGAATGAAAAAGAAACGTTTCTTGTGATGGTAACTCCCTGTGCCCACAATTCTGAAAAACCCAGGTATTGAAATAAAACAAAAAGGCTCCCCAAAACGGCAGTTACCCCGAGCCAAAAGGTATAACGCACCATTTGCCTTTCCCTGAAAAATTTACGGGCAACCATGATGGAAATGCTGCTGAGTATAATAATACCGGTACTGTAGTAAAAAATCAGCGGCACATTAAAAGAAAGCCAGTTGGCCATGCTTCTTTTTACAATGAAGGCGCTGCTAAAGCCTGCAAACATCATAACAATGCCTGTTATGAATAACCACATCATGTACTTTTGCGGATGTGTCGGCGTTCTATTTGCTTTCATTGACATTAACATAGTTCATTAGGGTTTCAAGGGTCTATACTTTATCAGCCAGCATTGCAAGGAATACCACAACCAAATAACCATAGGCGCTAAACATCACCCATCTTGCCGCAGGTGCATCCAGTTTAATTGCAAGCCTTACCGCTACTCCCACCATCCAGAGATTGCAGACAAGAATAATCCAAAAAGATACAATACCACTGATATTAAAATAGTAGGGCAACATACCAAACGGTACCATTACCAGACAATAAATTATATTTTGAATTGCCGATACTTTTGTCGGGCCTCCCTCATTGGGCAGAAGTTTAAATCCGGCCCGCGCGTAATCCTTATGTGCAAGCCATGCAATTGCCCAAAAATGCGGGAACTGCCACAGAAACTGGATTCCAAATAAAATGTATCCTCCGGCATTAGAAAAGGTTGCGATGTGGCCATTGGCAAGCTCTCCCTGGAAATGCCCAAACGGGCTAATGATTCCGGAAGCTGCCACCCAGCCAATCAAACAGGGAAGGGCACCGGGAAAAGCACCCACCAAGACTGAAAGCGGAGTTACTTTTTTAAGTGGCGTATAGATAAACGCATACAGGAAAAGACTAAAAAGGCTTAGTCCTGCTGCTGCCGCATTGAAGTAAACCCACATCAACAAAAGTCCGATCGTGGCCAATACTGCCGCGAATGCAGAAGATTCAGAAGTACTCATTCTGCCTTCTGCCACGGGTCTTTTCGCCGTTCTGCGCATGACAGCATCGGTATCCTTTTCTACGGTTTGGTTAATTGCATTGGCAGCTCCTGTAATACAAATTCCGGCAAAGAACAAAACCAGAATGGACAGGAGGTCGTACTTGACATTTGGCGCTACCAGGTAGCTGATTACACTTGTAAAAGCTACCATAAAAGTCAACGAGAATTTAGTGAGCTGGAAATAGTCTCTGACTTTGCTCGCCAAAAAATAGGTTGTTGGAATATGGGTAACTGTATTTCTCATTCGTGAATTCTCCAAATTAAAAGCCCCGAAAAGCAGGGCTTTTAAAATTAAAAAATCATTTTAATTTGTTTTCAGCACAATATCAATGTGTGATTTCATTAGCCCCAACTGGTTCGGTTTGTGGAATGAAATCCCTTCCGTCTTTACTAAAATCATAAGGCCAGCGATGCACTTCAGGAACTTCTCCTTCCCAGTTTCCATGCGGAACATGAACGGGAGTGGACCATTCAAGAGTGGTGGCACCCCACGGATTAGCCGTTTTTGCGGTAACCTTTCTTCCTTTCCAGATTGAATAAAAGAAATTAAAGATGAATACAAACTGGGTTATGTAAGCTATAATGGCTGCATAACTGATGAAAGTATTCAGGCCTTCAAAACTCTTGAACGATTCCCAACTGCTGTAATCGTAATAACGGCGTGGCATACCTGCAAGGCCTTCATAGTGCATCGGCCAGAAAATACAATAGGCACACACAAGTGTTATCCAGAAGTGGATATAAGCCAGTGTACTATTCATAAACCTGCCAAACATTTTAGGGAACCAGTGATATACTCCGGCAAACATTCCAAACATTGACGCCACTCCCATTACAAGGTGGAAGTGGGCGATATTAAAGTAGGTATCATGCAGGTGCATATCTATACTTGCATTCCCGAGAAATATTCCTGATAAACCGCCCGAAATAAACAAGCTTACAAAACCAATTGCAAACAGCATGGCCGGGGTGAATATGATATTGCCCCGCCATAGTGTGGTCAACCAGTTAAATACCTTGATAGAAGAAGGAACCGCGATCAGCAGGGAGAACAATACGAATACTGAACCAAGGAATGGATTCATGCCTGAAACGAACATGTGGTGTGCCCACACGAGCATAGACAACGAACAGATGGCAAAGAAGGCGCCAACCATAGATAAATATCCGAATATCGGTTTTCGCGCATTCGTCGCAATAACCTCTGAGGTAATTCCCATTGCGGGCAGTGCCACAATATAAACTTCAGGATGGCCCAGGAACCAGAACAGGTGCTGGAATAAAACAGGGCTTCCCCCTTCGTTCGGCAAAATTTTACCCTGGATAACAATATCGCTCAGGTAAAAACTTGTTCCTAAATGACGATCCAACAATAACAAAACGATAGAAGAAAGCAAAACAGGGAACGTCAAAACCCCCAATATTGCAGTGAACATAAACGACCAAACCGTAAGAGGCAATCTGGTCATAAACATTCCTTTTGTTCTCATGTTAATAATGGTAACGATGTAATTCAATCCTCCCATCAACTGTGAAATAATAAAGAATATAATACTTGTCAGCCACAGGTCCATACCGCTCTTGGAGCCATCCGCCGCTTCTCCCAATGCGCTTAAAGGTGGATAAAATGTCCAGCCTCCACTGGAACCACCGGTCTGAACAAACAAGCTTGAAAACATGATAATAGATGCAATGAAGAAAAACCAGTAAGAAAGCATATTGACAAATGGCGATGCCATATCTCTTGCCCCTACCTGTAATGGGATCAGGAAATTAGAGAAAGTGCCACTCAGGCCAGCCGTCAATACAAAAAATACCAGGATGGTTCCATGCATGGTCACCAGGGTATAATAAAATCCCTGACTGATTCTTCCGCCTGCAGCCCAATGCCCGAAAATATCTTCCAGCCATGGGAATGTATCATTTGGAAATCCCAATTGCATTCTGAATAAAACAGAAAAGAAACCACCTATACACGCCCAGATAATGCCAGTAACCAAAAACTGCCGGGAAATCATCTTATGATCCTGACTGAAGATGTACTTGGTAATAAAGGACTGTTTATGGTAATGAGGGTGAGCTTCATGAGCCACACCTGCGACCTCTGTTTGTTGGTGAATGAGTTCTTCGTTTTTCATTATTCCATATTGTTTTTAGGCTTGCGCCTGACTAACTTATTTTTTCTGATTTGAATTTATTGCCAATGTTCTGGATTGAACCGATGGCTCGCTGTTATCTGCTGACATTGCAGCATCCTGGGCGGCCTGAAACGCTGTTTTCTGGTTCCTGATATAAGCATCAAATTCGTCCTGTGTCACCACTTTTACAACACCTCTCATTGAGAAGTGGCCGATGCCACAGAGCTGACTACAAACAATTTCATATTCAAAATCAGGATTCCCTGTTCGTTTCTTCATTTCCTTAGTTGTGTAAATAGGCGTGAAGAATAATGTTGTAGGCATCCCCGGTACAGCGTCCATTTTCATTCTGAATGCAGGCAGACCTACATCATGAATGACATCCTGGGAATGGATAACCAATTTTACCGGTTTATTCACTACCACATACATGGTTGTGGGTACGTGGATATCGTCTCTGCTCGCACGGTCATTCCAATCGATCCCGAGTGGATTTCCTTTGGCCGCGTTGACAAGTTTATAATTTTCTTTTCCCAAAACACCATCTTTCCCGGGATACCTCATTTCCCACCCAAACTGATGGCCCGTAATCTCAACAATCTGTGCATCCTTCGGAGCTTCTCCTTTAAGTTGAAACCAGTGTTTCAGCCCGATAACTACCAGCGTGGAAAAGGTAATAATCGGAACTGCAGTCCAGATAAATTCCAGTTTATTGTTGTACGGGTAATACAATGCTTTTCTTTTATCGCTGTGCTGATAACGAAAGGCAAACACGAACAATAAAATCTGCGTAAGGAAAAATACAGTCATCGTCAGAGCGAGGGTAGTCCAAATCATGTGATCAATGGCAATCCCTTCTTTTGAAGCCGATCCCCACGAAAAGAGGTTATTGGGATAATAGAGTTTATTGCAATACCACACTCCAATTAATAGCAGAATCAGGAAAAAGATCATGAAGAACCCGTTGATCCTGTTGTTCTGTTTTTTTACTTGTTCTTCACCTTTGAGAATACTGACGTATTCGCTGGCCTTTGCAATCTGGAAGATGACCAGAAATATCAGGACGATAATAGCTAATAAAAAGATTGTTTCCATGTTGTTAGTTTATTCTGTAATCTCTCCTAACAGAAAAATGTTTCAATTTTATTTATTTAAAATAATTTATACTTCATGAACAATGCTCTCTTTGAGAAACGGACTATTCAGAGCTGTCATAGGAGTTTTTTCAGCAAACTTTGCAACGCCTCTCATGATGATTCCAATAAAACCTAAGGCGATTCCAAATTCAAACCAACTGAGATGCGGGCTTTTGGCAACTGTTCCGGGCATTACCATTTGATAAAAATCTAACCAGTGTCCAAAAACAATTGCAGCGGCCATAAAGGTAACAATCGTATAGTTACGCTTCGTGGATCGTTTCATAAAAATTAAGAATGGTGCAATAAAGTTCAGAATCAGGTTCAGGTAAAATAATCCTGCATAAGGTCCCTGCATTCTGATCTTAAAGTGAATGGTTTCTTCCGGAATATTTCCGTACCAGATCAACATGAACTGGTCAAACCATAAATAAGTCCAGAAAATGGAAAATGCAAATATGTATTTACCCAAATCCTGAAGATGTTCCTTATTGACATATTCGAGCTGGCCCTGATTTTTAAAATAAATGACAAACAATGTAATCAATGCCATACCGGCAACGAATGTACTTGCAAAGGTGTACCAGCTATAGAGTGTACTGTACCAGTGCGGCTCGAGGCTCATCATCCACAACCAGGGAGCAAGCGATCCGATTGAAAGTACATAAAGAACCAGATAGTATGCTGACCATGCCATGTTTCTGTTGTTCCATTTTCTGGAAGTATCAAAATCCATCGGTCCCATTTCATCTGTTTCACGGCTGAACTTGTTCAGTTTTTTCCCAATGTATGTCCACGCACCCATTACAATAACAGAAAACACGATATACATATAAGGATTCAGAAATCCTTTCTTAACTGATAATATTTTGTCATGGCTTACAGTGTCTTTGTCGAGCCAGAGATAAATATCCGTACGGTGCCCCAAAATAATGCACAGCATGATCAATAGAGTTATGACTGCCATGACAGGCAAAAGGGATCCGACCGCTTCTGTAACCCTGCGGAAGGCTTCCTGCCATCCTCCCATTGACAGGGTGGAAATAACTATAAAAAATACCGCCACATTTACCAACAATAACCAGTACAGACTATTTTGAAGCAATACCGCCCAAAAACGGGTGCTGTTTAAATTGTCACCATGAGAACCAGCCCACGGATGCAAAAACACAATTCCGAGTATCAAAGTGAGAGCCCCAACGCCCATAAAAGCATTGTACCACTTTTTGTAATTTGCCGGTGTCACAAATGAATTCTCCATCCAATTAGGTTTTAAAATCTGTTATTTATTTTGTTCCTGTTGATGTGCCGGAGGTCGCTGCCGCAGGAGCCGCTGCACCGGCCTCAGCCAGTTGTTTACTTTTTACATACGATACAATCATCCACCTTTCTTCCCTTGTAAGTTGTGGTGCGTAACTTCCCATGTTTCCTTTGCCATAGGTGACGGAATGGAACATGGTTCCTTCCGGCATATCCACATATTGTTTCAACGTCAGGTTAGCTACAGCGGGCACTTTACCTCCTGCAGAAAGCGGGCCCTGCGCATCCATTTTTTCACCATGACAAATAGCACAATTAATATTAAAGAGGCGTTCTGCTTCTTTTGCCTGTGCAGGTGTCAATGGCGGCAATGGATTTTTTACCTGGGCGCTCAGCCTGTATCCTGTTGAATCATTGGGCAGGGTGTAGGGAAATAAATCTCCTCTGCGGATGGTTCCTTCCACCGGCCAGTTTTTGTAATTCACACCATCCTGTTTCAGGTTATTCGGGGCATACGCCTGATACGCTCTGCTGTATTGCATATCGGGCATATAGGTCCTTCCCGGCTCGCGATTGCTGCTACAGCCGGGCAGTATCACAAAGCCTGGTGAAATCAATAATAAAAGAAATAAAATCTTTGACTTTTTCATACCTGTTTCTTCCGGTTAAATTTTTTTATGACTCTATAACGGGTTCTTCTGTTCTGTAAAGCTTTTGTTCCTGATCATACCTTCCAAACCACCAGCCTTCTTCGGCAACCTGCGTATTAATATCTATGGCACCATTATCCCGTAAAAAGGCTTTTATTTCATCCTCATTTGATTTTTCCATCAATTCTATCACCATCACAAAAGCATCATCTGTTGCCCTCGGGCTAAAATGGTGTTTCTTTACTCCGGGCATCATCTGATTCAGCCAGCAATAAGTCAGTGTCATGCCTACTGCGGATAACAATACCGTCAATTCAAATGTAATCGGGATATAGGCAGGCAAAGGAAAATGTGGTTTACCTCCGATATTCAGTGGCCAGTCCACAGCAAAAATCCATCCCATACCTCCCAGTGCAATTAAAGTACCTGTCAGTCCATAGATGAATCCCATGGTATGCAAACTGGTTTCCCTCAAACCCAGCGCTTTGTCGAGATGGTGCACCGGATAAGGGGTATAGACATCATGAATTTTGTATCCGGCCCTCCTCACATTTTTCACTGCCGGAAACAATACTTTTTCTTCTTCAAAAGTGCCTACAACAAATCGTTTAATCATATACCTTGTATTTCAAAAATTATATATTTTTAATGATGGCCTGCTGCCACATCTTCTGTATAAAATTGGGCAGATTCCTTCCTTTCAATAGTTTCCATTTCAGCCTTAAAACTTTCGCCGCTTGTTTTCAAAACATGCTTGATTTCTGCCACCGCAATAACGGGGAAGAATTTGGCAAAAAGGAAATACAACGTAAAGAACAATCCGAAGGTTCCCAGATAAAATCCAATTTCCCAAATTGACGGGCTGTAATAAATTGTCCAGCTCGAAGGAAGGTAGTCACGGTAAATGGAAGTAACAATGATCACAAATCTTTCAAACCACATTCCCACATTTACCAAAACAACCATGAAAAAGGTGAAGGTTACATTTCTTCTGAGCCTTCTTGACCAGAACAACTGGGGAGATACTACATTACAGAACATCATACCATAGTAAGCCCAGCCATACGGGCTGAATATATTTGCCCGGTTCTCTCTGAATGCCCACCATTCATACATGTTGCCGGAATACCAGGAGACAAATAGCTCAGACAAATAAGCACATCCGACTATGGATCCCGTCAGCACAATGACTTTATTCATTGCCTCAATATGGCCGATGGTAATATAATCTTCAAGGTGTAAAACTTTCCTCGTTATAATCAGAAGAGATTGCACCATGGCAAATCCTGAAAAGATGGCTCCTGCCACAAAGTAAGGGGGGAAAATAGTGGTATGCCATCCCGGGATTACTGATGTGGCGAAGTCGAAGGACACAATGGTATGAACGGAGAGAACGAGCGGAGTTGCCAGGCCCGCTAAAACGAGAGCCAGGCTTTCCTGGCGTTGCCAGTGTTTGGTACTTCCTGTCCATCCAAAAGAGGCCAGCCCGTAAAACATTTTTCGGAACTTGGTCCTTGCCCTGTCCCTGACCGTTGCGAGGTCTGGCAACAAACCTGTGTACCAGAATAACAGGGAAACAGTAAAGTAAGTGGATACTGCAAACACATCCCACAAAAGTGCTGAATTGAAATTTGGCCATAACGGACCACGGCTGTTAGGATAAGGGAATACAAAAAATCCCATCCATACCCGGCCCATGTGAAATACCGGAAACTGTCCGGCACACATTACAGCAAAAATTGTCATTGCTTCAGCAGCCCTGTTTACCCCTGTGCGCCATGTTTGCCTGAAAAGCAAAAGAATGGCAGAAATCAGTGTTCCGGCGTGCCCGATACCGATCCACCAAACAAAATTGGTGATATCCCATCCCCAACCAACTGTCCGGGTCAGGTTCCATTGCCCGATTCCCAAATCCACTTCACGGTAAACCGAATAAACACCAAAGATGAGCAAAGCAATGGCTGTTGAAAATCCGATCCACCAAAGACGGCTGGGCTTGCTTTCGATAGGGCTTATGATATCCTCTGTTACCTGGTGATAACTTTTGGCACCATCAACCAGTGGTTCCCTTAATTCAGATTCATACCTTAATAGTGACATACTTTCTTGCTTTTTGCTTTCGGCTCGCTCAGGCTTGCCTTTATTTTTTCATTATGCGTTTTCTTCTTTGTCTTCAGAAATACCCACTTTCCTGTCTGTATTCCTGATCTTGGTCAGATAGTTCACATTACTCAAAGTGTGAAGTTGTTCCAAAGCATAAAACTTCCTGTTGTTTTGTTCTTTAAAACGAACCTTTGAAATATCGCTTTCAGGATCATTTACATTTCCAAAATGAATAGCATGAGTCGGGCAAGCTTGTGCACAGGCTGGCATTACATCTCCATCTTTCAATGCCCTGTTTTCCTTTTTCGCATTCAATTTACCTTCCTGTAGGCGCTGAACACAGAAAGTGCATTTTTCCATGACACCTCTTGCTCTTACCGTTACATCGGGATTCAAAACCATCCTTGTCAGGTCGGTATCCAGACTTGCAGTAGTAGAAGAAATTGTTCCCAACTGATTATTCGGGAAGCTGTCAGCTCCGTTCCAGTCTGCCCAGTTAAACCGGCGAACCTTATAGGGGCAGTTGTTCATGCAATATTTTGTACCGATACAACGGTTATAAATCATCTGGTTTAGGCCTTCACTGCTATGACTCGTTGCTGCCACAGGGCAAACATTTTCGCAGGGTGCATTGTCGCACTGTTGACAAAGCATGGGTTGGAAAACAACATCAGGGTTGCTGGGATCTCCGGTATAATACCTGTCAATCCGGATCCATTGCATATCGTGAAAACGGGCAACCTCATATTTGCCAACGGTGGAAATATTGTTTTCTGCCACACAGGCAATGGTACAAGCCGAGCATCCGATGCAAGCGCTCAGGTCAATACTCATTCCCCACTTGATTCCGGGTTTTTCAAACGTCGGATAGAGTGTGGCATCACGCGCGAAGTTCTTTCCAAACTGTGATAGCTCTTCCGCTTCTTCCCTGTTTAGTTTGCCGGGATCAGCTTTAAAGTCTTTCAGCGATTGTTCTCTTACAACCGGCCTTCCTTCGGTAATGTTGTGTGTTTGGGTCAGCGCCAACATGTATTCTTTGTCTGTCTTTTCAACAGTACCTGAAGTATAATAATTGACAAATTCTCCGTTGAATACGGTCATCGGATAAACATTGACTCCTGTTCCAACAACGGAAGGTCCAATGTATTCGGCGGTATTTTTCGGATCACTGCTCTGGCGCCCGTAACCCACGGCAATGGCAATTACATCCGGATGTGTACCAGGTATAATCAGGGCTGCGATTTCTATTGTCTTGCCATTGACTGTAACTTTTACTACAGGTTTTTCAGGATGTACTTCTGTTCTGTCGGCATCCCTGGGATTGAAGATATCGATGTTTAATAACTTCTTTCCCATTTCCGGAGAAAGAACGGCGTAATTGTCCCAGGTACATTTGGAAATCGGATCACTCGCTTCCTGCAACCAGGCATTGGTGGCCCTGTTTCCGTTTCCTACCAGAATATTTTGATAGAACAGGAATTCTGTTTCACCTGATTTTGCAACTATCTTACCTGCTGCATCTGATACATTACCGGAGAACGTAGCGCCGCCAAATGAGGAAGCAGCCACAACAGCAGCAGGAACAGCGCCACGCAACAATGTGGCCCGGGAAGTAACGGTTGCAGAATCTGTGGCAACCGGAGCCGGAACAGGAACTTTACTACTATCTGAAGAACCTGTGGCCTGATAAGTGGCATCGCCAACAGCAGTTGCTGACGTGAGGTTATCTACATTTTCCAAAACTGAAGAGGTCCTGAATTTACCGTCTTCTATAATCCCGTCCTGAAGGAACTTTTCATAATTGTTTACGCCTCCCAACTTGTCAATCCAGTAACTCCTGAAAAATGTCAGATAATCATCCTGGCTACCAATCAATTTCAAAAGAGAATCTTCAAACTGCCTCGTTTTGAACAGCGGATGAATAAGGGGTTGAATAACGCTTATTGTTCCCTTTTGTAATTCAGCATCGCCCCAGCTTTCAAGCCAGTGGCTTGCAGGGATTACATATTTGCACAACTCGGTCGTTTCATCCAGCCTTTCGTTGAATGAGAGCGTGAATGCACATTTTTGAAGGCCGCTTACAAATTTTGCAGCATCATAATAATTATAAACCGGATTTGCACCATAAATCAGCAATCCGCCAATAGCTCCGGCATTCATATCGCTGACCAGGGTTGCCATGTCCTTGTCGACTCCCTGCCTATACAGAACTGGTTTGTCCCAGTCAATTGTTTTACCGTTGGCGCCGATAGCATTATTGATGGCATTAACAATAATCTGAATATTCGGATCATTGCTTCCGCATACCACAAGAGAGGATCCCATATTTGCCTTCAATTCAGCAGCCACTATTTTTACGCCTTCCGCTGCACGTCCTGTAAGATTTGCCGACGTACCACCACCCAAAGCTCCCAACAGCGCCAGAGCAATGGCCCCGGTTTCTGAGGGCTTGTGCATAAATCTTTCATCTGCATTTGAACCGGTCATACTCATGAAACTTTCAAACTGAATATGGCGGCTCATTGCGAGATTGCTTTCGTCAATCCGGCGGCCTTCTGCATATTGTTTTGCAAAAACAACCGGACTCAGCCATGAGCCAAGAAAATCGGCGCTCAGGCTCACAATGATTTTTGCTTTTTCAAAATGATAAGAAGGTATTACTCTTTGTCCGTAGCAAGCTTCATTGGCCGTCAACATCCCGCTATAGGAAACTGCATCATATTGTACGTGTCGGCTTCCCGGATATTTAGCTAAAAATTGTTTGATTAATTCTCTGCCGGTTACAGAAGTCATTGAACTTGTCAGCAAAACCATGGGTTTGTTGCCGGCAGCAGCAATTTCCTGAGCTATTTTTTTATCCATAGCTCCCAGGGTTGCTTCTTTCTTTCCAATTAAGGGATATCTGAGCCTGTGGGTATCATAAAGGTCCAGAACAGAAGCCTGGCATTGGGCGGAAGTACCGCCTTCCGTGAGAGAGGAAAGGGTATTTCCTTCAATTTTTATCGGCCTGCCTTCTCTCTGTTTAACCACTACCGGAACCGCATCTCCGTCACTAATGTAGGTGGAGGCGTAATAGTTGGCAATACCCGGAGTTATGTCATCAGGTTTATGAAGATAGGGAATTGCTTTATGAACAGGCATTTCGCAACTTGCTGCTACCACAGCGGCAGCGGTGCTGAATCCCATATATTTAAGAAAATCCCGGCGCGGGGTCTTGGTGTTCGTAAGGCTATTGTCAGATAGCTCTCCAAAAGGCAGCTCTTCTCTGAACTCATCCTTCTTGGCAATTTTTGTAGCAGCACTGTTATGGTACTCCCCAAAACTTTGCCAGTATTTACGGTGGTCACTCATATTTAAAAAAATTCAAAAAAGATTATACGTATGTGATTAGGTCTCCAATTAAAAAAACACAATGATTAATAATGGCATTTGCCACATTCTGTTCCTCCAATCTTTTCTACAGTCACACTATCATACTTATGCTCTTTTATATCTTCATGAAACTTTTCATAAAGGCTGTAGAATTGATTACCATTTCCCTTGTCATCATTAAACTGAACATTCGTGGTTCGGTGACAGTTGATGCACCAACCCATACTTAACGGTGCAAATTGTTTTACCTCATTCATCTTTTGTATTTCACCATGGCATGTCTGGCAGGCAACCTGTCCTACTTTCACATGTTGAGAGTGGTTGAAATAAACGTGAGACGGTAAATTGTGAATTTTAACCCATTGGATGGGCTTACCCGGACGGTCATAGGTTTTCGTATCAGGGTTCCATCCGGCATAATTGTAAAGCTTTTGAATTTCAGCATTGGCATCAACTATGCTTCCATCTGCTCTTTTCAGTGGTTCTCCGGTATATTCTTTTACTGCCATGTGGCAATTCATACAGGTATTGACTGAAGGAATATTTGCATGCCGGCTGTTTTGAGCATCGCCATGACAATAGAGGCAACTTATCTGGTTGACTCCTGCATGAACAAAGTGAGAATAATATATTGGCTGAACCGGTTGATAACCCTGCTGCCGGCCAAGTCCCATCGCTCCGTCAACTAAAAAATATCCGGCCAGAAGAAACAGGCCAATTAACAGAACGAGGAGATATGCTTTATTTCTATAAAAAGGAACCGGTTGTTTTCCCGGAATATTATCATGTTCATCAGCCAGTTTTTTCAGATTGCTGTTTACCTGCAATAAAACAAAAGCAATAATTGCAAGAACCAGAGTCAGCATACCATATAATACAGTATGATTTGACTGTGGCGCAACGGTAGCACCCCCGGCGCCCGGTTTGGCTGCTCCTGCGGGCTGGAAACTATCAGCCCAGTTTAAAATTGCATCGATCTGTGCATTTGTCAGATCGGGGAACGAGGTCATTACAACACCACCGGCTTCTTCACGGAGTTTACTCGCATAAGGATCGGTCATTGCCATCGCAGTTGCATTGTGTACCCATTTGTACACCCAGCCTTTTTCGGGTTCCCTTTCACGGGCACCTTTTAAGGGTGGGCCAACGTACTTAACGTCGGGCTTATGACAGGAGGAACAGTTTGCTTTAAAAAGGGCTTCGCCGTCCTGACCAAATGATAATTGAGGAGAAACTAACATTAGGAAAGCGACTACGGCAACTGCTTTGAAGCAGCGTTGAAAAATTCGATTCATATCAATTTTACCGTCTAAGGTTTAATGGAATGATTTTACTCGTACACCGCAAAAATAAGGAAGCGTGTTGACAAACTGTTAACATCGGAAAAAAAATTTTACATAACCGTCACTGTTATTTGAGAAAAAAATCGTATGAAAAAAATCACCCTTGCGTTATCTTTTTAAAAAAGAGTAAAAAGTCCTTATTCCTGTTGGGTTTGCACAAAATTGAGCTGTCGGTAAGAAGGATTTCTTTAGCTTGCGGCAGAATAAAAAAAATAATTTGAAAGGCTCAAAAACCATAAATGTTGCCATTTTTGCCTCAGGAAAAGGCTCCAATGCAAAAAAAATTATAGAATATTTTGCAAATCATTCTTTCGTTAAAATTTCGCTGATTGTTTGTAATAATTCACGCGCAGTGGTTCTTGAAATCGCCTCAGAAAACGGAATTCCTGTTTTATTAATTGAGAAAAATCAATTCAAAGAAAACGGCTATCTGGCATCACTTCAAAAACACAAAATTAATTTTATAGTTTTGGCGGGTTTCCTCTGGAAGATTCCGGTAGTTCTCATTGACAAATATCCCGGAAGCATTGTCAATATTCATCCCGCACTGCTCCCCGATTATGGAGGGAAAGGAATGTATGGCATGGCGGTACACAATGCCGTGGTTTCAAACAAAGAAAAATTCAGCGGGATCACAATCCATTTTGTAGATGAAAAATATGATCATGGTAAAATTATTTTGCAGGAAAAAGTGGCCATCGCAGGGGATGAAACTCCTGAGTCGCTCGCCGAGAAAATACATGTCCTCGAACACAAATGGTATCCACGTGCCATTGAGAAAGTTTTAAATGAATATGCCAATACAGAAAGGGTTGTCTGAGAAAAATTATTCACTTGCTTTCGCGATCTTTACGCTTTGGAAGAGCCGCCGGAAACTATAACGGAAAGCTAACATCAAAACTTCTAATTTTCCGCCGAAATGAGACGCGTCCTGATATTTCTTACTACTTCTATCTCATTTGTTCTCATATCCGGAGAGAGCAGTGCTCAATTACGTATAAGCGGTACTGTTTTCGACTCTTCCAGATTGTATGTGATTCCCGGAGTTAAAGTTTTTTCAACCTCCGGCAGAGAGACCGTTACGGATTCCATCGGGGCATATCACATAGAAGCCTCCCGAACCGACAGCATTTACTTTTTCTATGCAGAAAAAAATTCAATCAGGTATCCGGTCAAAGACATGCAAGACCCTTCTGCCTTCGACATCAGTATGTTGGTAAATGCAAAAAACAAATACAAACTACTGAAAGAAGTACGTGTTTATTCTGACAGTTACCAACTGGACTCAATGGAAAACAGGCAACAATATGCAAACGTATTTGACAATACCGGAGCGAGGTTAAAAACCGGCATGAACCCTTCTACCGGCGCTGCCGGACTGGATATCGGATCCATCGTTCAGCTATTTCAATTCCGGAGAAACAGACAACAGAAATCCTTCCAGCAACGGTTGATACAACAGGAGCAGGATTCTTATGTGGATTACCGGTTCAATAACCAGCTTATTACAAGGATGACGGGATTGACCGGAAAGGATTTGGAAAATTATAAAAAGATATACCGGCCTACCTATGAATTTATCATCGCAAGTTCGCTCGTGAATTTTTACACCTATATCCTCAATACCAGCTATGCCTTTAAAGCGCAAAGAGGCATCAAATGAAAATTCCCAATCTCGCAAATTTGCCGCCCTGCGGCAGATACCTCTAAACTATATCTTTACATCATCATGCCTGAATTCAATTACAACGACAGCGTTAATTTTTTAAGCAAACTCTCCTTCAGAAAAACATGGAACGGAATCAAAGTCCTTACAAGTTATGAACTCACACGCCTCCTCCACAAACCCATCCAGTGGGGGTTGCCATTGTCCATGTCTTTTGAACCCACCACCGCATGCAACCTACATTGCCCCGAATGCCCGAGCGGCTTGCGATCTTTCACACGGCCACGGGGAATGCTCGATAGCAAGTTCTTCAAAAAAACCATCGATAGTGTTTACAAAGACCTGATGTACCTCATTTTTTATTTCCAGGGCGAACCTTACCTCAATAAAAAGTTTTTGGAAATGGTGGCCTACGCTCATTCCAAAAAAATATATACCGCAACTTCAACCAACGGTCATTTTCTCTCAGATGAAATGGCCCGCAAAACTGTGGAAAGCGGATTGGACAGATTGATCATTTCCATTGACGGGACCACACAGGAAGTTTATCAGCAATACCGGCGCGGAGGCAATCTTCAAACCGTCATTCAGGGAGCGAGGAATATTGTCAAATGGAAAAAAGAATTAAAGAGCAAAAAGCCCTATGTGTTTTTTCAATTCCTTGTCGTCCGTCCCAATGAACATCAGATTGTAGATGTAAAAAAACTTGCCAAAGAAGTTGGAGTGGATGATGTGCGATTCAAGACCGCTCAGGTTTACGATTATGAAAATGATCCGAACCACCTGATCCCGAAAAACGAAAAATACAGCCGTTACGTAAAGAAAAAAGACGGGCACACGGAACAGAAAAACAAAATGACAAATCACTGCTGGAGATTGTGGCATGCCAATGTCGTTACCTGGGACGGCACAGTGGTTCCATGTTGCTTTGATAAAGATGCCAAACACAAATTGGGCAATCTCAATGAACATTCCATGAAAGAAATCTGGCAAAACAAAGACTACAAAGAGTTTCGCAAACAGATAACCATTTCGAGAAAGAACATTGATATCTGCGCCAATTGCAGTGAAGGGCTTCATGTCTGGAAAAAAGGATAAAGAGGATTACACTTTTATTTTTGATTCCCCGTCGCGTTCACTATTTTCTCAACCGGCCACATTATTTTATTCAAACTCCTGTGGTAAAAAATAAAACAGAACGAAATTCCATTCAGTTCAATTAATATTTTAGCCGCGTTGTTCAATGTTGATCAGGTTTAAACAAACCGGAACTTTACCCGGAAATCACCCATTCGATCTTCAGCCAATATTGCAAACACCAATGCAAAATACGCATGTGATCACGATCATAAAAAAAGAAGCGGGGAGTTTGTTTTTTTAGCCTATTTTTCCTCAGAATTTTTGTTCCTGCATGACGAAATTTAACAACCAGATTCGACAAGTCATTCTGCTGAGTGTCATTATCCTCATCATTATTTTGATGCTCAAATACTTTTTTGTTTTTCTTCCGGCTGTGCTCGGAGCCATTACCCTGTACATTGTTGCGCGTGGAAGCTACCAGCATCTGACTGAAAAAAAGAAATGGAAAAAAAGCTGGACCGCACTTCTATACATTTTGATTTTTCTGGTATTGATCTGCCTTCCTGTATATTTCGCCCTGATTTTAATTGCTCCCAAACTGGTTGCTTTTTTTACAGATCCGGTGCAACTGATGATTGCGGTAAAAAGCCTTTCAGACAAAATAGAGCAGATCACCCATATTCAGATTTACCGGCCTGAAAATTTTGAAGGTACATTTCAAAAGCTCGCAGGGAATATTCCCGCTCTCCTGACAGGTACCGCCAATTTCATTACCAACGTTCTCCTGATGTTTTTCATTCTGTACTACATGCTCATCAGTTCGGGGGAAATGGAAAAACACATGCAGAATCTGCTTCCGATGAAGAAAACCAACCGGGAATTGCTCGGCAAAGAAACCATCATGATGATTCGCGCCAATGCCATTGGAATCCCCCTGCTGGCAGTGATCCAGGGATTGATCAGCCTGCTGGGATATTATATTTTCGGTCTCAATCAAATCGGCGTGTGGGCATTTCTTACCGGGCTTGCCTCGCTCATCCCCATTGTAGGTACTGCCATTGTTTGGATTCCTCTTGTCATTTATTTATTTGCTATCGGCCAAAATCCAAATGCCATCGGACTTTTGTTATATTCCATCGTCATCACAAGCAATGTGGATTATGTTATCAGGGTCACCCTGCTGAAAAAGATTGGAGACGTGCATCCGATGATCACCATTGTCGGAGTTATCATCGGATTGGGGATGTTTGGTTTCTGGGGAGTGGTCTTCGGACCATTGCTTGTCAGTTATTTTATTGTGCTGATAAAAATTTATCAGAATGAGTTTTATGAAAATGCGGAGTAAAAAACCGGTTAACAGATATGCCTCATTCGATAGAACTTCGGTTCATTTCCACCAAACAATTGTAATTATCCTTATCAGGTAAAATTATAAAACCCACAACTGCTTTCACAAATTTCTCCTTCTTCATCCATCACTAACTTTGCAGTGCAGATAACCCCATTGGTAAATGCGTGTTACATTCAAAAAATACATCCTTCATTTCAAAGAGCCGGGGGGCACTTCGCGCGGGGTACTTCACGATAAGGAAACTTATTTTCTGATGCTGGAAGATGAAGGAAAATATGCTTTTGGAGAATGCAATCTTTTTAAGGGACTTTCGGCAGATGACAGGGAAGGATACGAAAAGAAACTAACAGAGGTGTGTACACGAATCCCAACAGAGAAAGAAAACATTCTTTCTTCTCTTTCCGAATGGCCTTCCATTCAATTTGGGGTGGAAACATTACTCAGGGATTGGAAAAGCGGTTGCCGCCGGATTATTTTCCCTGAAGCTTTTTCAAATAATTCATTCTCTGTTCCTGTAAACGGTTTAATCTGGATGGGCACTGAATCAGAAATGAAAAAAAGGATAGACGGGAAATTATCTTCCGGTTATAAATGCATCAAATTAAAAATCGGAGCTATCGATTTTGAAAAGGAACTGGCATTGGTAAAATACATTCGTGAAAAGGGCGGAGAATCGTTAGAAATACGTCTTGATGCCAACGGAGGATTCAGTTCCGAAGAGGCATTAAAGAAAATTGAGAAGTTGTATCCCTACAACATTCATTATATCGAGCAACCTGTCCGGGCCGGTCAATGGGCCAAAATGGCTCAACTGATAAAAGAAAGTCCGGTCCCCATTGCACTGGATGAAGAATTAATTGGTATTTTTAAAACCGATGATAAAATCCGTTTAATGGATACACTGAAACCATCAATACTGATTTTAAAACCCGCATTGATCGGCGGATTTGCATCCTGTAATTTCTACCGCAATCTTTTAAAACCACGCAACGGATATTGCGTTGTAACGTCTGCTTTGGAAAGTAATATCGGGCTGAATGCCATCGCCCAGTACATTGCCACCTTTCACCCGCAAATCCCGCAGGGCATTGGAACCGGGCAACTTTTTAACAACAACATTCCTGCACCATACCATCTTTCTCCCGGAACTTTGCATTATGACCCGGGTGGCGCCTGGAATTTTAAATCCGTAGTATGAATCATCTCGAATACAATACACTAATCCTGAATGGAAATGAACTTACCGGCAACGCCATTGCGGATTTCTGTTTTGAAAGCGACAGAGAGGATTTAAATCAATTAGGGGCTTTTATAAAAGACTGGCTTGACGAATCGCCAAAAATTGAAGTGCAAACCAGCGGTTCCACCGGCACGCCGGCAATCATCGAAATCAACAAATCACAGATGTTGCAAAGCGCAGGCATGACCGCAGAATTTTTCCAATTCAAAAAAGGAGAAACAGCCCTGCTTTGCCTTCCCACCACCTATATCGCCGGAAAAATGATGGTGGTGCGTGCACTCTACAGCCATCTGAATCTTTTCTGTATTCCCCCATCCGCAAATCCGCTTACAGAAATACCGGAAGACCTGCAGGTTGATTTCGCTCCTTTGATACCTCTTCAACTGGACCGGGTTCCGGAAAAAATTCACATAAAAAATATCCTGCTTGGAGGAAGCCCTGTTTCACCCCAATTGGAAAGACGGTTATCAGGAATGCCATTCAGCATCTTTCATGGTTATGGGATGACGGAAACCCTTAGCCATGTGGCTCTCCGCAGGGTGAACGGAGAAGGATCTTCCAAAATTTACCAGGCACTGAAAGGAATTCATTTTGAAACAGACGATCGGGATTGCCTGGTTATCCATGCTCCATTTCTCAAAGAAACAGTGGTCACCAATGATGCTGTGGAACTTTTAACGCCTGAGTCTTTCACCTGGAAAGGACGGATCGATTTTGTAATCAACAGCGGAGGAGTCAAACTTTTTCCTGAAATCATCGAGTCAAAAATCAGCAGCTTTATCGGCCTTCCTTTTTTTATTGCCGGTCTTCCCGACGAAAGGTTCGGGGAAAAAGTTTCTCTGTTTATTGAAGGAGATCAATGGGATCAACCCATGATGGATTCTTTAGACCGGTATTTCGTTCAGCAGCTCGAAAGATTTGAACATCCCAAAGAAATCATCTTCCTGAATAGTTTTGAGCACACCACTTCCGGAAAAATCAAAAGACCGGCCACCATTGCAAAATATCTCAATGGCATTTAGAAAAAAGACTTTCACTTCTTCCCTTTTTTCATTGGCATAATATTTACGGGTAGTATAAGAAAAATTCTTAACTCTACACTCATGCAACAATTAAAAGGGCAGAGTGCCCTCGTCACAGGAGCCAATAGTGGAATCGGTAAAGCAGTTGCCGAATCTCTTGCATCAGCCGGCGCCAATGTGGTTATCAACTACGTTTCCGATCCGGATTCAGCACAGCAAATGGTAACAAATATCAAAGCCGCCGGAGGCAATGCCATTGCCATTAAAGCTGATGTAAGCAAAGAAGATCAGGTGCACGATATGTTTCAAAAGATGTTCGATACATTCGGGACGATCGATATCCTGGTCAACAATGCGGGTATTCAAAAAGATTCACCGTTTGTGGACATGACACTCGATCAATGGATGGCTGTTATCAATGTAAACCTGACAGGATATTTTCTTTGTGCACGCGAAGCCGCCAGGGAATTCCTGCGCCGTGGCATTGTAAAAGACAGAAGTGTGGCAGCAGGAAAAATAATTTGTATGAGCAGCGTACACGAAAGAATCCCATGGGCCGGACATGTGAACTATGCTTCCAGTAAAGGAGGGATTATGATGTTTTCAAAAAGCCTTTCGCAGGAACTGGCACCACACCACATACGGGTGAATGCCATCGGGCCGGGAGCCATCCGCACGCCCATCAACAAATCGGCATGGGATACACAGGAATCCCTTGACAGGCTGCTTACCCTGATCCCCTATGGAAGAATCGGAGAACCTGAAGATATCGGGAAAGCGGCTGTGTGGCTGGCAAGTGACGAAAGCGATTACGTAAATGGAATTACGCTTTTTGTGGACGGAGGCATGTTGCTCTATCCCGGATTCAGTACTAACGGTTAGCATTAAACGAAAATGAGTTTTCATATTGATTGTTTCTGATGATAAATGATAAAACTGCTGAAGGCAAAAGATTATTAAGCAACTCTGAAAAAGATGTTCCTCTCGAAAAATGGGGGCCCTATTTGTCGTGCCGCCAATGGGGAACGGTCAGGGAAGATTACAGTTCCAACGGGCAACCCTGGGATTATTTCACCCATGACCAGTCCCGGAGCCGGGTTTACCGCTGGGGCGAAGACGGTATCGGTGGTATCTCCGACATCAATCAGCAATTGTGTTTTGCCATTGCCTTGTGGAATGGAAAAGATCCCATTCTCAAGGAAAGAATGTTTGGCCTCAGCAATCCCGAAGGAAACCACGGGGAAGATGTGAAGGAACTTTATTATTATCTGGATAATATTCCCACCCATTATTACATGAAGTTTCTCTACAAGTATCCGCAGGAGGCTTTTCCTTACGACGAATTGGTCAATGAAAATAAACAGAGAGGTAAAGACCAGCCGGAATATGAATTGCTCGATACCGGAATCTTTAATGAAGAAAGGTATTTTGATGTCTTTGTGGAATATGCAAAGAATACCAGTACAGATATTTTTATCCGGATCAGTGTGGTGAACCGAGGGCCTGAAACAGCAGAGATAACTTTATTGCCAACGCTCTGGTTTTACAATTTCTGGCAATACCATCCCGGAGCCACAAAACCGTTGATTCAATGGATGAACAATGGATGTGTCAAAGCCACTCATCCTCACCTGGAGGATTATTATCTCTATTTCCCGGAGTGCCGGGATGTTCTTTTTACCGAAAATGAAACCAACTTCAAAAAACTTTTTGGAAGAGATAATGTATGTGCCCACGTAAAGGATGCCTTTCACGATGCAATTGTAACGGGGAAAGATTATCAGGCACTCCTCGATGCAAAACAGGGAACCAAATGTGCGCCGGTATTTCGAAAAGACATCCCTTCACAACAATCGGAAGAATTTTATTTGCGGCTGACCTCCAAAAAACAGGATAATGCATTCCCGAAGGGGTTTGAAAATATTTTCGACCAGCGGAAAAAAGAAGCGGATGAATTTTATGATAACATCAATCGAAATAAAATATCAGACGATCAGAAAAATATCCAGCGCCAGGCTTTTGCAGGGTTGCTCTGGAACAAACAGTATTACCATTATGATGTGGGCCGGTGGCTGACAACCAGCGATGGCATTACCCCTGATTCAATGCAACGTCTCAACGGGCGCAACAGCCGGTGGAAATACCTGAAAAACCAGGATATCCTTTCCATGCCCGACAATTGGGAATATCCGTGGTATGCTGCGTGGGACCTGGCTTTTCATTGTATCACCATGGCCCAGATAGATCCCGTATTTGCCAAACACCAATTGACCCTGCTCATGCGCGAATGGTATATGGATCCGCGCGGACAACTGCCCGCTTACGAATGGAATTTTTCTGATGTAAATCCTCCTGTGCAGGCATTCGCTGCTTTGGAAGTTTATCGCGCCGAAGAAAGAATGTTCGGGAAAGGAGACCTTGAATTTTTAAAAAGTATTTTTCAAAAACTCATTATCAATTTTACCTGGTGGACAAATCGAAAAGATGCCGATGGAAACGGAGTTTTTGAAGGCGGATTTCTCGGCCTGGATAACATCGGGATTTTCAACAGGAATATGGTGCTGCCAGGAGGAACTTTGCTCGAACAGGCTGATGGCACAAGCTGGATGGGAATGTATGCGCTTGACATGATGGACATCGCGCTTGAAATAGCCACAAAAGATCCCTCCTTCGAAGACACGGCAACCAAGTTTTATGAACACTTTGTTATTATTTCCGAAGCATTGAACAAATTGGGTTTATGGAATGAGGAAGACAAATTTTTCTACGATGTTTTATCCATCAACAATTTCCAGAATATCCCGCTGAAAGTGCGCTCCATTGTCGGATTGACACCGCTCTTTGCAGTCAGTATGATCAGCAGTAAAATCGTCAGCCAGCTCAAGGATTTTTCAAAAAGGATGGAATGGTTCAGGCAGTACAGAAAAACCAATAACCTGTTTCAACCGGTAAGCAATCGCGACAAAACAGATTGTATTTTATTGTCGATGGTAAATAAGGAAACCCTTGCCGATCTTCTGACCCGGGTTTTTGATGAAAATGAATTTCTGGCTCCGGGCGGCATCAGGGCATTATCGAGATATTACAAAGACAATCCCTATTCAATGAAATTCGGCGGAGATGAATATACCATTGACTACGTACCCGGAAACAGCAACAGCAATATGTTTGGAGGAAACAGCAACTGGCGCGGGCCGGTCTGGATGCCCATGAATTATTTAATTATCCGTTCACTCCGGACCTTTGGTGCTTTTTACGGAGATGATTTGAAAGTAGAATTTCCTGCCAACTCAGGAAATAAAATTTCGTTGAATGATGCCTGCTCCGAAATAAAAAGAAGATTGCTTGGCATATTCGAAATGAACGGTAAAAATGAACGTCCTGTTTTTGGGCCTTACAACTGGTTTTATTCAAAAGAAGAAAATAAAAATTTAATCCTCTTTCACGAATATTTCAACGGAGACAACAGCATGGGAATGGGCGCAAGCCACCAAACCGGTTGGACAGCACTCGTGGCAAATCTGATTATGGAATTATCGGAAGAAGAGAAAATGATGATAGCTGATGAATAATAAAACAATCTTTTAATACGGGGTGGACAACTGTTGTCATGGTTCATTTTGCAAAAACATTGTTTAAAAATGATTCGGGTTTACAGAAAAACAAAACGGCATTTTTCAAATTACCGAAGTCGACGGATTTAATAATTTTCCCATTTATTCCGAAATTTTTTTATCCATTTTTAATATTCCAAACCCGATATGTGGTTGTTCAATAATTTTCATTTTATATTTGCTTCAAATTGATGACTCATGGAAAATAAACTGGAAAGAGAATCCATTCGTAAATATTGGGTATTTTTTGCACTTTCAGCCATCGTTCAGATTATTTTTCTGATCTGGATCAGAGAATATTTCTGGATTGTGCTTCCCTGGGTTATCACCTCATTCAGCAAGGCTTTGCGCATTATTTAAACCTCATTTACTGAGCCGTTTTACAGAGAATTGAATGCAGTACCTTTGAGTATATGCAGCCATTAAGTGTTACCCTTATTCAGTCTGATATTCATTGGGAAGACATAGAATTGAATCTTTCCATGTTTGGAAAAAAGATTGATTCCATTCATGAAAAGACACAGGTAATTGTGTTGCCCGAAATGTTCAGCACGGGATTTACCATGAAACCCGAAGGCCTTGCCGAAACTATGGACGGCCGCACGGTTCAATGGATGAAAGCCATGTCCAAAGAGAAAAATGCTGTGATCACGGGGAGCATAATCATCAAAGAAGACAATCATTTTTTCAACCGGCTTATCTGGATGCTTCCGACCGGAAATTTCGGATATTATGACAAACGCCACCTGTTCAGTTTTGCCGGCGAAGATGTGCCTTACAGAAGCGGAGATAAAAAACTTATCGGGAGTTTGAGCGGTTGGAAAATAAACCTTCAGGTATGTTATGACCTGCGTTTCCCGGTCTGGAGCCGGCAGGATACCGACCCGGAAAAACAATACGACTTGTATATCAATGTAGCCAATTGGCCGGATAAGCGAAGTGATGCATGGCGTACATTGCTCGGGGCACGCGCGATAGAAAATCAGTGTTATGTTGTGGGAGTCAATCGCGTCGGAACCGATGGCAACGGCCATCACTACGATGGATTCAGCAGTGTGATTGACCCGCTTGGCAAGGTATTATGGACAAAAGAAAATCAAGAAGCGGTTTATACCCACACCTTTCAGGAGGAGGAAATTGCGGAAGTACGTTCACATTTCCCGTTTTTGAACGATGCCGATAATTATAATTTACTTCTCTAAGGAGAGTTGTTTGTTTCGCTGCAGCCGGTTCATCTATTTCTCCGGATAAATTTATTCTGTTCAAATTTTCTCTTGCTGATTCCACGCTAACTTTTTATTCCATGGCCTTTATTTTTGGAAAAGCAAATCTTTACGGTGTATTCCAAAAACAGTTTCCATTCCTAAACTTGCCCCAATCCAAGATTTCACAGATAAAACCTGTATGGAATTATAGCATACTAATGCAATCAATCAAAATATTCCCGGGGAAATAATAGTATTTTCATCACACCTTCGTCCAATTTTCAATTCTGAGTCCTTTCACTCTGCTAAATTCTTTTTCATCGTTCGTAACAAGTGTAAGACCGAGGCTCTTTGCATGTGCTACAATTAAATTATCCAAAGGCCCGATTGACTCTCCTTTCTGCTCCAGTTCTGATCTTATTTCACCATAGTCTTTAGCCTGATTTATTTGAAAAGGTGCAACAATCAAGGGAATCAAAAACCTGTTCAATGCTTCCTGGTTTTTCTCAGGGTATTTACTTTTTTTACACCATATTCCAATTCTGCAAGTGTAATACTCGATATAAAAACATCTCCGGGCTCAACATTTTTAAAATGTTCAAGAACAGCTATTGGTTTCTGCTTAATTATATAAATACAAATATTTGTGTCAAGCATCCAGGCCATTAGTCAAAGGATTCACGGTTTTGAAACGACGGCTGGTCACGATCTTTCATAAAATCATCTGAAAAATCCTGCAAGCTCTCAAACAGGCTATCCCACGGTTTGTGAAAAGGGATTATATAAATGACTTCTCCTGATTTTTTCAGATAAACTTTGTTATCGTTTAGCCGAAGTCCGCGCGGCAGAGAAATAATTTGTTCCCCTGAAACCTCCTGGATATTTACTGTTTCTATTTTCATGCTAATCTGAAAATTACAACTTGTTTGACTTAAAAATAAATAATATATGGCTAAAAAAGATTCTTTCTTACGCGGAAAGGCTTTTTCAAGAAGATTTAGGGAGAGATTTAGTTTGTAAAAAAAATAATGAGATAGAAATTGTACAATGCAAATATCGGGCTAACCACAAGACTATACATGAAAAACACATTAATCAATTGCAGGATTGAACCTTGGAATTAAGAAAAAAGAAGATCAATCCTTGTGCAGTCAATATTTTCGATACCATGTAGCCAGTTGCAAATCTGCCGGCAGTCATTTTTTAAGTCTCAGATCAGCGACCACCGGGAAATGATCGCTATAGAATTTCGTTATCTTCTTGTACTGCGTAAATACAAAATTGCTGTCGGCAAAAATATTATCAATCCTGAGCGTGGGCGCAATTCCGTCAAACGTATTTGAAATCCCGTATCCTTTTTTTACAAAAGCATTCTGCATATTCTTTCCAATTGTTTCGTAAGCGTAGGATACCGGCACATCATTGAAATCGCCGCAAAGGATTACGGGATAGGGCGTGTGATTCATTTCATCTTTTACAAAATTTGTCTGCACCGCCCGCCGCAGAATGCCTGCTTTAATTTTTTTGACGATGCTTTTAGATTCGTCAGATGCCGTTGTTTTTATATGAAGGCTGTCAAGATAGCCCCTGTTTTCTTTGCTGAATTTCAGCGATTGCAAATGCACATTAAAAATCCTTATCGTATCCTTTCCTATCAAAACATCCACAAATTGAAAAGTCGAATTGTAGTCATCAGGATTATTCACCATAAACTGTTTGTGGATAATCGGGAATTTGGAATAAATAATGGTTCCGAAGTGATGATACCTGTCGAAATCATCTTTCAGTTTGTATGCAAAAAAATGATCACTGAAATTTAACACGCTGTCAATCCGCGGCAAATAGTTGATGGCATGTTTGTTTTCTCCGGCTACCACTTCCTGCAGGCAGGCAATATCCGGGTCATACAGGTTAATGAGTTTCAGCATTTGTTCCAGTCTCTCCGGATGTTCCTTGTGTTGCTGAATATTGAGCTGCTCCACGTTCCAGCTCATAATCCGGATGGTGGAATCAGCCTTTTTCATCTGAAATTCGTAAGGAAGCCGAAAGGGTATGATATTGATTACGGCGTGCCAGCCCAGCACAAGAAACAACACAGAAATAAGCGACCACCAGGGGCGCACAAATATCCAGAAAAACAAAAAGAACAAAAGCAGGAAAATAAAATAGGGAAGTAAAAAAGTAAAGAGGCTGAGAAACCAATAATGATCAACATTAAAATGCCTGACTGAAGCCCCCGTCAAAAAGAACAATCCCGTCAGGATGTTGATGAGAATGGCTGTACTTTTGGTTACCCTTCTGAAGAGGGATGGCATGGTCAATAAAAATTTTACGTAAAATTATTATTTCAAAAATTTTCTCCTGATGCTTTTTTGAGAATATTTTTCTCTTCATCACTGAGACTATCAAACCCTTCTTTATTGATTTTATCAAGGATGGAATCTATTTTTTCCTGTGTAACAACGGATTCTTTTATGAACGGTTTTCGCTGACCTGTTTTGTAAAAAATCATGTTTTTAATGTTCCCTCTTGATTTCTTTTTCCCCGGTTCAAACAAATTGATAAACCAGTTATAAAGCTCATTCATCCACAGTCCCCAATCTCTTCCTTTTTTATAACTGTTCATAAAGGTAAATCCGGCCAAAGCGCCACCTCCGAGAGAAAACAGGTATGCACGGTTTCCATTTCCGGAAGCAAAAGCTATAACTACATAAACCAATGTCACTACCCAAAGGGGAATTCCTCCGTTCAGCATGGGGAACAGCCGGTACTTCGGAGTAATTGCCGTGGCCGCCATCGCTATCGCAAGAATAGAAGCATTGGCCCCTTCAAGCGAAATATATTCAATCTGGCTGTGCACCGAAGGGATCAGATAGGCTGATGCCACAAAGAACAATGCACCTGCAAGGCCGCCATAAAAATATACCGGTATTACCACCTTGTTACCACAAACATTTTGCAAAATACTTCCGAATGCCCACAGCCAAAGCATATTTACCACTACCTCAATAATGCTGCTGTGCACAAACATATAGGTAATTGCCGTCCAGGGCGCATATTCAAGCAGGGAAAGTTTTGCCGGCATGATGGCATACCTCAACACTTCAAATCTGAAAGCGGTTACGGTGGAATCGGACATCTGGTAAATGATTCGCACCATTCCAAAACAAACAAACACCATGGCATTAATGGCTATCAGTGCCATCAACGCATTGTTGTCCTCTCCGATGTCCATCCGGCGAATCCTCTTGCTGATATATCTCCCCGATTCTCCCATAAAATCAAAATTACGTTGAACCTAAAGTTAGCTAATTGAAAAAAAATATTTCAATAGAAAATAAATTAATATCTCCTTCTCCTTTTGCCAAGCCAGAAAAACATAAGAATCAGCCCGGTTACCAATCCTCCAAGGTGGGCAAAATGGGCTATTCCACCTCCTCCTGATAATCCTCCAAAAAGATCTATTCCCGCATAAATCACCGCAAGCCACTTGGCCTTGATGGCAAACGGAAACGGTATTATAAAAAATTCAACATTGGGATAGGTATATGCAAATGCACCAAGCAACCCCATGATAGCGCCTGACGCACCAATGGCCACACTGTCCGGGACAAGGAGGATCTGGGCAAAAGCGGCACCCAGTCCGCAGGCAAAATAAAATATTAAAAATTTGGTTGCTCCCCAGTTGCGTTCCAGCATTGAACCGAATAACCACAATGCATACATGTTAAATAAAATATGCATCCAGTTGGCATGGGCAAACATATGCGTTACCAATTCATACGGGCTGAATGCCCCGGTAGCAGGCCCTTTCAATGCAAGCCAGGCCGTCAGGCCTCCCCGCTCTCCGCCGGATAGCTGCTGCGCCAAAAAAATCAATCCATTGATGATGATAAGATTGATTACCGCCGGAGTTGACGATTGGGTTGGTCTGTAACTGTTATAAGACATTCAGAAAAATTTAGGCTGCAATTTCGCGAATAAAATATTATTGATCCCGGATGAAATTGTAAAATCTAACGAAAGTCGTTATGACAAGGCCTGGTAATTGTGGCGAATCAACCCGAAGTCTGTAAAAACAGAATAGTTTTTTGCATAAAGAAAGTCTGATTGTTCAACTGCCTGCACCGGCAGGTTAATCTTTTTTAATGGCTGACCCGTTGAGGTAATCAGCCCTGGTCTCAAAACCGGCAGGTTGCCAAATGAACTTCCATAACCAACAAAAGTTCTTTTGCCAAAAAGCACTTTCAAACAGTTCCGGATAAATACGCCCGGCCTTCTTTTCAAAATCAAATGAACAGGAAAAGTGATGAGGAAGAAGATTGCGAAACCCACATCCAACAAACGTTTTGCCCTGCGGTAAAGAGGGTTTGATAACCGGAAATATTCTGTGGCTGCATAAAATTCACCGGCAGCTTTCGGGTCATAGCTTTCGATAATGGCCTTGCATCCGGGAGTGAAAATCCCTGAATGGATCCCACGGGGAAGGCTTTCAACAGATCCAATAATTTGCTTGCAGGAAAGTGCGCCATTGCAAAAAATCAAATTCGTCAGCCGGCCGTTGCGTATCAGCCCGGCGATGTCTTCAAGCCCGCCAAGAGAATCTTTGTCAGGATCGTTAATAAATATCCGACCCAAAACTTCATCCTTTTTGTTGAGAAAAGAAATCACCTGCATCACCTCTTCAAATTCTTTGACGCTGCCAACGATGGCAATATGTGCATTGAGATCCTGTTCCTTTTTCTGAATGATTTTCATAGAAGCAAAAAGTAACCGGGTCAGGGTCAACAACACATACGCAACAAGGATAGAAAGCAATAGTACACCTCTCGAAAACTGAAACTCAAGTGGTAAAAACGCATACACGGTAAACAAAACCAGTGCGGCAATCACGGTGGATTTATTCAGCCTTGATTGCATGTAACCATCATCGTACAAACCTGAATAATAGGCTGCGGTTAAAAACAAAAGAGAAAATACCGGAAATGCTATCCAGAGCAGGTTGTTATCAAATGCAATGTCTGGTTTTACTTCATTCCAGAAAATCTTTCCCAGCCAGAAACTCAGAAAAATAAGCAATGCGTCCATCACAGGGAGGCCTGTCCATTTCAGAAATCTTGCAAGCGCTGAAACACCGGCCCTTGCCACAATACCAGACTGGATAAAAAGATTGTAAAAGCGTGCCCTGGAGCTGCCATAATGCTTTTTCACAAAAATGCTCATGGCTTTATAAAACATCCGCACATAATTCAGGCTACCCTTTTTTGTGCTTTCTCCTTTGAAATGCAATATGGTGGTTCCGGCAAAATAATAATTCCTGAATCCGGCTTTTTGAATCCGGTAACTCAAATCGATATCCTCGCCGTACATGAAAAAATCTTCATCAAACCCCGAAACCGCTGAAAATATTTTTCGTGGAATCATGATAAAAGCTCCGGCAAGCACATCCACCTCATTGGATGTGTTCCCGGGAAGATTTCCAAGATAATATCTCGCAAATATTTTTGATTTTGGAAACAGAAAAGAAAGCCCGCTCAGTTTAAAAAAGGAAGTCAACGGCCCGGGAAAACTTCTTTTGCTCTCTTTCAAAAACGTTCCTGAACCGTCCACCATCCTGACCCCCAATGCACATCCTTCTTTTTGCGAATGAATGAATGCAAGACTTTTTTCAAGGCAATCTTCAGGTAAGATGGTATCCGGATTGAGAAAAAGAATAACATCTCCTCCGGCAAATTTAAAAGCTTCGTTATTGGCTTTGCCAAAACCCAGATTCTCATGATTCCATATAAAGCGAACTCCGGGAAAACGGTTTTCAAAAAATGTTTTGCTGCCATCTGCAGATGCATTGTCAAATACGATGATTTCACCTTCGATATTTTTCAGAGCCTTTTGCAAAGAACAAAGACATTGCTCCAGAAAATATTTGACATTGTAATTAACTATGATGACCGAGAGTTCCAGAAAAAATAAATTAAGGTGTTAAAGAAATATTTCAAAAGAAATAAGTTTCGTCAAATTAAATATTGCAGGCAAATTTGAGAAAAGATGGTTCATAAAAATAAACAATCTTTGCAGCATGTATAAAGAAACTTTGATTAAGGCTGCAAAAGCCGGTGCACATGAACTGGAACATTTTTTCAACGGAAAATTTACCATTTCGCATAAAGAGGGAATCAACAACCTGGTAACGCAGGCTGATTTTGCAAGTGAAAAAGCCATTCTGGATGTCATCAAATCCGCTTTCCCAAACGATGGCATTGTCAGTGAAGAAAGCCCGGAAGTAAAGGCACATAATGATTACAAATGGATCATCGATCCGATTGACGGGACCATTAATTTCGCGCACGGAATCCCCATTTGCTGTGTGAGTATCGGGTTACAATACAAAGATGACATGCTGATGGGTGCAGTATATAATCCGTTAATGAATGAATTTTATTTTGCCGAAAAAGGAAAGGGCGCTTTTCTCAATGACAAACCAATTCATGTCAGCAACTGCGAAAAGGTCATCAACAGTTGCCTCGTCACCGGGTTTCCTTATACTTATATCCACCAGCCCAATGGCCCTCTTCAGGTTTTTGAGAGGTTGATAACAAAAGGGATTCCTGTAAGAAGGCTCGGCAGTGCCGCTACAGATTTATGCTGGGTTGCAGCAGGAAGGTTTGATGGATTTTATGAACACAAATTGAATGCATGGGATACGGCTGCCGGATTTTTATTGGTGGAAGAAGCGGGAGGTAAGGTTACGAATATGCAGGGAGGTAAATATTCACCTTTCGAATTTGGGTTGGTAGCCAGCAATGGAAAAATTCAGGAGGAATTGATTCGATATGTGCAGGATAAAGTGGAGGAGTGAGGATTCCAAGTTCCAGGTTCCGGGTTTCGGGTTTCGGGTTTCGGGTTTCGGGTTTCGGGTTCCGAACCTGACCGTAGTGGTGGATTCTGAGCTCGGAGTTGTTACACCCGGGAAAATCTGAATGGAGTTATCTTACTTTGCGAAGGCTGACAACTTCACGATTTTGTGATATGAATTTGAAAATTCCAAACAAATAAATCCGTCATGGCAGACAGACTCTTCAACTTTTAAAATAATATTTCAGGAAATAAAAAAATTTATGGACGACGAAAAAAGAACAGAGATAAACGAACTGGGAGAGTTTGGGCTTATTGATTTTCTGACAAAAAACAATGAGACACGAAATGCAGGTACCATTTTGTCGGTGGGCGATGATGCTGCTGTTGTAGATCATTTTGGCAAACAAACAGTGGTCACCACTGACATGCTGATTGAAGGAATCCATTTCGACATGGCATACACGCCACTGAAAATGCTGGGATATAAAAGTGTAATTGTCAACCTGAGCGATGTATATGCCATGAAAGCCATTCCCCAGCAAATCACGGTGTCTGTTGCATTAAGCAACCGGTACAGCGTGGAAGCTTTGTCAGAATTATACGAAGGTATTTATGAAGCTTGTGATCGTTATCAGGTGGATATGGTGGGGGGCGATACCATTCCATCTCCCAAAGGATTGATCATTAGTGTTACTGCGCTTGGAGAAGTTGCACCGGGCAAATTTGTAACACGATCCGGGGCACAGACAAACGATTTGCTTTGTGTAAGCGGCGATCTTGGAAGCGCATATCTCGGCCTCACATTGCTGGAAAGAGAGAAAAAAGTTTTTCTGGAAACGAAAGGAGTCCAACCGGATTTCGAAGGGCAAAAATATATCGTACAAAGATTTTTGAAACCCGAGGCAAGGAAGGATATCATTGAATTTTTTGAAGAAAAACAAATTCAGCCTACGTCTATGATTGACATCAGCGACGGATTGAGCAGTGAAATTCTTCATCTCTGTAAACGGAGCCGCAAAAGCTGTGTACTTTATGAAGACAAAATACCTATCGACGATGGAGCAAAACAATTTGCCTATAAACTCGAAATGGATCCAACGATGTGCGCATTGAACGGAGGAGAAGATTATGAACTTCTGTTTACATTGAGCCAGAAAGAATACGATAAAATAAAAGACAATACTGATATTACAGTGGTTGGCTACATTGTTGATGAAGGCCCCAAACCGAAAATCATTACCCGCGGAGGTGCCGAACATCCGCTGGTGGCGCAGGGTTGGAACCCGATTCATGTAAAATAACCGGCAGATGCAACCTTTCTGCAAATATCTTTTTCTCCTGACGGCCTGTGGATTTCTCCTGCTATCATGTTCGGTTACACGAAATTATAATCCGGACAAAAAATACAGCCCTCAGGAACTTACAGAAGACCTGAGCACACTTCGCAATATTCTTGAAACCAAACATCCTTCTCTTTACTGGTACACGCCCAAAGACAGCATGGATTATTTCTTCAATGTTTCCGGTATTTCCATCCGTGACTCCATGACGGAAAATCAGTTTGCATGGTTTACACTTGCCCCGCTCATTGCAAAGATCCACTGTGGCCACACCTCCCTGATGAGAAGCAGGAGTTGGGAAAAGTTTGTCAGAAATAAAATGATTCCCACTTTTCCACTGTTTATGAAAGTATGGAAAGACACCATGATGGTGGTTGGTTCCATTAACAGGGATTCACTGGTTCCCCGCGGCAGTTTTGTAACTGCAATCAACGGGATACCGGTCAAAAGAATTGAAAACGTTTTATTTCAATACATGCCCACTGATGGCTATGAAGAAAATCTCAATTACATCAAACTCAGCGCTGATTTCTCTTATTATTTCAGAAATGTTTTCGGCCTTTTTCCTTTTTACAAAATCAATTTTACAGATAGCACCGGAATTTCAAAAGAAACCATGATCCCCTGGTGGTACCCGAAAATTGACAGTTCACAAGGAAATAAAAAAGAAAAACGGCCAAGATTGTCGCGTACCGAAAAAATGCACCAATACCGCTCGATAAAAACCGACTCAACCGTTGCCGTAATAGATCTGAATGCATTTACCAAAGGAAACCTCAATTCCTTTTTCAGAAAAAGTTTCAGGGAAATAAAAAAGAAAAACATTCAGAACCTGATTCTCGATTTGCGGGTCAATGGCGGAGGTGAAATCAATAAGGCAGTCAGGCTCGCAAAATATATTCTGGACAAGCCTTTCGTCGTTGCCGATTCGGCCTACTCCATTTCAAAAAATTTTAATCCATACGGTAAATACATCGGAAAATCATTTTGGAATAACCTGGCATTGTTGTTCATCACAAAAAAGAGAGCCGACGGAAAATTTCATTTCGGATATTGGGAACAGCATCAGTTCAAACCAAAAAAGAAGTTTCATTTCGACGGGCAGGTTTACATCCTGACAAACGGATTGACTTTTTCGGCAGGAAGCCTGTTTTGTGATTTTGCCAAAGGACAAAAGAATGTCACACTGGTCGGGGAAAATACCGGCGGCGGGTGGTACGGGAATTCGGGGATCCTGATACCGGATATCACCTTACCCAAAACAGGGTTAAGGGTCCGGCTACCTTTTTTCAGATTAATCGCACCACATCATCCCGCCGAAAAGGGAACCGGCGTAATGCCTGATTGGTATATCGGTCCCAATTGGAGAGATGTCCTCAGCGGCAGAGATACCAAAATGGAAGATGTTTTGCAATACATCCGGCAGGGAAAAAATAACGGAACAGACTGAAAACTTCTCTTGCTATTTTTTGAAAAAGAAAACGGGAAACCTATTCCTTGCCTCAAAATCATGAGCCTTATCAGAACATGGCACTTATCAATTCTTCCTCAGAAATGTTGGCAAAATATTCTGCAATATTATATTTCTCCAGTTTTTGGCGGATACTCTTTTCATCGTGAGGTGTATTTTCTATGGCCCTTTCTATTTCATCGATATCGTGTACATGAAAAAAGTCACCAAATATTTTGGCCTTTGTAATAATTCCGTTTTCAACTTCAAGATGCATTTCAATTAATCCACCCGGAACCTTGACCGCCTTCTTGAAATTGTAATCAGGTGAATAGCCATAATTCCATTCATAGGTTGCATATTTTTTATCGCGCAGTTCACCGATCCTTTTCAAATCTTCCGGCGTAAATTCATACATTTTGCAATCCCGGAAAGAATGCATCACATGATCCATGATCTTATGCGTAAATTCTTCAATGGTCATGGGTGTTTTCAAATGATCAGAAATGTTGGTTACTCTTTTGGGAATGGACTTCACGGCTTTGTCCTGATATTTGAGTGGATTAATCCGAAGCGCTTCACTCACATTTTTCATCTCCGAGGAAAAAAGAAGTGTCCCGTGATGGAGGATTTTATTTTTATAAATGTGTTCTGCATTTCCTGAAATTTTTTTCCCATCGATGGTAATGTCATTCCTTCCTTCAAATTTTGCCGGCACGCCCATTTCATTGAGCACTTCCACAATGGGGCGTGTGTATTTTTCAAAATCGATCAGGCTGCTGTCCTTCCCGGTAGCGGTAAAAGAAAAATTAAGATTTCCCAAATCGTGGTAAACAGCTCCGCCTCCCGACAATCTGCGTACCACATGGATTCCGTGAGATTTTACATAATCATAATTGATCTCAGACAGGGTGTTCTGATGTTTGCCGACAATGATGGCATTGTCATTTTGCCAGAGCATGAAACAATCTTCATTGAGGTATTTGAAAATGTATTCATCGGTAGCAATGTTGAAATAAGGATCCGTGGATTTATGGAAAATGCACAACATGGTTTCAGAAAATTTTTGCAAAGTTAACCACGTATTCAGCGCGCGCAAAATATTACAACGCGCCTGTTATTCCCTGACATTATCTTGCCTGATTTTTGACTTTGATTTTGAACAACCTCTGCATTTCTTAATCAAATGCACGTGAATCCCACATTGTCAATTATCTTTCAATTAGATTTGCGCATCATTTACACCGAGGTATTTCATCATGAGTCAGGATGCAAAAACAGATACAACTTTTTTTGAACTTGTTGGCGGTTCACTGGAATTTCAGAATACAAAACTCATCATTACTGACAAGGAAAATGCGAAAAGGAACCTTTGGATTATTTCTGCAGTATGTTTTGTAATCATCAGCCTCGCGTTCATTGTCAGTGGCAGAAGAGACAACGACCCGTTGTTTTTTTATCTTGGAATAACTACTGTATTAGTTGAGGCCCTTGTGATATACCGCGCTTTCAGAAAAAAAAGATTTGCAAGGATCGACGACCGGATTTTTCTAAACGACATCCGGGGCACTTCACTGAAAAAAAGCAACAACGGCGAAACAATTGCAGTCAGGCTTTTTACCAACAAGAAAAGAGAAAGGCAATTTGTGATTGCCAATGAAGACGGTCAATATTCAAAATTTAAAGCGCTGCTTCAAAAACATCAAATAGAATTCACCGATTCTTCGCTGCCCGCTTAGCGCACCATTTTCCAAACGTCACCTGATTTTTTGAGAATAATAATATTGCTCAATGAACTTTCATTGTTGGTTTTCGTAAGCGCCGAAGCGGCAATGACAACCCGTTTTTGAGAAGAAGGAATTTTACTCAGATCAAAAGTGTAATAATCCCTCCCTGTAACGATGATGTCAAAAATATTTTTCGGATCGTTAGTGTCCATGTTTTTCTCATCCGCAAACTGATAAATGATATACCGGTTGATTAAATCATTGACCGTGTCCTGGGAGAGGTAAAGATTGATTGTATTCCCTTTGGAAATGGTCAGTCCTTCATTCATTATAAGATCGGGTTCTGCCGGGCGTGCACTATCAATCCAGGGCATCGGCGGGGGAATGGCAGGATACTTATAATAATTATTTTGCAGGCTGTCATTCCAGCCATTGGGGTCAGATGCAAAAGTCTTGCTGCTGAAAAAAATGCTTCCCTGAATTTCCGGAAATTCTCTCAACCGTTTAATTTGATTTGGCAATTCATTTTTGTTGTGCCACGCATACGATCTGGGTTCAAGTGCACGATAAATCCCTTGCCCGATGTACAACTGGCGCCCGTAAGCATGATGAGCCCACCAGTCCGTCAATGTTTCAAAAGCAACAATACGATGTCCCATTTCCCAATAAAGCTGTGGCGCCACATAATCGATCCATCCTTTTTTGAGCCACAACAGAATGTCTGCATACAAACCATCATAGTTTGTTTGCCCCGCTTTGGTGTCGCTCCCATCGGGATCTTTATCACTGTTTCTCCACACACCAAACGGACTGATCCCGAATTTGCAATACGGATTTTCTTTTTTGATAATCCGCGAAAGCATGACGATAATGGAATCCACATTGCTTCTTCTCCAATCTTCCAGGCTCAATCCATTGCCATATTTTTTGTACGACTTCCAGTCGGGAAATTCTTTTCCCTTGATTCGATACGGATAAAAATAATCATCAAAGTGAATGGCATCCACATGATAGCGGCGTACCACATCACCTACGACACTCTCCACAAACTTTTGTGCATCTTTATTTCCCGGATCAAAATATTTTTTTCCGCCATAATCAAGAAACCATTCCGGATGTTTCCTAACCACATTGTCCGGCGCAATCGAAGATTTTCCGATACTGAAAACAGCGCGATACGGATTCATCCAGGCATGAAATTCCATTCCGCGTTTGTGGGTTTCCTCAATCATGAATTTGAGCGGATCATAATAGGGAGAAGGCGGCTTGCCCTGGGTACCGGTCAGCCATTCACTCCACGGTTCCAACTGGGAAGAATAGAAAGCATCAGCCGAGGGGCGGATCTGCACAACTACGGCATTCATGCCATTTTTCCTGTGCATGTCGAGAAGGTTGATGAATTCTTCTTTTTGCTGTTCGGTTGTCAGATTTTTTTTCGAAGGCCAGTCGATGTTATCCACCGTGGCCACCCACACACCCCGAAATTCATATTTCGGCTGGGCATTCGTAAAAGAAGAAAAAATCAGCAGCAGAGAAAGGGTAAACAAAAAACGATTCATGATAATTACGGGTATGGCCGCAATATAGTTATAAAGCTTTGACAGAAAAGAAGAGATAAGTTAAACTGTTATATTAAAAACTGGAGATTTAGACAGGGAATTCATATAATTTAAAATGGCTTTGAAAGTTGTGTTAACCCGGGAATAAGAAAAATCATAACCAGAACCACATCTCAGGCAATGGACGTCAGCAAAGATTTGCAGATGCGTTAGGAAAAAATATTTTATTTACGAATAGCCAATACCGATAGAATATATTTAGAAAAATAAAATAGCAAATTCCATAAATACATTCTGCTATTACCGCGGATATTAAAAAACTTTCGGCAAGAAACCCGCCCAATATGTTCTGCAAAAATTGGAAATAGGATTGTGGGGTTGTGTATTAGGAAGAAACATGCAGAGATTATCGGGGAGAATAAAATAATGACAGGTGTTAGCTTTAGTTTTCACTATACCCAAATAGTTGTTGCAATTCTCTGACCTGTGAAACATTCAACTCTGAGAGAGAAGGTTATTTTCAAACACTTTCAGAAACATTCGTTGACTATCCTTTTGAAAAGGCATGTATCGTCAGGCCTTTGGCCAAATTTAAATACGTGTTTAAAAAATTCACTCTCGTTTAAAATCTATTTTATATATTTGAGAATCAATTATTACCTATCCACAAACTGCTACCTGGATGAAGAAAATAAGAACGCTTCTGGTGGTCTTTGAAAACGAAGTTTCCTCAAATTTAATTTCGGCATTCAGAGGTGCAATCATTTCAAAAGTGGGTTTTGGAAATCAGGCGTTTCACAATCATTCTGAAAACGGATTTCTTTATAAATATCCCGAAATTCAATACAAGATCATCTCCAAAAAAGCAGCTCTCTATTGTATTGGAAACGGCGTGGATGAAATACACAATTTTTTCGGATTGCGCAGTTGGGAAGTGCAGCTTCACGATAAAAAGCTGGATTTAAAAATTGACCGGCTCGACCTGAATACTTTCAACTTCAATATTTGGGATAAATATTTTCAGTACCATATCAGAGACTGGCTGGCGCTGAACGAGAAAAACTATAAAACATATCATCAATTATCAAGCCTCAAAGAAAAAATTTCTTTACTGGAAAAATTACTCGTTGGAAATATTCTGTCCTTCGCCAAAGGTATCGGGTGGCATATAGATAAACCGGTAAAGGTGGAAATCCGGCAATTAAAAGGACAGAAGATGATTCGTTATAAAGGCGTACCCCTAATAGCTTTTGATGTGGATTTCAGCAGCAATGTATTCCTGCCCAATTACCTGGGTTTGGGTAAAAGTGCGAGTCATGGGTTTGGGGTGGTAAGAATGGAAAGAAAAAAAATTAACGAAGAAAAGAATGACAATGACTAATAAAAGAAAGACGATTTATCTGGCAGCATTGCTACACGATATCGGCAAATTTTATCAACGTGCTAATTCCAGGTTATTGAGAGAATATACTGATGAACATCTGGAAAGAATGAAGTCTCTTATATGCCCGGAAAATGAATCCGGAGGTTTTGGATATCAACATGCCTGGTGGACCTACAAGTTTTTGTATGACCAAAAAGGTATTTTTGACCAAATTCAGGATCAAGGGAAATATCCTTTCAAGAGCGAAGTAAATGAAAATACCGATCAGGATAACCTGGTAAATCTGGCTATCTACCATCACAAACCTAATGGTGAATCAGATTTACAAAAGCTTATCCAACTTGCGGATTGGTGGAGTAGTGGAATGGAACGGTCTTCTTCCAATATGGAAAAAGAAGAAGGAGAAAATTATGGCCGGTTGAAATATAAAAAAGTACGATTGAAAAATTTATTGAGTTTAATCAATGACCATAAAGATTATAAAACCTTCCCTATTGCACCTGTTAGTCTAACCAATGAAATTCTAAAATCAGAATCCATTGATTTAAAATCTTTAAACAACGAGGAAGCATCTTCCTATTATAACAGATTATGGGAAGAATTCATTACGCAAATTAAAGATCTGCCTAAGGATTCGACAAAAGGGTTTCTGGAAAGCTTTTTACAACTATTATATAAATACACTTCCAACATACCGGCCAGCACCAATGACCTGGCTCACATCAGCCTTTATGAACATCTTAAGACCACTGCAGCTATAGCTTCTTGTCTATACGATTATCAGCAAGATACGGGTTGCTTATTTAATGACATAAAGAATAATGAAGAAACTTTGCCTTTGTTATTATCCTGTTGGGACATTTCCGGAATCCAAAAATTCATTTATAATGTATCGGGTGAAAAGGCGGCTGTTAGCTTGAAAGGTCGTTCGTTTTATCTTCAATTATTGATGGAAACCATTAAACAAAAGGTAATGGATAATCCAGCTATTCAAGGCTTTGGAGGGCAAATCATTTACAGCAGCGGTGGTAAAATGTTTATTTTACTTCCCAATACAGAAAAATGCAAAAAGGCTATTGATGATATCCATTCAGAATTCGAAAGAATAATCTGGAACGAACACAAGGACCAATTGTACATTAACCAGGGTCATGTTGAATTTCGGGGAAAGCATCAAAAAAATGGTGAAATCATCTATAGAGATGCCCTAGGAAATTTAAAAACAGAAAATCAAACCCTTGCAGATTTATGGGAAGCAGTTATAGATAAAGCAGCTCAAAATAAATACAGAAAATATCAAACACTATTTGGTGGTGAACTTTCATTGGAACCCTGGGGCAAATGGGGCGGAGATTATGCTGTTTGTGCCGTAACAGGTGAAGAAGGTAAAATAGGCGATAATCTGACAAGGTTAGAGAAGTCTGATACAGTAGTTACAAAAGGGGTGAAACAACAGATTGAATTGGGAGAAGCATTGAAAGATGTTGATTATTTAATCACTTATCTAAAACAGGATGTTGAAGGAAACGAATATTTGAAAAACAGAATTACTGATAAAAATAAGAAAAATAAGTATCTGACTATTCAAGGTACAGATATTCATCATTATCTCTTTGATCAGAAAGAATTAACAAAAGAAGATTCAAAGTTCAGGAACATAACATCCGTTGATGTTTCAAAGGTAAAAAGAATCAATGACACGGATTTTCATAGAATCACTTCGCTAAAGGGTAACAAATGTGCCTATGGTTTTCAATTTTACGGAGGTAACAAACAGGCGTTGTATAACGATAGGAACAAAACATTTGAAGAGCTTTGTTGGACAGATGAAGAAAATGGTAAAGAGTCAACCTATTTAGGGGTTTTGCGAATGGATGTGGACAATCTTGGTAAAATTTTCAAAGAAGGATTACCCAGAGAATTAAGAAGTTTTTCTGCTTATAGTACATTATCGGCACAGTTGGATTGGTTCTTTTCCGGTTATCTGAATACACTTAGAAATTCAAATGTATTCAAGAATACGGTCAATGTAATTTATTCCGGTGGAGATGATGTTTTTGCTGTAGGAAGATGGGATAAAATCATTGCTTTCGCAGAAAAAATCCGGTCTGAGTTCAGAAGATATGTAGGAGGTCGTGAAGATATCAGCATTTCCGGAGGAATTGTCATTGTAGGAGAGAAATTCCCAATCCGAATGGCAGCCAATATGGCCGGTGAAGCCGAAGATGCCAGTAAGGATTTTAAATCCGAAGTAAATTCAAAGACAAAAAATGCCATTACTTTCTTTGATGAAACTATCAGCTGGGAAGATGAATTTGGAGAGGTTAAAAGGATTAAAGAAGCTTTGGTCTATTATTGCGGACGTGACGAAAAATCTATCTCCAAAGCTTTACTGCATCAACTCATTCGTTGGAAAATCCAATCCGATAGTTATGCCAAAGGTGAAAAAGGTTCATCCCTATCCTTTAAATGGAATACTGCTTATTACCTAAAACGCTATATCGATAGACACAAAAAAGATGAAAAAGTATTTGAATTTTTAAAACAAGTTCAAAAAAGTTTAATGTCGGGTGAAGCAATTTATAATCAAAAAAAATATGGGAATCGAATTTATAACTTATTAGGATTAGCAGCCCGATGGGCAGAAATGGAAATAAAAGAGTTTAATAATAAAAAATAATGATATGGAAGAAAAATTTCAATACAAAGGAGTAAATGATCCTTCCTCGAATTTGAAAGATTCTTGGATAAAAGATGGAATAAGTGATGATACCCCTATAGAATGGGCCAATGCTTTTGCAGAGTATTTAGTCACAGAAAAGGAAAAAGACAAACTGCATCATTTAACTGATAGTAAAGGGAATTTTAAATATGATAGGCAAAATAAACCTGTTTACCGTAAGACTTTATCCACTTCACAACTTCGGAAGTTTTTCGGTGATTTAAAAAGTCTTGAAGCAAACACTTCTTCTGAAAATTTTAGTGTTGCCCGGGTAAAAATGATGAAACCCAAATTAGCATACGCAGTAGGAAGGGAAAAATCTTTTGAACCTAAAATAAAAGATTTATATATAGAATTTTCAAAAGCAATTGATGCTGTATCTGAATATAGGCATTTCAAAAATTTTATTCAATTGTTTGAAGCCGTAGTCGCTTATCACAAATTTTATGAAAATCAATAAAAATAAATGTTATGAGTAAATTAATAAAAAAGACTATTATTCGGACAAAACTTACCTTGTTATCCGGGTTGCATATTGGAGATTCAAAAGATACAACAGAAATTGGAGGTATAGATTCACCTATTGTCAGAAGAAAAGACAACAGAGAGCCATATATCCCTGGTAGTTCTTTAAAAGGGAAAGTCAGATGCCTACTGGAGCAGATGGATGGTGCAACAAAGGTTGGAAATTCCCAAAAAGTAAACGATGTATTTGGTATTGCAGAAAAGAATAACACAAAGACTTCAAGAGTTATTTTTCGAGATGCTTATTTTGCAAAAAATGATGAAGATTATTCAGGAGATAATATTTATACATTATTAAAGGATAGCGAATATACTGATATGCCTTTTTCAGAAATGAAAGTCGAAAATACTATTGATCGGGTTTTGGGAAAAGCAAAAGATGGTGGAATTAGAAATATTGAGAGGGTTCCTGCCGGCGTTAAGTTTTTTGTAGAAGTAGTTATTAATCATTTCGAGAGAGAAGAAGAAATTAAAGCCAAAGAGTTACTAATTAAAGGCTTTAAAGCCTTAAACAACGATTACCTTGGAGGAAGCGGAACCCGTGGATATGGCCATGTAAAGATTGACTTGCCGGGTGAAGAAAATACAAGTTGGAGAGAAGAAACTATTAATTTCTAAAAACGAATGAATGGAATCAACTGCGTTCAAATTAAATTTTAATAGTCCCATTCATCTTTCAGATGCTAGAAGTGATTATGGTTCATCGAACAAGATGGTTCATAGTGATACCTTCTACGCCGCATTGATTTCTGTATTAACGCTTATGGGAGAAGAAGGAAAAGCTGATTTGGGTTGCACCATTTCCTCACTTTTCCCTTATACAACCGATATAGAAAAAGGTGATACCATCTACTTTTTCCCAAAACCTTATATCGCCTTAGACAAGTTTACCGGCTATGACGATATAAAAAAACTGAAAAGAATTGAATGGTTGGATAAAGACTATTTCGCCGAACTTTTGAATGGAGAAATCAATTCTGAAATCAACGAAAACAGTATTCAAAAAAACTTTTTAAGCAAGCGAAAGTTTGATGCTGACTTTATTGTATCTCAGGTTATTCCCAGAGTAAAAGTGCCCCGTAGCTCTGAAGATGGAGATGGCACTACGGACATTTTCTATATCGAGAAATTGTATTATAAAGAAAATTCGGGTTTATACTTTTTAGCTTATGGAAATACGGAATTATTAGAAAAAGCACTGAATTTACTCCAGTACGAAGGAATCGGTACCGATCGGAATGTGGGTTTCGGGCAATTTGGCTTTGAAAAAATAACAAATTTTGATCTCCCTCACCCAAATAAAACCAATGGCGTAGTGTCGCTTTCATTGTTTAATCCCGCAAAAGAGGAAGACATTAAAAAAATGACGGAAAGCCTGTACGCTGCCTGGGAGATTATCAAAAGAGGCGGGTGGCTAACCAATCAGGCCGACCTCGGAAAAAGAAAAAAATCGGTTTATATGTTTTCGGAAGGTTCCATATTCTCAAAAGAAACCAACCAAATCGAAGTTTTAGGAAAGGTGGATATCAATCTTAAACCGGAAACAACCGAAAACTTTATTGCTCCGGAGCACCCGGTTTGGAGAAACGGAAGAGCCTTGTTTTTACCTATAAAATTGAGCTGAAATGAGCGGGATTAATAATGAATATAAAATCTATTTAAAGGTGTTAACTCCTTTACACATTGGAGGGCAGCAAGAAAAAAATCTAATGGAAGGTATAGATACACTTTTTGTGAATAACAAATTATGGAAGATCAACTGGAATAAAGTGTATGCAGAATTCTCTCCTGATGAAATTTCAGAAGCAATCTTAAGAAAAGACGGATTATACGACCTTCTTCATCAGGATATAGAATTATTTGGTTCGGAGTATAGTGAGGGATTAGGAGATACGGGAGAAACCAAAACGATTATCAGGGATGGATTAGGAAGAACATTTATACCAGGTAGCAGTATTAAGGGAGCTTTAAAAAACTGGCTTAGTTCAGCATGGGAAAATAATAAAAATGGTACAAAGAATCTTTTGGGTAATTTTGAAACAGACCTGTTCCATTTTATAAAAACATCTGATTGTTATATTTCTGACATAAAGGTCTTTCCGGCCAAGACTTTTAATCTTCATGAGCAAAATGGCAACTGGGCGGGCGGTTGGAAACATTCATTGCAAAATAACACTAATAATAGCTTTAGTTCTGAAGGTTTTGTGACTGATTATGAATGTTTCTCAATTGATGCCTCATCTCAATTCAAACTAAAAATTGAATCTCCATCTAAAAAAAATTTTGAAGAAAAATTGTTCGATTCCCCAATCAGGAAGCTTAAGGATGAAATTGAAAGGACCTTTTTACCTGACAAAAAGAAGAAATTGGAAAATAAGCTTAAGCCCATCGAAAATGGTAAAAAAGTTTATGATAGGTTTTACTCAGAAAATAACAACCCAATACAAACATTATTTTCAAATGTCAATCATGAAGTGATTAAACATTTAAAAAAGGAGATAACATTTTTCGAAACATTTGAAACGGACAGAACAGAAGAAATTATTTCTCAAATAGATAGGCTAATCGCCTTTTCAAAAGACATTAAGAATGCCTGCATCTTGCGCCTTTCAGCCGGTTCCGGATTTCATGGAATCACAGGAGATTTTCAGTTTGTAGACCATACTAAAACAGGAGTATGGAATTATGGTAAAAATAAAGGGAAGATGAAATATAAATCCCGTAAAATAGCTTTTACGTCTAACGAAATGTTTCCGATGGGATTTGTATTGCTTTCTACTGAACCTTTTGAAGAAAAAGAATCAACCGTTCTTGCTTCAGCTAATCAACCCTTAAAAAGAGAGGTATCAAATCAACCAACTCCCCAAAAAGAAGCTAAATCAGTCGTAGCAGAGAAAAAAGACGCCTCTCAGGTGAAAAAAGGAGATATAGTTTTTGGTAAAATAACCCAAATAGGTAAACCTTTCTGTTCAGTAAAGTTGTTATTAACCAACTACGACTTTGGCGATGCAGACTTAAGTGGAACTAAAAAATATCCAATAGAAATTGGTCAAATAGTTAAATGTCAATTGGGTGATTCTTCTGCAGATGGAGAGTTTAAACAAGTCAGATTTGTACCTTGAATAAACGTACAGCATCCTGGGTTGCTATTTAATGAATGATTATTTGATTAACATTGACAGGATAGTTTTTTTATTACTTTACCCTTACCAAAAGAATAAATTAAAATGAGTAATATCTAAACAAATAAGTAAAATAATTTGAGATGTTAAACCAATGCAACATACCATCATCTCCATACTATCCGATCAGCTAATTCCCAATGTTCTCTTCATCAGGCAATGGGCTGAAAATGGAGATATACATATTTTTTTGTCCTCCAAAGAAATGGAACAAAAACACAAAAGCCGGATTTTAGCTCAATCCTTAAATCTGGGAAATAAACAATTTAAAACCATAGTCATTGATCAAAACAGTCCATCCCTTATTTTAGAAGTGCTGGAGAAAGAGTTCCCTAAAGGAAAACGGGATAATAATTTCATCATCAATATTACCGGAGGGACAAAGATGATGAGCCAAATGACCTATTTTTATTTCTGGGGTTTCCCCAAAACTTCGATCTATTATTGGCCAATCGGGGAGAAATATGTAGAACAATTGCACCCCGAATTTAAAAGAATAGAAATAGAAAATCCGGTACAGTTAAATCTAAAGACTTATTTGGCTGCCCACGGATATAGCTTTACAAAAGCAGAAAGGCCGGACAGGGATTACCATGCAGCGGAAGAGCTTTACCGGAAGGTAATCACATGCGGTGACGCTGCCTTGGTTCCTGAAATAAGCAAAGCTACTAATGCGGAATACAAGAAAAATGATAAAGGCTATCTTTCAGGAGGTTGGTTTGAGGAGTGGCTTTATTTTACACTGAAAAAAGAACTGCAATTAAAGGACAGCCATATCGGTCTAAACCTTAAGATTAGAAATGAAGCTTCAAAAAGAGAAACGGGAAACGACAATGAACTGGATATGGCTTTTGTGTATAAGAATACTTTATACATCCTTGAATGCAAAGTTTATAACCGGAAACAACTCACAGGCAAAAGAATAACAGACGCCATTTATAAAATATCTTCTGTCAGGCAATCTTTAGGATTAAAGGCAACCGCAATGGTTTTTATCCTTTCTCCGTTTGGTAACAGCCATGGCCGAAGGAATACGATTAATGACTTAGTTAGGATGGCCAATGTTAAACAGATTTTTTCATTAGAAGATATGAAGCGTAGGGAAACATTTTTAAACAAAATAAAAATGATGATTGATTATGAGTAAGCAATTAATTATCCAATTGGGGCGATTAGATAGAAATTACAGAAGTTTAATTCCTTTTAAATATCAAAACCATGAGGGTAAGGGCGAATTATCCAGTTTATTTTTAAAAAGAGATGCCGATGAATTTAAAGATTGCGACCTGGTTTTAGTATTTCCGGAAAGTATTGTATTACAAGATTGGAAAAAGGCAAATGTTGATTTAAAAAATAACGACAAAGGAGACTTTTTTCTGGAAGCCATAGAAAAAATAAACCCGGAGGAATACTTAAAAAACCCGGAGGATATAATTAAGCAGCATCCCCACTTAAAAGATACCTCCTTTTGGGTCGTGTCTTCTATAGGCCATTTTTCATTTATTGGAGAGCATGGACAAAGAGACTTTGAGTTTAAAAACACTTTGGATAGAATAACTTTACAGATTTATTTATTTCTGGCTTCTCGCCATTCAAATGATAAACTAGAAAGTATCTTACTTGACATATCAAGTGGGCAAAATATTTACATAGCAGCAATGTTAAATGCTGCTTATCGTTTTTTACCTTATATTAAGTTTAAACGATTTCTAAAGCTGGATAATGGTTTCATTAAAGGTTTTATACTAAACGCTGACCCTATTTTAGGTGGTGATAGCTCAACAAAAAACATACAAAAATCTACATTCTCTGCAAGAGCTTTTAATAGCTTAACCTTTAAAGACAGCTCTGAGATGAATTTGCTGATCAAAACTATTTTTAAAGAAAAAACCTACTATAAGGCTTTGCAAAATTTCATAACTGAAGATTACTTTTTACTCCATGGTGGATTAATATTTACGAGTCCTTTGGCCATTTCGCTGGCTAATGAGGTTTATTTAGAAAAATTGTTCTCTGAGGTTGGCCTTGACCAAATAATAAAAGATTTGGAATCATTTTTTAATCAAAAGAACCGCTCCTATGCAGACGATCATATAAATCAAAATTTGGTTTATTCCCTAACTTTTGCCTTGGGCATTGGGAACTCTTTGTTTAGTAGCGGTTTCATAGATGTTTTAAAAGATAAAGAAATAATTTTCGAGATTGAGGACCAAACAAGTAAGAACATTAAACTAAAAAATGAGTTACTGGATTCAACCTGCAAGGTATTAGAGAAAGAATACAAACAGCCTCCCCGGGATTATAAAGGAGAAATACAAAAATTGTATAAAAAGCTTAGGGATGCCAATATTGAGGTTCCAAAGGAATTTTTATCCTATGCTAATTTAGAAAGGAAATTAAAACCGTTAAACGAACAGAATCTTTCTAACAAAGAAACTGAAGAATTTTTAGAGGGAATTGAAAATTTAAGCAGCTCTTTCCCTACATTTAGTGGAATTGTAGATGAATGGAAAAGTTACTTAATGGATAATAATATTAATAATGATTTTGTTTCCAGAAATTACTTTGCCCATGGTGGATTCGAAAAGAACTTAACAGAGATAAAAATGGAGGAGGATAAAATCTGGGTTAGATATAACTCGGAAATGGTAGGAGATGCAAAAAAGCAAATACTAAAATATATAAAAAAATAATTCATGCTCCTCAATCTCTCCAACCACCCTTCTGCCACATGGCCAGAAGAACAAGTTGCAGCCGCAATCGGAAAATATAATAGCGTTGAAGACCTGGCCTTTCCAAAAATCAACCCCGAATGGGACAGTGACCAAATAGAGCAATTAGCCGAAGAATATGAAATAAAAGTCAGAACACTAAATCCGGCAGCCGTTCACCTGATGGGCGAAATGACGTTTACTTTTAAATTGGTCAACCGGCTGAAATCAATCGGTATCCCCTGCATCGCCAGCACTACCGAAAGAATAGCCACCGAAGAATCTAACGGCAATAAAACATCCGTCTTTCAATTCGTCCGGTTTAGAAGCTATTAAATTAATCCTGCATTTTTAAATATTTAATTTAAATTTACAGGGTTAATTTAATTGATGATCCAGAGAGATTTAATAAAAACCATCAAAAAAGACCTCAAAAAGGTCCCTTCTGTGGTATTGTTTGGTCCCAGGCAAACCGGTAAAACCACCCTGGTCAAACAATTAATGAGCGAATCTAAAAACAAGTACATGTATTTAGATATGGAATCTCCCGCAGATAAAGCCCGGCTGACCGACCCGGAGTTATTCCTGTCAAGACTGACTGATAAACCGGTCATCCTGGATGAAGTACAAACCATGCCACACCTTTTTCCGGTACTTCGTTCAATGATTGATCGCAACAGAAAGCCCGGGCGATTTCTTCTTTTGGGTTCTGCGTCGCCGGAATTGATTCAACAAAGCGCTGAATCCCTGGCAGGGCGCGTTCGTTACAGGGAACTTTTCCCATTTTCTTTAAAAGAAATTGGATATGCCAGCCAGGAAAAGCTATGGTTTCGGGGAGGGTTCCCCAGGGCTTATCTCGCTAAAAATAATGCGGAGGCAACTGAATGGCTGAATGATTTTATTCACAGCTATGTAAGTCGCGATCTGCGAATGTTAGGATTACCCATGCAACCAACAGAGATAACTCGTTTGCTGCAAATGCTGGCACATCAACACGGGCAATTATTGAATCATTCTAACCTGGCACGCTCTCTCGGCATCTCCATGCCTTCGGTGAAAAAAGCCATGTATTATTTAGAGGAGGCCATGCTTATCAGAACGCTTCAGCCCTGGTTCATAAACGTGGGTAAGAGATTAGTGAAGTCTCCCAAAGTTTTCATTCGCGATTCAGGTATGCTTCACAATCTGCTATTCGTACAGAGCTATGAGCAATTGATGGGCCATCCGCAGGCTGGCCATTCTTGGGAAGGGTTCGTTTTGCAGCAGATATTAACGATTCTCCCGGAAAATATTCACCCGTGGTTTTACAGAAGCCAGGATAACGCTGAAATAGATTTGATATTAACCAAAGGCAATCGTGCCCAATGTGCTATCGAAATAAAGTTGACCAATGCCCCCGAAATCAGGAGGGGAAATACAGAAGCTATCGCTGATTTAAACCCAAAACACTGCATCGTCATAACTCCGGAGGCAGAAACCTATCCATTAAAAGATAAATGGTGGGTCTATGGCGTTGAAAATTTCCTGAAAGAATTGCATAGTTTTTTATAAATTGGTTTCTTTCAACCACGTTAAAAAATAGGACGAGTTTTCCGGTTTACTAAAACGATCTCTGATGCCATTCCCCTTCAACGACAAACAACAAAAGGTCTTCAACCAACTCAAAGCTTTTGTCAAAGACAAAACCATCAATACATTTATCTTAAACGGATATGCCGGAACGGGTAAAACATTTCTTGTTCAGTATTTTGCCAAATATCTCAAACAAAAGAAAACGAAATTTTCTTTACTGGCTACTACCGGAAGAGCGGCGGCTGTATTGAGGGGAAAAACCGACTTGCCCACATCCACTGTTCATGGAGCATTGTACTCTTTCACAAAGGTGGACGGAGATGATGAAGATATCCCCGATGATGCGCCCGCCGATGCCTTCGGGCAAATGCGCCTGATCTTTGAACCCAACCGGCGGCTGGAAGAAGATTGTGTTTATATCGTTGATGAAGCATCTATGCTGGCCAGTGAATCTTCCAATGAATCGTCTTTCGCCGTGTTCGGTTCGGGAAACCTGTTGCCAGATTTACTTCGCGCCATCGGCAATAACAAAATCATTTTCGTAGGCGATCCCTGCCAGTTGCCACCGGTTCATCAAATCATCAGCCCGGCATTAGACCAGGATTGGCTCAATAATCATGGCAGAATAGCCGTCACAGCTACGCTTGACCAAATTATGCGTACAAACCCCGGCAACGACGTTTTGCAGGTGGCCTCCGATGTCAGAAAATCTATCGGAACTATACCTTCTACAAAATGGATTAAGTTGCCGGCAAAAAACCGGACTCATTGCACCGTACTGCCGGATGGCAATACCGTATTTTTGGAATACTTCGCCCGATTTCTCCAGTATGGCCCAAAAGATTCTATCGCCATTGCACACAGCAATGCCGCCTGCAATCACCTGAATAAATATTTCCGGAAAAGACTTTATCCCGAAAGCAATCAGTTGCTTGAGGACGGAGAAATTTTGATGGTCACTCAAAATAACCACATCGTACCTCTGACAAATGGAGATTTTGTCAAGGTTATTTATCGCGGAGAAATCTCTATTCGTGCCAACCTGAAATTTCAGGATGTGCGGATAAAACATGTGGACACTGAAAAAGAATTTCAAATAAAACTGGCGCTGGACCCTTTTGCCAATTTTGCCGCCAACCTCACCATTGACCAGCAAAGAAATCTGATGATTGATTTTTCCAGGCGAATGAGGCGAAATGGAATCAAACCCAAAAGTGACGCCTATAAGGAAGCGATGAGGAAAGACACCTATCTCAATTCTCTCAGAGCGACCTATGGATATGTGGTCACCTGCCACAAAGCCCAGGGTGGTGAATGGAAAGATGTGTTCTTGTTCTTAGACAAAAAGATGTACGCTTATTTGGCTGCCGACGAAATGCGCCGTTGGTGGTACACAGCCATCACACGCACCAAAGAACATTTGTACCTCCACAACGATTGGTGGATTTGCTGATGAAAGAAGTATAAAGTGCTTATGGTAAAATTAATCCGTAATTGATAACATTTTTCCTGAACCCTTTGAAAAATACAATGTAATCAACGGCTTACACAATTTTGTGATACCCTGGTTCGTATTAATCCATATCCGAGGGATTCCTCTTAAACTTTAGGAAAATGACAAGTGAATTATCGCAGGCATTCTATTATCGCAAACAGAAGGAATACCAAAAAGCGGTTGAAATTTACAATCCGATTTGGCAAAATGGTGCTTCCCGATTCACCGAATGGGATGGATGGAGTTATGCTTTTTGTTTAAAAGAATTGAAAAGATATCAGGAGGCTTTGGAAATATGCCGGCTGCTTTATCCGCGTTTCAAAAATTCTGAGTTTATAAGAAATCTGTATGCCCAATGCATTTTTTATTCTCAACTAAAAACAAAACATCTTCCCGATCTGCCCATTCATAGAAAGGCTGTAACAGCTATGGTGCAATTGTCGCCTCCAAATCAAAAATATTCTCTCTCGGGAATAGCCATTTTTCACCTCTGCAAAGAATTAATGAAATTTGACCCTGTACCGTGGGGTGAAATAGAAGCCTGGCTGCAGAAAATGGATCCGGACTTGCTGGATGACCGCCCATTTCAAATGAACCTTCCCAACGGAAGAAAATCGGAATTAGCCTCTCCTTTGGAAGAATGGTACTCCCTTATGATAAGAGCAAAAGGCGGATTAAGTCAACCACAGCACTTGCTTGATTTGCTCGGAGCTGCACGCAGACGAAAACTCAAATGGCATTACAACAACGATATCTGGTTTGAAAGAAAAGAAGCGTTTGCTTTACATCGGCTCGGCCAAAAAGAGAGGGCAGAAAATATCCTGAGAAGAATTATCAAAATTAAAAATGAATGGTATCTCCTGTTTGACCTGGCGCAAATAGTGGCAGATAAAAAAGAAGCCCTTCAATTAATGGCAAGGGCTGCGCTGTCGCCGGGAAAAAGCGAAATGAAATTAAAGCTATTTGAAATGCTTTATAAGTCCCTTTCAGAAAATAAACAATGCACCCATGAGGCAAATTTGCATTTGTATTTAACCGCTGCTATCAGAGAAGAGAACAACTGGTCCGTAAAACCTGAAGTCGCCGAAAAGATTCAATTATCCGAAGTCAATCCCATTGAGGAAGGGTCATCCTCCAAAGTTATTTCCGGCCTTACTCCCTTCTGGAAAAAACTGGCAGGAGTAACCGCTCCGCAACGAAGGGAAGGAACAATTTCAAACATACTGCCCAACAAAATCTCCGGATTTTTAAAGTCGGGAAAAGATTCTTTTTTCGCTAATTTTAAGGGTGTAAAAGGAACGCCTAAAATTGGGGCAAAAGTTTCTTTCGATCTCACCGACAGCTTTGACAAGAAAAAAAATAAACCTTCAAAAATGGCTATTAATATAAACGTTCTTTAGCTGTGAGCAATGAGCAATCAGCAAAAATTTCGTCACTTTTCACTTGCATCTCGTAATTCGTAATTTTTAATTTTTAATTTTTAATTCACAATGAACCTCATCATCAACTCCTACGGCGCCACCCTTCAAAAAGAAAATAATCTTTTTGTCATTACCACCGCCGAAGGAAAACAAACTTTCCCTCCCGATGTAGTGCGAAGTATTTCCATCAACAAAAGTGCACGCATCACCAGCGATGCCATTTTGCTGGCCATCAAAAATCAGGTAGAAGTTCTTTTTGTTAATGAAATGGGCGAACCTGAAGGCCGTGTGTGGAGTGTGCGTTACGGCTCTATCAGCAACATCCGGAAAGGGCAGATTAATTTTCTCTATTCGCCCAAATGCACCCAATGGGTCAAAAGCCTCATAGCTTCTAAAATAGACAGCCAGATTGCCCTGTTACTTGGTATTCAACCTGAGAAAGAATCTGATTTAAAAGGCCATAACATTTTTAAGTCGGCCATCAACAGCATGGAAGATTACAAATCGAAAACCAGCAAAATTGAAGGGGAATTTGTGAGTGATATTGCCGCATCATTAAGAGGGTGGGAAGGCGCTGCCAGCAAAAAATATTTTTCATGCCTCGGATTATTTATGCCAGCCTATTACCAGTTTGCCATACGCGATCGGCAGCCAGCCAAAGACCCCTTTAATGCCCTGCTCAATTATGCCTATGGAATACTTTATGGCAAAGTCGAAGGCGCGCTGATCAAAGCAGGGATAGATCCTTATATCGGAATTTTTCACCGCGACGAATACAACCGGCCGGCATTGGTCTTTGATTTCATAGAAAACTATCGTACATGGATGGATTATGTAGTCTTTCAGCTTTGCACCCAGGAAGCCATTCCGCAGGAATCTTTTGAAAAATCGGAAGATACCGGAGCCATCCGCCTTTTACCACTTGCCAAAAGAATCCTTATCCAGTCTGTCAACGATTTTCTTGATGAAATAGTCACGATGGATAAACCCCTGAGCCGGCTCTCACACATTGAATCGGCTGCTTATAAACTCGCCAATATTTTTATAAAAGAAGAAAACAATGCTGCTGATAGGTAAACACATTACAACGCCCGGAGATCCCCTTCAACCCGCTTCGGTTGAAAAAATTTATCAGGCACTCATAAACACGGAAGGGGATGTTGCCATTTTGCAAAGGAGATTACAGGCTATAAAAATAATTGACATACACCAATATCGTAAACTGAAAACAGGATTACCTTATTTAGTATGTGCCTATTTTGAACCCAAAATCAGGAGAAAAGAAAATTTCGTTTATACATCCCGGTTTATTGTGGACATTGACCATTTGTCAGAATTCGGATTGAATGCAATTGATTTAAAAGCAAAACTGAAAAACGATTCACGCGTGGAGCTTATGTTTACATCTCCTGGTGGGGATGGACTCAAAATACTTTTTTTACTTAAAGATAAAATCAGTGACAGCGGTTTTTACGCCTTGTTTTATAAAACATTTTGCTTGCAGTTTGCCCGTCAATATGAATTGGCCGGGGCCGTGGATACCAAAACCAATGATGTGTCCCGGTGTTGTTTTGTAAGCCACGACCCGGATGCATTTTTCAATCCTGATCCGGAAAAGATAGAAGCAGCCGCTTTTCTTCCAGAAGAAGATTCGGCGGATATCCCTTTTATCAGTAAAGAATTAAATGAACAGGAAAAAAATAACGAAGCGCTGCGCAAAGAAGCCACAGCCGGAAATCAGGATTCCGCCCCTCTTACAGATGAAGTACTCAACCAAATAAAACAAAAAGTGGGAATGAGGGTGAAGATGCCTGCTAAAAAGGAATATGAACAACCGGAGGAGCTCGGTCACCTCATGGATGAAGTAGCCGAACAGGTACGCCAGGTAGGTGCTGAGGTCGTTCAGTCGCTGCCAATTTCATATGGACGGAAGATAAAAATCGGGGCTGGTAAATACTGGGCTGAAATCAACTTATTTTATGGACAAAAAGGGGTAAGCATTGTAGGCACATCCAAAACAGGAAGCAATAAAGAGCTGTGCACAAGTATCGTGGCATTATTAAAAAGTTACTTCAACGTTAACCATTAAAGCAGATTATGCCCAAACCTCCTAAAAAAGAGTTTGACCTGAAGGAAAGAATTGAACGCCTGAAAGCGGCGGGTTTTACTTTTTGGAGCGCCCCAAAAGAAGGTTCCGCCTCCGGGTCAGAGGAGATGCAGATCAAACCATTGACCGAAAGAATTCAGTTTATACTAAAAATTATTCAGAACAATCCCATCAAATCAACCACTATGAATTATCTGATCTTGTACGATATTGAGAAAGACAAAGTACGGAATCTGATTGCCAAATTTTTATTGCAGAATGGATGTATCCGGATTCAGAAATCCGTATTTTTGGCCCATACGGACAATAAGAAGTTTGACGAAATCAGAAAAACGCTGAAGGAGATTAATGAGGTGTACGACAATGAAGACAGTATCATAATGGTGCCAATGAATGTGAGTGACGCAAGGAGTATGAAACTGATTGGCCGGAATGTCAACATTGATCAGATAGTGGATCCGCCGAATACAGTTTTTATATAAAATGACCCGGTTTATTTTTGAGAGAACGTACAGAATTAAAAGATATTTGAAATATAATAGCGTGATTTGCAGAATATTATAAGAAGAACTCCCTGAAAAGGGCATCCAGTAAAACAAGGATTAAGACCTGAAATTCATCATCTGTGTAGTGCTCAATGCACCACCCTGAAAAGGGCATCCAGTAAAACAAGGATTAAGACCCGAATTTTGTGTTCCCTTTACCTTCTGTTGTTTTGAACCCTGAAAAGGGCATCCAGTAAAACAAGGATTAAGACTTTATAAAATCTGTTGTCTTTTCAATCAAAAAATACCCTGAAAAGGGCATCCAGTAAAACAAGGATTAAGACACAACATCAAGCATATGCAAGTATGTTTCTTTTGCAGTCCCTGAAAAGGGCATCCAGTAAAACAAGGATTAAGACTCTTCTCTGATTTTCTTAGCCCATGCAATCTGTTTTCCCTGAAAAGGGCATCCAGTAAAACAAGGATTAAGACGTCTTCCCCGTCTTCTTTATAATAATGACGTAAAATTGCCCTGAAAAGGGCATCCAGTAAAACAAGGATTAAGACGTAGTGCTTTAATCGGCTGACGTGCTTCTATTTTCCCCCTGAAAAGGGCATCCAGTAAAACAAGGATTAAGACTTGTTGAGTTGTCATGATTCTTTATTTTAAAGTTGCCCTGAAAAGGGCATCCAGTAAAACAAGGATTAAGACTTTTCTGTAAATTTTGTTGAAGTCCTGTCTGTTGTCCCTGAAAAGGGCATCCAGTAAAACAAGGATTAAGACTTTGATTAACAAGTCCGACAAAGAATGACAGCAACCCTGAAAAGGGCATCCAGTAAAACAAGGATTAAGACAGCTCGGGTCAACCATGTGACCCGAAATTTTTGCCCCTGAAAAGGGCATCCAGTAAAACAAGGATTAAGACAATCCTGTACCCAATTTTAAAAGGCAGCTGTGCAGTACCCTGAAAAGGGCATCCAGTAAAACAAGGATTAAGACCGGCTCAATAGCTTCGCAAGTACAGCGGCCATGTCCCTGAAAAGGGCATCCAGTAAAACAAGGATTAAGACCGCGAAGAGCTAAAGGCAAAGCAGCTTCGGCTCCGGTCCCTGAAAAGGGCATCCAGTAAAACAAGGATTAAGACTACGGATACCCAGCAGTGTCGCTATTTTCCCTTGAACCCTGAAAAGGGCATCCAGTAAAACAAGGATTAAGACTATTGTAGTTTTGCCTGTTCCAGACTTGCCGACAATCCCTGAAAAGGGCATCCAGTAAAACAAGGATTAAGACTATCCCAACTCTTCCTTTAAGAGTTTAAGAACCGACCCTGAAAAGGGCATCCAGTAAAACAAGGATTAAGACTTAAATGTTACTAAGATGGCAGATTTATTAATTAACGTCCCTGAAAAGGGCATCCAGTAAAACAAGGATTAAGACTTCTTTGCAAATATCTTCTTCATTCCTTTTGTCGCCCCCTGAAAAGGGCATCCAGTAAAACAAGGATTAAGACTTATTTTCACCTTGAATCCCCCTTCGCACATAAGGTATCCCTGAAAAGGGCATCCAGTAAAACAAGGATTAAGACACGTCAAATTGTTTACCGACGGGTAACCCGTTTACCGGGCCCTGAAAAGGGCATCCAGTAAAACAAGGATTAAGACACACTGCCTTTACTAACTTTTTATCGTAACAATCTTCCCCCCTGAAAAGGGCATCCAGTAAAACAAGGATTAAGACTTTTGCGTCAAAGCCCTGACCTATCCTCACCTTGAATCCCTGAAAAGGGCATCCAGTAAAACAAGGATTAAGACCCCCCTACCCATTTCTGAGTAAGGGAAAATACTCTATTCCCTGAAAAGGGCATCCAGTAAAACAAGGATTAAGACGCAATTTCAAATAACCTATCCAATCTTTTATTTTTACCCTGAAAAGGGCATCCAGTAAAACAAGGATTAAGACTTATGGGAGATTATGTCATGCAATATCTCTATTGCCCTGAAAAGGGCATCCAGTAAAACAAGGATTAAGACTTAATAATATTAAGCATATCTGTATAAATACTCAACTCCCTGAAAAGGGCATCCAGTAAAACAAGGATTAAGACTTCAAAATCGTATCTATCCAAAGTAAATTTTGAAACCCCTGAAAAGGGCATCCAGTAAAACAAGGATTAAGACAACTGTTGCGCGCGCAAGAATAATCTCATTCTCGACCCTGAAAAGGGCATCCAGTAAAACAAGGATTAAGACATTAAGACCTATTAAAGCTCCAATTTCATTAATAGCATCCCTGAAAAGGGCATCCAGTAAAACAAGGATTAAGACCATTGAATATTGATTCAGTTAATTCCTTATCGTAACCCCTGAAAAGGGCATCCAGTAAAACAAGGATTAAGACAATTCATCGCGGCCTGTTCATTGTCGCATTTCATCCCCTGAAAAGGGCATCCAGTAAAACAAGGATTAAGACATTTTCATAAATTAATCATTATCAACATGCATTAACCCCCTGAAAAGGGCATCCAGTAAAACAAGGATTAAGACGGACTTGAACCCTGTGCATGCCTGGATACATGCAACGCCCTGAAAAGGGCATCCAGTAAAACAAGGATTAAGACACCGTACTCGTCGCCCGGTTATGTTCTTTGGTGAACGCCCTGAAAAGGGCATCCAGTAAAACAAGGATTAAGACACATGTCCAGGTCTTGACCCTACAAGGTCTGGTCGTCAACCCTGAAAAGGGCATCCAGTAAAACAAGGATTAAGACTCTTTTCTGATTTTTCTTTTTCAGATTCATCATTAACCCTGAAAAGGGCATCCAGTAAAACAAGGATTAAGACGCTTTGTAGAGAGTCCAGGACTCTCCGTCCATCCTCCCTGAAAAGGGCATCCAGTAAAACAAGGATTAAGACAATAAAACGTTACCATTCAAGGTAACGTCAAACGTCTTCCCTGAAAAGGGCATCCAGTAAAACAAGGATTAAGACCCAGGTCTTAACCCTACAAGGTCTGGTCGTCAACGACCCTGAAAAGGGCATCCAGTAAAACAAGGATTAAGACGATTCAATCAATTCTTTAATGTTCTTTTTCATAATCCCCTGAAAAGGGCATCCAGTAAAACAAGGATTAAGACAGAACAGCAATCACGGCCATCACCACAGCGGCGATCCCTGAAAAGGGCATCCAGTAAAACAAGGATTAAGACTGCTTGCACTTGAAGGCTGGACAGACGCCAGCGCCCCCTGAAAAGGGCATCCAGTAAAACAAGGATTAAGACCATTTCTGAGTAGGGGAAAATATCACTCTATAACCCTGAAAAGGGCATCCAGTAAAACAAGGATTAAGACAACTCATTTATTTTCCTTTGGCTTTTGAATTCTAAACCCCTGAAAAGGGCATCCAGTAAAACAAGGATTAAGACGGTTTTGCGCTAAGTTTTTCAATTAAAAACTTGTAGGCCCCTGAAAAGGGCATCCAGTAAAACAAGGATTAAGACTCTTATTAACATAAGAAACACACGCCTCGCCAGCCGCCCTGAAAAGGGCATCCAGTAAAACAAGGATTAAGACTTGTGTTAATGAATTGATACTAAAATCATTTAACAAATACCCTGAAAAGGGCATCCAGTAAAACAAGGATTAAGACTGTGTTAATGAATTGATACTAAAATCATTTAACAAATACCCTGAAAAGGGCATCCAGTAAAACAAGGATTAAGACTGACGACCTCCTTACCCTTGGGTTGTGTGGCAACCGCCCTGAAAAGGGCATCCAGTAAAACAAGGATTAAGACCCGTTTAAGGTAACGTCAAACTGTTTTCCAACTGCCCTGAAAAGGGCATCCAGTAAAACAAGGATTAAGACAATATACATTTTTTTATTCCCTGAATGTTATGCCAATACCCTGAAAAGGGCATCCAGTAAAACAAGGATTAAGACTCATGTGGGCAGTCGTGAATGGTATTAAGGTACCGCCCTGAAAAGGGCATCCAGTAAAACAAGGATTAAGACTTATATTGTCTCTCTTTTCCCGTTTTTTCATTCACCCTGAAAAGGGCATCCAGTAAAACAAGGATTAAGACCACTCTGTAACGAAGGAAAGATACTTGTATTGTCTCCCCTGAAAAGGGCATCCAGTAAAACAAGGATTAAGACTGTAAAATTTACTGACAAGCCGAGGCCTGGCCGCGCTCCCTGAAAAGGGCATCCAGTAAAACAAGGATTAAGACCCCTATTTTCTATTCTTCTCGTAATCCCGCAGCGCCCCTGAAAAGGGCATCCAGTAAAACAAGGATTAAGACTCACCAAATTTTGTGTTGCCTTTACCCTCTGTTGTCCCTGAAAAGGGCATCCAGTAAAACAAGGATTAAGACAAGCTATCTCAACACTATGTCGAATTTGAGAAAAAACCCTGAAAAGGGCATCCAGTACCCACAACAATTTTGTTGGGGCGCGAAACAAGGATTAAGACCCTTGTTTTGTTTTAAACTGTGAATAAAAATTACGTTGCCCTGAAAAGGGCATCCAGTAAAACAAGGATTAAGACCCGTTAATTTAAAGTTAGGCCAGTGAGGTTTATAAATGCCCTGAAAAGGGCATCCAGTACCCACAACAATTTTGTTGGGGCGCGAAACAAGGATTAAGACTCCCAAATTTTGCCGGTTTCAATGTTGATGAACACCCTGAAAAGGGCATCCAGTACCCACAACAATTTTGTTGGGGCGCGAAACAAGGATTAAGACGAGAGACGCGTTTGGTAGACCCGCATCTCTTGAGACCCTGAGAAGGGCATCCAGTACCCACAACAATTTTGTTGGGGCGCGAAACAAGGATTAAGACTATGCAGTTTTTAGTGTTTTAAGAAAATAATGTCCTGCCCTGAGAAGGGCATCCAGTACCCACAACAATTCTGTTGGGGCGCGAAACAAGGATTAAGACAAATAGCCTCCTTTTTGTGAAGAACTGCTCCGGCTCCCTGAAAAGGGCATCCAGTACCCACAACAATTCTGTTGGGGCGCGAAACAAGGATTAAGACTCATCCATCAGTGCAAGTGCACTGTGTACTTACGTTCCCTGAGAGTGGCAAACTTTTTATTTCCCGCGAATGCTGAAATAAATTCTTTGAAAATGAAAAAGAAATCAGGCTAACCGGTGAATACTTTTATTAGCAAAACGGTTAGCGAAATCAATCGATCCCAATAAAAAAGATACTACGCAAAGATGAATTCTGTACAATGAAAACCGGGAAGAGAAAGAGTACTTTTTTAACCCGTGCACACCTTGGGACATTCGTTTTCCGCCGGTATTGTTGTTCTTAAAACGCCATTCCACCTGAAATATTTCATCCCAGTTTTCTTCGCCCTTTCTCCGCCCCTTGTCCGTACCATTCCGTATATCCGGGCGGAGATGGTACGGCACAGGTATAGCGCAGGTATAGGAAATTACCGGAGAAGTAATTCACGGATTTCTGATTTTTTATTTTGTCCTTTTTCATACAAGATTCGGTAGAGCTACGCAAAGATTCAGTACCGGTACGCAAAAATATCAGCTACTAAATGGCTTCTTTTGTATAAGAACAAAATCCGGAAATTTTTATACTGGTGTTCCTCTTCAAAAAGATTGTCATGGAAAATGTAATCAGCTTTCTGAACCGCCTGCATCCACTGCCGCCTGCACTTATAGCAGAGCTGATGCAGGTATTGCAGTACACCCGAAAAAGAAAAAACGAATGGCTTGTTCGCGAAGGAGAGATATGCAAGTATGTATATATACCAATTTATAGTATAATACATGATACATATATAATGAAATATTTTTAAAGATATTTCTTAATATAAAATGAATTACATACATTTGTACAAATGTAAAAACATGAAAAGACCAGAAGGAAAACCAAAAACAAAAAAAGAAAGATTTAATGAGGTTGCTGGAAGACGAGTCCAGAAGGTTCTAAACGATTTGGATAATCTCTCTAAATGTGCTAATAAGAACAGTTATGAATACACGGAGGAAGAAACAAAAAAAATGGTAAAGGCAATTAGTGATAAACTAGCTGTATTAAAAGCATCCTTTTCTGCTAACAGTAAATCCGGTAAACAAACTTTTGAATTTTAAATAGTAACGAATGATCGAATGGAAATTTACTCCTTACGGGCAGGGAGAAATGAAAACAAATCCAACTAATTCAGAATTTTTCACTACAACAGAAATTGGCAATATTGCTACGAGTTTAGTTAGAGAGGGAATTCAGAATTCCTTAGATGAGTGGATATATCGAAATTCTAAAAATGAGAAAAAGCCGGTTCATATTGTAATCTCCAATTCCGGTGATAAGTATGCGCTTAACCCAAACCAGTATAAGGAATATTTAATTGGATTGGAAGATCACTTAAAAGCCAAGTTAAATGGAATCAGAAACTTACCTGATTTTCAAAATGAAAAAATGAAATATTTAACTTTTGAGGATTTTAATACAAATGGCTTGGTCGGCAATCCTGATGAATGTGAAGATGTCGAAATTGAAGATAAAACTAAAGACCATAACTTTTATCATTTTTGGAGAAATGTTGGAATAACAGGAAAGCCAGAAGATAAACTAGGTCGCTGGGGTGTGGGCAAAACAGTATTTCCTGTTTCTTCCAAGATTAATTCGTTTTTTGGTCTTACAACTCAGAAAGGCAATGCCCAGCCCTATTTGTTGGGACAATCAGTTTTGAAATCGCACAACTTGGAATCAGTTTATCAACCTTACGGTTACAGGCCATATGGTTACTTTGCAGAATATAAGGACTCTCTTTTCCCATACGCCATTGCTGATACAGATACAATTCAGAAATTTATGCGGTCTTTTCGTCTAAAAAGAAATATCACCGATTCAGGTCTGTCGATTATTTTACCTTTTATTCGCGAGGAAATCAATAATATTTCAATTTTTAAAGCTGTCGTACTGCAATACTATTTTCCAATAATTAAAAATGAGCTTACCGTCGATGTGGTTTATGAAGACAATATAATCTCTATTAGATCAGAAACCATTAAAGAAGTAGTAGATGAATATTGGGACGATAGTAATAATGATACACCAGATAAAATTTCTGTAATCAAACTTTTTGACTTTGTCAGTTGGGCATTAGGCCTAGGTTTAGCAGAATTCTATTCTTTAAAGGAACAGCCTGTAAGAAATCAACCAAAATGGAGTGATAAACTTTGGGAAAATATAGACCAGGATGAAATAATAGAACATTTTGAAAAAGAAGGAAAAATTGCTTTTCGGGTGCCGGTAAAGTTTGGTAAATCTGATGAACCGAATGAAGCCAAAATCTCTTGGTTTAAAGTTGTTTTTGAAAAAGATGAAAGTCTAAAAACTGCTGAAACTCATTATATACGTGAGAATATTACCATTGTGGACATTAAATCGATTAGGAACCCAGCGATTAGAGCAATGGTGCTTATTGAAGACAAGGATCTATCAAATTTATTAGGGGATTCAGAAAATCCAGCACACACCCAATGGCAAAAGGGTTCCCAGAATTTCCTTGACAAGTACATTGACGGTGATAAATGTATAACGTTTGTGATAAATAGCATTATTAGTATTTATCAAAAGCTCCAGAAACCCGCTAAAGGTTTAGAGAAAGATATTTTAAAAAATATTTTCTTTATTAGAACAAATGAAGAAGATGGTAATTCAGATATTTTTGACGATGACTCTTACAAAGACAAAAAAGATATTGGCAAAAAAGATGTGCCCGAAATTCCAGCGTCCCGTAGAGAAATGGTTCGTGTTAATAAGATTCCCGGAGGGCTGAAAGTATTTCCTTATGGAATCTCAAAGGATAACTTGCCTCAGATAGAACTAGAAATCGCGTATGATACAACTCGAGGCAATCCATTAAAAAAATATCAAAAATTTGATTTCCAGCTCAATAAAGTTCCGATTAAGACGATTCCGAAAAATTGCCACTTTGGGTTTCCCGAGGCTAACATTATTAGATTAAACCCGTATAAAGAGGATTTTGAATTAACAATAACAGGATTTGATGAAAACAGAGATTTATATTTTAATTTAAAAACACAATATCCAGAACATGATTCGGAGATATAATTATACTGGTCGCAAGAAACTATTTACTGAAAAGATAAAAATTAATGAGGTAGCAAAAAATGGGAGAAAACAGTTTCAGGTATCTTTTGATTTAAAAGATTCTGGTTTCCCGGATGACGCTTGTATTTACATTGAACCTTATTTTAAATCTTCTTTTTTAAGGTTTCATTTTGGGACCATTGCAAGGATTCTGCTTCCAGATACTACTGATGTAAGTGATTTGCCTACCACAGATCAATTACTGTATAGAGTTAAAATAGTAGATGAAAAGTTTAAACATGGTTTAATCCTAGCGACTGCCGACATTAAAGGTACTTTAACTGACAACCCGGATGCAGGAAAGCAATCTATCCTTCCTGTTGATTTTGTAGACTTGGGAAACAGGGTCTGGGCCTTAGATTTTAGAATAAATGGACCAGTTCTAGCCGTTAACAGTCTTTTGAATAAAATAAATATTAGAGAGAAAATAAAGCAAGAAGAATTTTTCAGTCTGGTTTATCCTGAAGTAATAAAGAGAATCGCTTTGAAACTGGCCAAAACAGCTGGTTTTTTTCAAGATGAACTATCCGGTTGGCAGTCTGAATGGCTGACATTTTTCAGAGAGGTATTAATGAAAGCAGATAAGCCACAAAATGATGATGACTTAATTGAAGAATGGTGCAATGATATGTCAGATGCTTTTGCAAGGAAATATCAGGTTTTTCAACTTTATACTGAATTAAATAAAATAAAATGATAATTAGAATATTAAACGAAAAGGGCATTGATGAATTTCGCAAACAATTACAAGAGATAAGAATAGGAGCAAGACAGGAATTGAATACTGATTTTTTGATAAATAAAGATTTTACTACTTGCTTTGAAAACGACGTAGAAATTGAAGAAATGCCATTTAAAAACAAGCAGGAGATTATTGAATACCTCTGTGAAAAGATTGATTTAAAAAACCACAAGCATTTATATTATCATCGTGGGTTGTGGACTTGGCTTGCTGCTTTTTATTTCAAAAGTTTAACTTCTACAAAAGATGGGAAACGAAAGGTTAATGAGGATGCAAAGTATATACTAATGGAACCTAAGAACTGGAGAAGATACTACAGACATTTGCTCGCTTCTTTTGCCCGGGTATATTGTGAACTTGATGTTTTAGCTATTCCTTACCTTTCCTACCCAATTTCAATTTGGAGTGATCTTCATGAACAGTTGTTTGCATATCAACGAATCGCTACTAATCGACCACTAATCGAGGCGGCGAATAAACTATACTGGGACAATAAGAATTTAAAGATTAAAAAAGGCGCTGGATCAAGCGGATCAGGTACCCCTCGCAGGTTCTCAGCTATTGTAGGGCAATTCGAATTAACCTTTGATTTGAATGCAATGAACTATAATGATATTTTATCACTTTTCCCTCAACAAGAATTTAAGAAATGGGAATCTGCTGCATAAGAGCTTTTACTATTATCGCAATTTGATTTGCCAATAAGGGAGGCACAGCATTTCCTACCTGATGAAATTGTGAAGTTCTAGGTCCACAAAAAAAATAATTATCAGGAAAGGTTTGAATCCTCGCAGCCTCTCTCACTGTTAGACTTCTGCATTGTGTTGAATCCGGATGAATGAAATAATGACCATCTTTTGAAATATGACTCGTAACGGTTTTAGAAGGCTGTCCGTACAATTGGACTCTAAACCGATCTGCAAATTTCCCCTCTTTTGCATTAAGGTGGTTTGGCAAAAGAAAATCAGGAAAATCTGATAATTTGGGGGACCGCCCTTTTACTTTTGCAAAACAGGAAACAAAAAGATACCGGTGCAAATCTTCTTTGATATGACTCCGGCTTTCATGATTACAAACGCCATCGAGATTATTATCCAGATACCAGGATTTATTGTAATTGATATTTGCCGCATATTCAATATAATCATTCCCTTTTCCTTTTTGAGGCATCGATAAATTATCAATTATCTTTTTCATCCTATTCCAGACTTCGGCATCAATCTGATTACCGGTATTGATGGTTAGTAACTCTTCTATTGCCCTTTTCCAATTCTGCTTGTTATCTGTTTCTTTTGATAAACCACTTCTGATAGTTGGCAGACCACTCAAGACATCGTCAACAGGAATCAATGCTTTAGCTTTTGTCAATAGGGAAGGAACTATTTGTATATCAGTGCGGATCCCTAATAATATTACCCTATGTCTCGTTTGTGGTATTCCAAACTCTTCTGACCGTATAATAAAATCTGTTGGATCAAACAGTTCTTCCCCAAACATATTTTTATCCGGTCGTTTAACTAAGGAATATATTTTATACCTGATTTTGCTTTTTTCTATGTTCGCTTTTCCTTCCAGTTTTTTGTAAGATTCTACAGGATTTTTCAGATCACTTATAATTTCTTTGAATACACCTACATTATCCACTTTTGACGAAAGAATTCCTTTTACATTTTCCATTATAAACACCGGAGGTTGGTAAACAGCAAGAATTCTATAATATTCTCTGTATAAATAAACCCGCGGATCTTTTTTATTTAATCCTTCCGTTTCCCGCCTTCTTGCACGTCCCACTATCGAATATGCCTGGCAAGGTGGACCTCCAATTAAAAGGAAATCTTTTTTACCTTTCAGGCTTTCCTGAATTCTTTCATCTATAAAAGAATGATTTTCAGCCTTACCCATTTCGAATTTCCACGCTTCATTCTTTGCTTTTTCAGCCTGCACAGGATATTTCTGAAAGAGTGCTTCAACATCTTTTTCTTCTGACTTCAGGAAACCGTAATATTCAGGGGGGAACTTTTTATAAGGAAATTGTCGGAGAAAACTTCTCAATGTAAGAGTCTTATGTGCATATTCATCTTTCTCAATTGACAGTGCGATTTTAAAAAAACGATTATTATCATCATCGACAATGGAAGTAAAACCTTCACCGAGACCGCCTGGTCCGGCAAATAAATCTATAATAGGAATTTGTTTGTCTTTCATTTTACAGGAACCTGTACTTAAATCCTTTTCCGTTTCTTAGCTGGAGTATCAAAAAGTTTTTCGTCTTCAAAAAAGACTTTAAAGCTTGTATTTAATCCGTCGCAGATTATTTTTGTGAGCGTATCAACTGAAACATTTCTTTTACCATTTTCAACATGGTTCATAAATGTTCTGTCCACCTCTGCTTTCCAGGCTACAGCTTCCTGTGTTAGTTCTTTTTTAGTACGGAGTTCTTTTATCCGTAAACCGATTTTGGTTTTTATGTCCATAATGAAACATATTTTATGTTGTCCCTAAAATCTATATGTTTAAAAACACAGCGCAAATGCAAAAAATCTTGAGCAAATAATAGGTAGGCAATACTATTTCATGTGACTTAAAGTATATTTGCTTTTAAGTCACACACGCTGGTTAGTTTATTGGAATCAGCCGATTTGATGAACCAGTTTCCGGAGCGTGGATGAAATGATTTTGGGGTTCAACTTACATTCCCAAATGATAATTACTTTCCACCCATCTTTTTTCAGGGCAGCATATACTTTCTTATCATGGGCGATATTGCCATTGATTTTGTGTAACCACCAGTCAGTTCTTGTTTTGGGGACTACAAAGTATTTGCAGTTTTTATGCCCATGCCAAAAGCACCCATTTATAAAAATGACAGTTTTGTATTTGGGCAGGACAATGTCAGGTTTACCGGGCAGTTTCTTATCATACAGCCGGTAATGAAAGCCATTTGCGTGCAGAAATCTGCGCACCAGCATCTCCGGTTTAGTATCCCTGCCTTTGATGGCCGTCATGTTTTTGCTCCGGATTTCTTTGGTGTGCACATCTGCCATTGTACAAAAGTAATGATCCGACAGTACCGGTTTTTAAACACGGAATTTGAAATTGTGAAAATCTGTCAAACGGTCGGATATCGGGATCATGCACCTAACACTCTAATATGAGGTCAAGCCTGTCACACCATGAGCATGCAAAAAACCATCCACAAAGTGTAAAGTAAAATGTCCCAAAGTGTAAAGTGAATATTTTTCCTGGCAGCTCCGGGGAGGTGATTTTTAATTTGAATTCTGAATAGCATAAAGAATTCTTACAATTTTCACCACACCAACCCCATCCCGAACAAAAGCGAAAAGGCGAGCGTGCTGACAGATAATCTTTTCAACTCCGGATACAAATCTCCCGGCGTTTCATTTTTTCGGACAACGACTATGCTGCGGATGATTCCGATAAATGAAATCACATAAATCCATTTCAAAACAGAAGCGGAAATTATCAGGCTATATACAATGGCAGTCAGCATACCCAGGGTTAATAAAGCCGCGTGATACAACCGGGCATTTTTTAATCCGAGTTTGACCACCAATGTGTGTTTGCCATGGGCGGCATCGTTTTCGCGGTCGCGCAGATTGTTCAGGTTCAAAACTCCGGTACTGAAACAACCCATGGATATCGCAGGTAAAAATTCAGCGGCAGTCAGTTTATGTGTATGCAGAAAATAAGTTCCCATCACGCCCACCATCCCGAAAAATACAAACACAAAAAAATCGCCGAATCCTTTGTAGCCATACGGATTTTTTCCCATGGTATATTTCACGGCTGCGGCAATGGCTCCCAATCCAAGAATAAAAAATAAAATACCGTAAGAAAATTCCAGATCTCTGGTGCCTTCAACAATCAGAAGAACGCCGCTCACCAGCGAAAGAATCACAAAAAGGATAATTGCATTTCTCATTTGCCGGGGTGTAATGTCGCCTGCCTGCAAACCCCGTTTCGGACCAATGCGCTGCTCGTTGTCCACGCCTTTTACTGCATCGCCATAATCATTGGCAAGGTTGCTCACCGTCTGTAAAAAAAGTGTGGTGAGCACAGCCAGAATAAAAATGTTCAAATGAAATTCATTATGAAAAGCCGCGAGAAAACTTCCCATTATCACGGTCGACAAAGAGAGTGGCAAAGTGTGCAATCGGAATGATTCGATCCAGGCGGAGACAGAAGCCATTTGGGAGTTTAGGGTTTAGGGTTTAATAGTTTAGAGGTTTAGATTGGAGTTTATTTGTTTTGAGGTTTTTATTTTATACGTTTAGAAGTTTAGGAGCCTGGCTGCCGCGGTGGATTTAGCGGATCAGGCGTCTGTATGTTGATTGTAAAGGTTATGGGAATTTTGGAAATTTTTGGAAATTGCGCTTTCTTTTTTCGAGAAAAGCATTTCTTCCCTCTTTTGCTTCGTCGGTCATATACAACAACCGTGTTGCTTCACCGGCATACACCTGTTGGCCCACCAAGCCGTCATCAATCAGATTCAACGAAAACTTGGCGAGCTTGATCGCCGTCGGACTTTTGGTCATAATTTCCTGTGCCCACTCGTATGCTGTCTGCTCCAGTTTTTCATGAGTCACCACAGCATTCACCATGCCCATTTCATAACCCTCCTGTGCGGAATAAGATCTGCCCAGAAAGAAAATTTCTCTCGCTCTCTTTTGTCCGACCTGACGCGAAAGATAGGCCGATCCAAATCCGCCATCTATACTGGCCACATCCAAATCTGTTTGTTTGAAAATGGCGTGTTCGCGGCTGGCGATGGTCAGGTCGCACACCACGTGCAAACTATGTCCGCCACCCACAGCCCATCCGGGCACAACGGCGATGACCACTTTATTCATAAAGCGGATTTCACGCTGCACATCCAGGATATTAAACCGGTTGACGCCGTCTTTCCCTTTGTAACCTGTCGTTGATCTTACCCGCTGATCTCCTCCTGAACAAAAAGCCCACACCCCATCTTTTGGCGAAGGACCTTCGCCGGTCAGCAACACCACGCCAATTTTTTGCGACTCGTGTGCAATGACAAGCGCATTCAATAATTCATCCACTGTTTCGGGACGAAAGGCATTGCGCACTTCCGGACGGTTAAAAGCAATCCTTGCCACGCCATTGCATTGTCTGAATGTGATGTCTTTATATTCTTTGACCGTCTTCCAGTTAATTTTTTTTGCCATGCTGCTGTTTTTCTTTTAAAAAATTCCAGTACCGGCTCAGCACTTCGGGATTCTTTTCAGCGCCGGTAAATATTTCCAGAATGGTTCTTCGGGTTGAATTTCTGAAAAATTCTTTGAATGCTTCTTCCAAAGAACTTTCATCGCTGGCAGAAAGGTAATTCCATTTAAAATGCTCAGCGATTTTCTGAACATTGTGATGAAGCGAGGTTTCAAGAAATTTTTCCATCTCCGGAGCCGATTCCGGACCGGAAATAATTCTGAAAATCCCTCCCCCGCCGTTGTTGATGACAATGATATTCAGGTTCTGAATATCCGATTCATTCCACAACCCGTTGATGTCATAAGAAAAAGCGACGTCGCCTGTAATCAGCAAAAACTTTTTATCCGGCGATGCCGAAGCAGACCCCATTGCCGTACTTGTGCATCCGTCTATACCACTTGTGCCACGGTTGCTCCAGCAAAATTCAGTCTTGTCATATTTGAATAATTGGCCGTAGCGAACCGGCGAACTGTTAGCCAGATATACATTCAGATTTTGCGTAAGATGCTGATAAATTTTATGGAAAACAAAGAAGTCGCTGTACCCGCAATCCTGCGCAAATTGTTCATGCCATTTCTCAAATTTCGAATTCCATTTTGTCCACGCAGATTTGTATCCGTCCGGAACATTTTCAATTCCCTTTGAAAGCGAATTAAAAAATTTTGCAGCATCCAGGGGAATGGAATGGGTCAGCGATTGATAGGTATCCATCGAAGAATTATACCGGTCCACATTCCAATGTTGTTTTGGAGAATATTTTCTCAACATGGCTTTGATCCTTTTCGAAACTACAGCACCACCGCAGGTGATCAGTAAATCAGGCATCAGACGCACAGCATCTTTCTCACTCATGTTCGTAATACATCTATCGATGTGTTCTACAAAATCAGCATCATGAATATTGGAGGTAGATTCTGTCAGCACAATGACATTCGGAAAAGAAGCCATTTTCCTGATTGACTTTTCAAAATTTTTATCAGGTAAATACTGGCCCGCCAGAATCATCACTTTTTCAGAAGAAACAAATTCTTTTTGAAAAGATTTTAATTCATTTGGAGAAAGAGAAATCTCTGTTTCAATTTGCCTGAAAACCCCGGGATGAATTTCCTTCACTTCTTCCGTTACGTATAAGGGTTCATGCAGGGGAATATTGAAGTGAACAGGACCTTTGTCTTTCTGCGTAGCTACAGCCCATCCTTCACAAATGGATCGCGAAATATCCCAGAGCGATTCTTTATCTGATGCATCTCCGTTCAATTCGTAAGAAGCACGGATAATATTTTTATAAACGTTGGTTTGATTAATGGTTTGGCCATCGCCCTGTCCTGTCCAGGCTTTGGGACGATCCGCCGTTATTGCAATCAACGGCAGTCTCTGATAAAAAGCTTCTGAAATAGCCGGCGCAAAATTCAAGGACGCAGAACCGCTGGTGCAAACCACCGCAACGGGTTCATGCAACTGAATAATTTTTCCAAGTGCAAAAAATGCTGCACTTCTTTCATCTCTGATACTTGTACAATGAAATGCGGGATGCCTGTTGAATGATATGGTGAGTGGTGCATTGCGCGATCCCGGACAAATAACTACTTCTCTCAATCCCAACGCGGCCAGCGTTGCTACAATTTCCTGAATCCCTTTTTTATCTGACAGTTTCATTCTCGTGCAAATCTACCATTGTATCCAGCATTGTTTTACATTTTTGTTTGGTTTCATCCCACTCTTCCCGTGGATCTGAACCTGCTGTAATGCCGCCGCCGCAATACACGGCTATTTTTTCTTTGCCCACCTGCATGCATCGCAGATTCATATACAACCGTGCATAATTTGAAAAATCCGTTTCACCGATGAATCCTGCGTAATATTTCCTGTCATATCCTTCCACATCATGAATACATTTCAGCGATTCGGCTACAGGCAATCCGCCGACAGCAGGCGTTGGATGCAATCTGGCGAGCAACTTTTTTAAATCTACCGGAGATGTTTCTTCAAATTCATAATCTGTTTTCAAATGAACTACCGGGCCTGCTTCCACCGTCAGCGGCCCATGTTTGAAAGATATTTTACAACCGAATTTGGAAAAAACTGATTCAATATGTTCCTGTACCATTTCCTGTTCCTGCAATTCCTTTTTTCTCCAGTGGTAGTCATTTCCCTTTTTTAAAGGTTGCGTCCCCGCCAGCGCCATTGTTTTATATTCCGAACCGTTTTTCAGCAAAAGAAGTTCCGGTGTCGCACCCAGCCATAAGCCGGCATCCTGATGAAAAAGAAGATGTACAAATGCGCCTTTGTGACGGCTGCATAATTTTTTAAAACATTTCAGCGGATCAAAATAATCCCGTTTTTCTATCAGATCAATTCTCGAAAGAACAGCTTTTCTGATATGCTTTTGCCTGATCTCTTTCAGAATTTTTTCTACCTGTTCAAAATATGTTTTTTGCCCCGTGTATGCGGGCATGCGCGACCATGAAAAACTTTCCCCGGGAAGGGATTCAATCTGTTTAACCAGATCATGATTCACTTTATCCCCCGGAATCACATCAAAAAATACTTCATGCGCCGAAGAAGATTGAACAAACGGAGCCAGCCAGAAAACTTTCCCTGTTTCATTGGGCAAAACACCTTTTTTCAGTCCGATATTCAGATCATCTCCAAACGGAAAACGATAGATACAAAAGGGAATATTTTTATTGAGTAATGTGCGTGCAATAGAAAAAACCAAATCCTTCACCTCATTAAAATTTAAGTTTACAAAATTAGGAAGAATGTATGGTTGGCGGCGGGCGGAATGAGCAATATCATGTTCTTTCAATCAATGTGCATCTTAATCATAAGGATCTGAAATAATATGAGGGGTTCCTTACCAAAATGCACTTCGCACGGAATTTTGATTCAAGCAAACCAACTACCATTCGTTTTGATCCGGGGCAAAATTTCTTTCACAATTAATTACTTCGATTACTTTTCGCAAAATAAATTTCAAAAGGTGATATTAAAAAAAGGTGAAAACCCTCACTTCCCTTGACATTGACAGCTCCTGTTGATAACAATCAGCAAAATCCCTGACAGTTAACATCATTTTCAAGCATCGTAATTATTATTTTTCAGCACGATTTTAGCCGCCATATTTTGACGGAGACTTTGTTATAAAATCATCCATAAAATCCGGTTATGGTCAAAGAAGCGCCACCGAAGTCAATGAAAAATATCTTTTTCAAAAAGAAAGAATTTTTCAGAGGATTAGAAGAAAAGGCGACAAGGCGGTTGAAAGAAGTTGCAAAAAGTGAAAAAAACACCTATTTCACTTTTCTGGAAAGCAATCCGGAAGGATTGACCAATGAAGAAGCAGAGGACAGGCAAAATGTTTACGGGCGCAATATCGTTGTCAGGGAAAAAGCACCCTCGTGGTTCATTCAATTTTTAGAAGCTTTTTTAAACCCTTTTACCGGAATTCTTATTGCAATAGCTGCCATTTCCTTGTTTACAGAAGTGCTTACTTCCGACCCCGGCCAGCGCGATTATAACACGGTCATTGTGATTGCTGTCCTGATTTTGATGAGTTCCTTTTTGCGGTTCTGGCAGGAATTCAGAAGCAACCGTGCAGCAGAACAATTAAAAAACCTTGTGAGCAATACCACATTGGTATTGAGAAAAGGCGAAGGGAAAAATGAACTCGATTTCAAAGAAATCGTCCCGGGTGATATTGTTTTTCTTTCTGCGGGCGATATGATTCCTGCCGATTGCCGGATCATTGATTCCAAAGATTTATTTATAAGCCAGGCAGCGCTCACCGGCGAAACGATGCCGGTTGAAAAACGCGGGATAACCATTCCGGATGCAGATGCAAAATCTCCCCTTGAACTGGAAAATATTTGTTTTATGGGAACCACTGTGATCAGTGGTGCAGCATCCATCATTGTGGTAAATACCGGGCAGCATACCTATTTTGGAACCATCAGCAGAACAATGACTGAAAAACGTGCTGAAACAAGTTTCGACAAAGGTGTGAACAATGTCAGCCGGCTCCTCATCCGGTTTATGCTGGTGATGGTTCCGATTATTTTTCTGATTAATGGAATTATAAAACAAGATTGGATTGAAGCCCTGTTGTTTGCGATTGCTGTGGCTGTAGGGCTTACCCCCGAAATGTTGCCCATGATTGTGACTACCAACCTGGCCAGGGGCGCAATAAGCATGAGCCGGAAAAAAGTAATTGTAAAACGGCTGAATGCTATTCAGAATATCGGTGCAATGGATATCCTGTGTACCGATAAAACCGGAACGCTGACTCTCGATAAAATTGTTTTGGAAGCTTACCTGAACATTTTTGGCGATCGCGACAAAGAAGTATTGAAATGGGCTTACCTGAATAGTTTTCATCAAACAGGATTAAGAAATATCATGGATGCCGCCATTCTGGAACACATGGAAGTGGAAGAGCATATTCATGCTGATACCGATTATACAAAGGTGGATGAAATCCCATTCGATTTTGAAAGAAGGAGAATGTCGGTTATCCTGCAAAGACGCGATGGAAAACATTTGTTGATTTGCAAAGGAGCTGTAGAAGAAATGCTGGATTTATGTTCCCATGCTTTTGACCCCGGAGCGGACAAAGAATTGCATATAGAAAATGACGAGATTGTTTCCCTTGACGCTTCCCTGCGGGAAAAAGTTTCCTACACATCTCAAAAACTAAATGAGGACGGATTAAAAGTTTTGCTGGTAGCCATCAGGGTGTTCGATGAAAGAGAACTGACCTATTCGGTAAAAGACGAAAAGGATATGACGCTTGCAGGATTTATCGGATTTCTGGATCCGGCAAAACCGTCTGCAAAACCCGCCATTGAAGAACTTCATCAATTAGGATTGGAGTTAAAAGTATTGACCGGAGACAATGCACTTGTAACAAAAAAAATTTGCAAGGATGTCGGAATCCCAATCAACAACATTGTTCTTGGCCATGAACTGGATCATATTTCTGATGAAGAGTTGACCCGCCGGATAAACGAAATAAGCATTTTTGCAAAACTCAATCCTCTTCAAAAAAGCCGGATCGTGCGTGTGCTGAAAGCGAAAGGCCACACTGTTGGTTTCCTCGGAGATGGCATCAATGACGGGCCTGCTCTGCGCGAAGCCGATGTCGGAATTTCCGTTGACAACGCGACCGATATCGCCAAGGAAGGAGCTGATATTATTTTGCTTGAAAAAGACCTGATGGTTTTGCGAAGAGGGGTAATTTATGGAAGAAGGACTTTTGGCAACACCAGCAAGTATATCAAAATGGCCACCAGCAGCAACTTTGGCAACATGTTCAGCATGCTGGGGGCAAGTATATTTTTGCCTTTTCTGCCCATGCTCCCCATTCAGATTTTGGTTCAAAATCTTTTGTACGACATTTCGCAGGTTTCTATTCCGTGGGACCGCATGGAAAAGGAGTACATTGAAAAACCTAAAAAATGGAACGCGTCAGGATTATTGCGTTTCATGCTTTTTATCGGGCCAACAAGCTCCATTTTTGATTATGTCACTTTTGCTTTAATGTTTTTCTTTTTCAAAGCCAATTCTCCTGAACATCAATCTCTGTTTCAAACAGGCTGGTTTGTGGAAGGGTTACTTTCCCAAACATTGATTGTGCATATGATACGAACGAAGAAAATCCCCTTCATTCAAAGCTGGGCAACGGCGCCCGTCATTGCACTTACCTCCCTTATTATGCTGGTGGGAATTGCCATTCCCTTTGTTCCGTTTTTGGCAGATGCTTTTCAGATGCAGCCCCTGCCCTTCAGTTATTTCCCGTTTCTTCTGCTCATTTTAATAAGCTATTGCCTGCTCACACAATTGGTGAAAGTGTGGTTTATCAGGAAATTCGGGTATTGGTTATAATTTCTCCGGAAATAAAATATAAAAGTTTTTATTAAGGATGAATCCGCAAGACGTAAATCCAACAATCAGACACCTTTCAAACATTGACGAAGTTCATCCACATCAATGAGCGAAGTCATCATTACGCTCCTATTGCTGTTTTAATTTTGAGTTTTTACTGATCTCAAAAAAGAATTATTCATCCATAAAGAAAAGACATGAAACTCCTGATCGACGCAAACACAAGGATCATCGACCTGCAGAAAAAATTCAACGAAGTGTACCCTTATTTGAAAGTGGAATTCCATAAAAGAGGCTATTTCGAAAAAAGTGTATCATCAGGCAAAGACAGGATCCCTTCAGACAGATTGTTCAGCGCAGAGTCGGAAATTTTTCAGCCCGGCAGCATTGATATCAACCGGCACAGGAGCGTGGGAGAAGTTGAAAAAGACTTTTTCGAAAATTTCGGAATTGCCATGCAGATTTCCAGAAAATCAGGCAACATCTGGATTGAAACTTCAAGGACAGATGACAGAACCCTTAAAGCTCAAAATTTATTGGGGAAAATGAATTCTCTTCCTGTTGGCGTTGAACGAGAAAGAATGGACGTGGATTAAAGTATTTTTTTCGGATCCAAAAAGGGAGAAATGGGCCTTTTATATAAATGAAATTATTTTTTTGAACCAAAAAACAACGACCATGAAAGATTTTTCAAAAATTGCGATCGCCGCATCCGCAGGATTAATTGCAGGCGCCGTTTTGGGAGTTTTATTCGCTCCTGCCAAAGGAGAAAGAACCAGAGAGGACATCACCAAAAAAACCAAAAAACTTTTCCGGGAAATCAATGAACAGGGATCGGAGAAACTCGGCGAGTTAAAAGAAAAGTTTGAAGACCAGCTCGGGAAAATCAATGAAAAAATAAGAGAATTTGCGGGAGTGAGTTAGACCCCGGGAAACCGGATTTTCATTGTGAATGCGCGAAAATTTTTAATTTGCGAATCATTCTTTTTATCCTCCACATTAATATTACTGAGACGATTATTCTGTTTAACCAGAGGCATGGTTAATTAGTATTTTTACGCACTGTATTTTAATGAAGCATTCAGTTTTAATCACCGATATCTTTCCCTGAAAAAAGAATTTCTGTTCTGCAGCAACATACATGGTTGGAAAATGATTCAGAGAGTAGTACCTCATTCCGCAGAAACCTTTTTTGAACGATGCGGTATGTTAAATCCAAACTAAGGATACTTTTCATAAAAGGAAACTTTTCAAAATAATTACCGATACCTGCTAATGTGATTTGAGGCAGAATATAAAGACCAATACATTTTAAAAACTCTCCATCATCCCTGGCATTGCCAGCGGAAAGAAATTCTTTTTACCATTAAGTCTTCAACTGATCCCAATTTCATTTAATCTGACGGGAGCAAAAAACAATGCAATAATTGTTTTATGAATTGAGAAGAGCATGGAAAACCCTTGGCTCCCTTTCCCATTTTTTTAATCGCGAACCCTTTTTTATCAAAACTATTTCTCAATGCTTTCAAAAAAAACTTTTTCATCATTCCACTTATTTTGTACCAATGAGTTAATTCCAAAAAACATTAACCACAATCATCGGTTTTGCTGACTCAGGTCATTGCAAAGTGGCGTGTCTGCTATTATTTTTGCCTCGGTTTTTATTGGTTTTTCATAGGATATTGGATAAAGTACAGAGCTGGAATTCTTTCCGGCTCTCTATTTTTAAAGAAGCCTCCCAGCCCGTTTTCTGTACAATCTGAATTTGTTGGCAATTTTTAAAAAATCAACTCTTTTTAAAATTTCACGCCGGTGATTATGATCACTGCCTGCACTAAGAGACATCATTGCCGAAAGTATAATTCCGGATTAGCTTGCATGGGTTGAAAACTAAAAAACTCTTTTTATGAATGGGAATAACAAAATACTTATCTCCATGACAGTAGGAATTGGCCTCGGTGCGATTCTCGGAATTTTGCTGTCAGCAGATAAAGAGGAAAAGTGCAAGGCCATTAAACAGGACAAAAAGTTTGTTCAGAATTTGGTGGAAAATCTGCACAGGAAATTCAATAACACACCCGGAGTAAAAGAAAAATTTGAAGAAGCCGTTGATGAAGCTTTTGCTGAAAACCCCTCTGAATACATTTAGCACATAATTCAGCGGATCTTCAAACCAATTGGCAGCGTGGGGGTTGTGCGGGGTATTAACCAAAAGAGATTCAAAAGGAAAAAATTGAAGCTGCATTTTTTTTAATTCAACTCAAACTCAGGATATGGAACAAACTATTCAACAACCCTTCACAACAAGTGTCACCTATGCCGGTTTCTGGGTACGCGCATCGGCTTTTATTGCCGACCTGCTTATTGCAGGGGCCCTGTCGGGAATTACATCAAGGGTACTTTTGGGAAATTATTACCTGGCAGATGATCCCGACGGATTCCAGTGGCCCGGAATTGTTTTTCTGATTGTAAACTGGCTTTATTTTTCCCTTCAGGAAAGCTCTGCAAGGCAGGCAACCATCGGAAAATTGTCGGCCGGTATCAAGGTTTGCACCGAAAATTACGAGCGGCTTTCCTTTGCGAATGCAACAGGAAGATTTTTTGCAAAAATACTTTCTGCCGCTGTGTTGTTTACCGGTTTCATCATGGTGGCCTTCAACGATAAAAAGCGTGGGTTGCACGACAGGATTTCAAAAACATTTGTCATTTACCGGTAATGGTTATCCGAAATTTTGCCTTCATCATAGGAAATAAACAATAGGTCACATCTTTCACACAAAGTGCGGGTTCGGTCAAAGCTGAACCTCTTTTTATCGCATAGAATATTTTGCAGTAAGATAATTTGAATTCTTTTTGTCAGCTATTTTTGATTTCCTAAAACTTAAAAATCAAATTGGAATAAATATTTCTGCCCATCCTCGGAATTCCGGACCAGTCATCAAACGTTGAATAATAACGGTCAAACAAATTTTCCACCCCGAGTTTCAGAATCAACTTCTGATTTCCCAAAACGAAATTCTTAGATAGCGCGGCATTTGCAATGAAATATCCCGGTTTCTGCGTTTCTCCAAATTCAATGCTGTTTCTGTTTTTGGAACTTCCCTCTACCGAGGCTTCTGCGAAGTAACTTTTTCTTGCAAACCGAAGGTTCATTTTGTAAACGAAGGGTTGCATCAATGGCAAAATCGTATTGCCGGTTCCCTCGCCATAGCGATAAGATGCATTTGCAGAAAATATCCAGTTTGTAAACATCTTGTAATCCAGATTCATGCCTGCATTTAAAATGGAGGCATGATTGAGTTGCTCATAAATTTTAACTCCATTTGCCCCCATGCTCATGGGTGATATTCTCTCATTCTTCTTCGGAATGATATAGTCTGTTATGTAGAAGCAGGTAACCTTTCCTTTTACCGAAACCTTAGCTGTCTCAAACGTAGCTGCCGCATTGAAATTGATTGTTTCCTCATTTTTCAAATCAGGATTCCCAACGTAATCATAATTGTCATTTACATTCAGTAAATAAAAACCATAACCCTCAGAAACCGATGGGGCACGGTCACCATATCCAATCCCAAATTGATATAAAAACTTCTTGTGTTGATACGATATTTCTGAATATAAACTTCGCAACATACGTGTTTTTGCAGATTTAAGTTTTGGATAAAAAAGTTGTAAACTATTCAACCCCGATTCACTTGCTATTTTATTTTGGTGCATGCCCAAACCTCCCTGAACAAGCAACCCCAGTGAAGAACTGAAAGAAATGTTGTCTGCTACATTCAAACCGCTGTACATCGTGTTCACATCGGGCCACGTGAGCATAAACATCTCCGGCTCCCGGGGGTTTTCAGGATACATGGTCATCTCTGCCAATGAATTATTCTTATAGCCGGAAAGCGTTGTACTAAAAGTTTGGTTTTTGTAATTCCCTTTCAGTTTGGTATAGAATCCTTTTGTCTTGCTCCATCCTGGCATATCCATGTGCATCGGAACAGACGGGCGATGACTGTCGTCCATAACATGGGTAATTGTATTAAAATAAATCTTTGTTTCCCAGAGCAACCCTTCATATTTTGAAGGAATTCTGTAACGGTATTCCAAAGAAGCAATAGTTGCTTTTGCCAGAGAAGCATCCATGGGCAATCCCGGATAACCCACATCAGTGGCCTTGTCATAAATAAGGGAACCCTGTAATTCCTGGTTTTCATTTATCTTAAATCCCGTTATTGCAGACAAGTTATTTTTGGTAAACTGAGAGAAATTAACCTCGCTGCTTTGTCCTTTTCTAAATCCTGCTCTGTAATTATCTGCTTCCCGGTGCGTAAAATCTATGTCAGTAAAAAATCTCTTGTCTGAATAATTCAGCGTGGAGCCGTAAATCTGTTGTTTATTGTTGCTTTCAAAACCAACAAACGCTGAACCTCCTGATTTCCTGCCGGAATTAAATCCGGATTTTCTTCTCATTAAATCAATACTTCCGGCAATCGTTCCTCCAAATTCAGTACCCGACTGGCCGTCATTTATTTTAGCTCTCGATAAATTTGTGTTTTCAACGTAAGAGGTGACAGGATCCATTTTATCAGTGCATGCCTGGAAAATCCGCATACCATCAATGGTAACCACGCTTCTTTCAGTTGCCATTCCGTTCAGCATCGGCTCCCATGCATAAGCTCCCCTCCTGATCATATTAATCGAACTGGAACTTTCCAGGTAGCTATCCAGACTTCCCAATGCTTTGTTTTCTCTAAGATAATTGGAAGATGGATTGGCTATGATGACGACCTCGTCTAATTTCTTGGTTTTAAGTGTGTCAGAAAAGGAAACGACCAGGCTATCCTTGTATTGTTGTGCTGATAAAGGATCGGCCATATAGGTTAGAAATAAAATCAAAATTATCTTTTTCATTTCTGAAAAGTTGTAACCCCAACTACACTTTGAATGCAGTTGGGATTTGTATTAAACAATGAATGTGTTAGAATTCTAATTTAAAATTCAGGCTGCTCTCGGGATTTGTTTCGGTGATGGATTCTCCTTTCACTACCTCTCCTGAGCTGTTTTGAAGTATCATATTTATCACCCAGCTCCCCGTCATTGAAAAGCCGACCTTGCCATGATATAAACCATCCGATCCCTGTATCATGTCTTCGTTTCCCATGGCGCTGTGATTTCCCATGCCGGGCATTCTTGAATCTACTTTAATTTTATAATTGCCGGCAATCGGAAAATCTCCGTTTTCTCCTTTATAAAAAAGGCCCGCAACAAAATCGTTTATGCCAACCCTGGGGTTAGCAGGTTCAACAAAAGCAAGCATATATGTCATTCCATCATTTCCCGTTACTGAAGTATATAACTTTTGAAATTGGGAAATTGTGGAAACCACATTCACCTTATCATTGATGTCAATGGTTTGGCCACCGGCAGTAAAATTGATTTTCAAATTCCACGAATCACCCGGTTCATTGCTTGCCATCACAAACACAATGTATCCTTCAAACAATGTTTGTTTGTTGGCGGTTTTTGTGATGCCGGAAAACGGGCAACTGTGGCTTTTAATCATGCCATTCATGTTCATGGTCATCATTGGCAACCAATTGACAGATGCATTGCTGATGTAATTGCCACTCTTATCGGTCAGGCGCAGAAAAATCTTATTGTAACCTACTACCAACTGTCCTGAACTTTTAAATAATTCGACCTTGAACCCATTGTCTGAAAAGGTTTTTATTAATTTCAGATTTTCAACTTCATTTTCTTTGTCCGGTGAAATGTAGTCGGTCTTATTGCAAGACATCAATGTGAATAATGATGCGGCGAGCAACATCATGCTCAATACAGAATGTTTCATTCTATTTATTTTTAGTTTAATACCTGATTAAATGTTTATTGCACGGGAATAATATCCCGGCAGGGATGGCATTCATCCCTCAAAAAAGATCAATTCAAAAAATGTATTAAACCAAAACAGGCGGGTGGAAAATTTCTCTTAAATATTGGGAATTGGAAAATTTCGGGTAATAGGAATTATTGTGAATCACATTGGTATTTGAATCGTTCAGGCTGAAATCAACATCCTGCACATAAAAGTGCACTTGTACCGGAACGCTGTCAGGGGTTACGGGTTTATTGGTGTCGCGGTCCTTTTGCTCATCAAGATGTGTAAGCATACAAGAGCCATTGCAGTGCATTTGAGGTTTATCCTTGTTTACACAAAAAAGTTCAACGAAGAGCGGTTGGTCAACTGAATAAAGTCCGAAAAGCGCGCTGGTTCCAAGGTAATGAACAGACAGAATGATTATCGTAAGCCATGCGAATATTTTTCTGTTCACTTTCATCTTCTATAAAACCCGGTTTAGCTTCTTTTAAACTCTTATCAGGGGTTGCGTAATTTAAATATTTGGAACTCTATTTTTTATCGCCCTGCTATTTTCATTTCTGAAAATTGTGTTGCAAAAATAATTCATAAAATTTTTCAAGTATAAACACGGCGAAGCTTTTAATCAAAGGAAGTCCTGTGATGAAAAGAACTACTGCGACAAACCACGACAAACGCTTGTGTGGTGGCATTTTTTCCAAAGATGGAGTGATGGTTCGCATGTGCAACAATTTTAAATTCGAAAATAAAATCAACAAAGAATACCCGGTTACTCAAATTTTACGCTTCAAAAATAGAATTGGCCAAATTGCTTTATTATGATCCCCATCAATCAAAATGATGATTTAAATTCTATGATGAAAATAGCCCGTTGTGAAAATTTGGATTAACCCGTTTCCACGCAATTAACGTTCCCAGAGAATCTGGTTATCTTCAAGAGGCACTTTAATATTTCCATATTTTGGAATAACACGAACGGTGAAATCATTGGCATCTCTTTCTGTAAAAACCTGTGCCTGATAAATCTGTGAATAATTATTTTCTGCCGGCGATACAGCATTCATTTTGATCAATTCGTGATTTTTGTTATGCTCTCCATCCGCAAACAATTCAACACAAATTTTATCCCTGATTCCTTCATCCATATAAACAGGAACCTGAAAGAAAAATCCTTTCTCATTTTTTTTAACCTTCACTTCGCCGATCTTTAAGGAGTCCCATTTGCTATGCAAATCGTTTTTAATGTCAATAATCCCGTTTGCTCCGGCACCTTTTTGTTCTGCTCTTTTCAAATATTCGGAAGCCGCGTTCAGATAAAATCTTTCGGTATATTCACGCACCGCCCTGTTCGCAGAAAAGTGCGAGGTCAGTTTGGCCATGCTGTTTCTCGACCTGTTCACCCATTTTTCAGGGATGCCTTTTTCATTTCGTTCATAAAATTCCGGAGCAATTTGTTGCTCAATCAGATCATATAATTCATCTGCTTCGATGGCATCCCAGGTATTATTATCCGAGTGCTCTTCGCCATTGCCCAATGCCCATCCCACTTCCGGCGAATAGGCTTCTGCCCACCATCCATCCAGCACCGACAAATTCACACCTCCATTCACCAGCACTTTCATTCCGCTGGTACCACAGGCCTCCCACGGGCGGCGTGGGGTATTTATCCAAATATCCACACCCTGTACAAGCTCGGCAGTCAATTGCATATCAGAATCGCTCAGAAAAACCACATGTTGAAACAGATTGTTCTGCTGAATAAACTGATTCCACTCACGAACCAGAGATTTTCCTCTTTCATCAAAGGGGGAAGCCTTGCCGGCGATGACCAGTTGAACAGGAAACTGCGAGCCGGTCAGTATCCTGATCAGCCTGCCAGGATCGCGCAACAACAAATTGGTTCTTTTGTATGGAACAAACCGCCGGGCAAATCCCAGCGTCAAAACGTTTGGATCAAATATTTTATCCGCCTGATCCGGAAAGGTGAATGGCAATCCCGATATCCGGGACTGTGTTTGGAATCGTTTACGGATCCAGGTTACCAATTTCTTTCTTGATTTATTTCTAAAATCCCAAAGCGCCTCATCCGAAACTTCTGCAATATTTTTTTTGTTATCCTTCAATTCACCCCGCCATCTTTCCTTGCCGCACGCTTCCGTCCATAAATGATCTGCAAGTTCAGAATCCCAGGTCGGCATGTGAACGCCGTTGGTAATGTGCTCAACCGGAATTTCATCCATGGGCCATCGCGGAAAAAGAGTTGAAAACAATTTTCTGCTAACCTTGCCATGCAACTGACTGACACCATTTACAAAATTCGAACCGTTAATGGCCAGGATGGCTGTGTTAAAATATTCATCCTGATTGTATTTATTCTTGCGGCCCAATGCCATGAGTTCTTTGAAATCTATAGATATTTCTTTCACTGCATAATCACAAAAATATTGCTCCATGAGCGCCGGGCTGAAATGGTCGAATCCTGCGTCAACGGCTGTATGAGTGGTAAAAATATTTCCCGCCCTTGTAGCTGTGAGCGCTGTTTCAAATGGCACTCCGTTGTCTTTCATGAATTGAGAAGCTCTCTCCAATACCAAAAAAGCGGAATGCCCTTCATTCAAATGACACACTTCAGGATGTATTTTTAAGACCTGAAGTAATTTGAAACCTCCGATTCCGAGAAGTATTTCCTGCCTGATACGCAACTCGGCATCACCACCATAAGTTTCACTTGTAATGCCCCTGTGCGCCGGCAGGTTTGCAGGGTCATTGCTATCCATCAAATACAACCTTATCCTGCCCACATGCACCTGCCACACTCTTACCCAAACCGGATGTCCCGATAAATAAACCTGAAACCGAAGCCATTCTCCATCGGGCAATCGCAGCGGCGTAATCGGCAATTGACCCGGGTCATTAAACGGAAATAAAGCTTGTTGCGATCCGTACCTGTCTATCTGTTGCCGGAAATATCCCTGCTGATATAAAAGCCCTATTCCAACGACAGGGATGCCCAGATCACTGGCAGATTTCAATTGATCACCTGATACATTTCCCAATCCTCCCGCATAAACAGGCAACGCTTCACTCAGCATATATTCCATGCTGAAAAAAGCAACCGTTTTCAGTTTTGAATCCGGATAATTAATCTGGAACCATGCATCTGATAATTCGATTTTTTCCTGAGTGGAAAAAAATTTTTTGACCTTCTTTAGAAATACCAGGTCTTCCATTCGTTCTTTGAGGCGGGCTCTGGAAACGGTTTGCAGTACCACCCAGGGATTATGTGTTTGTTCCCAAAGTTCAGCATCCAAATCCTCCCACAACTGATCGGTCGCATGATTCCAAGACCATCTTAAATCCAATGCAAGATGGGCGAGCAATTCAATTCCCTGAATTCCTTCGGGCAACATGCCGTAAACATCTTTGCTGAAAGTTGCATCCATGGTTTATAACCTCTTTGGGTATTTATAAAATTTTAAAAAATCAACATCGAGTTTCTTCTTAGCGATGCCGTTCTTTTGCGGACAGGTTTTTTCTCCGCCCTTCTGATATTTTCAATTCCCTTCAGCAATGCATCCGCATTAAAAGAAATGCTGTCTATTCCGTTTCTTACAAGGAACCCTGCGAATTCAGGGTGGTCACTTGGCGCTTGTCCGCATAACCCGATTTTTGCCCCGGCACGTTTTGCCTTCCTGATCATGGTTCCTATCATTTTGCGTGCAGCTTCATTTTGTTCGTTAAACAAATTGCTCACAATCGAAGAATCCCGGTCAATGCCCAAAGTCAATTGCGTGAGGTCATTAGATCCAATTGAAAAACCATCAAAGATGGTTGCGAATTTTTCTGCCAGAAGCACATTGCTCGGAACCTCTGCCATCACATAAATCTCCAGGCCATCAACTCCCTGTTCAAGTCCATATTTTTTCATAACCGCAATGACTTTATTTCCTTCTTCCAAAGTACGGCAAAACGGGATCATCACTTTTACATTCGTAAGCCCCATTTCACCTCTCACCTTACGGATGGCTTCACATTCGAGGCGGAATCCTTCGCGGTACAAATCATTGTAATAGCGCGAAGCACCCCTGAAACCCAGCATCGGATTTTCTTCATTAGGTTCAAAATCTTTTCCGCCAAGGAGATTTGCATATTCGTTGGTTTTGAAATCGCTCATCCTCACAATAACGTCTTTGGGATAAAACGCCGAAGCAATGGTGGCAACGCCTTCGGCAAGTGTATCCACAAAATATTTTTCTTTATTCAGGTATTGAAATGTCAATGATTCAATCTTATCCTTAACTGCCTGATCTTTTATTTCATTAAATTTTACCAATGCCATCGGATGAATTTGTACGGAATGATTAATGATAAATTCAATCCGCATAAGCCCTACGCCGTCATTGGGAAAGAAAGACAATTCAAAAGCTTTGTCAGGATCTCCCACGATGAGCATGACCTCTGTGGTTTCTGGCTTCTCGATATCAGAAAAATCATGTTCTGTTGAAGTATATTTCAGCGCACCGCTATAAACAAAACCTGTTTTTCCCTCTCCGCAGGAAATGGTAATAATTTCTCCATCTGTAATTTTATCTGTTGCATTGCCGCATCCTACAATTGCCGGCACACCCAACTCCCTTGCAACAATGGCGGCATGGCTGGTCCTTCCTCCTTTATTGGTGATGAGACCTGCAGACCTTTGAAGCAAAGGATCCCAATCAGGACTGGTGGTATCTGCAACAATAATTTCTCCGTTTTTCAGAGATCCTGCTTCCGCAGATGAATGTAATATCCGGGCAACACCGGTTACAATCTTTGAACCTACAGCTTCACCACTGACAATTGCTTCTCCTTTCTCCATCAACCGGTATTCTTTTACGATCATTGGATTTTTTTGCGAATGAACCGTTTCGGGTCTTGCCTGAATAATAAATATCTCGCCGGTTTTCCCGTCTTTTGCCCATTCAATATCCATCGGCTTCTGGTAGTGGTCTTCTATAGTGAGCGCCCAATGTGCAAGCTTTACAACTTCCACATCATTCAACACAAACCGTTTTTGTTTTTCTTTCGGAGTGTCTGTGTTAACCACAGAATTACCATCTTCTGTATTGCCTTCAGGCTTATAAACCAATGTTTTAGTTTTGGATCCCAGCATTCTGCGTACAATGGCATTTTTTCCTTCTCTCAAAGTGGGTTTAAAAATGAAAAATTCATCCGGCGTTACCGTTCCCTGTACGATGTTTTCACCAAGTCCCCACACGCCACTCAGATGAATGATATCCCGGAATCCGGACTCGGGTTCGAGTGTAAAAATGACACCGGAAGAAGCCTTATCTGCACGCACCATTTTTTGAACACCCACAGAAATTTTCACGTGGTGGTGTTCAAATCCGTTTTCCTCCCTGTATTTGATTGCCCTGTCGGTGTAAAGCGAAGCAAAACATTTTTTCACCGCGTTGAGCAATGCCGTTTCACCCTTTATATTCAGATAACTTTCGTGCTGGCCGGCAAAACTGGCGTGTGGCAAATCTTCGGCCGTAGCGCTGCTCCTTACGGCAACTTCTGTTTCCACTTCTCCACACAATTCTGCATACGCCCTTATTATCTCTGACTGAAAATTCTGAGATAGCTCGCCTGACAAAATCAATTCCCGTGCTTTTAATCCCGTTTCTTTCAGATTGGCATATCCTGGCCTGTCTAATTGATCCATCAAGGTCTTTAATGGATTGTTCAACGAATTTTCATCTAAAAATTTTTCAAATGCATCGGCAGTAGTAGCAAATCCATCGGGGACCAGAATCCCTTCCTCCGAAAGGTTTGAAAACATTTCTCCGAGAGAAGAATTTTTCCCGCCCACCTGTGGTAAATCAGCTATTCCGATTTCTCCGAATTTTTTAATGTACTTATTCATAGCCAAATAATTTTATTCATCAAAACTAAATTTAGAAAGCCGTCCGGGCATTGATATTCATCAATGTTTCAGATGATTCAAAGCATCTGTTTGTCCGTTGACCAGAATCATTACCCTCGCTGACAGCCCTCACTGATTTAATGAGGCTTCAGAGATAATTTTACCTCTGTAAACAACATTTCATCACATATAAAAATTAAATTATCATGAGCACACAATTAGCAAGAAGGAATGATGGATTTCCTTCTTTATTCAACGATTTTCTTCTGCGGCCTTTCGACAATTGGTTTGATCCGGCATTTAGCCTTCGCCTGAGCGATACGCCTCTCGTCAACATCTCAGAGCGCAAGAATGATTACCTGGTTACCATGGCTGCCCCGGGATTGAAAAAAGAGGATTTCAAAATCGATGTAGAAGGCAATATGCTTAGCATCAGCAGTGAAAAAGAGGAAGACAAAGAAAAAAGTGACGAAAAATTCTCACGTCGCGAATACAGTTATTCTTCATTCTGCCGCAGTTTCACATTGCCTGAGGAGGTATTGAAGGATAAGATCGACGCTTCTTATAAGGATGGTGTTTTACAAATAACCATGCCCAAAAAAGAGGAGGCTAAAAAAGCCGCAATAACCAAAAAAATAATGGTTAAATAAAAACAGAAACATCAGCACTCAGGCATCCCTGTCATTTCTATGGCAGGGTATTTTCTATATACCGCAATATCTGCGCGGTAAGTATTCAAATCAATATTTTTCTGAAACGGAAAGAAATCCTTTTTAATAATTCACACTATAACGCTTTGAAAAATCCATTTACCACAAACGATCAAATACCTGATAAAAACGAATGGGTATCCCGGCTGGATAATTACCTCGCCGAAGTAACCTGTTGGCAAAAAATGATCGCATGCAGAATTGAGAAAAACCTTTTGATGAAGGATGTCCTCTCCTGCATTTTACAAAACAACTCTAATAACGGATTCCTGGAAGAGATTGAAAATTTCCAGACAAGGTTTATCCTGGAAGATGAAACTTATACTGCACTCAAAAGAAGTGCCGGCGATTTGGATGAATATCTGATGAAAACAAGAATGGAACCCGAAAAGAGAGAGACGCTGATTCAAATTGAAAAAGTAATGGCGACCCTGCGCGGGGAAATCGAAAATTCAGACCGGCATTTTCAAATAGTTTGTACCTCTTTCAAACAATTCCAGTCTGTAGTACAAATTTGTGCTTCGTGATTTTGAGACGGCCATTATTCATCCGTTTAATCACGCATCGATTCCAGTTTTCCCTTTTTGAGAATCAAAATCCCGCCGTCTTCTTCGATGTCGATTAGCCCTTCACTCCTGAAATCACCCAGGGTTCTGATGAGCGATTCCTTTGCAGCGCCGACGATAGTGGCAAGGCTTCCGCGGCTGATGCTGATGGCTTTGGCTTTTTCTTCGTTCTGAATATATTTCTTTTCCAAAAGTACAAGTGCATTGGCAACCTTTCTTCGAAGGGAATTGTAGGTCAGATTCATTAATTGATTCTCTTTTTCGGACACATCTCTCGCCAGGAGTTGAATAAATTTTTGAGCTATGTCACGGTTATTAAAAATCAGTTTACTGAAAATATCTCCCGGAATTGTAACCACTTCAGAATCTTCCATAGCGGATGCACTGTCCTGATACGTGGTTTCTTCCAGCATGGGAACGTATCCCAAAAAATCTCCGGGCCCGTATAATCCTGTAATCAATTCTTTACCATTATCATTCGTTTTATACACTTTGACTTTCCCGCTCCTGATCAGGTAGAGAAAGTGTGGCCAGTTCCCTTCTGAAAAAATGATTTCCTTCTTTTTGAATTTATTCATCTTCCCTTCCTCTGCAAGCATGTCAAGGCTTTCTTTATCGAGATGGGATTCCATAAAATGCTGTACACCCTCAACTCCCGGAAGCAATTCGGTTTTCAACAATTCTATTTTCTTCAGCCTGCTGTCAATGGCGTTCAATATTTCGGTGCCTGAAAAAGGTTTGGTGATGTAATCATCGGCCCCCATTTCCATTCCCTTCCGAAAGTCATTGCGATCCGTTTTTGCCGTCAGAAAAATGAAAGGGACTTTTCGCAAATCTTTGTTTCGGTGAACCGCATGCAGCACTCCATATCCATCGAGTTCCGGCATCATGATATCGCAAATGATCAGATCGGGAAGGTGATTGATTGCTTTCTCAATTCCGGTTTTTCCATTCTCAGCGACAAATACTTCATAGTTGGAAAGTTCCAGGATCTCGGCCAGGTTCTCCCGGATATCTTTGTTGTCTTCAATTAATAAAATTTTCTTCATACCGGATCGGGGGTTTTGAATTTTATTTTGAATTCTGTTCCTTTTCCGAGTTCACTTTGAAACTCTAATGTTCCGTTGAGCATTTCCACATACCTGGATACGATGTGCAGTCCAAGTCCCGTGCCTTCAATGTTTTGAGCATTGGTTGCCCTGAAAAATCTTTCCATCAGGTGTTGCTGATCTTCTTTTGCAATGCCGATACCCTGATCGCTGACCACCAGTGTGGCAACTCCGTTATGCTGGCTGCTCCTGACCAGGATTGTGGCTGATTCCGGAGAGAATTTGCACGCATTTGAAATAAGATTGATGAGAATGTTTTTTAAGAAATTAGGGTCTAATGTTACCATCTGATTGCCTCCGTGCTCATATTGAATTTTCTGGTTCTTCCTGAGCGTCGCACTTATTTCGTCAATGGTGCTGTGAATATTTTCTTCCAAATTAAATTCCGAAAATTTGGGTTTGAGTTTTCCTTCTTCAATCTTGCCAAGATTCAGAAAATCATTCAGGATAGACGTTAGTACATTCACTGATGAAATAATCCGGTTCAAATGTTTTTCACGTTTCGGCTGGTCTTCTGATGTTTTGTATTTTTCCAACAGATAGGTAGAAGAAAGAATTGTACTCAGTGGTGTCCTGAATTCGTGGGATGCCATAGATAAAAAGCGGGATTTGAGTTCGTTCAGTTCTTTTTCAAGTTTCAGGTCTTCGCGAAGCTTTTCTTCCGCCTCCTTCAATTTCGAAATATTTTTTATAATTATGCCTGCGTGATTTACGGTACCATCATCTTCTGTCAAAGGAAAGGCATCCATGATATACAGCCCGTTGGCAACCGGAAAGGGAAATTCGAAATCTGTAATTGATACTTTTTCATTAAACACTTTACCAAGGTTTAAGGAAATAATTCTCCGGATGGGTTCCGGAAAAAACGGATAAATGCTATTTCCGATCAACTTCCCAACATCCGCACTCAGCCGTCGGTGTAAAGCGCCTCCGGTATAAACAAATTCATTTTGCCGGTTGATAATACTGATAACGCCATCCGGATAGTTGTGGAGTAATTGAAAGAAAAGGTTTTCCGCTTTTTGAAGTTTTTTCTCCGCCCTGAGCCTTTCGGATATATCCATGGCGATGAAAACGTATCCGGTGATTTCTTTATTCTTGTTTCGCAGCGCTGTAATTGTCAGGGAAACAGGAAATGTTTCTCCGTTTTTTCTCCGGTAATTATATTGTACCTCTTCATGAATGTTTTGCCTTGCATGGTTTACCAGAATATCAAAGTCGTCGCCGGTCTTTATCTCTGTGGTTTCCAAAACATTTGATTTCCTTGTTTTCAGATCTTCTTCCGTGTGAAACAAAAGCGGAGTTTCTTTTCGTACAATTTCCTCCTTATCGTATCCCAATTCTGTAACGGCCTCTTTATTAAACTGGGTAATGATTCCTTTTTCATTTGTCGCCATAATGATGACTCCCGCTTTTTCAAGAAGCGCCTTCTGAAATGATAAAGCATCTTCAAGCACATCCCTGGATTTCTCCAGTTGGGCCATGGCCTTTTTAAACTCGATAGTCGCTTTCGCTATACTCTTATCTATCATGATAAAAATATTTTAAGTTATAGCTTGCCGGCGGCACTTTTCAACAGGTAAAGTTATTTCATCGAATCGGTCTTTTTTCCTGTAATTCGTCATACTTTATTTGCCAGAAATTTTGTAAGCAAACTAAAATTTCAAAAAATCAGGCTTCCAAAATCTCATTTTTACATTGAACTGATTTTTCCCTGAAGCAGCATTTCACCGGGTTTTTATGTATCTGCCGGGTTTATAAAATTAAAGGATTTTCTTCTCTAAAATACCAGGCCGGGCTTTGCCTTTAAAATAAAAAATCCAAATGGAAAAAGGGTTGTGAATTCAACAGGGAAAATTATCCATTTCAAAGAAAGACAGTTTGAAAAATTTCCTTTAAGAACCCAGATTTAAAACAGGAAAAAAGAGTTGTGAGATTATCTTCATTGTAAGGTTGTACTTCGTACAGGGTCTTGTGGCAAAATAAAAAAGGGTACGGAAAAAACACCGCCGGATTCATTAAGCTAATTATCATATTGTTTCTTCAAGAATGGCCATAGGGCCAGCATTTTTTAAGACCATACGACTTACGGATTCCACAGTTCCCCCGTTTTTCAACATCTTTTCAATCAATTTGTCGAGGGGGTTTTTAACACACGAAAATTTGTTGAAAGTTCCAAAGAATTTATAATTCTCTCCGAAAAAGCCCCAGGAAGAGGGATCATTCAAATAATCTCTTTCAATCAGTAAAAGACCGCGATTCCCCTCCATAACATGATTCCAAACATTTATAACACTCCTGATGAGCTGTTTATTTTTGGCGGCTTCTTTTACCCGGTTGCGCACATATTTTTCTCTGATCAGTTTCCAATCACCAGGCAAAGGCCCCAGGGTTTTTATAAGGTCTCCGTACTTAGGATTATTCTTTACTTCCAAAACATATTGAACAATTGCGCTATTGTGAATGGTTTTATCTCTAAACTCCGAAACCATTTCCGGGCTGCCCATAACAAATAAAGGAAGAGGGGAAGACATTAATCTCTGTGACAACATTTGATCGACATTACTCAGATAATCTTTTTCAACGCTTTCCATTTCCCCCGTAATTATTGAATCATTAAATACTGATTTCAGGCCTGCATGAAAAAAAGTATTCTCATTCAAATGGCTTTCAGATTTTATTCTTATGCGGCTGTGTCCATTGTCAAAAAACAGGATACTTTCATTTTCCTTCAATAACAAAACATAAAACTCCTGAGCGGTCGCTTTGTAATTGACTATGTCGCGGATTTGAAACGTATTACCCACCATCGTTTTATCTTCCATCGGCATATTCAGATAATAAACTTCTTCGAAAACGGGCGACACAAAAACGGCAAGTCCTTTTTTGTTTCCGGTATAATCAATGGAAGCAATTATGTTCCTGAGCTTGATTAAAACAAGTTCTGACATTTCACCGGGAAATTTGATTCTCAATTCCTCTTCAGCCTTTTTCATTTTGTCTTCCAATCTCTTTTTTAACTGGCTTTTGGGAACCATCATGGGATTGAAATTCATAAACAATGAGACCGAAGGAAACTCATACATTTCTTCCGGCCTGATGCGGACATAACGATTGCGGGCTATGCTTTGTTCGGATAATGGTTGTTGAATCATGACTATCAGATAAAGAACCCAAATTAATTCTGTCCGGTTTCTTCGCCAATGACCTGTGTTAAGCCTCTTGTTGATTGTAATCAGCGTGAATCCAGCCACTGAAAAGATTTTTTCTTCAGAAAAAAACTGCTAAAATGATTAAAGTCATTCTCAACTATGACGAAAGATAGCTTTTGAAAAGGTACCGGGTCATACTTTTACTTCTGTGATTATTATTCATTTGTCAATTTATTTTTTATGAAGAATATTCTGGTTCCTGTTGATTTTTCGGAAGCATCTCATAATGCTTCTTTGTATGCGCTATCTCTGGCACATCATTTTGACGCAAAACTCCACTTTGTAAATGCCGTTACTCCTCCTGTAACCCTTGAGGATTCCGTTCTTGCCTCCGTTATGATCACCCAGGGCGAAATAATAAGAGACAATACAAACCAGATGTATCAGGAAATTGAAGCACTTTCCAGAATTCATCCCGTAAAAATGGATTCTTTCGTAGATCAGGGATTCCCGTCAGACCTCATCCGGAAGATCGCCGATGAAACAGATTCCGAATTGATTGTTATGGGAATGAAGGGCAAGGGAAAAAGCAACTCTATTTTTGGAAGCACCACTACTGCGGTTGTCCGCCGGCTTGATTATCCGGTATTTGTAATCCCCGAAAAGGCCTCATTTGAACCTATTTCCAACATCACCCTTGCATCGGATTATGATTCTGAAACGGAATCAAAAAGCTATTCCCCTCTTTTGGAAATAGCCAAAAAATTCAATTCTAAAATAAAAATTATCAATGTGACCGGAAAACGTGCGGAATTAAAACACGACGAGGTTATTGGAAAAATGAAAACGGATCACACCTTTTCGGGTTTCCCAACAGAGTTTCATACAGTCCAGAGTGAAAATGTGGAAGAAGGGATTGACAAATTTCTTCAGAAATATCCACATGATATCCTGGTGATGATGGCGCGCAGCCATTCTTTCATTGAAAGGTTGTTTGGAAAAATACATACGAAAGAGATGAGTTACAGAACGAAAAAACCACTTTTAATACTTCGGGGGAAATAGCAGGATGGTTTAGGAACGAAATCAGTTTACTATTATTTAACCCTGAACCAAACGGTTTCGTCCAAATCTTCCTAAAAAAATTTTCTACGATTCAAATAAATAAAAATGAAAAAAGATTCAGCAGTTGGCACTGTCATCATAACCGGAGCGGCTTCGGGAATCGGAGAAGCCACCGCACTTTTATTTGCATCGAATGGAACCAATGTTATTGTTTCAGATATTGATGAGGGAAAGGGAAACGCGATTACAGAAAAAATAAAATCTTCAGGAGGAAATGCCATTTTTGTAAAAACGGATGTGAGCGACCCGGCGCAATGCAAATCATTGGTAGAAGCCGGAGTACAGGCATTTGGCAGTATTGAGTATTGCTTCAACAATGCCGGAATCAGCGGAGAAAGTAATCCTGTCGGCGATATGAGCATTGAGGGGTGGAATAAAATGATTGCCACCAATCTCAGCAGTGTCTTTTACTGTATGAAATATCAGATTCAGCAAATGATGAAACAGGGCGGGGGAGCGATTGTAAATAATTCTTCCATTCTCGGATCTGTCGGATTTGCAAATGCATCTGCCTATGTGGCCGCTAAACACGGAGTGGTTGGATTGACTCAGGCAGCGGCGATTGAATATTCAAGATCAGGAATCCGGATCAATGCCATCGGACCCGGATTTATCAATACACCATTATTGGGCAAGGCCGGAATGGATGATTCTGCAAAAAAGGGATTGGTTCCCCTGCATCCCATCGGGCGCCTTGGTGAATCGAAAGAAGTGGCCGAATTAGTTTTCTGGCTTTGTTCCAATAAAGCCTCCTTTATTACCGGAAGCTATTACCCGGTAGATGGCGGTTATCTGGCCCAATAAAAGGGACCCCCGGCAACTCGTACAAGACAATCAAAATTCCGGGGTCCCTTTCTTTCCGATAAAAAACTGTTACTCGGGTCTTCATTTGGTTAATTAATATTTTGATGCGATCAGGAATTAATTTTCTCTGATAACCGGGGGTTTTATATTTATCTTCAATAACCTTAACAGAAAAATTATCTCAATGATTTTACCTTATTACCTTAAACATCGCACCCTTTTGAGAAATCAAAATCAAAATACGGTAGCACGCCGCAGGCAGCATAAACTAACTTTTCCACTAAGGTTTTAAACATTCCGGCACATCAAAATATTAATCAGGTCTTCATTTTCCGTAAGGGAAAACTATTTTATTTTAAATTACATTTGCAGCCCCTTAGTGCCGAAGGGATAGTTTCTTTGCAAAGACAGGCTGAATGGTCTCATAGTTCAAGGGATAGAATAGGAGTTTCCTAAACTCTAGATCCAAGTTCGAGTCTTGGTGAGACCACTTTCTTTAAATTCAAAAATGAGAGAGTGTCCCTTTACCCAAAGGAAATTCTGGTGCGAAACAAATTGAAATTGAAGAATACGCCACACCTGAAAATGGGAATTAAAAAGTCGTTCTCCTAATGTTTAATTAATCCGGTAGTATGATCCGATCAGTTATTTTATTTTTTTTGTTTTCGACAATCTCCTTTTACGGTACTGCTCAAAAAAAGGTTATCATCAATGGAAATATTCAAGGATTGAAGGATGGTTCAAAAGTGTATTTGGTTCCAAACACTCTTGAAAAATGGAGAGATTCTGCCATTGTACAGCGTGGGCAATTTCATTTCGAACGCCTCATTACACATGAAGCCAATTATAGTATTCGTTTAAGCAAAAATTTTGAAGATGGTAAATGGATGGACTTTTACATCGCAGCCGGAACACTCAACATCACCGGGCGGGATGGAAATTTTTACCATTTACAAACTTCCGGGAGCCCCTATGCACAGCAATACAACGATTACCTTTCTTTCCTGAGAAAAGACGGTATAGATCGCAAATTGAATATCCTTTTTATTGAAAATGCAGATGCCGTTAAAAGAAAAGATTCGGTCGCTTCTGATCATTTGTTCAATGAATACAAATCGCTTTATGCAAAAAAAATTGAACTTATTAAAAAATGGATAACAGCGCATCCTTCTTCTCCTATCAGTGCTTATCTGCTCTACACAGAAATAAGATCCGGGTCAAAAGCAGATGAAATGGAAATACTGCTAAACAGACTTTTTGCAAATGCTAAAGACAATTATTTCGGCAAAACATTACAGAAAGAAATTACAGCAGAAAATGCCGGAACCATCGGCAAAATTGCAAGAGACTTTACACAAAATGATACTTCAGGGCATCCTGTTTCACTGCATAATTTCCGCGGGCGATATGTGCTCCTCGATTTCTGGGCAAGCTGGTGTCTGCCTTGCCGTGAAGAGAATCCCGAATTTGTCAGCGTTTACAACAAGTATAAGGACAAGAATTTTACAATATTGGGTGTTTCATTTGACAATGAGAGAAGTGCGTGGATAAAAGCTATCCAAACGGATCATCTTCCCTGGACACAGGTTTCCGATTTAAAATCCTGGGACAATGTGGCGGGAAAAAAATATGATATACGATCTCTCCCCGCGAACTTTCTGTTGGATCCTCAAGGAAAAATTATAGCAAAATATCTGAATGGAGAAGAACTGAATAATGTGCTTTCAAAATACCTGAATTGATACGTTTTCTGTCATTCAGCCCGATTCAGAAATAAACAGCAGTTTTTCGGATTTCACTTTTTAAAATCCCTGGTAAACAAACTAAAAGATGAATATCATTTTCTTCTTCTGCCAGATCTTTTGAATCCATTCCGGAATCACTTTTATTTTCACAAAACAATTTAATGGGATTGGTTATTTTTGCACCCCGATATCATTTCCATAATACATGCCAATAGACAATTCCATTAAAACCGTTCTAATCATCGGTTCTGGCCCCATTGTGATCGGTCAGGCCTGTGAATTTGATTACTCCGGTTCCCAGGCTTCACGCAGTCTGCGCGAAGAAGGAATCAAAGTGATTCTTCTCAACAATAATCCGGCAACCATCATGACCGACCCGATGACGGCGGATAAAGTATATCTGCTGCCTCTGACGGTTGAAAGTATTGAACAGATTATCGAAGAAAATCATATTGATGCCGTACTCGGAACGATGGGCGGTCAGACGGCGCTGAACCTCTGCAAAGAAGCCGACGAACTGGGTGTATGGGAACTGAATAATATCCGGCTGATTGGTGTTGACATCAAAGCCATCGATAAAGCAGAAGACCGCGAGCAGTTCCGTGAATGGATGATCCGTCTCGGAATTCCGGTAGCTCCTGCACACGTTGCCAATTCTCTTTTGGAAGGAAAAGACATTGCGCAGCAATTGGGATTGCCCATCGTTATCCGCCCTTCCTTCACGCTCGGAGGTTCTGGTGGCGGTATTGTTTTCAACAGAAGTGAACTTGAACCTGCATTGGAACGCGGTTTAAATACCTCTCCGATGCATGAAGTGCTTGTAGAGAAAGCCCTGCTCGGATGGAAAGAATTTGAGCTGGAATTATTGCGCGATGCAAATGACAATGTGGTCATTATTTGTACTGTTGAAAATGTGGATCCGATGGGGGTGCACACCGGCGACAGCATTACCGTGGCTCCGGCCATGACTTTGAGCGACACGGCTTTTCAGAAAATGCGTAACATGGGAATTCAGATTATGCGCGACCTCGGAAACTTTGCCGGTGGTTGCAATATTCAGTTTACCCTGAATCCGAAAGATGAAGAAATCCTTGCCATAGAAATCAATCCGCGTGTAAGCCGGTCTTCCGCATTGGCAAGTAAGGCCACCGGATACCCCATTGCAAAAATTGCCGCCAAACTCGCGATTGGATACACTTTGGACGAATTGAAGAATCAGATTACAAAAACAACTTCCGCATATTTTGAACCTGCACTGGATTATGTCATTGTCAAAATACCGCGTTGGAATTTCGACAAATTCAAAGGGGCAGATGATACCCTCGGGTTGCAGATGAAATCGGTAGGAGAGGTGATGGGCATCGGCCGCAGTTTTGCAGAAGCCGTTCAGAAAGCCTGCCAGAGCCTGGAAAATGAAGCAGTCGGATTGGGTTATTATGGTAAGAGCCTGATGCATCCGGACGAAATTGCTGAATACATCAAAACTCCGAAATGGGACCGCATTTTCAGAATCAAAGATGCCCTGATGATGGGCGTGAGTGTAAAGAGAATCTGTGAATCCACCGGAATTGATCGTTGGTTTATTTATCAAATCCAGAAGATTTGCGATTGTGAAAAAGAAATCGCAAAAAAGACACTCGCCGATTTTCCAAAACAATTGATGTCGGACGCCAAGCAACTCGGATTCAGTGATGAACAGATTGCCCGCATCATGCACGATGGCAGTACTGACGAGGATGTATATGCGAAAAGGAAAAGTATGGGTATCATGCGTGTCTATAAAATGGTGGATACCTGCAGCGCAGAATTCCAGGCAGAAACCCCATATTACTACAGCACTTTTGAATCAGCATCAAATCAATAAAACATTACAAAATTCATGTCACAGGAAATTTCGCACAATGAATCCCATCCTTCTTCAAAAAAGAAAATCATCGTATTGGGCAGCGGGCCCAACCGGATCGGACAGGGGATAGAATTTGATTATTGTTGTGTGCACGGTTTGATTGCCATCAAAGAATGCGGCATGGAAGCTATCATGATCAATTGCAATCCGGAAACGGTTTCCACAGATTTTGACATTGCCGACAAACTTTATTTTGAACCCGTATTCTGGGAACACATCTGGGAAATTATTGAGCTGGAAAAACCTGCCGGAGTGATTGTTCAGCTCGGCGGGCAAACAGCATTGAAACTGGCCAAACGGCTAAATGAAAAGGGAATTAAAATTATCGGGACTTCTTTTGACAGCATGGACATCGCGGAAGACAGAGGCAGATTCAGCGATATGCTCAAAGAGCTCGATATCCCCTATCCGAGATACGGCGTGGCCATGGGAACAGACGAAGCCATAGAGGTGGCACATCATGTGGGATATCCGGTATTGGTGAGGCCCAGTTATGTTTTGGGCGGACAGAGAATGCGGATTGTGATCAATGATGAAGAACTGGAATCCGGCGTATTGAATCTTCTTAAACATTTGCCGGGAAACAGAATCCTGATCGACCATTTCCTTGATCGTGCACAGGAGGCTGAGATTGATGCCATCTTCGATGGAGAAACATTTCATGTGATGGGTGTTATGGAACACATTGAACCGGCCGGCATCCATAGTGGCGATAGCAATGCGGTTTTGCCGCAATTCAATCTGAGTCCGCTGATGGTGCAAACGATGGAAGAGTATGCAGAAAAGATTGCGCGGAAACTTGGCATTCTCGGACTCATCAATATTCAATTTGCGATTAAGAACAACACCGTTTATGTGATAGAAGCCAATCCGAGAGCTTCGAGAACAACCCCGTTTATTGCAAAGGCCTATCAGATTCCCTATCTGAATATTGCCACCAAAATCATGCTGAAGGAAGCCAGGCTGAAAGATTACAAATTCGAAAAGAAACTGAAAGGATTTGCCATCAAGGAACCGGTATTTTCATTTAATAAATTTCCTCATGTCAATAAGGAATTAGGTCCTGAAATGAAGAGCACCGGAGAAGCCATTCGTTTCATCAAAGATTTAAAAGATCCCTATTTCAGGCAACTGTACAAAGAAAGAAGTGTGTATTTGAGTAAGTAATAATTACAAGTTTAGTTATCACATAAATATTTCGAAGCCCCGGTACGAGGCAATTGAAGGTCGTGTACGGTAAGAGAATATGATGAATACCCGGATCAAATCTCCTATTCGTGCGTCCGTGGCTCAATTATTTTTCCCCGTTTATTTACAAAATCAGTTTTGAAGCTTACAAAAGAGTATTATCGTTTCGCGACATTTCTTTTACTCTTCTAAAAAAAGCCACGAATGAAAAGTCCTATTCGTGTATTCGTGGCTCAATTATTTTTCCTTTTTTATTTACAAAACCAGTTTTGAAGCTTACAAAAGAGTATTATCGTTTCGCGACATTCCTTTTACTCTTCTAAAAAAAGCCACGAATGAACGAATGAAGAAATCACATCCGATCCTCACTTCTTCTTCCACACATTATTATCCTGAAATTTATCCGGAATTAAATTTGTCCCGAGAACAACAGAATCCAGATTCTTAAAACTAACAGGCAGGGTTACACTAAATATCTTCTGTCCTTTTTCCCAAACTGACGGTGAATATTTTTTCTCAATCGTTTTACCATTGTTTGTCTGGATTGTAAGTACGACCGGCAGCGGAAGGCCTCCTGTATTTTTCACAACCGCAATGGCGTTTTTGGTTTTTTGTGACTTCACTGTCACCGACATTTCCGGATATTCCCATTCGAAAAACCATTTTTTCCAAAACCAATTCAGATTCTTGTTTGTGCCCTTGTTGAAACTATAAAAGAAATCATACGGGTTAGGATGTTTGCCATTCCAGGTTTTCATGTAATAATGCAATCCTTTAAAGTACAATTCATCTCCGAGTAATTGTTGCAACACATAATAGCAAACTCCTGGTTTCCCATAAGAGTTGGCGAGGTAAGTCAACCCGCTGTACAATTTTGTATTTGTTATCAGCGGAACATTCTGATCTGTGCCGGAAACCTTTACAAATCGCGTCTTGCTGAAAATGCCATCATCTTCCGGTTCGCCCATCAAAGGGGAAATTACCGATTCGCCGATTGTGGCCCATCCTTCATCCATCCAACTGTCCTGCGTTTCATTGGTTCCCATAAAGAAAGGAAAGTAAGAGTGGAAAATCTCATGTGTCGTCAGTTGCACTGCGTCTTTGCGATTGGGCAACGGATTATCATTCGCCATCATCGGATATTCCATCTGATCAGTTCCGTCAAATACCGTGATGTGCGGAAAAGGAAACGGATATTTGGGGTAATAATGACTGGAGTAATAAACCGTCTGCCGTGCCTGGTCCGCTACATCAAAGTAATCTTTATGAATCGGATTGAATACCGCTTCGGCAACAGTCCTTCTTCCTGTAGAAGAATCTACAACGACGGCACTTGCCTCCCACAGATAATGATTGCTCAGCGCAAAAGCGAAATCCGTGACATGAGTTGCATTGAATTCCCATCGTCCTGATTCGTTCTCTTTGAAAACTTTATTTTGAGCATAATCCGTTGAATCGATAACAAAAATAATTTTGTTGGAAGAGGAAGCTTTGTTGATTTTGTTTAAAGTATTTTGACTAAAGTTTTCGGCGGCATTTTCTCTGTTGCCCGTAGCCCATGCTACATAACCTTTTGGCAATTGAATGCTGACATTAAAGTTTCCGAAGTCGTTGTAAAATTCCTGTGCGCCATTATAGCTCCATGTATCCCATCCGTCTATATCATCATAAACGGCTATACGCGGAAAAAAGTAGGCAATAAAATATGAACCACTGTCCACCATACCTGTTCTCACCGGAGAACCCGTATTCACTTTGTAATTCCAGTTAATTTCAAGCTGGGTTTCTGAATGCGGTAATACAGGTTTATCAGGTTTTATAAAAAGGTTGGTGTTGACATGAAAGGCCTTATTCTCATCAGAAAAATTTGAAATCACTTCATCTCCGATTTTGAAATAAGTAATCTGAACTCCACCCGTCAAATCTTTGTCAGCAATATGACTCTGCCTTTCAACACCTTTTTTATACAGATCGGGGTACAATCGTATGATTATCTCCTTCAGAGAATCCGGACTGTTGTTCAGATAAGAAATTATTTCCGTTCCCTTTAATTCCTGCGTAACCGGATCAAAAGAAATCTGCATGTTGTAGTCGGCCCTGTTTTGCCAATAATTTTTTCCGGGAATTCCATTTTCGGTGCGGGTGCCTCTTACAACGGCTTTTTGGAAATTGGTATTGGTGAAAAGAGTTTGGGCATGGAGAAAAGAGACGAGGCAAATCAAAATTGGGAGAGATAGGATTTTTTTCATAGATACAAAAGTAAAAGATGATTTTTTATACAGCCCTTGCAGAAGACCGAGGGAGGAGAGATGTTTGTATTCTAAAGCAGTTCCGGGTAACTGAAAAATATTTCTTAAATCACACTCTTACCTGTCCTGAAACAAACCCCTTTGAAAAATGCAACTTCTTTGTTGTCCTGATTTTTAATGATGACCTGATACAATCCTGACGATTTTCCGTCATGCACCTCGATTGCCTCCGCTGTCAACACATCCTTCGGTTTGACCGGTTTTACAAAATTGATAGACGTATCTATCGCCAGTGAAAGTACATTCCTGTTGTTACACGCAAAAGCAAATGTACTGTCGGCCAGGCTGAATGCAATACCGCCATGGGCAACGCCTAGTCCATTCATCATGTCTGCACGCACGGTCATCCGCGTTTTGGCATATCCTTCCTTCAATTCCAGGATTTCGATACCCAGCCATCGGCTGAAGGCATCTTTCTGCATCATGTGATGAACGACTTCTTTAGGTGAAACTGACATCTTGCTAATAGTTTTATTTTCCTTTAAAAACCGGCGCCCTTTTTTCCAGAAAAGCCCGCACACCTTCAGCAAAGTCTGCTGTGTGTGCAGCCTTCTCCTGCCACCCGGCTTCATTATCTAATTGTTGTTCAAATGTAGCGTTCATAGATTGTTCAACCGCTTTTCTCGCGAAGTAAAGTGCGCGCGTGGGCATGGCAGCCAGTATCTTGGCGAGTTTCTCAACTTCAAAACTAAACCTTTCGTCCGGGAAGTATTTATAAATCATACCCATTTTTTCGGCCTCGTGAGCACCCACCTTCTCAGCAGTCATCATGAGCGCAGTGGCCCTTTGCAAACCAACAAGCCGTGGAAGAATATAGGTACCGCCGCTATCCGATATCAAACCGATTTTGCTGAATGCCTGAATAAGCGTTGCAGATTCCGCAGCCACCACAATATCACAACTCAGCGCGATGTTGGCGCCCGCGCCTGCGGCAATTCCTTTCACAGCAGCAATGACAGGCTTTTCAATATTTCTCAGGATATTTACAATAGGATTCAATTGTTCCGGAAGTATCCGTCTCATTTCGGGGCCGGTCGGGTCTTTTATTTCTCTAAGATCCTGTCCCGAACAAAAGGCTTTCCCCTTTCCGGTAAGAATAACACAACGAATATTTTCATCGGCGCCCGCTTCCAACAATTTTCTTTGAAGAGCAAGGGCCATTTCTCTGTTTATCGCATTGAATTTGTCGGGGCGGTTCAGAAGAAGTGTTGCCACACCGTCCTTCACTTCCATTAAAACTGCATCCATATTCTTTTTGTTGATTCAATTTCAAGGTAAGAAATTTAGTGAAGAGTGTAGGGTTTGGGGTTAGATAATACGTTTAATATTTAAGGTTAGAAAATTATCTGACGAAATGGAGAACAAAAACTTTTTACACAGGAGGAGATAAAGAATCACAATAAAAAAGAAAGTCGTTACCTCTATACCCAACAACTAATACCAAAGTGAATTTTAATATAAGCCATAAATCATTAGTATTATACCGGTGTGATAGCCGTTTAGACCAATTTTATTGGGCTATTACGGATATCCTTTCGGTATAAATAGTCCTAAAAATATTTAATCAAAAAACCCACAACCGGGAATTTGCCACTGCAGAAGGGATCCGGAATCCGCCACGGCGAACATGCTCCGGAACTCAAGACCCGGAACTCGAAACTTTAACTGCTTAGTGGCACTTGAAATACTCAAACGGTTCCCTGCAATCATTACATTTAAAAAGGGCTTTGCAAGCGGTAGTGCCAAACGCGGTAACGAGTATGGTGTCCATAGAATGGCAATGAGGGCAGCGCGGGTGTTTCTTTTCCAGAACTTCGGTGGCAGAAGAACCTTCGGGAGGCGCAATACCAAATCTTTTCAATTTGGCTTTGCACTCATCAGTCATCCAGTCGGTAGTCCATGCCGGTGACAACTGTGTTACCACATGGAAGTTTTCTATTTTGTTGTCGCGCAATTTTTTGATGACACTCAATGTAATCATGTCCGTCGCAGGGCAACCGCTATAAGTCGGAGTGAGAATTACAATAAATTTACCCTCTTCTTTTCTGACATCTCTCAGAATTCCGAGATCTGCAATTGTAACAACCGGAATTTCCGGATCCACAACTTCACTCAGCATTTTCCGAATATCCTCTACTGTTATTTCTTTATCTGCAATAATCATAGGCTATAATTTTATGCTACCATTCGCATCCCGGATATGCCCTCTGTAAAAACTGCATTTCTGCAAGCAGGTGGCCGAGGTGTTCTGTGTGCAACCCTTTCTTTCCGCCTTTGCGCATGTAAGTATGGGATTCTGGTAACGTCAGGGAGGCCTCCGTCAAAACCAATGATACTTCTTTGTTCCACCCGGCCTTCATATTTTCAAAAAAATCTTCGCCGGCATTTTCAAAAATTCCATCCCACTCGTATCCTTCCGGTTCAAAGAACTCCTGTGTATAGGGCCAAAGATATTCCAGCGCTTTTTGCATTCTTCCCCGGCTTTCTTCAGTACCATCTCCAAGACGCCGGACCCAATCGCTGCTCCAACGCACATGATAAGTCACTTCTTTCAATGCTTTTTCTGCCACATCTGAGAGGTTCTTAATTGGAGAATAAATCAGTTTCCCATACATCTGACGTTGCCAATGAGCTAAGAAAAAAATCTTGAGAACAGATTGTCCCCAATCACCATTGGGCAGTTCGGAAATTTGAAGGTTCTTAAAATCCCATGCATCACGCAAAAATGCAATCGTATCTTCTGTAGCCTTACTTCCCGGTTCCTGTTTATTCTTCAGCTCCGCCGCAAATTGATACAACAGCCTGGCCTGGCCTATTTCATCCAATGCAATGTTGGTGATAGCTATGTCGAGTTCAAGTATCGGGCCGTGCCCGGTCCATTCGCTAAGTCTTTGACCCATGATGAGAGAACTGTCGGCCAACATCAATGTATATTCGTAAATATTTTTGTCTTCCATAACTTACATGTATTGTACCTCGTCAGGCAGTTTGTAAAAAGTGGGGTGACGATATACCTTGTCATTGGCCGGGTCAAAGAAACTTCCCGAATCTTCCGGGCTGGAAGCATGAATATATCTGGATTCTACCACCCAGATACTGATCCCCTCCATTCTGCGGGTATATACATCCCTTGCGCTTTCGAGCGCTGTCCGGGCATCTGCCGCATGCAGGCTCCCTACATGTTTGTGATCCAGTCCCTGCTTGTTGCGGATGAAAACTTCCCAAAGTGGTTGCTCATTCATTTTTGCTGATTTTAGTTGATGTTTTATCTGTTGAACTTTTTGACTTTGCGTCCTGTTTTGCTGCGTACGCCATCGCTGCATCCCTTACCCATTTTCCGTTTTCGTGCGCCGCAATACGGGCACTCATTCTCTCCTCATTGCACGGCCCATAACCTTTTACCACGCTCCAGAATTCATCCCAATCGATTTCTCCAAAATCATAGTGTTTTCTTTCTTCATTCCATTTCAAATCCGGATCCGGAATTTTTAATCCAAGAACCTCCACCTGTTGTGCGCACATATCAATAAACTTTTGACGAAGTTCATCATTGCTAAACCGTTTAATTTTCCATGCCATGCTTTGTTTAGTATGAGGAGAATCTGCATCTCGCGGCCCGAACATCATTACGCTTGGCCACCACCATCTGTTAATGGCGTCCTGTGCCATTGCCTTCTGTTCTTTGGAACCCTGTGCAAGTGTGAGTAAAATCTGATATCCCTGTCTCTGATGAAAACTTTCTTCTTTGCAAATACGAATCATACCTCTTGAGTAAGGGGCAAATGAGGTGCGGCACAGTGGTATCTGGTTAATGATGGCTGCGCCATCCACCAGCCAGCCTATGGCTCCCATATCGGCCCATGTCAAAGTAGGATAATTGAAAATGGAACTATACTTGGCTTTTCCGCTCAGCAGTTGTTCCTGCATTTCTTCGCGGGTGATGTTCAGCGTTTCTGCTGCGCAATACAAATACAATCCATGCCCGGCTTCGTCCTGCACTTTTGCTATCAAAATGAGTTTCCTGTTTAGCGTGGGCGCCCTTGTGATCCAGTTTGCTTCGGGAAGCATCCCGACAATTTCGCTGTGGGCGTGCTGGCTGATTTGTCGAATTAACGTCTTTCGATATTCGGCCGGCATCCAGTCCTTAGGTTCAATCTTGATATCCTTTTCGATTTTTTCATCGAACTCTTTTTGCAGGGCTTCTGTGTCCATTTTCGGTATATTTTCTTTCCGTAAGGTAAGAAATTCCGCTTATTGCCGTTCACATTTAAATGAAAAAAGATATTTTGGTATCAAATAAATCTGGAGAAAGATGCCCGCTGTACAACTTTATATGGCTGCCCTGGAACCGCCCGAAAAAGTATCTTCTGAAATACGGATGCTGCAAACAGAATTTGTGGAAAAATTCGGATCCGCTGCCGCCCTGAAACCGCCCGTACACATTACGTTCAGCCCGCCAGAACAACTATCAGAAACTGAACTTGAAACATATAGACGCCAAATAAAAAACATCTCTCAAAAATATGGTCCAATGAATATTGAGATAGACGGATTTGATTTCTTTGAAAAAAACAGGGTGCTATTTCTCCGTGTGAAAGAGAATGCCCAACTTCTCGAGATGCAAAACAGCTTTGCTTTCGGAAAAACAAATCCTGATCGCAGGACTTATCACCCACACATTACCATTGGATATCGCAAAATATTACCCGAAATTTTTGAAAACATTATCCGCGAATATCAGGACAGGGATTTTCACAAAATATTTCAGGTGAACAGCATTCAATTGTGGAGATATGAAAACAAATCCTGGAATACAATTCAACGGTTTCCATTTTATGAAAAATAAAAGAAACTTATTTTGCTAAAAATGAAGGCTGTTTTTTATTGATCGTAATCGACCTTAACTTTTTCGGTTCGCGGATGCGATTGGCAGGTAAGAATATATCCCTGTTCAACTTCGTAATCTTCCAATCCATAATTGCAATCCATTTCTACTTTCCCCTCAAGCAACTTTGCCCTGCAAGTGGTACAAACCCCGCCTTTGCAAGAATAGGGAAGATTGATTCCCTGATCAAGCCCGGCATCCAGGATGGTTACTTTTTTGAAGGGAACATTCACCTCATAGGTATTTCCGTCCACGGTTATAGTCACCTGGCTGCCTTCCTTTGTGGCGCCATTTCCATTTTCTGCACCCGCTTCGGCTTTCTTAATAGCGCTATCGCCCGGGGTAGTAAATAATTCAAAGTGGATTTTATTCTGTTCTATTCCAAGGTTCTTCAGATACTCATTGATGGAAAAAATCATTTGTTCGGGACCGCAAATAAAAAATTCATCTGCTGACGGGTAATCGAGAAGAGGTTTCAGCCGTTGTAGCTTTTCCACATCCACCCTGCCGGTATTAATAGGGGAGTCCGTTTGCTCGCGGCTCAATACATAAGTAATATTAACCCTGTCCGGGTATTTATTTTTCAACCCTTCCAATTCTTCCCTGAAAATAATGGATTGGACATTCTTGCTTCCATACAACAATTGTACTTTGCTTTCTTTTTCGGTGGCCAACACCGTTTTCATAATCGATATGATTGGTGTAATCCCGCTGCCTGCTGCAAAAAAAATGTACCTTTTCTTATTTGCCGGATTCACTTCTGAATAAAACTTGCCCCCCGGTTGCATGATTTCCAACACATCCCCGTCTTTCAGTCTTTCAAGGGCATACGTGCTGAAAACCCCGTTGGGAATACGTTTGACTGCCACGACAAGTTTTTTCTCAAGCGGACTGCTGCAAATGGAATAAGAACGGTGGCCGCCATCCTGATCGCTCTTTATGCTGATACTTTGTCCCTGTTTAAACTGAAAGTCAGACCACAGATCATCCTTAATATCAAATTCAATGGAAACACAATCTTGCGTCTCTCTGATTATTTTTTTAATCTTTACTTTATAAAAATGTTTTGCCAAGATTTTATCTTATTTGTGGATTGCAAATGTAATATTTCCTTTTGGCGCAGCATTCCGCGATTGGGAAGGGTTTACCTTTTCTTTGGGAAACCTTCGGTTTTGAACCGGAGTGAATTCCTAATTTTGTCAACCGAAAAAAAATGCCATGAACTTGCAGCCTGTAGATAAAATGGGAGCCATTTCCCCGAAAGAATTCAGAAATAATTATTATGATACCATGACGCCAGTAGTGCTCACTGAGCTTGCAAAAGATTGGCCTGCCTATACCAAATGGACCTGGGATTATCTCAAGGAGCTTGTTGGAAATGTACGCGTTCCATTGTATAATAATGTAAAGAGTGATGCCTATACACCCATTAATAAGGCCGACGATTACAAGACCTTTGGAGAATATGTGGATATGATCAGAAAAGGGCCTGCAGGATGGCGGATTTTTTTGTTTAATATTTTTGACCACGCACCTCAGTTAAAACAGGATTTTATTTGGCCGGAGCACCTGATGAAGGGATTTATAAAAAAATATCCCATGTTGTTTACCGGCGGTGCAGGGTCTATCACACACATGCATTTTGATATCGATCTGAGCCATATCGTACACACCCAGTTTGCCGGAAGAAAAAGAGTGCTGTTGTTTGAATTTTCTGAAAAAAATAAACTGTATCACAAACCTTTTGAAGTATTAAGCCTTGCAGATTTTTCACATTATGCCGATGAGAACAGCGGGCATCCGGATTATGAAAAATTTCCTGCATTAAAATATGCACAGGGGTATGAAGTGATTCTGAATCCTGGTGATACTTTGTTCATGCCCGCCGGCTATTGGCACCACATGGAATATCTTGATAGCGGATTTGCCATGAGCCTGAGGGCCTTTCAAAAATCATTTTCAGGAAAACTACACGGCGCCTGGAATCTCTTTGGTATGCGCAACATCGACAACCTGATGAAGAGGACTTCTCCACGGTGGTGGTACAATTATAAGCTCAAAACAATTAACCGGCTTGCAAAGGAAGAATTATCCAAAATACATTAAGAAAAAAGATTATTTTTAAATTAGATTTTTCCTTATTTTAGCATTCGATACCAATCCCTTCCTATTATTTAAAGCCAGATTAAAGTTCAGGTCCTGCGATTTCTCCTGGTCGGCAATTGATTCCTCATTATTTAAAATATTTTCTTACCAGAAATAAAATTTTTTTTCTTGTGGTTTCAGAGGTAAGCAAGGCCGGTGATTTTAATCACTGGCCGTCTTTTTTTTATCCTGAGATGAAGGAATCTTTATAAAATATTTTCCACACAGAATAGAAAAATTCGATGGTGTGAAAGTTTCTAAAAAAAATGAACCTATAATATTTTTCGAAATAGTGCCGGTTGATAAACCCGAACCTTTTTCATGCACGCAACGTAATCAACTTCAAAAAAAATTTAAATATTTATTGCCTAAATATTTCCCCAGCTTTCACCGCGCTGGATACGATAAATGGTCATTTCACTGACATCATATTTCTGGGCAAGTTGTCGGTTGGTCATTTTTCGTTTTGTGCCTGACAATTGATTCTTTATTGTTTTCACCTGGGAAATGGTCAGCTTTAATCCTTTTGTACGCGAGCGTTGTCTTTCCTTGAAAGCTTTTCTTGCCGGGCTTTTTTGTTGATGTTGAATAGATTGGTCTAAGTTGACCCAGCGAAGATTTTTACTCCTGTTGTCCGTTTTGTCATGATTGTTATGAATAACAATGCCTTCTTTTTTTCCTCCTTTTGGAAGAAAATATTTGGCTACTTCGCGGTGGATGTACAGTGTATGGCTTTTGCCATCTGCGTGAATATTCAGCGTTCTGTATCCGGAAGTCAGGGATCCCTTAAGCAGTTTACCGTCTTCAAAAATATCTTGCTTGTAGCTGGCCACACGCCCAAGAGAACTGACGGCATATTTATTTCGCAATACCTTATGACCTTTGAATTCCAGCGCTTTCCAGGATTCACCGGCTATCTTTTTGATCATATAAATTGGCTTTACTATATAAAATTATGAATTGCTTTTAATTAAATTCAAAAATTCTTCTTCCGTAATAATCTGGATGCTCTTGTATTTTTTTGCTTTTTCCAGTTTGCTTCCTGCTGCCTCTCCGGTAACAAGGTAATTCAAATTTGCACTCACCGATGAAAGTAGTTTTCCACCATGATCTTCAGCCAGCTTTTCTGCATCGCCCCGTTTCATCGATGAAAGGGTGCCGGTAAACAAAAATGTTTTGCCTGAAAGGCCTCCTTCCACAGCAGTTTCCCTGATTCCTTTGATGTTTACCCCATAAGATTCGAGTGCTTTAATTAACGATATGTTATGGGCATCATGAAAAAATTCAAATATCGTCTCACTCACCTTCTGGCCGATGTCTTTCATTTGCTGAAGCCGTTCTACATTCATTTCTGTCAAATCATAAATCGCATTCACATTTTTTGCAAGTTCTTTGGCAGTGGCCTCGCCCACATAGCGCACCCCCAACCCGAAAATAAGACGATTCAATGGTTGAGACTTCGATTTTTCAATTGCTGTTCGCAGGTTGTCGACCGATTTCTTTCCAAACCCTTCCAGTTTCCCAATTGCACCAAAATCCATTTTGTAAATTGATGGGATATCTGTAATCAATTTCAGATCGTGAAACTTGCGGATATTAGATTCACCAAGGCTGCGGATATCCATGGCATCCTTGCTGACAAAATGAATCAACCGTTCGATTACCTGTGCAGGGCAATCAATATTGGTACACCTCCAGACCACTTCGCTATCGGGCTTCACCAGTTTATGATTACATACCGGGCAATTTTGCGGGAATACAATTTCCTTTTCACTGCCATCTCTTAATTCGGTCAAAGACTTCACAATATTGGGTATAACATCTCCGGCCCTTTGCACTATAACAGTATCTCCTATACGTAAATCTTTTTCTCTTAATATTCCTTCATTGAACAATGAAACAGAAGAAACAGTCACCCCCCCGATATGAACCGGTTCTATTTTAGCAACCGGAGTGACGGCTCCCGTTCGTCCTACCTGAAAGTCCACATTCAACAGTTTGGAAGTAGCTTCTCTCGCTTTAAATTTATAAGCCATTGCCCAGCGGGGATGATGGCTTGTGCTGCCCGCTTCCCGCTGATATTTAAATTCATTTACTTTAATTACCAACCCGTCAATTTCATAAGGAAGCGTGTCTCTTTGCGATTCAAAGTCGTTGCAATATTGCACAACGTCTTCCACTTTTTCAAAAACCTTCATCGTATCTGCGGGCGTTTTAAATCCCAAATCAGCCAGCGCTCTAATTGTTTTTGATTGGGTTTCGAACTCCGGATGTGTCTTGCCTTCAAATTCAATAAAACTTACGTGATATAATACCGCTTCAAGTTTTCTTTTTCTTACCGCCGCCGGATCTTTCATCCGCAGGGAACCTGCCGCTGCATTTCTGGGGTTGGCAAGCGGGGCAATCCCTTCCTGGACCAAAGACTCGTTGAACAGTCTGAAATTTTGTTTATTCAGTAAACATTCTCCCCTGATTTCAATTTTTTTTATTCCATAATCAGAAAAAGATGCCGATAGTGGAATACTTCCGATTTGTCGAAGATTGGCTGTGATGTCATCTCCTTCAATTCCGTCTCCACGGGTAGCCCCGCGCACAAGCAAATTGTTTTCATAAATAAGAGAAATTCCTGCTCCATCATATTTGGGTTCCACGCTGAAATGTACCGGTTGACGACCGATAATTCCGGTCAGCCGCCCATTCCATTCCAACACATCACGGGTATTATAACTGTTTTCCAGGCTGAGCATGGGAACAAGGTGGCTTACCGTCTGAAAATCTTTATTCAGATCAGCGCCCACCCTTTGCGTTGGTGAATCCGGGGTGATTAATTCGGGATGATCTTTCTCTAATTTTTCCAGGTTTTTGTACAGGCTGTCATATTCCGGATCGCTGATCAACGGGTCATTTTCCACATAATATTTGTATTCGTGAAAACGAAGTATTTTTCGCAAGGCTTCAATATCCTCCGTTCCTTTAAAAAGAGCTTTGGTCTCGGCCATCAATTCATGAATGTCCTCTTTAGAATACATAAGTAAAAAAATTTACCGTATTCAAAGGTACGCCACTAATCAACACTAACTTTTTAGGAGAACCCCGCTTTCAGTCGCCGGCATTGTCTTTCTGATATGCTTTTATAAACAAAGCGCCCAGATTTTTTTGAGGTGGGATGTAATCATCAAATGTTTCCTTGAGGGATTTGGGGGCTTTGTTAAACTGGGCCGTCAGGGAATCCCACATCTGGCGCCAGTCAATATTCTTTCCCTCCCTCAGTGTGTTATCAAGATAATCGATAATGGGTTTGTTTACATTCATGGCGCCGGTCTGCTTGGTGCTGATGATATGTGCTTCGGGAGCGTAGTCAAGAATGGTTTTCAGATTTTGATATCCGCCGCAGCTTCCAAGCATAATGATCTTGGTGTTTTCGGGAAGCTGCTGAATGGTGTATTGCAAATGATAGCTGTGCCCGCGGTGAATAACGATGGAAGGAATGAGCCCCTGATTTTGTAAATAGTCGTCCAGTTTATGCTGGGCTTCATCATCTTTGTTGGTCTCATTGTCCAATGGTTTATTGGCATAAATCCAGATGGGTTTTCCTACTCTGGATCTGATTTCTATCCAGTATTTTTTGTCGGTAATTGTCCAGTCGTTGGAAGGGAAACTGGTAAGATAGCTCTGATAAGACATGATCCCGTCTTTATCTCCATAAAAGAAAACCTGTTCGATAATCCTGCCGCTGTCATCCTGCAAATATTTATTTGAAACCGTGTAAACCGGAGGAATCCCGATTTCTTTGCTCAGATCAATATTGTTTTTAGGATCGGCACTCAGGAAAATCATTTTCAAAACACTGTAAATTTTTTCACCGCGGATATTGTCTTCTTTTTTACAACGGTTCAGATTCCAGTCCACATTGGCCAGCATAGACTTTTGTAAAACCGGATTGGTGATGCTTCCATAACTGTCGGCCACATCGACCGCATCTTCCAGCGAATTTGTTTTTTCCAAATTCAAAACAAATGCCTGCATTAATTTCTCCGAATTTTCGGGGGCCATCGTTCGCAAAAATTCATCCAGCTTGTTGTATCCTGCCGCCATCTTGATAAACTTTTTGAACTTGTCAAAATTCAGTGACAGCAAAAAAGAATCTGCATGTGGATCGGGCCCCATCATTTGCATCATCCGGTCAAAACTGTACTTATAACTGGATGTATAAATATCATTTTCTCCCAAAACCATCATGTAGTACAAATCCTGTGCACTCAGTGGTTCAATGGCTTTAAAGCGGATGGCATTACTTGGGTTTTCGTGCAAATCATTGATGGGGGTAATGAAATGTTGAAGGGCTTTGCGGTAAAGCATGTCCAGCAATCCGTCAGAGCCATACATAGCTACCGGGGTATCGCCATGAATTACTCTTCCGTAATATCCAATTTCTGTTTTGACAAGTAATTTGTAATATCCAACGCTATCGTAAGAATTGTCGCTGAAGCCGGCTACTTTTTTAATTTCATCAATGGTCTGTTTTCCGCTGATCAAATTATCCAGAAACGGAAAATAAAACAATGCCCGCGGTTGCTTACTTAATTCAACCACCGTTTTAATGCGTGGATCCTGAATATTGTTGATCAGTTTTCCTTGTTTGCTCTGGGTACTTTGTGCATAGGTGTATAATTGGCTCGGGCTGTTTTTGAAAGCGTCTATTACCAAAGAATCAGCAAATGGTTCATCCACATACGGCCCGATATTAGCCAAAATCTGATCGGGGTGAAGGACACAGAATTTCCTGAACAGAATAACTTTTGCCCTTGCATACCCCGGGTTGTCGGTAAAAATAGATGCATTGATTTTCCCGATTTCATAGGGGGCTTTTTCAATCTCCGGAATCATACTTTTCCCCCGGATATTGTCATAAAATATATTGGAGAAATTTTCTACCAATGCCGGAGCCATGGATGGGGGCAGACTATGATCTTTCCATGAATTTATAAAACCCCTCACCAGATTTTGCAGGTACCTGAGATACCTCACTTTATCATTATTGGTCGGGATATTTTTATTGATTTCTATTTCATTTCTCAATGCATTCACTCTCCTGAAAATGGCATCTGACACCTGAAGGTTTATTTCTTCATTATTGCCCACTTTTATCATGCCATCAAGGCGGCCATCCATTTTATCTGCCAACCTTTGTTCCTCGATAATATTTTCATGGAATACCTGGCGTGTGACAGGGATGTTGGTGGTATCTGAAGCCAAAGAACTCAGAGGTGCCATCAAAATAAACAGAACCAATACATGTATTATTTTCATAACTAAAGTACGCAAGGCATTTTATATCCAGACAATCAAAACCTTTGGATCGTTGCAAAATTAGACGATCTCGAATCAAGATAGTGAAAATTGATTCTAAATCAACCCGCAACAAAGTGCATTAACCTTTCTTTATCATGCGGTTTTATTTTTTAAAATAAATTTTACCCTGAATTAAACTTTTGGCTTATCAAAAAATATTTCAATATGCATTTCAAATCTGTAATTTGTCAAAGGTCAAAATATTCCGAAATAATAAGAATGAATTAATCTTCCGCTTATCAAAGGGCGAACCTCTTTTATGTAAATTTGTCGCATGCAGAATTATTTAGAGGGATTGAATGATGCGCAACGCGAAGCGGTATTACAAACTGAAGGCCCTGTGATGATTGTGGCGGGCGCCGGCAGTGGAAAAACAAGAGTGCTTACTACGCGGATTGCACATCTGCTGGCGAAAGGCGTGGATGCATTCCGAATCCTGGCTTTGACCTTTACCAACAAAGCCGCGGCCGAAATGAAAGAAAGAGTTGAAAAAATACTTGGAGATCATACGGCTCGCAATCTGTATATCGGCACTTTTCATTCCGTCTTTGCACGAATACTCAGGGCCGAAGCCGATAAACTGGGCTATCCCAAAAATTTTTCTATCTACGACACAGAGGATACCAAAAATGTATTGAAAGCTGTAATTAAAGAAATGGGCCTGAGTGATAAACACTACAAGCCATCCACCGTTTACAACCGTATTTCCAATGCAAAAAATAACCTGATTACCGCTCAGGAATACCTGAACGATTTTGTATTGCAAAATGAAGATCTCAAAGCAACCCGCCCGCTGATAGGTAAGATTTATGCGGCATACGCAGAAAGATGCCTTCGAAACGGAGCGATGGATTTTGATGATCTGCTGATGAAATTTTATCAGCTACTGGTTACCTTTCCTGAAAGCCTGAGTAAGTATCAACGCAAGTTTCAGTACATCATGATTGATGAATTTCAGGACACCAACCATTCGCAATACCAAATTATCAAACTGCTCGGAGCGATGCACGAAAACATTGCCGTGGTAGGCGATGATGCACAAAGTATTTACAGTTTTCGCGGAGCAACCATTGAAAATATCCTGAAATTTCAGAAAGATTATGAAGATGCCAGGGTGATCAAACTGGAACAAAACTATCGCAGCTCACAAAATATTTTAAACGCTGCCAACATCGTCATTTCAAAAAACAAGGGTCAGATTCCAAAAAAACTTTGGACGAGCAATGTCGTCGGTGAAAAAATAAAACTGGTCAGGACAAATACCGATGGAGAAGAGGGGAAGTTTGTGGCCGATCAGATCCAGGAGCAAAAATTACGCAACCATTATCTCAATAAGGATTTCGCTATTCTTTACAGAACCAATGCGCAGAGCCGCAGTTTTGAAGAAAATCTTCGAAGGATGAATATTCCCTATAAAATTTATGGCGGCATCAGTTTTTACCAAAGAAAAGAAATCAAGGATTTTCTGGCCTATCTGCGTATTATCATCAATCCGCACGACGAAGAAGCTTTGAAGAGAATTATCAATTATCCCGCAAGGGGAATCGGGAAAACAACGATTGAGCGGGCTATCTTATCTGCCAATCAAAACCATATTTCACTCTGGGAAGTCTTGAAGAATGCATCTCAGGCGAGCCTAAAAGGGGCAATGGCCGGCGCTATCAAAAGTTTTGTGCTGATGATCGAAATGTTTCAAAGTGAGCTTACCAGAAAAAACGCATACGACGTGGCAGTGCTTGTGGGCAAACATACGGGCCTGGATAAGGAACTTTTTAATGACAAAACCACCGAAGGCCTGGCGCGCTATGAAAACGTGCAGGAATTACTCAACGCCATCAAAGAGTTTACCACAACGCCTACGGAGGACGGAGAGCTGCTCGACAAAAGCTTAGGAAGTTATCTGCAACAAATCACTTTGCTGACTGATGCCGATGAAGAAAAAGAAAATTCAGATGTGGTTAAACTAATGACCATCCATGCTGCCAAGGGACTTGAATTCCCGGTAATTTTTGTCGGGGGATTGGAAGAAAATCTTTTTCCGAGCGCCATGTCCATCAACACGCTTGATGAGTTGGAAGAGGAAAGGAGGTTGTTTTATGTAGCCATTACCCGGGCAAAATCCCGGCTGTTTCTCACCTATGCTAACAACCGTTACCGTTTCGGAAATCTTATTCAGAACGATCCAAGCCGCTTTGTGGAAGAATTGCCGGAAGAGCAGGTGGACCGGTCTTTTGCCGGATTCCAGGGAAGTGCTTTTCAAAGCCCTCATTCTGGGAGATTCAATTCAGATTATAACCCTGGTTGGAATAAAAATTTTTCTACAAAGAAAGAAACACCAGCTCATTTGGTGATAACCAAATCTGAAAGGGAAAAAATGCATACACCCTCTCCCAATTTCACACCGAGTGATGTGGAGCAAATTACTGCCGGACAAAGAGTAGAACATCCGAGGTTTGGTTTTGGGGAAGTTTTGAAAATGGAAGGTTCTTCTCAAAATCCGATAGCTACTATCAAATTCGAAAACAGCGGTGAAAAAAAAATCATGCTAAAGTATGCGAGGTTGATGATTGTAGAATAGCGTTATGAATTCACAAAAAACCATGATGATAAACAATTCGCCGGTATGCTAATTCCGGTTGTGAGATTTCAGGTTGAAAACGGATTATTCGTAAGATAATTTGTTGAAGAAAATTCTCAGCTCCAACCTTAAACACCCGGATGGGCGCCCCTTTGTTCCATAATTACCATTGTCAACCAGGCCTTTTATCATTTCGGGTATTTAACGAAACGGCGTTCTTCAGGGTATTGCACAATAATTATCTTTGTCGCTCAATGCTTTTACCATGATCAAGCGCGGTAGTCCTACTATCAGCATATATTCTGAAGAAACTCCTAATCCTGAGACAATGAAATTTGTGACAAACAAATTGTTGTACCCCGGCAAAAGTGCTGACTTTCCAACAAAAGAAAGGACTTCAGCTTCGCCACTGGCTGCACGGCTTTTTGATTTCCCGTTTGTAAAATCTGTTTTTATTGCCAGTGATTTTGTTACTGTCACCAAGACTTCTGATTTGCAAAACTGGAAAGAGGTTAGCGCTGTCATCCGTGAATTTCTGGTTGATTATCTGAGAGAGGGAAGAACTATCATTAACGAAGATGAATATGCCCGCCAAAGATTCGAAGACAGCAATGTGGTTCTTTCAAATGACGATGATGTGGTAAAAAGGATTAAAGAGATTCTGGAAAATTATGTAAAACCTGCTGTGGAAATGGATGGGGGAGCAATTCAGTTTCTCAGTTTCGAAAAAGGAATACTCAATCTGAAAATGCACGGCGCGTGCAGTGGGTGCCCTTCCTCAATGAGGACACTCAAAGAAGGAATTGAAAAAATCATGAAACAAAAAATTCCTCAGGTAAAAGAAGTAGTGGCAGAAACACTTTAATATTGTCACAGATTTACACTTATGCACTTCCCTTCATCACGCAGACTCACCCTCAGTATAGATGACATTCACAGAGATTTATCAACAATTTATTGAAGGAATCCGGGATACAGGGTTTCTGGAGTTTATCGCAGTTATTTCAGGCATTGTAAGTGTATGGTTTTCGCGCAAAGAAAATATTCTTGTTTACCCAACCGGATTGATAAACACCACTTTTTATATTTATCTCAGTTTTAAAATGAGCCTGTTTGGCGAAGCCAGCGTCAATTTATATTATACAATAATGAGCATTTACGGATGGATCTTGTGGGCTAAGCGAAATGAAAAAGATGAGCATGTGGTAAATGTAACCTATAGCAACCGCCGGGAATGGATGATTGAGCTTTTATTTTTCGCATCTTTTTACATTGTAATTTTTATTTCGCTAAGCTATCTCAAAAAAGGATTTGCTCCGGCTGCAATTCCCTGGGCTGATGCATTTTCAAGCAGTACTGCATTCACAGGAATGTGGCTGATGGCAAGGAAGAAAGTGGAAAGCTGGTATTGGTGGATAGCAACCAATATTGCCTCAATACCTCTTTATTTTGTAAAACATCTGGTCTTCACCAGTGTCTATTATTTCATTCTTCTGGGATTGGCTGTATGGGGGTTGATTGAATGGCAGCAACGGGCAAAAAAACACCTTGCATCGGGCAAAGAAACCGCACCATGAAACGAATTAAAAAATTTGTTGTGATCGGTCCCGAATCAACCGGGAAAAGTACCCTTTGCCGGGAACTGGCAGTGCATTATAATACCCTTTGGAGCAAAGAATTTGCGCGGGAATATTTGCAAACTAACGGGAATGAATACACGTACGACGATTTGCTTTTGATTGCAAAGGGGCAATTGGCATTAGAAGATTCGGCGGTTCGTGAATTGTCACCCAAAAAAAATCTTTTATTTGTTGATACCGCCATGTATGTCATGAAGGTGTGGAGTGAATATGTTTATGGAAAAACCCATCGGTTTATTCTGGATACCATTGCAGAGCGGGAATATGATGGTTATTTTCTTTGTTATCCTGATTTGCCCTGGGAAGCAGATCCACTCAGGGAATACCCGGATGAAAAAATCAGAAAAGAACTTTTTGAATATTATTTCGAGATCATGACTTCCCAATCTGTTCCCTGGTGTGAGATAACCGGAATCGGAGAAGAAAGGACTCAAAAAGCGATCGCCTTCGTTGAAAACATCATCAACCAGGATTCCCGATAAAATGAGCGGTATGCATCAGTTCATCTCCCGGACTTTTATCAGAAATTTTTCAATAGCTTTTCTCACTTCTCCTGCGGAACCTCTGTGATTATTTACCAATATTGAGAAAATAAGAATATTGTTTTTTTCTGTTATCAGATATCCACTCAATGCAACAACCCCATTCAACGTTCCGGTCTTGGCAAATATTTTTCCCCTCTCATTGTGATACAAAGATGAAAGTGTTCCCGTACCGCCCGTTGGCAGTATTTTTTCAATCCGTTCCATTCCGAAATCATCTTTCATTTTTTTTAATACAAAAACAATATCACGGGGAGAAAACAAATCATACCTGCTCAATCCGGAACCGTCCACCCAGGACGGCTTTTGTGGCATGCCTGCATAATCTGTGGAAAGTAATTTTTGGATTACCGCCCTGTCGTTCATGAACCCGGCCAGTTTATCGCTCACCATCAGAAGGCTTTGTTCCGCAAAAAAATTGTCACTTCTGTGCATCATGATCGACAACATCGAATCTAACGGTCTTGAATACACTATATTAAAATCATTTACTTTTTCATTCCTTAAAATAACATTGCGATGCAAAGCCGCGGATAAAAGGCTGGTCATCGTACTATCCATGGGAACAAAAGGAATGTCCAGATTTTCGGATCTCCCTTTGTTTACAATAAATATATTTTCGCTCCAGGGGCGGCTTACACTGATTTTATCCGAAGAGGAAACAGAGTCCGGCACTTTGAGATAGGATTGAAAATAGTCTGGCGTTGCATCAATCCCCGAACCTGTTTGAGAAATTTTAACCACGTTTCCATATAATGGCATTTGACTTCGTGGCGCCTGATAATCTTCGTCATAATCATTCCATGCCCAGCCACTGCCGAGATACTCATGGAAATCTGGTTTTTCTAACACGATGGTTTTATACGTTTCAAGAAAATCGGCGACTCTCTGGGAAGGAAAATCCGGATGAAAAAACGTCGGATCTCCGGTTCCTTTAATGTATATGGTTGAATCATTTAAAACTTGATATGCTATTCCCGGAATACTGTCTCCAAGGTATTTCATGGCTGCATAACAGGTCATCAATTTGGTATTGCTGGCTGGTACAAAATATTTATTTGATTGATAATCAAATACTTTACTATTGTTTTCGGGATTAAAAATAAATATTCCTGTATGTGCATTTTCAAAAACAGGCAGGGTTAGCATATCCTTTTTTGCAATCTTGTCAATCTTTTTACTCATCGAGCAGGATGCAAGTGCCAGAAAACAAAAGGGGAGAAGAATTTTTCGCATATACCGGATCGTTTTTTAAGTTTACTATTTAAAAATAAAATTGTTGACTAATAATTTGTTCATTTACAACATCCGGGACAAGGTATCGGATTGATTTACGTTCTTTTATCAGCTTCCGGATGTAGGTACCTGAAATTTGCAGAAGAGGTGCTTCAATTATGTAGATTCGTTCACTCAGCATGGATTCAGGAATCTCAAACCCGGGTCTTTTATAAATCAAAAAGGTATAGTTCTTCAGTAAAACCCCGCTATTTCTCCAGTTTTTTATATTTTGGAAACTATCGCTCCCGATAATTACAGAGAATTCATGCCCGGGATATTCTTCTTCCAGATGCACCAGCGTGTTTATGGTGTAGGATGGTCTGGGAAGACGAAATTCAACATTACTGCATTTAAACCTGACATCACCTTCAACTGCAAGATCCACCAGAAATTTACGATGGTGTTCATTAAGTAAAGACTTTGAATCTTTGAATGGATTTTGTGGAGAAACCACAAACCAAACCCTTTCAACACCTCCATAGTTAACCATATGGCTTGCTACAATCAAATGGCCATTGTGTATGGGATTAAAGGAGCCGAAATAGAGACCAACTTTCAAGTATCAGTATTTTGAGTTTGAGTATTTAAATCTGAATTCAAGGAGTCTTACAGTAACCGGGACATCTTCTTCCCCTCTTAAATCCTTTTCTGTACCGCGATTAACATAAGATATATTTAACTTCGTGCCGTCTTCAAATGAATCAGATTCATTGTTTACAAATGTAATTACCTAAACTTTAAAAGGCACTTTTTGGCAATCAGAAACCATAAAACTATTTCTTTCAAATACAACGGAGTTGCATTTCGCATTAAGGATTCTTTACTGGTAAAATCACAACTGGCTGTTGTCCTGGCAAAGGAAAACCTGCAATATTCCGGAATCACTTATGTGTTCAGCTCCGACGAATACGTTCTGGAATTGAACCGGAAATATCTTCAACATGACTATTATACCGATATACTCACATTCACCCTTTCACTTCCCAATGAACCCATCCTGTCAGAAATTTACATTAGCATCGACAGGGTTAGGGAAAATGCGGAGAATTTCGGAATATCCTTCGAAACAGAGCTACAAAGAGTAATGATTCACGGGCTTCTTCATTTGGCAGGATACAATGACCACACCGAAGAAGAAAAAAAAATTATGCGGGGAAAAGAAAATTTTTATATGGCAGAGGTGGGGTAGCGTTTCACGTGGAACAAAAACTTTCGGAGCCCAACCTCATTTTGGAAGTTTCACGTGAAACAAAACCGGATTCCCTCCTTTGTTAATTCTTTCGTTACAAAAGTTGAATCGGGCGTCACCTCTTAATCACAAATATTCAAAACAGTACTTTTGCAAAATGTTTCCAGAATATGATGTAATCGTGGTTGGCGCAGGCCATGCTGGCTGTGAAGCAGCCGCCGCTGCCGCCAACCAGGGAAGTAAAACACTTCTCGTGACAATGAATATGCAAAACATGGCTCAGATGAGCTGCAATCCGGCCATGGGAGGAATCGGAAAAGGCCAAATTATTCGCGAGATAGACGCACTCGGGGGATACTCCGGAATCGTAACAGACAAATCTGCAATTCAATTTAGAATTTTAAATCGCAGCAAAGGACCTGCAATGTGGAGCCCGCGAACTCAAAACGACCGACTATTATTCTCTCTGACCTGGAGATTACAACTTGAAAAATTAAAAAACCTGGATTTTTACCAGGATTCTGTTATCGGACTTTTAAAGAAAGGAGACATTATTGATGGGGTGGTTACCAAGTTGGGGCACCAGATACACTCAAAAGCAGTCGTTTTGACAAATGGCACTTTTTTGAATGGGGTAATCCATATAGGAATGAAAAAGATGTCCGGAGGCCGGATTGCCGAAAAATCATCCACGGGAATTACTGAAAATCTGGTAGAATGGGGTTTTGAAAGCAGCCGTTTAAAAACCGGAACCCCACCTCGCATTGACGGAAGATCTCTGGATTACTCAAAAATGGAAGAACAAAAAGGAGACCCGGAGATAACAGGTTTTAGTTTCACAAACATCAAGCTTCCTGAAAAACAAAAAAGTTGTTGGATTACCTATACCAGCCCTGAAGTTCATGACATATTAAGGACTGGTTTTGACGAAAGTCCTATGTTTCAGGGAAGAATAAAAGGTGTCGGTCCACGGTATTGCCCAAGTATTGAAGATAAAATAAACCGCTTTGCCGGAAGAGACCGTCACCAGATTTTTGTTGAACCCGAAGGGTGGGAGACCATCGAAGTTTATGTCAATGGATTTTCTTCTTCTTTGCCGGAGGAAGTTCAGTTTAAAGCGCTACGAAAAGTAAAAGGATTTGAAAATTGCAAAATGTTCCGTCCGGGATATGCTATTGAATATGACTATTTTCCTCCCACACAGTTGAAATTCAGCCTGGAAACCAAGCTAATTAAAAACTTGTTTTTTGCCGGCCAGATCAACGGCACCACGGGATATGAAGAGGCTGCCTGTCAAGGAGTTATGGCTGGAATAAATGCACACCAGGCTGTTCATGGCCTGGATCCGTTTGTCTTAAAAAGAAATGAAGCTTATATCGGTGTGTTGATAGACGACCTGATAAATAAAGGTGCTGATGAACCTTACCGCATGTTTACCAGCCGGGCAGAATACAGAACCCTACTCCGCCAGGACAATGCTGACCTAAGACTCACAGAAAAAAGTTACAGGCTGGGTCTCGCCTCCCAGGAAAGGATGAATGCCGTGTTAGAACAAAGGAAAGAAATCAGGGAAATTGTTGACATCTTAAAAAAGACGGGAGTCTTCGACTCCGCTACCCCTTTTTTAGAAACCATTGGAGCCGGACCTCTCCCGCAAAAGACAAAGGCCGCTCAAATATTGTTGCGCCCGGCTGCCGGGTTAAAGGCCATGATAGATAAAATACCTGAATTAAGTCCACTAAAGCAATTTTCAGGGGAAGCGATTCATGAAGCTGAGATTCAAATCAAATACGCAGTTTATCTCGAAAAAGAAACGGAACTGGTTGAGAAAATGAGTGCCTTAGAAAACCTGATTATTCCAGATAGTTTTAATTATGAAAAAATTTCTTCCCTGAGTACAGAAGCGCGCCAGAAATTTAAGAAGATCAGGCCTCAGACTCTGGGACAGGCAAGCAGAATAAGCGGTGTTGCCCCAAGCGATGTCCAGATACTCATGGTATATATGGGACGATAATAATTTGATTAGATAAATATTTCTATTTTCAACCTCGACTCTTCAAACCTATAATATTTTCGTGTAATCATAACTGTTATACAATGAAAGAAATAAAGATTCCGCCAGCTACAAAAAAAAATAAAGTTTTTTCCCTTGTAGAATCCTATCTAACCGGGTTGGGTATCCGTATAAAATCGAGAGATGAAAACAGGCCGTGGGGCGGCTTTTTTCATATTGACGAGCGCGATTTAGAAAAATTCATTGACTGTTTTTTCAGCGGAATTCCTAATCGTGAGATCCGCGTATCAGAAAAGTTAAGTCCAAAAATTCTGTTGGTGGAAAGCGGGAAACGGCTTAGCTGGCAATATCATCATCGCCGGGCCGAGATCTGGAGAGTGGTAGGAGGGCCGGTAAAAGTAATAACCAGCAATTCAGACAAGGAAACGAAACCAATAATTAAGAATTTCCAGGATATTATCATTCTCAACAAAGGAGAACGTCACCGGTTGATTGGCGGAGACGGATGGGGAGTAATTGCTGAAATCTGGCAGCATACAGACACGATTCCCAGTGATGAAGACGATATTGTGCGTGTACAGGACGACTTTGGCAGATGACCCTATTATATCCTTCCTTATTTTTTCCTGAATTCAAAAAAGAATCCATTTCAAGCCGTTCACCAATGAATTAAATTTGCATTATGGCTATTGCTGAAACTCTCATCAAAACATTAACATCAAAAGATTTTGCAACCGATCAGGAAGTACGCTGGTGCCCCGGATGCGGGGATTACAGTATATTGGCCCAGGTTCAAAAGGTATTTCCAATGCTGGGAATACCAAGAGAAAATTTTGTTGTTATCAGTGGAATCGGATGTAGCGGTCGTTTCCCTTACTATGTAAATACCTACGGAATTCATGGAATCCATGGCCGTGCAACCGCAATTGCGAGCGGTTTGAAAGCCACTCGCCCTGAATTAAGCATCTGGATTGCAACCGGGGATGGCGACTGCCTGAGTATCGGAGGTAACCATACCATTCATCTGTTCAGAAGGAATATCGATGTTAACCTCATGTTGTTCAATAATCAGATTTATGGTTTGACAAAGGGGCAATACTCACCAACCAGCGAGGTAAATAAAATCACCAAGAGTTCTCCTTTGGGAAGTATTGATGCGCCGTTTAATCCTGCATCTCTGATTTTGGGAGCCGGCGGCACTTTCATTGCACGTACCATGGACAGAGATCCTAAACACCTGCAACAAATGTTATTGAGATCAGCCCATCATAAAGGAAGTTCTTTTCTCGAAATTTATCAGAACTGTAATATTTTTAATGACGGGGCATTTGAAATGTTTACGGATAAAAAGTCCAAGGCTGACGAAACTGTGTTTCTTGAAAACGGGCAACCCCTTATTTTCGGAAGTGAAAAAAACAAAGGTATCCGGCTGGATGGTTTGCGCCCTGTTGTTGTAACTATTGATGAAAATACTTCTGCGAATGATTTGTGGATTCACGACGAAAAAGACCCGGCCAAAGCAGATCTCCTGGTCAGTATGTTTGATGATCCAACATCCGAAAACCACCTGCCTCGTCCATTCGGAGTGTTTTATGATATCGAAAGGCCTTGTTACGAAGATGTAATGGCCGAACAGATTAAGAATGCCATAGAATCAAAGCCGGCAAACCTCGACAGCCTTTTAAGTGGAAAGGAAATTTGGGAAATTAAAAAAGAACCCGCGTTAGTTTAAATTGTTCAGAAACACAAAAGGTGGAAGTTCTTTCATTTCCAGAATCAACTTCAATTGTTTTCTGTTGGAACTAATTTTTCGCTTGTTTACATTGATGATTTCATGAGCCACCACCATAGATTCAGGTTGCTCTGTAAAGTAAAGCATTTCATGTAGCATCTCTACCTCATGATTAATCATTCCAGGATTAGATTCTTCCTTCAATAAAACCAGAAGCTCGCGATTAAACCTTTTCATCGTCACAATGGATTTTAATAACCTACCATTCCCTGTTCTGTCGGGCATCCGCATTTCACTCTTTTTGAAGCACTGCAGCCCATCGCACAAATACTAACAATCAACACAAGAGCAAGAAATATGTGGGTTAAATTTTTCATTATGTTGGATCCGCAATTTAAATTAAACATCAACTTATATCAACCGTTTATTGTCTAACGTTAAATTACACTACCAAATTACGCTAATTTCACAAATAAAAACTGAAATATTCTGACTGAAATAAGAAATATATCCAATTTCGCAGCCTCACCCGTTGTACTTATAGCTCCATTAGACTGGGGACTTGGTCATGCAACCCGCTGTATCCCAATTATTCGCGAGTTGTCCTCTGAAGGATATCAAATTTTCATCGGGGCGTCAGGTAAAATCTTTTTTTTACTAAAAAATGAATTTCCAGAAGCCAAATTTATTCAAATACCCAACTATAACATAAACTACAGCAAAACAAAAAAATGCTTTCCTCTCAGGCTTATCTCTCAAATCCCCAAAATCATTTTTAAAATCAGGGAAGAAAAAAAATGGATAAGGCATCAATACCTCAAATACAAATTTGATATCATCATTTCTGATAACCGGCCAGGGCTTTGGCATCCAAAAACTCATTGTATTTACATCACACACCAACTCAACTTTTTTACACCAATCCGGTTTCTTAATCAACTCGCATCCCGCCTGCACAAACATTACATAAAAAAATTTGATCAATGCTGGATTCCGGATGTGCCCGATGGGCTTTCGGGAAAATTATCAGCCCTATCACCTAAGCCGGAAAATTACCAATTCATTGGCCCACTATCGAGGATGGAACCTGAAAAATCTGATGTTCATTACGATATAGCAATGATTCTTTCGGGCCCTGAACCCCAACGAACCATCTTCGAAAAAATCCTGTTGGAACAGGCATATAAATCCACTCAAAAAATTATTGTTGTGCAAGGCCTTCCCGGGGCGGAAAAAATATCAAAGACCAAAAACCAAATCACGCTTGTAAATTACCTCGATGCCAAAGAACTAAACAAGGTTATTTGCGGCTCCTCTTTGGTAATCAGCCGTAGCGGTTATACAAGTGTGATGGATTATGCCCGCCTTAATACAAGGGCAGTTTTAGTACCCACGCCGGGCCAGCCGGAACAAGAATATCTCGCCAAATATTTATCAGAGCAGAAATATTTTATGAGTGCTCCCCAGACGAATTTCTCTCTGGAAAAGGTTTTAGAAAAAAGTGAAACATTTCCTTTCCGCCCGCTGAAATTCCCTTTTGACCTTTACAAGGCATTTATTCATGATTTAAGACAAAAAAAAGATTCACCTTTGCACATTCAACAATGAATGCTGTTACAAAAGCACACCTTGCTCTTCTTGGTACCAATTTATTTTTTGCCCTGAACTATTCGGCAATTAAGTATTTCACCAACAACCATATCGCCGGGCCATTCGGAATTAATATTCTTCGTGTGGGAGGAAGTATGCTGCTATTTTGGCTGCTGTTTCCGTTTAAACCCAATAAGAGGTTCTTCAAATTAAAAGACATCAAACGGCTGCTGCTCTGTGCATTCACCGCTATTGCGGCCAATCAGATGTTATTTATAAAAGGATTGCAGTACACAAGTCCATTGCACGCATCTTTGCTCACATTGTTGTCTCCCATCCTAATTACACTTCTGGCTTCTTACATGTTAAAAGAACGGCTTTCAATTTTAAAAGTCGGCGGGCTTCTTTTCGCTCTGAGCGGGGCATTGCTCCTGCTTTCAGGAAAAGAGACCAATCCCGGAGACAATTTTTTGCTTGGCGATTCTTTGATAATGGCAAGCTCCGTTGCTTATACATTTTACTTCATTTTGGTAAAACCCCTGATGGATGATTATTCTCCGATGATGGTGACCAGGATGATATTTTCTTTTGGGTTTATCATGATCCTTCCATTGTGTGTTCAGGAAGTAAGGGCAATAAATTTTAAAGATTTTTCTCCCTCAGAATGGTTGTCCATGTTCTACGTGGTTGTTCCCGGTACATTTTTAGCCTACGTATTCAACGTTTATGGAATAAAAATTCTGGATGCATCCAAGGCTGGCGCTTACATATACACCCAGCCCGTCTTTGCGGGAGCGGCCGCTGCATTTTTTCTTGGCGAAAAAATTACCCTGCCCAGAATAATTGCAGCCCTAATGATCTTTGCCGGATTGTACATGGCCCAGCGAAAACAAAAAAAATTAAACTCAATTCCTTCAGCCGAAAATTAATAGGCATGAATCTTTATCTTTGGCAATAAACCTTATTTATGAAGTTCATTGTTTCTTCTACCCAATTACTAAAACATCTGCAGCAGATCAGCGGGGTTCTTAATACAAATACTGTTCTTCCTATTCTGCTTGATTTTTTATTTGAAATTGAAGACAATCAGTTGACCATTGTTGGTACTGATCTGGAAACTGTCATAAGGGTGAAAATGCCGGTAGAATCCCAAGAATCGGGAAACCTGTGTATTCCTGCAAGAATACTTATCGACTCCCTGAAAAATATTCCGGAACAACCGCTGACATTTAATATCGACAACTCTTTTGCAGTTGAAATAACAAGTGACACCGGAAAGTATAAAGTCATGGGAGAAAATCCCGAAAATTTTCCCAAAGATCCTGTAACTAATGATTCGGTTACTTTTACAATGCCGGCATCAGCAATGCAAATGGTCATCAACAAATGCCTGTTTGCAACCAGTTCAGACAATCTGCGCCCGGCGATGTCAGGAGTATATTTCGAACTTAATGAAAATGGGCTGACGACTGTTGCCACAGACGCTCACAGACTTGTGCGATTAACCAGAAAGGATATTGATTCAAAAGAAAAATCAAGTTTTATTGTTCCCAAAAAACCACTCACGCTCATCAAAACAATGATTCCCGTTTCGGACGAACAAATAAAAGTCGGATTCAATGACAAGCATCTCTTTGTGACGTACGAAGATGCCGAGGTAATTTGCCGGCTGATCGATGCAAGATTTCCTGATTATAAAGTGGTAATCCCTCCTGACAATCCTTACAAACTCATCGTTAACAAAAACGATTTCCAAAATGCATTGAGAAGAGTAAGCGTATTTAGTAATAAAAGCACTTATCAGGTGGCTCTATCCATACACGGAAGTGAATTACAATTGGAATCACAGGATATCGACCTAAGTTTTGAAGGTAGTGAACGAATGGCTTGTCAGTATGATGGAGAAGATCTTCAGATCGCATTCAATGCAAAGTTTTTGATTGAAATGCTATCTGCGGCGGAATCCGATGAGATAGTGATGGAGTTGAGTACTCCAACTAAACCCGGAATTATCAAGCCTTCGGGAACAACAAATAATGATGAGGACTTATTGATGCTCGTAATGCCGTTGATGTTGAATGCATAAAGGGACACATTATTCAACTCAATCAAGGAGTATTCCCTCAATTATTTTTTTATTTGATATTCAAGTTGCTTTTTTAATATATCAGCATGAAGTCTATTGCACTTATTCCTGCACGATACGAGGCCACTCGTTTTCCCGGCAAGCTTATGCAACAGCTCGGCGAGAAAACGGTCATCATGCATACTTTTGAAAACACAAAAAAGACAATGCTTTTTGATGAAGTCATAGTGGCCACGGATAGTAAAATAATTTTCGATGAAATAACTTCTAAAGGTGGATATGCGATTTTGAGTGACCGCAACTATGAAACGGGAAGTGACCGTATTGCTGCCGCAGTAAAAAATATCGATGTGGATGTTGTCATCAATGTTCAGGGAGATGAGCCCTTTGTAAACAAAAAGGCTCTTGAAGATTTGCTGGATGTTTTCAATGATCAACGCGTCACAGCGGCTTCTTTAATGTGCCCCATTTTTTCTCCGGCGGAAATCATCAATCCCAACTATGTGAAAGTGGTCACTGATAAAAATAACAATGCGCTTTACTTTTCCCGATCTCCCATTCCTTTTGAACGAAACAAAGCAGGTGTTCCTGTTATGAAACATGTCGGGATTTACGGATACAGAAAAAATACTTTGCTGCATTTTTGCCAACTTGAAAAGACTCCGCTTGAATCTACCGAAATGCTGGAGCAGTTGAGACTTCTTGAAAACGGAATCCCGATCAGAATGGTCGAAACCAACCTGAGCCCACTGTCCATTGACACTCCCGAAGATTTGGAAAAAGCCCGCGCTTATCTGGTTCTTAATTATTCTGCCAAATAATATTCTCCCTTATTTTCTTGTTTTCTTTACACAAAATAGTGTATCCTCAATTTCTATCAGGAGTGTACGCACGTAAATATGAAATACTTTTCCAGACAGAACAAAGTATCCCTTCTTTCCATTGAAACTATGCAGGAAAAATTTTTTAATTTACGGTGTAAATAAAACAGAATAATTTTCAGGTTGCCATTTCAAACAAAGCCTTCATGTTCAACAGTAAATATCTATCCCGATTAAAGCTTTTTGAAAAAGTAAATAAAAAAATTCTTGCTGTCAATCCAACTCTTCCTCCTTCAAGAAAAGAACCGCCATCTTCCATAATTACAGTCACTGAATATAATTCCGATTTTTCGCGGGTAGAGAAAAATATAAAAATATCCGACTTTGAAAACAGCGTAGGTGAAAATAAAATTACCTGGATCAATGTGGATGGCCTCCGCAAATCAGATGTTGAGAAGATTGGAGCCATGTTCAAAATCCACCCTTTATTGATAGAAGATATCATCAGCAACGGTCAACGTCCAAAGGTTGATGAAATGAAGGATATTATTTTCACCCTCATCTATATGTTGAATTTTAACCAGGAAACAAACTCTGTGGAAACAGAACAGGTTAGTATTATCCTCGGAAAAAATTTTGTATTATCCTATCAGGAATTCACAGACAAAAATCTTTTTAATAATATCCGTGAAAAAATTGCCATTAAAGAAAGCAAATTCCGAAGCAACAAGGCAGATTATCTTTTTTACGCACTCATCGATGCTATTGTCGACAATTACTTTGTCATTATGGAAAAACTCGGCGAACGAATAGAATTTTTGGAAGAAGAAATTGTTCAGCATGCAAACACCGTAACGCTAACGAGGATAAACATCCTGAGGAAAGAAATGATTCTGCTCAAACGAAACATTACACCTGTACGCGAACTGGTGAACAGCCTTTTGAGAACTGATTCATTATTGATAGACGATAAAACTGAAAAGTATTTTAAAGACGTCTATGATCACATTGTACAGGCAAGTGAGCTTTCAGAAAACTATCGCGATATGATGATGAACCTGCACGACCTGTACCTAAGTGAATTAAACCTGAAGATGAACGAGGTAATGAAAGTAATGGCAATTGTGACCTGCCTATTGGCTCCAGCCACTGTCATTGGAGGTATTTTCGGAATGAATTTCAGCCGCATGCCCTGGTTGAAAAATCCTGAAGGTTTTTATCTGGCAGTTGCCTTTATGTTGCTCATTCCGGTTGTAATGATTTATTTATTCAAAAAGAGAGGTTGGTTTTAGAAAATAATCAGGAATCAAATTCCGATTTCTTTTTAAACATTCGACAAGGCGTTGTATTGTTTCAACTAAAAAGGCTGCCTTGAAAAAGCAGCCTTAAATTAAAATTCTTTATCCGGAATTTAGAAAAATTTACTTCTGTAATCCTTAATCTTCGCCGAGTTTTTCAATCCTTGAAATGCCTGTTGCAATGCTTGTTGAACACCGGCATTGTGTTGCATTTGAAGTTGCTGCTTTATGAAGTCGGGAGTAGCTGTTTTGTTCCCAACATGAGCGACCTTGATGACAAATACTCCAGTGTTCCCCTGAATGGCCGGGCTTATTTTTGACTGATACTCTTTATTGAAAGCTGCGCCTGCCACCCGTGGTTCATTGCCCACTCCATTAATTATTTGTGTATTAAACGTGAGAGAGGAATCTTCGCCGCTTGATAAAACGGTTGTCTTAAATATTCCTGCAATACTTTCAAGTGTATTGCTGTTGCCGATTTTCTTTTTAATCTCGTCAGCCTTTTTAATATTCTTGATAAGTGGTTCCGCAAAGGGACGAGCTGTTTGTACATCCATTGTTCCGGCTTTTAGTTTTTTGTCGATGGCAACCACAACAAAATCATTTCCCAAAGACATCGGATCTGATACGGATCCTTCCACATTATCAAAAGCCCATTTTATAGCAGTTCTTGCATCTGTATAATTTCCAAACTGAAAATCATTTTCCTTTACCGGAGCCGGTAAATCAACCCTGGATAATCCATGTTGTTTAATATAATCATTAAATGCTTTCAGATTGTTATGAGCACTTGCAGAAAGCTTGACTGCCTCCCCGTTGGCTTTGTTAATTGTGGCGTCACTCGGATCAATTTCCCTTGCCATATAAGCAATCTTATATGCCATCGAAGGATGAACTTTTGCCAGAATTTCTATGTAATGATATCCAAATTCTGTTTTGACTACTTTTTTAGTTTCTCCTTTGTCATTTAGTAAAAACTTGCCAAACTCTTTTGCAAAATTATCTCCTTCTACTGTGGCCAAATCAAATTCCATCACACCATTGGTTTTCTTTGCCGCTTCGTCTGTGGAATATTTCTGTTCAAGTGTATTAAAGTCGGCTCCATTCTGAATGGCTGTTGCAATACTGTCGGCAAGCCTTTTGGCTGTGCTGTCGGGTAAGAGGGGTTGTTGAGTCTGAGGATTGATTGTTCCCAATAAAATATGCCTTACCTTAAAACTGTCAGGCATTATTTTTTCATCAATCATTTTTGCAATCACATAATTTTTCCCATCCAGATAAGGCCCGAAAACACCACCCTTTGGAAGAGCTAAAATTGCATCTTTGTTGGGAACCTGAATTTTGGAACCGGGTAAATAACCATCAAAATACTGTACAACACTGGCATTCCGCCCAAGGAAAAACTTAGCATTGCTATCCGCTTCAAACTGTGGTTTAAGATCAGTCAGCGCCTTAAATACCTGTTGGCTATCAGCTTTACTTGGTGCACCGCTAAAAGTCACGTAGGATAACATCATACCGGCTTCCTGTTTGAAGGAGGCTTTATGGCTATCAATAAAATGCTGAATATCCTCGTTTGTTACTTTAATGCTATTATCAGGAATAGTGGAATATGGAATGGCCACATAATTAATGGTAGCAAATTGATCGTTGTCTTCCTGATTTAAATCTTTAATCCACTTCGGCTGATAGAAACTGCCTGCAATCATAGATGAATACTTTGCAAAAAGTGAATTCATAATCATCGGATCGATCAACTGGTTAAGAACTGCATCTTTCTGATCAGAATTCTGGGTATTTTTTATTTGTGCCCACCACTGCCTGACTGCTTCAATATTGTATTGTCCGGTATTCGGATCCGTAAAAGCTTGTTTCAACTGGGCAGGTGCGTCCTGGCTAAAAATAACAGAAGTCATTTCCTTGGGAGTAAAAACCAAACCAAGTTTATTAAACTGTTCATTTACCAGCTTTTCAGCAACCATCTGATCCCAGGCGCTCTGCATGAGTTGGTTTTGGCTTGCCTGGCTTCCATATTGTTGTTCTAAATCTTTGACCTCTTTGTTAAATTGAAGGTATTCGATTTTATCACCGTTCACTATACCAACGGTCGTTTGATCTCCACCTCCAAAAAGCTTTCCGGTTCCACTCATAGAATCCATCAGAATAAAACTTATCAGGCTTATTCCAATCGCAGCGATGGTAATGATAGCACCTTTTTCACGGATAGTTTGAATAATAGACATATTTCTTCCTTAGATGTAATTTGTTTAGGGCGGCAAAAATAGGTTAAATTCATATAGCAACAAAAGCCGAAACTTAGGCCTGTATTGGACATTAAAAGAAAAACGGATTCTCATCGGCTGAGTCTTCCACAACCGGTGTTAAAAAAAATATTTTTCTGTGGATAAACCCACAAAACCGACATCGATTTGTGGGATAACTATTCATAAATAAACCAACATATAATAATTAAATTAAACTTATTGAATGTTTACCCAAAGTCTTACCTCTCCATTCACATCATGCTTTCAATTTTGATAAATAAAATTATTCAGCTAAAATCTTATTAAGTATTGTTGATAAAATTGTAAGATACTTTCCAGCAGAAGGAAAGATAACATTTTCTGTTTGTGAATATCTGTGGATAACAAGAACAATCAGATATTCCAAAATTATTTCGAACAGGTTTTCCACTTATCCACAGCTATAATAATAATAGGCTCTATTTAAAAAATGTATTATTATTTATTATTACGATCAAAATCCACATCCTGATTTTTCGGACTGATTTTCCATCAGGTGATTTTTTTTATTTCTCAAAAACTTCCATATTCGTTGTCCGGTAAAAAATTATCTGCGATGAATTTATTTTCTTTTCTAACTGCCTTATTCATGATTTTCCATAGATCGGTTTTCAAATATCTGCCTGGTGATTTTTGTAATTTTTTCAATACACTAAAACGTGAATGTGATTCCTGCATAGAAACTTCTGCCGGAAGCTGCATTGTAAAACCTGCCACCAGCAGCGTTGATGTCGTTTCCAAGGCTGTAGGTTTCATTAAAAATATTCTGGACCCCTGTGAATACAGATATTTTACTTTTTCCTGTGGCAAAGTTGTGCGCGAGTTTTGCATCAAGCAGGGAATAAGGTTTTGCAAAGACGGAATTGGCATCGTTCAGGGCAATCTTTCCGTTGTGCAGAGCACTGATGTCGAGACTTGTGCCGTCTGTAGTTTCCATAAATACAGATCCGGTGTACCTGACTGAACTTGCTCCTGGAATTTTGTTATCTGAATAATCATTTCCAAGAGGTTTGTAATTTTTGTATTTGAAATTATACAGATTGGCCGAGAGATTGACAACCACATTTTTTAGAAAATGTGATGGCTTACTCAGAGCATAATAGTTAGCCATTATTTCAATTCCATTGTCCCCGGAACCTCCTGAATTTACAAAATAATCTGCTCCAGAATTATCCCTTTCCTGAGTGATAGAGTTTGTCAGATTCATTTTAAACAATGACAGATCAATAAATAATCTTCTTTGAATTATGCTTGCCCTTGCGCCTGCTTCATAATTCAACCCTTTTTCTGCAAGCAGGCTTTCGTTAAAAATATCAGTGGATGGCAAAAGTTCCCCTATGGATGGAGGTGAAAATCCTTTGGATATAGTTCCATACAAAACAAAGTCTTTCTTAAACTTTTTTGAAATTGAAAAACGGGGAGCCAATTCATTTTTAAATCTTCTTTGAAAGTGCAGAACAGGATCAGAAAACTGATTGAAATCGACAGTGAAAATATTGATACTGCTGCCCGCAGTTATCGATATGCCATTTGCAAGTTGTACTTGCGCCTGCAGATATCCAAGAGCCTGGGTATTGAAAACTTCATCGTCTGTCTGTAATAAACCGGTTTGCCCGCTGTTATTATCATATACCCGCTGAGAATAGAAACTGTGCTGATATTCACCGCCCATGTTTATTTGCAACAGGGTCTGTTTATATTTTTTTGAGAAAGTGAAATTTGTCCTTGCTCCGAAATGGGGTTCAGAGGTACGGGAGAAATTTCTGAAATTGGGATTTCTGTTTTGAGCATAGGCACCATAAATGGTCAATTGATTTTTTATATGGTTGCTTATTTTCTGGTCTGATGTAAGCCCGCTTAAAAAATAATTAAGCGTGAAATGAGCATCTGCCTGTTGCGCAGAAGGAAAGATACCTGCTTTTGGCCTGGCACTTTTTGGATTAGCTAAATATTCGGAAAGTGTAAGCGCACCGGGAGTTTCGTAGTAAAGGCTGCCATATAAAAAAGTACCTCTCAGTTTAAATTTTTCAGTATTCTTCAACGAAGTATTTATTGAAACCACATCTCTGTGCATGGCCGTATGATCTCTGTAACCATTGCTGCTTTGGCGGTTGTATTTAATAGAGATTGAACGTGCATTGTTTGAAAAATTTGATTCGGCAAGTATGCTTTGTGTGTTATAACTACCATAGGTAAACGAAATTCTTTTGTCGTTATTCTCATTCATATCATTAATCATCATTACCCCGCCATTGCCGCTTCCGTACATACTTCCCGAAGGACCTTTAATAATTTCTATTGAATTATAATTATAAAATCCGAGTATCTGCAGATAAGTATTTCCGCCCGGATCAGTAAATGGAATATCATTGTAATAAACCTTTACATTTCTGACACCAAATGGGGAACGCACAGTACTTCCCCGGATATTCAATCTGTAACTTCCGGGAGAGCGTTCATCCATATTAACCCCGGGAGTCATATTCATCGCGTTTACAATAGAAATGTTGTTATAATTATTTAAATCCTGTGAACGGATGACACTCACGGGAGCAGCTACTTCAAGAAGCTTTCTGTGATTTTCAAATGCAGATACAGTAATATTATCCAGTGTATCCATTTTTTCCTGAGCCTGTGAAAAACCACTTTGAATCAGAAAACAGCCGAAAACAATGAAAATTAATTTTCTCATGATTGGTTGAATTTTAGGGTCAGCAATATTTTACCCAATAAATGATAGTTTGGTTGTTTAGAATCTGTATCAATATTTTAATACACCCCTTTTTAGAAGGTAGAAAAGCAAAGGGAAACATTCTTCCTATACAAATGTAATATCCACGCATTACAGTTGGTGAAATTCATTATGTACTTTTATGTGGAAATTTATTTGATCCCGAAATCATATCCCGGAATATAATTCTATTATCAAAATAATTTCGGGATAATGCTTATTTATCGATCGTGTAAGATTTCCTGCAGGAAAATTCAATCAAAAAACTATTCAGCTCAAAATGAAAAAAAGAGCTCAATCAAAATGATTCCCGATACAACAGTTGTAAAAAAGAAAATCAAAAATGTTCCCAGGCAACCTTTTGTAACCATTCTGCCAATCTTCTGTTCGCGGCCGCTTCTCGACAGAGGAATTCCAATTTTTCGCGAGATATTTGATTTCATCCGTGAAATTCCTAAAAATCGGCTCCATGAAAATCCTCCGCGGTTCATTAGTCAGGTAAGTTTAAAAAATTTACTTTGAAAGTTTCAATCAGGTTTCTCAAAAGTAATTATTCAGTAAGATTTTTTTGCTGAAAATTTAACTGCACTAAAAAATATTTTGAATGAGCATAGAAATCCAATGACAACCGATTCCATTGTGGCTTCTGCAAATGGCATAAAAAAACCCCGCAACAGCGAGGTTCAATATTTCCTATTCAAATGATTTCAATTATCCTTTCTTCACAACCTTTTTGGAGTCAGGTTGCAATTTGCCGTAAGCGGTTGCATCCAATACTTCTCCGGTAAGTTTTACAAACTTTACGTCATTGACATTGGCAAATTTTACCGTAATTGTCTTGTTGATCGGGCCCACAGCAGCCGCATTAAAAATAGCTTTAATCGTACCTGTTTTTCCCGGGGCAATCGGCTCTTTTGTGTAATCGCTTACCGTACAACCGCAGGAAGGAGCCGCCTGTTCAATAATCAAGGGCTGTTTACCGATGTTGGTAACTGTAATGGTGGCGGTAGCAGGTACACCTTGTTTGATCTTTCCGAAGTTGAAGTTTTCAGTGCTGAGCTTTGCGATATCATTTGCCGTCAGTTGTTGAGCAAAAAGAGAGGTGGAAAATAACGCAAAAGCGGCGACGAGGAATGTTTTCATTGTATTTGTTATTTCTGTTTAAATTGATTTAAAGCATCGTTTTCAGGGGCAGATGTAACCGGTGTTTTCCAGACATCTCCTTTTATAATCAGTTGCTGATATTGATTCCCGTTGTAGGTAACGGTGATGGATTTTGCAAATTCACCTTCCGCTGCAGCATTGTATCCTACCGTAATTTTTGAACTGCCCCCTTGTGGAATGGTATCCCGATCCCAAACGGGAGTGGTACATCCACAACTTGCCTTAACGTTGGAGAGGACAACCGGAGTTTTTCCGGAATTGACAAAAGAAAAAACATGTGTAACGGGCCTTCCCTGGGGAATCTGGCCGAAATTAAATTCGTTTTCTTTAAAGAGGATGGTTGCCGGTTGCAAAGAATCCTGATGCACCAAAGTAGCATTTGGATTGGCCACTCTCTGTTGCGCATCAGCAGTGCAGGCGATGAAAAAAAAGGAAAATATTAAAGCAACCCTTCGCATTAATTTCTTACATTTAAGGTCGTTTCAAAGATAGTAAAACGCCATTAACGGTTGCAAATTGTATATCTGATTATGGTATTTTAACAATCTCATTCTTAATTCAATATTTTTGCGATTATGGAATCCGAAAACACCGGAAACGAAAACCTTCTCGAGAACCTGTCTTTTGAAAAATTCAGAGATACCGTCTTGAAAGATTATGGCATGGTCTGCCTCAGCCGTGAGGCGAGCCTGCTCGCCAGAAAAGAAGTATTGACCGGAAAAGCCAAGTTTGGAATTTTTGGAGATGGGAAAGAAGTGGCCCAGGTGGCAGCCGCAAAATTTTTTAAGCCCGGTGATATTCGTTCAGGATATTACAGAGATCAGACCTTTGTATTTGCAGCGGGAATTGCCAGCGTTGCTCAGTTTTTTTCTCAATTGTATGCAGATCCTGATATAAAAAACGATCCCTTTAGCGCCGGCCGCCAGATGAATTCGCATTTTGCCACAGCCAATACAGATGAAAACGGAGATTGGCTTCCTCTGGCAAAAATGAAGAATTCTTCTTCTGATATTGCGCCTACCGGAGGCCAGATGCCAAGAGCTTTGGGGCTTGCATTTGCTTCTAAATTATTCAGGGAAAATCCGGAACTCAGAGAATTGAAAGATTTGAGTGACAATGGAAATGAAGTTTGTTTCTGCAGTATTGGAGACAGCGCCACTTCTGAGGGAGCTTTTTGGGAAACGGTGAATGCGGCAGGTGTTTTACAGGTTCCCCTGGCTATTTTTGTCTGGGATGACGGATATGGAATTTCTGTACCGAAAGAATATCAGACGGTGAAGGGTTCTATCTCAAAAGTGCTGGAAGGCTTCCAGAAAAATGATAATTCCAATGGAATTAATATTTACAGAATGAAAGGCTGGGATTATGCAGGCATGTGTGAAATTTTGGAACCCGCAATTCAACACATCCGCGATACCCACACCCCGGCGCTTTTTCATGTTCAGGAATTAACCCAACCTCAGGGACACAGCACATCCGGAAGCCATGAAAGATACAAATCTCCGGAAAGGCTTGAATGGGAAAGGGAATGGGATTGCAAGAGGCAAATGAGAAACTGGATTCTCACCAATGCATTGGCAAATGAAGAAGAGCTGGACAAAATTGAAGCCGGCTCAAAAAAATCAGTAAAAGAAAGCCGGGATACCGCATGGCGGGAATTGCTTGAACCCATTCAACAACAGGTTTCCAAAGCCGTTTTATTAATTCAAAAAGCAGGGGAAAAGAGCAATAAAGAAATTGCAGCCCAACTGGCAAAAGAATTATCGGCAATCCGGGAACCGGTGAGAAAAAATGTGATGGAGGCCCTTGCGGCTTACCTGAATCATCCGGATACAAACAAAATCGCAGCAGATTCTGTTCACCGGTATTATAATCAATTGCTGGAGGAAAACAGAAAATTGTTTGATTCTTTTCTTTATAATGAAGGACCAAAATCTGCCCTGAATGTGAAAGCGGTTCCCGCTGTTCTAAAGGATGACGCCCAGGAAATTAACGGGTACGAAGTACTCAATAAATATTTTGATCAACTATTCAGTACAAACAAAAAAGTGGTTGCATTCGGTGAAGATGTTGGACAGATTGGTGATGTGAATCAGGGGTTGAGCGGCCTTCAGAAAAAGTACGGGAAAGAGCGGATTTTTGATACCGGAATCCGCGAGAATACAATCATTGGACAGGGATATGGACTTGCATACAGAGGGTTGAAACCCATTGCAGAAATTCAGTATCTCGATTATTGGCTGTATGCAATTACCACAATGAGCGATGATGTGGCAACCACTCACTACAGGACATTTGGTAAACAAAGCATCCCGCTGATAATCCGTACGCGCGGCCACCGGCTCGAGGGAATCTGGCATAGCGGATCTCCATTGGGAGTTGTCATAAATTCCATTCGCGGCATGTATGTGTGTGTTCCCAGAAACATGACGCAGGCCGTTGGTTTGTACAACACCCTTCTGGACTCCAACGATCCGGGATTTATGATTGAATCGCTCAACGGTTATCGTTTGAAGGAAAAACTGATTTCCAATCTCCTTGAATTCAGGGTTCCTCTTGGTATTCCAGAAGTAATCAGGGAGGGAAATGACATCACGATTGTTTCTTATGGTTCTATATTGAGAATCGTTGACAGTGCATGCAAAGAACTGGAAAAATCGGGCATTAGTTGTGAAGTTATAGATGTGCAAACCCTTTTGCCATTTGACAGGAATCAGATGATTCTCGATTCATTAAAAAAAACAAACAGGATTATGTTTGTGGACGAAGATGTTCCCGGAGGCACTTCCGCATTTATGTTTAACCAGGTAATGGAGCACCAGGGAGGATACCGCTGGCTGGATGTAGCGCCAAGAACGGTCACCGGAAAAGACCATCGTCCGGGATATGGAACCGATGGTGATTATTTTAGCAAGCCCAATACAGAAGACATTGTAAGAACTGCATTGGAAATGATGGCCGAATAAAAAACAGAAAGAACCTGTATGGAAATCATGAAACCTAATGACAGAAGATTTGTAGAATATTGGCAGGATCAAAAAAAAGGATCCAGGGCAGGATATTATCTTACTTATACCCTCGGGTGGAGTATAGTCGGATTTTTTGTTTTGTTTTTTTTCTCAAAGCTCTTTACCAACCTATGGGAAACCGGAGGTGAATCTTTGGTGTATATTTTTGCCATTATTTCTATTGTATCAGCATTTATCATTACCCATTTTACGTACAGAAGAAATGAGAAGAGGCTTCACCGGATTGTTGAAAAACATCAGGAAGAATTAAACTAAGCGATCTTTAGTTTCTTGCGTATATTTCTGATTATTTTTTTCGCGTGTTCCCGGCTATTTTCGATAAATAGTTTGTGTGTATTCAATCCGCCACAAATTACGCCGGCAAGATAAATTCCGGGCACATTTGTTTCGTGGGTTTTTTCATCATATTGTGGTTTGAAAATGCCATCTTTTGAAAGGTTTATCCCGAGGGATTTGATAAATGAAATATCAGGCTGATATCCGGTCATTGCCAAAACCCAGTCATTAGGAATCGTTTTTAAGCCGTCAGGTGTTTTAATGTCCACCTCATTGGGCCTGATTTCTATGATTTCAGAATTGAAATAGGCTTTAATGGATCCCTCTTTAATCCGGTTAAGCATATCGGGACGGACCCAGTATTTAACCCTTTCCCCAATTTCTGCATCCCTGATGACCATGGTAACTTCTGCTCCTTTTCTCCATGTTTCGAGCGATGCATCTACCGCCGAATTGGAAGCACCCACCACCAGTACTTTTTGAAATGCATAAAAATGCGGGTCATCGTAATAATGTTTCACTTTGGGGAGATCTTCGCCTTTTACATGGAGCAGGTAAGGGGTATCATAAAACCCTGTGGCCAGTATCAGATTTTTACAAAAATATTTTCCCCGGGCAGACAATACCTCAAAACCAGTTCTCCTCTTTTTTACCTGTTCTACTTTTTCAAATAAATGAATGTTTAAGTTGAAGGACGTAACAATTCGCCTGTAATATTCCAGCGCTTCATTTCTCGTCGGTCTTTTGTTGTTGCTGACAAAAGGAACATTGCCGATTTCCAGCCGTTCACTTGTGCTGAAAAAAGTCATGTTTACCGGATAATGAAACAGGGAATTAACAAGAGCACCTTTTTCTAAAATCAGATAATTCAATCCCGACTTCTTTGCATGAATGGCACATGCCAGACCGATCGGGCCACCGCCAATTATCAACACATCAAGCACTTCATCATCTTTCATTTCTCAATCTTCGTTTTGATAAAAGTATTTAATTTTTAGGTTGTGGTTGTTGATCTTAATTAAATTATAATGAACCGCAGCCTAAGGCTTTTCTGATTAATTCTGTAATATCGTACCCTGAAAAAAATTACCACATTGATCCGTTTTATATTTTACAAATATTTTCGAATACGTAAACTCTACTTTCCCTATTCATTGCTTATTGTTTGGGCACTGGTTCAAATGTTCCTTTTGCATACAAATGGAATTTTTACCCAGATGGAGGCCGCAAAATATATTTATCACGCGAAATATTTTTTAAATCATGGTTCTTTTGTTACAAACAACTACTGGCTTTATAGCACAATCATCTTTTTGATCGCTTTGTGTATCAAATTGAAATTGTCTTTTGCATTCGTTGTGGCTATTCAGTTTATCGTGAATCTAATTGCATTGTTTATGTTTTATAATCTGAGCTTTCATTTTTTACGGAATAGAAAGCTTGCGTGGATCACTTCATTTTTACTTGCCTGCAATATTTTTTATCAATGGTATAATACCTTTCTTTATACAGAATCTCTTTTTTTTAGTTTGACTGTCATTTATTCTTCTTACTTGTTAACGCTAAAAAGGCTGAGAGTCAGGGATATGATTTTCATTGGATTTTTACTTGCGCTCCTTTCTTTTACCAGGCCTACAGGAATTTTATTTCTGGTACCGACAATATTTTATATTTATTACAGGTTTATGAATCCGCTGAAAGCCTACGTCAAAACAGCTTTTGTAATTGCCTGGTTAGGTATTTTTTTGTTTGTTCTGAACAGAATGATGCAAACCGGTGGATCTCTGAAATTCATGGTACCATTTATTAAGGAAAATGTTATTTGCGGACTGGATACCGTCACATCGGTTCCGGTAAATCTGCCGGAGAATGGAAATTCTTTGTGGGGTCTGATTCAATATATTTTTATGAACTCTTCTCAGTTTCTACATCTCGCAGTTCTTAAGACGATGTCTTTTTGGGGAATATTGCGTCCATACTATTCTCTTCCTCATAATATAGGTTTGGCAATTATGTTTTATTCTTTTTATGTACTTGGAATTGTTGGTTTGGTAATAAAATGGAAAGAGAAAGATAAAAGACTTATTTTCTTACTTGGTATTATTCTTTTGTACTGGGTTACTACCATGCTTACCTGCGATGACTGGCATAGCCGTTTTTTCTTAACTCTGACGCCGTTCATTTTTTTATTGGGAATGAGTTCTTTCATCAACAATTCCTGGAAAAAGGTGAAATAAAAAATCCGGAGAGAATTCATTCCGGATTTAAATTCAAGGGACAGTAAAGGCTTTCTGATTTTCTTATCGCATCAGATACATTTTCCCATAACCCTTATTAAAATATTTGTCTGTATTGTCACCGACATCGGTAAACTTATCCAGAGATTTTCCATTAAGATTCGTCAATACGCGATACAGATAAACCCCATTTGCAAGCTTCTGTCCATACATGTCTGTACCATCCCATTTAAAATCTGTAATATTTCTTCCAATATGCAATGGGCCTAATTCGTCTTTCGTAATTTCTCTTACCACTTTTCCTGTTATGGTAAGAATCTGGATTCTTATATTCTGCGGTACTTCACTTCCTGTGATGGTAAATACAAAGGCCGTGGAAGTAGTGAACGGATTCGGGTAATTCAGCATGTTAGATATCATGGGCTTACCGATAACCCGGAAAGTAACGTGATAATTCAATGCCCCGGCCGGATTTCCTACTAAATCTTTACCCGAAACGATTAATTCATATTCATCGTCAGCACTAAAGAAACTGGGATTAAAATCAATGGTGGCGGTATTATCATTTGCTCCTGCCGGGGTAAACCTCAACGTGTCATTATCAAATCCAAACGTTTTCAGTGTCCCGTCGGGATACCGCAATTGAACCTTAACAAGAGAGGTGTCTGTGAGTTTCAGGAATGTACTCTCGTCTTTTAATTTGATCAGGATGTGGGGTTTAGAGGAAACAATATCCTGATTGAGAATATGAACGCCATCAAAGGTCACATCCAGTAATGGATTGATAAAGTCGCCCTTTACATAAAAATTATGATAGATAAAATTGTTGTAGTGATACAATTCGGGTTGATCATTATTCGGATTAAAATCTACAAAGAGTACATTTTCTCCCACGTATGGTTTGGTGTCAAGACTTAATTTTATTAAAATGGTATCTCCGCTTATCAACGGTTTTTGCCGTGGAATTGGGATTACGTGGGTTACATTATTTGCGTCCACAACCGTTACATTTATTCTCATGCTGTCAAAGGCTTCCGGGCTGATGTTTTTGAAAGCAATTTCAAAATCCATTTGTTGCCCCTGGATTACCGTATCCTGCGCCTTGAAGAGAATGGTGGGATCCAATGCGCCTTCGGGGGCCGGATCATAATTGAGGCGCCAGTATTGCAATTGGAATGGAGTAAATTGAACACTGTCTGCATTGCGCAATTGTAACCTGAGATAGGGATAGGTTTTGGCATTGATTGATGAAATATTCAAATCTCTTTGATCTTTGCTGGCGGTCATCAGGGGAGTTTCATTTCCATTATTGTCAACTCCAAAAATTGTAACCTGTGGATTGTCAGACGGAGGATTGCTTTCGTCAAAACCTCTCCAGTGAAGTTCTTTCCAATTGACAGCGGGACCAAATTTTGGAGATTTAATATATCCTAAAGAGTCGGGAGCTGAAAAATTGTGGGTGAGACTTATCAGATCATAGATCCCTTTCGAAAATACGAAGGTGGGTATAAAATCAGGGATTCCCTTTTGGTACATAAAAATAAATGCACGGGGCCTGTTGAAAGAATCGACCAGGGTAAACCCATCATTAAACAGTTGATTGTATAATGAATTTCCAGGTCCTAAAACAGTTGTATCTCCCTGCCAGTCGGAAGCGTAGGTGTTGGTTGTGGGGTCTGTGCCACTAATATTTCTGACAATAACCAGACTTCCTGCCGGAATGGTATCTTTTAGAAAATGATAGAGGGCAATTCGTTTGGTCTGAGATAGAATATTGAACTGGAAGTTGGGCGCCAGATTAGCCCCTGGGCACGCCGAATCACTACCAAACCGTCCTGTCCCTGTTGTATTGAGCCAGGGTTTCAAAGTAATGGGATCAAGCACATTTACAATGACACCCGATATACCGCAAACGCTTGAAACGAAGGTAGCGCCATTGATATCGTTCGCAAATTGGGTAGCATAACTTGCAGCAGTCGGGAATACCCCGTCGCGCGCAGTAATAATATTTGTAACACTTCCGAATTCCCATTTTCGTGCGTCATTCATTTTAATATCCGTGGTGTCGGAGGCCAGATGCTGGTAATAATGTGACTGATTGCTTCCGGGATAGCTATTGGCCAAATAAATAAAAGAGGAATTATTCCAATGATAATTTTCTTCGGTAGTGGTATCTGATTTTACAGCCACACGCCAGTAATATACGGTACTATCCAGATAGGTAATCCCCGGATCAAATTCCAATATTCCTCCGGCGCTGTTGAGGGTCTTGGTTATTTTTAAAGGACTATTAAATAATTCCGTGGTATCGATTTGGAATTCATAATCTTTGGGAGTGCTGATTGGGTTTGAGGTAGAGGCGTAAAGAATTTGTTTATTGTTGTTGATGATGGCGTAGTTCCCGGGATATGCCGGCTGCGCCTCATCTTCATAAATAAAGAATTCTTTGGTGAAGCTGTTATTGGTTTCAGACATTTCATCTACATCATTATTGGCATCGATGGTAACTGTTATCTTGTTCAACCCTTTGTCAGTAGATGAAATAACCGGTACAGTAAGCAATACAGAATCGGCATAATAAGGAGCCTGTATTTTTTTTCTGAAAATGGTTTTTACTGTTCCATTTGGATAGGTACGTTTGATATCCCAGTAAATGGAGTCTCCAACAGCTTTTCCCAGGTTATACGTCTTTGCCTTTACTGTAAATTTCTCCTGAGAAACAGAAATGAATGACGGGTCAATTTTGATGAGGTTATCTTCCACTACAAAATCCGGCTTGGGTTCTGAATGAATTTTCAGAGCAGGATCTCCATTAAGGCCCATTTCCTCCATATCGGCACGGTTAAAATACCCTAATCCCGGGTTTCCACCACCTAATTGATCAATTGTGTTTTTGATCAGATTTCCGACCGGAGCCATATAATTTTGGCCGCCCAAAAGAGAGAAAAATTTGAGATTGTATTCATCAAGATAGGGTGGAATACCGTAATGTGTACTTGCCATAAAAGCAATGCTTCCCCTGTTTTTGCTCAAGACAAAATTTTCTGAAATAGTAGTTCTGTTGGCCACAATACGCATTGTATCGTACACGAAATTGTTACCAGCGGTACAGCCACTCACAAAAAAGAATGGGTATTTAGAAGGATTGTTGTATGACTGAGGATCGCTCAGGTTGTATTCAAGAGTATTGGCGGAAGAGTGGCCGAAATACGTTAGCATTCCGATTCCCTCTTCAAATAATTGTTCTATGCGTTGGGATGCGATTAATTGGACGGCTGCATTAGAGGTTTTAGAAAACAATTCAACATGGTCGCCAAGTGAACTATCCTGAAGAATAGAACCATAACCATACATATAATTCCGAAACGTTGAATTTTCACTGCTGTCTTTCCCTCCGACAATCTGAACAACATTCTTCATCCAAAGTTTATCGTTGATAGTTTGCGATGTCGATTGCTGTTCTCCTTCATATTCTTTCATTTTGGAAAGATAACTTCCGACCTCATCTCCCGAAACCGCAGACAACCTGCCGATGGGAACTGTTGGGGTTGTAATTCCGTAGGGAGACGAAAGCAAATTATCCGATGCGGGACTGCCGAAGGTTTGTACGAGATTCAGCCGATCTTTGTAGGCGCTGCTATAATTTGCCATATATTCGTCATAGGCAACCCCCTTTCCTATAAGGAAAACATATTTGGGTGCGGGATTAAATTTTGCGGCGGCAAACTGAATAAAATCTTTAATGGCCGATGGATGTTTTGAAATTCCGTAGGCAAATTGATCGGTAATTTCATTTATATCAACCACAATGGCTTTGAAATTACCACCGGGTGCAGAGCTGCGGTATTGGCGATATTCGTCCACAAAATTATCTCCGGTAGAAGAACTATACAAAATTGAATTGGAAATAATAATGTAATTGCCCTGGTTGGCAAATTGTGAATAGTCAATAAATTTCCGTTGCGTTAAGGAGTTAATTGTGGTGATTGCCGTTGGATCTTCAGAAACCATTCTTAGTTTTTGTAGGGTGGTTGAAGGGGGCAGAACAAATCTGTATTTGCCTGCGACACTCAAATCTGCCGTATATCTTTTTCCAGTTGAATAATCGTATAAAACGGGAGTTGAAGTGCCTTTGTTGAAATTTATAATTTCCAGGTAATTGCCCTGTGATGAAGCCGGCAATTCAAAATAAAAAGAGGTTAGGTTATTAAAATTGAAAGTACTCGGATAGGTAAAATTGAAATAGGATGCTACCATTCTGTCAGTGGATACGGTAGAGGTATTTCCAAACTTGCAGGTGATCCAGTTTTTATTACCACTCAGGGCTGACATGGAAACAGGGACCGTATTTTTAACGTAATTAAACGATGGCATAGGTGTGTTGTCAACCATTCCCGTCCACACTCCATTACTTATTGTTACTGTTATATTTCGATTATTGAAGGCACACCCGGCAGCCGCATAGGAAAGTGTACCATCAGGTCCGCCGGTGTACATATTAAGATTGGAAAGGCCCCCGCCAAAATCGTTTCCTCCAAATATAAACCGGCTCGTCCAGCCTTCTCCCTGGTCGTAAGAGGACGAGTACAAATAAACCCCCCCCACCGGAATGGAATACCCCGGATTAATTTGTGTTTTAAAATAGTACCCCGCCTTATTCATGAAGTATTTCTCGGCCGGCAGTGTATTGCCTGCGACAATATTAGCATCGTCAACCAATCTCAAATTTGATCCTGCATGTACTGTCAGAAAATAACTGCTCGTATCGGTGTAAAGACTGTAATGGTCGGATAATTGAAAATCTGTTTGGCGGTAAAGTTTTGTATCTTGTTTTCCGTCATTCATTAGTCCGAAGAATTCTATGTAATCTGACGAACCCAGGGTGCCGGTAGTTTTGGTAATGTACAACGGCTGTTCAACGCCATTTCTCCAGAGCTGAAATTGCTCGGCAGGCACATTTCCTAATCCGGCGGCCTGTAATGTTGAATAGGGAATTCTATAAAGGCCATTGTTCGGTACACTAAACTTATAGTATGTCTGATTATAATTGATCCAGCTATTCTGATAGGTCTGCCCGGTAGCAGCGAAAAAGCTGAAAATTGAAAGGATGAATAGTATTTTTTTCATAAAGCCGGTTAGTTATTTTTATCGCCTGACATTAAAATCTTCAACGAAAATACGTGTGTATATAAAGGATGTGACTGATTCGCCAAATTAGTAAAGGCGTAATCAATATTGACATTGCCAAATTTGAAACCCGCCCCCAGAGAAGGCTGATAAATCCAGACTTTTTGCTGATTGGTTGTGTCGGCATCTTTGAGCGCCCTTTGAAAGTTAGTGATTCCCGCTCTGATAAAAAAGACATCCTTAATACCTGCCTCAATCCCCGCATGAGGAGCTACACTCACCGGATTTCCGCTGATTAAAGTATTCCTTTGCCCGTCAAAAGTGAAATCGAAATCAGCTTCTGCAAGAAGGCTCAGAGATTTGCTGACCGGAATTTTGTATGATGATGCGAGGGTAAGCCTTGGGGAAGTAAGTTCGGTTGATTTTACCGGAATATCATTTTTTGTCAGATACAGCACTTGTTTTTCTTTGTCAGTAAAATGAAATGACCAGGCATTGAATGTTGTTGTAATATCTTTCACGACGGCTGCGGCACTCCAGTTCCCTTTTTGCATGTGTAAAGCAGCATCTAACCCAAAACCCCATGCATTGGCGAAATGTCCCACTTTCCGGTAAATAACCTTTGCATTTGCACCAAACGACATCTTAAAATCTCCGTCATCTTTTATTTTTTGTGCAAAGGAAAAAAGAAAGGCATAGTCGGCCGAAGAAAAAGTGGAAATATTGTTATAGTCTATGCTTCCGTCAGGCTCCACCAAAAACAAGGTATTGGGGATATCGTCCACGGCAAATCTCAGGATGCTGAACCCGATAGTCCGGCGGTTGTCATCAACAGGAATTGCAATACTTGCAAACTCATAATTACCAATATTACTAAAGTAGCTTGCATGCATCAGGCTTATCGTGGGGTGATCCTTTACCAGTGTAAGCGCCGCGGGATTCCAGTATCCGGCCGTGGCATCATCTACAGATGCGGCCTGCGCTGAACCCATTGCCAGTCCACGAGCCCCTGCTCCGATATTCAGAAATTCATTGGAATATTTCCTGAATTGGGCCGTTGTCCACAAGGGAATCATAAAAAGCAAGGTGATGAAAAGTTGTTTGGTAGATTTCATATTGGGGGAATAAAACTTTCACTTATTGAAAAAAAACGTCAAGTAAAATAAAACGATAATAAAAGGATTTATATTGTACCTCTTCTCTTTGGTAACTTCTAAAAGTACGTAAAAATAGGAATCTTGATTTTATTTCAAGAATGTAGGGCAATCCAGGTTGGAGTTGGAAATTCAAAGACGCCTTAATTAAAATATTTATATGAAAGAAAAACTCTATAGAAAGATCGATAATATATTTTATAATGAATTTTTGGAATTCCCGCTTTTATTGTAAAGTATCAGGCCTTTCTTATAAAGGAGGCTGGCTCTTTTCATTCACCATTAAACCTTTTAAAAAATGTAATTTTGCCGCCCAATGAAAAATTTTATTGAAGAATTAAAGTGGAGAGGCCTTCTTCACGATATCATACCTGGTACCGAAGATTTATTTTTGAGCGGATCTCAAACCGCCTACGTAGGTTTCGACCCTACCGCAGACAGCCTCCATATCGGAAGCCTGATTCCGATTATTATTATGGTGCACTTGCAAAAGTTTGGTCACAAACCCATTGCTCTCGTTGGCGGCGCTACAGGCATGGTTGGCGACCCCACCGGAAAAAGTGATGAAAGAAAATTGTTGGATACAAATATTCTTAACAAAAATGTTGAAGGTATCAGGAATCAACTTTCAAGGTTGATTGATTTTGATACTTCCAAACCAAACGCCGCACTTTTACTGAACAATTACGATTGGTTTAAAAATATTTCATTTATAGATTTTATACGTGATACCGGAAAACATATTACCGTCAATTATATGATGGCGAAAGACAGTGTAAAGAAGAGGTTGGAGAGTGAAAACGGAATGAGCTTCACAGAATTTTGTTACCAGCTAATGCAGGGATATGATTTCTTCAGGCTTTATCACGATCAGAATTGCAAAGCTCAGTTTGGAGGAAGCGATCAATGGGGAAATATCGTTACGGGGGTAGAATTAATCAGACGGAAATCTTCTCAGGAAGCCTTTGCATTCACCAGCCCATTGTTGAAAAAATCGGATGGAACAAAATTTGGAAAATCTGAAGGTGGAAATATCTGGCTGGACGCAGAAAAAACCTCCCCCTATTCTTTCTATCAGTTTTGGCTCAATACTGCGGATGATGATGCTGAAAACTTTCTCAGGATTTTCACTTTTCTCTCAAAAGAGGAAATTCAGGAATTAAGCCGGCAACATAAGGGAAATGAGCACAAACGCATCTTACAAACTAAATTAGCTGAAGAAGTGACACGGTTTGTTCATGGACAGGAAGGGCTTGATTTTGCAAGGAAAGCCTCACAAATTTTATTCAGCAACGATACGGCAGGTATGCTGAAAAGCCTTTCTGAAAAGCAGCTCCTGCAGGCAATGGACGGCGTGCCCAAAGCAAACCTGACGAGGGAAGAAATCCTGGGAAAAGATATTATCTCTGTTTTAAATACGTGCAAAATTTTTAGCAGCAAAGGAGAAGCAAAGAAAATGGTACAAAACGGAGGTGTCTTTATCAATAAAGAAAAAGTAACAGATGCCGACAGGACATTTATGGATGCCGATTTCCTAAATAATAAATATATCCTGGTTCAAAAGGGAAAGAAAAATTATTACCTCATTATTTCTGAAAATTAGGAACAGAGAGTCCTCCGGAATCCTGATCTTACCCGAAAAAAAATAGAATTATTTTTTGGAAAGAGAATCGAGAAAGATATCCAATGCCGCAGCCATGTTTTTTGCCTGGGGATTGGGAGCAACAAAGTCGAGTCTTAAACCTGAGGTCAGGATGGCCTTGCGGGTATTATCTCCAAATGCACCGATGACCGCCGAATCCAGATTGACAGATTCACTGCTCTTCAAAAAACTCTTTACGCTCAATGGAGTAAAAATGCAGATGATCTGGTAATCTTTGTTATTTAGGGCTTCACGGATATCAATCAGTTCAACTTTGTACAAAACGGGAATTGCATAAACGCAATTGTTGGAGGCAAGCCAGTTTGTTATTTCGCTGTCAAATGCTTCTGAGCAGGGATATAAAAACTTTTCATGTTCCTTATACCGATCGATCACATCAAACAAACTTTCATTGGTTCCGTCCTCTCCATAAAACACTTTTCTTTTGCGGTAGAGAATGAACTTTTGAAGATAGAGCGCGATGGACTCTGTGATGCAGAAATATTTCAATTCAGGGGAAACGGTAATTCGCATTTCTTCACAGGTCCTGAAGAAATTGTCTATTGCATTCCGGCTGGTGAAAATTACTGCCGAATAAGTTGAGATATCTATTTTTTGCTTTCTGAATTCTTTGGAAGAAATCGGAACCACGCGGGTGAGCGGCTGAAAATCCAGATGGATACCATATTTTTTTTCCAATCCAAAATAGGGCGATTTTTCACTTTCAGGGCGACCCTGCGCAATCAGGATATTTTTGATATCCTTCAGAGTTAGCTTTATGGTGTTCTCTACCTTACTGTGCGTGCTCATATTCGCTGCAAAGCTACATGATTTTTTTCTGAAAAATTTATTTGAACTACCTTATAAAGTAATCTACAGAGGCCTTATAGAGCAATGCGAGGGGTAGTATTTCCGCCCCTATCATATAAACCAGAAAGTGAAAAGGGCGAATAGTTAATCGTTGTCCGATGATACCATAACTTTTGAAATATCTGGTCAGGATCAGTGCTGCAATGGTCAACAGCGCCAAAATTCTTATTACAGGAAACCATTCAGGTTTCCCGAATTCAATCAGGATGATAAAAGGTATTAACAACAATCCTAAAAGTTTATTGAGTAAAAAAATAATGAATATGTAATGATCGGTATCCTGAGACCGGCCCGATATCCATCCAATAAATTTTAGAAAAATGAATTTTACCAGATAAATAAAAGCCACCGCTGCAATACACATTTGCAAAAAGAACTGGGGTTCAACTTTTATTTTAAAGTTTGAACTAAAGAGTTGCCACAAAAAAACACCTCCCGAAATAACAAAAAATATATTCATGATCAGATTGGGCAACCTGGCCTGTAAAAGTTGCTCCGAAAGCTGGCTCTGGCGAAGGGACGTATTGAAATAAACACGAAACAGGTTTGAAAAATAATTCTGATAAAATGTTTTGAACAGGCCCAGTAAAAATAAGAATCCGCAAAAGGCATAAAAAAAACCTTCTTTTCCTTCCACATTTCTTTCTTCACTTACAAAATATACCGGGGTGGCGTTCTGGTTAATCCATTTCAAATGATTTATTGCCCGTTCTGTTGGATTTTTTATAAGTGGCGAAATGCTTTGTAATGCAGCATTTCTGATAGAATCTGTTTTCGATTGCGAGGTATCGGTGGCGCTGCCCGAAACTGTTTGCCGGATTTTCTGAATGCCATTTGCGGTGTCCCGGTTGTTCAGTTCCGTGTCCGGGATATTTTTTCCCGATTGCAATGCAGAATCACCTTGCTGGGCAAAGAGAAAGGGGGGCAAAAGGAAACAAAAAAGCAATAAAAAAAGATTCCGTTGCATATCAGCGGTCAAAAGTAATTGATATACCCAAAATGAATTTTAGATGCATTGCGAATATCAAACTTTACATCATTTCTTTTTCCAATTGCATAAGCGAGATTGAGTAATCCAACTTTTGTTTCAAGCCGCAGCCCAAGCCCGGCACTGATAAATGAGTTTGAAAATTTATCTGTTGAAATTTTGGTGTGGGTCAATCCGAAATCTGAAAAGACAAACATGTATGAGTTTATGCCGGTCAAAGTGCGAAATTCAACCGAGGTGACACTGTATCGGTCTGCAAAAATACTTTTCTCATCAAAGCCACGCAGCAATTCGGCGCCGCCTATCCTGAACAATTCATTTTGAAACGCCTGCGGGCTTTGCATCCAACCAACATCTTCCGATATTTTTAAAGTATTTTTTTCTCCCACCGGAATAAAATGAGAACCCGAAAAAACGAAGGTGGTCACATAACTTTTTTTGGTGACCGTATCGTATAACGAACTGAAATCAAAAACCGGGTCCGACGGGTCTTTTAACTGCGTGATGTCAGAGTTTTCTGAGACCTTGCGAATGCCCGCAGTAGCAGTAAATGTCAGAATGTTCCCCCTTCTCGGATTAAGAACATAATTGGTGTTTTCTACCTGATAGGAAAGACCGCCGGAAGAAGCCCTTACGTCCATGTAGGGAGGAAGCTGATGTGAAATTTTAATTGAATTGGTATCCACTCCTCCCTGAAGCAAATAACTGTTTTTCATTTGGTAGAAAATCCGCATCGATTTGTGGGCGCTCCAGAAATACCGGCCACCCAAATTGGCAGTAAGTAATAACCACGATGAATCTTGTTTCCACATACTGAAAGAGGCATCGAGTCCATAAGGGGTATTAAATAAATAAGGAAGGTTCAGTCCCAGATCTAACCTTGGTGATTGTGCCTGTAGTTGCTGCCAATTCAATAAAAAGGTTTCTCCTCCTCCTAATGCATTCTTTAAATTTAAAGTTACATCTGCAGTCACTTTTGTTTTTCCGGTGATTGAATTCCCCGGCAGAAATCCGATCAAAGCATTGATTTCACTGCTTCGCCGCGGCTCAAGAAAAAGATTCAGGGTTGATCCGGTCCCCAGCATGGTAAGGCTCCAGGGATTTTGTTCCTGAAGGAAAGGCAGGTCTGCAATCAGTTTGCCCACCTGATCCAATTTGGATTTATTATAAACATCTCCATTAAAAATCCCGAGGTAATGCTGCAGATAGGAGCTTTTGATTTTTCCCTTTCCATAAACTTTAATGCTATCGATGTGGTACAATACACCCGGAGCTGTTTTTAAAAAGGTGATAATTTTACCGTCCTGAAATCCGCTGTTTTCAAATTTTAAAGTTGCAAAAGGATACCCGTTATTTGCATAGTAATCCAGGATTTTGTTTTCAATGATTTTTACACGGGAATAATCATTTTCCGTAATCTCGTTTTTTCTGTTTCCTAATCCCAAATCAGATTTTACAAGAGCCGGCAGGCTATCCAATCGTAAAAGCCATTGTGTTTTTTCTCCGATAAATAAAAAAACCCTGGCCGATGTAGTATCGATATGAAAGCTGTCAACCGAGGCCTGGGCATATCCTTTTTCAAATAAAAAGTTTCTGAGATTCCTGATATAATCAACTGCTTTTTCCCGCGAGTCGAATTCGGATTGCAAGGTGGTGCGGCTATCTTTTGCAAGTGTATCTTTGCCGATCAGATTATAAGTGATTTTGTAGGTTTGCGATTTTGCCTGCACGCCCGTAAAAAACACCAATACAAAAGCTAACAAAATTTTTGGTATGGATTCATGGGGATGCATGTGCAGGACTCAAATCTAAATTGATTTTTTGAAAAATATTTTCGCACTAAAAGTATTGCATTGGCCGGCATTTACATCCATATTCCTTTTTGCAAACAAGCGTGTTTCTATTGCAATTTTCATTTCTCTACTTCTTTGAAGGACAGGGATAGAATGGTGGCTGATCTTTTAAAAGAAATTGGGTGGCGCACACAGAAAGAAAAAGAGCCTTTGTGTGGAATGACTTTACCTGAAAAAAGCCAGATAGAAACTGTTTATTTTGGTGGGGGCACACCGAGCATTCTTGCTGCTGAAGAGATAGATTCATTGCTAAGGTCGATTTACAAACATTACAACGTTTCTCAAGATGCGGAAATTACACTGGAGGCCAATCCGGATGACATTTCTGAAGATAAATTAAAAATGTGGAGGTCGACGGGGATCAACAGACTAAGTATCGGGATTCAGTCTTTTTTTGACAGAGATTTGAAATGGATGAATCGCGGTCACGATTCGAAACAGGCTGAAAGAAGTTTATTGATGGCAAGGGACGCAGGATTTCACAATTTCTCAGCCGATTTGATTTTTGGGATTCCCGGCCTTTCAGACCAGGATTGGGAATTTAACATGAAGAAATTAATCGATTTGAAAGTGCCGCATATTTCATCGTATGCATTGACGGTGGAACCGAAAACGGCTCTTAAGAGAATGATTGAACTGAAGAAAAAAGAGAATGTCAATGATGCCGGTCAGGCGCGCCAGTTCAAAATGCTGATGCACACCATGCGCAAGGCGGGCTATGAGCATTATGAAATCAGCAATTTTGCGCTGCCTGACTTCAGAAGTAAACACAACAGCAGTTACTGGCAACAAAAACCGTATCTCGGTATCGGACCTTCTGCACATTCGTTTGACGGAAATCACCGCTACTGGAATATGGCAAATAATCCTTTGTACATGAAAGCAATGGAAGATGAAACGCCAATTTTTCAGATGGAAACCCTGACTGAAACCATGCGGTTGAATGAATATATCATGACCTCTTTGCGCACTGTGGAAGGAATGGATTTTGATTATGTAACAAAAAAATTTTCGCCGGAGTTTAATTTTACAATCAGAGAAAAGCTCAATAAACTTTCTGCAAATTGGTTTTCTGAAAGGAAGGATAAAGTGGTTTTATCGGAAGAAGGTATTTTGTTTACAGATAAAATCAGCGCTGAACTATTTTTTTAGTAATTCCTCTTTCCCTGAAACAAACCGATGTTGTACCCTGCGCGGATAACGGGTATTTCACGGCCATGTACATCCACATAGGGGGAGTTCTGGTCTCTCATGACATCCCATGAAATTGAAAAATAGTAATAGGTATTGCTTCCGCTTACACGTCCGCCGGCGTATCCAATTCCCAGCAAAAGAGACGGAGCATTAATGTGATAAATGTCATTCGAAGTGCTGGGGCCAATAGCCGGAATGTATTTATATCGCATAAAATTATATTCATACTGGGCGGTGCCAAACAAAAAGTTTATGGGAAAAAGCCTGACAAATACACCCGGCCCGATAATCGTTTGGCGGAGTTTGTCGCCGTCGGTCTGGTAGTCTCGCTGAGATAGATAATTAAAGTTGAGTGTGACGCCGGCGTCGGCCCAGTTGCTGACACTGTAACCAAATACCGGCGAGATTCCCAGGTTGGTTGCAATGCTCGAAAATCCGAGGTTCAGATCGCCGCCCGTAAAAAGCCTCTGGCGGTTAAAAGATTGGGACTTTTCTTCTTTTTGATCCTGCGCATGGATTCCAAAAGACATAAGCATCAATATAACTATAACAAAAATCTTCTTCATAACAATGAGGATATAAGTTGCAATCTACTTTCTTTATTCGATTTATTATAAGGGCAGTAAAAAAATCAGGGGTCTCGCAAAAAATATTTTTTAGTACGAATATAATCGTATGTTTGTGTACGATATAATTCGTAAAACCTAAAAATAAATATTATGAAACTTGTACGTATTTTCACGATTCCGGCCTGTGCAGCCGTTTTTGTTTTGGCGCTTAGCTCTTTTAAAAAGGGAGGCGGTTCCAAAACATTAAACACAAATCAAAGTGATACTTTGATACCATCAGCAACACAAAAGGAAATTGACCAATCTATCCAACAGGCCATGAGGGAAATTCAGTCAATAGACTGGAATAAAATCAATGATGAGTGGAAACAATCTATTGCCGGAATCGACTTCTCCGCTATTGGTAAACAAGTCAGGGATGCGATGAACTCCATCCGGTGGGATGAAATTAACAAGTCTGTGAACAAAGCATCCGGAGAAATCAATTCTAAAAAGTTCATAAAAGAACTCAGAAAAAACATGAATCAAATTCAATCGGAATTGAAAAAATCTTTTAAGGAGATGGATAAGAATAAACAAAATTTTAAGAAGCAGCAGGAGAATCTGAAAAAGGAACAAATGAAACTCGAATTGTTGAAGCGGGAACTCAACGAAAATTACAATTATTCTGATGTTTATCAGGCACCTGATTTGTTATTTCAAGGGAGTCAGCTGTGGGAATATCCATTCTTTTCTCAGATTTAGTTCAGTTTAAAAGAGTATCCCAAGTATCAGGCACCCCAGCACAATCAAGGGGGCTGGAATCCTTGTGAAAGTAAGCAGGCAAAAAGTTCCTGCCACGGAAATCACATTTAGTAAACTGATTGTAGTGAAATCCCAGACATTCGTATCTTTCATCAGAAAGAAAAAGGCAGCAACCATAATTCCGACGACCACCGCATTTATGCCCTCCAGCGACCGGTAAATGACAGCATATCTTTTAAGATTGTACCATACGGGATAAAAGAATAAAACCAAAAGTGCACTCGGCAAAAAAATAAAAACACTTCCAATCAAACACCCGAGCAGATGTAACGGAATTCCGTTTCCGCGAAGCACCAATCCTCCCATGTAGGAAGAAACTGAAAAAACAGGACCCGGAATGGCACGCACCAATCCCCATCCTGTCAGGTATTCCTGTGGAGACATATATTGGGTTTTTTTGCGCACCACAAATTGTTCGTACATCATAGGCATCAGTACATCGCCGCCGCCAAAGACGAGGCTTCCGTACCGATAGGTGTTTTCGGTAAGATTAAAAACGCGTTTGTTTTGCCAGTTCTGCTTTCGCGCCAGTTCGCTGAAATACCCAACGATCACAAAAATTAGTAAGAACAACCAGATGTTCGTCCACCGTATATGCTTGGGTGTTATTTTCACGTGTTCCGGAAATCTCTTTTTGCTGAAGTTGGTAACAATTCCTCCCAAAACAATTAGCACGGGAAATATCCAGGGTGTTTTGAAAAATAAAAAAGTAGCGATACCTCCAATAAGCATGATCAAAAAAGTCACCGTATTATTTACCAGGGTACGGTACATCTTCAAGGCAGCGAATGCAATGAATCCAATGGCCATCGGCTGGATAAACTTAAAAATATCGAGACTTACATGAAATTCATTCACATACAAAACAGCGAACGAAAAAGCTCCCATCAGAATGCAGGCCGGCGTCAGCCAGATGAGTAAAGTAAGAATGGCCAATGGAATTCCCCCTCGCTTGTAGCCGATGAGCGTAACCGTTTGGGTGGAAGAAGCGCCCGGCAACATCTGGCAAAAAGCTACATATTCCATCAGTTCATCCTGTGTGACATCTTTCCTTTTTTCAACAAAAGTCCGGATCATCATACCCAAATGGCCTTGCGGCCCGCCAAAAGCGGAGATGGTATAATAAAAAACAGCTTTTAAAAAAGGAATATGCCTTTTTAATATCATTTTTACGATAAAAAATTATAAGGACAGTTCAGGCAACAAAGGCTGCTTTGGCTGTTTTATTTCTTAAGTCCGATTTCTTTTAACCGTTCTTCCAGGTATTCTCCGGCAGTGATATCTTCATATTGTTTGGGATGAGTGGCATCTATGCAGCTTGCCAGACATGCCAGGCTCATTGAAGATTTCGGATGCAGGAAGAACGGGATAGAAAACCTTGAGGTGTGCCACAATTCACGAGGAGGATTTACCACACGGTGGGTGGTACTCTTCAATTTATTGTTGGTAAACCGCTGTAACATATCCCCCACATTCACCACAATCTGATTGGGCTGGCTCTTTACCGGAATCCAGGTATTCTGTTTTGTCAATACCTGCAACCCATCAGCACTGGCTCCCACAAGCAATGTGATCAGATTAATGTCCTCGTGTTGTTCTGCACGGATAGAGCTCCTGGGCTCCTGAGTAATCGGAGGATAATGAATGGCCCGGAGGATACTGTTCCCTTCATTCACATATTCATCAAAATAATGCTCTTTCAATCCCAAAAACAGGGAGATGGCGCTCAGCAAAGCTTTCCCGGATTTTTCAAAAGCACGATAGGCTTTTTCAATTGTCGCATTAAATTCAGCAATCTCTTTTACCAGCACATTGTCCGGATATTCCTTTTTTAACGGATGACTGTCCGGAACCATTTGCCCAAATTGAAAGAACTCTTTCAAATCGGGAGCCTCGCTTCCTTTTGCGTGTTCCCTTCCAAAAGAAGTATATCCTCTTTGGCCACCAAGTTCAATAATTTCGTAATTCTTTTTCCTCGCAAGAGGCAGCGCAAAAAATTGTTGCACATATTTGTAAATGTCGGCAATCAAATCCTCGGAAATACCGTGGTTTCTGACTGTCACAAACCCCACTTCTTCAAAAGCCTTTCCCAACTGTTGTACAAATTCTTCTCTGTGCTGCCTGCTGCCATCGGTAAACCGGGCAAGATCTACAATAGGGATTTCCATTTTCTTGTGATTTAAAAAAAGATTAAAAAAGGATAGCCCAAGTTAAAAATTAATCGGGAAATACCTCCGGATTTTATATTTCTATTTTGAGGCATGCAGCCTGTTCAGTTCTTCCCAGTATTCAGCAGCACGACGGGTGTGAGGTATGACAATAGTACCGCCCACCACATTTGCCACCGCAAAGATTTCGTAAATCTGTTCTGTTGTAATTCCCAATCCGTGGCAGGTTCCCAAATGATAGCGGATACAATCATCACAACGGAGCACCATGCTCGCAACAAGTCCGAGCATCTCTTTGGTCTTTTTGTCGATAGCGCCATCCATGTAAGTATTTGTGTCCAGATTCCACAGGCGTTTGATAACAAGGTTGTTTTTACTCAGAATGACATCGTTCATTTTGGAACGGTAGTCATTAAACTCCTTAACGATATCTCCCATAAAAAATATTTTAAGGTTTTCCGATATTATTGATGTCTTCATTATCCTGATCGGGAAATTTGTTCAGGATGCTGTGTATTGAAAAATAACTTGTAAAGGCAAATGCAATTCCTACAATGTAAACGGATAGCAGATTATTCAGGCCGAAAATCATAAAACCAATCATAACGCCGATTATTTCGGCGAGTATCCATCCGGCAACAAAATAAATTTGCCATGTTGACGGCTTCAGTCCCTTATTCTTAGCCATTTTTCCAATTTCAATGGAAAGCCAGATCAAAACAATTATTTCAAGCACACCAAGCTAAAATTTCAAATCAAAATTTACCAACTGCACAAATTTATCCAGTCGGTTTTGAATATCCCTGTTATCAATTTCTTTTAACATCAGCGGACCAAATTTTTCAACACAAAAACTTGCCAGCGCACTTCCATAAATGATGGCGGTCTTCATACTTTCAAAACTGATATCTCCGGTTTGTGCAAGATGGCCGATAAAACCTCCGGCAAAAGTATCTCCCGCGCCGGTTGGATCGAAAACATCCTCAAGGGGCAGGGCCGGTGCAAAGAAAACGGAATCCTTATCAAACAGCAGGGCGCCATGTTCGCCCTTTTTAATAACCAGATAGGAAGGTCCCATCTCCAAAATAGATTTGGCTGATTTGACCAGAGAATAATCGCCACTCAGCTGGCGGGCTTCGCTGTCGTTGATCATCAATACGTCCACTTTTTTCAGCACTTTTTTGAGATCATCCATCGCTGTTTCCATCCAGTAATTCATGGTGTCCATAACCACCAGCTTTGGTCTTTTTTTCAATTGATGAATAACGCTCAACTGAAGCGACGGCATAACGTTTCCGAGCATCAGGTAATCTGCATCCTGATATGAATCCGGAACTTTCGGATTGAAATCGGCCAATACATTCAAATCGGTAACAAGCGTATCCCTCGCATTCATATCGAGATGATATTTTCCGCTCCAGAAAAAAGATTTTTTTCCGTTCACTATTTCAACGCCATCCAACTGTACTCCGCGATTTTTTAAATCAGTAAGTTCCTGAATGGGGAAATCTTCGCCAACAATAGAAATCTGTTGCAATGGATGGGTAAGATGGCTGGCGGCGTATGCAGCATAAGTGGCAGATCCTCCAATAACTTTTTCTGTTTTTCCGAAAGGTGTTTCAATGGCGTCAAATGCCATGGTGCCAAGAATGATAATGGCCATAATTCAATGAGGTTTTTTTAAACGCTGCAAAAGTAAGGTATGATGAGTGGAGTTGGGTTTTTAAAGTCGGAGTGTTTCGCGTTCCATGTTTCAAGTTTCGCGTTCCGGGTTCTGAGTTCCAAGATTACCCCTTTGTTATGAAATGAAAGCCGAAACCTAAAATTTTCAAACCCCACTCACCTCCCAATCCCGGGAACCACTGGCAGGCTTTCATTTCCTGTCTCTGAAACGGCTTCTACGGCAAAGAAATAATTGTCTTTGGAATAAGGCAGGCGGATCGAAGTGTCTTTTGTAAAAAATTTCTTTTGCCAAATTGATTCTGCTGTTTTACGTATGAGCACGTAATAGCCGGAAACTTTTTTATTGGCAGGAGCTTCCCATTTCAAATCTGTAAAATTTGTAAGTTGCCGTACTTCAATTTTTACATTCTGCGGCTTACCGGGCGCCTTGGCCAGATTAGCAAGCGTTGATAAATTGACTCCCGTATTTTTTCTCAAATATTCAAAGTCGATATGTTCGGTAAGGTCTCCGTAAGAAATCCCGTTCTCCTCCCGGATGTCCTGATGTTGACGGGTAAAGTTTTCATTCATCTCCGTAAGCCTGACTGCAGTAAATCCATTGTTTAAAAACGGCAAATGATCTCCTCCTCTCAAAAACCGGTCGGTACGGTATTCCAGAATGACATGTAAGTTATCGACATAGCGCTCGGCTGTTTCTTTTACATAACGGGCCAGCTGTCTTGAATTGCCGTCGTTTTCTAAACCAAGTGAAATAATCCTTCGAATTTGTTCTTCCGTTTTGTAGTGAGGAATTCCTTCGCTGAACACACGAATCTCGGTATTATTGATAATATTTGTACCGCTGCTATTATTGCTTCCCACAATGTCATTATTCAACATGGCAGCCACATTCCAATTTTCCTTCTTTGCTTTATTAGCAAGAAAAGTACTTCCCAAAAGCCCCTGCTCTTCACCGCTTACCGCAACAAAAATGACAGTGGCAGGAAAAGAATGCTGGCTCATCACCCTCGCACATTCCATTACAGCCGCTGTACCGCTTCCGTCGTCGTCCGCTCCTGGAGCAATACCCACGCTATCCATGACATCTGTTCGCCGGCTATCGAGATGTCCGCTAATGATGAGGATCCGGTTGTCATTAGGGTCGGTTCCTTTTAAAACACCCATGACATTTCCGAGAAGTACCGGCCGGTTTATCCGTTTGCCATCGGCAGGAAGAGTAACAGTGTCTATAAAGGCTCTTAGCCGTCCGTCCGATTTGGATGCGAATTCCCGGAATTTTTGAAGTACATAATTTCTGGCAGCGCCAATGCCCGTTTTCGGATTGGTCCGGCTGCTCAGCGTGTGGCGTGTTCCGAAGGCCACCAAATGTGTGATATAACTCCTGAGTGAGTCAGGATTAATTTCCTGGACCATCTGTTCAATTTCGGTGTCGCGATTGACGGTAACCGGCTGGCTGTAAACTTTATTCAGGTAAAACAAAGAGATTAGCAAAAGGATTTTTTTCATTATAAAGGATAGTTTGGATGAAGGTAAAAATTCTGATGCAAACGTGAAGACGAAAAAAGGGCTGAGACAAATCCCAGCCCCTCAAAGGGTACGAATCAGCAAACTCTGCCAATGAAGTAGTGTTTCAGAGACTAATCATCGCTCCCGCCATAAGGTTGAATCCACGCGTATTGTACCCGCGCGAAGTAAAATATTTCCGGTTGGTCAGGTTTTGAATATCCGTAAAAAAGGTTAAACACTTTGTGGCTTTGTAATTAACGTGTGCCCCCAGAGTGTAATAGCCATCAAGCACATAGGGGATGCTCATGTAATTAGCTTCAAAAGATTTTCCGGCTGCATGAAAGTTGATTCCGATGTACAGTGCTTTGGCCGGGTTCAAATTGACAGAGGCATTCACCATATTTTCAGGCCGTTTATAGAGATTAAAATAACCGCTGTCTTTGCCATTTGCAAGTGTTGTTATTTTGCCATCAGTATAAGTGTAATTGGCGCTGAAAGAAATTTTTTCTGTTATCCGAAGCCGGATTTCTGTTTCAAATCCTTTATCTTTTTGTTTGTCGCCATTCATATATTTTCCGGCAAAGGTGATGGGGTCTGAATAGAAGAATATAACATCTCTGCCTGTGCGTGAATAGGCGGTTGCGCGAAGATACAGACGTACATTGTTATATTGAATTCCCAATTCAGTTGAAATATCTGATTCCGGACGCAAAGATTTATTGCCATATTCAGAATACAATTGATACAAAGTAGGTACATGATATCCGGAGGAAAGATTGGCATATACTTTATAGAACTTTCCGAAGTTGAAAAACGGGTTGAGGGTGGATGTATAATTGCCGCCATACACATTGTGGTGATTAAACCGACCGCCGGTTTCTATACCAAATCCGGAATGTCCGTTGTATAACAGGGATGCATACCCGCTGATTTGATGTGTGTGGGCGCTGTCGGGGGAAATGGGTTTGGCGGGAAATCCAAAATCGGGAAGAAAAAAATACAACTGACTGGTGGAGTTGTAACGGTAATCAACTCCGGACAACAGAGTGACTTCGTCCGAAAGTTTCAGATTGGTGAATGCCTCTGCGTAATGGCTGAATCCGTTGTACCGGCCCTTTTGAAATTTAATAAAACCCGGCACATCAGTTGAGTCATCCACAAAATGGCGATTGTACCAGTTGGAATAATACTGAATACGTAACAGGCCGTTTTTTAATTTCTTGTCGAGCATCACGCCAGCGATGGTATTGTTATTGTCGAAGGTGTAATCTTTGTCATCAATAAATGCCCCGGCATCAATGGCGGCAGAATCGCGACTGTATTTCCCAAAAAATTTCAAATCAATTCCCTCATTTATTTTCCATCCGAATTTGGCCATGAACAAATCCCGGTTAAATCCGTCCCGGTCGAAACCGCCTTTTCCTGTGGAATCGTATGCTGAGCTGAATCCTTTGCTGTATAATTTTGAATAACTAATAAGGTAGTCAGAACCCTTTTTCAGTTTCCCCGAAATTGTCAGGTTGCCGCGGTAGGTGTTGTAGGACCCTGCCGACAGTTGCGCATTGAGATTCATTTTTTTGTCGCTCTCCTTTGTGGTGATAAGATTGATTACTCCGGCTACGGCGTCAGATCCATAAAGTGTGGATTGTGAACCCTTCATGATTTCAATCCGCTGGAGAGTGTTGAGATCAAAATTGTTCAAATCAAATTCTCCGGTAACAGATGAAGGATCGTAAAGTGGTATGCCATCCAAAAGAATCAGGGTATTTCCTGAGGATGCTCCGCGGAGGAATACTGCCGGGGCAGTACCTAATGGATTGTCAGCTCCGTTGATAGTAATTCCCGAAGTCATATTCATGAGCTCAGGCAGGGTTTTCCCCGCATTTTCCTGAATCATTTTGTGAGAAATAACCGTCACCGTTTTGCCGATAAGGCTTTGTTTGACCGGGGTTTTGGTAGCGGTCACAATGACCTCATCCAGAATTTTGGCGCTGTCCTGCGCGCGGGCTGTTTGCAGTGAAAAAATGGCTGCGGCAACAAAAAAAATACGGTTCATAAAAAAGTTTTGTTGCTGTCAGTGAAAAAAGGGGAAATACGCCGAAACGTTTGTTGATCCCTGCCTTTCCTCCCGAAAGCATGTGAAAAAATAGTTGCAATGGCAGGTCTTCTGGCTTTTCCGTCTCCCTGATTTTCCTTCCCATTCCGCCTGCAGCGGAACAGTGGATTTTGGTTTCAGGAAGTTACCACCTGGGTGGCACTGGAATTACAGCTACGGGGATAGCTCCGGTTTTGCACCGGATTCCCATTTTAATTCTCTGATTTATTTTATCAGATGAAACCGATTACGCGGGCAAATGTAGGAGAATTTTCTTTTGAATAAAAAATCCCTTTTGCTCCCAAATTTCATTTTCCCACAATGTTCTAATTTGTGAAGATTGTAACTTCATCACAGAATGAAAAAGCCGGAAAGACTTCTGGGGTTGTTTGATGTATCGGTATTGATGGTAAGCCTTGTGTTGGGCATGGGTATTTTTCGTACACCCGTCAACGTAGCCGCGGCAGTCAGCAGTCCGGTGATTTATTTTCTGAGTTGGGTGGCAGGTGGTGTGGTGGCATTTTGCGGCGCGCTTACTTATGCGGAAATTGGAAATCGCCTGCCTGTCACAGGCGCGTATTACAAAGTTTTCTCTTACGCCTATCACCCTTCCATTGCATTTTCGATTAATTGCATCATCATCGTCAGCAATGCCGCAACGCTCGGCGGTGTGGCCCTGATTGGAGGAGAATATATCACAGGTGTTATTTTCCCGGGAAGGACCTCTGCGAGTTTAGAAACTATTCAATTGATTATTGCCATCTTTTCTGTGCTTCTGTTTTACGGGGTCAACCTGCTCGGATTAAAAACGAGTGCCCACACACAAAATGTGCTCACCGTCGTGAAAGTCCTTTTGGTGATAGCGCTGATCATGCCGCTGTTTTTTGCAGATACACCACCCATACAGTTTCACAATACACATGTTTCAGAAAGCGTGTGGTCATATTTGAGGTCTTTCGGAATTGGTTTTGTCGCTGTAAGCTTTACCTATGGCGGATACCAGCAAACTATAAATTTCGGTGAAGAAATCCGGAAACCTCAAAAAACGTTGCCGCGAGCCATTTTCATTGGCATTTCCATTATCCTGCTCTTGTATTTGCTCATCAATTTGGCCTATGTCAAAGTAATCGGTTACGATGCACTGGGAAAATCCACCAACATAGCGGCTATTATGGCGGGTAAGGTATTCGGGCATGCATCGGAAACCATTTTATCTGTCCTGTTGTTTTTGAGTGTGCTTGCTTATGTGAATGTTTTATTGATGAGCAATCCGCGCGTTATGTCGGCCATGAGTACTGATAAAATTTTGCCTGCCGCCTTCAATCGCAGAAATGACAAGACAGGTGTACTTGCCACATCGCTCAGTGTGTTTGCCGCTCTTTGTATCATCATTGTTTTCTGGGCAAAAACATTTGACACCATTCTGAGCTTTACCATTTTTCTTGATTGTTTTGGTATGGTGCTTTCCTCCGCGAGCATTTTTATTTTAAGAAAAAGAAACACGCATCCCGAGGGTATTGAGTTTTACAAAATGAAGTGGTATCCGGTCATGCCTGTCATTTTTATTCTCGCTTATACTTTTGTGGGGATAAGCATATTTGTCACCGATACCGGAATCAGCCTGATTGCCCTTGCGGTATTGCTGGCCTTTATGATTATTTATTTTGCTTTTATCGGAAACCGTCAACGAATAAAAATTTGAGTTAATATGGAAAATATTCCGGTCTCAGAAATCATCAATGAATTAGGCGAAGACAGGGAAAGATATTTCAATGCCGTGGCTCCGCCCATTTTTCAGACCAGCAATTTCGCTTTTGAAAGTGTGAGTGATTTCAGGAAGGCGCTGAAAGATGAAGCTTCCGCTTTTTTGTACAGCCGCGGCAACAATCCTTCTCTCGCCATTCTTCAAAAGAAGCTGGCAGCGCTCTCCCACGCCGAAGCCTGCCTTGTACTCAACAGCGGGGCCGGCGCTATTTTCGTTTCTGTTTTGGCTAATGTAAAATCGGGCGACCATATTATTTCGGTGGAAAATCCATATTCCTGGGCAAAGAAAATGTTTGATAATGTGTTGCCCAGATTCGGTATTACCACGACCTATGTGGATGGAAGAGATATGACGGAATTTAAGAAATCCATTCGCCCGAATACTACTTTGATTTATTTGGAAAGCCCCAATAGCTGGACTTTTTATTTGCAGGATTTAAAAGCGGTGGCAGACCTGGCAAAGCAGCATCACATCGTTACCATTTGCGACAATAGTTATTGCACGCCGCTTTACCAGAAGCCCATTGATTTGGGGATTGACATTACACTTCAGAGTGCGACAAAGTATATCAACGGCCACAGTGATGTAGTAGCCGGAGTTCTCTGTGGTACCAAAGCCATGATGGGTAAGATTTTTATCAGTGAATATATGAATCTCGGAATTGGTACCACGCCGTTCAATGCATGGCTTATGGTACGTGGATTGCGTACACTTCAGGTACGGATGGAAAGGGTTTCTCAGAATGCAGCGAAAGTGGTTGAGTTTCTCAAAACGAGAAATGAGGTTGAAAGTGTTTCATTTCCGATGGACAAAGATTTTCCACAGAAGGAATTAGTTCAAAAGCAAATGACAGGTGGCGGGGGGTTGCTGTCTTTTGTATTGAAGACAAAAGATTTTAATCAAATCGAATCTTTTTGCAATGGCCTCAATCATATTTTGATGGCGGTAAGCTGGGGCGGCCATGAATCGCTCATTATCCCGGCCATTTCATCTATTTCGCCGGACGAGTTTCATCCGGAAAACCCGGAACACAGAAGGCTTAGGCTGTACATTGGTTTGGAGGACCCTGATTATCTGACAGAAGATTTAAAAACGGGTCTTTCCAAAATGAGTTATTGAAAATTTCACGGATTTGCCGCCCAATAAATGGAAAGCGGTCCCTTGAAGGGTTTCTTCATTAATTCCGGATTTACAATTTTATGCAAATCTGGAATCGATCCGGATCTCACCGCTGAATTTTTAAAACATCCGGTAAATTTAGTTACGAATATCACCCGGTAGTTTATTAGATAAAATCCTACGCTAATGTTGTTGGTTGAGAATGGAAAAATGGTCCGGGTCTTCAACAATTTCATTTTCCAGTTTTCCCAATCCATCGATTTGCAATGTAACGATATCTCCCGACTCAAGCCATTGTTCAGCGATAGTTGGATCATTTAATTTGTTGGTTCCGTTGATTTCAAGAAAGCATCCTGTGCCCACAGTTCCACTACCAATCACATCTCCCGGCGAAAGCTGAACGCCATAGCTTGCCCGTTCAATGATTTCTGCGAATGTCCAATTCATGTCTTTGAAATTCCCTTCGCTGACCTGTATTCCGTTAACAAATGCTTTCATTGAAAGCGAGTAAGCATTACCGTTATGTCCGGCAGGAGATTTTGTTTTGTATTTTTCGAGTTCATCCCGCGTGACCAGATAGGGACCGAAAGCCGTAGCAAAATCTTTTCCCTTAGCCGGCCCGAGGTGCAATTTCATTTCCTGTGCCTGCAAAAAACGGGCGCTGAAATCATTCATAATCATGTATCCACCGATGTATTTATCAGCATCTTTGGCTCTGATATTTCTACCGCTCCGGCAAATTACAATGGCGCATTCCAATTCAAAGTCGAGTTTGATGAGATGATCGGGCATGCAGGTGATTTCTCCTGCTCCGGTAACACTGGTGTGATTTGTAAAATAAAAAACAGGAAACTGATCAAACTCCGGCGGCATTTCTGCATGACGGTTCCGCCTCGCAGTAGCCACATGCTGGCGGAAAGCGTATCCATCGCGCACGGAACGCGGGAATGGAACCGGCGCCATCAACTCCTGGTCTTCAAAAGGAACCCCTTTGTACTCAACACTACCTTCCTGAATTCTTTTGAGTGCCGATTGTGCGCGGGGAAGTACATCGTCCCAATAGTCGAGAAACATTTTCATGTTGGAAGGGAGGGAAGGATGTAATTCATCGGTGTCATACAGGCGGCCATTTTCTAAGATGGCGAGTTGTTCATTGTCTTCCTTCACGTAGGAAACCAGTTTCATCTTAAAATATTTTTAAAAAAGAGATATGCAAATTTATCAGAATTCGGCCTCATGGGGTATTTATGAGATCTATCAATAATGAATAAACGAAAATATGAAAATGAAAGCAGGAAGGAATAAACCAACTGTGAATTTGGTCCCCAATGGATTTTAAAAGGTATTTCCTTTGTTTATTATTTAAGATAGACAATTCGTTTTGCGGAGTGTAATATTACATACATTCTATTTGTATTTTCGGGGAGGCGGCTTCTTTATGGAATTCCCGCCTGCAGCGTTTAAAGAATGAATTTGAACCCTATTCCCAGATTTGAAATGACATTCCGGTCGAGGTTGAGACCTGCCGAGAATTGGTTTTGTTTTGAAGTAACAGAGCCACCAGTTTCATTCTTTTGTGTTATATAGCTCATCGAAAAAAACCCGGGTATCATCAGTTCCATCTGAAACTTTGGTGTAAGTGCATAAGAGACGCCGGGAAACAAATCCAGGACGCCACCATTACTGAGTAGTTTGTTTGTTGAACCGCTAACAGCAGTGGCTGATGAATGGAGATACATCACATCTCCTTGTCCGATGAGATAGAATTTCGCACCCAGGGATTTGTATTTTCTTCCGAAAACCCCAATTCCGAAACCGTTGTATTTGGATTGGCCGGATTTAACGTGGGAGTATTGACCGATCAGCCCTACTGCAACACTGGAAGAAATAAATTTTCCAACAAGGACATCGGCGGAAACATTATCTGTCCTCTGGTCCATGTTGACAATTTCGTTGGTAGCTTTAGTGTGGTTGAAAGTAGCACTCCCGCCCAACAGAAATTTACCTTCCGCAACCTGAGCCCGGGAATAGGAAATGCCAGAAAGAATAAATATCAGAAAAAGGAAGAATTTGATTCTCATAATTATTGTGTTTTGTCGATGTTCGTTTCTAAAGAAAATAAAAACAAGACCTGAAGGTTAAAGGTAGAGCATTTAAATGGTTACATTAAAAGAGTTGTTCATTTTTATGAATTCAGATAGACGAATAAAGCCTGGTAAAAGGTTATAAATAGATAAAAAGCATTTAAGGAGTGTCTCCGGAATATTTTTTTATAACAAAAAATGTTTTTCCGATCCGAAGAGATCGCGAAACATTTTTTTCAATATATATGCTTTGTCTATCCAGGCGTCTTCCCCCTGCGCGTCGTATTCGTCCATAAATGTGTTCACGCGGGAGACGGTGTCATCTGTCTTGTCCAACAACTCGGAAGTTCTCGATTTTATATGATCAAAAAATTCTTTGCGTTTCTCCTGCGTCATTTCGAAAAACTTATAAGTAGCAAGGGCTGCAGCAGCTCCGAAAATTATCAATGCGATTTTATCATTCCTCGACATAAAAATTTCTTATTTTCCGGTTCTTAGATTTGTAAATAGTCAATCAAAATTATCCACTAAATTGAAACACACACACAAACTGTACCTTTTTTCTATTTTCCTTCTGGCACACAGTTTAGCTTCTGCTCAGGTTTTTCCTGTACGAAATTATCCACGTGATTATTTTATTTATCCTGTGAAAGGAGTTCGCATTAGCCTCGCGGCTAATTTCGGAGAACTTCGGCCCAATCACTACCACATGGGTTTAGACTGCCGCACAGATCAGGCAGTTAATAAGACCGTGGTGGCAGCAGCAGACGGTTATATTGCCCGGATAAGTGTGGCTCCGTTGGGATTTGGCCAGGCGATTTATATCAATCATCCCAATGGTTTGACCACCGTTTACGGACATCTGAACAGGTTTTTTGATGCACTTGAAGATTATGTGATCAGCCAGCAATATGCGCAGGAAACATGGGCCATTAATTTGGAATTCAGGCCGGATCAATTTCCGGTAAAGAAAGGACAGTTCATTGCACTCAGCGGAAGTACAGGTGGAAGCGCCGGGCCGCATGTGCACTTTGAAATCAGAGATACCAAAACAGATAAAGTTCTGAATCCGCTTTTGTTTAATCTGCCGGTTCCCGACAAGGTGCCTCCGACAATTGTTCGTTTGTATATGTACGATCGTTGCAAAAGTACATACAGCCAGACACCTCTTCATATCCCAATCAGATATTTGGGAAATGGAAAATATGTGGCTGTTCAAAAGTTGATCACGGTTCATACCGATAAAATTAGTTTTGGAATTACTGCCAATGACAAACAGAGCTTCAGCCATAATCCGAACGGTATTTATGAGGGAATTTTATATGTGGATAATCAACCGCAAAACGGATTCAGAATCGATAGCATCAGTTATGATGAAACAAGATATGTAAATGCCCATATTGATTACAAGACCCGGGCTGCCGGCGGGCCTTACATCGAACATTTGAGCAGGCTGCCGGGGTATCCGCAGGGAGTTTATACAGATTTCAGAAATGACGGGGTAATCGATATGAAAGATGATCTCATACATCCGGTGAGAATTGTAGTCAGGGATGCAGACGGGAATACCTCTGTTCTCGAATTCAATATTCAAAAAGGATTAATAAGAGAAACCGGCGAAAAAGGCGATCCGAATGATCCCAATGAATTCAAGCCGGGAATGGTCAACATTTTTGAAGACAATCAGGTTCAGTTGTATCTCAATCCGGACGCGTTGTATGATTCAGTCAGGTTTTTTCATCAGGTGAAAGATGCTGTTTCAAAAGAGGCAGTTTCTCCGGTAGTTTCAATTTTAAGCGGTTTAATTCCCGTAGAATCTTTTTTCACCATTCGGTTAAAAGCCAACCGGCCGGTAAGCGATCCGGGAAAAGTTTTGGTGCGTAGAAGCTGGAAGGGCAAATCCGAAGTAGTGAAAGCCACCCGTGACGGAGATTGGTACAGCAGCAAATTCAGAGCGTTCGGCGATTTTGAACTGGTGGTCGATAATGAACCGCCGGTGATAAAAGGAGGTTTTGCAAATCATGCGAATTTATCGAAAAGCCGAAGCATCGTATTTGTTCCGGAAGATAATTTTGGCGAGATAAAAAACTTCAGGGCTGAACTCGATGGTAAATGGTTGCGTTTTACTAATGATAAAGGTCGTAGCTTTATTTATCATTTTGATGAGCATTGTTCCCGCGGAGCACACAAGCTTGTGGTGAGTGTGGAAGATGAAGCGGGAAACAGAACCGAAAGAACATATTTCTTCACCAGATAATTACGCATTATGGCAGAACTAAAAGAAGGTGATAAAGCGCCGGTATTTGAAGCAAGAGATCAGAACGGCGATATCATTTCACTTGAAAAGATGAAAGGTAAAAAAGTGGTTCTCTATTTTTATCCCAAAGATGACACGCCCGGGTGTACGGCGGAAGCATGCAACCTGAGAGACAATTATGCAGCCTTAAAAAAAGCCGGTTATGAAGTGGTTGGCGTAAGCCCTGACAATGAAGTGAGCCATCTTAAATTCAAAAAGAAACATGAATTGCCCTTTCATCTCATCCCCGATCCGGGCAAGGAAATCATCAACAAATATGGTGTTTGGGGCCAGAAAAATATGTATGGCGTCAAGTTTATGGGATTGAAAAGAACAACTTTTCTGATTGATGAGGATGGAATCATTTTTAAAATATTCCGCAGGCCGCAAACCAAAAAACATGGCGAAGAAATCCTTGAGGTACAAAGTCCGGGATCATGAGTTCTGTATCCGGGAGAATTCGTGGATTGCTATGCTTGCGGCAAGAAAACTTAAATCTTCACAGGTTGCGGTTACCATCGGAAAAACCATTCATCTGTGGCACACTTCTTCCGGAGAATTTCTGACCAACATATCGTGGGTCAATCATGAACTATGCCATGTGCAACAGTTCAAACGATACGGGTACTTAAAATTTATTACCATGTATTTATATGAAAGTATCAGGAATGGTTACACGAAAAATAAATTTGAGATCGAAGCCAGGGAAGCTGAAAAATTTTCGGAATAGAATTGAATAATGAGTATGAAAAATTTCGAATTCAAGGCAAAAGTTCCTTCACGGGTTATATTTGAAAAGAAGCTTAAACAGCTCAATCCGGAATTTACAGGAGAAGACCATCAGACAGACACGTATTTTAAAGTTGAAACAGGCAGATTAAAACTGCGGGAGGGAAATATTGAAAACGCCTTGATTGATTACGAACGTGCCGATGTAGCCGGCGCAAAACAATCGAATGTCCATCTGTTCAAATGTCTGCCGGACGCGGGTCTAAAAGAAATTCTCCAACGCCATCTGCCCGTTAGCGTCGTTGTGAAAAAGCACAGGAGAATTTACTTTATCGGTAATGTAAAATTTCATTTTGATCAGGTAGAAGGATTGGGTGATTTTGTTGAAGTGGAAGCCATAGACCGGGAAGGAAATATTCCTATCGAAGAATTGAGGAAACAATGTGATTACTATTTCAATTTTCTTGGATTGAAAAAAGAAATGATGATAGATAAATCTTATTCAGATTTATTGAAGAAGATTCAAGAAAATAAGTAAAGAGCCTCTGTAAAATTCCTATTTCCTGTTTCCCTCCCAGGGCTTGTATGTGGTAGCCTGATCTTTATGTGCTGCTTTTTCTGTTAAGGGTTGCACCTCTTTCCAGTGTGCGTGCATATCGCGGGCAAGTTGTTGGTAAACCGCTGTTCCGTTAGATTTCCATTTGATCATTTCGTCAGAAACTTCTTTGATTTTTTGAGCCGGATTTCCGACAATCAAAGATCTTCTTTCAAACCGGGCTCCCTGTTTAATGAAACTCAATGCGCCGACAATACATTCATCGCCCAATACCACATTATCCATCACCACGGCATTCATTCCAATCAGGCAATTCACACCTATCGTGCTGCCGTGAATAATTGCACCGTGTCCGATGTGGGCGTTTTTGTGCAGCACAACCTGCGCCCCCGGAAAACAATGAAGAACACAATTCTCCTGTACATTGCATCCGTCTTCAATAATTATTCTTCCGAAATCCCCGCGCAGAGCGGCTCCCGGCCCTATGTAAGCATCTTTGCCGATTTCCACATTCCCGGTGACGACAGCCTTAGGATGCACAAATGCAGTTGAATCAATAACGGGAATAAAATCTTTGAACTGATAAATCATGGTTTCAAAAATATTATTAAAAATTGTTTTCACTTCTGATATTGGAAAAATCAGGGTGGGAGGGCTTTTTTAGTGGTTTATTCGGGGTATATTTGTGATTTCACGCTATTGAAAATCAACTCTGCTTTTTGTAACTGTATTTAATTTGAATGACCTATGGAAATGGCAAAGGACAAAAGAAAAATCATTACATGGATCAAAAGAATCGGATTCTGGGGGTTCATGTTTTTCTTGCTGAAAGGCCTCGTATGGCTGGCCATCGGATATTTTATTGTCAGATAAAGATGTCTTCTTTCCAAAAAAAAGAATTTTTATTATTTAGATACAGTGATCAATCCTTCATCTGTAATTAGTGAAAAAACAATCTATTGCTAAGAATATTTTATTCAGTTCGGATTCCAATCAATCTACTAATGAAAAAATATAAATGGTAAATTAAAAAACAGGTTTTGACTATTTGAGGCTTTTATTTTTATTTAATTTTAGAAAAAGTTTTTATGAGGTTCACAATTCATCCGGTAAACCCTCAGCAGCGGTTGATCGATAAGGTGGTTGAAATTTTAAATGATGGCGGTATTATTATTTATCCAACGGATACTATTTATGGATTGGGGTGCGATATTTTTCAACACAAAGCTGTGGAGCGTATTTGCCGGATAAAGGGAATTGATCCGCGCAAAGCACAACTTTCTTTTATCTGCCGCGACCTGAGCCACCTGAGCGATTACACAAAAAGTATTGACACGCCCACATACCGGATGTTGAAGAATTATCTTCCCGGACCGTACACTTTTATTTTACCGGCAAGCCGCCAGGTTCCAAAAATTTTGAAGAGCAAAAAAGATACTATCGGATTGCGTGTCCCGGATAATAAGATATGCATGGATCTGTTATCTGCCTTAAATCATCCGCTGTTGAGCACTTCTCTTCCCGGCGAAATGATTGAAGAATTTACCGATCCGGATTACATCTACCAGAATTTTGACAACATGGTGGATGCCGTTGTGGACGGCGGGCCCGGAGGTTTTATCCCTTCCACCGTAGTGGATTGTACAACACCCGATTGGACGGTGCTTCGCGAAGGGCTTGGAGAATGGCGTGCATAAAAGAATGACCTGCTTCTTAAAACTAAGTTTTTCTTTTGAAAATAATATCGGGACTAATTTCTATTTCAAAAACAGTTTCCTCTTTTTCAAAACCGGATTTTCGAAATATCTGAAACTCAGGTAAGCCAGACCTGTGCTGATGAGGATCATGAGAAAGCTGAAAACTGTTGCACGGAGGGTATCATTGAATTCAACATCAATCCAATGAAATCTTACAGTGACAAATCGCTTCCCTAATACAGAAACCGGATAGTGAATGAGGTATAATCCATAAGAAATGAGGCCAAAGAATTTCAGAAATCTGATATTTAAAATCCTGTAAAAAAAAGAATCTTCTTTCAGCGCGCTTCTGACGATCAGCCCAAATCCAAATGCAAGGGCTGTATAACCAAACACATAAAACATTCCCGAACTGTGAAAGAATACCTTCATAAATAATGTAAATAAAAAGTAAGCCGAAAGAAAGCCCAGAAATATTTTGGTAAGCCATTTTTGAAGTGATTGATCTGTGTGATTTTTTGCAACCGCAATCAAAGCTCCGGCACAAATTCCGTCAAATCTTGTCATAAAAGCGGCATTGAATTTCTGGTCTCCGGGAGGAATGAATGTATCAGCGATAAACCGATAAATCAAAAGCAGAATAAGAAAACTCACTAAAAAAAGAAATAGCTTTTTTCCACGTCTTAAAACCAAAACGATCAACGGAAAAATCAAATAAAACTGTTCTTCAATTCCCAATGACCAGAAGTGGGAGAAGATGGCATTATTTACACCGATCGGTTTGAAAATGGAAGCCCAGTTTTGAACGTAAAAGACATAGAACAAAATATTATGTGTGTAGTATTCGAATTGTTTTGAGAGATCCGGAATTAAACTTATAACACAAAGGAAAAGCAGAAATACCAGGAAATAAACCGGAAGGATCCTGAATATGCGTTTGATATAAAAAGTATGAAAGTAGTGAGGTTTGCCGGCATCGCGAATGAGGATTTCGGTTATCAGGAATCCGGATAACACAAAAAACAAATCCACCCCAACATAAAAATATTTAGCAAAGAAAGGGATCCAAAGCAGGTTGTGATTCAACAACACCAATAAAATTGCCACACCCCGCACTCCATCCAAAGCAGGGTAACGAACTGGTACCTCTGCGGGCTTCATCGTAAACTTTTGTGGCATAAAAACAACAGATGTGTGGAGCCAAAGGTAAGTGTGTGAAAAAAAGAACCTGAAATTTTGATTTAGCTTTTTTCTTCCTTTTGATTGGAAAAGTCCAGGCTCAGTTGCATTTTAAAACTTCTGCGATGATACGGGCAGGTTCCATATTGTACAATCATTTTTCTGTGTTCCCGGGTACCATAACCCTTATTCTTATCCCATCCATACATTTCATATTCTTTGTGCAGTTTATACATCAGTTCATCTCTGTGGGTTTTTGCAAGAATGCTGGCTGCTGCAATGGAAGCGTAGGTGGCATCTCCTTTCACAATACAGTGGTAGGGAAAATTTTCGAACTGTTTAAACCGGTTTCCATCGATGAGCAAAAGTTGAGGAATTGTTTTCAATTGCGCGATGGCTTTGTGCATGGCCTTGAAAGATGCCTGCAAAATATTGATCCTGTCTATCTCCTTATTACCCACGCTGGCTACCGCCCACGCGATACTTTCCGATTCTATAATGGGACGAAGCTCGTCGCGTTGTTTTTCTGAAAGCTGTTTGCTGTCATTCAACAGGGGGTGATAAAACTTTTTTGGCAGAATAACGGCTGATGCAAAAACAGGCCCTGCAAAACATCCCCGGCCTGCTTCATCAACTCCGGCTTCAATTAATTCATTATTAAAAAACGGTAGAAGCAATGTGTTTACTTTTGCCAAAATTAAAAATCAGGATATTCGGTTTCAATTAAAGTTTTTAACATCCCGGAATTCAACTTACGGATTTAAAAATAAAAGTTTATCAGAATGAGCGATATAACCCATACCTCCAAAAAATCTTACCGGCCAGTGGCAATCTGGCTCTACATCGGCGTGTTCATGCTGGTTATACAAATTGTGCTGGGCGGAATCACCCGGCTCACAGAAAGCGGATTGAGCATTACAGAATGGGATCCGATTACCGGCGTTATGCCCCCGATGAATCAACAGCAGTGGCAACAGGAATTTGACAAATACAAAACAACATCCCAATTTCAATACATCCATTCCGATTTCAGCCTGAGTGATTTCAAAGGTATTTTTTTCTGGGAATGGTTGCACCGCAATTGGGCGCGGCTGATGGGATTGGTATTTTTGGTTGGCTTTGTATATTTTCTTGTAAAGAAAAAATTCAGCAAGCCGATGATTCTTCCCATGGCAATGCTGTTTGTCCTGGGCGCTATTCAGGGAGCCATCGGATGGATTATGGTCGCGAGCGGATTGGTTCCGCAGCGGTTATTTGTCGGGCATGTCCAGTTGGCTACTCATTTTATAGCCGCGTTGATTCTGCTTTCTTATACTTTTTGGTTTGCACTGAGCCTTTCTGTTCCTAAAACGAAAATGTTAGTCAATATAGGATTAAAACATTCCGGGCTTTTGATTGTTGTCCTTTTATTTTTTCAATTGATTTTCGGAGCTTTTATGGCCGGGACACATGCTGCGGTTGCCGCACCTACATGGCCTACGATTAACGGGCAATGGATCCCCACAAACATGAATACAATTTCGCCATCGTGGGAAAATCTGATCAATAATAAAATCACCATTCAATTTGTGCACCGGCTCCTCGCTTATACGTTATTTGTATTAATTATATTTTGGTGGGTATTTGCGATGAGAAAAAAAGACAATCCGTTGTTCAGCAAAGCCAGATGGTATCCGTTTTTCCTGGTAATCCTGCAGGTAATATTGGGAATTTTAACGGTAGTATTATCTCCCATCGGCCATTACATTGTTTACTTTGGAGTGATTCACCAGCTGGTTGCTATTTTGTTATTGTTGTCGATCATTTTTATCTTGTTCATTGTTAAACAAAAAAAAATACCCCGCGTTACATTATTAGATAGTTAGTCCGGTTCAGCTATGAAAAAATTTGTGAAATACACTGTCTATTCTTTTCCTGTGCAATTGCTGCTGTTGCATTTTAGGAAATCACAAATTTTACTTCTGTTCTGGCTGATTTTATTTTTGACCATCACGGGTCATTTCATGAGATTGTTTGGTGCCAACGGGCTTTTCCTGTATCCTGAATATCTTGGAAAAGTGAGTGCTGCCGGATCTGTGATTGTTGGAATAGCTGCGGGTATTTTTATTATGAGCTGGAATATCACAACCTTCATTGAACATAGTGCGCGTTTCCGTTTTCTGGCGGCCACTAAGAATCCGTTTCTCAGGTATTGCCTGAATAATTCAATTATTCCTCTGGCGTTTCTGGTTACTTATTTTATCGAAGCCTACTATTACCAAACCCAAAATGAATTAATTCCCCTTGCCAAATTTTTGTATTTGGTATTTTCATTTGCGGTGGGCCTGGCCTTTTTGCTTGTCATTTCTTTTGTATATTTTTTTACTGCTGATAAACAAATTGTACGCAGAATTCAACCGGGACTGATCAACATTGAGGGAGACGATGAAGAACAAAAAGAACCTGAAACGGAGCACTATCAGCCGTTTGGTTTGCCGGTGATTTATTACGCAAGTAATCCCATCAAGTTCAGAAGGGCCAGAGATGTGTCGCACTACAGCCAGGCTTTTCTGGATTCTATTTTTAAACGGCATCACTTCTCTGCGATGGTCGTTATGTTGATTGCTTTTATTATTATGGTTTTTATCGGGTTCTTTCTGGATAATCCCGTTTTTCAGGTTCCGGCCGGGGCAAGTATTTTCATGATGTTTGCATTGACAACTGCACTTGTGGGGGCATTGCGATATTTTCTGAGAAGCTGGGGAATGTTGTTTATGGCATTTATTTATATCGTTCTCAATTTGCTCTACACGTATAATATCATTGATCCGCGGAACAAAGCCTATGGATTGAATTATGAAACCAACAACCGGCCTGAATATGCGTTGAAGACAATCGAAAAACTGAATACTCCTGAAAAAATTGAGAAAGACAAATCAAATATGATTTCCATTTTGAACAAATGGAAGAGCCGGCAAAAAGAAGAAAAGCCGCTGATGGTAATGTTCAATTTCAGTGGCGGGGGCTTGCGCGGAGCGAGCTTCAGTATGAATGTGATGCAGAAACTTGACAGTGCAACCGGCGGGCAGATTATGAAGCAAACTTTTCTGATGACCGGAGCGTCGGGGGGAATGCTGGCGGCAGCTTATTTCAGGGAATTGTACAGGTTGAAGGAAGATGGTAAAAACATCAATCCATTGGATAAAAAATATGTAAGAAATATTTCCGAAGATTTGCTCAATCCTGTTTTCTCTTCCTGGGTGGCACGGGATGTCATTGCTCCTTCTCAAAAATTTACGTACAATCATTATAGTTATATAAAAGACCGCGGTTACGCTTTCGAACAAAGGTTTAACCAGAATACCGGCGGCATCCTCGATCATAATATCGGGTTTTACAAGAAAGATGAATCTGAGGCAAAGATCCCGATGATGATTTTTAATTCGGTGATTACGCGCGATCTGAAGAAGATGGTAGTGAGCACACAGCCTGTAAGCTTTTTGATGCAATCCGAGTTTCATGACAATACCTCCGGCATTACCGGACCTGATGCAATAGATTTTGGCGCATTATTCAAAGAGCAATCTCCTCTTCATTTGCGGATGCTTACAGCGCTTAGAATGAATGCTACGTATCCTTACGTTTTGCCGGCCGTGTGGCTTCCTACCGATCCGATTATTGAAGTGATGGATGCCGGTCTGAGAGACAATCTGGGCGAGGAGACTTCTCTTCGGTTTATCGACGTTTTCAAGGATTGGATTAATGAAAATACCAGCGGCGTGTTGATTATTCAGATCCGTTCAAGGGTGAAGGGAAGCTGGGATGGCTCATTTGAAGGAAACTCTTTTGCAGATGTAATTATTCGTCCATTTTCAATGTTACAGTCCAATTGGTTCAGCCTTCAGGATTATTTTCAGGATGATGAAACCACGTATGCCCAGAGCCTTTTGCAAAACCCGCTTCGCCGGGTTGCCTTTATGTATGTGCCCGAAAAAGAGCAAAATGGCGTGGCGCTTAATTTTCATCTGACTGCCAATGAAAAGGAAAAGGTAGCCCAGTCTTTGAGCAGTGAGAACAACATAAATGCCTTCAATCAAATAATGAAAATTCTCAATTCCGTCTCAGCGGCTGAATCAACAAATACGCCGAAGGCAAAATAGAAATTTCATATATGGGTTGGGGAATCAAAGGCTCTCCGTCTGTGTGGGCCGGCGCCAGTTCCGGATTCCGGATAGTGATACTTTTTGTGTTGAAATAATAAATCTTTCTTTTCTCTGATTTCGAGTGTTGAAGATTTGATTTTTTTGCAAAGAGAAGGTGATTCACAAAGGCCGACAGGATTCTTACTTTGGGTGATTTCCGCAAGATGACAACATCCAGCGCTCCGTCTTCTAACGAAGCCCGCGGGGCTATTTTCAGATTATTTCCAAATTGATTTGCATTGGATACGCACAAAATAAATGCTTCGGTTTTTAATTGGTTTCCTCCGTCCCATTCGATTTCAAACGGATATGTCCGTACTTTGAAAAAATTGTTTACCGCCAGTTTTGTGTAGGTTCTCAATCCTCTCTTTCTTTCTTCGGAAAATAATTTTGCAATGTAGGCGTCATATCCCAATCCGGTAATCTGGCATCCGAGTTTTCCATTTACCAGAAATGCATCGGTGGGTTTGGCTTTACCGGTAAAAATATTTTTCAAAGCGCCATTGATGCTGTTGGGAATTCCCGCTGTCCGGGCAAGCCCGTTGCCACTTCCAAGAGGTATGATACCAATGTTCACGCTTACTTTGAGCAAATGGGAAACAACCGGGCCTACACTTCCGTCGCCTCCGCAGATGACAACATCGGTAATGCCATTCTTCTCTATTTTTTCCGGAAGAAAATGATAATCGCCTTCCCTGTTGGTATGCATAATCTCAAAGGAAGCCTGATATTTTTCGCAATGGATTTTGATTTTCTTTTCCAGCGAATTTTTACTTCCCGCCCCGGAAATGGGATTGATAAAAAATATAAGGTTTCTCTTCATGCAGGTTTTTTGGGTGGGTAAACTAAGTTATTCATTCAGGGCTTTCCAAAGAAGATCTTTCAACTGCAACAGGTTTTTTTGAGTAATCGATGATATAAAAATATGTGGAATATTTTCAGGCAACTCTTTTTCGATTTCTTTGATTAATTCATCATCCAGCAAATCTGATTTGCTGATTGCAATGACAAATTTCTTGTCGATCAATTCGGGATTGTAACGGTAAAGTTCTTCTTTCAGGATCCTGAATTCATCCCCGTGGTCATTGCTGTCGGCAGGAATCAGAAACAACAATACCGGGTTGCGTTCGATATGCCGCAAAAAACGGTGACCAAGGCCTTTTCCCTCCGCTGCGCCTTCAATGATGCCGGGGAGATCGGCTATGCAAAAGCTTTTATTGTCTCTGTATTTTACAATCCCAAGCTGTGGGGTAAGTGTGGTAAAAGCATAATCTGCAATTTTGGGTTTTGCAGCGGTGATTACGGATAGCAAAGTGGATTTACCGGCATTCGGGAATCCGACTAACCCCACATCCGCCAATACTTTTAGTTCGAGGGTGATAAAAGTTTCTTCTCCCTTTTCACCGGGTTGCGCATACGAAGGAGCCTGGTTGGTGGGAGTGGCAAAGTTTGAATTTCCTAATCCGCCTCTTCCGCCACGAAGCAAAACTTTCTGTTCCTGATCATTTAAAATTTCAATGGATTCATGATTGTCTTCCCTGAAGGCAATTGTGCCCAACGGAACTTCAATGATGATATCTTCCCCGTCGCGGCCGGTGCTGTTATTTTTGCTGCCGTTTTCACCGTTTTTGGCAAGGATGTTTTTGTAATACCTCAGCGGCAGCAGTGTCCACATATTTTTATTTCCTTTCAGAATGATATGGGCGCCTCTTCCTCCGTTTCCTCCGTCTGGTCCACCCATCGGAGTCAGTTTGCTTCTCATAAAATGCCGGCTCCCCGCTCCGCCATTTCCGCTGCGACAGAATATCTTTATGTAATCAACGAAATTACTTTTGTCCATGGGCGGCAAATATCAAAAGATTTAATGAATCATTTTTGCAATGATACAAACCTGAAAACGATTATGAAAATACTAATATTTGCGTTGCTCATTTCTTTGGTGGGCGCCTGCCGGTCGGCCAAAGTGCAGGGTTCCGATCCGTTGCCTCTTTGTTTGAGAAAACAAATTGAAAAACTCTCCGCAGAACCCGGGAATTCCCCGATATCGGTTACCCAATATGAATATAAAGGGGATACTGTTTATTATATGAAGGCAGCATGTTGCGACAATTTCAATATTGTGTATGACAAGGATTGTCGTGTTTTGGGATATCCGGACGGAGGTTTTACAGGTCGTGGAGATGGAAGCCTTCCCGGGTTTTTTTCAGTCGCAAAAAAAGGTCCTGTTGTTTGGGAGAACAAGCAGTGAACAAGGTTACTTCTGAATCACCTGTCCTGTTCCGGTGCCGGATGAATCTACCGCTGGATTTCCTTTGTAAAAAACATTACCACTTCCTGAAATTGTAACCTTCAGGCTTTTTGAAACAGAGACTTCCGCATTCCCGCCTCCGCTGTTTTTTACAATTGCATTTTGTGAGGATAGTCCGAATAATAAAACATCTCCGCTTCCGGACAGGTTGAGAGCGAGATTGGTTGTGCTTCCATTCGAAAAAACAATATTTCCCGGCCCGGAATTGCTGACGGTCAGGTTATCCATTCCGATAAAATTTCCTGTGATACTGATTTGGCTGGCTCCCTGATTGCTGACGCCTACGAGAGAGGGCATGGTGATGTCCACCTCCGAATTGTCATTGGAAATACTGGTGTTGTCGGTGTATTTAATAATGAGCACTCCGTTTTCCACATAGGTCTGCAATTTGGGTAAAATATTTTCAAATCCTTTTACAGAAACCGAATAGGCATTCCCGTAAGTGATGATTACATTGGCGCTTCCCGAAGCAGACACACTGTAAAAATTTTGTGCATTTCTTGTTTCAGAAATTACATTCCCGGAGCCTGCAATTTTTTCTTTGGAACAGGAGAAAAATAACAATCCTGTTGAAACCAGAAATAATCCCGGAAGGAAAACTTTGTATTTCATGATGCTCATTTTTTCAAAAGTAAATTTCCTGCCATCAGAGTTTATTAATAATTTGATAAAGATGTAAGTCCGGTTTTTTCACCTTAAAGGAGATTGCGTTTACTTTTTGGTTATAGGATTATTCATAATAACAATTTGTCGGGATCGGCATCGAAGAATTGTAATCAACGTCGAATACCTGTGCAAAAGGTACTCCCGGAAAAAAGAAAGAATGAGGGAATATCCTATTCATAAATCGAATTGGATTTTTTATTGAAATCAATTTTTCAAACTCAGGTTGGCAAGAATCATTCCATTTAATTTTAGCAAAAAAGAGTTGATAACAAACAAGATGTCCGTATCTTTATTTTTTCAGAGAGAATCGTTTTGTCTTTGCTTAAACCGGACAAAAAATTCATCAGACTTTTAATCTCACTACCCGAATGTTTTGAAATCGTATTGATTATATCCATACTTTTGGGCTTTGAGATTCCTTTATTAAAAATGAGAAATTTTAATATCTGATATGAACGAAACTTACATGCTTTTTACCATGTGGCCATTTGTGGTCTATACAGGCGGAGTTGTTTTGCTGGTTTCGATTATGCTCATTGCCTCTCATTTCTTAGGAGAAAGACACAAGGAGACTGTTACTAATACTGTTTTTGAATCGGGTATAAAGGTTACCGGCGATGCGCGGATTAAATACCCTGTTCACTTTTATATTCTTGCCATGTTCTTTGTCATTTTTGACCTTGAAGTGGTGTTTATTGTTGCCTGGGCCATCAATGCAAAAGCGCTTGGATGGGCGGGTTACATTGCAATCGCTGTATTTATCGGAATGTTGGTTGCTGTTTTAATTTATGAATGGCGTATCGGTGCACTTGATTTCGGCCCTGACGGCAAAAAGATTTTGGATCAATACCATCGTAAATATAAAAGCGATCCAAAAGAATTTTTGGGAGAGCCAAAGCCAACTCCGGAACCTCAAAATATCAACTCATGAAGTGGTGGACAACCAAAGCAAATGATCCCGTTTCGTCAATCAATGGTACAGGATCTTTCCAGAAGGCAGTACAGGAATCGGTAGTACTTACTACTATGGACAGCATGGTAAACTGGGGAAGAAAAAATTCTATCTGGCCATTTAACTTCGGGCTTTCCTGTTGTTATGTTGAAATGGCCACGAGTATTACAAGTAAATATGACATCTCACGTTTTGGCGCCGAAGTTATCAGAGGTACGCCGCGTGAAGCTGATATGATGATTGTGGCAGGAACTGTATTTATTAAAATGGCTCCTGTTATCAGGCAATTGTATGAGCAGATGATGGCCCCGAGATGGGTAATCGCCATGGGAGCATGTGCTTCCTCGGGTGGTATGTACGACATCTATTCTGTAGTGCAGGGGGTGGATAAATTTATGCCGGTGGATGTGTATGTACCCGGATGTCCACCGCGTCCGGATGCTTTTCTGGAAGGCATCGTGCTGTTGAGAGATGCAGTGGGTAAGGAAAAGAGACCGCTTAGCTGGACCATCGGAGATCAGGGAATCATCAAATCTGCAAGGCCAAGTATGAAGGCTCTGAAACATGATGAAAGAATGAAAGTGAAAGAACTGAGATCTCCCGACGAAATTTGAGTTTTAAAGTAAAGCACTTTTGATAAAAAGGAAAAAACTACATGCCGGAAAAAACTGATATTCTTAATTCGCTAAAAACGAAATTTCCCGAAGCAGTTCTGTGCGAACAGCCTACCAGAGATGAATTCCACACCTTCTGGATAGACAAGAAATTTATTATCCCGGTTTTGGGGTATTTGAAAAACGAACCCGGTCTCAATTTCAAATTCCTCTTTGACCTGACTGCCATTGATGAACAGGCCCGGAAATACCGCCAGGGACAACCTGAAAGTACGTTCACTGTTGTATATCAACTTTTGTCATTCGAGAGAAATGAATTTTTGAGACTTAAAGTGGGTTTGGTTGGTTCAACTCCTTCTGTGGCCACCGCCTCCACCGTCTGGCCCAATGCCAATTGGTATGAGAGAGAGGTGTATGATATGTTTGGGGTAAAGTTTGATGGCCACCCGCACATGGAAAGAATTATTATGCCGCGGTCGTGGAAAGGCCATCCGCTGCAAAAGTGCCATCCGGCGCGCGCCACCGAAATGGGGCCGTTTCATATGCCGGAAGATAAAATGCTGGGCGAACAGGATCTGTACCAGTTCAAACCTGAAGAATGGGGGCTTAAGAAAACTTCTGACGACAACAAGGATTTTATGTTTTTGAATCTCGGGCCTCAACATCCGGGAACACATGGCATTCTGAGGCTTATCCTTCAGATGGATGGCGAAAACATTGTCAATGTCGTACCTGACATCGGGTATCACCACAGGGGCGCTGAAAAAATGGGTGAACGCCAGTCGTGGCATACCTATATTCCATATACCGACAGGGTGGAATACCTGAGCGGCGTAATGAATAATTATCCTTATGTGATGGCCGTTGAAAAGCTTGGAGGGATTGAAATACCCGACCGTGCAAAGGTCATCCGCATTATGCTTTGCGAATTGTTCAGAATTTCCAGCCACCTGGTTTGGTATGGAACATTTGCGCAGGACCTTGGAATGATGACGCCGGTATTCCTGATGTTTTACGACAGAGAAAAACTCTTTGAAGTTATTGAAGCCATTTGCGGCGACCGTATGCACCCTAATTGGTTCAGAATCGGAGGAGTGGTTCAGGATTTGCCAAACGGATGGGAAGGCCTGGTGAGAGGATTTCTGAAATACATGAACCCACGGTTGAAGGAATATGATAAAATGGTTTTAAGAAACCGGATTTTTAAGGGAAGAACCAAGGGAATCGGGATTTACAATACAGAAGAAGCGATAGATTGGGGAGTAAGCGGTGTAGGACTCAGGGCTACGGGATTTGACTGGGATCTCAGGAAACGGATGACCTATGGCGGATATGATCAGTTTGACTTTGACATACCCGTTGGATCAAATGGAGATTGTTATGACAGAGCGGTTTTGCGTTCCGAAGAAATAAGGCAAAGCCTCAGGATTATTGAACAATGTGTCAATAACATGCCTGCAGGGCCTTACAAATCGCACAATCCGCTGACCACTCCGCCAGACAAGAAGTTTACGATGTATGATATTGAAACCCTCATCAATCATTTTGTGAATGTGACCTGGGGGCCGGTTATTCCACCCAACGAAGGTTTTTCTTTGGTAGAGGCAAGCAAAGGATTGAACGGTTATTATCTGGTAAGCGATGGCAGCACCACATCGTACCGAACGCGTATCAGGACTCCAAGCTTCCCTCACATTCAGTTTGTCCCCTATTTTAGCAAGGGCTACACCATAGCCGACCTGCTTGCTATTTTAGGGAGTGTAGATTACGTATTGTCTGATATTGACAGGTAAAAAATTTAATTGAAGAATGGCAACAGAACAAGTTATATCTGATGAAGCAAGGCAGGAAATTGAAAAATTGTTTGTTCACCTGCCCACCAAAAAAGCAGCATGTATCGATGCCCTCAAGGTTGTTCAAAAACACAATCGCTGGGTGTCAGATCAGGCGTTGGTAGAATTAGGCCCTATTCTGGGAATGACACCCCATGAGATAGACGGAATCGCAACATTTTATAACATCATATTCAGAAGGCCCGTCGGCAGGCATGTCATTTATTTGTGCAACAGTGTAAGTTGCTGGATTTTGGGTTTTGAAGAAGTCCATAAAGCGCTGAAAGAAAAACTTCAGATCGACTTTGGAATGACAACCAAAGATGATCGCTTTACCTTCCTGCCCATCCCCTGCATCGGCACCTGCGACCATGCTCCTGCAATGATCGTAGATGAAGATCTGTACAGGGATTTGAAACCGGAAGGCCTGGATGAAATATTAGCTAAATATGAATAAATAAAAATGGAAAGACCCTTAACAGAGCATATTAAAAAAGATGGTACCGTTTTATCGTTGAAAGAATACGAAGCTGCCGGAGGATATCAGGGGTTGAGGAATGCGTTGAAGATGTCTCCTGCTGATGTGATGCAGGCGGTGAAAGATTCAAAACTCCGCGGACGGGGTGGCGCCGGATTTCCGACAGGAACCAAATGGAGTTTTGTGCCCATGGGGCCCGACACTCCTACTCCAAAATATATTGTGGCCAATGGAGATGAAATGGAGCCGGGTACATTTAAAGACCGCCTCCTGATAGAAGGGAATCCTCATCAGCTAATCGAGGGAATGATCATCAGCGCCTATGCCATCGGGGCAAGCATGAGTTATATCTTTTTACGATGGGCTTATCATGAAGCTGCAAAGCGGGTGTTGGTTGCGTTGGATGAAGCCTACAAGGCCGGATACCTGGGTGAAAATATTTTAGGTACATCTTTTTCTCTCGATATGGATTTGCATACCAGCGTGGGAAGATATATCTGTGGTGAAGAAACGGCTTTGTTGAATGCATTGGAAGGGAAACGTGCCAATCCGCGTAACAAACCACCGTTCCCTCAGGTGAGTGGATTGTTTGGAAAACCTACCATTGTAAACAACGTTGAAACATTTTGCAACATACCTCACATTCTCGCCAAGGGAGCGCAATGGTATATTTCGCTCAGCAAATCAGAAGGCGGTGGAGGAACCAAATTGTATGGCGCCAGCGGAAGAGTAAAAAATCCCGCTATCTGGGAATTGCCACTGGGTACTACCCTGAGAGAAATCATTGAAGAACACGCGGGCGGAATGCTGGATGGATACAAACTGAGAGGTGTTTTACCGGGCGGGGCATCCACCGATTTTCTCACTCCCGACCACATGGATGTCAAGATGGATTTTGAAGAAGTTCCCAAAGCCGGAAGCCGCCTGGGTACAGGGACTGTTATCATTCTCGATGATAAAACCTGTCCGGTGGGTATGTGCCTCACATTGGAAAATTTCTTTGCACAGGAATCCTGTGGATGGTGTACCCCGTGCCGGGAAGGGCTGCCCTGGACAGCAAAGATTTTGGCGGCGATGGAAGAAGGAAACGGGAAACCGGAAGACATAGATCATCTTACCTTCCAGACGCATTACAATGCTCCGGGGAATACTTTTTGTGCGTTGGCTCCCGGTGCAATGGAACCGTTGCAAAGCGCTTTAAAATATTTCAGAGAAGAGTTTGACGAGCATATAAATACACACCAATGCAAATATCATCACCATTGATACCTGCATTGAAAAATATAATCTATGGCAAAAGTTATAATCGATAATATAGAATACGATGTCCCTGATGGCAAAAACATGCTCGAAGCGGCATTGTCATTGGGGCTTAACCTTCCTTATTTCTGCTGGCACCCGGCCATGCATTCTGTGGGAGCATGCCGTCAGTGTGCAGTTACCAATTACCGCGATGCAAATGACACCAGAGGAAGAATTACCATGGCCTGTATGCTCGATGCAAAAGATGGTACCAGGATTTCTATCAATGATCCTAAATCAAAAGAATTCAGGGCGGGAAATATAGAATCATTAATGATTAATCACCCGCACGATTGCCCGGTGTGTGATGAAGGGGGTGAATGTCATTTGCAGGATATGACCGTAATGAGCGGGCATAATTACCGCAGGTACCGTTTCAAAAAAAGAACTCATGTAAACCAATATCTCGGCCCGTTTCTCAATCATGAAATGAACCGCTGTATTCAGTGTTACCGCTGTGTCAGGTTTTATAATGATTATGCCGGAGGAAAAGATTTCAATGTATTTGCATCTGCCGGAAGGGTTTATTTCGGAAGAAGCGAAGATGGGGTGCTGGAAAATGAATTCAGCGGAAACCTGGTTGAAGTTTGCCCGACCGGAGTATTTACGGATAAAACATTGAAGAAACATTTTACCAGAAAATGGGATTTGACAAGCTCCCCTTCCATTTGTCACGGATGCAGCCTGGGATGTAATATTCTCGCATCAGAAAGATATGGAAGTGTTCGCCGGGTTCTGTCGCGCTACAATGGAGATGTCAATGGATATTTCCTTTGCGACCGCGGACGTTTTGGTTACGAATATACCAACAGTGAACAACGCCTCACTCGTGCAGCACAGAAGAACGGTTCAGCAGAAACCGCTTTTAAGGATACCGCCAATTTCATCAACTCGAAGCCGAAAATGATTGGAATCGGGTCGCCGCGCGCATCGCTTGAATCAAATTACATGCTTCGCAAGTTGGTAGGTGCTGAAAACTTTTATCAGGGCATCCCCTCCGCCGAAGGTGAAAGTGTAAATACCGCTTTAAAGATGCTGGTAGAATCGGGAGTGAAAACTCCATCCATGAAAGAAATTGAATCCTACGATTCTGTGTTCGTTTTGGGAGAAGATGTTACCAATACAGGCCCAATGGTTGCATTGGCACTGAGGCAAACCGCAAAAACACTTCCGCGTCAAAAGGCGTATGCCATGAGGATTCAGACCTGGAATGATGCTGCCATCAGAGAAGTGGTTCAGGATGAAACCGGACCTTTCTTCCTGGCAACCCCCTATTCTACCAAACTGGAAGACATTGCCACCTCCGTATTTCACGGAGACACGACCCAACTTGTAAATATTGCCAGACTGGTGGAAGGTGGAATCAGAAATGCAGGGTCAGGTGCCGGAGATTCTTCCAACCAGGATTTTGCTTCCAAAGTAGCCAAAGCATTGTTGGGATCTAAGAAGCCTTTGATTGTTTCAGGCACAGGAATGTTGAGCAAATCGGTCATTCAGAGTGCAGCAAGTATTGCTGTGGCGCTGAAAGCTGCCGGAAAAGAAGTAGGTATTTCTTATATCGTTCCTGAAGCAAATTCCCTCGGTGTGGCTATGCTCGGCAATGCAGGTTTTCTCGAAGATGCCGTGAAGAGAAGCAATGAAGAACCTGTTTCGGCTGTGATCCTGGAAACAGATCTTTTCTTCAGAATGGAAAGTGATCTGGCAGAATCGTTCCTGAATAAACTGGACAAAGTTGTTTTACTTGATTCGCTGGAAAATAAAACCACTCCGTTTGCCGATTACATTTTGCCTGCCGGAACTTTTGCAGAATCCAGCGGAACCCTTGTCAACAACGAAGGCCGGGCACAACGGTTTTACCAGGTTTATGTTGGTAAATATGACATCAAGAGCAGTTGGGCATGGCTTGATATGATCATGAGCCAGTCGGAAACACCCCGTCCTTTTGATGAAATAGTTGCTGAAATGATAGCATCCAATCCGATGTTTGAAAAGATAAACGAGGTGGCTCCCAAAGCTGATTTCAGAGTGGGAACCCAAAAGATACCGAGAGAAACGCACAGGTTTAGCGGGCGCACCGCCATGAATGCAAATATTTCCGTTCATGAACCCAAACCGCCGGTTGATCCCGATTCCCCACTTTCATATACCATGGAAGGATATCATGGCGAACAACCATCAAAGGATATTTCCTTTTTCTGGTCGCCGGGTTGGAACTCCGTTCAGTCCATCAATAAATATCAGATTGAAGTGGGCGGTGAATTGCACGGTGGCAATCCCGGAATGAGATTAATTGAACCATCTGAAAACGGGGTCTCTTCTGTTTCAATAGATCCGGTTTCGGGGAATGGGGCATTTGAAGTATTGCCGGCCTATCACATTTACGGATCGGAAGAACTTACTTCCAAAAGTCCCGCCATTGCAGAACGTACTCCCGGATCTTACATCGGTATTAGTTCTGCGGCGCTTCAGAAGAAGGGCCTGAATGCAGCATCTCAAATAAGTATTCAATCCGGAAACAGGACATGGTCCCTTCCGGTCAAAATAATTGAAAGCCTTCCTGACAATGTTATTGTGGTTCCCAAAGGATTCAGCAAAACCGTTGGTATGCAGTTTCCATTTTTCACAGACATTGCACAAGGCTGATAAATAAAGAATAATATTGTATTAAAACAGATTCACAAACAGTACTGATATGAGTGAGACCTGGGCTCAGATATTAATTATCATTTGTGTTTTACTGGGAACAGTAACCATTGCAGCCGGATTGATCTATGTTGAAAGAAAAATGCTTGCAGTATGGCAGCAGCGATCAGGACCGAACAGAGTTGGCCCTTTTGGAAGTTTGCAGGTGCTTGCCGATATGATCAAGATTTTTTTCAAAGAAGACTGGATCCCCCCGTTCGTTGATAAAAAGGTTTTTATCCTTGCACCAACGATTATCATGCTCAGCATTCTGATGAGTTTCTCCATTGTTCCGTTTGCTCCCGGGCTGGTAGTAGCCGATATGAATGTAGGGCTGCTTTTTTTCCTTGCCATGTCTTCGTTGGGTACTTATACAATTATTCTTGCGGGATGGTCGTCAGATAATAAGTATGCACTGATTGGGGGTGTACGCGGTGCTGCCCAAATGATTTCTTACGAAGTATTTATGTCTTTGTCGTTGATGGGGGTTGTTTTACAGACAGGCTCTTTCAATATGACAGATATTGTCAATTCTCAAAAAGGGTTGTGGAATGTCATTCCGCAGTTTATCGGGTTTGTTATTTTCCTGCTTGCGGGAATTGCCGAAACTCACAGGTTGCCATTTGACCTTCCCGAAGCAGAAAGTGAACTGGTGGCAGGTTATCACTCAGAATATTCCGGAATGAAATTCGGGATGTTTTTCGTTGGTGAATATTTGGGAATTACGCTGATTAGCTGCATGATTGCGCTGTTGTTTTTTGGCGGGTGGCTCGGGCCTTCATTCCTGCCGGGCATTGTGTGGTTCCTGATTAAAATGTTTGCATTTATTTTATTTTTTATACTGTTGAGAGCTGCATTGCCAAGGCCGAGGTACGATCAACTGATGGGTTTGGGTTGGAAAGTTTTGTTGCCGTTGTCATTGCTTAATGTGCTTGTAACAGGTGCGATTGTATTGTTGAATTCTTAAAAATCAATAAATATGTTTAGTAGTCTCAGATCACTATGGTTAGTTTTTCTGAAGATGTTTAAACGGAACGTAACCATTCCTTATCCTGAAAAAAAGGCCTATTTGCCGCCAAGGTGGAGAGGCCGTATCATATTGTCGAGAGATCCTGATCATAATGAGCGTTGTGTTGCCTGTTATCTCTGTGCGGCAGCCTGCCCGGTCGATTGTATTTCATTGCAGGCTACAGAAGATGAAAACGGAAGAAGGTATCCCGAATTTTTCAGAATCAATTTTTCCAGATGCATTTTCTGCGGATACTGCGAAGATGCTTGTCCGACATACGCCATTCAGTTGACTCCCGATATGGAAATGGGTGAATACAATCGCCAGAACCTGGTTTACGAAAAAGAAGATCTGCTGATTGATGGTGTTGGCAAATATCCCGGATATAGTTTTTATCGCCAGTCAGGGGTAGCTGTCGGGGTGAAGCCCAAAGGTGGTGGCGATAAAGAAGATGCTCCGGTTGACGTAAGAACTTTAATTCCATAAAAAGGACACGATGGATATCATTTTTTATATCGCAGCAGTTATAGCCTTCATCGCAACCGTCGGTGTGGTGACGCGTAAAAATGCAATTCATGCATTATTGTATCTGGTTGTTTCATTGCTGGCTGTTTCTGTTATCTTTTTTGTATTGGGGGCTCCTTTTGTGGCAGCTCTTGAAGTAATTGTATATGCAGGCGCTATTATGGTACTGTTTGTATTTGCCATTATGATGCTCAATCTTGGCAAAGATGGTATAGCCAAAGAATCTCCCTTTTTGAATTTTGGTTCTTGGTTGATTCCTGCGATTCTTTGCCTTGTGCTGCTCGGTGAATTAGGATATGTATTTTATTTTCATCAGGTGGGAGATCACGACCTGCGTGAAATAGGGCCTAAAGAAGTTTCATCATCCCTGTTTGGAGGGTATGTTTTGGCTGTAGAACTTGCCGGGATGTTGTTGATGGCCGGGATTGTCGGGGCTTATCATGTGGGCAGGGAAAAGAAAAGAGAATATCACAGATACATGCAAAATCTGGAAACTAATACGGAAGATTATGAATGAGATACCATTGAACTTCGGATTGATACTTTCCGCCCTGTTGTTTTTGACAGGGTTGCTGGGGGTACTTACACGGCGAAATGTTTTGTTTATGCTGATGAGTGTGGAAATTATGTTCAATGCAGCGGGGCTTGCTTTTGTATTGGCCGGCGCCAAATGGGGCCAGCCGGATGGACAGGTAATGCTGATATTCATTTTAGCAATGGCTGCAGCAGAGGTTTCGGTCGGATTGGCATTGATTTTACAAATGCACAAGATGTACCGCACTGCTGACAGTGATGCACTTAATATATTGAGAGATTAAAAAAACGAAAACAACGTAATTCATGGATTCTATGCTTTGGCTGATACCGGCATTGCCTTTGGTAGGTTTTCTGATACTGGCACTGTTTGGAACCAGCATGCCCAGAAAAATGGTGCCTGTTATTGGCGCAGGTCTCGTTGGAATTGCCGCCCTGCTGACAATTATTATCGGCATCGATTTTATCGGTAAAAATACCCCCGGTTATTTTTTTGAACAGCATTTGTGGACCTGGTTCAGCATAGGTAAGTTTCATCCTGAGATGACCTTACATTTCGATTCCCTTTCCATGACGTTTACTTTCGTAATTACTTTTGTCGGATTCCTCATCCATCTCTATTCTGCCGAATTCATGAAAGATGATGCCGGCTATTCCAGGTTTTTCGCATACATGAACCTGTTTACATTCAGCATGCTTTTGTTGGTTCTTGCCAACGACCTGCTTCTTTTGTATCTCGGTTGGGAAGGTGTCGGACTGTGCAGTTTTCTTCTTATCGGATTTTGGTATAATGATAAAAAAGACGCTGAAAAAAATGCTTATGCTGCCCGCAAATCTTTTTTGATTACACGTATCGGTGATACGGCGATGATTATCGGATTGTTTTTGCTGGTAAAAGATTTCGGAACACTGAATATCCGGGAAATTCTTACGGAAGCACCATCGCAATGGACAACGAACAGCTATGAAGCGGTATTGGCTACGTTGCTTTTGTTGGGTGGCGCTTGTGGCAAATCGGCTCAGTTGCCGTTGCAAACATGGTTGCCCGATGCCATGGCCGGCCCTTCACCTGTGAGTGCCATGATCCATGCTGCAACAATGGTAACAGCTGGTGTTTACCTGCTGGCACGCACACATGTGTTGTACGAAATTGCTCCTTCGGTTCAATTGATTGTAGCCATCATCGGAACAGCTACTCTTTTTATTGGTTCCTGTGCTGCATTGGCACAAAACGATATCAAGAGAGTGCTTGCTTATTCCACCATCAGCCAGATCGGATATATGTTTTTGGCCATTGGTGTCGGCGCGTACTCCGCTGCAATATTCCATTTTGTGATCCACGCTTTCTTCAAAGCCCTGCTCTTCCTTGCGGCCGGTGCTGTGATCCTGGCTTTGCATCACGAACACAATATGTTTAAGATGGGTGGATTGAGAAAGAAGATGCCGGTTGTTTTCTGGACATTCCTTTTCGGTTCAGCCGCTCTTTCTTCCATACCATTAATTACCGCCGGATTTTACAGTAAAGACGCCATCATGTGGTTTGCCTTCGCAAGTGTCAAGGGAAGTACCTGGCTCTGGATTGTTTCAATTATTGCTGCATTCCTTACATCTCTTTACACATTCAGAATGGTATTCCTTACGTTTTTCGGAGAGGAAAAAACAAAACCGTCATACAAACCGGGAGCTGCCATCAAAATTCCATTGGTGGTACTCGGTATTCTTTCTTTGATTGCAGGATTTATTGAATTGCCACACAACTTCGGGCACTTTACACTGTTCTCGGATTTTCTCAATACCACACTTCCTGCGGTTGTTCTTCTTCCCAACCCTGCAGCAGGAGAATTTGCTTTGCAGGCCACGGCCGGAATCCTTGCCCTTATTGGCGTTTACCTGGCATGGCAATTCTACATTAAAAAACCTCAACCTCTACAACAATTCAAATATGGTTCCGGATCCGGATTATTCAGATTCCTGAATGAAGGCTGGATGTTCGACCGGCTTTATGATTTTCTGTTTGTGAAACCACTGGTTTGGCTTTCGAAGATAGACGAGAGAGATTTTGTGGACAGGATTTATGGTGGAATCGGACATTTGAATCTGATGATGAATGCAGCTTTCAGTAAATCACAAAATGGCAAGCTGAGACATTATCTTTTAGGGTTGGGAATCGGAGCATTTATTATTCTTACACTTATTCTTGTATTATGATATTAGTTGCGCTTTTACTGATACTGATGATTGGCGGCCTGCTGGGATGGCTATTGTCGTCGGTAAACAAGAATATCCCGAAGTGGATATCCCTGATCGCCTTATGCACAGACCTGGTTTTGGTAGCAGGTCTTTGGATAGAAAATGCAGGTAATGTCAACCTCTCGGGCAAGGGTGGATGGATTGCCGATGTGCAATTTGAATGGATACCATCTTTTGGAAGCACCATTCATTTTGGAATGGATGGTATCAGCCTGGTGATGACGGCGCTGACTTTTTTTCTCGGAATAGCTGCCGTGCTTTCTTCCTGGAAAAATGTTGAAAAGAGCGAGGGCTTTTATCATTTCAATATTATGTGGTTGCTGGCGGGTATCACAGGGGTTTTTCTTTCACTGGATATGATGTTGTTTTATTTCTTCTGGGAAATTATGCTGGTGCCGATGTTTTTTATCATTACCATCTGGGGCCACGAAAACAGAAAATATGCCGGATGGAAATTCTTCCTGTTTACCCAGATTGGCGGATTGATGATGTTGCTTTCAATTCTCGGATTGTATTTTCTTCACGGGTATAACACCGGTGCATATACGTTTGATTATTTTCAATTATTGGGAACGGCTCCCGGTGGCGCCCTTGGTTTTTGGCTGATGGCGGGATTCCTTATAGCATTCTTTGTAAAACTTCCAACAATTCCGTTTCACAGTTGGCTCCCCGATGCCTATACCGAAGCTCCTGTTGCCGGAAGCGTTATCGTAGCAGCGCTGATGTCTAAAACGGCCGCGTATGGATTGTTGCGTTTTGTCATTCCGTTTTTTCCGGAAGCGGCCAGATCGTTTGCCATACCCGGATTGATTATTGGCGTCGCGGCTATTTTATACGGAGCCAAAATGTCGTATGGTCAACGGAATTACAAACGGTTGATAGCTTTCTCAAGTTTCAGCCACATGGGATTCATTGTAGTTGGAGTATTTTCATTTAATGCACTTGCTTATCAGGGTGTGCTGATGTTAATGGTAGCTCACGGATTAAGCATTGCGGCGCTCTTCATCATTTCAGAATTTGTTTATGACAGGACCAGGACAATGGATATGCAGGCCATGGGAAGTTTCTGGGATCAGATGCCTAACCTCGGTGGTTATACGGTTGTGTTTATCATGTCCTCTCTGGGTTTACCGGGGCTCGCCAATTTCGTTGCAGAGTTTCTGATTCTTGCCGGTGCATGGCAGTTCAATACAGTTTTGAGTGTGCTTGCAACCATGGGATTGATTGTTTCGGTAACGTATTCAATGCGGATCCTTCAAAAAGTATTTCACCAAAGCAAAGCCCCGGTTGAATATAAATTAAATCCGATGTCTCCAAGAGAATGGGTGGTAATGGGAGGTATAACAATAGCCATTGTGTGGCTCGGATTTTTTCCACAATCCGTTATCGGGATTGCACAGCCGGCTTTTGATAATATTAAAACAATCCAGGTGGCAGAAAAAATCTCCCCGCAAATGCAAAAACAAACTTATACGCTTAACCAGGTAAAAGCTGTTTCAAAGACTGAACAAAAAGGAGGTGACTTATGATTACATTGGAAGAATTGAAATGGCTATCGCCTCAGATAATTATTGCTGCAACGGCCATCCTGGTAATGCTGGGAATTGCCGTAAAAAGGAACCATCTGTTTTCCAGCCTCCTCACTCTGGCAGGGTTGATCGCTTCTTTTATTTGCCTGCTGAATGCAGAGCCGGGACAACATCTGGCATCCAATATTTTTATCATTGATGGTTTTGGAAATTACCTGACCGGATTGATCATTTGTGCTTCTTTTGTAATTACCCTTTTTGCGTATCCCTACATGCAGGTACAAAAGACCATCAAAGAGGAGTTTTATGTATTGTTGCTGCTTGCCACACTGGGCGCAGATTGTATGGTCATCAGCAATCACTTTATCACTTTTGTTCTTTCACTTGAAGTGTTGAGTGTTTCCCTGTTTGGATTTATTGGTTATCTGAAAAATGAAAAGTTTTCCATTGAAGCCGGCATCAAATATTTGATCATGGCTGCCGTTGGTTCATCATTTATTCTTTTCGGATTCGCATTGATTTATATGGCTACCGGCGCTATGGATTTGCAGGCGCTTAACAAAGCTTTGAATGGAGGCGATTTGAGTCCATTGGTTTTGACCGGCCTTGCATTGAGTATTGTGGGGTTTGGTTTTAAGATGGCACTGGTTCCGTTCCATTTGTGGACACCGGACATTTATGCCGGAGCACCCGCTCCTTCCTCTGCATTTGTAGCTACCGTGAGCAAGGGGGCGGCGTTTGCATTTTTGCTGAGATTATTTTACAGTATCGGCGGACTCTCACATGATAGTATCTGGATTGCCTTTGCAGTGATTGCAACAGCCTCTATGTTTATCGGAAACTGGCTGGCATTACAACAAAAAAATATCAAGCGAATGCTCGCCTATTCATCCATCTCCCATTTGGGTTATCTGATGATTGGTTTCCTTGCATTCAGCATACCCGGCATGCGTTCAGCGGCATTTTACCTTACCATCTATTTTGTAAGTATGCTTGCAGCTTTCGGATTAATCATTTATCTCTCCGGCCGCAAAGGGGAGCCGCTCATGATAGAAGATTACCGCGGATTGTTCTGGACCAAACCCTGGCTGGCTGCATTCTTCAGCGTGACAATGTTATCACTCGCCGGCGTTCCGTTTACTGCCGGGTTCATGGGTAAATTTTATCTGCTGGCAAGCGGGATGAACAGCGGCGGCATCTTCCTGTTGGTGGTTTTGGTTGTGTCCAGCACCATCGGGTTGTTTTACTATTTGAGAGTCGTGTCCGTCATGCTATCCAGAAATTCGGCGGAGGTGCCCGAACATGTGGGTGCAAATTCCTGGGTACTTAAACTTTTAGTTGGAGCATTGTTTATTCTGTTGCTTTGGTTCGGTATGTATCCGTCAGTTTTTCTTCAGATGTTATCCGGATTTTAAATTCAGGGAAAGGTAGCCAAACCGGACAGATATGTGTTTTGACTTTTTCCGGATGATTTTTTATTTGAAATCGGGGCAGGCTGTTCAATCCCGAATTTTCGGGAGCTTCATTGCCGGAGTTTCACACCCAACGAAGATTTATACTAAGTATATTTCATAAATAGTCTAATGTTCCATATCTTTGCTTTATGGCAAAAGCAAAAGAAATAATCGTAAAAGAAAGCCTTCAGGAACTAAAGAGGATTTTGAAAAATGCCTCTTCCAGAATAAGACCCCGCATTCAGAT
>JAFKGR010000030.1 GCA_017307735.1 Chitinophagaceae bacterium
GTGGTAAACGTGGCAGGTCAGGATTCGCCTGCGGCGGAACAGGCTCCAGCCACTAAATTAAAAACGAAATCCGCCTTCGGCGAGACAGGCTGAAACACGAAACCAGAGGTTTTTTTCTTCCTTCGTGTTCCTTTGCGCCTTTCTGCCTTCGTGGCGAAATTTCAAAACACTTCAAGGTTTCCCAACCCGCAAAGCCCTCGCGAAACACTTCAAGGTTTCCCATCCCGCAAAGCCCCTGCGAAACGCTTGAAGGTTTTCGAAAGCCATCCGGGGGCCTTGTAAAACCTTCAGGCGTTTGGAGCGATGGCACTGAAGCATAGCAAAACCCTGAAGCGTTTTAACTTGAGGCGGACGGGCTCAATCCACTAAACACGAAACCAGTGCTTTTTTTCTTCCTTCGTGTTCCTTTGTGCCTTTCTGCCTTAGTGGCGAAATTTCAAAACACTTCAAGGTTTCCCATCCCGCAAAGCCCCTGCGAAACACTTGAAGGTTTTCCCAACCCGCAAAGCCCCGCAAAACGCTTGAAGGTTTTCGAAAGCCATCCGGAGACACGCTTCAGGAAAAACCTTCAGGCGTTTGGAGCGATGGCCATGAAGCATAGCAAAACCCTGAAGCGTTTTCAAGCAAACGTGGCAGGTCAGGATTCGCCTGCGGCGGAACAGGCTCCAGCCACTAAATTAAAAACGAAATCCGCCTTCGGCGAGACAGGCTGAAACCCGAAACACGAAACCAGTGCTTTTTTTCTTCCTTCGTGTTCCTTTGCGCCTTTCTGCCTTCGTGGCGAAATTTCAAAACACTTCAAGGTTTCCCATCCCGCAAAGCCCCTGCGAAACGATTGAAGGTTTTCCCATCCCGCAAAGCCCCTGCGAAACGCTTGAAGGTTATTGAAAGCCATCCGGGGGGCCTTGTAAAACCTTCAGGCGTTTGGAGCGATGGCACTGAAGCATAGCAAAACCCTGAAGCGTTTTAACTTGAGGCGGACGGGCTCAATCCACTAAACACGAAACCAGTGCTTTTTTTCTTCCTTCGTGTTCCTTTGCGCCTTTCTGCCTTCGTGGCGAAATTTCAAAACACTTCAAGGTTTCCCATGCGAAACGCTTGAAGGTTTTCCCAACCCGCAAAGCCCCTGCGAAACGCTTGAAGGTTTTCCCAACCCGCAAAGCCCCTGCGAAACGCTTGAAGGTTTTCGAAAGCCATCCGGGGGCCTTGTAAAACCTTCAGGCGTTTGGAGCGATGGCACTGAAGCATAGCAAAACCCTGAAGCGTTTTCAAGCCTCGCCTAACCACCTAACTCCGCCTTCGGCGAGACAGGCGTCTAAACGTGGCCGGTGAGGCACCGACCACTAAGTGCCGGAAGGTTTTAAACCTTAGTAGAAAAGTGAGTTTATGTTACCTCCAACCTTATTACCTTATTTTGATTTTGCTTTCTTAAAAAGCTGCAATGGTTAAGAAGGTTGAATCTGAATCATTGAGATAATTTTTCTACTAAGGTTATTTCTTTAGTGGCTGGAGCCTGTACCGCCGAATGCGGACCCAGCCAGCGCGCCTGAGAGTTCAATTTTGTTTCAGTATTACCAGTCTTTCAGGGATTACCTTTTCTTCTTTAGTGGTCGGTGTCCGCACCGACCACGTGAGTACTGACAATATGTGACTGGTGAGGATTCATCACGGCGGAACAGGGATCCAGCCACTAAAAAAATTTCTCAAAGAGGAGTTGTAATTTCAGTATATGATAAAACAGCGTTTCTATTTTGATACATCCGTCTTTGGCGGTATATATGATACAGAGTTTGAAGAAGATTCAATTCAACTTTTTGAGAAGGTGAAACTTGGACAAATAATTTGCGTTTATTCCGACCTGACGGAAGCGGAATTATTTGAATCGCCGGAAAAAGTGAAAACCTTCTTCAGGGATTTGAAAAAAGAATACCTGGAATTTGTCTCAGTAAATGATGAGGCGCTGGCCCTTGCCAGAAAGTACATTGACCAAAAAGTTGTAGGTAAAACAAGTTTTGACGATTGTGTCCACATTGCACTTGCAACCATTCACAAGGTTGACATTCTGGTCAGTTGGAACTTCAAACATATTGTGAATATTTATAGAATTCGTGGATATAATTCAGTAAATTTGAGTTGCGGCTACCAAATATTAGAAATTCGTTCACCTAAAGATATTATCAGTTATGAAAACTAAACCAGAGCTAAAGGAGAAAGATTTTGACACGGTTAAAATTTTCAGGGCTATAAAAGAAAAAATTTCAAAAGACATTTCAAACATGGATGTGAAACAAATTAAGGCATACCTGAAGGACAAAAAGGTGCGTGTGAAGGATTGACTTCACTTGGCTTCCAAAACACTTCAAGGTTTCCCATCCCGCAAAGCCCCTGCGAAACGCTTGAAGGTTTTCGAAAGCCATCCGGAGACACGCTTCAGGAAAAACCTTCAGGCGTTTGGAGCGATGGCCATGAAGCATAGCAAAACCCTGAAGCGTTTTCAAGCCTCGCCTAACCACCTAACTCCGCCTTCGGCGAGACAGGCGTCTAAACTTGGTCGGTGAGACACCGACCACTAAGTGCCGGAAGGTTTTAAACCTTAGTAGAAAAGTGAGTTTATGTTACATCCAACCTTATTACCTTATTTTGATTTTGTTTTCTTAAAAGGCTGCAATGGTTAAGAAGGTTGAATCTGAATCATTGAGATAATTTTTTCTACTAAGGTTATTGAAGATTAATGTTAAAAAACCAGATTATCATAGAAGATTATCTCCTGAGCGCATCTAAATTTAAATTAGCCAAATAAATCATGTAAATTTATCTCTTCTAAAATTGTTTTAAAGATCATGATAGCGCCCAAAATATTGAAAGTAAAAGCCATCAAAAAATTTGCGCTGGAAGTGGAATTTGCTGACGGTGTTAAGGGGGATTATGACCTTGGGCACCTTGCCGGAAAAGGTGTATTCCAATCGTGGGAAGAAGGAGATATCTTTTTTAATGTAGGCGTAGATGCTGAATCGGGATCTATTGTTTGGCCTGGTGGTTCCGACATTGATCCGTTACATGTTTATTGCCGGATAAAAGGCATACCCGTAGATGAGTATTTAGACAGTCTTTCACACTATGCCCCGAATTAGTGCCTTTTACGGGATTATTATTTTTATGTTTTATGATGATCATAATCCTCCTCATTTGCATGCCAGGTATGGAGAGTTTGAGATACTGATTAATATCACAGACCTTTCAGTCTTTGCAGGGCAATTCCCGCCAAGAGCTTTTGGCCTTTTGATGGAATGGACATCGCTGCATAATGATGAGCTTCTGGTCAACTGGAACCTGGCCAAAGAATTAAAGCCATTAAATCCAATAGCTCCTCTTGTGTAGGCGAAAGAGATGTCCCACCATCCGGGCGACACGCTGACGCTGGGGCTTGCGAGCGGAGCGGGTTGCACGGTGATAATAATTCCGAGGTTCCCGCGATGGCTGAGGCGCTGCATTGAGCGGTTCGGTAAACTCACCGTGGCACTTGCCGAAATGCACCCGAAGCCATCGGTTTCTTTCTTCCTTCGTGTTCCTTTGTGCCTTTCAGCCTTAGTGGCGGAATTTCAAAACACTTCAAGGTTTCCCATCCCGCAAAGCCCCTGCGAAACGCTTGAAGGTTTTCCCAACCCGCAAAGCCCTCGCGAAACGCTTGAAGGTTTTCGGGAGCCATCCGGGCGGTCTTGTAAAACCTTCAGGCGTTTGGAGCGATGGCCATGAAGCATAGCAAAACCCTGAAGCGTTTTAACTTGAGGCGGACGGGCTCAATCCACTAAACACGAAACACAAAGCCAGAGGTTTTTTTCTTCCTTCGTGTTCCTTTGCGCCTTTCTGCCTTCGTGGCGGAATTTCAAAACACTTCAAGGTTTCCCAACCCGCAAAGCCCCTGCGAAACACTTGAAGGTTTTCCCAACCCGCAAAGCCCCTGCGAAACACTTGAAGGTTTTCCCAACCCGCAAAGCCCCTGCGAAACGCTTGAAGGTTTTCGAAAGCCATCCGGAGACACGCTTCAGGAAAAACCTTCAGGCGTTTGGAGCGATGGCACTGAAGCATAGCAAAACCCTGAAGCGTTTTCAAGCAAACGTGGCGGGCCGCGTCCGCTGGGGCGGAACAGGGATCCAGCCACTAAATTAAAAACGAAATCCGCCTTCGGCGAGACAGGCTCCTTGTAAAACCTTCAGGCGTTTGGAGCGATGGCACTGAAGCATAGCAAAACCCTGAAGCGTTTTCAAGTGGTAAACGTGGCAGGTCAGGATTCGCCTGCGGCGGAACAGGCTCCAGCCACTAAATTAAAAACGAAATCCGCCTTCGGCGAGACAGGCTGAAACCCGAAACACGAAACACAAAGCCAGAGGTTTTTTTCTTCCTTCGTGTTCCTTTGCGCCTTTCTGCCTTCGTGGCGAAATTTCAAAACACTTCAAGGTTTCCCATCCCGCAAAGCCCCGCAAAACGCTTGAAGGTTTTTGAAAGCCATCCGGGCGGTCTTGTAAAACCTTTAGGCGTTTGGAGCGATGGCCATGAAGCATAGCAAAACCCTGAAGCGTTTTAACTTGAGGCGGACGGGCTCAATCCACTAAACACGAAACCAGTGCTTTTTTTCTTCCTTCGTGTTCCTTTGCGCCTTTCTGCCTTCGTGGCGAAATTTCAAAACACTTCAAGGTTTCCCA
>JAFKGR010000023.1 GCA_017307735.1 Chitinophagaceae bacterium
AACAAAAGATATCAGGTCAATTCAAATCTGCCGAAGGAGCCGATATGTTTGCTATCCTGAGATCAGTAATTGATACCACAATCAAATCGGGACAAAATGTTTTGAATGCCTTATCCCTTATCGCTATACTGGGGACTGAATAGTTACAAATACTGGACGACCGTTTTCAGAATGAAACTCACGTGATTGCCAACTACCTCATTGAATCTGCAGATGGACTGATATTGATTGAGACCGGACCGGAAACCACATTTACCCATCTTCAAGCTGCGATTGAAAGAGAAGGATTCGACTGGCGTGATGTAAAACACGTTTTGCTCACCCATATTCATTTCGACCATGCGGGCGCTGCCTGGAAATTTGCGCAAAACAATGCAAAAATTTATGTCAATCCGGTTGGGCTTCCTCATTTGAACAATCCTGAAAAACTTTGGAATTCCGCCAAAAGAATTTATAAAGATGATATGGAACCCCTCTGGGGAAAAATGGAACCGATAGATATTAATTTGCTGGTACCGCTGAACGATGGTGAAGATAAAGTAATCGGAGGAATTAAATTTACCACGTGGTACACCCCCGGACATGCGATTCATCACAATGCGTATCAGTTTGGAAGTGTTGTTTTCACAGGTGATGCAGCCGGTGTAAGAATTAACAATGGTCCGGTAGTGCCCCCCTGCCCTCCTCCCGATATCAATCTTGAAGAATGGAAAAAATCTATTGAGAAAATAAAAAATCTCAATCCGGAATTGTTGTATCTCGCTCATTTTGGACCGGTAGATTTGCCCACCAAACATCTAAGTAATCTGGAAAATATGCTCGATGATTGGGCCGCATGGATAAAACCGTATTACGAATCCCACACACCTGCGGAAGAGATTACACCGAAGTTTGTGGAATACACCCGGAATCAATTGCGGGAAATGGATGTACCGGAACCGGATATTGTAAAATATGAAAAAGCAAATCCTACCTATATGTCCGTCACAGGATTGCTGAGATATTGGAAACTGAAAGAAGAAGGAAGGATTTAGCTCTGAGTCAGCAATATCATTTAATAAACTAAGCTATTCGTATAAAATAATATGGGTATCAAAATCAGAAAGGCGAAAGAATCCGATTCAGAAAAAGTGTGGCAACTGATGCACGACCTGGCGGTGTTTGAAAAGTATATAGGGTCATTCGCCATTACACCTGAAATTGTGCGTGAGAAAGGTTTTCATAAATCGCCGCCTGATTTTTATTGTATCGTTGCCGAAGACGGAAATAAAATTGCAGGTATGCTGGTTTATTATTTTTTACCTTACACAGCGCAAAACAAACCTGCCATTTATCTGAAGGAGCTTTATGTGGATACCCCTTATCGCAACCAAAAAATTGGCGAGCAACTGATGAATGCTTTGAAAGAGGAAGCCCGGTTACACGGATGCGGCCAAATTAAATGGAATGTAGGTCCTTGGAATAAACGTGGAATTGAATTTTATGAAAGGTTGGGAGCGAGAGAAGATTCGACATGGCTGAATTTTTCGTGGGATGTATGAACTATCATTCATTTTCGTTTCATCAGCAAATTACCTAAGGAATATATGCAGTCAAAAATTCCCGATACGGGTTTTTGAAAAGATGACCAACACGAATGAAACCCTTTGGAATATCTTTGAAAGAAATATTAATCGACACAATTACTGAAATATTATTCCCTTTTCTCCTGACTTTTACATCTCGTTCTTCCGACTTTAATATTTCCAAATATTCGGATTCCTTTACAAAAAAATCCGGTGAGTTTTCAAATACCTTTGAGTCAATTTCCTTTTTTAGCTTAGAAATGGATAATCTTTCCTTTGCTATTTTTCTCGAATAAAATATTACCGCTCGTGGGTCATTCAGCTTTAATAAATATTCCAGGTAAGGCCAGGTGATTAAATCGGAAAAATAAAAACTAAAATAGTTTTTGGGGAAATGACGATAGAAATCTGATAACTGTTTAAGTCCTTTTTCATCAAATATTGCGCCGGGAAGACCTGGCATTTCTTCCGATATTTTCTCTGCAAATATTTTATAATAATCGCTCTTCATGTTTTCCGCTGGGAACATCTGGCTAATTTCTTCTCCCACTTCCCAGCAACATCCTATAAAATTTGAATTAATCCAGGGAATAAGATTTCCGCTAAATCTCCCGATCATATCCCGGATCTTAATAAACACCATCTTCTCTTCTCCATCCAGATGAATCTCATTTTTGCCCGGATTCAACATATTCTTTAATAAACTAAAGTTGCCGTTTTTGAACAAGTTGAACAATCCCTGAATTCCAGTAAATCTTTTTTTAGTATAAACCGGTTCCGGATTTATCGCACCTCTGCTTAATAATTTCTCTAACTCTTCGGGGGTTATTTGGTTTTCAATAACAAAGTTCAGGTAACCGACTATATAATCTTCGTTTTTAACCGGCAATAATAATTTAATGTGATCCCAGCCAACATAAGAATTCAAAGCGCTGATCTTTTCATAATCGGGAAATATTTTATTAAAAACCCGCATGCTTTCAATGTTTGATTTGTCAAACCAATCACCATACAGCCCGCTTAACTTCTGACCAATATCACTTACAAGACTTTGGCTAAACCGTTTGCCTCTTTCATTATACAGAGAATTTAGACAGTATCCGGTTTCCCAAAACAACCTTATCAGCCCTCCGTTGGCCGAAGAAATAATATTAAACTGCCTTTGTTTAATGATTTGATGAACCTTTGAAAGGCTTGATTTCATCGTTTCGTCTAATTATAAATAAATTTAAAAATATTACTCAAAAGTTATCATCTAATTTCATTGTGTTTATTACTCCAATTTCTCGATGCGAAAATTGTATTGTTTGTTTTATAAATAGCATTAACACTACATGACCAAAAGCAATCAGCTAAAGTAAAATTTGATTCCTCCAGAATTTTATAAGAGTTCAAATGGTCTAAAGTTGTTACTACTCGTGTAATTGTCCTACCATATTTATCAATATAAGTTGAGATTGCATTATCAACGAAGGTGTCATACAATATCACATTCTGAATAACACCACCAGGCACACTTCTAAATATTTGTGATCGGTATTTATACACTATAGGAACATAATTTCCATCAGATGACATATCTTCATCGCTAAAGAATGTTTCAGATTCAGTTGAGGTATAATCTGAAACTGCAACTTGTTGAGATTGATTCTCATCTTCCGCTGATCCACCGCTCCCACCACCTCCGCCCCAGTCACTATTTTCTTCAAGCATCTCGGTTTCATTAAAACAAATAGTATAGAAAGAGATTACAGGATATGCTTCGACAACTATTTCGTCATAACCTCCATAGCTATAAGATACCCAATCAGTGAATGAATATGTAATACATCCCATTGCCCTGTCATAGGAAAGAGGGTTTTCACTTTTCAAAGAAAAATCAGCGGATTCCCTTTTTATTTTTTTGAAATGATTAATATCTCCCATACTCAACCAAAGTGTTGACGGCTCGCCATTTATTAAATTGTAACTTTTGATAGCGCCTTGGCTTTTACGGCCACTCTCATCGGTTAAAACATTCCCATAAGAATAAATAAGAATTGCAGCTTCAATCTTACCGTTAGGTGCCTTTCTGAAAACAAGGCTAAAAGTAGTTTTAACAGCAGATGTATCCTGTGAAATTGATATTTTACCATCAAACAAAAAAGGGATTTCCACATATTTCCTGCCTTTATATTCGTACCAAATACCCTTATCCCATGCCAGATTTCCTGTAATAAAAGTCCGGTCTTCTTTTTTCAACCTGATCCTCTCGCTTTTGAAAGCACCTCCATTCTTATTAAGCCAGTTTCGGTATTCATTTAAAGGTGATGACCTGTCAGACTCAAAAGAATTATCCTTTCTACAGGAAGATATAAGTAGCATTAACATGCTAACCCAAAGAACAAACTTTGGGATATTCAATAACCTTTTCATTTCTCGGAAGTTAATTTTAAATTGGTAATCAAACCTACCATTTCATAATTAAAAAACAAAAAGAATAAGACCACAATTCCCGCAATTAATAAATCTGAATTTTAAATAACTGAGTTTTGTCAAACGATTTAAAGATTTCTAATCCAAATTAGGTGAACTACTCCCAATTCTTTGGACAGATTTGATTGCCGTTTAAGTTATTTTCAGGTGCTTTAAAAAATGATGATTGCCGTTTTTGTTTTCACAAACTTAAGGTTCTTTCCGGCAATCGTGTTTTTTAAAGCGCAAGCCCGCCGGCAGGGCAATCTCTGCACTCTCAGGCTGCCTGTTTTAAATAGTTTTCTTCCGGTGTTTTGTAGTTTAATGATTGGTGCCTCCTTTCACCATTGTAAAATGAAAAATAGTTGTGTAACCCTTTGTAAAGTGACAGCCCGTCATCGTACACATTCAGGTAGATGTGCTCGTATTTTACGGTTCTCCAAAGGCGCTCAATAAAGATGTTATCAATGGCCCTGCCTTTGCCGTCCATGCTGATTCGTATCTCATTTTCTTTCAGTAATTCAATGTATATCTCACTGGTAAACTGGCTGCCCTGGTCGCTGTTCATTATCTCAGGTTTACCATGCAACGAAATGGCATCTTTGACCAATTCTGTACACCATTCTGCTGTCATGGTATTGCTAATGCCCCAGCCTACTACATACCGCGTATGCAGGTCTATAATGGCACATAAGTACATGAAACCATGCTTCATTGGAACATAGGTGATATCAATAGCCCATACCTGATTCTTCCGCTCTGTCTGAAGGCCTTTTAGCAGGTACGGATACTTGTAGGCAGCCGGATCGGTGCGTGTTGTGCGCGGCGTAGGGTACAGCGTTTGCCAACCCTGAAGCTTCATTAGACGCCGCAAGCGTTTACGGTTAATTTGGTAGCCCAGACAAATCAGCAAAACCAATAGACGCTCTACCCCATAAAACGGCGTATCCAGATACTGCTCATCCCTCAAACGCATGATAGCAAGGTTTTCGTCACTTTCCCCTACTGGCTTGTAATAAAGCCCACTGCGACTTACATCCAGCAACTCACATTGCTTAACGATACTCAGATCGTCTTCCCGCTCAACCATCATACGACGCTCACTTATAGGTTTCACAGTAACTTTTTTTTAGAAAGTCGTTGGCAACTTTCAGCTCGCCGATCTGCGCATACAATGCCTGTATCAACTGTTCATTATTCTGTATTTCACGACTACTGCCTTTTTCAAAAAGCACCGGTGATTTCTCAAGAAACTCCTTTTTCCAGGTGTTTATCTGGGTGGGATGTAAATCGTATTTTTTTGCGAGCATCTCTATGGTTTGGCGCTCTTTGAGAGCCTCAATACAAACCTTACTCTTGAATTCTGAAGTGAACTTTCTTCTGCTTGTTTTACTCATTTTTTCGGTTTTTTTTATGCCCGTAATTCAGGCACCTTGTTTTACAAATCTCTATCTTAATTGCCTGTCCGAAAAATGGGGAGTATTATATTGTAACAAAAGAGAAAAATAGAAACCGTTATCAGAATGCCGGTAAACATGGGTCCCGCTGTTGTGTAATAAAAATGGCTGACGGAAGATTTCAAATCAGCGCCGGCTTCGTAAACCTGCGACTGGCTGATATCCACAAGCCCGGGGTTGTTGAGAAGATTCAGGTAATTCACAAAAGCGTTCACACCCCAGCAAAGAAAGGGTAAAAGAATTCCCAAAATACCGATGAGCCTTCGCAATGCATGATAGGAAATAAGATAACTGTCGTTGGCTGTTTTCATGATGGCTGTGTTGAAAAATGAGAATATAAAATTAGTAGTGTTGGTGATGACTGACAGCAATTGGGTTTTGAAAGAATAACCGTGATTTTTATACGCGATAATTTAATAAATGACAGGATAATTTTTTGAAATAATAAAACTGGTTGCCATCCGTGATTGATCAGTCTTTTTTCTCCAGCATAAAAATATCTTCTACATGTTTTCCGAAAACATTCGCAATTTTCAGCGCTAATACCGTGGAAGGTACATACTTCCCCGATTCAATGGCATTGATGGTTTGCCGGCTGACCGAAATCTTTTTTGCCAGTTCCTCCTGCGTCAGGTTACTGATGGCTCTTTCAACTCTTAAATTATTTTTCACGTCCGGCTTTTTTAAAATTTCTATATAAGACATAATTAAATCTCACAATGAAAAATATCAGAATAGTAAAACAATTATAAACCATGACATCAAAAAAAGGTAAACCGTAAATGAACAAAAATGCAAAAAGTAATAAGATATAATTGACAAGTACTGCCCATAACAAGGAAGTCAACCTAAGGTTCGAAATAAATTCATCTTCAACTTTCTCTTTTGAAAATCCGACCAAGAGTGAACCAGTGATGAAAAGGGAACCTGCGATTGTTGCGGAAATATTCGTGGAAATAAAACTGAATATTTTCGTATCCTTAAGTATTTCGATATCCAGAATTGCAAAGGTTCTGGCATTGAGATGAACATTTTCAATTCCGAAAATGATTAAATACAATCCAAAAACAAAAGATGGAATAAGAATTATCCATCCAATCCTCTTCCATTTGTGAGGCAATAACAATTTATTCTGCATAAAATAAAAGTTTTGGTGAATGTAAAGCATTCTTTACATTATATCAAGTATTATTTACATTATGTAGCGAATACTTAACGATTCATGTCAATCGCACTCGGTTCAAAATACTGCCAATTCTATGAATCGAGGTTTTTAGTGATAGATACCAACTCATTTTGCCTTTGACATAACCTTTCAACTTCAATATTTTATACAATCACATTTTTTAAATACTTTTCCGTGAGAGATCGTTAATTATGCAAAACTTTCTGACCAATCATTATGGTATCCTGATAGGAATTGAAATTGCCTACTTCCTGTTTGTCACGCTGCTGGCAGCTAAAATCATCCTGGATACCCAAACCGTCAGCAAGACACTTGCCTATCTGCTGTTGATCATATTTCTTCCGATCATCGGTATTTTATTTTATTTTCTTTTTGGAATTAATTATCGCAAAAACAGATTTTTTGAATTTAAAATAAAACTGAATGAAGTAATCTATCAAAGGATAAAAGATAAACTCACTGCTTACCACAAAGAAATAACCAGTGAATTACCAGATCAAATCAAACAATCTATTAATACCATCAATTTTCTTTTTAATGCCACCTTTTCGGCTATTTCAAAGGAAAATCAGGTTGAACTTTTAATCAACGGAGAAGAAAAATTTCCAAAAGTGCTGGAAGTGATTGCGGCGGCCAAACATCACATTCATTTGGAATACTACATTTATGAAAATGATAGCATTGGAAATCAACTGGCCGGTTTGTTGATAAAAAAGGCAGGCGAAGGTGTTTATGTACGCCTGCTATATGATGATTTCGGAAGCCGGAAAATCGGAAAATCACTGTTGAAAAAATTAAGAAATAATGGAGTTCAGGTGAGCCCTGTCAATAAAATCAGGTTAAAAATATTTGCCAACCGGATGAACTATCGCGATCACCGGAAAATTATCATTGTTGATGGAGAGCACGTTTTTTCGGGCGGAATCAATGTTTCAGACAGATACATTAACCCAAACAAATCCATCTTCTGGCGGGACACGCATTTGTATGTTCATGGAAATGCCGCCATGTATTTTCAATATTTATTCCTGACCAACTGGGTCTTTGCCACAGAAAAACCCATTGACAATCTTCAGGATTTTTTACATGAATTACCGGAAATAGCCGGAAACAAATACGTGCAGGTGGCAGCCAGCGGTCCCGATGTGAGACCATCCATTATGCTTGCTACAATCTCTGCTATCTATGAAGCAAAAAAACGGGTTTACATTACCACTCCCTATTTCATTCCTGTTGAATCTGTTTTGAATGCAATCAAATCTCAGGCGTTGGCCGGGATAGATGTGCGGTTGCTGGTTCCCAAACACGGCGATTCGGCACTGGTTAACGCGGCCGCCTATTCGTATTATGCCAACTTGCTGAGAAATAATGTCCGGATATTCTTTTATGAAAAAGGATTTCTTCATGCCAAAACTATTTTAATAGATGATTATTTCAGCAGCATTGGTACAGCCAATATGGATGTACGCAGCCAGGAACTCAATTTTGAAGTGAATACCCATATTTACGACAAAGAAATTAATTCAAAACTATATGAAGTATTTCTCAACGATATAAAAGACAGTACCGAAATCAAACTGGAAGAATGGAAAAACAGGCCTGTTCTAAAAGTCTTTTTTGAACACCTTGCGAGATTGTTTTCGCCACTGCTGTAATTATATTCAAACTTTAAATCGAAAGCAGAGTTAACGTTTGATGTCCGGGAATGGCAGATATACAGTAGATAAATTCTATCTTAAAATTAATCATTCACTTCCCAAAATTCTCAATTTTCAACACAAAGGCATAAGGCGCTTTCATTGTATTCAAATCAAAATCCGGAAGTGACACTTCTACATCTTTTCCTCTTTGCCTCCAGGAAACATTTTTCCTCGTCGAAAGAAAATTAATAGTGGTGTTTTTCGGAAGAGAAATGTTCTTCAAAACTAATTTTTTATCAGAAGGATATTTTGGGAAAATGGTATATAAAGTATTAGTCGCAGGGTTGTAAGTAAAAAAGACTTCTTTCACAGCATATCCCGGATCCGGATCAAGGGTAATTTTCCGAATAAAATTATTATCCTCTTTTTTAGGTTTGTAATCTTTTCGGCCGGCACTCCATTGCGCGGAGGTCTTCCATTCAACTGTGTTATAAATCGCTTCGGAATTGATTTTCATCCAATCTCCGATTTGCATCAATCGTTCCTGCATGATGGGGGGAATTTTTCCGTGAGCATCAGGGCCAATATCCAGAAGAAAATTTCCTCCCCGGCTGACAATATCCACCAATTCCAGAACGAGTGATTGTGCTGTCGCATAATCCCACGCATCTTCATTGCGGTTGTAACCATAACTCCAGCCCATGCCCCGGCTTTCCTCCCATGCATGATTCTTAAAATCCAGATCGGGTTGATATTCCGGTGTATAAACCTGTCCGTGATGAAAACGCACATCACTCCCCCACCTGTCATATGTGACCACTGTATTTTTCACCGGACTCTCATTGTAGAGCCACGCCAGAAATTGTTGCGCTTTCCAGGTTGTATCGGGTGCATCCCATCCGCCATCTGTCCAGAAAACATCCGGCTTATATTCATTAACTAATTCTTTCATTTGTGGCCAAACATGCTTTGACACATAAAGATTCCTGTCCGTCAGCCACAATGGATTGAACCATTCGAACAGCGAATAATACAATCCGGGATGGACAGATGTTTTGCGAATGGCTTTAAAAAGTTCACCTACTAAATCTTTGTGAGGGCCTGTGGATACAGAATTCCACGCGAATCCCCAGTCGCGGTCTGCTTCCTTACTCGGCCACAAACAATATCCGTCGTGATGTTTGGAAGTAAGCACCACATACTTTGCACCTGATCGTTCGATGAGCTTGGCCCATTCATCAGGATTGAATAAATCTGCATGAAAATCACGGGCAAGTGTGTAATAACTTTTGCCGTCAAAATTGGTTTGTTGAAATCGGATCCTCGCGGAATCTCCATTTCTCAATCCGTTTTCGTACCACTCGGCATAGTCTCCTTTTTTTGAAAAAGCCGGAACTGAATACACACCCCAATGAATAAAGATCCCGAATTTTCCATTCCTCCACCATGCAGGAACAGGCCGGCTGTCAAGAGATTCCCAATCGGGTTTATATTGTGCTGAAGAATATTCAGAAGGTAAAATAAATACAATAAGAAGTAAGACCACCAATGATTTTCTGATTTTCATATAAGAATATTTTAATCGCATTACACAAAAAAACGAAATTCGGAGAATATGGGAAAAAATGTCCAACACCCCTTATTTACGAAATCCGTATTTCAGTTCCATCTTTCAACCGGTATCCATCAAAATGAATATTTTCAGGTTCAACATTTATAAAATTACAGCCAGCGAAAGACCTTTACAAAACGATTCATTTGAATTAAAGTCTTAACCTTGACCTGATTGTATTCCAAACGGGAACGATGTCCGGAGTAAGTTTAAAATAAATCACCGGTACTCCAAACAAAATAATAAACGCAATACTCCGCGCAAATATCCCCTGGAAACCGTGTATATTCCGGAAACCGAAATAACAGATTGCATATCCGGCAAGTGCCAACAGGATTGCATACACTGTTTTCAAATTGAAAGGTTGCATCCCATATTTAAAATAGAGAAAAAGTATTCTGATAAGGTTATATATGGTGAGAGATATCAAATTGGAATAACCGGCTCCGACAATTCCAAAATGCTTAACGAGAATATAATTCAATGGCACAATCAGCGCAAGAAGAATCATACCGCTTACAAACTCAAACCTCCAGTAAACGGAGGTCCCGATGATTTGTGAATTCACTCCTGTGCCCAGGTCAACCACTCTTGCCAATCCCAAATAAAAAAACACCCAAAGGGAATCCAGATAAGCCGGTTTTAATTTAAACGAAACAACAATGTCCGTATAGCTCAGCCAGATCAAAAAGAAAATTGCAAGAGAAGCAATCAGCAAATTAATTACCGACCGCTGATAGATGGTATTGATTTTATCAAAATCCTTATCCTTCCATGCCTTCGACAACACCGGAATAGCAGCAGCAATAGCTCCCCGTTGCGGCGCCTGCACAAGGCCACTGACAACACTTCCCAAAGCAAATACACCAGCCGGGCCAGTACCCAGAAGCGACATGATAATGATCGTGTCAATGAATTGTGCAATCATATAGACAGTGCCACCGGCATAAACCAAAACTGCCATCGATACCATCTTTTTATAAAATTTTTTGGTGACCCGGCTGATTTTGAATACCAGGTGAAACTCTCCTTTCCTGATCAGGAATACCAATAAAACCAAAGCCGTAAAGAGATAGGTAAACGAATACAATTTGATGAATGCATCAAAACTGTGGATGAACCTGAAACTCAAAACAAAAATCAGAATGAGCGTAAGTAATTTAAAAAATATTTCTCTCAGAAAAGTCGTAAAAATCGATTGCCGGATATTCCATCCGAAAATTTCAAATAAGGAAAACAAAAGAATTCCAAATCCGAAAGGGAATGTCCAGACAAAGTATTTTAAAAATAAAGGTGAGTTGCCTCCGAATTTTCTTACCACCAAATCCTTAAAAACAAATCCGGCCAAAATCACAAAGAGAAATCCGATCAGGCAAATGACGAGTGTCCATGTCATCAGATCATTTTTTTTCTTCGGCAGGTTGTCATTATAATAAGGATAGAATTTGTAAACGACGGCCACCATTCCCATATTGGCAAAGGCATACATCAGGTTTCCGACAGCAATGAAAATGCCGGTCATGGCATATTCCGAAGTTGAAAAAGGAGAACCCTGACGGGTAAATAAAAATGTGTTTACAAAGCCGGTGACAAAGCCTCCATACACGAGGATGGTATTGATGATACTTTGTTTCCTTATTTGCGACATACGGGTTTGCGTGAATAAGCAGAAATCATGTTACTGTTTATGCATGCGCAAAACTGTCATAATTTTTTTATAAAAAAAACTTTTACCCGTGAAATAATTAAATCAAATCCATCTTTACAACAAATGGAGAGGTTGGTTTTATTTCACAAGAATACCTACAAACTATATAAAAACGTAACTACATTTATAAAAAACAAAAGAGAAACGGCATGGCAATGAGAAAAGTAACTGTAAGTTTATTTTTATTAATTACCCTTGTTTTTATTTCAATTCAATCGTTTTCCCAAATTCCCGGCTACGACTATAATAGCCATTGGGAAAAAGCAGATTCATCTGTCAAAAAAGGGCTGACCTCCACTGCTTACAATCTTATCAATCAGGTTTACAAGGAAGCTAAAAAAGAAAACAATCAACCTCAGATAATCAAAAGCCTTTTGTACAAGAATGTTCTCGCCGGTCAATTTCTCGAGAACAGCCTGGAAAAAATGATCGATACTTTTTCAACAGAAATGCAATCATCTTCCGGAGTTGAAAAGTCCATTCTGCAAAGCATAACTGCACAAATGTATCAGCGTTATTTTAACGTGAACCGTTATAAAATTTACCGCATTACCCAAACGGAAAACTTTCAAAAGAAAGACATAGCTACCTGGAGCGCGCAGGATTTTTACAAAAAGATTTCCGGATTGTACCTGGCCAGTATTTCTGATCCGGAGCTGAAAGGAATTTCGCTGAAACCTTTTGAAGCCATAATTGACACAGGCAATGCAGGCTACCTGCGCCCGACTCTCTTCGATCTGCTGGCTCACAGAGCGCTCGATTATTTTAAAAATACGGGAAACACCGGCTTTGTCACTTCCTCTGATTTTGAAATCGACGATCCCATTGCACTTTCAGATTATAAAACTTTTGCAGCCGCTTCGTTCACCTACCGGGATTCGTTATCTGCGTTACTGAATGCCATTTATATTTTTCAGAAACTGATACGATTTCACGCCGATGACATCAACCCCCTAATCGATGTGGATATAGAAAGAATTCAATTCATTTTTCAAAATGGGGTTTTCGCAAACAAAGATTCACTTTATGAATCTGCCCTGAAAAAAGTTTACACCACTTTTCAAAATGACGAAGCGGCTCATGCCGGTTATTTGCTCGGGCAGTTTCTATATCAACAGGGAAAAGAGACAGATAGCGGTAAACTTATAAAGGAAGCCGTCTGGTGGCTGAAGGATGTGGTTATACAACATTCCAGATCGAGATCGGCTATTGAATCCAAAAATCTGTTGGCTGAAATTAATTCACCGGAATTGTCACTCAAAACAGCAAAGGTGAATATTCCGGATAAGCCATTTCTCACATTTGTTTCTTTCCGGAATACAAATCAGATTTCTCTTCGTCTTGTAAAAATTACAAAACAACAAAATGAAGAAATCTATGAAGAAGCCACTCAGCAAAAGAGATTTCAGAAAATATTGTCCCTTCCCGTTTTTAAATCCTGGAACCAGGACCTTCCTCTAATGACAGACTATTTATCACACAGTGTGGAAATAAAAACCGATGCATTGCCGGTGGGAGAATACTTGCTGATCGCAAGCAAAAAAAAGGATTTTTCTCTTGACAGTAATGTCCTGGCAGCTCAGCACTTTTATGTTTCGAACATCAGTTACATTCAAAAAGGGACAAATTATTTTGTATTGAATCGCACATCAGGCGATCCATTGCAAAATGCGAAAGTTGAAATATGGGAAAGTGTGTATAATCCTCAACAGAGGAAAAGCATCATCAAAAAATCGAGGGTGATTTTTACTGATAAAAACGGATTTTTCAGTATTGAAAACACGGACAGCCTGAAAGGAAGTGTGACACTCAATATCAGCACAAAAAAAGATTATCTTTTCATGGATAATCAACAAGGGCTTTATGTTTACAATCCTTTTGAAAAGAACTTTGATTACGATGATCAGAAAGAATATGACGAAGACAATGCCCGGCTTTTTTTCTTTACCGACCGCAGTATTTACCGCCCCGGGCAAACCGTTTACTTTAAAGGAATTGGTGTAACAAAAAATTACCGGACACTCAAAAACCAACTTCTGAAAACAAGCGAGCCGGTTAAAATTTATCTGAATAATGCGAATGGAGAAAGCATAGATTCACTAAGTTTATCGTTGAATGACTATGGTTCGCTCAATGGAAAATTCAAACTGCCTCTAACCCAGTTGACCGGTGAATTCAGCATTGAAGCAGAGGACTACGACAGATCTGAAATTGAATTCAGTGTGGAAGAGTACAAACGACCAAAATTTTTCGCAGGATTTGAAAAGACAAAAGGAACTTACAAAGTAAATGATACCATCACAGTTACAGGAAATGCTATGGCTTATTCCGGTAATCCGGTGGATGGCGCTTCTGTCACCTATGCTGTCAGACGTATCGCGCGTTTCCCTTATCCGTGGCGTTTCTGGAGAAAAGGAATTCCCCGCATTCAACCGGTAGAAATAACGCACGGTGAAACCACAACTGATGAAAAGGGAAATTTCACGGTTACATTCCCGGCCATTCCTGATAAAAGCCTGAATCCTGAAACCGATCCCATTTTCAATTATGAAATATCAGCAGATATAACCGATATTAACGGAGAAACCCACAGCACTGAAACTGACCTTTTCGCCGGGTACAAAAGTCTTGACCTCCTAATTCAAATAAACAATAAACAAACTTTTTTTAAAGACAGTTTGAAGCAGATCAGTATCACTTCGAAAAATCTTTCCGGTGAACCAGTGTCAGGTGTTGCTGAAACAAATATTTACAAATTAAAATCACCCGATAGATTTTTACGTGAAAGATGGTGGGAAGAACCGGATACAACTGTGATGCCGGAAAAAGAATTTCATTCATTTTTCCCCAATGATCCTTACAGAGATGAGGACAGGATTGAATCCCGGACATTGGGCCAAAGAGTTATTACGCAAAAAGATTCCATCAACGGATCATTCACTTTTCATTTGGATAAACCTCTGGAACCCGGTTGGTATTTGATAGAAACCACATCAGAAGATCCCAATCAAAATGGAGTAAAAGACAAAAGATATTTTCAAATCGTGGATCCCTTTTCAAAAAAAATATCATCGTCCGGATACTTCGCAATGTTATCGCAAAGCAGGAATTATGAACCTGGTGAGACTGCAAAAATATTCAGCGGATTCACCGGTAGAATTCACCTCATCGAAGAAATGGAAAAGAATGGAGATAGTTCCGTCATTGCTACCCGCCGTTACTTCGACCTGAAAAATAAACCACAACTATTCTCTTATCCCATTGATGAAAGCGACAGAGGCGGATTCAGGATAAATCAGTTTTTTGTAAAAAACAACAGGTTTTATTCTTTCACGAATTATGTAGTTGTGCCCTGGAATAATAAAATGCTTGAAGTTTCTTTTGATACCTACCGGGAAAAAACTTTGCCCGGCAGTAAAGAAACATGGAAGCTGACCATCAAAGAAAAAGAAGGCAACAAAGTTTCTGCCGAGATGCTTGCGAGTATGTACGATGCATCATTAGATCAGTTGAAACCCCATTCCTGGCAGCCTTTGAACATCTGGCCTTATTTTTCTTCATTCAACAATTGGTCAGGAAACCAGAATTTTGTTTCACAGGGATCCCTCAATTTATTTTTCAATCCGCACATCATCGCCGTTCCGGAAAAAAATTATGATGCAATCAAATACCTGGCAAACATCAGCAACCCATCTGTTTATAATATGCTATATGGTGCGAGAGCTGCGAACAGCGAAGATATGCAGGACGTGACAGTAACGGCGCTCGGTTATACCAGTGAAAAAAGAGAATTGACCGGAGCGGTCATGGGAATACAGGTGACACCGGTTGCAGATTCTGCCATTGCACAACCAGGCGATAAAAACTTGTCAAAACAAAATCAACTTGCCGAAACGCCATTGAGAACCAATTTTAATGAAACTGCATTTTTCTATCCTGATCTCCACACCGATGCTGACGGCAATATTTCATTTTCCTTCACCATGCCGGATGCATTGACCAAATGGAGACTGATGGCATTTGCTCATACAAAAAATCTGGCTTCGGGCTATGCAGAAAAATCTGTCATCACACAAAAAGATTTGATGGTAATTCCCAACGCACCCAGATTCCTGAGAGACGGTGACAAAATAAAATTCAGCGCCAAGGTGGTCAACACAACCAATGAAGCACTAACGGGAACGGTTAATTTTCATTTGTTGAGTGCATTGGATATGAATCCGGTGGATGCATTATTTCAAAATAAAGATTCTGTAAAAACCTTTACTGTAGCGCCTCAGCAAAGCACCATGGTGTTTTTTGATTTGGAAATTCCCGCAAACTATAATGATGTAGTGGCTTACAGGATCATTGCCAGATCGGGAGAAAACAGCGATGGAGAAGAGGCTTTCATTCCGGTGGTTACCAACAGGACACTTGTTACAGAAAGCCTTCCCTTATTTATGAAAGGAAACGGTTCCAAAAATTTCTCTTTTGAAAAATTATTACACAGCGGCAAAAGCAAAACCCTGACCAATTACGATGTCACTGTTGAATATACATCAAATCCGGTGTGGTATGCTGTGCAGGCCCTACCTTTTTTAAACAACTATCCCTATTTGTGTACTGAACAGGTTTTCAACAGATATTTTGCCAATGCTTTGGCTATGCACATCGCCAATACTTCACCTCAGCTAAAATCCATTTTTGGAAAATGGAAAGAAGATACCACCGCATTGCAAAGCAACCTTCAGAAAAATGAAGAATTAAAATCCGTCCTTCTTCAGGAAACACCCTGGCTGATGCAGGCAAAAAGTGAACAGGAACAAAAAAGAAATATTGCATTGTTATTTGATTCAACAAAAATGAACCATCAACTGGACGCTGCTTTGCAAATCGTAAAAAACAGGCAACTATCCAATGGCGGATTTTCATGGTTTGAAAACGGGCCAGACGACAGGTTTATCACACAATACATTCTTTCGGATTTGGGGCACCTGAAAAAGCTGAACGGCTGGCCGGCTAAAGATGCCGCTCTTCTTGAATCAATAAGCAGCAAAGCCGTACAGTATATGGATGCACGGGCAACGGAAGATTATCACATTCTCAAAAAATTCAAACTTTCAAAAAAGGGAGTTCTTTATCCCTCGCCGATGAATATTTATTATCTCTATAGCAGAAGTTTTTTCCCCGAAATGAAAAAAGATGTTCAGGCAGATTCTGCTTTCAATTATTTTTTTTCTTTTGCAAGGAAAAACTGGTTGGCTCAAAGAGCTTACATACAGGGAATGATCGCGCTGGTAATGTTCAGAAACGGAGATGTGCAAACTGCAAAAGACATTGTCCGATCGTTGAAAGAAAGAGCTATTGTAAATGATCAGCTTGGCATGTACTGGAAAGAATGGAACAATCGCGGATTCCTATGGTATCAGGCGCCCGTAGAATCGCAGGCATTGATGATTGAGGTTTTCAGTGAGATCACAAAGGATGAAAATTCTATTTCTGAAATGAAAACCTGGCTCCTCAGAAATAAACAAACCAATCAATGGCCATCCACCAAAGCCACAGCGGAGGCCGTGTATGCATTGCTGTTACAGGGAAAAAATATTTTACAGGAAAATAAAAATATAAAAATCAAATTGGGGGAAACGCCTTTCGACAGCCGGGAAGAAAACCGGGAAGCGGGAACAGGATATTTTAAAGAAAGGATCGACCGGGAAAAAGTAAATCCCGAAATGGGGAAAATTTCTGTTACTGTTTCATCCGAAAACACAGCCACATCATCCACACCATCGTGGGGAGCCGTGTACTGGCAGTATTTTGAAGACCTTGATAAAATAACGTCTGCTGAAACACCATTGAAACTTGCAAAAAAATTGTTTATCGAAAAAAATACAGACAGAGGCCCTGTATTGTTTCCGGTCAATGAAGGAGATACACTTCATGTGGGAGATAAAATAAAAGTGAGAATCGAACTGAGATCAGACCGCGATATGGAATATGTACACATGAAAGACATGCGCGCCAGTTGTATGGAGCCGGCGAATGTGCTCAGTGGTTACAAGTGGCAGGGAGGATTGGGATATTATGAAAGTACTTTAGACGTCAGCACCAATTTCTTTTTTGACCGTCTGCCGAAAGGAACTTACGTTTTTGAATATCCGATGTTTGTAACGCACTCCGGAAATTTCAGCAATGGCATTACAACGATCCAATGTATGTATGCCCCTGAATTTGCAGCACACAGTGAAGGGGTAAGAGTGGTGGTGAAGTGAGGAATAAATAATTATCAGGAAGCAACTTTTTTCTTCCTTAATAACCTCTCTTCCTATCGACTACATCCACTAAGGGTTCTCCCTTCTTCATGGCATAATAATTCTGCAATACTTTCCTGAAAGCCACATCAGGGTGGGTATTGCCGGCATTGTGCGGAGAAATCAATATTTTTTTATTTGTCCAGAAGGGATGCTCCGGCGGAAGCGGTTCTTCACGAAAAACATCCAGCGCCGCACCGGACAATTGCCCGTTATCCAAAGCATCAATCAAATCTTTATCCACCACATGCCCGCCTCTGGCGACATTGATCAGAAATGCACCTTTTGGTAATTGGTTAAATGTCTTTTTATTGAGTATCCCTTCGGTAGCATCTGTAAGTGGGAGGATACAAACAAGAATTTGCGCTGTGGTCAGAAACGCATCCTTCTGATCATCGCCGTAAAACGTCCTGATATTATCAATTTGTTTGGGAGTCCTCGACCATCCGGTAACTTTAAAATCATTTTTCAAAAATAATTCGCCAATCACTTTACCGATTGCACCGATTCCCATAATGCCTGCTGTGGTATCCTGTGGACGTTGAAATGGATGATGTCTCCAGATTTTTTCTTTCTGCTGATGAAAAAATTCAGGTATCCTCCTCATGTGGCCTAATGCGAGCGCAAGTACAAAATCTGCGATGTCCCGTTGATGCATCGGTTGTACAATCTTTGTGACTATTACATTTTCAGGAAGACCGGTTCCTGTCAGAATGGTTCGCACACCTGCTCCCATTGACGCCACCACTTTCAAATTCGGGTACAAGCTAAAAACTCCCTGAGGCGGGTTGAATGCCATTAAAAATTCAACATCGTTGCGATTGGTGTCATCCGGATACAACTGCACTTCAAAATCCGGAACTTGTTTTCTGATCGAATCTGTCCATGCCTTTGCAAACCTCTCATTCGGACAAATGATCGTAATCTTATCTTTCATAATGAGGTATCTCCTGCAAATTTAGTACCCGTACGAAACGGGACCTTCAAAAGTGTGTTCCACACCAGAGGATAAATTGCAAAACAGATTAAAATATTTATTAAGGTATTCTTGCAAACACCATTTACTTCCCCGTTTTAATAAACCAACACGATTTTTATAACCGGTTATTTCATCGCGTAAAACATTCCGTCCAATGATTCTCAAAATTGGTAATCAGAAATAGAAAGTTAGGCCTGTCAATCCTTTCCCCTTTTCATCTCGGATCGAATTATTACTTTTGCCGTCCAAAAAACAGAATTCATGGGAAGAATTTTTGAAGTAAGAAAGGCTACGATGTTTGCCCGCTGGGACCGGATGGCCAAGCAATTCACACGCATTGGAAAGGAAATTGACATTGCTGTAAAACAAGGTGGTTCTGATCCGGAAAACAATGCCATTCTCAGGCGTGTAATCCAAAACGCCAAGGCCGTCAACATGCCCAAAGACCGCATTGAAGCAGCCATCAAACGTGCCATGGGAAAAGACAAAACAAGCTACCATGAAGAACTGTATGAAGGCTTTGCCCCACACGGAGTGGCGCTTCTGATTGACGCAGCCACCGACAATGCAAACAGAACCGTTGCCAATGTGAGAATGCATTTCAGTAAGAATGGCGGATCACTCGGCGCCCCCGGAAGTGTTTCCTTCATGTTTAAACACATGGGTGAATTCAAGATTAAAAATTCAGGCCAGGATCAGGAAGAACTCGAACTCGACCTCATTGATTCCGGGCTTCAGGAAATCGGCGAAGACAGCGACAACAATATCATTATCCGTACATCTTTCACTGACTTCGGAAATATGAGCAAGGCGCTTGAAGACCGGAAAATAGAAGTTGTAAGTTCAGAACCTACGTGGATTCCCGAAACGACTGTTGAACTTTCTGAAGATCAGGCAACCGATGTTTTGAGATTGGTCGATCACCTCGAACAGGATGATGATGTACAAAAGGTGTATCATAATCTGAAATAATTCCGGAAAAGAAGAATCAAAATTCAGGATCTGTACCAAAGCAACGCTGCAAATTCAAATTATCGTAAAAAAGGATCTTCCTAAACTCATCGATCAGGATCATAACGGATAATTAATTTGTTTTTGAAATGGATCATCATTTCGTGTGAGCCATATTCAAAAGCGGACAGGAAGTGTATCATAACCGTACACCATTAATTAAAGATAAATTGTAATTTTCTGAATATCATACAGGTTTCGAATTGGAACAACATTCGCAACTCTTTTATGTGTTCGGTCTCATCAGGATTAAAAGCAGTATTAAATGTTCAGAAATTACTTTAAAACAGCAATAAGAAATTTTATCAGGAACAAACTATTCACCACCATCAATATCACAGGCCTCACGGTTGGTTTTGCAGCCTGCCTGTTGATTGGTATTTTCATAACCGATGAATTTAGTTTTGACAATTTTCAAAAGAATGGAGACCGCCTCGCACGCATCACAATGGAATACCAAATGTCTGGCACGGTGGATTCTACGGCAGTAACCGGCACCAGGCCCGGGCCGCAATTTGCAAGAACTTTCCCTGAAATTGAATCATTCACACGGACAAGCCTCGAACATCGTATTCTGAAAACCGGAGACCAATTATTTGATGAGCCGGAATTTTTATATGCGGATCCCCCATTCTTCAAAATGTTTTCCTTTCACATTACAAAAGGAGATTTCAAAACTCCGCTAAGTGCACCGAATTCAGTAGTTCTCACTGAATCGATGGCAAAAAAATATTTTGGAAACAACAATCCAATTGGCCAGGTAATCACCTCCGGCAAAAATGAATTAACGGTAACTGCCATCTGCGAAAATGTCCCTGAAAACAGCCAGATCCAATTTGATTTTGTTTCTCCCTTTCTCAGTAAAGGATCTTTTGTAAATAATGAAGTTTGGTTCAATGCCAACTGGATCACTTATTTATTGCTAAAAAATAAAAATGATTTCGCCCCTCTGCAGAATAAAATTGATGCATACATGCGTACCCCGGAAGTAAGAAAAGAGGCTGGCGTTGAGGGAAGTGATTATCTGAAGTTTCACATTCAACCATTCATGGATGTGCATCTCTATTCGGGGCTTACAGGCTTCAAACCCAACGGAAGCATGGGTTTTATCTATATGCTTTCCGTGATTGCACTGCTGATTCTGATTATTGCTTTTGCCAATTATACCAATCTGACAATTTCACAAAGTGCATCGCGATCGGGTGAAATCGGGATGCGCAAAGTGATGGGAGCTTCCGGAAAACAAATCTTTTTTCAGTTTATCAGCGAGTCTGCATTTATCACCTTCCTATCCCTGGTTCTTGCATTTATCCTGTCAATTTTACTTCTTCCTTTATTTAATCAATTAACCGGAAAATCGTTAAGCACCTCTTCACTTTTTTCAGTGTCAATTCTTTCATCAGCATTCGCCCTCGCAATTTTATTTTCTTTAATCGCGGGTTTGTATCCGGCATTGGTTCTATCAGGAAAGAAAACCATTTCAATACTCAAGAAAGGATTCACATTCACCGGCGGAAATCCAATATTAAGAAAGGGATTGATTATCGCGCAATTTGCAATCTCTGTCTTCCTGATCATTTACACAGTTATCATTCTCCAGCAAATGAATTATCTGGAGACAAGAAATCCGGGATATAACAGAGAAAATGTGATTTCGTTACCCATTGGTCAAAGCATGAAAAAAAACCTGGACCTCCTGGAAGATGCATTCAGACAGGTGCCGGGAGTGCAATCTGTTACGACGGCTTACGAAACACCTGAAGATATTCAATGGGGCGATGGGGTTACTATGACAGATGAAAAAGGTCAGCATGCTGTTTCCGTAAACGCACAGCCAGTCGGCTTACATTATCTCTCGACGTTAAAGATGAAGTTGGTTGCCGGAAGAGGATTCCTTCAATCTGATTTCGCGGGCATGGATACATCAGATAATTTTAAAAATTACCACCAGGCCTTTATCATCAATGAAACGCTCGCATCCAAACTCGGATTAACTCCTGAAAATGCGGTCGGTAAAATTTTAAATAAAGGTGTTTCCGGACCGGTTGTCGGAGTCGTGAAAGATTTCAATTACCAAAGTCTGCATCAAACCATCGGTCCAATACTTCTGTTTCTAAATAAAGATATGGCCGGGGTATTTCTGATGCGGATCAACGGCGCAAATTCTGCAAACACACTTGCCGCCCTTGAACAAACATGGAAGGAAAGAATACCGGACCGTCCGTTTACTTACAATTTTCTGGATCAGGATTACCAGCATTTATATCAGGCCGAAACGAGGTCATCTGTATTTCTAACGGTTGCAGCCGCCCTTGGAATTTTCCTGGCATGTCTGGGATTGTTTGGGCTTGCGGCATACACAGTAACCAAACGAAAAAAAGAAATCAGTATCCGAAAAGTTCTTGGAGCTAACACGGGAAGTATTGTTCTCACTTTGTCAAAAGGGTTTATGCAATTAATAATAGTTGCCATAATTGTAGCTTTCCCGGTGGCATGGATTTTTGGAAACAAGTGGCTGACGGGATTCGCTTACAGAATAAATATTTCAATCTGGGTTTTCGTTCTGGTTGCATTGGTAACCTTTCTTATCGCTTTTGCTACGACAAGCATTCAGGCCGCTTTTGCATCAAGAGCCAACCCATCGGAAACATTAAAGACCGAATGAGCCGGCAGGAGGATGGTGACCTGTAAAGTATCAGTTTCCTCTTCTATCAGGATCAGACTTTTAAAGATCCGCGAAATCCCCTGGCAGCATAATAAGATTCTGCTCCGTTGTGATAAATAAACACTCGACCGAAACGGTTATCACCAAAGATCGCTCCGCCCAATTCCCTGACATTTCCGGGTGTATAAAGCCAGCTTGAAGTTTTCAGGTCAAAACCTCCGGTCTTTTGCAATTCAAAATATTCCTTTTCCGTCAGGATATTGATTCCCATTTCACACGCCATTTCAAATGCGCTATTTTTCGGTTTGTTTTCTTTTCTTGATTTAAAGGCTTCACTATCGTAACACAGGCTGCGCCTGCCTTTTGGGCTTTCAATACTGAAATCAAAAAAAATATATTCACCTGATTTTGTGTCGTACCCAAATACATCTGGTTCTCCTCCGGTTTCCTCCATTCTGTTCAGCGACCACATTTTCTCCGGAAGCGATTTCAATTTTTCCTCCACATCATTCCAATTTATATAATCGTGCCTGTTCATGTTTTCTTCAAAACGAATTTTCAAAATATTGAGAAGGTTGTTTGTCATTGATGCTGGCAACAATTTGTCTGCTGAAGAATTTTTTTTCAATGCCATTTTGATTACGTTTTTTAGGGTGATAAAACTAAGAAGAAATATAAGCTAATAGTTACCGAACCGTCTTTCTAAATATTTTTAAAACATTTCAACCCGGCAAAATAAAGTTTATACTTGTAAGTCCACCAAAGTGCATATCTCCAATTACCATTTTTCGCAACAACTTACCACAATAATAAGTTTCCATTTATCATCCGAAGAAATTGACCTATATTATCGTCTCATAAACAATCTTACTTAAAAAATAAATCTGAATTATGAAAATCCTGAAACCGCTATTCGCGATTCCTTTGCTCTTCATTACTTTTCAATTTCATGCCACGGCACAAATCGTCCCCACGCCGAAAGAACACTTCGGATTCAATATCGGCGATGATTACATGCTGGCCAATTACACGCAGGCTGAAGCCTATTACAAAAAAGTGGCTGCAGCTTCCGACCGCATTAAACTGCAGCAGATCGGCAAAACCGAAGAGGGAAGAAATCAATACATCATCATCGTTTCCTCACCTGAAAATATTAAGCATCTTTCAAAATATCAATCCATTTCCCAACGCCTTGCAAGAGGAGAAAACCTCACTGATGCAGATGCAAAAAAACTCGCTGGAGAAGGAAAATCAGTTGTCTGGATCGATGGCGGACTGCATGCAACCGAAACCGTCGGAAGCCACCAGTTAATTGAAACACTTTACCAGCTTACAAGCCGCAATGACGAAGAGACAAAAAGGATACTGGATAATGATATCATATTGCTGGCACAGGTAAACCCGGATGGGCAGGAGCTTGTAGCCAACTGGTATATGAAAGATAAAGATGTGACCAAAAGAAAAATGGACATCCCGCGGTTGTACGAAAAATATATCGGACACGATAACAACCGCGATTTCTACATGAACAACATGAGCGAGAGTAAGAATATTTCGCGCGTGTTGTACATCGATTGGATGCCGCAGATTCTCTACAATCATCATCAGAGCGGGCCTGCAGGATCCGTACTGGCAGGGCCTCCCTACCGCGATCCGTTCAATTACGTATATGACCCACTGTTAGTAACCGGAATTGATGCAATGGGCGCTGCGATGATCAACAGATTGAATTCGGAAAACAAACCGGGGTTCACACGTTTGTCAGGCTCTGTTTTTTCAACATGGTGGAATGGCGGGCTGCGAACCACCGCTTATTATCATAACATTATCGGGTTACTTACTGAAATTATCGGCAGCCCTACTCCATCTGAAATTCCCCTTGTTCCCGATCGCCTGGTTCCCAACAGCGCCACTCCAAATCCTGTAACACCACAGTCCTGGCACTTCCGAAATTCCATTGATTATTCTGTTTCCCTCAACTATGCCATTCTCGATTATGCGAGCCGATATAAAGAAGAATTGCTTTACAATATGTATCGCATGGCCAAAAACAGCATTGACAAAGGAAGTCAGGATTACTGGACACTGCGGCCGGCTTACGTGGATTCGGTGAAAGAATTAATTACCAAACATGCCAGAAAAAATAATGCAGGAAATAGCAGGTTCCAATTGCTTTCGCCGGCTTATTTCGATTCAGTCTTTAAAGATCCTTCCAAAAGAGATCCGAGAGGTTTCATTATTCCTTCAAGCCAAAAAGATTTTTATTCAGCCACCCGTTTTGTCAACGCGCTGATCGAATCGGGTATCAGGGTTGAAAAAGCAACCTCCTCTTTTACCGTTGAAGGAAAAAATTATCCCGCAGGATCTTACATCATAAAAACCAACCAGGCCTTTCGTCCCCATGTGATTGACATGTTTGAACCACAGGATCATCCCAACGATTTTCAATATCCCGGAGGACCGCCTGTAAGGCCTTACGACGCGGCAGGATGGACACTCGCCTATCAGATGGGAATTGAATTTGACCGTTTCCTGAATAATTTTTCCGGCCCATTCGAAACAATTCCTTACGGGGAAATTCAAAAACCCCTGGCGCAAAACATAGCTTCTTCTTCAGGATACATCATCAGTCCGGAATCAAACAATTCATTCATCACAGTCAATGATCTTCTCAACAAAGGAATTGACGTGTACCGTTTGACAAAAGCCGACGGGGATGCCATTGCAGGTTCATTTTATGTTTCAGATAAAGGTGCAGAAATTCTTAAAAAAGCAGCACATGAAAATGGATTGAGAGTTCAGTCCGTAAAAAATATTCCACTCTCCAAAACCAAAATTACCCCGGCAAGAATTGCACTTTACGATCAGTACGGCGGATCGATTCCTTCAGGTTGGGTCAGGTGGTTATTGGAACAAAACCATTATCCGTTCACTGTTGTTTATCCGCAGGATCTCGACAAAGGTGATCTCAATAAAAAATTTGATGTGATTTTATTTGCAGATGCAAACATGCCGATGGGTGAACGTTCATTCTACGGGCGCCAACCAAAGGCTGATGAAATCCCCGCAGAATTCAGGCACATGCTGGGATCAATGACAAAAGATAATACGATTCCGCAGTTGAAAACTTTTCTTGAAAACGGTGGAAATATTATTACCATCGGAAACAGTACCAACCTGGCTTATCTGCTGGATCTTCCTGTAAGAAATGCTTTAACAAAGAAAAATTCAAAAGGAGAAACAGAACCTCTTTCGCCCAATGATTATTATGTTCCCGGAAGTATTTTAACTGCCATCGTCGACAACACCCAGCCGGAAAACAGCGGAATGAAATCAACAGCAGATATGAATTTCAATAACTCAAATGTATTTGATCTGAATCCTGATGCAGTAATAAAAGGTGTTCGCCCCCTCGCATGGTTTGGCGATAAACCTCCGCTCAAAAGTGGCTGGGCCTGGGGTCAATCTTATCTTAAGGATGGTGTAATTGCTTTTGCTGCACCTGTCGGCAAAGGAAAATTCTACGCGTGTTCAACTGAAATCACTTTCCGCGCACAACCTTACGGAACTTTCAGAATGTTATTTAACCAATTGTATAAATCCAATAAAGATTAATCATGCTAAAGAAAATTCTATTTCCGGTTCTCTTTTCCCTGATAATATTTACAGGCAATGCCCAGACCCATCAGGAATATAAACTGCCTCCGCAAAGTATCAGAGAACTTGCTACCGCAATGGTTCCGCAGGTTCAATTCAGCAAAGACGGCAGGTTTATGCTTATTCTCAAACCGGCAGGCTTTCAAACGATAGAGGAAATTTCTCAACCTGTACTTGGCCTCGCCGGATTAAAAGTGAATGCAACAAGCAACACGCTTGAACCCGGCAATGCCGGCAGTTACACAGATCTAACGATTAAGGATATACGAAATAATAAAGAATACAAACTTTCGGAACTCCCGGATAAAGTTCTGTTTACAAAAATTACCTGGAGCCCGGATAATTCGAAATTCGCATTCGGAAATAAAACATTGCACGGTATAGAACTCTGGCTGGCCGATCTGAATAGTTTTTCTGCAAAAAAATTAATTGACATACCATTGAATACGACCACCGGAACGCCCATTCAATGGGATCCTTCAGGAAATTATTTATTGGTTCAAACTCTCGTGCCCGATCGCGGCAATCCGCCTGTACCTTCGATCGTTCCCGATGGGCCGGTAGTACAACAAAATCTCGGAGCAAAAACTCCTTCACGCACTTACGAATATTTATTGCAAAATTCTGAAGATGAAAAATTAATGGATTATTACCTGACTTCACAATTGCAGGAGGTGGATTCGCAGGGAAATATGAAACCTGTTTTTAAACCTGCTATTTTCAGGACAGCAGATTATTCTCCCGACGGAAAATATATTTTGGCACAAACAGTTGAGCGTCCCTATTCTTATCTTGTTCCTATTTATTTCTTCCCCAACAAAACTTTTATTTTGGACAATTCAGGGAATATGGTAAAGGAATTGTACAATGCGCCAATGGCAGACAAAATACCCATCGCCTTTGATGCAGTTGCACCCGGCCCGCGATCATACCAATGGAGGAAAGATGCGCCGGCTACGCTGTTTTGGGCAGAAGCACTGGATGGGGAAAATCCAAAAATTGAAACGGAATTTCATGATGCGGTTTATTCGTTAAGTGCACCATTCACTTCAGATCCGCAAAAAGTATTTTCAACCAAGCTCAGGTATGCAGGTATTGAGTGGATAAATAATGACTACGCCATTGTTAGAGAAAATCTGAGAAGAACAAGAACCACTGTGATGACACTCATCAATCCGGTCAGCGGAAAATCAACGAAAGAAATAGTGAATCGCAGTTCTGAAAATAATTACACCGATCCGGGAAGGTTCGTACATACCAGCGAAGATGGAAATGAGGGTGTTCTTCTTGTAGCCAAAGGAAAGGGATTAAATGTTTTCACGATTGGCAATGGAGCTTCTCCCGAAGGTGACCGCCCGTTTGTGATGAAGTGGGATTTGCTCAGCGGAAAAACAGACACGCTGTTTAAGTCGCAGGCACCCTACTATGAACAACCCGTCTTCTTCAACAACACCGGATACATTTATTTTTCAAAGGAATCTCTCACCGATGCTCCCAATTATTACAGTGCACAATTAAAAAACAGAAAGAATGAAATTGCACTTACTTCATTCCCCGACCCCTACCCTTCACTGGAAGGTGTGCAGAAAATTCAATTGTCCTATCCCAGAAAGGACGGAATTACTTTAACGGGAACCCTTTATTTACCGAAAGGATATAAAAAAGAAAACGGGCCATTACCTGTTTTCGTGTGGGCATACCCGAGAGAGTACAAAACAAGAGAAGCGGCGGGCCAGGTGAAGGGATCGCCCTACCGGTTTCCAAGATTGAATTGGGGATCTCCGGTATTCTGGGTTACGGAAGGATATGCTGTGGTCGACAATGCAGATATGCCGATTGTGGGAACAGGCAAGGATTTCCCGAATGATACTTTTATTCCGCAGATAACCGACAATGCAAGTTCCCTGATCGATTATCTGGTCAGCCTGGGAGTTGCCGACAGAAAAAAAATTGCGGTAGGCGGTCATTCTTACGGCGCTTTCATGACGGCTAACCTTCTTGCACACACGAATTTATTTGCTGCCGGCATCGCCCGCAGTGGCGCTTATAACAGGACATTGACGCCCTTCGGTTTTCAAAATGAAACCAGAACTTTCTGGCAGGCAGCAGATGTTTACGGAAAAATGTCGCCCTTCTGGTATGCTGATAAAATCAAAACTCCGATCCTGCTAATTCACGGAATTGCAGATGACAACTCAGGCACTTTCCCGATTCAGAGTGAAAGGTTTTACAGTGCAATCAAGGGATTTGGCGGAACTGCGCGGCTGGTCATGCTTCCCAAAGAATTCCACTCTTACAGAAGTTATGAATCCATTTTGCACATGCTGTGGGAGCAGGATCTATGGCTGAATAAATATGTGAAGAACAGGAAAGAGTGAGAGCAAACAGATCACCATCCGGTGATGTAATCGCAGAATGCCATGGGGGTGTTCTGCGATTTTTTTTGTTATATCATTTTATAAGCGGCTATCAGAATTTTTTTCATTCCCCCCGGCATGAAAATTCAATTTGCAATTCACAACCAATTTAAAATCTTTGGTACAAAAATAATCAGGCCAATTGCCAATGCCGTCAGCGCACTTACGAACACAGCCGCTGCAGATAAATCCTTTATTTTCTTAATCCCATCATCTTTTCCGGGATGGATAAAATTGCAGATATCTTCAATTGCGGAATTTATTATTTCCGTTGCAATTACAAAACCAATTGAAAACACAATGGCGATCCATTCGTAAGTATTCAATCCGAACAGAAACGAAAGTACAATCACCATTACTGTTATAAGCAAATGAACTTTTGCATTATTCTCTTCCTGAAACAAAACTTTGAGTCCGTTACATGCGTATTTAAAACTGTTCAGCGCCTTGAAAATTGAGAATCTTTGTTTTTCCATAATCAACCTGATTGTTCAGTTCAAATCATTTTCGTGAGCTGTCGGCAATCGTGCTTCTTTTTCGTCTGCCGGTTATGTTTGTTTACTATGTTTTGAAATACTCTCATTCTCCCCAAACTTTAGCAATCCTGTCCTTTATCTTTTGCTCGAAAATTTCAATCAGTTGTTTGTTGGCGTTGACCAATTCCTGCTCTTTTTCGATTTGGGAAACGATTTGGTGCTGGATCTCGATTGGAGGGATTGCTACAGATAAAGCACTTACAGTTTTAAAACTAAGAGCGGGCATAGCACCACCAGCTGTTATTCTTTTAAATTGCTTTTGTATTAATTCAGAGTTTAGAAAATGATATAAAAAATCCTTTTGCAATTGATTCGATGGCTCGACTTTGAAAAGATTATTTGCAAGAATACCATTAAACCCTCTACCAACAAACCCAGCAGATGCTCCATATCTAACAACAACTATGTCGTTTTTATCTACATATTTTCCTTTGCCTAAGCTTTTAGGTATATATCGAAAATCCGAAGAGTTTTGGGTATAATTTTCAATTCTTAAAAACTTTTCATAACCTTCAGTGTAGTCTTTGCTTTGTAAAACAACATCAACTTGTGTGCCTTGTGAGAATTTTGCTACCTCTCCCAACTCCACCATTTCCCAATCCGGGTCAATATCAATATGCGGTTTATAGTTTTCGACTACGGCTTTGGCGCCATCTATAATTTTTTGATACGCCTCTATTTCGGCTACAATCTCTTCCTGAATGGATAAGGGAGGAAGGGGGATTTGGATTTTTTCAAGATTTCCTTTTGTAATATGGACAAGGCCAACACCGCCATGAAGATTTTGTTCTACTTCTTCTACAGCTTGATTTAAAGCATAATACAAATACCTCTTTATCGCTTTATTAGCATCGAAATAAACATTGAATATATGTTGATTCAAAATTGCTCTATCTCCATACCAAATGTGGGCTCCAAAAGATGTACCTCTTGAACCAGACCAAGAGAACAATAGATCATTTGGCTCAACAATATATCTCTTATCAACTTCTCCAGAATAGAAATTAAATACTGAATCCTTGTTGTTTAAATTCTGGATTCTAATGATTGGCAAACCTCCCATTTCTTCGCTTTCCCAATCAGAAGGCTTAAATGCCCTTCCATTAATTAAAGTGCAAACTTCACCAATTGGTACTAAAGGAAATTTTGAAGAACGCTGAATAATGACTTTATACCTCTCCCCACTTAAATTATAATCGCCATTCTTCGCAATTTCCGCTTTCGGCACAAGGTGCGCAATGGGGGATTCCGAAACAAGTTCGGAATGACGGAAGGAAGAGAGAAGGGCAATGGCTTCGCTCAACTGTTCGCCTTTTATAGGGGTTCGTTGAGCGCCCAAATTATAACCGTCCTTGTCAATTTTGATAAACAGGATTTCCTCTTTTTGTTTCGCCACCTTTCTATCCATCAGCAAAATAGAAGTTTTTACCCCGCTGTAGGGATTGAAGACTCCTGCCGGCAGACTCACTACGGCATACAGATAATTTTCTACCAGCATTTTCCGCAAATCCTTATAAGCCCTGCCGCTTTGGAAAATGATGCCTTCGGGTACAATAATGCCGGCCTTTCCATTCGGGTTCAGGTGTTCGGCTATGTAATCCACAAACAGCACCTCGCTTCGGTTGCTGCTGATGGTGAATCTCTTGTGCGGCCTAATTCCCCCCTTCGGGCTCATAAATGGTGGATTGGCCAGTATCACATCAAAGGTGTCGTTCCACCGTTCTTCACTGCTCAGGGTATCATATTCATGAATGTTGGGGGTGCTAAATCCGTGCAGATACAGATTTACCAAACTCAGTCGCACCATGTCGGGTGAAATATCATAACCCGTAAAATTTTGAATCAATTTTTTGCGGTCGTCCGGGGTGAGTTGGTCGCCGAGGTTATTGAAAGGTTTTTCCTCCAACCGATTATAGGTGTAGATATTATATTGGGGAGACGCGCTATAGCGCGTCTGTACATCTTTCCCATTATTCGGTAGAGGCGTAGAATCCTGCGTCTGTACCTTATTATCTTTTGAATATTTCAGCAAAATATGTTTGTAGGCAGAAATCAAAAATCCCGCCGTTCCGCAAGCCGGGTCCAGTATCGTGTCCGTTTTATCAGGGTCAACAATGGCTACCAAAAAATCAATGATATGCCTTGGTGTTCTGAATTGTCCTGCATCCCCCTGCGAACCCATTACAGAAAGCAAATATTCAAATGCATCCCCTAAATTTTCGCTGTGGTTATAATCAAATTCGCCAATGGTTTTCAGAAATAATTTCAGGGTTTCAGGGTCCCGGTAAGGCAAATAAGCATTATTGAAAATATCCCGAAACAGTTGAGGAATATTCGGGTTTTTTGCCATTCCCTCAATCGCTTCCGAATAAAGGGTAAGCATTTCCGCAGCCGTTACTTTGGGGTGCATCAATTGATCCCGGGCGTATTTGCTGAACTCAATGGTTTTATCCTTATTTCGGTCCTTTGGAAATTCAGGGTCGGGTATTTTATAATCAGAAAAGAATTTTGCATGGCCCCCCAATTCAACAGCCTCCTTGTCCATGTCGTCCATGAATTTGTAAATCAGGGCAATGGTGATTTGTTCAATCTGTGCCTTCGGGTCGGGTAATTTACCTACCAAAATATCTCTGCAATCGTCTATTCTTTTTTTCGTTGGTGTATCTAACATGGTTTTTTGTTTTTTTGAAATGCATTAAAATGCATTGTGGAGACGACCGAATCGGGCGTCTCTACGGCCGGAATTGGTCGTCCGACCAATTCTTCGGGTTATTAATAATGTATTCTGAAATTCTTTGAAATGATTGATTATCTCGGATGATATGATCGTGGAATCGGGATTGCCATGCGAAATCCGCATGAATTTTCCGACAACCAATGGTAACGGCACGTTTGTATTGATTCATTATTACGCCCAATGTTCCCGGGTTCCATTTTTTTGATGCGGCATTGGTTCGGTTTGTGGTATTGGTGGTATCCGTCGTAGAGACGCCCGAATCGGTCGTCTCTACAATATTATCCAATTTATCAATCACCACAATCCCATGAACGTGGTTGGGCATAACCACATGGTTTCCCAATTTCACGAATGGGAAATGTTCCGGTATTTCCAACCAACAATCATTTGCAATTTTTCCCAAATCGTTCAAAACCATTTTTTCATCCACCGCATTACCATACCAACAAATTCTGTTTTTGGTGCAAATGGTTACAAAATAGGCGGCATTCCAACCATAATCCCAATTACGTAACCGGGTAGATTCTATTCGATATTTATTTTGAAACTTTTCAGACATCAGGCTGCAAATCTTTCAAGGTTTACGTAATCTCTGATGTAAACCGGAATCACTTCTCTATACTTGCCGGCAACAGCCTTGAATTGTGAAATGGTAAGCGTGGGATTCGTTTGCAAGGCTTGAAAATCTTTGGTTTCAATGATTTTGCGAATGTCCTGGTCAACGATGTACGCCTTGAAAAAATATTTCAATGCTCTCAGGTTTACATCTTCCTCCGGTGGGTAAATTGAAATGAATTTATCGAACTCTTCTTCAAGTAATTCATCTTTGGATTTGAATTTAGGGATGATGCCAAAGATCTTTTCTACCACTTCACGAATGGAAACCTTGCGGTCAATCCTGGCAGCCTTTCTTATTTTTTCAAGATTGAAATATTCATAAGGTTTGTCAAAAATTTCCTGCTTAATGTAGCTTGCCACTTGTTCCCAATTTCCCAATTCCACATTCTTTTTGATGATGTCGTCCATAATAATGCGGTCTTCAAACTTTTTGAAAAGCTCTCTGTCAACCCTCATTCCTTCCGGGCCAATTGGTTCTTCAACCAAACTCAATAATGGGTCGGGTTGAAAAGTGGTGTAGGGATCAATATCAACACCACCGCCACCGCCTTCACCGTTTCCTTTTTGGGGTTGTGGCAGTTTTAATTTTTCGTCATAGTCAAACTTTTCTTCAAAATACTCGCAGTTGGCAAAAAAGTCAAACAGTTTAAAAACCTCTTTATCGTGCCGGATGATTTCTTCTTCATTGAGTTCGTTTTTGAATTTGTATTCAAACGTGTTTTTGCGTGTTCCTCTTCCTTTGATTTGCACAAAATCCGCCGGACTGAAAATGGGCCGCATCATGCAGATATTTAGCAAGTCCGTGCAATCATAACCGGTAGTCATCATACCCACCGTAACGCTAACCCTTGTTTTGCAGGATTTATAGCCTTCCAGCCAGGTTGTTTTACCGTTTAGGTTGTTATTGGTAAAATTGATGGTCATTTGTTGGGCATCAGCGACCTGCGAAGTCACCTGAGCAGCAAAATCAGAATTATACTTGCCGGGAAAAAGTTGTTCCGCAAATTCGTTGAGTATTTCTGTTAACTTTCTTGCATGATTTTGACTTACTGCAAAAATGATTGTTTTTCCGATTTCATTGGTAATCGGGTCACGTAAAGCATTTTCTAAAAAGGTTTGGCAAAAAACTCTGTTGGTCTTTTCGGAGAAAAATTTCTTTTCAAAATCACGGGAAATAAATGTTTCCGTTTCTTCACCTTCTTCGGTTGGAACTACAACTGCATAACCTTTATCAGAAAGCAATTGCGTGGTGATTTCAGTTCGTGCATCCAGAACTCTTGGATTAATTAAATAACCGTCTTTTACTCCATCAATCAATGAATAACGGAATGTAGGGTCGCCACTCTCACAGCCAAAGGTTGTATAGGTATCGCGCAACATTCTGCGTTCAACCTCTCTGGGGTCATTTTCTTTTACCTTATCCGGGTCAACGCCTTTCAAATAATCTTTTGGTGTAGCGGTTAATCCCAGTTTATAGCCCTGGAAATATTCAAATACAGCCCTGGCATTTCCTGAAATAGAGCGGTGAGCTTCATCTGATATTAAAAGGTCAAAATCTGCCGGTGAAAAATCGTAGCGGTATTTGTCATTGTGCATCAATGATTGAATAGTGGTAACCAAAATGTCACATTTCCGCCAATCGCTTTTATGTTCTTTGTAAATAAAAGTCGTGTAGTCGGGTTTCAAATATTCTGTGAATGCTTTCCATGCCTGGTCTTCTAATTCCAAACGATCAACCAAAAACAGAATTCGTCTTGCATTTTCTGTTCTCAAAAACAATCTGATTACAGCAGCAGAAGTCAAAGTTTTACCGGTTCCGGTTGCCATTTCGAAAAGAAATCTGTCTTTTCCTTCCGCAACAGCACTTTGTAAAGCCTGAATTGCTTTGATCTGGTAATGTCTCAGAAATCTAAGACCGTTTGTCCAGATAAAACCCTTGCTGGCTTCTATGCTCCCGTTCCATTCGAGTCTTTCCGGATAATCAGGCATTTGCACTTTAGCAATGTAATCCACTTCAACTTTTTCGTTCGCCAGTGAATCTCTGTCCGGGTTCCAGTTTTTGATGGCTCCGATTTCCTCCGGGGATGGAAATTTGTAAATAGGTTTCGGATTTCCTTTTGTCGTGTCCCAGAAATAGTGGACAATACCGTTTGAAAGAATGACATATCTGGCATCAACAGTTTTTGCATATTTTCTGGCTTGTTCTTTTGCGGCAAGCGGATGAAGCCTTTCCTTTTTTGCTTCAAGTACGCAAATTGGTTTATTGCCGGTGTCAACAAGTAAAAAGTCTAAAGAACCATTTTTTGTTTTCTCATAGTCGTTTCCCCATGCATCAATTTCCTGTTGGGTAATCTTCACATGATTTTCAAGCAAAATGTTTGCTTTCCCTTCCTCATTGTCAAAGAATCTCCAGCCCGCCTCCGTCAGCAGTTGGTTTATTTTAATTCTTGCATGAGCTTCATTTTTCATTTTTTCTCTCTATATACTTTTGTCATGCGTTGGAACTTTCAGCATGTTAGTTAACGGATAACGCATTAGCGATGGCAGGGATTTCAAGGTATCTTTCGCCGTACCTCAGCCGATATGAGTACTAAAGTACAGATTAAGTACAAATGTTCAATAAAGAACTTTCAGCCAGAACCAATGTCCAGTTGAAATACAAATGCTGATGTTTATTTGTTCAGCCCAGCTATAGCTAATGCGGATGTTATAGTCAGTTTCTTTAATTAATTTCATTTTCAGAGTTATAATATCAGCTAATAGTTAGTTCTTATTTTGTTTTTAGGAATTTGAGAAATCAATTAGTTTTTGTTTCGTTGTGTTGGAATTGCAGCCGGGAACTTTTTGATTCCTTCTAGAATATTTCTGATATCTTTTTCTGCATACATATCTGTAATAAAATTTTCAAAAATTTCTTTTTTTAGTACTCGAGACAAAACTGCAAGAGTTTCCAAATTATGTTTTTCAGCTGATTCTAAATATTCAATTTTTTCTTTTTGTGACATTTTTTTCATTTCCTTGTCAATTAAATCGAAGTAAGCATTACGGAAATAACAAAAAGCCCAAAAAAATCTTCCGTCTTCGAATTGAATTGCTTGTAGTAAGATGTCAATTTGTTGAAAATACTTAACACTGTTGTTGGTGTATTTTAAGCTTATGTTTTTTTGTGTTTTAAATATCATATGAAAGATTGAAGTTTGAATTAAATTGGCTATAACGGTAAGTATTTGCGATGGCAGGGCATTTGAAAAACGTCAGCCCGGAACTGCAGCCGATTAAAGTTACAAAAGTTGAAAACATATTCTGTTGTTCATCCGTGTTCGGTCAGCCGGATATGTAGCTGATTGTAGCAATAAGATGAGGATATGTTCGTCGCCCCCTGCTGACGCAAAACTGAATGTTGTACGCCGTTATCTTGTCTGTCGTTGCGATTTGTCCATTGCGATTTTATATTTTTTTAAATATGATTCGGGAAGCAAATCCTTTTCTGCTCTGTCAATGCACTTTATAAAACTGTCATAGTCTTTCTGAATCCAGGCTTTGTCCGCACCTTGAATATTTTGCAAGTGAATTATTCGCTTTGTATATTCTCTTGACTGACTTTCCGAAAATTCGTTAAGCTTCTTAAATATCTCTTTGTCGCCTGAGACAATAAGCTTTCCTGAAGTTTTCAAAAATGAAATCAAATTCTCTATTGTCAGCGTCGATTGAAGTTGGAATTTGTCGTCTTTAAAAACCTCTTTTACTACAATCGGTGTCAACTCAACTAATGATTTTGAGTCTTGTCCAACGTGAGTATAAAATAGGTATTCGAGGTTAGCGTATGCTATAGTTATAATTGCCGATTTTGAGGAATACTCAACAAAGTGCTGTTCTTTTTTTGTCACTGAAAAATTATTGTCAGTAAGAAATTCAGTGAGTGGATATGTTGACTGGTCAAAGTTCATAAAGTGTCTGTCCGTATGGCGTTCAACGGTAAGGCTTGGCGATGGGCTGGTATTCAATGTTTCTTCCGCCCGAACGTCAGCCGATTGAAAAACTACAGCCGAAGGTAAATACAAAAAGCCGATATTTGTTCTTCTGCTGGAACCTAAGCTGATAGCGAACTACAGCCGATTGT
>JAFKGR010000024.1 GCA_017307735.1 Chitinophagaceae bacterium
AGGAGGAATCTCATTTCGTGTATCCGTTACCGTACAACCCGCTGAAGCGTGTCGCCCGGATGGTGGCAGCACAACGATAAATCAGGAACCGGAGACTTGAAAACATCTATGGCGCGTCGGCCAGGTACGCCTTCGGCGGAACAGGCTTCTGCATCTATGACAAACTTTTTTTCTACAAATGAAATGTTCCGATGGAAAAGAAAACTCTTAGTGAACCTTTGTGCCTCCGTGCCCTTGTGGCGAAAAAATCCTTCCGAAAATGACTGACTATGTAGAAAGATCCGACCACTCAGAATCCTGGGGTCAATTCCAGCAAAAAGACTCTTTAAGCTCCTTACAACCTTTCCAATATTTCATCCGGCTCCAAAACCTGTACCGTGCTTTCCTTAAAATGTTTTTTGTTTCGGGTGATGATAAAGTCCATTTTCCCGGTTGAGGATGCACAAATCATCTGAATCCCGTCTTCAAAATCAGAAAAACTGTGACTCAAACTTTCTCTTAAAATATCCTCACTCACGGCAACCGGTGACAGGTAATCCAACAAACTCAAAAGAATCTTTCGCAACTTTTTTTCATCCACAAACTTTTTCAGCACATAATGCGTAGTCGCTATTGAATGGGACGAGGTGTAAAGCTCCACATCTCCTTTTTCTGCCAGAGCAAAAATTTCAATAGCAAATTTGCTGAATGGTTTTCTGTCACCAACCAGATCAATAATAATATTTGTGTCGAGAAAGAGGGAGGTCATTTCAGATGTTTCTCTGAAAAATATTGTTCAATTTCCTTTTCCTCGTCAAAGTTTTTAGGAAGTTTTACGGAACCGACAAGTTTTTCCAATTTCGGAGAAATTTTTCTATCCTCTTTTTCTGCAGGGAGGGTGCTCAAATAATTTTCAATGATTTCAGAAAGGCTCCTGCCTGTTTTTGCAGCATACTTCTTTGCCCTGTCTATTACAGATTTCTCCACGGTCAATGTCAACTTTGTATTCATCACAAGTATGCTTTGGACGAAAATACGTATTTCTTTACTCAATCGAGAACACCATTCCTTCTCGTCGGGTAGCCAAACCACTATAGCAACCCCTGGTATTAAACTGCATTCCCCAATATCTTTTCCGCATTAGCAGTAAGATTTCGTTTGGAATCCACTCAAATCGTTTACCCCGCTTCGGGGATTGGGGAATTCCAATTTATTTTCCCCGGCCGGTCCGCCGCGGCCTTTTGTAAATCATTGCACGCTTTGTTCCGGCGGAACGATTTTCTGCTTCGTAACTTTCTTCTATCCCTGAAATGTTCCGATGGAAAAGAAAACTGTTAATGAACCTTTGTGCCTCCGTGCCCTTGTGGCGAAAAATTCTTCCGATGGTGACTGCCACAGCAAAGTTGCACCCGGCATGACAAACAGCAGGCAAAACATCTGAAATCCTCCATACAGTTCAGGCTAAATACTCGAAATCTAAAATTATTTAAGATTCAAATTTTAACCGATTGTCTTTAATGCGTTTTCAACTTTTAGCCTCAGGAGAGGGATGTCATCTTTTATAATTTGCCAAATCAGATGGTCGTCAATACCAAAATATTCGTGAACCAGAATATGGCGTAAACCTGTTATCTCCTTCCATTTTATTTCGCTGAACTCCTCTTTTGTTTCTTCGGAAACTACATTGGCTGCCTCACCAATTATTTCCAATTGTTTAATACTCGCAAATCGCATCATTGAATTATCCGAAAACAACTTTTCATCTGCTTTGTGCGTGTAAACCTCAATTTCAGAAATAGCCTCGAGGATATGTAACAATCTCTGCTTATCACCCAGCCCTCCTCTCATAAATCAACACTTTATTATCGTTTATAAAAGGCAGTATATATTTTGAAACAGCTTTAGAGGAAACCAGGTCAACTTTTTTGTTCAACTTATTTTCTAAATCCAATTTCATTTCAACAAATCCCAGCCCAATGTGTTTACTGTAATCCAGTTCGACCAGAATATCAATATCGCTTTCAGGTCTTTCCCGGTTATCGGTGTAGGAGCCAAATAAAAAAGCCTTCAGGACGGGTTTGGTCTGAAAATAATCTTTGATTGTCTTTATTTCACTTTTGCTTAGGGCCATTGCCTAAAATTAATTACTTTTTCTAATTTCTTCACAGGTGGCATTAATTTAAATGGCGTTGCGAAGCCCACGCGCCATACTTCTAAGGTTCAATCGTTTTCTACGCTTGAATCATACAACCTGCTCCGGAGTTGTTTGGGAATTCTAATTTATTTTCCCCGGGTCTGTTCGCCGCGGCCTTTTGTAAATCATTGCACGCTTTGTTCCGGCGGAACGATTTTCTGCTTCGTAACTTTCTTCTATCCCTGAAATGTTCCGATGGAAAAGAAAACTGTTAATGAACCTTTGTGCCTCCGTGACCTTGTGGCGAAAAATTCCAACTACTATCAATGGTTTTTTGTTATCTCAAGGAAGGTTGCTATTGTAACGATTTTTGCTCTCCCGAATTTTTTTAATTCCAATAAATCAAGATCGCCGGTAAGCAGGTAATCAGCTTTACCATCTTTGGCAAGTGCAAGTAGGAAATTATCTTTGGGATCCCTGCAAATCAAAACGGTGCTCTCAACTTCAACAAGGTCTGTAAATGGTTCAAACTTTGAAAGCATTACTTCAATCCCATTCACTCCAAAGTATTTTTTCAACCTGGGCTTTGCAATTGTTTCCTGAATTTCGTCGATAAGTTCTGAACTGAAAAGAAGCCTTGCCTTAAATGAAAACAATAATGAGTCAATAATATCCAGCTTGTGAGAAATGACAAAACTGATCCAAAGGTTGGTATCAATAATAATTTTGAGCGGCTTACTTTTTGGCATATCGTTTAGCTCTCACTTCTTCAACAATTTTTGTGATCTCGTCTAATTCGGGTGCAGAAGAAGTATTGTGCCTCATTTTCTTAAGGTACTGTTTTAACGCAGATACAGGTTCATCAGTTACCTTAATTAACTTAAGGTCCTGCATTCCCTTGATAAGCTGTAGTGCTTTAGGATTGAGTATTTCAATTTTCAACGCTTCCATACTTCGAATTTAAGAAAATTTGTAAACTAATTTATTCCTTCTCTGTAAAGTCCGTTCCCGCACCGAAAGGGAAACGAGGCGGGTGCACGTCCGCCATCGGCGAGACACGTCCGTTTCGGCGAGACATGCTGACACCTAAATATGGATTCCTCTCTTCGTTCGGAATGACAACACGATCTGTAATTCCTCTTCGCCGCGGCGGAAAAATCTGAAACTCCGCTTGAACAGAAAACTCCTCGTGAACCTTTGTACCTCCGTCCCCTTGTGGTGAAAAGTTTCTTCCAAATATTTTCACTACGGCGAAGCTGTGTTCAGCATGACAAGAATCATCGGCGGATTATCTCCGAAACCCTCAATTGTATTAACGCTTTTCTGTGTCTAAAAACAAACTCACTTCACCTTTAATTTCACAACTTTGTTATTACGGATGACAACCAAGGCTGTACCCTTTTGCCTCTTAAATTCAAGCAACTTTTTATAAGCTAAATTTAATCCCTCTAAAATCTTATTCCTTTCCTCTATGTGTTTTTCAATGGTTGTCATATATCATTTTTAACAGGTTAAATTTTTCGGTTTGAATTATCCTTAAATTCCCTTCTGCGGTCTTTTGTTAACCATTTCACGATTCGTTCCGACGGAACAATTTTATACTTCGTAACTTTTTCTGCCCATGACATGTTCCGCTTGAAAAGAAAACTCTTAGTGAACCTTTGTGCCTCCGTGCCCTCCGTGCCCTTGTGGCGAAAAATTTCTTCCAAAGATATCTGCCACAGCAGGCAGGCTACTAAACGTCTAAACGCCTAAACCTCTAAACCACTAAATCCGCCACAGCGGACAGGCTCCTGAATCCTCCACAAATCTTTCATCCCTCAATCTTTACACCGTATCCATAAATGTCTTCTCCACTTTATTAAACATCAGCAATCCGATAAACAATACGATTACTATAAATCCGAAACTATACAACAGATGCCAGCCATCAAAAGTGCCTTCACCAAAAAGTGAATACCTGAACATTTCAACAATCGGCGAAAGCGGATTCCATTGTATCCATGCCGCATACGACTTCAATTTCAAAAACGACATCGGATACGCTACCGGTGTGGCGTACATCAATAGTTGCACGCCGAAACCGAGCAGAATATTTAAATCGCGGTATTTGGTGGTCATAGATGAAATAATAATGCCCAGGCCCAAACCCATCATGGCCATCATGATTACCAAAACAGGAATAAGCAACCACGAAACGCCAAAATGAAAATTGCCGTCAGCAATTCCGAAATAGATCATAAATGCCAGCAACAAAAGAAACTGAATCCCGAATTTGACAAGGTTGCTCGTCACGGTACTGAGCGGACTGATCAACCGCGGAAAATATACTTTTCCGAAAATCCCGGCATTGGATAAAAAAGTATTGGAAGTGCTGGTGAGGCAGGCGCTGAAATAATTCCAAATGGTAATTCCGCTCATGTAAAACAAAACCGAAGGGATGCCATCTGTAGGGATACCGGCAATTTTACCAAACACGAGTGTGAACATGATCGTGGTAAATATGGGTTGGATAAAATGCCAGACCGGCCCGAGGATGGTTTGTTTATATGCAGCCACAAAATCTCTCCTCACGAAGAGCACAAGCAGGTCGCGGTACTTCCAGACTTCTTTGAGCCTGAGGTCAAAGAGGGAAGTTTTGGGTTCAATGATCAGATCCCAGTTATCAGGTTGCGGGGGGAGGGTTTCGGGTTTCAAGGTTCAAGGTTTCCTTTTTTGAAAGTGTTTGTTTAGATTCCTCCTTCCTTCGGTCCTGTCTCGCCGAAGGCGGATCGGAATGACAGATCGCTGTTGTCATTTCGATTCGCCGCGGCGAAGAGGAATCTTTTTCAGTAAGCATTTGTTTTATATTATTACCAAACAACGAACAATGATTAACGATTTTCACTTATCGTGCAATTCGCTTCGGTAGTCCGTGTCCGCCTGCGGCGGGACAGACCCGGAACTTGAAGCTTGAAATCCGATTGGGCGGCCAGGTACCAGTCACCAAGGAAATATAGCAGGTCAGTATCCACCAAGGCAGGGCATGCCCTGCCACTATAAAAAACAAAGGCTGTTCACTTTCCACCTAAATACTGAAGGTGTTTATAAAATGGACTCGACAACAAAGTATTCATTTCATCATCCGACAAATGAAGTTGCTTTAAAAGATTTTCGCATGCTTCCCGTAAAATTGAAAGTTCATCTTTAATAATTGCAAATACAATTTCCTTGTCAATTCCCCGGTAATCATGAGCTATCCTGTTTCGCATTCCGGCAATCTGATCCCACGCTACAAAAGATTGGGTTTCTTTCAACCCGTCTTCTATTTTTTTGCTTTCCTCTCCAATTGTCAATAACAAATGGCACACAGCATTGTATTGGAGCTGGTCATCAGATGATATTAAGTCTTCAGCACTTTTAATATTTGCTGAATAGATTTTTATCTTTTCAATTGCTTCGAGAATTGTCAACAGAAATAAGGCATTCTTATCAGAAAACAGAGATGACATGATCTTTAATGTTGGCTGCTACAATGGGGTTTAAGGAGTCCTTATTCACTAGTTCAATTTTTCTTTTCTTCAGAATCCCGGACAGGAATTTCTCCATGGAATTTAAACGTGCAAGAGTCATAGCTGCTCCCGGGATGGTCCGGTATAATAAGTCAATATCACTATCTTCTTTGTTTTCGCCTTTTGCAAAACTACCATATAGTTCCATATTCTGAATGAAATACCGGCTGCGAAGGTGATCCTTGCTTTTAGATAATATTGTTATAACATCTTGCCTGTTCATCAGAGAAAAATAAGTTTCAATTTAGTTATTTTTTGAATGCATCTGTTTTTTTAACCCGGAAATCGCAAGGATGAAGTTTATACTAAACGTTTAGGCGTTTAGTCGTTTGGTCGTTTAGGAGTCTGTCCCATCTCGGTGGATTTATTTGTTCTTAAACTCGGAGCCCGAAACCTGGGACCTCTAAACGGCTAACCGTCTAAACGACTTAACGTGGCAGGTCGGGAGACCGGCCACTAAGAAAACTTGAAACTCGCCTTCGGCGGAACAGGCTCGAAACCTTCAAGACACGGCAAGATCACCTATCACTCTCTCCCACTTCTTTTTGTAAACATCAAAACCGAAATTGTTAATCACTGTTTTCCTGTCGGGTTTAAAGGAAGAAGGATTGACATAAATTTTTGCAATGGCAGAGATGATGTCATCCTGATGATCGGGATCTACCAGCAACCCCAGCCTGCCATTCATCAAAGCATCCACCGACCCGTCGCGAAGTCCGCCAATCACGGGTAATCCATAATACATCGCTTCGATAAATGTAATACCAAACCCCTCTTTCTTGCTGGGCATGACGTACAAATCAGCACACCCGTAATAGTCCGGCAGTTCAGTATCGGAAACATATCCGGTTATTTTTACCTGACCTCCAATACCAAGACCGTTACACACATTTTCAATTCTCCTCTTTTCATCTTCATCATATTTGCCCACCATCACATAGCGAAGGTTGCGCGCCTGCTGGCCCAGCGCCTTTATCGCAAAAAGTATTTTGTCAAAATTTTTTCCTGATTCAGTCGACTTCAATCTGCTCACCGTAAGCAGAACGAAATCGTCAGGTGACAATCCAAGTTTGCTTCGCATTGAATTTCTGTCAAGCTCCGGAAAGTGTGCCAGTAATGGATCAATACAATTATGGATAACCACGGATTTCCGGACAAGATACCCCTCATTGATTTGCTTCTTTGTGAATTCACTGACAGAAATAACCAGGTCAGCTTTTGCAATCAACTTCTTTTTGATTCCCGTCAATGGCTTCCATATCTCTATTCCGTGAGCCATCACGATAACTTTAGTTTTGGGTGAAAGCAATTTGATGATATAGGCGGGAAGGGATAAATTGACATGAGAGATGATTACACATTTTTGACCGGTCCCGTTGAGAATGGCTTTGATTACAAAAAAGTATTTGTTGCCTCCAAAACCTTTAAACGATTTTTTGGTGATATAGGGTTCCGTAGAAACATCTGCCTTATCATGCATTGAATACAGGGTAAGTGAACTATTTCTTTCGTTGCAGATTTCGGAAAATGCTTTGGACGCGATGCGGCAAACCTTTTCAATGCCACCGGTTGCAGAAAATGTATTCAGAGTCAGAAAAAGCATGGTTGTAATAAGAGGCCCGGTAACTTTTGGAGAGAATGAAAAATTAAGAGTGAAGAATGAAGAATGAAGAGTTTTGACCTGATAGTTTTCGGGATAAAAATGAAGAATTCGCTGTTGAAAGTTTTTTTAAATTAAAGATTCGCGGCGGCAAACACCTTTTCAATCCGCCTTCGGCGAAACAGGCTCGAAACCCGGAACTCAAAATTCGCCGCGGCGAACAAGCTCCGGAACTCAGAACAGCAACTTTCACTTCAAATCAAAAATCATTTCATCAAGAATTTCTCTTCATACACCGCACGGATCCCATCTTCGAAACCAATTTTCGGTTTCCAACCGAGCGCAGTGAGCCGGCTTACATCAAGCAATTTGCGCGGTGTTCCATCGGGTTTGGTGGAATCAAATCTCAATTCGCCTTCATAACCCACAATCTTCTTTATTAATTCCGCCAGTTCGCGAATGCTGAGATCACTGCCGGTGCCCACATTCAAAAACTGGGCTTCATCATAGTGCTCCATCATGAAATAGAGCGCATCGGCCAGATCATCGGCATGCAAGAACTCTCTCAGCGGTTTGCCCGATCCCCAGATGGTTACAAACGGTTCATCATTTATTTTGGCTTCATGAAATTTGCGAAGCAGGGCAGGCAGCACATGCGAACTTTTTAAATCGTAATTATCGCCCGGGCCATAAAGGTTGGTGGGCATGGCGGCGATAAAGTTGCAACCGTGCTGACGACGATATGCTTCACACATTTTGATACCCGCAATTTTGGCCACCGCATAGGCATCGTTGGTTGGTTCCAGATGGCCGGTGAGAAGGTAATCTTCTTTGAGCGGCTGCGGAGCCAACTTGGGATAGATACAACTGCTGCCGAGGAACATCAGTTTTTTTACACCGTTCAGATATGACTGGTGTATCACATTGCTTTGAATGGCGAGATTGTCGTAAATAAAATCTGCCGGATGTTCGTTGTTGGCGAGGATACCACCCACTTTGGCAGCGGCGAGAAAAACATAATCCGGTTTTTCTTTTTTGAAAAATTCTTCCACGGCTTTCTGGTCGCGAAGATCAAGTTCTTTGCTTATGCGAAGGAGTAAATTTTGATAACCTTCTTTTTTCAATTTTCTGACGATGGCACTGCCAACCATTCCGCGGTGGCCTGCTACGTATATTTTATCTGTATGTTTCATTATCGATGGTTGATTAGGGGAGAAAGTTTAGGCGGTTAGACGGTTAGGGGTTCCGGGCCTGTTCCGCCGAAGGCTGACGCGGCCCGCCGAAGGCGGATTTCGAGTTCCGGGTTTGGAATCCGGAACCCGCCATGGCGGACAAGCTCAGGAACTCGTAACTCGTAACTTTGAACCCGGAACTATGAACCCGGAACCCGCCTTCGGCGGGACAGACCCGGAACTTCATATCTTCTCCAGATTCTTTTTATCAAAATAAGCGCTCAACTGAATTCCCAGGCTGTCGATTTTTACCAAAGCGCGGTGGCCCCATACCTCTAAAACGATTCCCTTGTAATCCATCAAAACACCGGACCTGATTTTTACCGGTGCATTTTCTTCGAGTGAGATATTTTCCACTTTGACATCTTCAAATTCATTCAGAAATCGTTTGACCCTTACAATTTCTTCGTCATGGATAATAGCCGGTTTGCCGAGATAGCGAACCACAGTCAATACGCCGGGCGTTTTCAGCGATTCCCACAACTTGTGCAGGGTGCAATGGATAAAAACATATCCTTTAAATACCGGTTCTTCAATCGTTTTTTTTCTGTCGCTCCATTGCCTGGTCACTTTCATGACCGGACAATAATTTAAAAAGTTCGCCTCATCGAGTAATTGGGCAACTTTCTTTTCCCAGCGGGGTTTGGTATATATCGCGTACCAGTTTTGCATGATTTATAAAATAATGATCCGGAAAAGAATCACTGAGGCAAAATTAAGTTTAAAAAAAAGTCAAAGACCTATCGGCCGTGGTGGAATTAATCGGGGCTGTTCACATTGAATCCCTCCGGGATTAAAGAACACAAAAGCTTTCGAGGTTTTTACTTCTCACTTCTCTCACTCTTCTCACTTTTCTCACTCCTCTCTCCCGGAATTTCCATTCAAAATTTCAAAATTTATCTCATGGCTTCGCCTCTCTCAGTCACATGTGTTTTTGTGAACTGAGTTAATCTTTAAAAGTAATAATTCCAGTTTCATTTTATTCAGTTTCGGAATGACTCCTCCTGCTGAATAAACTCTTTATCCTTGACAACAGCGTTTTCTGTCCGTCCACATAATATCCCCCGCTGTATTCGCTGCCATAACCGTAACCGTATCCATAACCATATCCATACCCATTTCCATACCCGCCAAATCCATAGCCGTAAAGCCTGAATCCGCGCGGCTTCACCCCATTAAACAGCACACACATTTTCTGAAATTTCTTCTGCTCGTGCAATGATTGTATCATCGGCAGAAATACGCGCGGCGTTACAGCATGCCTTATCACAAACAAATTGATATCGCTGAATGCCTGCAACAACTGGGCATCCGTTACCGGCGATACCGGCGCGGTATCCATGATGACATAATCAAAATCTTTTTTTACCTGATTGATCAGTTCACCAAACTTTTCACCCGATATCATTTCCGTCGGATTGGGCGGTACAGGCCCGGCAGAAATCAGGTACAGACCCGGATAAATGGTTTCTTTCAACAGTTCTCTATACTCTGCTTTGCCCGCTACATACGTGGATGTACCGGGACGACGGTGAACTCCCAGAATCTTGCTGAGCTTTGGTTTGCGCAAATCCATTTCCATTAAAACCACCTTTTTGCCTGTCAGTGTAAAACTAATCGCAAGGTTAATGGCAATAAAACTTTTCCCCTCGCCCGACACGCTGGAAGTAATCAGCAGCGTTTTATGGTTTTCATTCAATCCCATAAAAGCGAGGTTGGTCCTGACAGACCGGAATTGTTCTGCAATCACAGTCCGTTTCCCTTCCGAAATCACCACCGGATTTTTTCCCGGCACCTGCATTAGTTCGCCCAAAACAGGCACCTTCACTTTGTCATCTATTTCGGAACGGAACAAAACCTTGCGGCTGAAAATTTCTTTCAGCAAAACCAAAAATGCAGCGGCAAGCAAACCGATTACCAGCCCGGTGATATAAAAGTTTTTGGCAATCGGCGTTACCGGCCCGTAATAAGTGGGCGATTCAATCACCTTCAAATCCGGTGTAGTGGCCACTGCCGAGATGGCTGTCTCTTCTTTTTTCTGCAAAAGAAAAGTGTAAATATTATTCTTTACCGATTGCTGGCGGCTGATATCGAGGTAAACCCTTTCGCGGTCGGGAATACCTTTCAGCAATTCATTGTTTTGCCTGATCTGGGCATTGGCCTGTGCTTTCGATACCAAAAGGTTTTGCCTGATGTTTGACATATTATCCAGGATATCACCCTTGATTCTGCTCACCTTTTCACGTGCAGCAATCAGGGCATCATTCTTTTCACCCGTCACGCTTTGCAACTGCTCTGCATTGGTTTCGGCTGCATATAAATTTCCCAGAAGAGTTGAAAGTGTGGCATCATTAACCAACATCAGAGAAGGAACTGTCCCCGGTACTTTTTCTTTACTGATCACATATTTGCGGATATCGCCGAGTGCATCCAGTTGCAAATCCAACTGGCTAATCTGATCATCCAGCCCGCTGACTTTCCCGAAATAAGTAGTTGCCTGCGTACCCAAATCCACCACATTGGTTTTTGCCTGGTATTGCGCAATGTCTTTTTCAACACTGTCCAGTTGCATCGTGACCAGATCCAGCCGCTCATCAATAAAATTCATGGTTTTGTCGGCAATGAAATTTTTGTCGATAATGGCTTCGCGGTTATAGTTTTCAAACAATTTGGAAAGCACATCCTGTCCTTTTTGTGGCACCGTTGTATTCAGAGATACATTCAGAATGGTGGATGAATAGGAATAAGGCGAAATTTTCAATCCGCCGATCAGAGCGCCTGCCGCGCCCTGGATACCCGAAAAACTGACAAAGAAATTTTTCCCCTGCACCTGGGTATTGTAGTCCTTGTTCAATTTCATAAGGATGGGTGTTCCATCTATCCGCAAGGTATCTCCAAAAGGTGTCCTTTTTCCATTGATGATGATATCTCCGTGTTTCCAGTCCATGGTAAAGAACAGGGTTTTCCAAAGATTGAAATTATCCTTATCTACTGCAATAAACTCAATGGGAGATGTGGATTTATACAATTCTTCGGTGCGTACATTGCCCTTGTTGTAAACCCTTGCATACAAATCCAGTTGTTTAACCACCTCTTCCATTAAATCCGTTGAACGAAGGACAACAATTTCATTGTCGACGATTTTCTTTTCACTGAAAATATTCAATGCATCCAGCACCTTGCTGTCGCCCCCGCTCCGGGTCTGATCTTTGAGAAGCCCTTTGGCAGATGCTACGTACATGGGTACCTGTGAACGAAGATCGATAAAGGAAAAAATCATGGAGATGGAAACCGTTATGACAAACAATGGCCAGAACGGCAGGTATTTGTAGATTACCTGTTTAAAGATGTTGTTATCCGGCCGCTCCCTGAAAAATTGATCTTCGTTTGTCATTTATTACCTGAATATTCGGTCAATTAAAAGAAAGATAAATGAAGTAGTTGATACAACCAATGAAATAACTGAAACTGCTGTCATTTTTGGTTTGGCTGGCTCCACATAGACAATGTCATTCGGCTTCAGATAAAAATACGGAGAATAGAAAATAGAATGATCTGTCAGGTTCAATCTCTGAAAAGTTTTTTGGCTTCCTGTAGAATCAGCCTCCCGGATCAGAAGGATATTGTCGGATTTGCCTTTGTTTCCGATATCGCCCGATGATGCCAGTGCATCCAGCAGGGTCATTTTATCTGTCAGTGGCAATACTTTGGAACTCACCGCGCCCATCATGGTGACATGCCGGTTTTGAATATCGACCGTGACTACATTTTGCGATAAATAAGGTTCCAGGTCTTTTTGCAACTGATTGCTCAATGCCACTTTGGTGAGGCCGGCTGCCTGCACTTTGCCCAGTTTGATGAAACTGATATCCCCGTTTTTATCCACCATGTAACCTTTCAATCCATCCACCCCGTCGGGAGCCACATTGTAAAGGGCAGTATTTTCCGGGCTGAGGCTTGCCACAGTAATCGACAAAAGATCACCCGGAACAATAGTCGTTTCCAAAGGGTGCCTGACCAGGTTTGCAAGTGTGGTATCGCGGAGCATATCCTGAAAATAAGTGGTATGCTTTGAAGTGTTGCAGGAGGTTTGCAGGAAAAGAAACCATCCACCCAGCAACAGCATGGCGGCAGTTCTGAAACGGCAATGATAGAAAACTCTCATAAATCAATTCTGATTGAACACCATAAGATGATTGGGTAGAGTTTCTCGATGGGGATATTTTGATTAAAAACGAATTAGAACAAGAATTCATTGCACTCCTCAGAGGGCGGACAAATTTAAAGGAATATGGTGAAAGACAACAGGAATAAAAAAGAGCGCTGAGATTTATTTAAAAGAAAGAATTACCGGGGTAAATAAAAGGAATTATTGAAGATGTTTCGGGCAAAATAATTCAGGCCGGAACATTCTTTTTTCTTTGTTTCCGCATGCGGATGATGCCGTAGCTGAGGCCGGCAGCAAGAAGGTAGTAAACACCGGAGTCGATGGGGCATAAAGCATTACCAGCACTTTCTGGACAAGCACAATTTAATATCTGAGGATCATCGCAAGGGCCGGAAGGGTCGTTTATTACTGTTTGAGAATTTCCTATTTTAAAAGAGAAAATAGCGAAAATAGAAATCAAAAATAATCTCAATAAAACTTTACTTGACCTATTCATAGTTCTTTACAGATTGTTCGCTAAGATAAAAAAGTAAATGAATACAGAAAGGAAATTTGGAAGTTTTCTTTGAAAGAGTTCAGTTTTTGGCCTTTCAAAACGCTTCAAGGTTTCCCATCCCGCAAAGCCCCTGCGAAACACTTGAAGGTTTTCGAAAGTCATCGGGGGGCCTTGTAAAACCTTCAGGCGTTTGGAGCGATGGCACTGAAGCATAGCAAAACCCTGAAGTGTTTTCAAGCAAAGTTTTGGCAATGGTCGGGCCATTGAGCAGGGCTTGCCGGTTAATTAATATTTTGATGTGCCGGAAGGTTTTAAACCTTAGTAGAAAAGTGAGTTTATGTTACCTCCAACCTTATTACCTTATTTTGATTTTGCTTTCTTAAAAGGCAGCAATGGTTAATAAGGTTAAATCTGAATCGTTGGATAATTTTTTCTATTAAGGTTTTTTCTTTAGGCTTTCAAAACGCTTCAAGGTTTCCCATCCCGCAAAGCCCCCTGCGAAACACTTGAAGGTTTTCGAAAGTCATCCGGGGGCCTTGAAAAACCTTCAGGCGTTTGGAGCGATGGCACTGAAGCATAGCAAAACCCTGAAGTGTTTTCAAGCAAAGTTTTGGCAATGGTCGGGTCATTGAGCAGGGCTTGCCGGTTAATTAATATTTTGATGTGTCGGAGGGTTTTAAACCTTAGTAGAAAAGTGAGTTTATGTTACCTCCAACCTTATTACCTTATTTTGATTTTGCTTTCTTAAAAGGCAGCAATGGTTAATAAGGTTAAATCTGAATCGTTGGATAATTTTTTCTACTAAGGTTTTTTCTTTAGGCTTTCAAAACGCTTCAAGGTTTCCCATCCCGCAAAGCCCCTGCGAAACGCTTGAAGGTTTTCGAAAGTCATCGGGGGGCCTTGTAAAACCTTCAGGCGTTTGGAGCGATGGCACTGAAGCATAGCAAAACCCTGAAGTGTTTTCAAGCACAATGGCGCTATAAATGGTAAACTTCCGTCATAAAAAAACCATCCGTCTTCCGGCGGATGGCTACTTGTGATTTCAGGTGTCTTTGCTTATTATCTTATCAAAAGATTGAGTGTCTGGCGGAATCCGTCCGGCCCGGTAATTTCTACCCGGTAAATACCCGCAGGCAATGGCTGATTGGGATTGATTTTAATATCCGTCGTCCCTATAGAAATATTTTCAACTTTAGAAGTCAGCAGCCTCCCCTCTTCGCGGTACAAATTGAAATTATATTTACCCGAAGTCTGGCTGTTAACCCGCACCCTGATATCGGATGCAGTAGTCGGATTCGGAATAAGAGCCACATTCGCCAGCGCCACAGGAGCCGTCACTTTCATTACATCGCTGCATTTTTCACGTCCATCCCTGTCGGTTGCGCGGATGCGGTAATAACCGGTTCCGGGCAATGGATGCAGGTCTGTTGCAACATACTGGCAGGAAGACTGGTTCTTTGCAGCGATTATCAATCCTGTACTTTCAAAGGCTGTGCCGTCGGATGATCTTTCTATTGTATACTTTGCCACATTGCTCTCATCGGCTGTTTCCCAACGAATGGCCACATTGTCTTTGTTGAACTGTGCGGAGGTTTTTACAAAATTGAGAGGCAAAACACCTGCGACTGCCGGCCCGCTGAATACCAGCATGAACCGGTCTGTACGTTGTGAAGCGGGATCGGCGGTAATCTGAAAATCGAGAGAGTCGATATTGGTCACAGAATCCTTTTGGTCCAAAGAAATGGGGGTTACTTTGTTTAAATATTTGTCGATCATTTTGGCAGAAATGCCGGAGCCATAGAAATAGCTTGATATAAACTGAATCCGGTAAGTGATAATCCGCGAATTCCAGAATTTAAAGAAGATGGTATCTTGAGCGCCAATGTCCTGCCTCCTCTCCACCACCAATACATAACCATCCCGAAGCATTCCCCAGTTTTCGCCGGGGTTAAACATTTTGCGGGCATCCATTCTGTCCACTGCATCGCTGTAACTATTGTCATAAAAGGAAAGCGTCCCATCCATCAAAACGGGCGCACTCCCGTCGGGAGGAACGATATAAAGATTGGTCCTGAATGTTTTTGTCTGTGAAAATCCTGCAGAAGACAGGAAACACAAAGCAATCAGGGCAAAGCAGAATTTCATAAGATTGATTTTACAAACAGTCCGTCCATACGGATCCACCTGTATATTCAACAAGAAACGCTGCCACATCTCTAATATTTTTAATTTAAGAAAAAAAGAGGATTAGCACGCAAACCGGCGTAAAACATACAATGGGGAAAATACGAGGGATGGGGAAGGAATCGTTTCCCGGGAAATTTCCCGGTCGCTGGCCTTGGCGAATCCGAATGACAGCGGTTCTCTGTCATGCTGACGAAGGAAGCGTCTTTATTTTTTTGCCGGTAGGCAGGTGGTAAGGATAGTTACAGGTTATGAGGCAGACAACTTCCATAACAGGAAAACTTGTCCTAAATTTGAGAAAACTATTTCAATGACGAGAAATACTACCATAGAAAGAGCTATTCAAACAATTAAGAAACTTCCTGCAGACAAACTTCAGGAGGTTTCCGACTTTATCTCCTTTTTGCTCAAGCAGTATGAAGAAGAACGGCTTACTCATGGGCTTCAAAAAATTATAGAAGATAGTAAGACCTTTGAATTCCTGAATCAGGAAGAAGATATTTATACCATTGATGACCTGAAGGAAGTTTATAATGGCTAAAGGAGATATAGTATTAATCACTTTTCCTTTCACTGACCTTTCAGGTAGTAAGTTAAGACCTGCTGTTATCTTGGCCGAAACTGAAGAAGATTTGACTGTCTGCTTTATTACAACACAGAACAAGTGGCAAGAAGAAACAGATCTGAGACTTCACCCAAACAAAACCAATGGACTTAAAAAGGAATCCCTGTTGAGAACACGAAAGTTAGCCACGATAGACAGAAAGTTATCAAAAGGTCTATTGGGAAGACTGACTTCAATAGAAATTTCCGAACTAAATGGTAAACTAAAAACAGTATTAGGTCTTGACTGAAAATGACACAGCCTGTAACATCCAAATTGGTTATAGCTGGACTGAACGAATAAGCATCAACATTTTGTTTTCAATTGAACAGTGTTACAGACCGAAAGTTCTCTATTTCAAAACGCTTCAAGGTTTCCCATCCCGCAAAGCCCCTGCGAAACGCTTGAAGGTTTTTGAAAGCCATCCGGGTGCCTTGTAAAACCTTCAGGCGTTTGGAGCGATGGCCATGAAGCATTGCAAAACCCTGAAGTGTTTTCAAGCAAAACGTGGCAGGTCATAAGACCAGCCACTAAGTAAACCCGAAAAACGAAAAACCCGGAACTTGAAATCCGAAACTTCAAAAACCACCTAACCGTCTAACTCCGCCTTCGGCGAGACAGGCGTCTAAACGTGGTCGGTGTGACACCGGCCACTAAGTGCCGGAAGGTTTTAAACCTTAGTAGAAAAGTAAGTTTATGTTACATCCAACCTCATTACCTTATTTTGATTTTGCTTTCTCAAAAGGCTGCAATGGTTAATAAGGTTGAATCTGAATCGTTGAGATAATTTTTCTACTAAGGTTTTTTCTTTAGTGGCTGAAGCCTGTTCCGCCGAAGGTGGCTACGCACCTGCCACGTCTGAAAAATCCTCCAGCAGATTTTCGCAAGGCATAGCCTATATGAAAACTTTAAGTTAGATTTGAGTAACTACCCTAAAAGTAAAAATATGAGGACAGAACTGAAAGTTGATATAACCTTTGACCAGATACTTTCTATTGTCAGGAAATTACCCGTACAACAAAAGATTAAGCTCTCCCGCGAACTTGAGAAAGACACTATTGATAAGAAACTTACTCAACTTTTAAAAACCTTTAAAACCGATGAGCTTGACTTAAAAACCATTGACCAGGAGGTGGAAGCGGTAAGACAAGAGATTTATGACAAACAGCAACGCTAAAGTAATTTTCGATACCAACGTTTGGATTAGTTTCCTGATCGGCAAACGCTTAAAAAAGCTCAGGAAGTTTATCACTGACAACAGGATCACAGTCATTACGACTGATCAACTGTTGACTGAAATAAAAATTGTTACCGCCAGAAAAAAACTCAAAAAATATTTCCCGGAAGAAAGTGTAAAAGAGTTAATGGAACTTCTGGAAATCATTGCAGAAAGGGTACAAATCAAACCAACTAATTTTTTAAACAGAGATCCAAAGGATAGTTTTTTGTTGGATTTAATTGAATATTCCAAAGCGGATTACCTGGTAACCGGAGATAAAGATTTGATAGAAATCAATAAGTTTAAAACAGCGAAAATTCTGACTGTTGCAGAATTTGAAAGAGAATTGTCGGAAAGCGAGAACCACTGAAACCCAGATCAAGCGCGCTGTACACGTCCGCCTTCCGCGAGACACGTTCGCCTCCGGGCGAAACGCTGACGCAGAGGGTTGAGGGCAGGGTGGGTTGCACGGTAAACAGACTTAACCCATCGGAATTTAGGCCGGTAGAAAATCTTCTTTCGTTGTTGCCACCTCCACCTCACTCTCGTGGTCGGTGTGACACCGACCCCTAAGAAATTAGTCCGGGAATAAGCTCGCCGCTGCAAGCAGCACTTTCCGTTGGCTGAGACTCCCGAAGCCAGAGCTTCTTTTCTTCCTTCGTGTTCCTTTGTGCCTTTCTGCCTTCGTGGCGAAAAGTTCAAACGTTTCAAGGTTTCCCATCGCGCCAAGTTGAAAACACTTCAAGGTTTCCCATCCCGCAAAGCCCCCGCGAAACGCTTGAAGGTTTTTGAAAGCCATCCGGGGGCCTTGTAAAACCTTCAGGCGTTTGGAGCAATGGCCATGAAGCATAGCAAAACCCTGAAGTGTTTTCAAGCAAACGTGGCGGGCCGCGTCCGCCGGGGCGGAACAAGGACCCAGCCACTATGGAAATCCGAAAAACGAAAAACGTAATGCGAAACACAAAGCCAGAGCTTCTTTTCTTCCTTCGTGTTCCTTTGTGCCTTTCTGCCTTCGTGGCGGAATGGTTTATTTCTCTTCAAAACGCTTCAAGGTTTCCCATCGCGCCATGAGTTGAAAACGCTTCAAGGTTTCCCATCCCGCAAAGCCCCCGCGAAACGCTTGAAGGTTTTTGAAAGCCATCCGGGGGCCTTGAAAAACCTTCAGGCGTTTGGAGCAATGGCCATGAAGCATAGCAAAACCCTGAAGCGTTTTTTTTACCCCCCTAAACGTCTAATCCCCCTAACCGTCTAACCGCCTAATCGTCTAACCGTCTAACCGCCTATACGCCTAAACGAAAACCACTTCCTGAAACAAAAAAACCCCGGAGGCGCTCCCCGGGGTCATCAAAACTTCCCAAAAAATCAAAAAAAATATCAGCAGGCTGTACGTGAAACCTTGTCCACACCGCCCAACACCGCGGGCAACTGTGCCGCTCCTCCCCGGCCTCCGACGGCCAACCTCTCCGAAGCCAGCGGCCTGAATCCCTGCCGCGCCCAATTCCACAGCACCAGGCACACAAACAGGGTATTGGTAACCGCATATCTTTTAAACAACCGCCTCGGTTCCTGCATCAATCTGAAAAGCCATTCCAGGCTCGAGTGTTGCATCCACAACGGGGCTCTTTTCTGCATTCCCACCATCACCGGCAAAGCTCCGCCGATCCCCACCATACAGGCATTAATTCTTCCTTTCATTTCCGCCATCCACTTCTCCTGCTTGGGACAACCGAGCGCGACGAACAAAAATCCGGCGCCGCTATTATTGATGGTATCCACATGGGATTGCTCTTCTTCGGCAGTTAATTTCCTGAAGGGCGGACTGATCATTCCTGCAATGGACAGCCCGGGATAGTATTGGCTGCAATACTTCTTTGTCTTTTCCAGCGCCTCGCACGTACCTCCGTAAAAAAAGACTTTGATTCCGCTGTCTTCCGAAGCTTTCAGCAGGTCGGGCAGCAGGTCCATTCCGCAAACCCTCTCCTGGTGTACCTTATAAAACAATTCTATACCTTTTGCAATCGGCATCCCGTCGGGGGTGATTAAATCTGCGCCATTCACCGCTTTGGCAAACTCCGGATGGTGGTAGGCTTCCATGCACATGTGCACATTGGCCACGCACGCGTATGATGAAATGCCGGCTCCGGCCAGTGAAACCAGGTCATCCACCGTGCGTTGATATGAACGGCTCGATAATTCCAACCCCAGGAATGGCCTTCTAAATACCATTCCATCGGGTTGTACTTCTGTGTTACGGCCGGGGTCCAGGATATTTTCAAATATCCGTACGATCCGGTTTTCAAAATGATGGAGGGTATATCTCGACTCAAATTTTTTCTTCCCGGCCTCACCCATTTTTTTTCTGAGTGCGGGATTGGTAATAAGCACCGCCAGCTTTTCTGCCAGCAGTACGGCGTCTTCCTGCGGTACCAGAAAACCGTTTGATTCGTCGTCAACCAGCGAAGGAATTCCACCTTCACGGGTGGCAACAATGGGCAGATTATTTCGCATAGCTTCCAACAAAACGAGCGGGGAGCATTCCTTATTATAAAACGTGGGCAATGAAAATATATCCGCCTCTTCGAGAATGTGTTCCTTCTCTTCCCCGACCTTTTTGCCTAAGTACCGGGCATAATTTTTCAGGTTCAATTCAGCTACCATCTTCTGAAACTTTTCACGGGTAATGTCACTCTCGCCGCCGACAAATATGCAGTTGAATTCGTATCCCCTATTCTTCAGAATCCTTGCCGCTTCCAGCAAAATATACACCCCCTTTGCCTCCATAAGATTTGACAGGAACAATATTTCAGGTACGTGCTCCGGTTCTTTCCTGGCAATTTGCTTTGGAAAGACGGGTATCCCGTTGGGGCAGATATGCACTCTGCTTCCGGGTACAAACATTTTTATGTCGCGGTACAAAAACTTAGACAACACAATTACATCGGCTCCCCTGAAGGCAAACCGGTACAAAACACTATTGAACTTTTTCCGCGCATTTTTGATCACTCCTTTGTTGTGGAGATGATAAACCCGCTTCACACGAAAAACCTTCAGCAAAAGAATGACCAGTGTATCCCTGTAAAATGCAGCGCCGGTGGTGGTCATCGCCAGGTAACACAGGGCAGGCCGCCTGTGCAGCAGGAGTTCAAAAAATATCCGGAACCAGATTTTGACAAATCCGAAAATTTTGCCCGCACTGACATGGCCGGTTTCCTGAATGGATTTGGAAGCAAGGAGGTTGATGTACCGTGCATCAAAGTTTTCATTGATGAGTTTGCTTTCCCTGATCCACTTGCCCACCATGGATGACCCGTGAACAGGCGGGGGCAGATGAAGGAGAAACAGGATCCTCGTTTTTTGTTTTTTCATGATTTTTGGTTTGTTTTTTATAGAATAACGGGGTTGGATAGACCCCCTTTTGAGAGACTGTTTTATTAGCGGCTGGCGACTGTTCCGCCGCGAAACCTTTTCGCCACGAAGGCTCAAAGGTGCTAAGGTTCACGAGGTAAAAATTAAGCCCGCGGCAGCGGGCGACCCTTTGGTAAAAAGATCATCCAATGAAAATCCAATCAAGCCCGCAGGGCGGGCGGCCATTTGGTAAACCTTCTCCGCATAAGGTCGCCCCGATCGTCATCAGGATGTCAAGACAAAAAGAAGGTAAAAAATGAAAACTGTAACAATCGTATGTAACCATTTCGCCACGAAGGCTCAAAGGCACTAAGGTTCCCTAAGGGTTTCCTTTGTGATGCTTCGCGTCTTCGTGACCTGGTGGCCTCTTTATTTTTTCGCCACGAAGGCAGAAAGGCACTAAGGAAACTCCTTTTAATACCACGAAACCGAATAACATTGCACGTAAAAACTATTGCTGAATATATTCCTGACCTGTACTAATGTTCAACTTTGGGAAAGTCTGTAAAATCCCTGATATATTTTGTAAAATCATACCCTGAACATTCAATCTGTGTATTATCGTTGTAAGAAAAGTAAAATGTTATGTTTCCCCCGGATTCTGAACCCACATTTTGTTTTTCAAAATATTCAAGCAAATAATCTTGCCTGATAATTACAGGACTAAACCATTGCTCATTGTGCCTTACAAGGAAAACATAGTGTACTAATATATTTGAAATATTGCGTAAGTTTTTCAGAGATACACTGAATTGTCCGCTAAAACCCCGGGTTCTTTTTGATGCGGCAGATGTCTTAACCTGAACTCTTTTTAATGTGCCGTTTTTATCCTGGACAACAAAAATATCATCGCCAATATCCACTTCAGGAATAGCCACATTCCAACCGCGTGTTAAAAATTCCGACATGACATTAAGCTGCCCTGCTTTGCCCAAATATTGATTAAACTTTTTTGTCACTGTGGCTTACCTTATTTAAAATATTTCCGGTTTGGGTATCAATAAACAGGATTTCTCCTAACTTTTTTAAGTCACTGCTCTTGTCGACTCCCAACAAAGCCGGATATATGTAATTTTCGAGGTGTCCAACATACAAATCAAAATCGCTTTTAATGTCATAAGCGACAAAAATATTGTTCGCAGGCCTTGCATCAGGAAAAAGTGTTTTGATAAAATCCCTGACGGATGGTGCGATACTAAATGAATACCCGTCTGACTGTTTATTTACATTTATTTTAATTGGAGTCATTGTTCAAAATTATTTCCTGTTATTAAAGATAAGGATTCGTAATTGAATCCGGGAAAAGTGCCATATACTTTACTGCGATCTTCTCTTAAAAATGTAGCGCCTCAGGCATCGGAAGTGGTGTCCGCCACGCGGGCGCCCTTTGGTAAAACCTTCTCTGATATAAGGCCGCCCGCCTTCGGCGGGCTTTGCTATACTATAGTCGTGGCAGTATTACCATAAGGTCGCCCTCTCCGAGGCTTTGTTCTTTCTACTCGTTGGTGTCAGTGTCTTTTGATTGTATCCGTCCGGTTCTGCACCCGCAAGAAAGAGTTATACCGTTCAGCCCCGGAGGGGCGCCCCTTTGGTAAAAAGAAACATCCCACGAATATCCAACCAAGCCCGCGGCAGCGGGCGGCCCTTTGGTAAAAAGTCACCCTATGAAGATACACTCAAGCCCCTGCGGGGCGGCCTTTTGGTAAATCAACTCCGATATAAGGTCGTCCCGATAGTCATCAGGATGTCAAGACAAAAAGAAGGTAAAAAATGAAAGCTATAACAATCCTATGTAACCCTTTCGCCACGAAGGCTCAAAGGCTCTAAGATTCACTAAGGATTTTCTTTATGATGCTTCGCATCTTTGCGACCTGGTGGCCTCTTTATTTTTTTGCCACGAAGGCTCAAAGGCTCTAAGATTCACTAAGGATTTTCTTTGTGATACTTCGCGTCTTCGTGACCTGGTGGCCTCTTTATTTTTTCGCCACGAAGGCTCAAAGGCACTAAGATTCACTAAGGATTTCATTTGTGATGGTTCGCGTCTTCGTGCCCAGGTGGCCTCTTTATTTTTTTCGCCAGGAAGGCAGAAAGGCATAAATGTTCACGATGTAAATAAAAAAATCTCATAGCTTATTCTAACTATACCTTCTTAATTACATAAAAAATTGATTGAGGACCAAATTTATTTATCAATCGTGTAGCGTGATACCGGATATTCTTTTTTAATACCCTATAAATAAATTTATCAACGACAACGTATTGCTTATAGGAATAAATAGGTTCTTTAAATAAGAATCCCATAGTACGCTCGAGAAGATGTGTATTCGTAAAACAATATTCTTTTGAAATCGTTTTCAAAGAATACTTCTGAAATTCCTTCTCAAAAAACGAAACAGGAATTCCACGTTCATTTTTAGTTAGACCTTTTCGCGGAGCTTGCCAGTCACCCATTGAGATTATTGGTTCCCTGATCAATAAATATCCATCTTTTTTCAAAATTCTGACTAATTCACTTATAACAAAGGAAACATTGGGTATGTGGTGCAATGTGCCAAAACAGGTTATTAAATCAAAAGAATTATCTTCAAAGGGCAAATCTCCTTTGACACTCGGCTTAATATAGTCAGGCACTAAACCACCAATTTTATTGCTGAATAAAATCGAAGATGGTTCAACAATCACCAAATGTTCTATTTTCTCAATAATTGGGAAAAACTCATACCCATAGGCTGAACCCAATCCCATAACATTTTTAAAATTCGCTTCCCTTATTTTATTAAAACCATGAATTCGGTTCATTTGGTGATATCCATATTTATAGGTACCCTTACCAGCATCTATCAGATTCGAAAATCCCTCTACCTCCTCTTCGTGCCACTTTACAATTTGGTCAATGGAAAAATCATCACCATACAACTTTGTGCCATTAAGATATTCATTCATATTTTTCAATTTTAAAAATTTATTGCAATCAAAAAGATTGTTGCGGGGGCCCAAATAAGATAATCCCCTTTTTTCTTAATAATCAATAAATCATGATTCATAACAATGATAGAATTACAAAGATTAGAATACCATATATTTCCTAACTTCTATTCCTTATCATTTTTCAGTATCTTATTAATAGAACGGGCTAAAGACTTAGTACTATACGGAAAATCAGAAACTGGACTATTTGGCTTGGAAACAATATTAATTATCTTTTCTGCAAAAATCTTTGGATCCCTACCCTCCTGAACATAACAAGGCAATCCATCACCACACAGATTTTTTATGCCTCCGACATCTGTTGAAAGAACAGGTGTCCCACATGCAAGGCTTTCCAGTATCGTCATCGGAATACCTTCCTGGAAAGAAGTCAAGAGTAAAGTTGTTACATTGTTATAAATCTTGCGCAATTCATTGGAATCATAAACCGGCCCTGATAAAAATACTGAATTCGTCATATCCATCTCCCCAATATAGTTTTTAATCGTTTCTTCATAAGTACCTTTTCCAACTAAAACTCCAATCCAGTCTTTTTCCCGGATTTGTAATTCTTTTAGGGTGTCCACAAATAACTCGAGACCTTTAACCTCTTCAATTCTGCCGACAAATAATAAAATTTTCTTCCCCCTGAAGTCTTTTAAAAAAGAAGATTCACCAACTTCCTGGTAAAAAATATTGGTATCTATAAAGTTTCTTATAAGATGTAATTGTTCCTTGCTCTTATATCTTGATGCCAACTTATAACAATCCTCATCAATTGTGATAACTGCCCCGGCTTTTTGGAGCACCTTCTTTTGAAGCCATCCCCAAAACTTAATCAGAATACCTAATCTTAAATAGGAAAATCTTGAATAAGATACAGCATTATTTGCCCCATGCATGTGCTCCACTAAAAACACGTCTTTTGACACCCAAAAAGCCATTTCAACACAGTGAGAGTAAACAATACCTACTTTATACTTTTTCAATATCTTTTTAATATTCCTGCTCTTGAAAAAAACATGAACTCTATCGGGTATAATACTTTTTTCAGGAAGGTAAATTATCGGTACGAAAGTTATTTGGGGAGAGATCTTAATTTCTTTTCGGAGTTGTGACTTATTAGAAGTAACTCCGAATAATAATATAGGGTCAAACTCTAAATAATTAATAACGTTTTTAATCACCGAGCCGATACCTCCAATATTTCGCTGTTTCCGGTCAAGCAATAAATCCTCAAAGTTGATGGAACAGATAATTCCTATGCTTCCCATTTTCTACTTTTTCATACTTTTAAAATTAATGAACCCCTTAAAAACCATTACTCAAATTGTTACTTTGGTCGTTTCAGAAGCGATTCACTCAAATATTCAAGGAATTGTTTTTTTAAGAAAAGGATTCTGGGAATATTGGTCCATGAAAAGTATTGAATCAGAGGGGTATTTATGTAGGTAAATCGAACTTACTTTTTGGAAAAGAATGTCGATTTTAAAAGTAAAACTTAAGCCAAAGTATTGAACCTTATAATTCAAACAAAAATGGCCCTATACCTGCTGATATAACTTAAGATATTCAGAAGCACATCTCTTAATTGAAAAATTTAATTCAAAGTATCGCCACAAGGTCTCCTTATTTATGGCATTAGGCTGTAGCAAATACTGTTTTACTACCGAATAATAAGATTCTTCTGAAAAATCTTTTGACAAATACCCTGTCTGACCATTTGTAATTACACTAGGAATACCTCCTGCAGGTGTGCAAATTGGTGTACACCCGGCAGACAAAGCCTCCAACAATGAAATCGGCAACCCTTCATAAAGTGAGGTTAGACAAAATGCATCTGAATTTAAAAAGTAGTCATTAATATTTAGTTTTTCACCAAGAAATTTGATAGATGGGCAGGCTTGTTTTTGAAAGTTTAGCCCTTCTGGGCTATTATATCCATTCCCAATTATCAATAAAATAAATTTAAATCCCTCATTAGCCAGTTTATTAAATACCTGGATCAATAATTTTTGATTCTTCTCATAGCTGAATCTTCCAACATGGATAAATATAGGTGTTTGTGCATTTCTTCTATAACTATCCAATTCACTTTTTACTTCACTTATCTTTATTGTCGGCATGACCGGCGACCGGCCATTTTCAATTTTAGTAGCATTTGCCAATCCATAAAATTTTTTATATGAGCTATTACATATTTCTGAAATGGTGACTGGATGAATCCTGTTTGTTTTATAATAGAAAAAGTTAATTGACCTTTGCACATTTAGAGAAATTGTCTTTGATGCTATACTGTGAAGAGTATGAATGTATTTCGGTTCACCTTTTTTAAGAGCCAATAAAAAAATATATGGAATAACATCTAAGTGACAGTGGATAACGTCTGGACCAATTCCCTTTAATAATTTGAAAAGCTTCCAAAAAGCTATAATGCTAAATCCTTCCTGTATTTCTAAATTGACATACCAGACTTTTTCATCTATTAGGGACCGATAAAAATGAGGATCAGCATTACTCTTCAAAGAATTTCTAAAGACCACTAAATAAACCTCATGACCACGGGACGCCAATTCATTAGATAAATCCACAACGAAACGTTCTGCTCCTCCTGAGGCAAGTGAAAATGTCATTTGCACAATTTTCATGAATTGATAAAGTTTAGCAGTGAATTAAATTTCTCTTTTGCATTGTGATTCTCTGAAAAATAGCGGTAAATGTTATTTTGAATTTTACGGTTCATCTGTTCATTATTTAACAGTAGTAATACTGCATTGAGCAATTCAGTTTCATTTTTTACAACAATGCCAAGATTATTATTCTTTATTAAATCACTTGGGTCGAAAGTAGTAACGACAGGTTTATTATTTGCCCACGCTTGTAAAAATGTATTTGGGAAACCTTCTATCTCAGATGTACAAACAAAAATCTCAGATGAGGCAAACAATGAATTAACATCTTCAAAAGGTAATGGACCTAAAAATTCCAGATTTGAAATCATTTTGGATTCCTCATAACACTTTTGATAACAGTTTTCATCAATGATCCCGCCTACCATTTTAAAGTTACTCTGAGGAATATTTTTAGCCAATTGTAAAAACCATTCAGGCCTTTTTAAAGTACGGAAGTTACCAACCCATAAAATAAAACTTTGTTCTGAATCAACAAACTTACTTTTAGGGAAACGCCAAATATTTGGAATAATCAGGCTATTTATCTTCTTGTAATTCTCTTTTAATCTTTGTTTTTGTAACAAATTTTGAACTATGAAATACTGAACATTTCTTAAACCAAGCCGAAACATTATCTTGTCATGCTTTGCATTAATTAATTCTTTGCCAACTTCAGTATCAGAATCGCTTGCACAAAAAAAAATGAGTTTCGAATGAAACAATCTTGCAAAAAACTGTAGGTAACCAAGACTCCGACTGGCACCTCTTAAAATAATTATTGATGGTCTGTAAAAAACAATATAAAAAAGAGAAAAGAAAACCTCAATGAAAATTCCAATATAACGAACTTCTGGGAACCATAAGAAATTAATATTTTCCACAGTCTTTTTCCCCCTATTTGAAAAACTATACACTATCCAATCATTCTCTTCAAAAGTTTTTGCCCAGAAATACATTTGTACTGTAATACCCCCCAAAATACCTCTTCGATCTAAAAGGTGATCAATACCTTTTGTCCATATGATAATCTTTCTATTTTCCACAAATCATTATAGCTAATCCAATTTCCTTTTCTTAATCTTATAATGAATTCTTGTTTTTTTTGTGATACCAATCCTAATTTCCAAAGCGTTGTGCCATCCAAAAAAAAGTGCATATTAATAAAGAATTCTTTCGTTTTAAAGAATACAATACCCAATCATTTTATAAAAACAAAGAAGCCAGTTTTATTTTAATACTATATAATTTCAAGTTGTTTTTATAAATTGAATACATATCTCATAGTTCGAATAAATTAATTGTTGCTATCCATATTATATATTATTCTATCTATTAGGGAATTCGCTGAATATTCTCTTAACTCTTCTATGATTTATTTAGTCTATCCATTCTTTTTATCAAATCGCATACAGCTTTTTTCCATTCCTCAGTTCCAATTTTAGAAGCACATTCTAAAAGGATATTAATTTTCTTCTCATCAGACTCGTTCTTTAGCAGGTCAAATATTTTCTTAATTTTATCTTCCATATTTTTAATTATTTATCATCATTATTGCTCAATACATTTTTTAACAGAAAACACAAATTCTCATATCCTTATAACCAAAGATACTTATCAATTAGATGCAAGGCAAAAAACGGGAAAACATGGTAAAAGGAATTCACTTTGCGGAATATATATCGTAAAATTCACTAAGCATAGTGCGGCTTTTTTCGCTTTATAAGTTGGAAATTCCGATTTAAAGATTTTACTAACCGGATTCTTTTATTTCTATAAATGAAGGCTGCAAACACAGCATAATATCCATAGTAAAATGGATAATAACACACCCTGGTAACCCAACTGAGAAAAAGCATAGATAGATAACCAGAAATAAAAAGGATTAAAACAGGTTTTGACCCAATACTACACCGCCACATCTTAATAAAATTCTTAATAAACCAAAATTGAAAAAGTAGGTAAAGGACAAAACCAACGAAACCACCTTCTACTAAATTGATCAAATATTCTGAATGCAAAACGGTATTAGTCGTGGAATAATCCATAAAGTTTCTTAAACCTATACCAAAAAATAAATGGTTTTTGATTATCGGTCCAGAAAGCACATATTGAAGACCTCTGTCTCCAAAATAATCCCAGTAGGTCCCAGTAGTCAGATATTTATTTCCTACGGACTGAGTGGTAGTTGATGCAAGTCTTTTCCCTAAATCGGTATCATTCATCAATAAGGAACTTACGAGGAAAAAACTAATTATAGAAAGGGCAAAGAAAAAAAACCTAATTCTGCGATCTGATCTTTGCCATAAAATATAGAAAAAAGCAACAAATAGAATTAGCATGACACCGAAGGCTGTTCTACTTTGAGTTAAAAAGATAATCAGAGTAGGAAAAACTGTCAAGTATAGTGTTGTTTCCGCACCAACTAGCTTATACGCACATTTTAAAAAAATAAAAAAAATCAAAAAGGCAGCACGCAACCCCACTGCATTTGCATTTAATGCAGAATCTACTCGATCGTCGTAATTAATACCATTAAAAGCTACAGCAAGTACCAAATAAACAAACAGGCTGAAAATTATCAGGTTAAGAATTGAGGTAAACCTAAGTATTGCCTCATTAAGCACAATCCAAAAAAAGGTGAAAGGAAGAAAAATATTAAGGAATAAAAGATAATATGAATCATCCCAATATTTTACACCTTTTATTGAGGAATTAATAAACATGTATATTAACCATAAGAAATAATAGATTATCGGTTTTGAGCTAATCTTCTTCCTCATAGAAAAACACTCAAACACAATTAAAATTGCAAATAAGAAAACCAATCTTCCAGCTCCATCTATTTTGAGAATCAAGGCCTGGAGAGGATCTAATATTAGGACATAAAAGATGAACACATAACTAAATACAAAATACTTCATCTTTTCTTTATGTATTTATTTATTATTAAATTGATTTGGCTTCCATTAATTAAAAAAACATTTTGTCTTATCATCAACAGGTATGTACCACTTAAATAAACTATAGATAGCATAAAACACAAATAGGTGTTGAGATTAATGGTTTCATGAATTAAAATGAAAGGGACTAACAACCCACAGGAAATCATTGTAATCTTGAAAATTTGAGTCCAGGGAAAATATTCTTTGAATGAAATATTAAGGGTTCGCATCTCAAAAAACATTTGAATTATTTTAGGCAGCAGAATACCCACCATTGCAGAAATAATCGCCCCGTTAGCTCCATAACTTCGTATCAGAAAGTAGGTGGTTGGTATTGAAAATACGACACTCATAAGAAATGCCCGGAAAGATAAATTTGTTTTACCTATTGCTCTCAAAATCGTGCCAGCCCCAAACATACCTACAATAAAGGAAAGTATGTAAATTCTAAAAAAAAATGTGGATTGTTCGTAAGTTTTTGTAAATAGGAAAATAATTATTTCCCTTGAATAAAGGAACACAATAAAAATAATTGGAACCGAAAATGACAAGGTCTTAACAACAAAGTTCCGATAATTCCTAATCACTCCTTCCCTATTTCCTTTTTTATGCTCCACTGCCATTTGCATTACATTTACCTGAGAAAGCGAATCATATATTTGTTGTACGCCGGGGATTCCAAAAAAGGCAATGGAATAAATTGCAAACTCGTTGGTTGATAAATAGGTAATGGAAATTATTTTGTCAAATCGTTGTGAAAAAGTGCTAAGGATAATTGTTAAACCAAAAGGTATCGCATAGGTAAGTTGTTTCTTAAACAAAACCTTGTCAACAGAAAAAATAAATTTGAATTTCCTGTCAAAAAAAACATTCAGAACGGTATATAAGAAAACAGCCAGATGAAAGAAAACGACTCCAACCAAAATAGATCTTAATGTCCCAAATAATATAGAACACAAAAAAATGACAGAAACTTTTGCAATAATTTCAACGGGGGGGTATAATACCGTATTAGTTTTATCCAAACGAACAACGTACATAGGGCTGAGCATTGTTGAAGGAATGATCAGCAGTACCGATATAGAAATAATAAGTGAATATTTTAGTAATTCCCCTTCGCCAAATAAAATATCTTTAGATATAGGAAGAATGGTAAAAATGCAACCCAATAAGCCTAAGATTAATAGCATAACAAAAACATTTCCAACATAGGATTTCCTTTCGCCATCTCCGGCATTTGGATAAAAATAAAATAAGCTACTATAAATGCCCATTGAAAATATTTGGCCGATGAATAGTGTTACAGTGTAATATTGAGAATATAGACCATAGTCATTTTTAGAAAGGAATCGAGTTAAAAATAACGGTATTGCAAAATTTAAAACAGTCGCGAAAATCTTGCCTAATGCAATGTATCCTGCGAACTTAGTTTTTACAACTTGCTTGCCCATCGATTTTCATTGTTGAAGGAAGCGCAAGAATTTGGAGGGGGTACTCTCTCTATATTCTCTTTTACAACAATTGCAGGATTACCAGCAGCAATACAATTTGGAGGAATATCTTTTGTAACAATGGAACAAGCAGCCACAATGCTATTTTCACCTATTGTTACACCCTTATGAATTCGCACCCGTGTTCCAATCCACACATTATCTTCAATTATAACCGGCCTATGGTCGGAATGTTTCCAAAGATTAGTCCCACTTTTGTCCATTTTCATCCGCATAAATTTCCTGAAATCTGGATTTATGGGATGATTGTTGTTGTCTGTTACTACAATATAGTCTGCCATTGTAACATAATTGCCAACTTCTATACTTTCTACAGAATTAATCTGAGTATGCAATCCTATTCTACAGTAGTCCCCTATCTTAATCTTTCCCCCATTTTGAGAGGTTAAATTCCCATAAAAACATAAGTTATCTCCTACAATTATATCTTCCCTTTTAGAACCATCGATAAGAGTGACTCCTGATAACAATCCAAGAACATAGTTGCTACCTTTCAAAATCGCTCTCCGCTCCATTAGAATTCGCTTTCTCTTTGATTTTATTGAAGATAATAGTCTATTAGACATAAATGAATGGAAATTTTAATCATGAATAACTATTCAAAAATGAAAAATTTAAGGTAGAATGAAGTTAATATAACTATCACAGGCATTATCCCTATGAATTATTTTACATGGATTACCTAATACCAACGAATTATCAGGAATATCAACGTTTACAAAAGAATTAGGCGCGATTAAGACGTTGGAACCAATATTAATATTACCGACGATTACAGATCCTGTTCCAATCCAAACATAATCACCAATTATTGGATATCCCTTAAGCCTTCCACGATTAGCCTTACCTATTGTTACCAGATGGGCTATGTTGCAATTTTTACCAATAATTGCCTTCTCGTTTATTACTATTGTTCCAAAGTGCCCGATGTAAAATCCCTCTCCTATATTAGTTAAAAAGGGTATCTGATAACCATATCGTCTGGAACATCTTGCTAATAAAAATTTAAAGAAAAACCATTTCGGAGTGTACTTTTTGGAACCCGCTGTTTTTCTCAAAAAATACATGTATCTGAAGCCTGGAATCAGTATCCCCTTTAAAAAACCTTTCAGACCTTTTAGCCCGCCATAACGATACAGATCCGCCTGAATAATTCTGTTCATTGTGATGATACATTATCAGTTTTTCTTTCTGAATTTATTGCCGTTAAATACAGCTTTTCCAATTCTGCCAATCCCCCGTCATAAATATAATCAACACAACTTAAAAATAAAGTTTCAAAAGATTCAAAAGAATATGAATGGTTAACATTTGATAATTTAACTCCGCTATCCATATATTTTTTATTCTGTTCTTCGAAGGAAGATGGATATCCTTTGAAAATTTCATCAAATATTTCCTTAAGATTGTTTTGCCCCTTTATTTTAAAGTTTATTTCAAACAGTTTATTGAAAAGAGCAAATCGTAACTTAATAAACGATCTTATCATAAATTTATCATTTTTTTCAACCAGCTTATAATAACCCCCAAGAACCGTTTGCCACTCTATAAATCGGTCCTGCTTTAGCTTATCGCTATTTTGGTCTACAGCTATCTGAAACCTCCGAAGTCCATAATAAGCAACAATTGTAGCAATTGTACCAGCAAAAAGTGCTTTATACGGCTCAAAGGCAGAGATGTAATTGTTTATTCCCATCGGGCTGAGTGAAAAACGGCACTGGCTACATCCCAAAAGGACCGCATGAACAGCGATTAACGCCAGAATTGACATTAAGCTTAAGATTAAGGCAGAAGCAAAGAACAGACACCTGAAAAGTTGCGTAACAAAATTTTTACGATTCATTTCAGTTACCAGATTGACAATTATTCTTGGAAGCATTTTCATAGGGTCAATTTTCTAAAGGTTAATCTTATTAAAGTCATACAAAAAAACATCATATCCTTTCTTATATAGAATGATTTGCGGGGTAATTTCAGCAAATCCATTACGATTCAGATCATCCTCTCTTTGTGAGTTATCCATTGGAATACGAGATATTCCAAAGAGGTCAAAAATTTTTTGAATAAGACTTTCGTGTTTCATAAATTCATAGGCTAAACAGATATTTTCTAATATACGATCCACAATTACAATTCTGTTTGTCCGTGCAATTGCCAAAAAATTCAACAACATCCTGTTGAAATGCGGGTCCGAAAACGAATATCCAACAATATAAATTTTGGTTGCCTTTAAACAGTCGCTGGCAAATTTCTGATAGTACGCAGCGTATGGATTCAGGTCAAAAGTAGGTTCCTTTTGTTGCCCTGTGGAAATAAATGTGTTGAAAGAATAACAATATGAACCATCAATTAAACATACAGTTTGCACATCGTCAGAATCTCCTATATGACCTAATCTACTATCATTTGCCTTTTGACTATCAGCATGCAATAATATGCCATGATCGTCATAGCTGAACCGTGAATGGCCATGTGGAAATGAAATAGTTTTTTTAGCTGAGAGAAAGGTTTTAATATCAAATCGTCCTTCATTTCCAAATCCTGAAACAAAATCCAAATTCCGGATAGCATCCCATATTATTTCATCATAATTGAGTGTGAAAATATTTATTGACTGACCATTAGAAATTGAAGATATAAATTTGGTTTGTAATTGAGTCAAATCGTCGTACCCACCCACTTTATGGTTTGCATGTAAATTAGCAACATCTTCAGCAATCAATTGTCTAAATAGAAAAGGAACGAAGGTCCAAACATGATCTGCCGCATTCTGTGGCTTAGCATTATAATAAAACAGAATGTCATGGAATATTTTTGAGTCACGACCCGGATTAAAATTAAAAGAACATATCTTATCAATGAACTCAATTATTTGTTCAAAGTTATAATTCGGGTGTTCATTATTAATTCTATTCAGTACACACATAATTGCCGGTACATTCACCATATTCACATTCTCATCGTTCATCGCTCTTCTGTATCGGTCAACCAGATCATTCCATCTACATCGGTCAGAAATAACTGTCTTCAAACGTTCCGAAGAAAGTACCGGATCATAAAATGGTATTGACGCACCAGCTCCTAAGATTAGAATATTGTTCATTTTCCTCTTTTTAAACATTATGTACTATTTCTTGACATGGTAGTCGTAAAAATCATAAGAATTATATCATCTATGGTAAAGTACTATTGAAGTCTCTTTATCAAAATAATTCTTCTATGTGTCTGTGGCAGAAAAATCTCGTCCCTCCGGGGGGGGTTACCGGAGGATGGGGGCGTCAGTTCTTTTTTGTGGCAAGTGTCCTGACGATGAAGATTGGAACTCCGCAGCACTGATCAAACCGGGTAACCCACGCACTAATGTTCAGGGCAGCCCCAGCTTCATCCCTGCACCCACATCGGCCGGACCATAACCGGGCCTTGGCACCGCCTCCGGGACCTGGATTAACGGATTGACCTCTAACCGGCCACTATAAAGTCCCGTTTGTAGGTTTACAAATCTCTTTTGCAGGCTTACAAATGCCGTAGGTTGATTTACAAATCTCTTTTGCCGGTTTGCAAATCCCGCAGGATGATCAACAATGCTTATTTGTTGCATGGCAATCGCCATTTGTTGCCCAACACTTGCTATATGCTGATCAACTTTTCTCATTTGTCATCTGACAATTCCCGAATGTTGTACAACTTTTCCCATTTGTCATTTGACAATTCCCGAATGTTGTACAACTTTTCCCATTTGTCATCTGACAATTCCCGAATGTTGTACAACTTTTCTCATTTGTCATCTGACAATTCCCGAATGTTGTACAACTTTTCTCATTTGTCATCTGACAATTCCCGAATGTTGTACAACTTTTCCCATTTGTCATTTAACAATTCCCGAATGTTGTACAACTTTTCTCATTTGTCACCTAACAATTCCCGAATGTTGTACAACTTTTCTCATTTGTCATTTGACAATTCCCGTATGTTGTACAACTTTTCCCATTTGTCATTTGACAATTCCCGAATGTTGATCAACATTTCCCGTTTGCAAACCTGAAAATCTCTGTTTTAAGTACAAAAGGCAATCCACCTGCCCCCGCTCCCTCCTTTCTATCCCTGCAACCGCACCTGGCATAATAAAATACATGGCAAATCAGTTATATATAATAAATATTACAATCAAACAGTGGACCTTTAAAAACTATTGCCATGTTGGTAAAGATTCAAACAAGCCTCAACAAGCTGCCCGATTCGGAACTGCTGAGCAAGGGTGGATATATCCTTGCATCTATGACCGGCAATGCGGGCTTTCCAAACCCCTATCCTGCGCTGGCAGATGTGAAATCGGCGCTTGACAGATTTGAAACCGATTTAGCGGCTGCTTCAGGTCGCGACCTGATATTGGTAGCTGTGAAAAACCAAAGCCGCAGCGCCCTCCTCGATCTTTTTACGAGGCTGGGGTACCACATCCTTTCGGTGGCTTATGGCGACACTCCTTTGCTGGCCAGCAGCGGTTATTCATTGGTCAAGGCCCCGGAAACAATAAATATCACGCATCCCGAAAACATTTCTGTCAGGAATGGACTGTGCAGCGGCCAGATAGTTTGCCGGGTGAAGCGCATTAAAGAAATCCGGCTGTACAAGTTCGAAATCACCACCGGGTCGCCCGAAACCGGGCCTGAGTGGGCATCCACGCGGTCATCGAAGTGTTCGCATCTTTTTACGGGCCTGCAACCCGGCACCCGCTACTGGTTCAGGGTAGCCGCCATCTGGCGCAATGAGATGGCCTACAGCCAGACGGCATCTCTGCATGCGCAGTGAGCGAGGCGGGTTTGGGGCCTCACCGACCACGTTTAGACGTTTAGGCGTTTAGGCGTTTAGGCGTTTAGGGAATTCCGGAGCCCGTCCGTCGTGGTTTGTCATGCTGAGCGAAGCCGAAGCATCTTTGCCGCAGGCGGATTTAATTCCGGCCTAAATTCTTAGTGGCTGGTGCCTCACCCACTACGTTTAGACGCCTGTCTCGCCGAAGGCGGAGTTAGTCGTTTAGGGATTCCGGAGCCTGGAAGGTTAAAACGCTTCAGGGTTTTGCTATGCTTCATGGCCATCGCTCCAAACGCCTGAAGGTTTTACAAGACCGCCCGGATGGCTCCCGAAAACCTTCAAGCGTTTCGCGAGGGCTTTGCGGGTTGGGAAAACCTTCAAGTGTTTCGCAGGGGCTTTGCGGGATGGGAAACCTTGAAGTGTTTTGAAATTTCGCCACTAAGGCTGAAAGGAACAAAGGAACACGAAGGAAGAAAAAAAGCACTGGTTTCGTGTTTCAGCCTGTCTCGCCGAAGGCGGATTTCGTTTTTAATTTAGTGGCTGGATCCCTGTTCCGCCCCAGCGGACGCGGCCCGCCACGTTTGCTTGAAAACGCTTCAGGGTTTTGCTATGCTTCAGTGCCATCGCTCCAAACG
>JAFKGR010000006.1:0-226359 GCA_017307735.1 Chitinophagaceae bacterium
TCTGAATGCGGGGTCTTATTCTGGAAGAGGCATTTTTCAAAATCCTCTTTAGTTCCTGAAGGCTTTCTTTTACGATTATTTCTTTTGCTTTTGCCATAAAGCAAAGATATGGAACATTAGACTATTTATGAAATATACTTAGTATTATTCAACCAATCGAATAATATTCATCATAAATAAATAAGAAGCATGAAAAACAAATATCCCATCTTAAAGTACATATTGGGCGGTATTGCAGTATGTTCTGTTTACATTTTGGCATCGATGTGTTTTCAGAAATGGCACGTCTTCAATTTAGATAATCAACCTCAATCTGCTATAATAGCAAGCGGTGTTTTTGTCGGAATTATTTCATCCCTTTCGGTTTATATTTATTCAAAAGGAAAGGCATTAAATCATCCCAAAAAATAAACTGATTTTTACGGTCATTACCACTCTTATTCTCTGGAAACAAGAACCCCGGAACACTTAAGACTCCGGGGCCTCAATACACATCTCAACAAAAATTCTCAACAACAAAAATTATTCAATCAACCATTAATCCGGTTTCTTGCCATCAAGAAAAGAATTGATTGTGCTGATTTCGGCTTTATTGTTTTCATCAGACCTGACTCTGTAATTGGTATAGAAACTTTCCACGCTGGCAATGGGATTATGCAATTCCAAATTGCGGCGAAGGTAGGCGGGAACAGACTCAAACTCATTGTTCGGATCAGATGCGTTAATGTTAAAGGATAGATTCCTTAACTTGGCAATACGATCCATAGCCCGGCGCCTCAGCTCTTCTGCTTCGTCCGTCGGCGACGGCTCCTCAGCATCAGACATCATGATGGGCATCGTTTGGTGTACTTTCTCTTCCTCACGTGGCTCCGCCGCTTTATTGGAATTTTTTTCTACCAACTGCATTTCTTCGGCAGTTTCGTCTTCCTGCTCCATACTCTGCAACGGAGAAAGTTTTTCCAGGGATTCGGATTCACGTTCCGGGATATCCTCCTCGTCGTAAATACGGGAAGGCTTTACCGGTAATCCTCTCGACGAAAGAGGATTGATAGCTTCTTTATTTTCGTTAACTGTTTCTTTGTTGCCAGCAATAGACGTATTTCTGGCGGGGCAGTCAGATTCCGGTGTTGATTCGGTTTCCGGGCTCGAAGATAATTCGAATTCAATACGATCTTCATTTGTTTTATCCACCGTGTTGTTACCATCATCCCATCGTAAACCTACTATATCATCCTGCTTCTGTGGCTCTTCAATAACCGGCATCAACTCTTCAGAAATGGCCTCTTCCCGCTGTTCCTTCAGGGTTTCATTTACCGCTTCTTCATCAATGATTTCATTCCTGACTTCATCCTTAACAGGAGGCGTGCGACTAACGGTTTCATCCTCGTTTCCATTTTCAACTTCAAACAGAAAAAGAGGCTGAGCCGGATTTTTCTTTTCAACCGGTTTCAATTCAAGTACTTCTTTTTGCGGTTGTTTATTTTTTGGTTCTTCAGGTTCTTTGTCTTCTTTGTCAACTTCAAACCCTGTGGCAATAATGGTTATGCCGATTTTATTTCCAAGATTATTATCATATCCAAGCCCAAGGATTACATCGCTGTTTTCGCCGGCTTTACTCATCAGGTAATTCTGGATAATGTCCACTTCATCCATTGTGAATTCATGTTCGCCCTCGGCAGAATTAATATTAATAAGAATCCATTTGGCCCCGCTGATATCATTGTCATTGAGAAGAGGTGAATTCAACGCCTGTTCAATGGCTTTCTGCGCCCTGTTGTCGCCGTCGCATTCTGCACTGCCCAAAATAGCCACTCCGCCATTGCGCATTACAGTGCATACATCTGCAAAGTCGACATTGATCTGACCGGTACTGTTTATAACATCGGTAATACATTTGGCTGCAGTAGCCAATACATCATCGGCTTTTGAGAATGCAGCCTTCATCGTCAGGTTACCAAACTGATGACGGAGTTTGTCGTTGCTGATTACCAAAAGCGTGTCCACGTATTCTTTCAGATTGTTTATCCCCGCCATTGCCTGGGCTATTCTTTTCTTTCCTTCGTAAGCGAAAGGGGTAGTTACAATTCCCACAGTCAGAATATCGAGATCCTTGCAAACCTTTGCAACGATGGGTGCGCCGCCTGTTCCGGTACCACCTCCCATTCCGGCGGTGATAAAAGCCATCTTGGTATTCACTTCCAGGATGCGCTTGATTTCTTCCAGGCTTTCTTCTGTGGCCTCTTTCCCGATCTCCGGATTGGCTCCTGCACCAAGGCCCTGTGTTAAATGCGGCCCCAGTTGCACTTTGTTGGGCACATTGCTATGGGCCAGCGCCTGAGAATCTGTATTACAAATTATGAAATCAACACCTTCGATATTTTGTCCGAACATGTGATTGACAGCGTTTCCTCCGCCTCCGCCAATTCCTATCACTTTGAGAATGGAGGATTGTTCCTTCGGCAAATCAAACTGAATCATTTGTTTTAAATTTTTGTTGGTTAGTAAGATAGATGTGTAATTTTTATTGTTGAATTTAGAGCTTGGCGTCTTCTTCCTCCTTGAAGAGTTCAATCAAACCATTCTTGCAACTGTCGAGAAAACTTTTCAGTGTCTTTCTTGGTTTTACCACATTTCTTGGCTCCTCTTCCTGTTCAATCTGTTCTGCAAACTCAGATTCAATTCCAGAGATTTTTTGTATTTCGGATTCCATCTTCTTTCTCTTATTTTCATAATCATTGAATCCTTTAAGGATAAGGCCGAGACAAGTGGAGTACATTGGTTTTGCCAATTCATCAATGTGGCCGGCAGCAAGATGTTCGTTCGGAAGCCCGATCCTTGCACTTTGCCGTGTCTGGTATTCGGTCAATTGTATCAAATGTTTCAATTGAGAACCGCCACCGGTAAGGATGATACCTCCGTTCAGCATTTTTTCCAGGCCCACTTGTTTCAGATGATACGAAACAAAATCGAGAATTTCAGACATGCGTGCCTGTATGATTCCCGCCAGCGTTTTCACACTGATTTCTTTTGGAGCCAGTCCGCGCAATCCGGGAATGGTGATATATTGATTGGATTTGGTTTGTTCGGCCAATGCACTTCCAAACTGAACTTTCATTTGTTCAGCCTGGGTTTTCAAAACACCCAAACCTGTTTTAATATCCATGGTGATATTTTCTCCGCCAAAAGGAATAACGGCTGTGTGTTTCAAAATCCCTTCATAGAAAACAGCGAGGTCTGTGGTACCACCACCAATATCCACTATAGCCACACCGGCTTCCAGGTCATGTTCGCTCATAACCGCCGCTGCAGAAGCAAGAGGTTGTAAAACTAAATCTTTAATTCTCAAACCGGCCCTCTCCACACTCCGGTTGATGTTGCGGATTGCATTCTTGTCTCCCGTGATGATATGAAAATTAGCACCCACTTTCACTCCGCTGTATCCGATCGGATCGGGAATGTTTTGAAAATTATCAACCGTAAATTCCTGAGGGATGACATCGATGATCTGGTCGCCTGCAGGAATGTAAGTTTTATATTGATCATTGACCAACTGATCAACTTCGTGTTGTGAAATTTCGTTTTCTGTATCCTGGCGAACTATATCACCCCTGGTTTGTAAACTCTTAATATGATGTCCGGCAATACCGACATAAACTTCCGAAATGGGAAGGTTTGGATTGCTGGCATGACAGTTTTCCAGGGCGGTCTGAATGGCCTTGATGGTCTGATCAATATTCAGCACCATACCATGTTGAACGCCATTGCTGTTGGCACGTCCAAAACCGAGGATTTCAAGTTTGCCAAATTCATTTTTGCGCCCGGCAATGGCGGCAATTTTAGTAGTACCTATGTCCAGTCCTACAATAATGGGTTGTTCGTTGTTCATAACATTTGTTGATTTAGTGCAGTCTTGCTGCGTTTGTGTATGTGTATTAGTATTGTTCGTCATTGTTATCATTTTTTGAAGGCATAACAGCCTTGGGTACACGTTTTTCTTTTGATTTCACTTCCGCTTCTTTTTTCCGGTCAATTTTTTTCTCTGTTTTCCTCTCGACCCTTTTCTCAACTTTTCTTTCTTTCGTTTGTACAACTTTGTTCTCCTTCGGAGAAATTGGTTTGGGAGCCACACCGGCCGGGGTCTTTAAAATTTGGGGGTTAACAGAATTCCCTGGCGAAACGGGTTTCTCATCTGAATAAATCTTTTCACTGTGTGTGTCAGATTGATTCGTGGCCGGCACATATTCATTGACTTCAGAGGGAGGCAATTGAATTCTTGTTGAATCATTGATAGCATTCTTAGCCTGATCGATCAGGTTTTTCATAATCCGGATGGAAGCCAGTGAATCCGTTTTTATCTGGCCTGCATCTCTCTTTTCTGCTACAACCTGTCCTTTAAATTGAAGATCGATGACGGAATATTTATTCCATCCAACCCTGGTCTGAACCTGCTGATAAAAAGCAAGCAGCTTATTAAACTTTTCCTGGTAATCATCACTCGTCCCGAAATTGATAACCTGGTTTCCCAACATAGGAATCAAAGTAAATTCGCCGTTGGGTGCGATGTCTATCTGGCTGATTTGCGACATCCAGAAATCATTTCCGTGAATATAATTTGCAAGCGTGCCAATCTGCTGTAATAAAGCACTGTCAGATGCTTTCAGGTTTGTCATAGCCCCAGGGTAATCTGTAAACACAGGAAGCCTGACTGATAGCCTGTCGCTCAGAGGCAATACTCCAAATGTGGATGAAACATAAAATGAATTTCCACCTGCAGTAAAGATCCGAGCGACAGGACTGTTCTCTTCCACATTCACATGCAACGTGTTAGAATTGTCGATGAACAGTTCAGCCTTTTTGATCCAGCCATCTTCTAATAATCGTTTTTCCAATAGAGACAGATTAAGAGAACTCATGGGTTGGTTTTTCAAAGAGTTTCCAGATGCCTTTTTTAACAAAGACATAATATCCGAATTGGTCACAAATAATTTGCTCTGTGACCCAACAATAGAAATTTTTATGTCACTCAGTTTTCCCCGTTCATTGTTACCAATGGCAGAAACAGACAGAATCAATACCCCGGCCACAACTGCCAGAACCATCAATGCCCTGAATACCTTCCGAAAACTTATTTTTCTTTTTTCAGGCATGGCTTATTGGTTTAAAAGTTTATTCTTAATGGGATCCACCAACCGGTCTATATTTCCTGCTCCGGCTGTAATCAACACGTCTCCTGCCAGTGCGTTTGGCAGAGACGGAATATATTTTTCGGAAATCCATTCTGTCAGATTTTCCCTATCTACTATGCTTACACGTTTATTTTTTATCTGCAATGAAATCAACTCTGATGTAATCCCTTCAATTGGCAATTCTCGTGCAGGATATATCGGTAATAAAATCACCTGGTTGGCCATTGAGAGCACTTCGGCAAAACCTTCGTGTAAATCTCTTGTACGCGAATAAAGATGTGGCTGAAAAATCACCGTGATATATCTGTCATTAAATAAACTTTTTGCTCCCTTCAACAAAGCGCGCAACTCTTCCGGATGATGGGCATAATCATCAATAAATACCACATTATTTTTATTCAGTCTTGCCTGCTTTACTCCGATGATGTATTCAAATCTTCTTTTCACTCCCCGGAATGCAGCCACAGATTCACGAATCTTATCTTCTGAAACTCCACATTTGAAAGCAAGGGTAATGGCGACAATTGCATTCTCCACATTGTGCATCCCTCCCATTTCAATTCTGAAATCTTTCATCCTCCAGCCCGGCCCGGAAATGGAAAAATGATATCCCCCCTCTTCCATTCTGATATCATATCCCCTGATATCCGCACTTTCATTCTGAAGGGAATAGGTGAGATGATTATGAAAAGTCCCAACCGGGATTTGCAATCCGAATTTTGTAAGTAGAAATCCTTCATGCCTGATCCGTTTGGCAAAATCCACATAAGCATCTCTCATTTTTTCGACATCGCCATAAATATCAAGATGATCGGCATCCACTGCCGAAATCACAGCCATATCTGGAGAAAGCCTGAGAAAACTCTTGTCATATTCATCGGCCTCAACCACATTTATTTTATAATCACCGCCCCAGTAATTTGTGTCATAATTCACCGAAATGCCACCCAGGAAAGCATTACAACCCATACCACTTTCGCGAAGAATGAAAGAGGTCAGCGTGGTAGTTGTCGTTTTACCGTGGGTTCCCGATATACAGATATTAAATCCTTCGCGTGTCACATCTGCCAGCACTTCACTTCTCTTTTTTACCGAATATCCATTGGTGTTATACCACACGAGTTCTTTATGTTCAGAAGGGACAGCCGGTGTAAAAACAACCAGGTTAGCCGCCCGGTCAATCAATTCAGTATTTTCTTCAAAATGGATCATTGCTCCTTCCTTTTCAAGAGAAGTAGTAATTTCAGACGGTGTTCTGTCATAACCGCTGACGATTACATTTCTCTGCATAAAATACCGTGCAAGGGCACTCATTCCGATGCCACCGATTCCGATAAAATATACACGTGATATGTTATTCGTTACAGTCATGAATTTGAAATGTCATTTAATATTTCATTGGCAATGGTTTCATCAGCATGCAACAATTTCTCTTCTCCGATATTTTTCTCCATCTTCTTTATCCTGATCTCATCTGCAATCAATCCCCCGATTGCCGGAATGAGTTTTTCATTCAGCTCACCGTCCTTTACCATCAGAGCTGCATTGTGGTTTACAAGATCCATTGCATTCACCGTCTGATGATCTTCCGCGGCAAAAGGGTACGGAACTAAAATACTGGCTTTTTGCTGCGCCCTGAGCTCTGCAATCGTCATTGCACCAGCCCTCGCCACCACAATATCAGCAGCGCCATAAGCCATTTCCATATTATTGATAAATGGATGTGCCTGTACCAGATTTTTATCCTGGTCCAATTTTATTTTATCCTGAACAAAAGATTTTCCCATTTGCCAAATCAGTTGAAGGTTGTTTTTTTCAAAAAAATCCAAATGATTCATAATGGCATTATTGATACTTCTTGCTCCCAGGCTACCTCCTAATACCAAAATCGTTTTCAATGCCGGATTCATTCCGAAAAACCGGAGAGATTCTTCTCTTCCTTTTTTTTCTTCCAGAACTTGCCGGATAGGGTTTCCTGTTACAACTATATTTCCATGATGAAAATATTTCTCCATTCCTGAGTGGGCCACAAATACCTTTCTTGCCCTCTTTCCCAGAATCAAATTTGTTTTTCCCGGAAGAGAATTACTCTCATGGATATACGTAGGAATTTTCCGCCTCAGCGCAACACGCAGTACAGGAAAACTGGAATATCCACCAACTCCGATAACAGCGGTAGGTTCGAAATCCCTGAATATTTTTCTCACCTGAAAATAACTCTTAATCAATTTGTATGGAAGAGAAAGATTTTTAAAAATTGAACTGCGGTTGTATCCTGCAATTTCAATTCCCCGGATACTGAAACCAACTTCAGGGATTTTCTGCATTTCCATTTTTCCCTTTGCACCTACAAACAGGATTTCAATATCCCTGTGAAGCCGCTTCAAAGCAGAAGCAATGGCGATGCCCGGGAAGATATGACCACCCGTACCGCCACCGGCTACAATAACTCTGATATGTTGGCTCCTGTTATACATGCTGTACTTTTAATGCTTCCACGTTTTCATTGCTTCCATTTTCTGAATCACCCACCTCTTCATTTTTATCGGCGTCTTGCCCTTCCATCTTTTCCAGATTTCTGGATACACTTAAAATAATTCCAATCGCCGCACAGGTAAAGAGCAGACTGCTTCCTCCCATACTCACCAATGGGAGTGTTACACCTGTTGTGGGAAAGAGATTTACATTCACAGCCATATTTACCATGGCCTGGATCACCAGTGTAAAACTCAATGCCACCGCCAGAAAAGCACCGAAGGCGTATGGACATTTTCGAAATATCCGAATGCTCCGGTACAGGAAAAGAAGGTAAATCAGCAGAATGACTGCACCTCCAAATAATCCGTATTCTTCAATGATAATTGCGTAAATGAAATCACTGTAAGAATGTGGTAAAAAATTTCGTTGTTCACTTTTACCAGGTCCCTTACCAAAAATTCCACCTGTAGCAATTGCAATCTTTGCCTGCTGAATCTGGTAAGTGCCTTCTTCTTCGTCGGCATAAAGAAAATTCTGCACCCTGTTTATCCAGGTAGGAATTCTTCCTACGGTGAAAAGTGCAGGAAGATCTTTTGATGTTTTGGTTGATGCATCATAATAATGCGAAGCAAGTGACACAAGGATTACAACAGGAATCAAAGCAGCCACTATCACATAAAAAATATGCCGTACACTTACTCTTCCAATAAACATCAGCAACAAACCGATTCCCCCGATCAAGGCAGCCGTAGAGAGATTGGCCGGTGCGATCAATCCACAAATAATTACGACAGGAATAATCAATGGCAGGAATCCTTTTTTGAAATCTTTAATCACACCCTGCCTTCTGCTCAGTACACGGCTTAGGTAAATGAAAAGAGTAAGTTTTGCTAAATCTGATGTTTGAAAAGTGAGATTGATTACCGGCAGTTTAATCCATCTGCTGGCATCATTGATATGACTCCCATATTTCAACGTATAAATTAGCAGAGGAATACAGAGAATAAATAAGATGGTCGATATTTTGCTGTAGAAAGTATAGTTGACCCGGTGTGCAAAATAAATAATGGCCACACCCATCAAAATATATCCGATCTGGCGAAACAGATAGCTTTCTGTACTCTTATTCATCTTGTATGCCAGTGAACCGATACTGCTATACACAACCATGATGCTGACCATTGTCAATAAGACTACAATCGCCCAGATGACCTTGTCGCCTCTGGTGCGATTCCAGATTTTACCGGCAGCAATTTCTGCTTTGTTCAAGTGTGTTGTAGTATCGCCCGTGGCAGTATTCATGGGTAATTCAGGTTTATAAATTTTTTACAGCATTAATAAATTGATGCCCTCTGTCTTCATAATTTTTAAATAAATCAAAACTTGCACAGGCAGGAGAAAGCAATACGACATCACCTTTATTGGCAAGCCGGAAAGTAACTTTTACAGCATCTTCCGCGCTGGTTGCATCTTCAATGGTATTCACCATTCCCTCAAAATTTCTGTGAATTTTTGCATTGTCTATTCCCATGCAAACAATGGCATGTACTTTCTCTTTCACCAGGTCATAAAGAATTCTATAATCATTTCCCTTATCAACTCCGCCCAAAATCAACACAACCGGTTTTTCCATACTTTCAAGTGAATACCAGGTACTGTTTACATTGGTTGCTTTGCTGTCATTGATAAAATCGATGCCTCCAATGGTAGCCACAAACTGCATTCTGTGTTCCAGGCTTTCCATCGTGGACAGTGCCGTGCGGATACTTGGTTTTTTCACACCTACAGCCATCGATGAAAGTGAAGCTGCCATTGAATTATACGCATTGTGTTTCCCTTTAAGGGCAAAATCATCTACACTCATATTGATTTGTTCGTCTTTGAATTTTATATGCATTTCATGGTCGCTTATGAAAGCTCCCTGCGGAATTTTCTTTCTCATACTGATTGGTAAGGCTTTTACTTGGTTGATAAAATGGGTTAGATATTGTTTGGTCACTTCATCATCATCATTATAAATAAATACATCTTCTGCCGTTTGATATTTAATGATGTTGAATTTGGCGGCTATGTAATTCTCAAATTTGTGATCATATCTGTCGAGATGATCTTCAGTAATATTCGTCAATACAGAAACATCCGGCCTGAAGGATGTAATGTCATCCAACTGAAATGAGCTGATCTCAGCTACATAATATTTCTTGGGATTTTCAGCTACCTGTCTTGCAAAGGAGAAGCCGATATTCCCAACCATAGCAACATCATAGCCAGCTTCTTCCAAAATTTTGAAGGTCATGGTAGTTGTTGTTGTCTTTCCATTGGTACCGGTAATCGCAACCACTTTTGAATCTCCTTTATACCTGTAGGCAAATTCGATTTCGCTGATTACAGGAATACCATGTGCTTTAATTTCCTGAACGATGGGAGCCGTTTCGGGAACTCCCGGACTCTTAATTACTATGGATGCATCCAGAATCAGGTTTTCGGTATTTCCACCTTCTTCAAAGGAGATCCCACGCGAACTCAATTCCTCTTTCCGCCCATTTGCAATTAGCGATCCATCGCTGACAAATACAGTAAATCCCTGGTGCACGGCCAAAATGGCTGCGCCAACTCCGCTTTCGCCGGCTCCCAGTATCACTATTTTGTCTTTCATCCCTTTAACTTTTTCAATTAAAAATGGTTCTTCAACGGAATGAACTTAACGGGTCAGGATCTTCTTGTTCTTGGTTTTCAAAGGATTCGGATTCTCAACTATTTCACTTCATTAAAAAGGTTTTTTTATTTATCTCAATTTTAGTGTAACCACTGCTGTTGCAATTGAAAATATTGCCACAATCCAGAAACGCACCGCTATCTTGCTTTCATGATACCCCAGCTTTTGATAATGGTGATGCAACGGGCTCATCAGGAAAATTCTTCTTCCTTCACCATACTTTTTCTTTGTGTATTTGAAGTAAGAAACCTGGATCATCACACTCAGGTTTTCCACCAAAAACACAAAACAAATAATCGGAACCAATAACTCTTTTCTGACAATGATAGCAAGTGAGGCAATGATGCCTCCTAACGCAAGGCTTCCGGTATCTCCCATGAAAACCTGCGCCGGATAAGCATTATACCAGAGAAAGCCTACACACGCCCCCACAAAAGCCGCCACAAAAATTGACAACTCGCCCAGATTGGGTATATACATGATATTGAGATAATCGGCCAGAATGATATTACCGCTGACGAAAACAAAAACTCCCAATCCAATTCCCATCACAGCGCTTACCCCGGTTGCAAGGCCATCGAGTCCGTCTGTAATATTGGCGCCGTTGCTTACTGCCGTAATAATAAAAATCACTACCAGGATATAAAGAATGTAGGTATAATCTTCCAGGCTTGCGGGTAACAATCTTGCATAATTGAATTCGTGGTTTTTCACAAAGGGAATGGTAGTGATCGGAGTCTTAACTGTCACAAACCGGTGAACTTCTCCGTTTGTAACTACTGTATCCACGCGGCTCCCCAACATGTGCTCACCTCTGACCGGTACATAATTGGAAGATCCTTTGCTTCCGACAATCTCTCTTTTGACAACCACATTCGGATTAAAATAGAGCGTTGTTCCAATGATAATTCCCAATACTACCTGACCAACAATTTTAAACCTTCCGGCAAGTCCGTCAGCATTTTTCTTCTTGTAAGTCTGGCCTTTTGCTTTCGCAATTTTTTTGGCTCTGATTTTCAGATAATCATCCAGGAAACCAAATAATCCCAACCATACTGTACACAAAATCATCAGCCGCACATACACTTTGCTGAGGTTTGCGAGCAACAAAGTAGGAATCAGAATTCCCAACAGAATTATTATTCCTCCCATTGTAGGGGTTCCCACCTTTTTTTCTTCTCCGGCCAAACCAAGTTCACGCACAGATTCCCCGATTTGTTTCTTTTTGAGTATGCGGATCAACCTCTTGCCATAAATAGTGGTAATCAATAATGACAGTATAACGGCAATCAACACACGAAAAGTGATGAAGTGGTAAAGGCCGCTTCCGGGGAACTTGATTCCATGTGTTTCAAACCATTCAAACAAATGATACATACTGCCTATTTATTAAAAAGTTTAAACATTTCTGCCAACACTTCCTTATCGTCAAAATGATGTTTTACTCCTTTGACTTCCTGATATTTTTCATGTCCTTTCCCTGCAATAAGAAGAATATCTCCGGGCCCCGAAAATGAAACTCCCAATTTGATTCCCTCTTCTCTGGAAGTCACTGATACATATTTTTTCTTCATAGAGAACGGGACACCAGCTTCCATTTCTCTGATAATTTCATCGGGATCTTCCGACCTCGGATTGTCTGATGTGAAAATGACTTTGTCACTATACTCACAGGCTACAGCCGCCATTTCCGGACGTTTCGTTTTATCGCGATCTCCTCCACATCCAACAACAGTGATAATTTTTTTCTCTCCCTGTCTCAGGTTTTTAATCGTAGCCAACACATTCAACAAAGCATCGGGCGTATGCGCATAATCCACAATTCCAATAACTTTTTCTTTGGGAGAAACAGAATAATCAAATCGCCCTTCAGCGCCGGTGACAGAACTGAGCTTCTGAAGAACTTCATTTTTATCGCGCCCTAAGCACACGGCAGCCCCAAATACCGCCAACAAATTGGAAGCATTAAAAGCCCCTATTAATTTGAAATGAACATCAATATCATTCACTGACATTTGCAATCCTTCAAGAGAATTATCCAGCATACGGCCTTTGAAATCTGCCATGCTTTTCATGCTGTAAACGAACTTCCGTGCTTTTGTATTCTGAAGAATTACCATTCCTCTTCTGTCATCAGCATTGGTAATTGCAAAAGCAGAAGCCGGCAATGAATCAAAAAAGGATTTTTTTACGCGCAGATATTCTTCAAAAGTTTTATGATAATCGAGGTGGTCATGCGTGATATTTGTAAAAATTCCCCCGGCAAAATTCAATCCATCCACCCGGTGCTGATGAATGGCGATAGAACTCACTTCCATAAAAACATAACCACATCCTTTTTCATACATCTCAGCAATCAATTCATTGAGGGTAACAGGATCAGGTGTAGTGCGCTCAGTGAAAAGCACATCAGAGCCAATCTGATTTTGTACGGTACCAATCAGACCGCAGTAATCTCCCATTGAAGTAAAAAGTTTGAATAAAAGCGTGGACACAGTGGTCTTTCCGTTCGTACCGGTTACGCCAACCAATTTCATTTTATAGGAAACCCTGCCAAAGAAGTTGTGGGCCATGATGGCTGATGCGCGTGCTGAAATTTCCACACGCACATACGTGATTGCAGGCAATAATTTTTCAGGAAGATTTTCACACACAATAACGGATGCGCCTTTCTGCAATGCAGTTTCTATGTATTTATGGCCATCTGTTATCATTCCTTTCACAGCAATAAAACAGGAAGACGCAGTCACCTTTCTCGAGTCTATTTGTACATCTTTCACACCGATATTATCCTGGCCAATGATTTTCAGGACATGTACATCTTCCAATATCTCTTTTAATTTCCTCATTAGTTTAAGTCGATTGTAATCTCTTCTCCTTTGTTGAACAATGCATTTTGTGGCAATGATTGCTTTGCTACCTTTCCTCTTCCGTTTACACGAACTTTCAATCCTTTGTTTTCGAGCACATACAATGCGTCTTTCAGACCAAGACCCACTACATCCGGAACCATATTGGCCGAAGACAAAACCTGCCGCGTTACAGACTGTGCTTTCCCATTTCTCAGGTAGGCGATATCCCACGACTGTTTATCTCCCGTCATCTGAACATTGTAATGCAGCCTTGAAAATATTTTGTTCAGTTCTGCATTTCTTCCGGCCACCTGATAAAAACCGCTGTCACGCGTAACATCAATCTTGTTCATTGGGATAGTGGCCATTCTGGAAGCATAAAGCCTGTCAGCAACTTCCTTAAAAACCGGCCCGGCAACAGAAGCGCCATAGGCCAACCTGGATTCATGCCCGTTTTGTATAACCACCGCAATGGAATATTCCGGATTATTGTATGGAAAGAATCCGATGAATGCAGACTGATAAATTTTATTCGCCTTATTGTACCCTTTATTATCCAGCGCAGAAACTGCGGTTCCTGTTTTGCCGCCAAACAAATAGTAAGGGCTTGCTAATCCATGTGCCGTGCCATGTTTGTATTCAACAACGTCCAACAGGCATGCCTTCACTTTTTCCAATGTTTCTTTACTGCAAATAGCATTTACCAAAACTTCAGGTTTAAAACTCTTCACCACGTTTCCCATTTCACTAATGGAATTCACCAAATACGGTTTCATTATTTTCCCGTCATTGGCTACCGCATTATAAAGCATCAACATTTGCAACGGTGTCACCAACTCTTCATATCCGTGCGCCATAAAAGGAATCGTAGTTTTTGACCAGGTTTTATCGGAGGGTTCTTTAATGTATGGCCTTGCGGTACCAACGATGTCGATGCCTGAGCGTTTGTTCAGTCTGAAATGTTTCAGATGATCAATAAACTTCTGAGGTTGATTGTGATAAAATTCATCGGCCATTTTCGCAAAAGCTACATTACTCGAAATGGCAAAAGCTTCTTTTACCGATATTCTTCCGGTTCCTTTGTGAGAATCGCGTACCCACAGACCATAAAAATTTTTCTGACCTCCTTCGCAATCTACGATAGTACCCGTATCCACGTATTTATCTTCCAGTAAAGAAATCAATGTTGCCAATTTGAATATTGATCCCGGCTCCGTCCGTCTTCCCAAACCATAGTTGTAATCTTCCCAATATTCGCCATCCGGCATTCTGCCCAAATTGGCAATCGCTTTAATCTTTCCTGTCTTCACCTCCATCACAATACAGGTTCCGTGCAGGCTGTTGTTTTCCTGCATCATATTCATCAATGCATTTTCAGCAACATCCTGGGTATAAGTATCGATGGTAGTTTCAATGTCTTTTCCATTTTCAGGATCTATCTCTGCACCATCTACCGGAATGTATGCTCCGGCTATGTATCGCACAAGGCGCCGGCCAGTCTGGCCTTTGAGAACACTGTCATAAGATCTTTCCAAACCCACATTTTTACTTGTGTCTCCACGCGACAAACCAATAGTCCTGTTTGCCAGAAGTACATAAGGATTTACACGATTATCCCTCACTTCGGCTATGAATCCGCTCTTGTTTCTGCCGAGCCTTACAAGTGGAAAATCTCTCAACTGCCGGTAGTCTTCAAATGAAATCTTTTTCTTCAGCGGATAATATCTCAGTTTTTTTCTGAAGCCATCGATCAGTCTTTTCTTATAATCTGCTTTGGATGCATCTCCAAAAAGAGCAGAAAGCCTGTAACTCAGAGAATCTACATTCTTGTAAAATCTTTTGCCATCATGCTCTCTCAAACCATCAGCGCCAAAATCAATATAGATATCGAATACAGGAATCGAAGTACTGAGCATATTTCCGTCTTCACTAAAAATTGTTCCCCTTTCTGCATCCGTCTTGATGTACTTCAAATGCTGTTTGGCAGCAAGCGACTTCCAATAATCCCCTTCTGCCCTTTGGATATAGACTGCACGCCCGATGATGACAATTCCGAGAATAATAATTCCCAGAAAACTCAGGTGAACGCGCCACAATATGTCTCTCTTAATATCCATTTTTTATTTCTGTAATGTATCGCGGATAAGAACCGGGGGCACCACAAGCTGTTGCAAACCCAATGGTTCCACCGCTTTTGCCAATTCACTTTCTTTACTTCTGAACATCACATCTCTCTTCACGGTTTTATATTCAAATTCTATTTCTTTCAAATGCTTTTCAGTAAGGCTGATATTCCTTACCAATTTATCTGCATAATGGCCGTTGGCTATATAAAAAATCATCAGGCCACCTGCAAAAAAGTAGAAGGGTATGTTCTTCACAACCCATTTACTATACCGCAGCCTGAATCTTTTTTTCTCAGGTTTTCCGATCGTAGTGTTTTTTGTATCCTTTACCGCCTCTTCCATTTTTTTGTTTATTGATGATATTTTTTCGTTGATTGTTACTTGTTTTGTTTTCTGTTTTTAAGTTTTTTCAAAAAATTTCAGTGATTCATAATTCAATTCCTGCTTTTCAGGTCTTTTCACCTACCCTCAGTTTGGCACTTCGCGATCTTGGATTTTTTTTCATTTCTTCTGAGGACGGTGTCAATGGCTTTTTATGAACTGACTTTAAAGGAGGCTGACTTGCCATGCCAAATACATCTGTTTCTCTAATCCCTTCAATATTGCCAAATCTGAAAAAATTTTTCACCAGCCTGTCTTCAATGGAATGAAATGTAATAATAGCAATCCGCCCTCCTTTCTTTAATACCTCAGCAGATTGTTTCATCATTTCTTCAAGCGCATTCATTTCATCATTTACCTGGATACGTATGGCCTGGTAAACCTGGGCAAAATAGCGTTGCGGATTTCCTTTGGCCAGAGGGCGAAGTACATTGTTTAAATCATTTAAAGTCTGAAAGGGTTTGTCCTGGCGCGATTGAACGATGGAAGCGGCAAGTGTTTTCGCATTGGTCACCTCTCCATAATTCTGAAACATAATCTGCAATTCATCTGCTGTCATCCGGTTGAGAACATCAGAGGCTTTGTAATCTGATCCCTGGTTCATCCGCATATCCAGTTCGCCTTCAAACCGTGTACTGAATCCCCGGTCTGCTGTGTTTATCTGAAAACTGCTCACACCCAAATCAGCGAGGATACCATCCACAAAATCGATTTTATTCAGCCGCAGAAATCTCTGAATGAAACGGAAGTTGTGAGGTATAAAAAGAATCCTCGAATCATCAGGAACATTTCTTTTTGCATCCAGATCCTGATCAAAAGCTATAAGATGTCCTGATTTGCCAAGTTTTTTCAGAATGGCTTTGGAGTGGCCACCACCACCAAACGTGGCATCTACGTAAGTCCCGGAGGGGTTTATTCGCAAGGATTCTATTACCTCGCTTAACATAACAGGAACGTGATATCCGCCCTGTGGTTCCATTATTCCGGGATATTTTTTCCTGCCATAACTTCCCTTGCCAGATCGCTAAATGATTCCGGTGAAAAATTATCAAAGAACTGCCTGTACTTTATCTTATCCCAAATCTCAATCTTATCAATAGCAGAAACCAGTACAATGTCTTTATCTAACCCTGCATATTCCATCAGGTTTTTAGGTAACAGAATTCTGCCTGCGGTATCCGGTTCAACCTGGGTCGCACCATTTAAAAAGTATCGCTTGAATTCACGCACTTTCGGATCAAAATCATTGAGCAGGCCCAGTTTTTCAAATAATGGATTCCAGCTTTCGGCTGTGTATAGGCTCAGGCATTTTTCAAAACCGCGGTTCAATACGAAAGGCGCTGCCACTTCCGGCATCTGCTTTTTAAAGCCTGCCGGTAACAGGAAACGCCCCTTGGCATCCAGCCTTGCTTCGTATTCTCCTATAAAACCGTTCATGAAATTGTTTTATGCCAGTTACTACCAAAATGTGACACAAAATAACACTTTTTCCCACTTACGAATCATTTTTTATAAAAAGAAATTTTTCCACAATCATTTTTTCAAAATGAAAATGAATACAGTCGTACAAAAGAATTGCATCAATCTGTTGAAAATTCAAAATTCAATGTGGAAAATTATGTGGGTAAACCCACGCGTATGTGAATAACGAACGATAAAGTGTGAATTACTCCTGTTCGGCTTTTTTTTCTGTTTTAAATTCAAGTGTAAAACTGCTTCCTTTTCCGGGAATGCTGTCAGCTTTAATTTTTCCCTGGTGTGCATCTACAATTGATTTGACATAGCTCAGTCCCAGGCCAAAGCCCTTCACATTATGAATATTGCCGGTGTGCGCGCGATAGAATTTTTCGAAAATGCGCTGAAGGGTTTCCTTATTCATTCCAATTCCATTGTCCTCAATTTTGATTCGCAATGTATTATTGGCATTGGATGTTGAAATTTTAATAACCGGATTTTCTTTTGAATATTTTACAGCATTATCCAACAGGTTATTGATGATGTTTGTAAAATTGACTTCATCGGCAAGAATGAAATCATTTTTTGCATCAAGGTTTGCAATCAGATTCCCGCCCTTCTCTTCCAATGGCAACCTGATGTTATTCAATGCGCTTTTAATCATGTCATGCGCATGAGCAGGTTTAAGTTCAAGCTTCATCTCCTCCTTTTCCAGCAATGCAGCTTGTAAAATACTTTCCACCTGTTTATTCATCCTTTTATTTTCGTCTTTGATAATCCCGGAGAAATAATCAATTTTCTGTTTATCCATTATCACCTTGTCATTCTTCAACGCATCCACAGCAAGTGAAATGGTTGCCAGTGGTGTTTTGAATTCATGTGTCATGTTATTAATAAAATCAGTCTTGATCTCACTCAATTTTTTCTGATTGAGCAAAGCCCGGATGGTGATATAAAATGCCGTAAAAATTATCGCAATAAAAAGTACCGAACCAAAAACCATCCATGTCATCTGCCGCCATGCAATCTGATTGATATTTTTATTGGGAAGCACAATGTAAAGAAACTCCTCGGGCATCAATCCTTCATTATAACTACCGGAAGGTTGGGTCAAAGGGATTACTACATTGGTGTTGTGCAAGGTATCAATGTAATTTTCGTAAAACTTTTTAGACTCCAATTGATCACCAATCATAGATGACGAGCTGATAGCAAATTCAAAATGCATATCCCTGATGCCATACTTTTTGAATGTATGTTCAATTTTTTTGCGAAGTTGCTCGGGTGTGTATTGACTTGCAATGCTGTTTGAAAAAAGATTAAGCGGAAAAAGAAGATCGGTATTGCGCTTTCCCCTGAAAGGTGATTGTTGTGCATGCTCATCCACCAAATCGCGGGCTACAGAAAATGCAACCATGTTGATTGTCTGTTGAATGCTTGTTTCTTTATCCTTATACACCTGGAGAGTCCAGACCACCTGAAAGAAAATAATCCCCAACAATGAGAGAATAACAAGAACTGTAATGATGGGTAAAATTTTTTTCATTCGCCTGCAAATTTAATTTCAGAAAACCCTATAAACACGCGTCAAATTTGTAATTACACTTTTTTAACGTAGCCTTGCGTTTTAGTAAAGGAGGTACAATTTTAGATATCATTTTTTCGAAAGTAATAATTTTGACAGTATGAAATCCCCCGAAAAAGGTACTTTATTGATAGCGAATCCATTTCTGAAAGATCCTAACTTTCTGAGGACAGTGGTGCTCCTGTGCAGCACCGACGAGGAAGGCTCAGTTGGATTTGTACTTAGCAAGAAATTGCCATTGTCTCTGCATGATATTGTTCCTGAATTCCCGGATGTAAATATTCCTGTATTTATCGGCGGGCCGGTTCAGCAGGATTCTCTTTATTTTATTCATCAATTTCCGGATATTATCGAGGGCGGTGAAGAAGTTATCGATGGAATCTATTGGGGAGGAAATTACGAAAGCCTGAAAATTCACCTGACCAATCAAGATCTTGATCTTGAAAAAATCAAGTTTTTCGCGGGGTACAGCGGATGGTCGGCCGGGCAACTTGACGGAGAAATGTCAGAAGACAGTTGGATTACCACAACGGCCAATCAACTGCTTGTTTTTAAAAGTACGCCGGATGAAATATGGAAAGATGCCCTCAAACAAATTGGTGGCCCTTATGACCAGATGATAAATTATCCGCTGGATCCCCAATTAAATTAATACAATTCAGCATCGTCCATTTTCAAAAAATAAAAATCACGAAGCAGGTCCGGATAAAAACGGATTGGGAAATAAAAAAATTGGTAATAATTTTAAGCCAAGATTTGAACAGCATTGCTTTATAAACTTTTTTATTTCCCGGCGAGGCTTGCGCTTTATTTTTACTGCCGCAGCATTTCTGTAAATAAAAAATCTCTTTTAAAAATCAAAGGCCCTGTTTTGCTGGCGGCCAATCATCCCAATACATTTCTCGATGCTGTTATTTTTGCATCTCTTTTTCACCAACCGATTTATTCTCTCGCAAAAGGTGATGCATTTATTTCTCCTTTCGTCAATAAAATCCTTCAATCATTCAATATTTTTCCTGTTTACAGAATTTCAGAAGGCGCTGAAAACCTGAAAAATAATTATGACACATTTGCCAGGGTCCAACAATTGTTATTGCGTGGAAAAATAGTGCTCATCTTCAGTGAAGGAAAATGTGTAAGCGAATGGCATCTGAGGCCATTGAAAAAAGGAACAGCACGGATTGCCTTTGAAGCCTGGGAATCGGGCATCGATGTAAAAATATTACCAGCCGGAATCAATTACAGCAGTTTCAGGCATTTCGGAAAAAATGTATTTATTGAATTTGGAAATATCATCGAAAAAGAAAAACTGGCCGGGCACCATGAGGGTAAAAAATTAAATACATTTAATGATATTCTTAAAAAGGAACTTTCAGATCTTGTGCTTGAAATTCCCGTCGATGATAGAAATGAAAGAAAAAAAGTTTTTGAACTCAAATCATCTCGTTTAAAAAGAATCCTGATTGCTGTTCCCGCCGGAATCGGGTATTTGATAAATTCTCCATTTTATTATTCCGCACATTTCCTGATTCGAAAACGGGCACATGGTTATTACGACGGAGTGATGGTTGGAATCATGTTTTTGTTTTACCCCCTTTATGTATTCCTGATAACATTGTTGGTGAGGATTGCTACCCACAATCCATTCTCGTGGCTGCTTCTGTTAATCATCCCTCTGACCGCGCTGAGTGTTTTGCATGCACGAAATGTGGTGGAAAAATAAAAATGCCGGGGAAAACTCTTTTGCTGATTGAGCCAGAAAAGATTGGCTCTATCATTCAGAAAAATTATTTTCTGACAAAAAAAGAAGAATAAAGAATTTCGAAAAAAGTTGACTGATTAATTTTCCGCTTCTACCTGATGCATTTTCTGAGCTTTTTTCCTTTCATCTTCATTGAGGATCACTTTGCGCATACGTATATGCTTAGGTGTTACTTCAATACATTCATCAGCCTGGATATATTCCATACATTCCTCCAGTGTCATCAGCGTTTTGGGAGCAATATGTGTGGCATCATCGGCTCCGCTTGCACGGTGGTTGGTCAGCTTCTTGGGTTCGCATGCATTGACAATCAAATCACCCGGTTTAATATGTTCGCCGATAATTTGTCCGGTATAAACTTCCTCACCCGGATCCACAAAGAAGTTGCCTCTGTCCTGCAACTTATCGATAGAATATCCGGTAGTCCTGGATTGAATTTTAGAAATGATGACTCCGTTGGTTCTGCTCTGGATAAATCCTTTCCATGGTTTAAATCCGATAAACCGGTGAGCCATTACGGCTTCACCTGCAGTACCCGTCAGCATATTACTTCTCAGGCCGATCAATCCACGTGAAGGAATTTCAAATTCGAGGTGTTGAATAATACCTTTGGTTTCCATCACCTGCATTTCACCCTTTCTCTGTGTAACGAGGTCAATTACTTTCCCGCTATATTCTGAAGGAACGTCCACAACCAGATTTTCAAATGGTTCCTGCTTTTTGCCATCTACTACTTTGACGATTACCTGAGGTTGCCCTACTGTCAATTCATATCCTTCACGGCGCATGGTTTCTACAAGTACACCCAAATGCAAAATTCCCCTGCCATAAACCAGAAACCTATCTGCACTGTCAGTTGACTCTACCCTCAGTGCAAGATTTTTTTCCAATTCTTTTTCAAGCCTTTCCTTTAAATGCCGGCTTGTGACAAACTTCCCGTCTTTTCCAAAAAACGGAGAATTATTAATGCTGAATTGCATACTCATGGTAGGCTCATCCACACTGATAATTTCGAGCGCTTCGGGCTGTTCTGAATCGGCGATGGTTTCGCCGATTTTGAAATCATCAATACCAACCACAGCACAAATATCTCCGGCTACCACTTCTTCCACTTTTCTTTTTCCCAATCCTTCAAACACATACAATTCTTTCACACGTTGTCTTACAATTGACCCATCCAGCTTCATTAAAGCAATTTGTTGATTGGCTTTAATAATTCCTCTCGCCACTTTTCCGATGGCAATTCTTCCAAGAAAAGAAGAATAATCGAGCGAAGTGATTTGCATCTGAAGAGGTCCTTCCTTTTGTTCGGGAGAAGGCACTTTTTCAAGAATGGCATCGAGCAATGGATAAATATTATCTGTAGGTGTAAGCGAGGTATTAAACCAACCATTCTTGCCGCTTCCGTATAGAGTAGGGAAATCCAATTGCTCTTCAGTGGCATCCAGATTGAAGAATAATTCAAACACAGCATCATGCACTTCATCGGGACGGCAATTTGGTTTATCAACTTTGTTGATAACGACAATTGGCCTGAGATTTAATTCCAATGCTTTTTGCAAGACAAACCTTGTTTGTGGCATAGGCCCTTCAAAAGCATCTACCAGCAAAAGCACTCCATCAGCCATCTTCAAAACCCTTTCCACTTCACCTCCGAAATCACTGTGTCCCGGAGTATCAATCACATTAATCTTGGCTCCTTTATATTTTACTGCAATATTCTTACTGAAAATAGTGATACCTCGTTCGCGTTCCAATTCATTATTGTCCATGATGAGTTCGCCGGTTTCCTGATTGTCGCGAAACACATGCGTACTTTGAATAATTTTATCAACCAGAGTGGTTTTACCGTGGTCAACGTGGGCAATAATCGCTACATTTCTGATTTCCATAAAACAATTTTCAGTTGAATTCCCCTTTTTTTTAAGGGCTGCAAAGTTACTGCAAATACGAAAAAGCGGCAAGAAAAAAACAGAAAGTTAACAGTAGCGGGTTTCAGAGCATCCTACAATCATGAGGAGGAAGTAGATTAAGAAACTAAAATCTATCATTCGGGCGCTTTTATTTTCATTCGAATCAAAACCAATAATTCAAATTCAGAACAGTTTGCAAAAACCCGAAGCCTTTGCATTTTATTATGGTCATTGATTAATTTTGAAAGAGCCTGAAAAAATGTTTTTCTTCCATGACAAATTTTATTCCCATATTTCCTTTATCCATCGTTGTGTTTCCGGAAGAAACATTAAACCTTCACATCTTTGAACCGAGATACAAACAACTGATAAAAGACTGCCATGAAAAAAACAGATCTTTTGGTATCCCGGTTGTGATCAATAAAAATGTGATGGAATCAGGTACATCGGTAGAAATCCTAAAAATTGAAAAGATATATTCCAATGGAGAAATGGATATTGTAACCCGCGGTCAACATGTGTTCAGAATTCTTGAAATCATTAAAGAAGTACCGGACAAATTGTACAGAGGAGCTATTGTAAACTATCCACCCAATCAACACGAAGGAAGAGAAACACTGATGAAACATGTATTGGCTTCGGTCAGGTTATTACACGAAATGCTGAACATACATAAAGATTTCAAAAAGGAAGAAAATCAAATGAAAACCTATGACATCGCACATCATGCGGGATTATCCCTTGAACAGGAATATGAATTTCTCGGATTGATGTATGAACTTCAGCGGCAGGAATATTTGAAACGTCATTTAAAAAATATTTTACCGGTGGTAGCAGAAACCGAAGCTCTCAAACAAAAAATAAAAATGAATGGCCACTTCAGGTATCTCAACTAAGCCTGTTTAAAATCAATCATCTTAAAGAAAGAAATTCTATGCTAAGATCATTTGAAAAAGATTCAACTTTTTAATTTTACCTCTTTTAAAATCAGATTCGTCGTTTGCTTTATTTCTGAAAAATATTTCAGTTACATTAGCCAAAAAAAGTTCCTTTTATTTTGAATGTCATTACACTTTGTCTGGACTTTGGCAATACCAGACTGAAATACGGGGTTTTTAAAAATGATGAGTTAATCGATTCAGATGGTCTTATGGATCATAGTGTGGATACCATCAAAAAGCTTTTGGATACTTACAAACCTCAGCGGACCATGTTGTCGTCAGTGATTCATCATGATAAAAAAGTTGAAGAATTACTCCATGATAAATCCGATTTGATTTTACTTGATTCAAACGTCAGGCTTCCATTCAGCACTCCCGTTGGGAAACCGGAATCCATTGGTGCCGATCGACTTGCCATTTCAGCTTACGCTGTTACTTTTTACCCAAATAAAAACAATCTGATAATTGCACTCGGTTCCTGCATTACCTACAACTTTGTCAACAAGTATAATTATTTTTTAGGAGGCGGCATTTCTCCGGGCATGGGAATGAGATTCAGAGGTATGCATGAATATACAGCCAGGCTGCCTTTGATAAATTCAGACTGGCAATTTCCTCTTGTGGGTTATGATACAAGGACAAATATGTTGAGTGGAGTGATGCTCGGAATGGCAGAAGAGATCAATGGAATCATCAGAAGGTATGAAGAAAAGTTCCTGAACTTTAACGTGCTTTTAACCGGCGGAGATTCAGTTGATTTTGCATGCCATATCAAATATAAGATATTTGCCGACCCTGCCTTGATACTAAAGGGGCTATATGCGATCAGCAAATACAATCATGAAAATAAAAGTTAGTACTGCTTTACTGTTGCTCTCCATTTTACCTGTGCTTTCTTACTCACAAATCAATTCACCTTATTCAAGATATGGAGTTGGAAACCTGGTGCCGCAGGGAAGTTTGAGCAACCGTGCGATGGGAGGAATTTCTGCTGCAATGACTGATCCTACTTCACTCAACACAGTGAATCCTGCTTCTTACGGAAATCTATTTTATACGAATCTGGATCTTGGATTTGAATACATTGGAAACAATTTAAAAAGCAAAGATCCCATTGATGCTTTCAAATCCAAATATGCCATTATGAGTTATCTGAATCTGGGAATACCTCTTTTGGTAGGAAATACAAAGGCACAAAAACATCACAACGGATGGGCACTTGCCTTTGGATTAAAACCTGTCACAAGAATCAATTACCAGACTATTTCTTCAGAGAGGACATCAATAGACAGCACATCACACCTATTTCAGGGTGATGGAGGAATAAACAAAGCATTTGTTGGTACTGCATTCAAATTTAATAATTTCAGTATTGGACTTAATACAGGATATCTTTTTGGACAGAAAGATTATACTACGCGATTGTTGTTTCAAAACGATACCGTTCAATACAATAAAGCGAGCTACGAAACCAAGACAAATTTCGGAGGCATGTTTCTGGATGCCGGTATTCAGTACACAATTAAATTGAAAAAAGATGACTACCTCAGATTAGGAGCTTATTCCAATTTGAAAACTACTTATTCGGGAACCAGGGACAGGACCATAGAAACATTTGAATACGATGTCAATGGAGCCCCAACCAGAATAGACAGTGTGTCTTCAGTTACAGGAGAAAAAGGAAATGTGGTAATACCCGCCACTTATGGCTTCGGGATTGTGTATGAAAATGAGCATTTGCTTATCGGTGCAGATTATGAAAGCACGAAGTGGAGCGGCTATTCTTTTTTCGGACAGAAAGATTTAGTTACTAATAGTTGGAATGCGCGTTTTGGATTTCAATATAATCCGGCCACAATTGGTTCTACCGGTTATTTCAGTTTTGTGAAATATCGTGCGGGTGTTTCCTTCGGCAGGGATTATATTGAGGTTGACAATACATTACCGGTATATACAATTAGTGTTGGAGGAGCTTTCCCATTACGGATCAAAAGGAGTTTTTATGACCACCAGCTAAGTATTATGAATGTTACCTTTGAATACAGTGGACGGGGAAACAACAAAAATAACATCACTGAAAATACATTCAGGGTCGGTTTTGGCTTCAGCCTTAGCGATATTTGGTTTTTGCGTCAGAAATATCAATAAGAAATTGCGAATTCATTTTCCATTTACTTCGGCACTTTTTTTCATTCTGTCTTCTGCATTATTGATTTCCTGCGAAAACAAACGCGAAGACATTGAGAGTTTATTCAAACACAAGTCCGGAGTTGAAACAGCCAAAGATGTTACCATCATCTATGCCATCGGGGCAAATGTAAAAGCAAAAATCACAGCCCCTTTAATGTTACGTCATGTGGATCCGGCGCCCATGGTCGAATTCCCCCAAACCATCCATGCAGATTTTTTGGATAGTACCCAAAAAGTTGAAAGTGTACTCAATGCCCGGTATGCAAAATATTTTGAGAATGAGAGCAAAGTCTTTCTCAAAGACAGTGTTGTTGTATTTAATAAAATTGGGGATACACTTTTCTGTCAGGAATTATATTGGGACCGCCGCAAAACCGGACATGAATTTTACACAGACAAACCCGTGCGGATCCGAACCAAATCTCATATCATAGATGGAGATGGATTAGATGCTCCACAGGATTTCAAGAGCTGGCATATCATTAATGGAAGAGGTATTGTTCGTGTGCCCAATACCGAATTGCCCTAAAGATGAGTTCCCTTTTATATTGTATCCGGGCTAAATAAATCTTTGAGATTCAGGGAAATGATACGTCCCCCAAAAATCAAATATTGAGAAATACAAATTAAATTATCTTCTCAACCTGCATATAGTTGAGTTCGACCGGAGTAGCGCGGCCAAAGATTTTCACCTGTACTTTCAATTTCTTTTTCTCGTCATTTACTTCTTCAATGACACCATTGAAATCGTTGAACGGACCGTCTATAATTTTGATTGTTTCACCAACTATGAATGGTTCGATCATCGTCATTCCACCGGCTTCTGACATTTCATCAACCTTGCCCAGCATTTTATTGACTTCAGATTTTCTGAGACTGATAATATTTCCTTTGGAACCTTTTTCATCTGTCAGAAAGTGCATTACATTGGTCGTATTGCTGATGTGCTGAATCATTTCTCCGCTCAACTTTCCATTGAGCACTTCAATCATGATATACCCGGGAAAAAAATTTCTTTCGCGCATCACCTTTTTACCATTCACCACTTTGTAAACTTTTTCAAGAGGCAGGAATACCTGAGTGATATATTTATCCCAACCCTGGCGCACTATGTCTTTGTCGAGGTATTCTTTTACTTTACGCTCTTTACCACTAACCACACGGAGTACATACCACTTCGTATTGCGTTCTTTTTGCTGATCTGCAGTTCCTTCAGCACCAGCCTGCTCTTTTTGATCTTCCATAATTACTTAAATAATGAATAAATGAAACCCATAACCGAATTAGAAACGGTATCCATCAGATAGATCAATGCCGTAATAAGAATGGTAGAAATCAAAACAATCATGGTGGATTGCTGCAATTCATCCCAGTTAGGCCAGGTCACTTTATGGATCATTTCCTTATATGATTCGCGGACGTATGATATTACCTTATTCATAGTAAACTAATTTTATCCTTTGCACGGGCACAAGGATTCGAACCCTGATCTAAGGTTTTGGAGACCTCTATTCTACCATTGAACTATGCCCGTTTATTTACAAGCTCTCATCATTCTTTGAGAGTCTTTTCTAAGAACTATTCCCGATTTAATTCAATAATCAGGAGACTTTTAAAGAACCTGTTTATAACAGAAAGTACCTTCGGACTACTCCAAAGGCACCTTCTCTTATAATCTTTGATAATAAAAAGCTTTTGTCAAAGCTTATTTTATAATTTCAGTTACCTGACCTGCGCCTACTGTGTGGCCACCTTCACGGATAGCAAACTTCAATCCTTTTTCCATTGCAATCGGAGCAATCAAAGTAACAGTAAGTGAAGTATTATCACCAGGCATAACCATTTCGGTACCTTCTTTCAGATGAACTTCACCGGTAACGTCTGTTGTTCTGAAGTAGAACTGAGGACGATACTTGTTGAAGAAAGGGGTATGACGTCCGCCTTCTTCCTTGCTCAAAACGTAAACTTCACATTTGAACTGAGTATGCGGTGTAATTGTACCAGGTTTGCAAAGTACCATTCCACGACGGATATCTTTCTTTTCAACACCACGGAGCAAAAGACCGGCATTATCACCAGCTTCACCTTCATCCAACAGTTTCTTGAACATTTCCACACCTGTTACCACAGTATCCATTGGGGCATCTCTCAAACCAATGATTTCAACGGGTTCACCAACTTTGATACGGCCTCTTTCAATACGTCCAGTAGCAACAGTACCACGACCAGTGATTGAGAACACGTCTTCAACGCTCATCAGGAACGGCATATCCATCGGGCGAACAGGCAATGGAATGTAGCTGTCAACTGCATCCATCAATTCGTTGATCTTTTCAACCCATTTAGGATCTCCGGCAAGAGCACCGGTGGCAGAACCGCGGATGATGGGTGTGTTGTCACCATCAAAACCGTAGGAAGTGAGCAATTCACGAATTTCCATTTCTACCAGATCGAGCAATTCGGGATCATCAACCAAATCCACTTTATTCATAAATACAACTATACGCGGAACACCTACCTGGCGTGCAAGCAATATATGTTCTTTTGTCTGGGGCATTGGTCCGTCTGTAGCAGCTACAACGAGGATAGCTCCATCCATCTGTGCAGCACCCGTAATCATGTTCTTCACATAGTCGGCGTGACCCGGGCAATCCACGTGAGCGTAGTGCCTTTTTTCAGTTTGATATTCTACGTGAGCTGTATTAATTGTAATACCTCTTTCTTTTTCTTCGGGAGCGCCATCGATATCATCATAATTCTTCTTTTCCGCCAAACCTTTTTTAGACAAAATATCGGTTATAGCGGCAGTTAAAGTGGTTTTGCCATGATCCACGTGACCAATGGTCCCGATGTTTACGTGTGGCTTATCCCTTTTGAAATTCTCTTTTGCCATTGTTTTTGTTTTAATTTTTGTTTTTAAAAAATCCACCCGCCAAATGGCGAGATGAAATATTTTGAGCGGAAGACGAGGCTCGAACTCGCCACCTATAGCTTGGAAGGCTATCGCTCTACCAAATGAGCTACTTCCGCATCTGATTAATTATTTCAAAGAAACCCATCACCTCAAAATCTAAACTCTAAACCCTAAATTTATTCAGAGCTGTTGATCCGGCATTAAGCGGGACGACCTCCCTCCTGCCTCTGAGCCAAAGCCACACCATAGAGCTGTTGATCCCGCATGAAGCGGGACGACCTCCCTCCTGCCTCTGAGCCAAAGCCACACCATAGAGCTGTTGATGAGCTTTGAACTCACGACCTCTTCCTTACCAAGGAAGTGCTCTACCCCTGAGCTACAACAGCTTGTTAATCCAAGAAGTCAATTCTTTCAAATATCTCTCACTCTTTCTCTACTTCTATTCCAAATCTCACGACCTCTGCTCTACCCCTGAGCTACAACAGCTTGTTAATCCAAGAAGTCAATTCTTTCAAATATCTCTCACTCTTTCTCTACTTCTATTCCAAATCTCACGACCTCTGCTCTACCCCTGAGCTACAACAGCTTGTTAATCCAAGAAGTCAGTCCTTTCAAATATCTCTCACTCTTTCTATGCTTCCATCCCAAATCTCACGACCTCTGCTCTACCCCTGAGCTACAACAGCTTGTTAATCCAAGAAGTCAATTTTTTCAAATATCTTTTTGCGATTATGATTTAGCACCTGTTATTAATAAATCAAATCTAATTCAACTCATCAATTTGCACTCATAACCCATCGCTAAAAATGTGGGCAGAGGAGGATTCGAACCTTCGTACTCCGAAGAGAACAGATTTACAGTCTGTCGCCTTTAACCACTCGGCCATCTGCCCGGTTTAATCAAGAGCTTTGAGGCATCTTTTTTAAACACAGATCAAGAGCCAGTGGAGGGATTCGAACCCCCGACCAGCTGATTACAAATCAGCTGCTCTGGCCAGCTGAGCTACACTGGCATTGGCTCTTTCCAATAAAAAATGAACTTATTAAAAAAAATAAGCCTCAGGGCTTTTTTTTGGGAAGGCAAAGGTAATGGAAAATGTTTAATGCAAAAATTTTGAAACTAAAAATTTCCACTGATTTTCAACACCCAATTCTCCTTCGATTTACACCCTGAAAAATCTGTATTTTTCATCTTTGCTCTTTAGCAATTTTTATAATATCAGCATCGCATCCCCATAGCTAAAGAAACGGTATTTATCCTTAATTGCCTTCTTATAAGCTTCCATCATCAAATCGTATCCTGCAAAAGCGCATGCCATAATCAGCAAACTTGTTTTTGGCAAATGGAAATTTGTAATCAGGCTGTCTGCAATATTAAAATTGTAAGGAGGGTGAATGAAATGATTGGTCCATCCTTCTGATGGCTTTAAATATTTCTCTGCAGTAAATGAACTTTCCATAGCACGCATAGTCGTGGTGCCTACTGAACAAATCCGATGGCCGGTATTTTTGGCATTATTTACAATTCGGCACGCCTCATCATCAATCCTGTAATATTCCGCATCCATTTTGTGCTTGCTCAAATCTTCCACTTCAATCGGCCTGAAAGTACCAAGCCCTGTGTGCAATGTTACTTCTGCAAAACGGATACCCTGGATCTCAAGGCGCTTAATCAACTCTTTACTGAAATGAAGCCCGGCCGTGGGGGCAGCCACAGCTCCTTCATATTTTGCATAAACAGTTTGATAGCGTTCCCTGTCCTCTTCATCGGGTTTGCGTTTTATATATTTTGGCAAAGGTGTTTCACCCATGAAATAAAGAATCTTTCGGAATTCCTCTTCATTACCGTCCCACAAAAAACGGATGGTACGCCCACGGCTGGTAGTATTGTCGATCACCTCAGCAACCAGTTCATCATTTTCTCCGAAATACAATTTATTTCCGACCCTGATTTTTCTGGCAGGATCAACAATAACATCCCAAAGACGATTGGTTTTGTTCAATTCACGAAGGAGGAACACTTCTATCCTTGCACCGGTCTTTTCCTTGCGCCCATACATTCGTGCGGGAAATACCTTGGTATTATTGACAACCATCACGTCTTTATCGTCAAAATAATCCAGCACATCACGGAAGTATTTATTTTCCATTTTTCCGGTTTTCCTGAAGATAACCATGAGACGGCTGTCTTCTCTTCGTTTGGTAGGATTTTGAGCAATGAGATTGAGGGGGAGGTCAAATTTGAACTGGCTTAGTTTCATGTACAATTACGATTTTAAATTGAATTGCCACATGCCTTGGTGTATCAGAGATGAGTGCCCGCCTCAGCAGGCCGCTTATCATGTTACGGCATGATTTTTTTTAAGTGTGCGAAGGTATATATTTATTGTGAAAGAAAATTTTTTTTGATTGCCTGAGTTACTAAATATTTTTTTTGATGACCAATCCTTTCCATTGAAACAGGTTATAAAGAAATGTAAAACCATCAATAAAAAAAAATCACACCCATGAATAAACACAGGTGTGAGGCAAACTAATAATCACAAATTTTTTACAGGTCCGGTTTATAATCAGTTTTTTAGTATCCCGGGTTTTGGATCAAATTGCCATTTGCCAGTACTTCACTTGCGGGCAATGGGAAAACAAATTTGTTTTTATCAGTCAATCCCAGAACAGTTCCGATTCGATTTGTCCTGATCAAATCAAACCATCTGAAAGGTTCAAAGGCAAACTTACATTACAATCAGAATCAGAGATATTATAAATGCGTATAAGGAAACTTTACTGAGATAACCCATGTTCCATTTTCATAAAATTCCACCTGAGAGCGGAGACGGATAAACCATTTGGATGCTCCCCATGAAGGATCCGGCCATGGATTTAAAAAGGCATAATCATGGTTTTTATAAACACCAGTATGTAATGCGGCAGTATCCAGGGTAGTGAAATCCATAGTTCCTCCCTTCAAATAAGAAAGCAAATTCGGATTGACAGGCCATGGCGTCATAGGAAATTCTATCTGTGCACCTTCCGAAAGATTCTGTCTGTTTACCGCATAATCAAAATAACTCTCGGTACCTGAAGAATAGGTGGCATAATCTGAAGAAGGAAATACATTTCCATCGGCGTCCAGGTATTGAATCAGTACCTTAACCCCAGTTGCAGGATCATCGCTTTTCTTATAAATATGTATTAGCTCATTACCCGTTCCCTGCTCAACATTGTTTCTTCTGACTAAATCCGTTGTGGGAATATTATCATATAAAGTAAAGACAGTTTGCCCTCCGTTATTAACCAGAATTATCGCTGTAACACCCTGAAAAAACTCGAAAGGTTTTGATTTGGCTCCCAACTTGACGGTAGCATAATTTTTATAAAGTTTTTCTCCATTTACATTCTTAACCTTAACGTCAACGTAAAAAATATCACCCGGATTGACAAGATTCCTGCTGGTTTCAAAATATTGGAGACTCCCATTCACTGAATTAATTGAGAGAGGTGAGATTTCGCTCTCACTAATCTTTTTGTTTATCAGATCCAATGTGGTATCGGTAAAGTGATCATAAGGAGCAATCCAGCTTGGATACATATATTTTTTGAAAAACTGCTCAGACCTGTTCCCACTCTGATCTCTTACATTGTCAATACTAAAAGTACAAGGCTGGGTTGAACCATCAAGCCAGGCTACGTCTGTTACACCTTTACCTCCAAGAGGTAATATCAAGGTATCACTTCCTTTTAAATAAAGTTCAGAACTCAGAAAGCCTTTTTCTGCTGGTATTTTGTAGCACCCAACAGCGGTAAAAAGAATGATAAATAAATAGAATAAAATCTTTTTCATAATTGTAATTTTCATTTAACCTGGAATTTTTTTTTGAAATCCAACTCAATAACCTATAACAAATCATCCGCCCGGGTACCAAAGAAAAACAGCGTGTGATAATAATAATGATCGCTATAATTGTAATCACCGCTATATATTACGTGTACAACACCATTGTTAGTGATAACATTGGAAATATACATTTCATAGACCTGATCACATTCTGGATTGTCATATCCCATATTTATTCTTTGATTTGGATCCATTTCCCAGTTGGCGCCTCGTTTGAACTGCACATATAATTTGGTTGGCCTTGTTTGCATAAAATTGGAATACTGATATCCCAATCCCGGTATTCCACTACCATCCCAGGCTGATCCCGGTTCTGAATTTGAGATGGCAGTATAAAGCAGAATGCTATCTCCCGGAAGGTGGGTCTCTAATTTAATCCCTCCTGCAGGAATACTATCGATCGCGTATTTCCCATCAACAATGTACATTTTTAACTGCTGAAGATCTTCTATCGGTATGGTTTCAACTGTCAACAAAGTTGCATTGGAATTCAAACGTAATAACCTGTTGTTTCTTCTTCTTAAGTATCTGTTCACAGCATAATTACTCGGGGCAATTATCGTCACATTTCCGTTTACTTCATTTCCCAGACCACCCTTTTCAAATAAAATGCCTGTTTCTGAGGTGGCATCAAATGACTTGAGAAAATCCAACGTAGTTTGATTAACCCGATTAGTGTCATTGGCTTTCCCACCTATGATATAATCTTTATTTTTGGAGCAACCAACCAGAACAAAAAGGACTGCCGTTACAAAAATTATTTTTTTCATTTTATTCTTTTTGAATTTATTACCAAGTTGTTTTACCATTCCAAAAAGGAGTTTGAGAAACCAGCTTATTTAAAGTAAGAATATTACTGCTCACAGGCCAATAGTAGCCTTCCTGGGAATAGCGATCCGGGGTCATGGCTGAACCGGCAGGAAAACGATTATTTCTGACCCAATCAAAAAATATCTTGCCCTCTCCGATTAATTCGGAAGCGCGTTCCTGAAGAACCTCCACCAACAAATCTTCTGTTCCGGTGTAATTATCAAGGCCAGCTCTTTGCCTGATTTCATTTATGATAGATAATGCATCAGAAAGACGGTTATTCTTCACATAAGCTTCAGCCAGTAATAATTTGATTCCGGTAAACCTGAAAACCGGGATATTGCCATCAGCAAAATAGGCTACATATTCATTCCATTGTCTTTGTGGATCAACCACAAAATTTGCAAACTTGGTCATCCAGGTGACTTTATTTCTATCGGTGGAAACCTGGCTAACATCAGAAAATGCATCCTCATATGGAGAGTCCCAGGCTGCAAAAAATAAATTTGCCCTGTTATCCTGTGGATATTCCGGGAAAATCAAACTCTTCTGAGAAAATGGTACAAAATTGATACTCGAAGCCCTGTCCTTAGTCACATCCCCATCCAGTGGAGGAAGTTTACAGGTCAAAAATTGAATTCCTCCATTATCAATTCTATAAGATTCATTGGCATCTGCTGACACGGCCAACTCAAACACAGCCTCTGATGATTTACCCTTGAAAACAGACCTGATATTGTCGGGGCTTGAATAAGGAACTAAACTATATCCTCCGTTCAGAACAACACCTTCTAAATTTTTTATTGCATCCGTAACATAAGCCGGATCAGCATGGCCATCCCTCTGCTTTAAAAAATCCATCCATAAATCTGCACTTCCAACAAGTGCCTGTGCACTTCCTTTGTTGGCCCTTACACCCCATTCGTCACTTCCCGGCGTTCCATACTGAAGATAAACTACCGCCTGATTTGCATCTGATAAAACCGAATCCATAATTTCAATATCAGCAGACCTTGGCCTGTTGACAATTGTCTTATCCTCATTTATCACTTGTTTCGAACTTTCAATAGACTCGTCTATAAGCGGTGCATTTCCCCAAATCCTTGCAATATCATAATAGGTCAACGCTCTCATGAAAAACGCCTCGCCAAGAAGTTTTTCTTTATGCCCCTTAGCAAAAACATTTTCCGGCATTGCTTTCATGTGAGCGATGACAGTATTTGCTTGCGCTATTACCTTATAATATCCATTCCAATCGGAATATGATTCTAATGACCCCCAGGACTTCTGTGTGCTTGCCAAATTTTGAAAATCTCCTGGCATATATAAACCATCCGGCGACCCGCCATTCCAACCTCTTCGAAAAAGTCCGGTGGTCACGTCTCCTCTCTCATACATTTGTGCATTTACCATTAGTCCCCTATAAAGTGAATAAATACCCAGGACTCCTTTTAAGGCATCATTTTCAGACTTCCAGAAAACTTCATTATAAACCAGGTCAACCTGCTTAGGCGATAGAAAGTCTTTTTTGCATGCAGAAAAAGATACTATCAGAATAAGTAGCAATGAATAATAAAAAACTGTCTTTTTCATTTCATTTTATTTATCAGAAGTTTAAATTAAGACCAAGAACCAAGCTCCTTGAAATTGGATATCCCTGGCCATTATAGTAACCCGTTTTTGTTATAATTCGCGGGTCCGGAATAGTAGCTGAGGCCTTCCATACATAAGCATTAATCACCGTGCTGTAAACGTTGACACCTCTTAATTTCAAACGGTCAGCCACCTTCTTCGGAAGATTGTATGATAATGTTATATTATCAATACTCCAGTAATCACCTTTCTCAATAAACATAGAAGATGCTCTGAATGATCTTGCACTTCCACCATCCCCATAGGTGATATACCTCATTGGATAATATGCCTTATCTCCGGGTCTCGTCCAGAAATGAACAGATTTTGATAAGTCATAAAGGGCATTGGTGAAGAAAAGAATATTGTCATCATATTGACTAAGCATTTCCTGGAGTGAGGTATTAAAAATGTAATTTCCAAAAGAGAAGGAACTCTGAATCCTGAGATTAAATTCTTTAAACTTAATATTCGTACTTAACCCTCCCATTACTTTCGGTTCCGGAGATTTTCCCTGGATTATTTTCTTGTCATTCCCGTAATCCCCACCATCAATCAGGTAATCTCCGTTCACATCTGTAAATAAAGGCATGCCGGGAAATATTTTTCCCTGTTGGTTCAAAGCCAAACCTGCATCTGCTCCGTAGTAGGCCAGAGGTTGGCCTGTCATTGGATTTACAGGAAGGTCCTTTACATCCTGCAATACACCTAAATACTCATAAGTATAAAACTGAAAGGCAGGCATTCCCTCAACAAATGCGTAATTGTTAGTAATGTAATCACGTCCACCGTTGCCCAATTTTGCTACCACCGTTTTATTTCTGGAAAGATTCAATGTCCAACTCCACTGAAATCTGCTCTCACGCGGAAGTAGATACCCTGTTACACTTGTTTCCCATCCATTACTTATTAAATCAACCAGATTTGATCTGATAGAACTGAAGCCCATATAAGAAGCAAGCTGAGATGCAAAAACAGAACCCTTTATGTATCGCGAATAAATATCCGCAGTTATATATAACCGATGGTTGAAGAATTCCAGGTCTGTTCCATAATCAATTTCAGTCGACTTGCTCCAGGTAAGCGTTCGATTGGCAATCTTATTAAAATCAGAAACCAATACCCCCTGGCCTCCATAAGTTGACACAATCATTCTATTCGCATAAATATCGTTTATACTGCTACCTATGTTAGAAGTAGGGATAAAAGAATTATACTGAAGCAAAGGATCTCCATCAATACTTCCGGACGAACCAATGGAGGCTCTGATTTTGCCAAAGGATAATATACTTTTAACCGGTTCCATCCATGGTTCATCAGAAAAAATCCAATACGCTTTTAATGAAGGGAATGTTGCCCACTTATTGTTTTCGCCAAAACGGGAAGATGCATCTCTTCTTAAAACACCTTCAATTTTATATCTGTTGTTTTTATAACCATACGAAACATCTCCAAAATAAGAAAGCATGTTGGTCTTCACTATGTCGCTATAACCCGAAATATCTCCCTGCTTGTAACCCTGGACAACCTGGATAAAGTCGCTGGGGCCTCCGATACCATTCAGATTCGTAAGAGATTCCTGATCCATATTAATTTCTGTTCCACCCAGAAGGGTTAATTCATGATCCCCCGACCTCCTCAAATAACTTAAAACAGAATGTGCATTTTGGGTAAAGCTTCCACTTGTCGAAGACTTAGCAGATGACAACATATTAGTTGACACAGTGGATGGTACAAAGAAATCCTGCCTTCCAAAATTACCTGACAATCCTATCTGATTATCCCAAACCAATCCCTTCAAAATTGTTATTCGCAGTCCTTCACTAATTGACCCAATGTATGTTTTACTGCTTTGCCGCGTATCTCCCAATTGGCCTGAAAGCATTTGCAACTCATCTGGTGTCTTATAATACAATGAAGAGGGAAGGCTTGTAGGGCTGGTTGGGAATGATCTTAAATTGTCGGTCTGTCCGCCTGTCCTATCCAAATAAGTCAGTCTGAAAGAGAAATCATTATGGACTGATTTACTTATATCAGAGGTCAGGCTTCCATTCACTGTAAATCTTGAGAAATCAAATCCTACCAAAATCCCCTTTTCCTTATAATATCCTAATCCAACTCTATAAGAATTCTTTTCAGAACCACCACTCATAGCCAGGTTATATTGCTGAGTGATCCCCGTCTGATAAAATAAATCCTGGTAATCATAGGCATTGTTAAATGCAGGATTATTGGCATCAGTCAGTACCGGGGGCAACATGTATCCCATCACTTCCAGACCATTCCTGACATCAACCCAGGCTTTATCTCCAAAAAGTGCAGTTAAGCTTTCTCTGTATAAACGTAACTTCTCCTGTCTCTCAGCTTCCCCTATAAAAACTTTTAATTTGGGTGGCTGAAAATTGATACCCTGAGCATCACCGAAGTTAAAACGGGTTACACCGGCCTGTCCTTTTTTGGTTTTGATAATAACAACTCCATTTGCCCCCCTTGCTCCATAAATCGCAGTTGCAGCAGCATCTTTTAAAATATCTATTGACTCAATATCATTCGGATTTAGTGTAGCAAAAAAATCATTTTGGGATACATCGAATCCGGCCAGATCAGTTAGTGATACAGGTACACCATCCACAATGTAAAGTGGATTACTTAAACCTGTCACATCACTGGCATCCGACAGGCTCGTATTACCTCTCACAACCAGTCCACCCGCTGCACCACCCGGTAATCCTGAACGAACTACAGATTGAACACCCGCGGCTTTTCCTGCCAGTAAACTCAATAGAGAAGCGGATGGAACATCCTGCAGGCTTTTCATATCAACAGAGGACACTGCCCCTGAAAGATCCCACTTTGTGACACTCTTATAACCAACCACAACAACCTCGTTCAGATTATTACTACTATTATCTGCCTTTAGGTCAATTGAAATTTCCTCTCTACCGTTTACAGAAATTTCCTGAGAAATAAATCCTACACTCGAAATAATAAGACTTGCGTTTGGCAGAACCTTAATGTAAAATGTTCCTTTGGCATCAGTTGTTGTTCCTTGCTTTGTGCCTTTGACGATGATGGACGATCCAGTCAACGGATTATTATCAGCAGCATTAACAACTTTCCCTTTTACAGTAATAAAGTCCTGGGCCGTTGCAGTAAAGCAAAATAAAAAGGATAGTACAAAAAACAGGAAAAATTGGTTCCTCATGACTTTAATTATTAAATTATTTATAGTTAATTCTAAGCAGAGAAAAAAGCGAATTGCCCCACAATCAGTTTAATACCCGCAAGGAGGAATATTGGAAAGAAAAACTAAAACTTTTATATCAATCTAAACCTGCCGGATTCTTTCCCTTATCATCTCCCTTTTCAATTGCAATCCAAATCTATGTTGCGACATTATCCTCACCAAACTTTCAGAGGCTGAAAAACAAAATAACGTTTCCGGCAACGATTGCAGTGGCAAACTTTTTTCTCAAAAATTAAATCAGGCTGATTTTTTTTCTGCAAAATGAATTTTTACGGAAATCCAAACAGGTGTAAAAACAGCGCTCTCGCTTTATCAAACTTTATGCAAAACGGGAAAAAAGATTATCCTGAAAGAAAAATTAATTTCGTTTATGCATTCATGTTATCTGCCATATTCCAGGATTATTTCCTGTTCATTCCACTTCTTATTATTTTGCGGAATGTTGATATTAATGAAATACAATGAATTTGAAATTTTGATCAGGTTGCCATTCTCAATTCTTTGGGGACGCAAAACAGAGTAAAGTTTGCATTGCACGGTTTTTCCTGAAAGTCCTTCTATCCTTATAATAAATTTATTCTGTTTCCAAACCTGGGAAATGATCTTTGCACCTTCATTTTCCTGCCCTGGCAACACTTTGGTAATGATGGGATTCACACCTGCACCTCCTTTATATTCAATTCTGATTTGAAGTCTGTTTGAAAAAAGTTGGGATGGAATTTCCACTTTAATCCCCTCTCCTGCCCTTTCTGCATCACATGTAATTTCCCTGTTATTAACCCATACATGTGTAACGGAAGTTCCCAAAGGAAGCACAGGAGAAAAATTTATTTGAAAAGTACCGCTGTCTGCTTTAGAAAATTTATAGCTATAATTATCAGCATCTCTCTTAAACTTCATTTCAAAAAGATGGTTGCCCAATCGCAAATTGTTTACGTTAACAGAATCCCAATCGGCCGGAAAAGAAGGCGAAAGAGAAACCCTACCTGACATCATATCCGGGCGGTATCCAAGCATGCCTTCAATAGCCGGCTGGATGCACATCGTTTCTGACCATCCCTGCAGATAACACACTCCGTTAGGCTTATAGGCTTTTCCATTCAATGTTTCCACGATTGAACCCAAAGCCCATGAATCGTATCCTGAAATATTGTTCATCATGTGAACAAAAGCGGAAGTATAATTTCCAGTTTTATATTCTGCCAAAGATGCATATCCGCTAAACAATGGCCATACCATTCCGGCATGATATGCGCCGGGATTGAATTTCGGATTATCATCAGAAATCATACGCACTCCCCAATCCGTAGAAAAATCACTCTTTGCAAGAGGAGACAGAGCTTCCGATGCTTTTTGAGGATCGGTGACCGCATTCAATAATATTGGAACAGATTGTAATACTGTAGCATCTTTCATGAACGAGCCATCCGGCATTTTTCCGTTGTAAAAATATTTTTCTTTAGCTGACCAGAAATCACGATCAATAATTTCTTTTACATGATGTGCGTCCGAGACATATTGATTCATCAATTTTTCATTTCCGATGAATTTGCACATATATGCGGCTTCATCCAAAGCCGCAGCCCACGTTCCGGCCAGGTAAAATTCAGTATGAGTTCCAAATAACGGACCGCCTTCAATCCAACCATGCCCAACATTTGTATTCTCAATTAAACCATCATGATCGGTATCTGTACTGTAACAAAAATCCATAGCTTTTTTTATCGCAGGCCAAATCTTTTTTATGTAACCCACATCACCGGAATATTTTAAGTAATGCCCGGCAAGCACAACAAACAATGGCGTGGCGTCTGCTGCATCATAGTGAACAGCGCCGCTCGATGTGAGCTCATGAAGAATTTTTCCATTGACAGCCTGATACTTCACAAACATATCCAATACCTTTTTTGTATCACCTGCTGCTCCCATTGCGTCCAGCGCCATCGCGGTCCATTCACCATCCCTGCCGAAATACCATGCATATCCCGGGCGGCCGCTTATCTTTTGTCCGCCGTTCCATCCACGTGCTGTTGTTCCGAATCCGGCCATCATGGAAGTTCCGATGCCTGGAGTCGTTTGTAAAAACTGGTCGGTTCTGACCAATGCCCAACTATATCCTTCGTTAAATTCCTTATCGGGAGTAGTAATCTTCAATCGCGAATTCAAAAGGTTCTTGTAGTACAAAGATGACTGAGCATAAAGATTATTGATCTCGGGCATCAATTCTCTGTAAAGCGCAATTGCATTTTCTTCACGAGTATCTGCCCCCATCAGATATACATTAAATTTTTTTTCAGCGGCCTTTGCATCAAAGGTGAAGAAACCACTCACTTGAAGTAAATCTGTCGGTTGACTATTTATTTTACTTTCAGTCTCTGTAAAATCTTTGAATTGTCCAAGTTCAAATTGTTCCGGTTGAATGCTGAAACCCACCAGGCTTTCAGAACCGGCGTGCTCATTCCTGACCAAAGCCGCATTCAGTGGTTTACTCCATTGATAACTCATCTCCGGTGATGATGTATCACTGTATGGCCACATCATCCTCAGATTGCTCGTAAACTTTACATACAACCTCTCTATCACATTTCCTGTCCATTCATAATGTACCACACCCATCGGTTTATCAAACGATACCGTTGTTACTTCTCTCAATGTATCTCCATCTAAATTGTATTTTCTAATCAGCATTTCAGGTGAAACGATTATCTCTGGTTTCAATTTATTCAACCAGATAATACTATCTCCACCTTTCAATTTTATCCCTGTCAGCACATCTCTGAATGCCATAAACGGATGTGTCCATATCTCATCTATTCCACCCACTTCCTTTCCCATCAACAACATTCTTCTTCCTGTCAGATTTACAAAATTATTTCCTCCTTCCTTTCTCTCTAACTGAAGACTTAGTTTTGGTATTTCCCATCTTGTCGCTCTTGTTACTTTTATTGGTTCAATTTTTAAATTACTCTCTCTCACTTTTTTCTTCCCATATTCCCAATACCCTTCTCTTACTCCTTTTATATTGCCTGCTGCGTAATTAAAAACATTTTGATAAAATCTGTACAATTCTCCCTGATTCAGATTGGGTCTTGAAAAATAACTGTACGCCCCTATCGCTATTATACTTCCTTTTCCCAGTCTGTATTCCAGCACCAGTTTTTCATCTTCATTAAAGGTGATATAGCTCCATCCGATTCCCAGTACTTTGCAAACAGACGTATCCGGCAAATCATTTCCAAAAAATCCTGTCTTCCTCACCACATTGTCTGTCTCCCCTTTCCAGATGTAAGCTCCGCCGTGCAGTCCGTCGTAAACCGGATGTTCCCGGTATCCGTGAAATCCCAACGGCCTTCCAAATCCTTCATCTATTACTGAATCTTCTTTCACCTCAAACCTGTTTTTCTCTATTCCCCATTCATTCAATAACCGCACTGCTTCCATCGACAAAATCAGATGGCCTCCGTTATCTACAAATTGCCTCATCTCCTTCCCAACCCTTCTCTCTTCATCCGTAACTCCTTCACTGTCTTTTATCCACCAGATTTCTTTTATGCCTTTAGTTCTGAGATATCTCTGATTTAATCTGTCCACTCCAATAACACTGTAATCTACCCCGTTCAGACTTCTTAAAAACGATTTCACAGAATCTGATTCCTGAACGCCCAATCCTTCTGTAATTACTCCGATTCTGACCGGGTTAAGAGATTGTGCATCTGTGTTTCGTATAGTCAATACTGTTAGTAAAAGAATAATAATCTTCTTCATGTTATTTGCTGATTAAAAAAACAAGGAGAAACCTACTTTGCCATATCTGCCACACAACGGAAACCAACTGTGGCATTGCGCTCAAAACCCTGTGATACTCTCAGCAGGTATTGTCTGTAGGTCAAAGGCCGCGGCCCACCCTGCACATACCACCAGCTCGATGAGGGATTAAAATAACTTCCCCCTTTCATCATAATGTATCTGTAGCTGTCACTCTGGTACTCATCATTGGTCAGTTGCCAAACAGAGCCAACCAGATCCTGTAGTCCAAAAGGATTCGCACCTTTTTTATATTTCCCGACAGGATACATCTTTCCATTGCCGAGATTACACAAGGTAGAATCAAGCCCTTTGGGTTTCATCACAGTAAGGGTGTTGGTGATGGTTTCTGACTGCCAGGTGACCGGTTTCTTTTGCTTCCACGGCCATTCATTCAGGTGAGATGTCTGTGCGGCATATTGCCATTCCACTTCAGTCGGAAGTCGTTTGTCCGCCCAGGCTGCATAGGCCATCGCATCTTCGTAAGAAACATATACAACCGGAAAGTTCTCTTCTCCGTCCGGATAATTTCCATCTTTCCAGTTCTTCAGAAAATTCAGTGTATCAGATGGCAGATAATGTGTAGCATCCATAAACTTCTTGAACTCTTTATTGGTCACCGGAAACCTATCCATAAAATAATCCGGCATTAAATACGTGCTGTCCTGATTATATTCCGGATAAGAAATAAAGTCATCACCATGTGTACCGTGAAATTTAAAAACACCTCCTGGAATTTTTACCATGCCTTCGGGTGCCTTTTTATATCCATCTGTTGAAGATGATTGGCTGATGAGAAGCGGAGTCCCGGGCCTGATTTCAAAAACACGTTCATCAATAATTTCATCACCATCAAATAACTGAAGCACGAATTTGTCTTCCTGCCTGCCAAATAATTTCGTCAATTGAACAGAATGCTTACCCGGTTCAAAAACAACCGGTGATTTTTCATAAGAAGGATTTCCAGCCCACAATCTTATTTGCGTTCCCTTGCCTGCCTCAAAATCAAGTGTATTTCCTGAAAGGTGTGCCCTTAATAAAATCGGAAACTGAGCGATACAATCCACAGCACCTTCATTATTCGTACCCAACCAGGAGGCGTTGAAGGCATTGGTCTGCGCAGGAATATTTAACTGCCCATTCGCACCCAATGGAGACAATTCCCTGTGATGCCAGATATCAACAAAATGAAAACCCTCCGCATCTTTTATCGTAAACAAATTCCCTTTAAAACCTTGAGGCAGGGTACTGTAAACGGTATAAATAGTTTTAGAAGGCGAAGGCCATTCATTGACCCAGACACTATCTCTGTTTGTTGTGATGAGCGGAATCATATTGTCCGAAGTAAAATTGGAAGTGCTCTCTCTCAGGATTCTGGATGTCCGTCCAAGATATCTGTATTCATCATCCACTTTGGAAGGAATCCCCGGAGGAAACATATTGATTTCGGTACCATACCCATTAAAAAATGCAAGAGAAAACTCTCTGAGAATAGGTTCTTTCGCAACTTCCGTCACCCTGAAAATTGCAAAATCAGGTTGAATAAATTTATTCAGATTTAACAATGGCGGATAATAAATGGCATTATGTACACGGCCTGCCAGCACGCCTTCCATATCTTTGGGCACAGCCATTCCTTCCGGATACATAATGATGCCGGGCTTCACACTATCCACAGTTGCCTGTAAATCATGTGACGATGCACCCTCCGTATCCAGCACCATTCCATCAGCATTCGTTTCTTTTAAAATATCATACAATCCTTTGAGATGCCCTTCACCTCTTGTGCTTTCATCCCACGGATTGTAACATAGAAACATGTAGCTATCCATGGTATGCATGCTATCTGCAAGCTCTTTTATTTTGGCAAGTCCGCCGGGTAAATCACGGAACAAATCAAACTGATTGCGCTGATCAATTCCAAGCGATGGCCACGTCGGCCAGATGCAAACCACCTCATCACCCCCATAAAGCTTTCTGCCATATTTCAGAAAATCAATTAAATGGTAGCGGTTGTCTTTGTCATCATAAAATTGACCGTCCCACGCCATCAGGGCATGCATCACATAAGATTTTCTTATCCATTCCAGATCTTTCCGCTGGTATAAACTGTCATTGAACTTTGCAACATCATACAGTTTTCTTTTTTGAAAAATCTTTCTCATCCCTTCCTGCCAATTTCCTGAATAGAAATCAGCATACAAATTATAAGACACTTTGCCCCCCGGATAAAGCACAGTCGCAAACCGGCGTAATGAGCCTTTCTCCAAACTCTTACCTGCCCTCCTGACAAGCGCACATAAGGCCAGAGAATCATTGACACCCGTTTCCGAAAATCCAAGTTCCCAGGCATTGTCCGGCACAATCACATTAACCGGTTGCCGCCCGGGAAGAAATAAATGCGTACGTGAAATACCGTTTCGCCCTTTTCCCGTAATAAAAACTTTTTCCGACGACCTCCCGAAAGGAACGACATTCCTCAGCGTGAGTGTGTCCTTCGATTCATTGATGAAAGTAATCAGACCTTTTACTCCGGGTTGAAAGTCCTCGACAGAACTGTACTCTACACGCATTTTCTGTGCCCATCCGGATTCAGGGGCAGAAGTGTTACACAATCTCCCATCCAACTCAAAATCTGCTAATGGATATGGTTTTTCAAAATGATATGATTGACCAAAGTTGTCCTCAACCTGCCGAAGAGATAATTGGCTTACTTGAATATTTTTCAATTCAGTTTTACGTTGTGCCAAAACTTCCTGTGTAAAACCAACCAGGAAAGCTTCGACTGCCAAAAAAAGTAATAACATTTTTTTCATAGTCAAATTCATTTAAATTTTTTTCATTTCAAATCCATCATCATCCGGTTGATAATTCCGGCCCAGATATAGGTGCGGTGGTAACCTCCCCAGATTGAATCAGGATCATAGAACTCCCATATTTCATGATCCTTTCTCAAAACACCAATCATATTTTCCTTCACCTTTTCCACCAGTTCCCTGGCTGTTTTTTTATAGCCATATTCCAACAAACCTCTTTCTATCAGGTAATCCCATTGAATCCAGACCGGGCCATTCCAATAACCGCGCGGCTGATAATACGGATCATCGGCAGCCAGAGAAGGCACTCCGTACCTTCTCCAGAAAGAAGAAGTATTTGTCAAATGTTTTACGAGTGACGCCGCCTGACTTTTATTCGCAATGCCCGCCCACAAAGGCATGAAACCAATAATTTCTTTTCGTTTGAGATCATTTTTATTTTTAAATGTGAAGGAATTGTCCTTCATGTTTACATTGTAATAAAACTTTGTTTCCGGATCCCAGAATGTCTTATCTATTAAAGCAAATCTCTTCTGATAATCTTTTTTCCAATTCTCAGCTTCCTTATTTAAGTGAAGAATCCTCGCCATTTTTTCAAGAGATTTTGCTTCCATGACAAGCATACAGTTCAGATCCACCGATTCAAAATTTGACGGATAACCCACCTGATCCCAAACAGCAACTTTTGAATCACGTACGGATTCCAATATGGCTTCCCCTCCCCATTCACATAACCCATCATGATCTTTGTCGCGGTTTGAAACAAAAAAATTATAAAATTTCTCAGATGACTGATACATCTCTTTCAGAAAAGAAGTGTCTTTGGTGATTTTAAAGACTTCCCAATTCAACCAGGAATACCACGGAGCCGAAGAAGTAAGCTCTCCGTTTTCCTCAATCACCTCATCCAGATACGGACCTGTGCGGTAATTGATATAACCATTTGGGTGTTGCCTTTCAGCAAAAACTTTTTGAGAGTTCATGGCGCTTTTTGGATCAATGAATGCATACGCCAGCATGGAAATACTTTCGTGAAATACCTGCCCGCCATGTCCCCAACCCCAATGCGGCTCGCGTGAAAAGACATAATAGTTGTATTGCAGATTTCCTTCGGGAGGAAGAAAAACCTGGCGCATCATATTGCACGAACTCCAATACAAATACATGGATGCTGAATCTTTAAAAGGAGATGGAGGAGTGTTAGCAAATAATTTTTCATTCGCTTGTTGGAAGCTATCGATTTTCAAATTATCAGTTGCCCGGGCTTCGGATTGAAGCTCAGAAGAAGGTTTTTCCTGAGACTGAATAATTCTTGAAAATCTGAAATGAGCAGATTGATGTGCCGCAAGATCAAAATTATTTTGCAAGCCAATCAGCCTGGCAGAATCATTTTCAGAATTTAGGGCCGAAGGAATTAATTCATCCAAATTGTAATTCTCAGAAAATAAGGGTTGAGCAGAATTCAAATTAACCCTCAACAAGCTTCTGATATTTTTCGTATATGGGATATTGTGAGATGTCACCCACCCATCCGGTACATCTGCATGTTCAAAAAAGACTTCATTTGCAGAAGTACCCTTTTCGATTTTGTGAAATGAGGTATTACTGATTTTGATAAACGGAAAGGCACTAAAATTTGTTCTTTGATTCAATTCATTTTTAATTTTCACATCCCAAAAAGTAGCGGTTGAACTGTAAACAACCATCACAACATCCACCCTAATCCCCTTTACCGGATGGAAATAATATCGGACCATATCCGGATAAGAAAGCGTTATGACTGGTTTGGAATACATCTCTCCTACTTTGTAAATCCACCGTTTATTCAGATTAAATGCAATTCCGACCTCACCTGTTTTCTCAGTTACAAAATCTGCTCCTACAGAATCCTTATCGTAAATAAATCTCCAACCCTGATCGGGCGTGAAATGAGAACGGGACATGGCAGCCGCATAACCGGTATAGAGAGGGACTCCCTGACCTGCATTCAGATTAGAAAGAAAAGGCTTCTTCGTTTGAGCATTACTGTTAAACGAGAGCATCAAGCAAAAAGAAGCCAAATTAAAAATTCCCGCCTTTATCTTGTTTGGTATCATTCCTTATTTCTGATTCCTTATTTTATTAATCAATCAACATTAAAATCTTCTATCGGGTTTATGGTTGCATATAACATTCTGTAATCGCCATAATTTGCCTGCACAATCTTTATCGTATGCTTACCCTTCAACGGAAGCACTATTTCATGATGGTAATCCGCATCAAAATGAATCTGAGATGCATCCCTGGCGTCAATAACTTTTTTCCCATCCACAAAAACCGTTACCATTTCTGAAGCAGTCACACCAATCACATATTTACCTTTGGGAAAATTGATGGTTCTTTCCGCAACCATCGCCGTATGATTTGAGGGTACACTTACTTTACGGCCGTCCCAATAATTATTGTCTAATTCACCAACACTTGTCTCAAGAATAGGGTTTGATTTTTCTAATAGTTTAGAAAATTTATCAGAATATTTAACAGGATCGTTTGTAGAATCAAAAGTGAATAGTTTCACTTTCCAATCTCCATTAAAAAAAACTTTTTGATAACCAAACAAATAAGGAACCCCTGCACGATACTTCTTCCCAAAAGGTGACACTACTTCACCTCCATTGAATTCCAATTGCAAATCAATAGTTTCATTTTTCCCCGGATCGAAACTCAAAACTCCGGGAACAGTTCCACTGGTTGACGAAAGGTTATTTACACCTGATGATTTATTTATTTCCCATTTTCCCTTTGGACCTTGAATTTCAAAATGCATTTTTCCTGAGGGGTCCGTACTTACCCACCAAAGAATCGGTGAACGAAAATCGTAGGGCCCCCACTGGGTCATCATAATATATTTTCTTCCCCTGAAATAATCCTTCGGAAGCATAGAGTTCTTAGCGCTTTCCGGTTTTCTAAGCAGCGTATCAGAAAATATGGGTTCTTTAAAAGTTACATTATCCCCGTTGTTTTTAATGCTTATATTTTTTACAGTTGTATCGATTTGTATCCAGTCAACACTGTTTTTTATGCTGTTATTTTTTATTTCAATGTCTTTGCTATTCGAAAAAGAAAAGACTTTTTTCAAACCGGAAAAAGAATTATTATCAATTTTATAATCTTTGCTATATACATCAATTCTTTTATCATACTGTCCAGACATCACTCTGCCGGGCGTTGACCAAAGTTGAATACCGGTTCTTCCATCTGAAATCTGGTTCCCGATAAATTGATTGTCCTGTCCCTGTTCGATGGCAATTCCTGTGCTGTTGGATTTCATCTCATTCCCCTGAAACAAAGTGTGGTGGCTGTAACCGGCCCACACACCATAATCACAACCTTCAATGTAATTATCTATAATTCTGTTTCGGCTGAAAGTCGCTTCCACCCCATTTGCGGGAGCAAAAGAAAAATCATTTCCATAAATCAGGTTATCATTAGAGCCTCCCAAACCTGTTTCCAAAGTTGAATAACCTGCCCACAAAAAAATTCCGTCTCCGCTGTGGGTAGCTGAATTGAAAGCGATGACATTATGAGAACTCTGTTCGTAAACAAGGATGGCGGCTGCATCTTGTCCGCGGTAATAATAACCATCGCTCACCCCACGTACATTCCAATCCACTTTATTATTCATCAATCGCAGAAAAGAACTTCTGTACAATCCCATTCCGATTCCCGAATTAAAAGAGAAATTATTATTGTAAACATTCCCCCCCTTGCATCCCACCATCATCAATCCGCATTGCCCTTGTGTTATCAGACTGTTTTTGACAATCAGGCTATCACAATTTTTCAGATAGATACCCGCGCCAAATCTCATCCATTGATCTTTCTCATTATCGTGATAACTCTGCCAGTCGCTCAAATCTTCACGAAGGCGATTGGAGTTTAAATGCTGGCGAAAATTGTTGCTCAAATCACTACTGTCTATTAAAATATGTTTCACATGCTTTGCAAGCAATCCTATTTTATATCCTTTGATCTTTGCATTTTTTATAGTGATAGCAGAACCGGGCTTTACATAAATTCCCACACCTGAAAAATTATCCGGTCTTGTTTTATCACTCGCCCCCTGCAGCACCGACCCGTTAAAATCAACTACAATGTTATTTCCATCGATCACAATTGCGCCATTCTTTAAATCATTGCTTCCATTTAATTTATATATCCCTTTTTTTATAATTACAGAATGAGTAATTACCATCCCATCCCGAAGCGGTACGACAGGAATATTTTGTGCTGAAATATTTACAGAAATATTCAAAAACAATATTGTCATCCAACCAAAGAGAAAAACTTTCATTTGCTTTTTAATTCATTTTGGCTAATTATCTAACCAGTACAAATAATCAATTTTCCACTACAGGAAATTCCGATATCCTGAGTGTCGTACATCCATAAGGAATCAAGGTGACTGAAACTACTTTACCATTTTTTGGCATCGATTGCGGACTGTATGGCAACGGGCCGGCGCTTCCATTGTACAATTGCCAATCGGGCAATTCCACTGCCTGTGCAATGATGGATATGGGAGCATGATCCGGTTCCCAGGGTGTTTCAGAAACCACAGAATTTTTAACGACTTCAAATTTTTGTTGCCATTCCTTTTGCGGAACTGCCATCAACCCGTAATTCCAGGATGACAATGGATGCACTTCAAAATAATCTCCATACTTATCATCATTTTTCACTTTCTTCCAATCCTCCTGAATTTTGAGTGCATAAACGAGAGGGCCGCGCTCAACTGACACCGAATTTTCATTCCATCTTTGCTGGCTTATTTCCATCGGCAAAAACAATGTCACAACATCTCCATCTCTCCATTCCCTGTCAATTTTGACAACCTGGTTACCTGACGGATTTTGAACAACTTTTCCATTGACTGAAACAACTGCCTGCCTGCACCACCCGGGAATGCGCAAATGAAAAGGGAATGAAACTTTAGCACCTCTTTTTCTGTAAGTAAATTTGATGGTTTCATCAAAAGGGTAATTTGTTTCTTCATCAAAATGCACTTCTTTGCCATCGGCTACTTTAAGCGTCACCGAAGAAGGTGCATACAAAAGGGCGGCCACACCTTTGTCTTCTGATGCCATCCACAAATGTTGGGTAAACTTTGGCCATCCCTGGTGCATGTTGGAAGTACAGCAGGGGTATCCCGTCAGTACTCCGTAACAATTATCTGTGCCGTCGTAAGCTGTGATAAAGTTGCGTTCCTGGCGGGATATTAAAACCTGGTTTGCCTGCTGGTAATATTGATGGGTCATATAATCATGACTTGCCTGAGTGGGCAATGCATTGTAGGCCACTTTTTCCAGATGATCCATATACCTGACATCTCCGGTGATGCCCATGATATTTTCTAACGAATACATCATTTCCACTGCCGAACAAAACTCTGAACCCTGTGTGGGTGCATTGCCATGTGTCATTTCATCGGCACCGTACATTCCCTGTGGTTGTCCGATAAATTTTCTGATATCATCAAAACCCTTCTGTACAGATTCAGAAAATTTTTTATCCGGATCCTGTTGGGAATAAACCACAGGTTCTTTGATCCCCTGTGCAAGATTGACGCCGTGGATTGTAAAAATTTGTCCCAATTTACCTGAGCTTAAAAAAGTATCTGTCCAGTCAAAAGTTTGTTTGTGAATTAATTTTGCCAAATCGAGCAAGGATTGATCACCTGTAATATTGTAAAGCCAATAGACAACCAGAAGATTATCTCCGCCTCTCTGTGCTCCCCACCAACTCCAGTAATTCAGAGGTGTCTTTGGAAGCTCCTGGAGCTGATAATGAAAATATCTGGTCATCAGATTAATGACTCTCTGATCGCCGGTAGCGCTGTAAAATTGCTTTAACACTTTCAGCATCACCATTTTTGGCCACCAGTCCTGCGGGCGGTCACGCTGCAAACCCGGTTCAGGAGTGGGTTTCACCTTTTGTGGGCTCGGGCCGAAATATCCATCTGGCTCCTGGTTTTTAATTGACCATTCAATCCATGGTTGTACTTTAGCTTTTAGCTCTTTGTCATTTAAAATATAGGCCAGCGGTACAAGCCCGTCCAGCCAATAAGGGCCTCTTTCCCAAACATCACCATCGCCGCCAAGCCAACCATTTCTTTTTCCCATCACCTGGCTGTACAAAGAATCAAGATGCCCCGTTGATCCGTTTTTCATAATGACCAGTTGTTTATATAACCAACCTTCCGGTTTGATAGCCCCAATTGGTAATTCAATGAAAGGCCTGGGTTGAAGTGGTGCGCGATTTTGATAAAAATCGGTTTTTATGGTAGTATCGCGATCTGTCTGAAGAGTTGATAAATCAGAAGTTGATGTTGAAGTTGAAGGTAAAGTCATCTCTGAAAAGGAATAAAATGGTAAAACAAAAACGATAAAATATTTAAACAGTGAATGTCTATGATGCATGATGTAATTTTAATTTGAAAGCGGGTATATTTTTTTATCAGCGTTCTTTCCGGTTGTTTTCAAATATATCTAACAAAAGATGAAGTAAATTACAGAGCCACGTATTTTTCAGAGATATCTTTAAAATAACGTTTCCGGCAACGATTGCAGTAAAAATAAAAGGGATTATTAATTTCTTATTATTGTAAAAATGAGTAAACAGCAGGCCACGATAAAAGACATAGCAAGGAAGCTAAGGATCTCAGTATCCACGGTTTCGAGAGCATTGCGCAACCTGCATGACGTAAATCCGGAAACAAGAAAAAATGTACTGGAGCTTGCAAAACAACTCAACTACGAACCTAATTACATTGCACAAAGCCTCATCAATAAAAAGACCCGCATCATCGGTGTCATTGTACCTGTGATCGCATCGTCTGTATTCAGTCGCATCCTCGCCGGCATGAACGATGCCGCACAAAAACACGGATATCAATTAATGATTTGCCAATCGAATGAGAATGCAGAACATGAGGCAGAACTCATACGCCAACTGGCTTCTTTCAAAATTGACGGACTGCTCGTTTCAGTCTCAGGCCAGACAAAGCATGAAGAAGCTTTCGACCTTCTGAAACAAAAAGAAATACCCGTCGTTTTCTTCGACAGGGTACTACCGAATATTGAAGCGCCAAAAGTAATTGTGGACGAATTTCAAAGTGCTTTTACGGCTGTCGAGCATCTTATCAATTGCGGACACAAAAGAATTGCACATCTTGGTGGCCCGCCACACCTGTCAATTTGCAAAGACAGATTAAATGGGTATTTGGCAGCATTAAAAAAGTATAAAGTGCCGGTAAATAAAAAACTGATTCTTTCATGTGAGAATTTCGAGGATGATGCACTAAAAAATATTCAGCGGCTTTTTTCACAAAAACCTTTTCCTGACGCTGTCTTTGCAATTAATGATGCTTCAGCCATAATTCTTATCAAATATCTAAACAAGAAAGGAATCAAAATTCCGGAAGAAGTAGCTGTTATTGGTTTTAATAATGACCACATCAGTGAAATTATTGAACCGGCGCTTACCACTATTATGCTTCCATGCGCCGACATCGGACACATTGCGGTGGATATTCTGGTAAGGAGGATTAATGACCCAAATCAGCTACCCCAAACCGTTACACTTCACAGCAATCTTATCATCAGAGATTCATCACAATAATAATCATGAAAAAACTTTGCTTACCCGTTTTAGGAATTCTGTTTTTCGTGTCTCCCCAACTGTCAGGTCAGGGTCAATGGAATGTCGTCCCCGGTAAAATCACCACCCCCTGGGCTACCAATGTAAATCAGCAACAACCGCTTCCAGAATATCCGCGCCCACAACTGGTGAGGAAGGAATGGCAAAACCTCAATGGTCTTTGGGATTATGCCATCGTTGACAAAAATCAAAATGCCATTCCCAAAACTTTTGATGGGAAAATTCTCGTTCCCTATCCAATAGAATCTGCATTATCAGGCGTTGGAAAAAAAGTTGGCAAAGACAATTTTCTCTGGTACAGGAAAAATTTTCAAATAGAAAAAAATCTCAAAAACAAAAAACTCATTTTGCATTTCGGTGCGGTTGACTGGCAAACTGCAATTTTCATCAATGGAAAACAAGCGGGAACTCACGAAGGCGGTTACGATCCGTTCTCATTCGACATTACGCCCTATTTGAAAAAAGGCAGGACACAGGAAATTGCTATTCGCGTTTGGGATCCAACAGATGCAGGGCCGCAGCCACGCGGCAAACAGGTTTCTAACCCGGAAGGAATCTGGTACACTTCCGTTACCGGCATCTGGCAAACGGTGTGGATAGAGGAAGTTCCAACTACTTACATCATTTCCACAAAACAAACTCCGGATATTGACAATCATGTATTAAACATTGAAACATTTATAGAAGAATCCCTCCCTGGTGATCAAATAAATGTTATAGCTCTCAAAAAGGGAATTGTCGCAGCGAAATCAACAGGAAATGCCGACGGAAATATCCAACTGAAAATTCCTGATCCGGTTTTTTGGTCGCCCGGCAATCCATTTTTATACGATTTGAAAATACAAATCATCAGGAAAGGAAAAGTGATCGATGAAGCGGCTTCCTATTTCGCATTCCGAAAAATATCTATGGAAAAAGACAACAAAGGAATTCAGCGCATGATGTTGAATCACCAATTTGTTTTTCAATTTGGCCCGTTAGATCAGGGATGGTGGCCAGATGGGCTTTACACAGCGCCAACAGAAGAAGCAACGCTCAATGATCTGGTGAAAACAAAAGGAATGGGATTCAACATGATTCGAAAACATGTGAAGGTTGAACCAGCCAGATGGTATCACGATTGTGACAGTCTGGGAATTTTGGTTTGGCAGGATATGCCGAGTGGTGATTTGGGTGACAATGCATGGAACAGCCATCCGGGAATTATTTCAGGGAAAAATTTAGACAAGAACAGAAGTCCGGAATCAGAAGCCATCTATCGCAAAGAATGGAAAGCCATCATAGATGCTTTGTATAATTTTCCCTGCATTGTTGTGTGGGTTCCATTCAATGAAGCGTGGGGCGAATTTAAAACAAGAGAAATTACGGCATGGACAAAAAATTATGATCCTTCCAGATTGGTGAATAGTGCGAGTGGTGGCAATTTCCTGCAAACAGGTGATATTCTCGACATACATAATTATCCCGATCCTGAAATGCCAACTCCGGCCATTTTTGGTTCGAAACAAATTTTAGTATTGGGTGAATTCGGTGGACTGGGTTTACCCATAGAAGGCCACACCTGGATGCAAAAAGGGAACTGGGGATACCAGAGTTTTAAAAATGCGGATGAATTAAGAAAGAGGTACAGTGAACTGATTCAAAATGTAAATAATCTAATCCCTTTAGGTTTGTCGGCGGCTGTTTATACACAAACCACCGATGTTGAAAACGAAATCAACGGACTTATGACTTACGACAGAAAGGTTATTAAGATGGGAGAAAAAGAAATTCATGAAATCAACCAGAAACTTTATCAACACAAAATTCAATAGCAACGGAAAACATTCAATAATGATTCTTTAAAATAAAATCTTCATTCCTGACAACGGCAGTTTTAAAATCAAATACGGTTTATGAAAAAATCAATTTTTATTCTTATCGCTCTTTTCTTTTCAATGGCAATAATTTCCTGCAATCAAAGCAGTAAGAAAAAAGATACGGTTGCATTACCCGATATCAGTCAGTTCAAGGGGCAGATCGACGGGAAAGATGTTTCTCTTTTTTATTTGAAAAACAAAAACGGAATGGAAGCAGCTTTCACCAATTTCGGAGCACGTGTGGTAGCGCTCATCGTAAAAGACAAAGACGGAAATCAACACGATGTTGTTCTCGGATTTAATAAAGCCACAGATTATAACAATCCGGAAGAGCCTTACTACGGAGCCATCGTCGGGCCTTTTGCCAATCGCATTGCCAATGGCACTTTCTCACTGGATGGACAAACTTATCATCTGCCACAGAATAACGGGAGGAACACGTTGCACGGAGGATTGAAAGGTTTGCATTTTCAGGTGTGGGATGCAAAACAACTTTCGGATACTTCCCTTGAATTTACCTGCAACCTTTCGGATGGGACAGAAGGGTTTCCCGGAAACAGACAATTCAATGTCACCTACACCCTGACGCCCAACAATGAATTGGTTATTCACTATGAAGCTACCACTGATAAACCCACGGTTATCAACCTGAGCAATCATTCCTATTTCAACCTAAATGGGGAAGGGAACGGAACAATTCTTAATCAGAAACTTCAGATTTTTGCCAATCAGTTTACACCCGTCGACAGCACACTCATTCCGACAGGAAAACCGGAAGATGTGAAAGGAACACCTCTGGATTTTACTCAACCCAAAACTATAGGTAAAGATATCAATGTGAAATACGATCAACTGGCTTTTGGCAGAGGCTACGATTTCAACTATGTTTTAAGTGGAGAGAAGGAAGATGGTTATAACCTTGCATGCAAAATGACTGGCGATAAAACAGGAATTGTAATGGAAATATTAACCGACCAGCCGGGATTACAATTTTACAGCGGAAATTTTATGGCAGACAGAACGACTTTGAGCAATGGTGTGAAAGACAGTTACAGAACTGCTGTGGCATTGGAACCACAGCACTTTCCCGATTCTCCCAACCAACCCGATTTCCCTTCCACAATTCTCAATCCGGGAGAGAAATATCAGTCCACTTCTGTTTACAGGTTTTCAAATGAGTGATCGAGGAGTTACTATAATCTTCAAAAAATAATATCATTATCTTCTGCGAATTTTTTTTTATAAATTCAATTCATTTATCAACAATTGATTTTTGCCGCCGGATAAGAGAAAAGATTAATCAGGGATTAGAGACTTAGTGATAAAACAGATTTCTTTATCTCTCGTAACAACCGATATCCGGAGGATTGATTCTTGGTTTTCCATCCAGATCAAAAGGGTAAGACGTAGGGATCCCGGCTTTTATCGCCGGTGATTCGGGATGATTATTAAAATGAAAATCATAAAAATTCCGACTGGTATTCACACTGTCAAACAGAGGGGGTGTATTAAGTTTGCAATCGGTAAATGTTGCATTTGAAATCTGATTTTTTGCTTTATAAATGGAATTTAAAAATTGGAGGTTGAAAACTCCTGAACCTTTTTTTGCAGTGAGGATTTCATCATCTACACTCCCGTTATCACCCCAGACAATACAGTTGGTAAAGGTAGCCTGCAAATCAGATGTGAATGTAGTTCCATTCTGTTCAAAGAAATCCGCAACCTGCAACACCGGATTCTTGTGAGTGATATTCATGCTTCCATAGGTAACGATGGTACAGTTCGTGAATGAATATTTTCCACCCATCATTAATTCCAGGTTGCCGCCGCAATTTGCAATCAGGCAATTGTCGGCAGCGATTGAACTATTCAGCGAAAGTATCCCCGCATCATAAATATTTTGCAGGATAGATTGAGACAAAATCAATTTTGGCTGGCTGTTATTACTCTCACTTTGAACAATTATTCCCTGGTAAGCATTTTGGATAACGACGTGTTTCAAAATATTATTGATGCTCGGCGAATTCAGATAAATACCCGGCCATGAAGCAGGTAAATTTCTGTAATCCTGATCCAGCCTGTCTCCGGAGAACATAACGGGTTTGGCTACACTGCCCTGAGCCTGCAATGTTCCATTCACTAAAACCGGTGCATCTGCATGCAGAAAAACTCTTACACCTTCACTCATTTTCAAAGTGACCCCGCTATCAACTTTTAAGAATCCGTTAATCACATAAGGAAGAGAATCTTTCCATTCGGTGTTTGTAGTGATAGTTTTGTTATTGAGAAAAACCGCATTTTGCCCGTAGGCCCTCAATTGCATCCATGCCGTTTTACCGTTATAGGACACAGAAATACTGTCTTCAAGGATGAATGGCAATTGTTGCTGGTTGGTCGTTGCATTTACCTGTACAAAAACATAGAGACTGTCATTGGCATTCATTTCTACATCATTCACTTCAGTAGAGGCAGCTCCGTCAATATTAATTTTGAAAGGAGAATCTGCACCGCCCGCAAGTTTTACAGAAGTCAAAAGTATTTTCTGATCATTCTGATTAAATATTTTAAAAGATTGGGTTATGGAACCGGAACCTGTAAAGACAGTATCAAAAAACAAAGTATCAGTCGAAAAAGAAACAATTGCATCCGGACTTGTAATCAGCCGGTCCTTTTTACAAGCCATCACACCCATTGTGAGAATAATAAATGCAGTCAGAATTTTATTCAATGGTCAGATTTTAAATTAAAACTGATTCTATCTTTTCAAATCCTTTTTCCGGGCTTAAAGATTTCCACAGAATTTCATAAATCGTATCTGCTATGGGAATCTCCGCTTTCACATTTTCATTGATGATATGAATACATTTGCTCGCATTGTACCCTTCTGCCACCATTTTCATTTCCAACTGGGCAGCCTTCACAGAATATCCCTGCCCGATCATATTTCCAAAAGTACGGTTGCGGCTGTAAAGGGAATAACAGGTTACAAGCAAATCACCAAGATAAACACTCGCCGCATAATTGGTCACACTTCTCTCCTTGTTTTCACTTGCAAATTTATGTTCTACCCGCCCGACTTCAACATGCTGTCCGTGCTTTCTTAAAAACCCGGCCATCTCATCTGCACTGTTTGCAATCAACACACTCAGAAAATTATCACCATAGCCCATTCCATGTGCAATACCGGCTCCGATGGCATAAATATTTTTGAGTACGGCTGCATATTGAGTACCCAACACATCAGAATTTTGGATTGTTCTTAAATAGGGGGTAGCAAAATAGGATGCAATTTCTTCTGTCGATTTTTTATTTACCCCGGAAAAAGTCAGATAAGATAGTTTTTCAGCCGCCACTTCTTCAGCGTGGCATGGTCCTAAAACTGTAAAATAATTTTCAATTGGCACGCCGAATTTTTCTTTGAGAAAATCATTGAGAAGAATATTCTGATCGGGAATAATTCCTTTCACGGCTGAAAGAATTTTTTTTCCATCAAAAACACTTTTGTTTAACCCGCGAAGTGCTTCTTTGACATAGGCCGAAGGAACAGCAATAAGTACAATATCACTGTCAGCAATGACTTCTTCCGGTTTTGCTGAAAACTTAATCAGTTTGGTATCAAATTTTGCGGAGCGGAGGTATTGGGGATTTCGACGGCGCAATTTGAAGTTGGTAATTTTTTCATCGCTCCGCAACCACCAGTTAATAGCGTTGTGGTTATCTGTCAACAATTTTGCAAGAGCTGTACCCCAGCTCCCGCTTCCGATTAATCCAAACTTCATACTTTCTGATACTGTTTCTACCACTGCAATTTAGGTAATGTTCAGCTTCTCAATTGCCTTCTGTGCAGCAATCTGGCTGGCATTCTTTTTACTAAAACCTTCTCCCTGTGCAATCAGTTCATTATCGATATAAGCACCTATGGTAAAAAATCTTCTTCCGCTTTCCAGTTTCTCGGAAATGGTTTCGAATTCAAGCATCTTACCATTCTTATTTGCCCATCCGTATAATTTATTTTTAAGGTTAATGTCAATGTGTTCAAGTTCGGTAAGGTAAAGATGAGACCGGATAATCTGCCTTGCCACCCATTTATACGTTTCATCAAATCCCTTGTCAAGGTACACCGCACCTACAAGAGCTTCCAAAGTATTTCCAAAAATCTGGGAGACTTTGAGTGAGTTGTCGAGTTTATTGAACAGAGTTATTCTTCGCAAACCGATTTTAACCGCGATCGAATTCAACTGGTTTCTATTGACCATTTTACTCCGCATCTCTGTCAGAAATCCTTCATCCTTGTAAGGGTATTTCATGAACAAATAATGAGCCACTACTGCGCCTAAAACAGCGTCACCCAAAAATTCAAGTCTTTCATTATTTTCATCGGCTCCCTCTCTGACCGAACGGTGGCTTAAAGCAGTTCTGTATAATTCTACATTGCCGGGATTGAATCCCAGTACATTACTCAATTGCTTTCTGAACTCCCTTTCCTTTTTGGAAAGAAATAAACCGCCGATAGATGATACATTCATAAAGTTCGCACTAAAGTTAATTGAATTTGAGAATATTAAATCTTTGTATTATGAATATTCCGGCAAGTCTATTCCAACTCCAAAAAGTTTTGCAGGCATCATTAATATCAAAAAAAATACAAACCAATAGCTCTTTCGGGGATTGATCCTAACTCACAGATTAAACAATCAGGTATATCTGTAAATCAAACCAATTTCTTCAGGAATAAGGAGTAAATTATTCTCTATACTTTTTAAGAATAACAGAAGCATTATGCCCGCCAAATCCAAAGGTGTTGCACAGTGCGGCATTCACTTCTCTGTGCTGGGCCTCATTAAAAGTAAAATTGAGTTTTGGATCCAGTTCCGGGTCATCTGTAAAGTGATTGATCGTCGGAGGAATTACATTTTCTGTCAGGGCTAATATACAGGCGAGGGCTTCAATAACCCCGGCAGCTCCAAGACAGTGGCCTGTCATGGATTTGGTGCTGCTGATATTCAGGTCATAGGCTTTCTCACCAAAAACATCCAGGATTGCTTTGGCCTCGGCAATATCTCCCAGCGATGTACTGGTTCCGTGGACATTGATATAGTCTATGTCGCCAGGTTGCATACCGGCTTCTTTAAGAGCAGCCAGCATAACGTGTTTTGCACCCAATCCTTCCGGATGAGGAGCAGTTATATGATAAGCGTCGGCGGTAGCTCCACCACCGGCAAACTCTCCATAAATTTTTGCACCACGGGCCTTTGCATGTTCAAGTTCTTCAAGAATGATTACACCGGCAGCCTCGCCAATTACAAAGCCATCACGGTCTTTATCAAAAGGTCTGCTGGCTGTTTTGGGATCATCATTCCGCTCGCTCAATGCTTTCATGGCATTAAATCCTCCGACACCTGCTATACTGATTACAGCTTCGCTTCCACCGGCGAGAATAATATCAGCTTTGCCGAGCCGGATATTGTCATAGGCTTCAATGAGTGCATTGGTACTGCTGGCACAGGCACTGACCACAGCAAAGTTGGGTCCCCTGAATCCATACCGGATGGAAATTTGCCCTGCGGCAATATCCAAAATCATTTTGGGAATAAAGAACGGGCTAAACCGGGGAGTACCATCACCACGCGCAAATGCCATGACATCATCCTGAAAGGTATTGATGCCACCAATGCCACTGGCAAGGATGACACCCACTCTGTCATGGTCTATACTTTCATTGTCGATACCGGCATCTTTAACAGCTTCGTCACTTGCAACCATGGCAAACTGAGTGAAGCGGTCGAGCCGGCGGGCCTCCTTCCTGTCAAAATATTGATTGGGATCAAAATCTTTTACTTCGCAGGCAAATCTCGTCTTGAATTTGGAACTGTCGAAAAGAGTAATAGGTGCAGCGCCGGAAACACCGTTTCTTAGACCATCAAAATATTCAGATGCTGACTTTCCAATCGGTGTAATTGCACCGATTCCGGTTACTACAACTCTTTTTAATTCCATAAGATTGCCTGCGAAGTTTATTAAGATCTTTACTTGGCATGTTCTTCCAAATAAGCTACTGCTTGTCCAACCGTAGTGATAGTTTCAGCCTGTTCATCAGGAATGGAAATGTTGAATTCTTTTTCAAATTCCATAATCAATTCCACGGTATCAAGGCTGTCAGCACCCAAATCGTTAGTAAAAGAAGCTTCATTTGTGACTTCAGCCTCGTCAACTCCTAATTTGTCAACAATAATTTTTTTAACTTTTGTTGCAATGTCCTGCATGATTGTAAAATTTGGTTAATGGCTACAAAAGTATAATATTTGGGATAAAAAAAAATAATTTGATATTCTTTGATTCCACTATAAACAGAACCTGATTAAAATACCGGATTTATTCAATTCAATTTCGGCCGGTATTTTTTACCTCCGGCGGCATATTCAATTTCCATAATTTATTCGCAGAATTTTTTAATTGCTGAACTTCTCTTCCGTTTCAAGATGAACATTGATTAATTTTAGGAGGTCAAAACCGGTATTATGCCCATAAGACAAATTGACTATTTAACCTCGGACTACAGGCAAATGATTCGCCTTCGCGATGAGATATTGCGTAAACCACTCGGGCTTACTTTCAGCAAAGAAGATCTGGAAGAAGAAAAAAATGACATCCTGATAGGGGCATTTGACGATGGAAAAATGCTGGGATGTTGCGTCCTTACCAAACTCGACAATGAAACAATAAGGCTTCGTCAAATGGCGGTTAAGGATAAGGTGCAGAGAATGGGAATTGGCGCCAGCCTTTTATATTATGCGGAAAACCTTGCGCGTGACAAAGGTTACAGGCATATTGTATTGCATGCAAGGGATTTTGCCACAGGCTTCTATGAAAAATTCGGTTACAGAATTTCAGGCGATCAATTTACCGAAGTAAACATCCCGCATTTCCTGATGGCCAAGGAATTAAGATAAATTATTTGATCTTATTTTTTAGTAAATGCCTCGCCTCAGACACATCGCTAAATGCTGCTTTGGGCACAAGAAAGAAGGTACGTGTATCAAAATATAAATGAAAATAAACAGGACTTTCCATGTAAGTGCTGAAGGCGCTCCATGGCCAGCTTCTGCTTCCCTTTTCCGTCTGAATGGTCATTTCGCTATCAGAAAAAATCACCTGAAAACGGTTTTGAAAGGTAACTGAACGACGGTAAATAATATATGGCAGGGCAAACCAAAAAGAAATCATCAGAACAAACCACATTCCAGATGAAAATAAAAATGCAAGTGAATTAATTTGCCTGAGGAAGTAAAATACAAAACTGGCAATGGCAAATACATTCACCAATATGATGGTGAATTTAATCTCTTTCCGACTTATAAAATGAAATCTCAAAGCCTGAATTACCTGAGATTTGTTATAGGTAAAAAATTCAGATATCATCTGAAAGCAAAAATATACCAAAGAATATTACAGCATGAATGTTTTTATAAAAGTTGCTTTTTTTATTTTTACCCATACAGGATAACCCGATATATTTCATGTATTTGCTACTTTTAATTCTCAAATACAAACCCGTCTATATGAGATTAATTTTCATTTTATTGGCTTCATTTTTTTTCTCCGCCACATTTGGTCAGGTACCATCCGCATCCAAAATAATGAATCAGGCACGCACAGAGGCTTCTGCATCCGGCAAGAATATATTTATCATTTTCCATGCATCATGGTGCATCTGGTGCCACCGTATGGATTCCGCAATGAACGAACCTGAAATGAAACCATTATTTGAAAAAAATTATATTATCAAACACCTGACTGTATTAGAAAGCGACAATAAAAAAAATCTTGAAAATCCGGGGGCAGAAGAAATGCTAAACGAATACCACGGCAAAGATCAGGGCATTCCTTTCTGGCTGGTTTTTGATAAAAATGGAAAGTTATTGGCGGATAGCAGGATCCCAAATCCGGATGGCAGTGGTGGTTCAAATACCGGCTGCCCGGCACAACCTGATGAAGTGGCTTACTTTATAAAAGTTTTGAAGAATACTTCATCCCTAAAAGATTTGGAATTGAACAGGATCAAAACAAGATTTTTAAGGATTGGCGAACGATAAAAACTAATAATGGTATTTATCTTTCCAACGGGCTTTAAGAAATTTCCGGATTTCTTCCTCCCTGGCATTTTTTCCGGGATCATACAATTTGGTCCCTTTAATTTTATCAGGTAAAAATTCCATCTCCGCAAAATTATTTTCAAAATCATGGGCATACTGGTATCCTTTTCCATAATTCAAATCCTTCATCAGGCGGGTAGGCGCATTTCGAATTGCTAATGGAACTTCAAGATCCCCATATTTTCTCACCAGGTTTTGAGCCTCGTTGATTGCCATATAGGATGCATTGCTTTTGACACTCCCCGCCAGATAAACTGCACACTGAGAAAGAATAATTCTGGCTTCGGGATACCCGATAACATCCACAGCCTGGAAACAATTTGTGGCTAATACAAGCGCTGTGGGATTTGCATTTCCAATGTCTTCTGAAGCAAAGATGACCATACGCCGCGCGATAAAACGCACATCTTCGCCACCCTCAATCATCCGTGCCAGCCAATACACCGCTGCATTGGGGTCGCTCCCTCTCATCGATTTGATGAATGCTGACACAATATCATAATGCTGCTCTCCTTTTTTATCATACAGGGCAGTTTTTTGCTGGGCAGCTTTCATCACGGACGTATCGTCTATAAAAACAGTTTCATTTTCTCCGGAAGAAGAGAAATTTACAGCGAGTTCGAGCAGGTTGAGAAGTTTGCGCGCATCTCCGCCAGACAGGTTTATCAATGCTTCTGATTCTTTCAATTCAATTTTCTTTTGAGAAAGTATTTCATCTTTTTCAATTGCGCTCCTTGCTATTTGTAATAATTGTCCCCGTCCTAAAGGTTTCAAAACATATACCTGGCAACGGCTTATCAATGCACTGTTTACTTCAAAAGACGGATTCTCGGTGGTAGCGCCGATCAGTGTAACCACTCCTTTCTCAACTGCACCCAGCAGTGCATCCTGCTGGCTTTTATTAAACCTGTGGATCTCGTCGATAAACAGAATCGGATTTTTCTCCAGCGCCGCAAATGCCAATACTTCCCGCACTTCTTTTACCCCCGAAGAAATAGCGCTGAGTGTATGAAATGGCAAATGAAGTGTTTCTGAAATGATATGTGCCAATGTCGTTTTGCCCGAACCCGGCGGCCCCCATAAAATCATCGAAGGAATATGTTTTTCCTCCATTGCTTTACGCAAAACACTTTCAGGCCCGGTAAGATGTTCCTGGCCTGCCAATTGATCCAATGTGGACGGACGCATTCTTTCAGCAAGAGGAGTCATAAATTTTTGGATTTGATTCAGTCAAAATTAGAATAAGACTTTAGAAGAAGACCGGATTTACAAATTCATAAAAATATGGACTAAGTTTCGTAATCCACCTACCCATAAGATTATTGCAATGCCACCGATTGAAAAATAGAATTTAAATTTCAAAAAAAGGCAGATACATATCTGATTAAGAATTTTTAGTTTGTGTAATTTCACATACGCAATCTTAATCCAGGTCTGAAAAATATTTGTAATTATGGTCTTACTTATGTTCTTGCTGGGCATCTTTGCACTTATTGTCCTCCTGTCGATGTGGACATTACTCTATAGTTTGTACAAAAAGAAGAAATCTTTGATGAGAAAATCGCTGATTTTATTAGCCATAGGTTTAATCGGCTGCATTCTCTTTGGATTTATTTACGCAGAAAAAATTCCCGGTTTTATCAATAAAGTGAATTCCTCAAACAAGGTTTTGAATAATGTCGATCCCAATACCCTTCAAAAATGAAAACCAAGATTTTAGTTCTCCTGTCACTTATCTTTTTAATTGTATCCTGCAAAAAAGAAAATGAAAATAAAAATGTATTAGTGGGGAAATGGGATTGGGTATCCTCTGTTAGAGGATTGGCCGGTGAAACCCTTACGCCCTCATCAACCGGGATAAAAATGATTTACCAATTCTCGAATACCACGCTTATCATCTATGTCAATGACAGTTTGGCAAATCAATCCAATTACACAATTTCTGTGCAATATAAAGGAACTCCCCAACAAATATCTGTTCTGAGTTATGTGCCATACCACCCCAGCCAAAGTTTTTCCGTTGAAAACGACAGTCTTTTTATAAACGATCTTTTCGCAGATGGTTACACTTCCACTTTTGTGAAAGAAAAAAATTAACCCGTGAAAAAACAAGGTCAGTTGTTTTATTTCAGTGGTTCAAAGTGAGCCGTGAAATGTCTCAGGAATTTAGGTTCATGGGTAATTTTTATTCCCTTCATTTTCGGAGCATCTTTCAATATTTCACTGAAAACCTCTATCACGTAATCGATATGGCTTTGGGTATAAACACGTCTCGGAATAGCAAGCCTTACAAGTTCCATCGGCGCAGGAATCAATTTGTGGTTTTTATCATATTTCCCAAACATCACCGAACCTATTTCAACAGCTCTGATACCACCTTTTATATATAATTCACAAACGAGCGCCTGGCCGGGATACTGATCGGACGGAATATGGGGATACAATTTTGCGGCATCCACATACACTGCATGTGCGCCTATCGGATACATGACGGGAACTCCCATGTTGCGGATGTGTTCACCCAGGTATTGCGTGCTTCTGATTCGATATGTGAGATAATCATCATCAAATACCTCCCTCAACCCGATGGCTATAGCTTCCATATCTCTGCCGGCAAGGCCGCCGTAGGTAATAAATCCTTCGGTAATGATAAGAAGATTGGTACATGCATCCGCAAGAGATTTATTTTTCAAAGCGAGAAATCCTCCGATGTTTACCATCCCGTCTTTTTTTGCACTCATGGCGCACCCATCTGCAAGTGCAAACATTTCCTGAGCAATCTTTCTGTACGATTTATTTTCATATCCTTTTTCGAAATGCCTGATGAAATAAGAATTTTCTGCAATGCGGCAACAATCAATGATAAAAAGGACTTTGTATTTCTTGCATAACTTAGAAACTTTTCTGGCATTTTCCAAGCTTACCGGCTGTCCTCCACCGCTGTTATTTGTAACGGTGAGTATTACAGCTCCCACATTCTTTGCCGATTTAACCAGAAGTTTTTCCAACGCTTTCAAATCGATGTTTCCTTTAAAATGATCCGGGGAATCGTGTTTTTTTGCCAACGGCGTTGGAATATCAATTGCTTCTGCGCCCGTAAATTCAATATTGGCACGGGTTGTATCAAAATGCGTATTGCTGATAAAAATTTTTCCTTTGCCACCAAGGTATCCATAGAGAATCCGTTCGGCTGCACGCCCCTGATGCGTCGGCAGTATGTAAGGATATCCTGTCAGATCGTGAACTTCATTTTTCAAATTATCAAAACTCGAAGCTCCGGCATAGGATTCATCTCCCACCATGATACCAGCCCATTGTTTACTGCTCATGGCCGATGTTCCGCTGTCGGTAAGCAAATCGATCAGCACATGATGCGAGTGCAACATGAACGTATTGTAGTGGGCTTTTTTAATCAGTTTTTTTCTTTCCTCTTCTGTGGTCATGTAAATCGGCTCCACAGATTTTATCCTGAAAGGTTCAATGATGGTTTTGAATTTTGATTTAGGGTTTGCCATAATTTGTTATTTAATAAAGGTCAATCTATCAAAACGAAATTAGGAACTTTTAAACGGCAAGTTATTTCAGGATATGTAATAGGATAAATTTTAATATGGCATCCCTTTGCCGGCCTGGCAGAATCATATAAATCCGCCGATAAATTTTCCCAAAAACATCAGGCCCGATAGACATTACTCTCCTCATTACCCTTATCTTTGCGCAAAATTTCGAACGGTATATGTGGCTTAAAAACCTGAAACCATTGCTGGTAGCGACTTTCGGTATTATTTTGGTTGTATTTTCCACAAATGTTTTTGCTCAGGAACAACATACAAACGCTGACAGTGCAAAGAAACCATTTGACCCGACAACTGTCATCATGCACCACGTCCAGGATGCCCATTCCTTCCATTTTTTCACCATCGGAGATTTCAATGCCGTAATTCCTTTGCCGGTCATACTTTATTCTCCGCAAAAAGGATTGAGTGTCTTCCTGTCCAGCCGGTTTGGGCACAAAGGTGAAAATACTTTTGACGGATACAAACTGGGCGAATCCGAGAAGATTACTTCCGTCGATCCGGGCGTGACGGTTTTTGATTTTTCTCTTACCAGAAATGCAGTACAGATGTTTCTAATCTGCGGATTGTTCATCATTTTCATGATAAAAATTGCCAGGAAATACCAAAAAGGAATCGGAGTTAATACAGCTCCATCAGGTGCACAAAATTTCATGGAACCTATCATCATCTTCCTGAGAGAAAACCTTGCCAAGGAAAATCTGGGATTGAGATGGGAACGTTACACGCCATTTCTGCTGACAACCTTCTTTTTCATCCTGACCAACTCATTATTCGGATTGGTTCCGGGTGTCGCCAACGTTACCGGAAATATTGCATTCACCCTGTTACTCGGCATCGTTGCTTTGGTTGTGATGCTGGCAGGTACGACCAGCCACTTCTGGAAACACCTGTTCTGGCCTCCCGGAGTTCCGATTGCTGTTAAATTTATTCTGGCTCCTATTGAACTGGCAGGTGAGCTTTTCATGAAACCTGGTGCATTGGTAATACGTCTTTTTGCCAACATGGTGGCAGGCCATATTGTTATCCTTGCCTTTGTTTCGCTGATTTTTATTTTCGGCGAATTGAGTCATGTGGCAGGTCTGAGCTTTTCACCATTTTCAATCATATTTATCATTTTCGATTATTTTCTTGAGATACTGATAGCATTCATCCAGGCATTTATCTTCACCGTTTTGCTGGCCATTTTTACCGGCCAGGGTTTTGAGGGAAGTGACCACGATGTAGCGCCCGGTTCTCATGATGGAATGCTATAAAATTTTTTATTATTAACAACAAAACCAACCATTATGGCTTTACTGACTCTCTTAGTTGAAATCGGACTTTCACACATGGGTGGTGCAATCGGAGCAGGTCTTGCTGCTATCGGTGCCGGTATCGGTATCGGTAACGTAGGTAAAGGTGCCGTTGAAGGTATCGCCCGCCAACCGGAAGCTTCCAGTGAAATCCGTAACAACATGATTCTTGCCGCTGCATTGGTAGAAGGGGTTGCCCTTTTCGCAGTTATCGCAGGATTGCTGGCTGTATTGAAGACAGCGTAAGCAAAACTTTACTACTGCATCCAATGCAAAGGGCGGAGGATGCAGTATTTTTGAGTAAAAAAGAAACAGAAACTAAAATATTCATACAATGGAACTTCTCAAACCCGATCTTGGTCTTATGTTTTGGACGCTGATTGCGTTCCTTATTACCCTTTGGCTCCTTGGAAAATTTGCATGGAAACCGATTCTGAAAGGACTTGAAGCCCGCGAGAAAAATATCAAAGAAAGCATCCAGGCAGCAGAAAACGTAAAGAAGGAAATGGCTGACCTGAAAAGTGAAAACGAATCTTTGCTTGCCAAAGCCCGTGATGAAAGAGCGCAGATGATGCGCGAAGCAAAAGAAACACGCGACAAGATTATTGCTGATGCAAAGGAACAGGCAAGACAGGAAACCAACAAAATCGTTTCCGATGCACAGTCTGTCATCAACCAACAAAAGATGGCTGCATTGACAGAGTTAAAAAATAACGTAGGCAAACTCGTTATAGAAGTAAGTGAAAAAATATTGCGCCGCGAATTGAGCAGCAAAGATGCCCAGGAGAAGTTCATCAGGGATCTGGCTGAAAACATTGAACTGAATTAATAAGTATTGTTATGGCCAATCCAAGATTAGCAAAACGTTACGCAAAGAGCCTGCTGGATCTTTCCAAAGAAATGGGAAAACTGGAACAGGTATATAATGATGTGGCTTTTCTGCAAAAAGTGGTGAAGATGAGCCGTCCGTTTGAAATAATGCTGGATAGCCCCATTATTCATGCCGACAAAAAATACAAAATCATTTCATCCGTAACCGGAAATAATATTTCACAAATCACGTCCTCTTTTATTCGATTGCTTTGCAACAAGGGACGTGAGGATCACCTGTCCGGAATCCTGACAAGTTTCATAGAGCAATACAACCAATTAAAAGGGATTCATATTGCAAAACTGACCACAGCCATTCCGGTAAGTGACAGCATTATCAGAGAATTTGAAAGCAAGATCAAATCTGCATCCAGGGTCAATGAACTCAGATTAGAAACCAAAGTGGATGACAGTTTGATTGGAGGATTCGTTTTGGAAATGGAAGGAATGCTGATTGACGGAAGCATTTCCAAAGATCTGAAAGATGTCAAAAAACAATTTGACAATAACGAGTATCTGCATAAGCTGAGATAGAAGAAAAAGGTCGGGTCATAATATTATAAATTCAAAAGCCGGTTGTTCAGGAACCACCAACTAATATTTATTCTGACTAATACTTTATACAGAAACTCTGTACCGGATAAAGCCTGTTGGACGGGTGCTTCTCTTCAAATTGCCAATAGAGTATTCAAATATCCCACATTAAGCTTCGATAAGAATTACTTTTGACTTGTAATAGTTTTCTAAATTAAATTCAAAACCATTTTAAAGTTAAGGCCAACGATTAGCCGATATGCGAGACAATTTGAAACTTTTATATAAAAGACTTAGTAATCCATATCTCCTCCTGTTTTGTCTGAGTTTTGCACAGGCATTTATTTTCTTAAGAACTGATCAAAATATCGGGTTAAAAATATTTGCCGGTTATTCGGGGTTCTGCTTTTATCTACTGTCAGAACAACTAAGTATCAAACTACTCAGGATTTCATTAATCATAGGATTACTATTCTCCATTTTTATCTATCCTTCATTACATGTTTATGGATTCCCTGACAAAAATTTAATCGCTAATATTCTATATACGAATAAGGGAGAAGTCTGGTTCTATCTAAAGATTGTCCCCCTGACAGATTATATCACCCTTTTAGTGTTAACATCCTATACAACGTTTCTTATTTTCAGGAAATTCGATAGGAAGCCAAATCAACAGCTTACTCTGATCTCAATTCTAATCTTATTGGCACCCGTAATAATTTATTTTATCAGACCTGCACAATCTCCATATTTGAATTATGACAAGACCCAGGTAAACCTAAGCTATTTAAAAATACCTGTAATTAAGATTCCGGTACTAATTGCAATCGAAGGATACCAGGTAATTGAATCAAATAAGAAAATTTTAAAGGAAGCCAAAAAGCCGGACGACTGGAACGTTTTAAATAAAAACATATTTAAACTCAGAAGAAATATAGTTATAGTTATTGGCGAAAGTGTCAGGAGAGACTTTCTGAGCTGTTACGGATTTCCCATTGAAACAACACCCTTTGTTGATAACACGCCTCACATTCAGTTTGATAATTTTATTTCTGCCGGCGCATTTACAGTGCCCTCATTAACGAGAACATTAGTTTATTCAAATTCTTTTTCCAATTTTGCATTGTCCGATAATATTGTAAATCTTGCAAAAAAAGCCGGATACGAAACTTACTGGCTATCCAATCAGGGTTATATCGGAATCTTTGATTCACCTATTACAACCATCGCCGGAGCCTCTGACCATTATCTTAAATTCAACGGAGGTGATTTCCACATAACAAAAATGGATTCTGTAATGCTGCCATATATATCTCAAATAATTAAAAAAGACTCGACGCCCAAAGTCATCTTCGTACACATGATCGGCAATCATCCGGATATCAGAGATAGAACGAACGGCAGGTATGACCAATTTATAATCTCCAATGATTTTTCATACTATGTACAGGCAATAAAAAACACAGACACCTTCCTCTCAAAAATTTATTATGACCTGAAGGAAACCAACAAAGAATTTGGATTAATTTATTTCAGTGACCACGGATTAATCTATCGTTACAAAACCAAAGACTTTCCACACGGTTATTCATTCAAAACTTCATACGAAGTACCACTTTTAATCTGGGGGAATGATATTAATAAATCGAAAAAGTATAAAGTTTACCGCAATAGCAGAGATTTTATAGACTTGTTTTGCCAACTCTACGATATTAAAGCTTCTAACCTAAAACCACAACCCAGTTTTATTTCTAGTGAAAAATTCAACGATTCGGTCTTCGACATAATAGGGGAACAAGACGAGATACAGGATTTCAGAAATCTAAAAGAGAACCCACTACCAAGCCTAAATTAAACAATCAGCATTATTTCCAGCAGTTGAATATAAAACATATCCGATCTTTTCTGTAAGGAAGTCTTCTATCTATGACCACATATAATCACTGATAGTAACTTCGAAGTATTCTATTTCAAATTGAATTCAATTTTTATCAAACATTCTTCTTTGGACTCATTCATGAACTACCTAAAAATGGATCGAAATGTTTCAATAAAGCCGGTTCTCCAAATAAGAACCGGTTTTTAAATCTTTTAGAACAGGATTTCAGCTATTCCCTCAACAGACTATTAATTATTGAATCAAACTCTTCTTTGAATTCATCATAATAAATCCCGGTCGCCGGACCATTAAATCCACTATGAACTTTTCTCACAAACCCGGATTTATCAATAAAAATAAGACTTGGGAACGCCTTGATTTCTACCGGTAACCCGGGAAATACTTTTTGAGTCAAGGCTGTGTCAGTAGCCGCTACTCCCGAAAACACAACAGGATATTCAAAATCAAACCGATTCAAAAATGCGTTCATTGTCCGTTTGGATTCTGCGTAATTTTCTGTCCTCTCAAAATCAACAGCAATTAATTCTACACCCCGCTGACGATTCTTTTTATAATAATCAATCAGGAAGGGAGTTTCATCATAACAGTTGGGGCACCATGAACCGAGCAACTGCAATATTACAACCTTGTCTTTGTACTTTGGGTCATTAAGAGATACCACTTTATCATTCCTCATATCTTTCAACTTGAAATTTAGTTTTACAGATCCCGGTTTGATATTATCGATATCGTAGGCTGCCGGTAAAATTTTATAAACCTCCCTGGCCGCTGCCCAGGCGGCTGATTCACTGTTAATCGAATACATCTTGCCATCGACCAAACTATCACCATCTGCAATGGCTGTGAACAGCAAGGCATGCCCGCCGTCGAACCCCGATAATTTTAAAGTATCTCCACTCATGACGCCATCGAGAAAACGATAATCTCCAGAGGGGGTAAGAAATGTGCCCTTCACACGGATCCCGTTTTGTTTGAACAACCCAATCGCGCTAAACCCTTGTTTTCCGTGCCCCACCTTCGTTGCCCAACTTCCTGAAACATCAACCCTGGAGGGTTTATAAGATTCCATCCTGGAAGAATCGCCATAAATTGCCATAAAAGGCATTCGTTCCAATCGTGTACCGTAATTTTTAGTCCAGATACCAGTCAGTTTATTTCCGTTAATATTCTTCAGAGCAAAATAAGAATCAAAAAAAGGCATCTGAATAAAAACAGAATCACCTTTCGTTTCAATCTTGTCAACACGCAAATGTTCTTCCGCATTGAAGATGTAAATTACGGTGCGGCTATCACTGTCGCTTACACTAAAATTGAAAACTACCTGCTGGCCATCCGCACGTTGCAACTCACCTCTCCAAATACCATCTTTCAAAACAGACTGTGCATTTGAATATCCAGACACAAACAACAAGACTCCGAAAAGCCCGATTGTTTTAAACAAAGCCTTAATTAAATATTTTCCATTAACTATCATATTCAGCATAATTTTTTAATTCACATCAAACCATAAACGCGTTGTCAATAAATCAGCTCCCTGATCGGTTATAGCTTGTTTGTAATTGGTTCCATTCAAAGATTGTTCCGTACCCGGATAAATAAATCTCAACGGCATTTCCCCATTCAACACCCCATTCACGGCAGGTGCTAACTGAGGATAATCCAGCCTCCTCCATTCCGCAAATGCTTCCATTCCCTGACCAAACAAAGCAATCCATTTCTGAACCCCAATCGACTTTTTGTAATTGGCCGGATCGTACTGTACCTCAGGTTGCGATAAATATACATCAATATCGTTTTGACGGATTCCATACTGTTGCAATGAAGCATTAATTGCAGCTTTATACAACAACGCAGGATCTTCATTTGTAAATCCCCGTGCGGCCGCTTCCGCACGATCAAATAAAACCTCAGCATAGCTGATGATCACGGCTGGCGCATGTGTGGCGAGGAAAAAACTTCCGGGCCGGGAAGTCCTGGATAAACCAAGCGCACTTGCATCACCGACCAAAAGCCCATTGGGAATTCCGACATAGGTTTGAGGAGTAGGATCCTGGGTGGGCGCTGCAAAAACCGGTAAGCGGGGATCATTAAGTTGGGCCAATTGATCAACTATGGATCTGCTGATGCGATAATCATCTCGTGTCAGAAATAATTCAAAAAGCGGGTTGTCGTTTGGCGGATCAGAATAAACTAATTGGGCAATTTCATTATTACTATTAATATAGTTTCCACCGGTTTTATTGATGGCCTGAATAATTTGTCTGGCCCTATCCGGTTCGCGATCTGAAATCCTGAGAGCGATTCTTAATTGTAATGAATTATCAAATTTCTTCCACGAAGAAATATTACCTCCGTAAATGATATCGCCATCAACAGAACTTCCACTGGGATCAAGCAAATCCTGAGCAGAATCCAAATCATTGAGGATACCTTCATAGACTTCCTTCTGGCTGTCATATTTGGGAGTGACGTTGTTCCGTATCTGAATTGACTGAGAATAAGGCACATCTCCAAAAGCATCTGTCAACAGGCAAAATTCCCATGAACGCAATACCAGTGCAATTCCCTTGTAATTAGGTTGATCTTGTTGTTCAGCCAAATCAATCATCTTATCCAGATTAACAATGCTGCCGGAATAAAGACTTGTCCACAAACCCTGAAACCCATCGTTGGCAAAGATGTAACGATCATTATCCGTGTATTGAATCGATGCCCAATATTGCACGAATAAATCAGAAGGATTACCTGTGGCATCGGCAGCTCCCACATTCCAGTAGGCATCTGAAGCCGTTTTAATACTTCCGGTCAGCAGATAGGCCAGTTGCGGTTGTTCAACGGCATTCGGATTGATGTTGATCTTCTCCAGGTCCTTTTTGCAGGAAGTAAAAATCAATAAAATAAAAATCCCTGCCAGCCGGTAATAATATTTTTGTAATGTCATGACTTTAAAATTTAAGATTAATGTTGATACCATAACTGCGAACAGTTGGCAATGAAAGGTCTTCAAGTCCCTGGGCATTTCCAGTATTGAAGGCTGTTTCAGGATCAATATTTGGAACATGTTTACTAATGATCCAGAGATTTCTTCCAACCAGTGAAATACTTGCATTTTGAAAATGGATAGAATGAGCAAACGATGCAGGAAGTGTGTAACCAATTACCACTTCACGTAACTTAACGTATGAAGCGCTATAAACAAAAGCCTCATCCACGTTTGTCAAAGCCTTATAATACCCCTGTGCGGGGATGATAATATTATTTTGTTTTCCATCAGAAAGGATGCCCTTGTAAATCATTCCATCATCATGGACTGTCGAACCATCGGGAGCCGAGGTTGAGCCTGACGGTAAGGGAATCGCCTGCAGGCTATTGTCGTTGCCCGGATAATAATAAAGTAATCCGCCGTTTGCAGCATCGCGGCCGGGCAAAGTAGAAGCCAGTACTCCGGTATAGGTGGCTGTGCTATTTGTGCCGGAATAAATGGAACCACCAACATGGGCATCAACCAAAAAACTCAGGTTAAAATGTTTATAGGTAAAATCATTGTTGATGCTACCGATCCACTTTGGTGTATATTTTCCAAGATATTTTTTATTTGGATCCACAATGGGTAATCCGTTCTGATCCACCAGGATATCCCCTTTATCATTCCTTTCAAATGCAGTCCCGAAAAGTGTTCCGTAAGGTTGGTCAATTGCAGCCAAAACCTGAATGGTTCCATCTGATCCCAAAACGTAACTCCGCAAATTGCCTTCTTTATCCAGATTAATCACTCTGCTCCTGTTTGATGAATAGTTGATCATGGCATTCCATTTAAAGTTGTGGGTCTGCACAGGAACTACATCCAATTCAACCTCCACACCTTTGTTGTTGATCCTTCCGCCATTGATCAGTTTCTGATTAAAACCTGTGGTCGGGCTTACATCCACTGCAATAATCTGATTATAACTGTTCATATTATACAGACTAACATCAATGTGCAAACGGTTATTAAAAAATCCTGCCTCAACACCGGCTTCTGAAGATGTGGTCTGCTCCGGTTTTAAGTCGGGGTTTAAATCAATTGCATTGCTATGCAACTGTGGAAAGTTTCCAAAAGGCGTAGTAAAATAGTAGGTATTAATCAATTGATAAGCAGTTGTACCGCTTCCGACTTTTGACCAGCCGCCACGCAGCTTGATGAAGTTTATTTTATCGCTGCTGATATTTAATGCCTGACTCAAAATAAAACTTCCGCTTACAGAAGGATAGAAATAAGATTGTGCGGATACCGGCAGCGTGGATGACCAATCGTTGCGCGCTGTGAGGTTTAAGTAGGCCAGGCTTTTATATCCTATCTGAGCTGACGAAAACAAGCTGAGCGTTTTCAGTTTTGTAGCATAATTATTTGAAACCAGAGCTACACGCGAATTGTCGAGTGTATAAACTCCGGCAACTGCCAATTGAGGCGCACGCTGATCATTGTTTCTCGTACTATTTACCCGAATATTTCCCCCTCCCATCAAATCCAGGCTGGAACCATTTCCAATTGCTTTATTCAGCTCAATTCTGCCTTCGGTGTTATTTTCATTAACGATATAAGTATCTTCTCCATAAGATCCATAGGGAACTCCTTTGGTACCAAAAGCAACTTTCATCATTCTTCGATCTGTATAATTATCGTTGCCTGTTCTGAACGTTGCCGTCAAATCTTTTAATATCTGATACTTCAGGTCGACACTCCCGATCAAACGGTCACGATGTTGCGCAACGGTATTATTGTAGGCAATAAAATACCGGTTGCTGTAATACAGATTATTCCAGTTTGTCGGATTTCCTTCCCGATAGAATTGGTAGAGTTTGTTCATATCCACTTGTCGGCCAAACCACGCAAACTGAAGCATGGTGCTGGTTTCACGCAATCCGCTTCCGCCCGGAAGATTCGGAGAATTTCTCTTGATATAATTAGCCATCACATCCAGAGATAATTTAGAAGAAAGTTTATAACCGGTATTTAATGTAAAAGAATTTGTTTGCTGAGAGGTATTCGGTAAAATTCCACGCTGATACATATTATTATAAGAAAAACGAAAATGATATTTATCTCCCGACCCGGAAACAGCAACCCCGTTATTCAAAATATATCCGGTTTGGAAAAAATCTTTGACATTGTCCGGATGTGGTATAAAGGGAACAGCTTTGCCGTCAGAAAAAAATTGAGGGATTAATTGTCCGTCCATTTTCGGACCCCAGCTTTCATCCACAGCATCATTGATGCCACCACCTTTTCCATCGACATAAGAAAACTGTCCGTTGGCGCCCTGCCCGAAAACATTTTGATATGTGGGTAAAATCAAAAAATGAGAAAGCATTACACCGGTATTAACTGAAACTCCCAGCCCTTTTACATTTTTTCCGCTTTTGGTTTGGATAAGAATAACACCCGCTGCAGCGCGCGACCCATAGAGGGCAGCGGCATTCGGCCCTTTCAAAACTGAAACGGAAGCAATGTCTTCAGAATTGAGGTCGGCAATGGCGTTCGAAAAATCCCGCGACGCTTCAGGATCCCGGCGACCTGCTGATCCGCCCATAAATTGTGTGTTGTCAACCGGAACGCCATCAATCACAAAAAGAGGTTGATTGTTTCCTGAAATGGAAGTTTCACCGCGGATAACAATTCTTGCCGAACCCATATCGCCTTGCGAATTGGTAATATTTACTCCGGCAATTTTTCCGGTCAAACTATTAACTAAGTTTGGCTCTCTCGCTTCATTGATATCTTCAGATTTCACGGCCTGCACGGAATAACCCAATGATCTTTTTTCTTTTGAGATATCCAATGCTGTGATCACTAACTCATCGAGCGCTACAGCGCTTCTTTGCAGATGAATTACCAGATTTTGATTATCGCCCGTGACTTTAGTTTCAAATGGTGAATAACCTAACGAAGAAAATCTGAGTATCTGATTTTTTACGGCCTGGACAGTGAACTTTCCATTCACATCTGTCGTTGTACCAAATTGCGTTCCCTTGATTTCAACGCTTACTCCTGCAATGGGCGAACCATCTGTCTGGCTTTCCACAATTCCCGTTATTTTTTCAGATTGTGAAAAACCTGTCTGCACAAAAAACATAAGCATCAGCAAAGTGAAAACTTTACGTATATGTATAACTGTCATTTTTAAACTTTTTGATTAGAATTATTTTTATTATTCCGGTCAGGCTATCCACACACCAGCGTTTAAACGTCGATGGTGGTAACCTGTCGGTTTAGAATTTTTCGGTAAAAGAGGCTCGTCGTCCGAAGATCAGGGCGCGCAGCCGGTGAATAGTAGTTATGGGCGGGGCACCCTACAACAAGGTTCGAAGGAACTGAAACAGCAACGTTTCAACTGGATGGAGATATTTTTTTTGACTACCGTTTTGACGGAATTAATACTTGTGGCAGATAATTGTAAAATGAATGATTTCATTTTTTATGTTCAATTTGATAACTCCCGTTTTTTAGAGTTATCGATTATTATTTTTTAAAGCTGAATAAAGTGCTGATCGATTTGAGATCAACATGGGGTTGATAAATAATTATTGGCGTGGAACGCCACAACACATTTTGCACCAACAAAGAGTGCATTTCTCAATATTCAAAACAAAGCAAGCAGCAGAAACCAGATAATGTTTCTGATCACATTTCCTGTTGTTTGATATGTCTGATGTTGTGCGCACTTTCGTCTTTTAAAACAGGGCAAAATTAAATCAAAAACTTATTCCGCCAAACAGGAAATAAAAAAAAGTCCTGAATACAAAAGTCAGACGGCGATAAAACTCTGAGAAAATTCGTCGCAAAAGGCTCCCACCATTGCTTTTTAAAATATTTTCGGATTTAATAATTTAGTCAAATAGTCAAAGAAAAAATTAACAGCGAACATCGTGACGTTAAATATTTCCTGAAAACATATTCTCTAATTAATCTTTTTGGGATTTAGGATCTTCAATCCTGATAGAATTTTAAAATCCGAATCATAAGTTATCAGTATATAATCGTGAACCAAAGTGGTTGCCGCAATAATTGCATCAGGAGTTTTTATTTTTCTGCTCCGGCGTATTTTGATACAACGCAAAACTACTTCCTCAGATAGTGGAAGAATATTCGCTTCTTCGACAAATGACCTGACTATATTTTCTTTTCTCTTGTCAGAACTGATCCATGATAAGGCCTAAATCTGGGTTATGACAGAAATATTGGGTATCTGATCGAATACCTTTCCAATGAACAATAGACTTTTATCAGGCAGTTCTCCCGAAAAATAACTTGAAATGACATTATTGTCAATTAGAAATTGTTCCATTCATTCCTCATTTTTCGTGTATGAGCATTGAAACTTTGAGCATCTTTTTTAGAAAACATCCCTTTATACTTTTCAGAAAGTTTCATTTTCTTAATGCTTTTCTCCCTTACTATTTCTATCAGTTTCAAATCTTCCAGTTCAGCCAAAAGATTCATGGCTTTCTTATTGGTAATCCGGATTGTTACGGTATTGTCCATAGTCAATAGTTTAAAGAGAAGACTCTGTCCAAAATCATCATGAATTTAATATAATTAAATCCACTGGCAAACTGTACTTTTATGAATGATCCAAATCTTTTTATGATAAATGGCTTAACATCATATTCCAATTTCAAACAAATAAAAATTCTGTTACAACTCACTCAGCACAACATCCAAATTCTCCGCCATATCTCTCGCATTTTCTTTACTGAAAACAATAGGAGGTTTAATTTTTAAAACATTGTGAAGCGGCCCGTCGGTACTCAAAAGAAAACCGCGGTCTTTCATCTTTTCAATGATCTCATCAATTTCCGGAACTAAAGGTTCTTTTGTTTTCCTGTCACGCACCATTTCAGCACCGATAAATAATCCATGTCCGCGTACATCGCTGATGACGGGATATTTTTTCATTAATGCTCTCAGTAAATCCATCAGATAGTTCCCGGTTTCCAAAGCATTCTGCTGAAGTTTCTCTTCCCTGATTACATTCAACACTGTCAATCCGGTCATCATAGAAACCGGATTTCCACCATACGTATTGAAATATTCCAACCCATTGTTGAAAGCATTTGCAATTTCTTCTGTCACCACCACTGCTGCAAGAGGATGGGCATCGCCAATAGGTTTGCCCATCACTACAATATCCGGTTCCACACCCTGTAATTCAAATCCCCAAAACTTTTCTCCTACTCTCCCAAAACCAACCTGCACTTCATCTGCAATACAAATACCTCCGAAATCCCGAACATATTTATAAACATTTTTCAGGTAATTTTCAGGAAGAGGAATTTGCCCGCCCACTCCCAGCAAAGTCTCACAAATAAAAGCAGCCGCAGGGGTATTCTTACCTTTTAATTCCTTTAAAATTTCCAATACAGATTCCGAATATTTTTCACCGGCATTGTAATCACCATACTGAAATCTTCCGCGGTAGAGATCGGGTGAAAGAGCTTTGTGGATATAAGGTTTCTGACCACTCCCGCCTTTACTGTCAAATTTGTAAGGGCTCATTTCAATGGCCAAAGTGGATGTGCCATGATACGCGTGGTCTAATACGATGATATCATTTCTTTGTGTAAAATGCCGCGCCATACGAATGGCAAGATCATTGGCTTCACTTCCGGAGTTCACGAAATAACAAACCCTGAGTTTTGATGGAAGCTTTGCTGTCAATGCTTTTGCATAATCGATGATAATATCACTGAGATAACGCGTGTTTGTATTCAGCGTAGCAATTTGCTTTTGCATAGCCCGTACAACAGTTGGGTGGCAATGGCCAACATGGCTCACATTGTTTACACAATCCACATAAGTATTTCCTTTATCATCGTATAAATATTGCAAAGCCCCTCTGACAATCTTCAAATGACTTTTATAACTTATGCTCAGATTTCGGCCAATGTATTTTTCCCTATCCTCTAACAGTGATGTATAATTGTTTTTTAAATTAATTATCTCATCAAAATCACAAGCTGTCCTGAAAGTATCTGCAGCTTTCAGCGGATTTATCCGGATCCATTTTTCAAGTAATTCCCAGGCCATTTCTTCTGAAAGAAACTGATGCTCGTTCTGGCTTCCAAGGAAGGTATTGTAGGCAGATTGTGTAACACTGATGCACAAACGTGCAGCAATCAGGTAATATAAAATATCTGTCTCTTCAGATTTTAATGGATATGTATGGTGATAACCTTTGATCAACCGGCTGATGAACGGCAGAGGATTGTCAACATACATGGCAGTATAGGTACATGCCACTGCTACATTATTGATAAGCGCAGAATAAACGGAATCACCAAAATCTATAAGACCTGTAATTTCATTTCCACTTATCAAAACATTATAGTCATGTGCATCGTTTTGAATGCAGGCGTGCCTCAGTGAATGTAAATGAGGCTGAACCTCAGTTTGAAACTGGAGTAAAAAATAATCTGCCAATCGTCTTTTAGCCGGATCCGTTATGTACTTCAATTTATAAATAGCATCAGCGGCATTACTGATATCCCAGACTAAATCACGATGCAATCCACTATCTGAAAATCCTTCCAGGCTCTTGTCCATTTTTCCAAGAAATCTTCCAAGGTTTTCAAAGAGTTCTTCAGAAAAGTTTTTTGACTGGTACCAGAAAGTTCCTTCCAGAAAAGAAAGAATGCGGATATAATAACTTTTGCTATTCTTCGCCATTGTTGTGATGAAATCTCCTTCTATATTTGGAATGATTTTTTGAAATTTATTTTCCAGCGGCGTTTTTGAAAGATGATTCAGCATGTGAACCTGGGCATTGACCGACTCTCTGCCCTGTTCATCTGTTCCGGCTTTTAAAATAAACTTTTTGACTGTTGAATCATGAAGAAGAAAATTGTCTTCATCATATCCATTTAAGGACAGTACTTCAACATCTAAGTTGTAATACGTTTTTACGATTTCCTGAATCTCTTTTTCTGAGAAAGTCATTGTATTGTGGAATTATTGTTTGGCAAAAATATTGTTGTTCTTCTTTTTGTATGTTTCAACAGGCGAAAGTTTACACACAAATATGGAACTCTTGAAACTACCTCTGCGAAATCTATTTTATCACGAGACCAGAACACCATTGAACATGCAAACGCAGTAAATTCCGGATGCTAAATATCCTGAATTAACACGAATAGCATTCAAAGTAAACTATTCTGAATGCACAAAAAAAGCCGTCCCAAAACTGAAACGGCTGATCAAAATATCAAAACTATTTTTTAAGCTTTGCGATACTGATGTGCAATCGTATCTGCAAGCTCGGTCATCCTTTTGATTCCTTCTTCAGGCAATTTCCCTTTCTTGAATTCACTCAATACTCCCGGAAGTTTGTTTTCCATTTCGAGGAGGAATTGTTCTTCAAATTCCTGAATCTTATTGACAGGAACTTTACCTAACAAACCATAAGTTCCGAGGTAAATTATCGCTACCTGTTTTTCCACTGTGTAGGGTGTAAACTGAGGTTGCTTCAGGATTTCCACATTGCGGGCTCCTTTTTCAAGAACAGCTTTTGTAGCAGCATCCAAATCGCCACCAAACTTCGAAAATGCTTCCAGTTCACGGTAAGATGCCTGTTCCAGTTTCAGTGTTCCGGCTACTTTTTTCATGGATTTAATCTGTGCATTACCACCCACACGGCTTACAGATATACCTACGTTGATAGCAGGGCGTATACCGGAGTTAAACAGGTCGATATCAAGAAATATCTGTCCGTCGGTAATGGAAATCACATTTGTCGGAATGTACGCGGATACGTCCCCGGCCTGTGTTTCAATGATGGGAAGTGCAGTGAGCGAACCTCCGCCTTTCACCAGATGTTTCATGGTTTCAGGCAGGTCATTCATCTTTTTTGCTATATCATCATTGGTGATAATCTTAGCGGCCCTTTCCAGCAAACGGCTGTGCAAATAAAATACATCACCCGGATAAGCCTCACGGCCCGGTGGACGGCGCAACAGTAACGAAACTTCCCTGTAAGCAACCGCCTGTTTACTCAGATCATCATACACAATCAAAGCCGGACGGCCTGTATCGCGGAAATATTCACCGATGGCGGCTCCGGCAAATGGAGCGTAGAATTGTAATGGTGCCGGCTCACTGGCTGAGGCGGCAACAATAATTGTGTAAGCCATTGCTCCGTGTTCTTCCAGTACACGCATCACATTTGCAATCGTTGAAGCTTTTTGGCCGATGGCTACATAAATACAATAAACAGGGTTACCTGCATCGTAAAATTCTTTCTGGTTGATAATAGTATCTATACAAATTGCAGATTTACCAGTCTGGCGGTCGCCAATAACCAACTCACGTTGTCCGCGGCCTATGGGGATCATGGCATCAATGGCCTTGATACCTGTCTGCAAAGGTTCTTTTACCGGTTCGCGATAAATAACACCGGGAGCTTTTCTTTCCAACGGCATTTCATACAAATCACCGGTAATGGGTCCTTTTCCGTCAATGGGTTCCCCCAGCGTATTTATAACTCTCCCGGCCAAACCTTCACCTACTTTGATGGAGGCAATCTGTCCGGTACGCTTTACGGTACCTCCTTCTTTGATATCACCGCTTTCACCCATCAAAACCACGCCCACATTGTCTTCTTCAAGATTCAGGGCAATAGCTTTTACGCCATTTTCAAATTCAACCAATTCACCGGAACTCACATTGGTCAGGCCATATACACGGGCAATACCATCGCCCACCTGCAATACGGTTCCTACTTCTTCCAGATTAGCTTCTGCATTAAAATTGCTTAGTTGGCTTCTGAGAATCGCCGAAATTTCATCAGGTTTTATGTCAACCATAAATTATGCTATTTTTTGAGGCTGCAAAAGTAATTCAAGAAAGGTACACTACAAAAAGGCTTTTGCACAGAAATGCAAAAATTCTTTAATAAACCCAAAAAAAATCTGGATTAAAAAAATAAAAGAAACTCTACGTTTTTTATATATACGGTAAAGAAAAATATGATTTGTTCGAATTAATTTCTAACTCTTATTTAATTCCGATTGAAATAAACTCCTGAAACACTTCTGATAAAACGTTGAAAAATTTACTTTCAAATTTTTCAGAAGAAAAAAAATCAATTTAAGGACTAAAAAAACCATTTCAGACTTATAAAATTCTTCATTTCATATTTCTAACCCTGAAAAACCATCCATTGTCAGAATAGTAATTTTTTGAAACGACAAGTTACAATCAGCCAAAACAACAAAAAAAATGAGACTTTCACCGGTTATAAAAATTATCTTCTCGTTTCATAACCAAATTCCTGGTCAATTCGCATCATTGGCCTTATCTCTTTTAACCTTTCTTCTTTGAATAGCCCCTTGTAAATTCTTACCTTTGCGCCTCAAAATTTTTTACAAAAATGCTCACTGTTCAAAATGTAACACTGGCCTATGGCAAGCGGGTTTTGTTTGATGAGGTAAATCTGAACTTTACCAAAGGGAATTGCTATGGAATTATCGGTGCTAACGGTGCCGGAAAATCCACTTTCCTGAAAATCCTCAGCGGTGAGATAGAACCCAACAAGGGATCAGTGAGTGTGACACCGGGAGAGAGAATGGCTGTTTTGAGACAGGATCAGTTTCAGTTTGATGAGGTCACTGTTTTAAATACGGTATTGATGGGCCATAAAAAAATGTGGGATGTCCAGCAGGAAAAAGATGCACTGTATATGAAACCTGACTTCAGTGAGGAGGACGGAATCAGGGCCGGCCATCTGGAAGCTGAATTTGGTGAAATGGGCGGATACACTGCCGAAAGCGATGCCGCTACCTTGCTCAACAATCTTGGCGTAACAGAAGATCTGCATCAATTGCTGATGAAAGATGTACCTGCCAACATCAAGGTTCGAATTCTGTTGGCACAAGCCTTATTCGGAAATCCGGATATTCTTTTATTAGACGAACCGACCAATAACCTCGATGTCAATACCATTTCGTGGCTTGAAAATTTCCTCGCCGATTACGAAAACATTGTTTTGGTGGTAAGTCACGACCGCCACTTTCTCGATGCTGTTTGTACACACGTGGCAGATGTGGATCGGCAGAAAATAAAAATTTATACAGGCAATTATACTTTCTGGTACGAAAGCAGCCAGTTGGCGCTGCGACAGGCATCCGACAAGAATAAAAAGATGGAAGAAAAGAAAAAAGACCTTCTTGAATTCATCGCACGATTCAGCGCAAACGCTTCAAAAAGCAAACAGGCTACTTCAAGAAAGAAAGCTCTCGACAAACTGGTATTTGAAGAAATCACACCGAGTACCCGCAGGTATCCCGGTATTATTTTCAAACCGGAAAGAGAAGTTGGAAATCAGATTTTGAAAGTAACCGGATTGGCAAAAGAAACAGAGGGCAAACAACTTTTCAGCAATGTAAGTTTTGATATAATGAAGGGGCAAAAGATTGCTTTTCTTAGCCGTGATCCGATGTCGCTGACTTCCTTTTTCGAAATCATCAATGACCGCCAGAAAGCAGATGAGGGAAATTTTGAATGGGGAACCACCATTACCAAAGCCTACCTGCCCAATGACAATGCTGATTTCTTTACCGAAGATCTTCCACTTTTGGATTGGCTGAGGCAATTTGTACCCAAACATTTTACTGATGTCGACGAAGATTTTCTCAGAGGTTTTTTCGGCAAGATGCTATTCAGCGGTGACGAAGTAAAAAAGAATACAGGCGTTTTGAGTGGTGGGGAAAAAGTGAGGTGCATGATCAGCCGCATGATGTTGCAAAATCCGAATGTGGTCATTCTCGATGAACCGACCAATCACCTGGATCTGGAAAGCATTACAGCTTTTAATGAAAGCATGATTAATTTTCCGGGAATCGTTCTTTTAACGACGCATGACCATCAGTTTATGCAGACTACGGCGAACCGCATCATTGAACTAACTCCTTCGGGAATCATCGACAGGCTTTATACTTATGATGAATACATCGCGGATGAACGAATCAAAAACCTACAGGATGAGATGTATGCGGTAGCAGCTTCTTAGTTTTAATTTTCACAGGTTTTATTAAATTCTATCAAATATTTCTTATTTGGTTTCATCTTTTTTCACCAAGGGAGGACAATGGGACCTTCGTAAAAAAAATCCGTGATGAATACCACCACGGATTCTTAAAATCAAATCTAAAATCCAGATTAATTGAAGTCTGAATCAGGTAAATTACTGTTGATCGCAGCGCTCTCAATTTTCAATTCCGACGAATTATTTCTGAATAACGGAATTGAAGTCTGGAAGGGAATTTTGATTCCGTTCACATCGCGATAATCAGAAAAAGTACTGATGACACCATTATCGGTAGCTTCCTTAACCTTTAATCCGGTATTTACATCATAATAATTGCGGCTGGTTTCGCCATCCGGATTTGTAACTTCCACCACATAAACATTTTGTCCATCTTCCAACCCCACACCTAATAATTTAGTCTGATACCCGGGAGAACTAAAATTTAATTCCGGTATTATATTATTGACATGATTCTTAAAATTTTCAATTTCCTTATCCGACAAATTTCTCTTGTTGCCTCTTTGAACCATATATCCGGTTGACCCGTTAAACACTGTGGTTAATGCCGGATTTCCGCCAAAAGAAATGACTTGTTTATACTTATCCGGTTTTTTAAATTCTTCCATCATTCCGAGTTTGGTACCCTGAATTGAAGTTGAACCCGACATCTGGAAATCATTGATGGCAGCCACTTTACTGCGTCCGCCGATAGCATCGAGATATTTATCGATGACAGTTATAGCAGTTACTCCGGCAGGTGCAGCTTCCAGCTTAACAAAAGTATTGTTCATGGGATTGGCATCCGGAACCAGGTGTTCGGGATCTATCACAACAGAAGCAATCTTTTTGGCAGCATCGGAATGGTAAACATATTCCGGCCCAACCATCCAGATTTCAACCGGCAGGTTTACCGTCGTTGAAGTATGATCATCGAAATTGATCTGAAGAGTTACCGGACTTGGAATTTGTCCTTCGTTTTCGATAGTGATGTCTGCTCCATCCTGCGGATTGTTGTTGGTATATTCCAGATTTGTAACTGCTATATCCAAAGTCCAGTTATTGATAAACCATCCTTTGAAAAACCATCCCAAATCTTCACCTGAAGCGCTGCTCATGGTATTGAAAAAATCCCACGGCTGCGGATGTTTGAAAGCCCATCTTTGAATGTATTGCCTGAAAGCATAATCAAAACGGTCTTTGCCAAGCACTACATTCCGCAATACATCGAGGGCAGCTCCGGGTTTTGTATAGGCATCCAAACCCAACGATCCCTGGTCGTGTATAACTTCCGGAACGGTGAAAACGGGAGGATTATCCTGATCAAACAAAAAAGAGCCTTCTCTTTGATAATCGGTCTTCTGATAATATTCGCCGTTATTAAAATTTTTGGTTGATAACCCATTGATAAAAGTATTAAAACCCTCATCCATCCAGCCATATTTTCTTTCATTGGATCCCACAATCATCGGAAACCAGGTGTGGCCAAATTCATGATCTACCACACCCCACAAACCGCCTCTTTTACTTTTGAAATTGCAAAATACAATTCCCGGATATTCCATTCCCCCTTCGTGTGCACCCACATTGGTAGCCACCGGGTAAGGGAACGGATATAATTGTCTGGAATAAAATTCAATAGCGCCTTTTATATATTCAGTTGAACGGCCGTAACCATCCTGTCCGGAATTTTCTTCGGGATAAACCGATTGGGCAAGCAAGGTTTTTCCACCCGGAAGATTCATTCTTGCAGCATCCCAGATAAAGGCTGCTGAAGCTGCCCAGGCTACGTCGCGGCTGTTTTCAATTTTGAAATGCCATGTCAGCATACCGTTTTTCCCGGGAAGGTGGTTATTACCTGCGAGCATTTCATCCTTTGTCAGAATCATCACTGTCTTGTCGCTCTTGCGTGCTTCTGCCAACCGGCTTTGCTCTTTGGTCGTCAAAACTTCTGCTGGATTTTGTAACAACCCTGAACCGACCACCACCATATTTGAAGGTGCCGTGATTACATAATCGAAGTTTCCATACTCAAGATAAAATTCACCGGTTCCGATGTAAGGCAGATTATTCCAGCCTTCAACTTCATCCAGAACGGCCATTCGCGGATACCATTGCGCCAATGTATAAATGGTTCCATTCTTTGTTGCCACGCGCCCCATTCTGTCTTTGCCATGCGTCGGAATTTCAAATGAATAATCAATGTGAATTACGGCTTGTCCAATTTTTGCCTTCACCGGATTTTTCAACCTGATCTGCATTCTGGTATCAGTTATCATATAATCCGCATTCGCATTATTTACTTTCACATCCTTCAGCACATAACCCTGAGTGAAAGTCCTGACACCATTGCGGTCGGTCGGAGGATAAAGGGCCGATCCTCTTGAATCCTTTCTAAAAGTATTCTGATCCATTTGCAGCCAAACAAAAGGCAAATCATAAGGACTCTTGTTGGTGTAAGTGATGGTGACTGAACCTGTGATTTTATTCTTTACGGTATCCAGTGTGGCCCTGATTTGATAATCAGCGCGGTTTTGCCAATATTCAGGCCCGGGTTCACCGGTAGCGCTGTGAAACGAGTTGGCCTGATCTTCCATAAATAAGGGGCTGAAAGCCTCCAGTTTGTTGAACTTCGTGTCATTTGAGGTCTTTTTCTGTGCATGGGTTTCTGTGGTGAAAGCGAAGAAAAGGAGAACAAACATCAGAGATTGTAGGATTCTTCTCATATAAAATTTTTAATAATTAAGAACCAAAAATATAAAAAACAGAAAGCGGGATGCGTTAAAATACATGATCGGTTTTTCAGGCTTAGAAATTTTTCGTAAATGAGTTCAATGACCGGGATATATTTTTTCAGGACTCATTTTTTTTAATGATAAGATAAAATGTAATAACTGTTTATTCAAACCAGGTCTTTGAATTAAACTAAAAAGCCAAAACCTCAAAAGTCATCATTCAGACTTTATCTGAAAAAAAATTGAACAAAAACTTTCATCTTTACAAAATGGAAAACATGAAAGAGTACTGGAACAATATTTATGAAACCAAAACAACCGATCAGGAAAGCTGGACCCAGGTAGTTCCCAAAACATCACTGCGTTTTATTCATTCATTTCATTTGCCAAAAGATGCGAAAATTATTGACATCGGTGGTGGCGATAACAAACTCGTAGATTTTTTGATTTCTGAGGGTTATGAAAACATCACTGTACTCGATATCTCATTCAAAGCCCTGCAAAGAACAAAAGAAAGATTGGGAGACCGGGCCAAAAACGTAAAATGGATTGTCAGCGATATCAATCATTTTGTACCGGATGAAACTTATGACTTGTGGCACGACAGAGCCTGTTTTCATTTTTTAACGGATGAAGAACAGATCAAACGATATATAGAAACTGTTCAGAAATCTGTAAACGGATACCTGGTATTAGGAACATTCTCGCAAAATGGACCTGCAAAATGCAGTGGATTGAATGTGATGCGATATGATGAAACCACCCTTTTAAATGCGTTTCAAAATGCGTTTGACAAAATCAGATGCATTACTGAAGACCATCTGACGCCAGCGGGTAAACTTCAAAATTTTATATTCTGTGGTTTTAAGAAGAAGTAATCAAGAGGATAAAGGCATGGCAAATTCACTTTTTCTCTTTTTGCAGAAGAAATAAAAAAAGTTTGTTACATCAATCACCAAAACAAATTTACTGCTGAGATGAAAATTGACAAGCTGCTTCTTAAATCTTATAAAACCATTTGTGGAGCCGTTCTTGTGGCCAAAATTTTAAATTGGATATTTTATTTCGGAAATCAGATAAATTTAATTATCAATACAACCATGTTTTGCCTGATTGGGATAGCTTTTATAGCATCTTCTTTTGTATGGCAAAAGAAACTGGTAAAAATCATTTTGTTCTTATGTGGTGCCTATTTGATCGTGATGAACTTTTTTGCAAAAGATATTTTATTGAATTGGCCAGCCTTGATTTCCATTCTTACTCCATCCATTATTTACCGATTCAGCAAAGAAGGTGAGACTACAAAGAAACCTGTTGAAGCCGGATAAATAAAAAGGTACTAAATTGAACCCCGGCATTAAAGTCGGTCTCAATGAAAAAAATCATCTTATCCGTTTGCATCTTTTTGATTTCCCAAAGCATTTTCAGCCAGACAAAAATCCCCGTTTTTGTTTCAGGCCACGATGGTTATAAAAGTTATCGTATTCCGGCAATCATTAATCTGCCAAATGGAAATCTCTTGGCATTTGCAGAGGGCCGTGTCCATGGTCCCGCTGATTTTGGCGATGTGGATATAGTTTTGAAAAAAAGCACCGATGGCGGAAAAAGTTGGGGAAACCTGCAGGTCGTTGTGGATGTGGATTCATTACAGGCAGGCAATTGTGCACCCGTTGTCGATACACAGGATCCGGCTTATCCCAAAGGAAGAATATTCTTATTTTACAACACAGGCAACAAACCTGAATACGAAATCCGACAAAAAAAAGGCATCAGAGAAGTCTGGTTTAAAACTTCAACCGATGGTGGTAACACCTGGTCTCAACCGGTAAACATCACAGCACAAGTGCATCGCCCCGATCAGCCTGATGTTGACCCAGCCTACAATTTTCCGGAAGACTGGCGCAGTTACGCCAATACTCCCGGACATGCCATGCAATTTGAAAATGGAAAATTCAAGGGAAGGATTTTTGTGGCTGCCAATCATTCTAACGGTAATCCACAGACGAATTTTACTGATTACGACGCTCACGGATTTTATACAGACGACCACGGAAAAACATTTCATCTGGGAGCTACTATAAATGTACCGGGGAGCAACGAATCCACGGCTGCCGAATTGAGCGGAGGCAGACTGATGATGAACAGCAGGAATCAAAAAGGTGATATCCGTGCGAGAATCATTTCCATCAGTGATAATGGCGGTGCAACATGGGATACAACTTATTTTGACAAAACCCTGATAGATCCTGTGAATGAAGGAAGTTTATTAACCATTGGAAAAAATAAAGGCAAAAATATCCTCGCCTTCAGCAACGATGCAAATACAAAACGGAGAGATGACCTGACTTTACGTATAAGCTATAATGATGGAGCCACCTGGTTCAAATCATGCTTAATCGACAAAAGCCCCGACAACAAAGGAGATTTCACAGCCTATTCCGATCTGGTAAAAACAGGCAAAGACAAAATTGGAATTTTGTATGAAAGAAATAACTATAAAGAAATCGTATTTTCAGTAGTAAACTGGAAGAAATGTGGAAAGTAGATTCTGCAAAGTCTGAAACATTCAGAATGGCTGAAACTCGTAAGATTCCATTCTACTTAAAAACTTTTATCGAACCGGTCGGGCTTGAAATATGATTCAAAGCAAAAGCTCTCTGAACCCGCTCAATTACACCTACAAAAACATCTCCATAATCTCCCTGCATTTCACGGGGATTATTTTCTGCATAGGGTTTCACTTTGATTCGCGGACCGAGGCCAAGTACAATGGCACTTGTATTCATCTCAACCACAGCAATTGAAGGAGCAGGATCTTTCAACACTTTCGGATGAGACAACATGGCTTCGATGGCTACCTTTTTTGCAAGATCCAAATCGGCACTGTAATCAATCGGAATTTTTATGTCCACCACCAAATTTTCCTGGGATGTATAATTGGTAATAACACCTGTGCTTAACGCACCATTAGGCAAAATCACCGTTTGATTTGATCCGGTAAGTAACACGGTATTGACGATTCCGATTTCTGTTACAACTCCAAAATAATCCTGTGCTTTAATCAGGTCGCCTACCTTAAATGGTTTCAAAATCAGGATCATTACTCCTCCTGCAAGATTTCCGAGAGAACCATTCAATGCTGCGCCAATTGCCAAACCGGCGCCTGCAAGCAACGCTGCAAAACTGGTAATATTAATTCCCAAAATGCTGATTACGGTCAGAAACAACAAAACCAATAATCCAACCTTTATAATTGAAGCCAGAAAAGATTGAAGTGAATGATCTAATTCCCGTTTTTTCATTATGCTTACAAAAGCCTTTGTCACCCATTTGATAACCCATGTTCCGATAAAATAAATAAGAATGGCAGCGACAATTTTAGGCGCATAATCAACAGCCATTGATTTTAATTGACTGACCCAATCGAATACATTTACTGCTTCTTTGCCGGTGGCCTTTAATACCTCATTGGGAACCTGTAAAAAAACCATTTTATCCAATTTTTTTGCAGAGCAATTTACAGATGGCTTTCAAAACAAATACCAAATACTTTGAAATTCTGCATTAATTATTTGTGTTCAGCCAATCTTCAAAAGTTTATGAGGCAAAATATTCCGGATAAAATTGCTGAAACAAAATAAATAGGAAAACTCCCGGAAATTAGAAAACTTTTCATCTTCCTAATTTCGCTAAACTATTCTCCCGGCAAAATCCGGTTTATCTGATTTATAAAATCAGAGGATAATTCATCAGTTCTTTTATTTATTACACACAAATCACAACACGAAAAATTAAAAAATACAATTATGAAAAAAGTATTTATCAGTTTTCTTTTGGCAGGCTCTGGGCTCTACACCCAGGCTCAAATCAAAATGCCTGCAGCTTCTCCTACACAAACCATCAAGCAAAATTTCGCTCTCTCTTCCATTGAAATTACTTATTCAAGGCCCGGGCTGAAAGGCAGGCAGATGATTGGAGAACAAGTACCGTGGAATGTGGTCTGGAGAACAGGTGCCAACACAGCCACAACCATCAGGTTTAATAGTCCAGTGGAAATATTGGGGCAAAAAGTTGATTCAGGAACCTATGCACTTTACACCATTCCGGAGAAAAACGGAGAGTGGAAATTTATTCTCAACAAAGGAATAAAAAACTGGGGAGTAAACGGATACGAATCCAGTGAAGATTTGTTTCGCATTCCGGTAAAAGCAAACCATCTGCAAAAAAAAGTGGAAACGCTTGCCATGCAGTTCACTGATGTAAAACCCGAAAGTTGTGTATTGAATATTCAATGGGAAAATTTCAGTCTGAATATTCCCATTGTTTCAAAATTCAGGGATCAGCTTCGCCAACAATTTGATGCAGCAATAAAATCGGATGCAAAAAATAAACCTTATTTCCAGGCTGCCGAATTTTTCAATGAATATGACAACAATAAACCCAAAGCCCTTGAATTGGTGAATGAAGCCATCAAACAGGCAAATCCCAATCCACCTTTTTATGTTGTTTATTACAAAGCCAAACTTCAGCAGGAATTAGGAGATGTAAAGGGGGCAATAGCCACATCAGAATATTCTCTTGAACTGTCAAAAAAATCCAATGCACAGAATTATATTATTCTCAATAATTTTTTATTGGAACAACTGGGAAAGAAGACAAGTAATTAAACCAGGATCATCCCGGATAAAATAATACAGAAAAAAACCGTCTTCAAATTGGAGACGGTTTTTTTCTGTATCTAATGGCAGGTTATATAACGTGTTTGGTATCGAGACCACTTTTAGAAAAACAGGTCATGGTTTCGTGTAAATACAATCGCAATACAATTCAGCTATGTCTTGATACATGAACAATTTGCATAACCTTACAATACTATCAAGTTCTTTTGAGAAGAATCATCTTCCAAATAGCATTTTTCTTAAATAAACTTTTTGCGGTTCCTCAAAATATTAATTAATAAACTCATAATAAGCATCAGCTACCTTTGAAATTATTATTCCAATAAATAACAATATGCCCAAAGCAACCTTCAAAATTATCCACCGTAAATTCCCGATCCCCAGAAATCATATGAAATATTTTTTTCTTTTTTTCATTTTAATATTTATCACAGAAGTAACCTATCCTCAAAACGGTGACATTCTTATTCAATTTGACAAACCGGCAAATTCATCTGTTGAAAGTTTACCGATTGGAAATGGCCGTTTGGGTGCCATGATATTCGGCAATACAAAAAAAGAAAGAATTGCGCTCAATGAAATTTCACTATGGAGCGGCGGCCCCCAGGATGCCGACAGAGACAGTGCATGGCGCTATCTGAAACCTATTCAAAATCTTTTACTGGAAGGAAAAAATCAGCAGGCTCAGGAATTACTTCAAAAACATTTTGTAGCCAAAGGTCCCGGCTCTGGAAACGGAAACGGCGCATTGGACAAATATGGATGCTACCAAACTATGGGTGATCTTTTCATCAGTTGGAAGGACAGCGTGACTCCCGTCACACATTATATCCGCACCCTAAACATTGAGAAAGCATCAGCCTTGACCCGGTTTATAAGAAAAAATATCACCTATACTGAAGAAGCATTTTCCGATTTTGTAAATGACATCACCTGGATAAAATTTTCTTCTTCTAAAAAAAATAGAATCAATATCTCACTCACTTTATACCGAAAAGAAAATGTAAACATCAGGGCAGATAAAAATCGTCTGATAATGGTCGGCCAATTGCCCTCGGGAAAAGATAAAGGGATGAAGTTCGCGACCGTTGCCAAAGTTGTGCTGAGAGATGGTTCTCTCCGGAAATATGGAAACCAGATTAACATCAATAATTCGACTGAATGCTGGATAAAAATTTCTTCTGCCACAAACTATGATTATGCCAAAGGAGGTTTATCAGATGCAGATGTTTTGAAAAAGGCATTGACTTGTCTTGCGAAAACAAAATCTCTTTCATTTTCAAAAGCTCGACAAAAAAGTACTTCTGCTTATCTAACAGAATTCAACAGATGCAGATGGAAAATGCCGGTAACAAACCAGCTTCCAACCCTCACCACCAACCAACGTTTAATAAAATACCATGAAGGAAAGCCAGACAATCAATTGCCTGTGCTCTACCTCAACTTTGGAAGATATTTATTGATCAGTTCCTCCCGTCCGGGACTTTTGCCGGCCAATCTGCAAGGATTATGGGCTACCCAATATCAAACACCATGGAACGGAGATTATCATCTCAACATCAATCTCCAGATGAACTATTGGCCCGCGGAAGTAACGAATCTTGGTTCCATTGGCCAACCACTTTTTCAATTTACTTCTCACCTGGTATTCAAAGGAGAAAAAACAGCATGGGATTATTATCATGCCAAAGGATGGGTAGCGCACGTCATTAGTAATCCATGGTTTTACACTTCACCAGGTGAAAGCGCTGAATGGGGATCAACACTTACAGGAGGTGCATGGCTCTGCACACAATTATGGGAACATTTTCGTTTTACGAGAGACACCGGTTTCCTACGCATATACTATCCTGTTATAAAAGGAGCTGCGCAATTTTTACAATCAATTTTAATTCGTGAACCTCAACACGGATGGCTGGTAACTGCACCTTCAAACTCTCCCGAAAACGCTTATGTGATGCCGGATGGTTTTATTGGAAATACTTGCATGGGCCCAACCATGGATATGCAGATCTGTCGTGATTTATTTAATGCCTGCATTTCCGCTTCGTCCACTCTGAATAAAGATCCGGAATGGAGAATGGGATTACAGGATACAGTGAAGCAATTGGCTCCCGATCAAATTGGTGCCCGTGGAGATCTGAATGAATGGCTCAATGACTGGAAAGATGCTGACCCTCATCATCGTCATATTTCGCATCTTTTCGGGCTTTATCCCTACGATGAAATTTCTGTAATAAAAACTCCCGCGCTTGCAGCCGCCGCAAAAGAAACGCTAATCCAACGCGGAGACGCAGGTACGGGATGGAGCATGGCGTGGAAAATAAATTTCTGGGCGAGATTGCATGATGGTGAACATGCCATTCGTTTGTTTAAAGAATTATTGAATCCTGTTATAGAAAATGATGAAACCAAATCCGGCGGCGGAACTTATCCGAATTTATTTTGCGCTCACCCACCCTTTCAGATTGATGGCAATTTCGGTGGTACAGCGGGTTTGGCCGAAATGCTTTTGCAGAGTGATGACAGCAGCATTGTACTTTTACCGGCGCTGCCCAAAGAGTGGCCTTCTGGAAATATTACAGGTTTGTGTGCAAGAGGCGGATTTGAAGTCAGTATGCAATGGAATGATGGCAAACTTATTTCGTATTCAATTCTTTCTAAGGCCGGGAGAAATTGTACGATACAATACCACGGAAAAAGCATCTTGCTAAAAACTTATAAAGGGGAATTTTATAAATCAACAATAAAAGATTTCGAAAAAGAAACATAATAGAAATTTCAATCAAAACAGATCACAATGAAAAAAATAATTCTCCTTAGTATTATTTTACTAACAGGTTTGGAAGTCATCCAGGCTCAAAATTTTAAATCTGTTATTGATTTGGCCCAAAGACGCGTTCCGTGGTTAGCTCATCATCTTGAATTCACTCAAATCACACCTGAAAACGGAAAAGACGTTTTTGAGATTTCTTCAGTTAATGACAAGATTCATATTGAAGCATCCAGCCCGTCTGCAGCAACAGAAGCGTTGGGTTTCTATTTGAAAAACTATTGTCATCGTTCAATGTCAAACATGGGAGACAATTTATCAATTGTTTCTCCTTTGCCCCGAGTAACTACCCCTGTAAAAATTGCTGCTTCTGCTGAAATAAGATATGCATTAAATTATTGCACCATCAACTATACGATGAGTTTTTATAAATGGAAAGAATGGGAACACGAGTTGGATTGGATAGCTTTGAATGGCGTGAACCTTTTGCTGGCTCCTGTGGGAACTGAAATCGTCTGGCAGAATACACTTAAGAAATTAGGATGTACTGATAAAGAAATTTCAAATTTCATTGCGAGTCCGGCTTTTACTGCCTGGTGGTTAATGGGCAATTTACAAGGATGGGGAGGGCCCGTTAGCCAGGAAATTATAAATCAACAGTCCGCCCTTGAAAAAAAAATTCTTAAGCGGATGAAGGATCTCGGAATGCAGCCCGTCATGCAAGGATTTTATGGAATGGTGCCGACAACTTTAAAAAAATTTGAACTGATTGACCAGGGGCGTTGGGCAGGTGGTTTTATCCGCCCCGCCATGATAAAGGAGGGAAATGGTTTTTCAAAAGTCGCAGGTATATATTATAGTGAAATGAAAAGAATATACGGAAACGATCTTCACTATTTCGGAGGTGATCCCTTTCATGAGGGTGGAAATTCCAAAGGTGTGGATGTAGCCGGTTATGGTCGTCAGATACAGGATGAAATGCAAAAACACTTCCCCGGAAGTATCTGTGTTTTACAGGGGTGGCAAAATAATCCGAAGCCAGCTTTACTTTCAAACCTTGATAAGACTAATGTTTTAGTTCTTGAGCTATTTGGCGAAAATACAGACAACTGGTTTACCAGGAAAGGGTATGAAAGCACACCCTTCGTATGGTGCACAGTCAGCAACTTTGGAGGCAGGAGCGGATTGTATGGAAAGCTGCAACGCTTTGCCAATGAGGTTTACAGAGCAGATACCAGCATCTATTCCCCATTGATGAAGGGAATCGGAATCATGCCCGAAGGAATAGATAATAATCCGGTTGTATATGACTTTGTTCTCGATTTGGGATGGCATCAGCAAAAAGTGGAAGCATCAGATTGGATTCCTTCTTATGTGAGTGCCCGGTATGGCAAAAATAATGACACCCTTCAAAAAGCATGGCAAACTTTTCTTCAAACAGTTTATAGCAGTCCTGACAAATATCAGGAAGGGCCACCGGAATCTGTATTTTGTGCCCGGCCATCTTTTGATGTCAGGTCTGCCGCCACCTGGGGAAACATGATCCGAAATTATGACCAGGATAAATTTAAAAAAGCCGTAAAACTATTTAATTCAGCCTCGCAATACATGAAAGATTCACGAACATATCAAATTGACAAAATCAATTTTGTCAGACAGGTTTTATCCAATGAGGGGCAGGTAGCATATTCAGATATGATCCATGCATTCAATGTAAAGAATTTGGATTTGTTTGTTCAAAAATCAGATGATTTCTTATCACTTTTAAAAATACAAGATTCATTGTTAAGTGGTAATCCATCTTTTCAATTGCATACCTGGCTTATGCAGGCGTGGGATTTCGGAAAAACCATCTCCGATAAAAAACAGGCTCTTAAAAATGCAAAAACTCAAATAACTTATAGGGGACCTGACAATCCATCCACCGATCTTCATGATTATGCCAATAAAGAATGGAGTGGCCTGATGAAATACTTCTATCTGCCAAAGTGGAGAATGTTCGTGAAAGAAAGCATTTCCAGATTAAAAGGGCAAAATCCAAATAAGGTTGACTACTTCAGTTTTGAAAAGGCATGGACTGAAAAACCTGAATTCTATTTACCAGAGAATATTTCATCATCATCGATGGATAAGTTAGTGAAAAGAGTTCTATATTAACGGGTACCAGGATATCTTTTCTATCTTCAAATGAAGGCTTTTGTGAAACAGAATCTAAATTCCATATTGCATAAATTGAACGATTGTTATTGCCTGCTCTTCAAAAATAAAAAAACAGACAGATGAAAAATACTTTTTCAAAATCTATATACCTTTTATTAGTCATATTAATTTTTTTCATTGCCAAACTACTCGCCCAGGTTACACAACCTGCACCTCCCGAGACCTTTCTCACAACCTATTATCTTCAACGAACCTCTCTTTTTAAATCTCTGCCTGTTACAAAAAATGAAACTATTTTTCTTGGCAACAGTATTACTGACGGCTCGGAATGGTCACAGCTTTTTAATGATGTCCATTGTGTAAACCAGGGGATCAGCGGCGACATTACAGCAGGTGTCATCCACCGGCTTAATCTCGTTACCGATCGCAAACCTCCAAAAGTATTTTTATTGATAGGTACGAATGACCTTGCTCATGGAATTGCTGTAGATAGTGCGCTCAAAAACATTTTATTGATCGTAGATTACATTCATCAGCAATCACCGCTCACTAAACTATTCGTTCAAAGCATCCTTCCTGTCAACCCCATCTACAAAAAATTTTCTACGCATACGGATAAGACAAAACAAATCAATCTTCTCAATACAAAACTGAAAGAATTATCCGGCGAAAATCGATATACTTATATCGACTTATATTCTTTTTTCGCCGATAGAGATGGATTAATGAATCCAAAACTAACAAATGACGGCCTTCATTTGCTTGGTGATGGATATGCACTCTGGAAACACATTATTTTCCCGTTTGTCTATGGCCTTACCGCCAGGCCATCACTTATTCCCAAACCACAGCAGATAAAATGGGATAACGGATTTTTTCCTCTTTATAAATGCCATTCAATTCTTGTTAATAACAACACATTGCAAAATGAATCAAATCAATTGCAACAATTTCTTCAATCAGTAACCGGTAAAGCCATCATCGTAAATAATTCTTCGGAAGAATCACCCTCCATTGAACTCAGAATTTCAAAAGTCAATTCACCCCTTGTAGCCAGCGAAGCATACAGGTTAAAAGTGACACCTGAAAAGATTTTGATTGAAGCCAATACATCTCACGGTATTTTCAACGGCATCCAGACTCTGATTCAGTTGGCACGCGACAAAGAAATGATTGATGCGTGTGAAATAACCGACTGGCCTGCATTTGCATGGAGAGGGTACATGATTGATGTGGGGAGAAATTACATGCCCATGGATTTGCTGAAACAACAAATTGAAATCATGGGCAGATACAAACTAAACGTTTTTCATTTTCACTCAACCGAAGATATTGCCTGGAGATTTGGAATAAAAGCATATCCTCAACTGACTTCGGCTTCCACGATGCTAAGAAATGCAGGAGAATATTATACATCCAAAAATATTCAGGAACTCATCCAATACTGCAAAGAAAGACACATTACATTTGTCCCGGAAATAGATATGCCCGGGCACAGCGCTGCTTTCAAAAGAGCGATGGGAACAGATATGCAAAGTGAATCCGGGATTACTATACTAAAACATATATTGAACGAAATCTGTAAAACCTATGATGTACCCTACATTCATATCGGCGCCGATGAAGTGAAAATAACAAATGAAAAGTTTATCCCCGAAATAACTCAACACATTGAAAGTTTCGGCAAAAAAGTTATCGGATGGCAGCCGGGAGGAAATTTTACAAACAATACAATTCGTCAATTGTGGATGGACGACAACGCCCATCTGTCAAAAAACAAACAAACTCAATTTATTGATTCACGCCATCTTTACCTCAACCACATGGATCCGCTGGAATCAACCGTCACGATTTTCAACAGAGAAATTGGCGATGTTCCGGAAGGAAATTCAGAAATTTTAGGAGCTACCCTGTGCACGTGGAATGATCGCCGGGCATCGGAGGCGATTGACATTTTAAGAATGAATCCCGTGTATCCGGGCATGTTAACTTTTAGTGAGAGATGCTGGAGGGGCGGTGGCCGGCAAGAATGGATTTCAAACGTAAATGATGGGGATGCGGAATCTTTTAAAGAATTTGAGCATCGGCTGCTTGACCAGAAAAAATTATTTTTTAAAGGAATCCCTTTCCCTTATGTAAGGCAAACTCAAATGCAATGGCGATTGTATGGTCCTTACAATAATAATGGTAATCTTTCAAAAAAGTTTGAGCCGGAATTATCAAATAATACCGAACAATGGAAATTTTACAAAGAAGAAACCGGTGGAACCATTGTATTACGTCACTGGTGGTATCCGCTCATTAAAGCGGCTGTGGATAGTCCAAAAGAAAATTCTACCATCTACGCCTACACGAAAATATGGAGTGACGAGCCAGCCCTTAAAAATTTCTGGATTGGTTTTTATGATCCTTCCCGATCCACAGCTACAGATACCCCTCCTGAAAATGGATGGGATTATAAACAAAGTAAGGTTTGGGTCAATGGGCAACCCGTTGCACCACCCGATTGGGAACACGCCGGGCAGAAAGGAGATTCAGAAGTTCCACTTGTGGACGAAGGTTATTCTTACCGGGAACCCACAAAAATTCTTCTGAAAAAAGGCTGGAATGACGTTTTATTAAAATGCCCGGTAGGAACATTCAAAGGAAGAGACTGGCAAAATCCGGTAAAATGGATGTTTACATTTGTCCCTCTCGATGGTGAATAGAACCGGATTTATTAATAAATTCAATGTTGATAGATAGAGATATCTGTAACTATTTGATGATGGCCCGACTCTAAAAAAACAAATTATTAAAGGATCCTTTTATTTTAATTAGTTCAATTCATAAACCTTTTATGGATAAGGAATACAAAAGGGTAAGAGATTCGGCATTGGTGATTTCGGAACTCATGTTGCCGGCACACGCAAATTTCAATGGCAAAATTCACGGAGGATACATTTTATCATTGATGGATCAGATAGCTTTTGCGGTGGCTTCCCGTCACAGTGGAACGTATTGCGTGACAGCAAGTATTGATACCGTTGACTTCCTCTCGCCCATTGAAATCGGAGAACTGGTGACCATGAAGGCGTCAGTCAATTATGTAGGAACAAGTTCAATGGTTGTAGGAATTCGTGTAGATTCAGAAAATATTCAGACAGGCGCCAAAAAACATTGCAACTCATCTTACTTTACCATGGTAGCCAAATCCAAAGACAACAAAAATGTACCCGTCCCGGGTTTGATACTCTCAAATAATGTTGAGGTAAGAAGGTTTGTGAGAGGGCTTACACGGCGCGAAATGAAATCGCTTTACAACGAAGAATTCAGCACAGTGGATTTTTCTTCTCCCGAGTTGCGGCAAAGACTGAATGACTACCGGGTAAAAGTGGAATTATCAGAAACGGATCCCAACTATTAGTTTAGTGTAAACCGGAACCACATTTTCTGCATTATTGTAATCTGTAAAAACGGATTGCATTTTCTCCTAAGACTCCATTTTGTTCATTTGGAGTAAGCGATGAGAAATATCTTTTTACAACTTCAAACTGCTCCTTGTAAGAAGTAGCAACCAGACAAACAGGCCAATCCGAACCGTACATCAAACGATCAACTCCAAAAACCTCCATTGCAACATCGAGATACGGCGTAAAATCCACCGGCTCCCAATGACGCCAATCACCTTCGGCAAACATTCCGGAAACTTTACAGTATAAATTATCAAAAGCAGCAAGTTTCCTTAACCCCTTTTCCCATTCGCCAATCAGGTGATTTTTGATATCCGGTTTTGCAAGATGATCCAAAACAAATTTTTGATTAGGAAAATGTTTCAGAAATTCCGGAACATATTTCAACTGATCTTTAAAAATCAGAATGTCATAAGTGAAATCATATTTTCCCAGCAATTTTACTCCCCGTAAAAATGCAGGCTCTAACATAAACGACCTGTTCGCCTCACTTTGAAGGATATGCCGAAACCCTTTTACAACAGGTGTTTCAAGGTACTTTGAAATTTCATCCTCTGCTGTTTCAGAACAAAGATCCACCCATCCAACAACACCCTTAATAAAAGGACTTTCCCTGCCAAGATTAATTAAAAAATTATTCCCTTCAATAGTTTGATCAGATTGAATGAGCACAGAACCATCAATTTTGCTTTCACCAAGGAGAGTTTCCAACTGATTCGGAAGAAAGTCATTTTGAAGGACATTCATTTCATCAGTAATCCACGAATCCTTTACAGGATCGTACTTCCAGAAGTGTTGATGCGCATCAATCCGCACAGATTATTTTTTGAATTGTTCTTTTAATGAAAATATTTTCTTCATCAACATCCACTTTTCCCCGTTCTGAGATCCCGGAAGTGGTTTTTGATATTTCCACATCAGTGATTCCCACTCCTGCACCTTTGGATTTGATCCGTCAGCATGTGCTTTCTTTTCAAATGAAAAATTTTCATCCACTTCCATTACCATGAACAACCGGTTTGAATACCTGAAAATTTCCATATTATGGATTCCCGAGTTATGAATACTTTTCAAAATTTCAGGCCATACATGGCGGTGATAATTTTCATACTCCTCAATCAATTGAGGATCATCTTTCAGATCAAGTGCAAGGCAGTAGCGGATTGTATTCATGTTGATACTATTTGAGAAAGGTAATACAAAAAATCCGGTCAATGCACGCTCACATTGACCGGATAAAACAGCTATTACTATAAAAACTTATTTACAACAACTGAATGCCGTACGACTTGCAGAGATGCACCATTTCTTCCGGCCAAAGGCCCGCACTGATTTCTCCAATATGGGCTTTTCTCAACAGGAACATTGCCACTCTCGATTGGCCAATACCGCCGCCCATAGTTAGTGGCAATTCATCATTCATCATCCTTTTATGAAACAAAAGTTCTAATCTTTTTTCCTGCCCTCTTATTCGAAGCTGGCGTACAAGCGATTCTTTGTTTACACGAATGCCCATTGAGGATAATTCAACAGCACGTTTCAACACCGGATTCCAGACAAGAATATCACCATTGAGTCCAAAAAATCCATCATCATTTTTGGTGGACCAATCATCATAATCAGGTGCTCTCCCATCGTGCGGTTTTCCATCAGAAAGTTTATTCCCGATACCAATTATGAAAACAGCTTTGTATTTTTTTACTATCTCAAATTCTCTTTCCTGAGGCGTATGATGAGGATAAAGTTGCAACAACGATTCTGATTCTACAAATTGAATCTTTTCCGGTAAAACGGGTAAAATTTCCGGATGGATCCTGTTTACAAAATCTTCAGCATCTTTAAGGATCCGGTACAATCTTTCCACTGTCTGTTTCAAAAACGAAAGTTTTCGGTCAGAGGCCTGAATGTGTTTTTCCCAATCCCACTGGTCCACAAAAAGAGAATGCAGATTGTCGGTTGTCTCATCCGGACGGATCGCATGCATATTAGTAAAAATCCCCTCACCAGCCGGGATTCTATATTCTGCCAATGCCATCCGTTTCCATTTTGCAAGCGACTGAACCACTTCTGCGCGATTGTCATCCATCGATTTCATCGGAAATGAAACAGCTCTTTCTATTCCATTCAAATCGTCGTTGATCCCGGTATTTTGCCTGACAAAAAGAGGTGCGCTTACCCGATGCAGATTCAAATCATTTTCAAGCCGGCCTTCAATGAATTCCTTTATTGCATGAAATGAGTTTTCGGTTTGCAATGGATTCAAAAGGTTGTGGTATGCTTCCGGAAAAATCAACCCTTTCAGCGGTGATAAAACTTCACGAGTTCCCACTATTTCCATGTTGTACTCCTTTATATTATTTAAGAAATAAATAGAATATTTAAATCTGATTTAATAATTCATCTATTACTTTAAATCGTTTTAAAATGCGTGCAAATATAATAAGGTTATCAGAACAGAAAATACCTTAGAATTTTATTCAAAAATCTTTCTTTTTAAATGCGCGAAAATTGAAAGAAATCAAAATTCACAAACCTATAGTATATATTTTTTAAATGGTGCCCTGGTACTTTCAAAGAAAGGTCGATTTTTCAATGAGGATTAATTCTTCATGGCAGATTCAAAAGAAATCACCTTTTGTTTACTGCTTCCCAATCCATCAATGCCCAATTCCATAATGTCGCCCGCTTTTAAATAAATCTGAGGTTCCCTTCCCAAACCCACACCTGCAGGAGTGCCTGTAGAAATTATGTCGCCCGGCAAAAGAGTCATAAACTGGCTTATATATGAAACAAGAAAAGGAATTTTAAAAATGATATTAGAGGTATTCCCATCCTGCATCATTTTCCCGTTTACGGATAGCCATAACCGTAAATTGCTTACATCCCCGACCTCATCCGGAGTAACCAGCCAGGGCCCAAGCGGCGCAAAAGTATCACACCCCTTTCCCTTATCCCATAAACCGCTTCGGTTCAGTTGAAAATCGCGTTCGCTCAAATCATTATGCAACATGTAGCCGGCCACAAAATCCATCGCGTCTTTTTCATCTACATAAGATGCTTTTTTGCCAATTACCAAAGCAAGTTCAACTTCCCAATCCGTTTTTACAGAATTCTTTGGAATCACCACATCATCGTCCGGACCAATTATGGCAGTAGTTGATTTAAAAAAGATAACAGGTTCTTCGGGAATTGTCGCATTGGTTTCTTTGGCATGATCTGCATAATTCAATCCGATGCAAACAATTTTGGATGGCCTTGCCACCGGAGAATCCAGTTCCACATTTTGAGACACTTCAGGAAGAAAATCCGCTTTCTCCCGGATCAGAAATCTCAGTGTTTCCAATCCACCTTTTTCAAAAAAAGATTCATTGTAATCGTCCACAAAACCTTCTACACCCAGATACTTTCCATTGTGAAAAACACCTGGTTTGATTTTACCCCCATCTCTGTATCTTATCAATTTCATTCTCGCAATATTTTTATTATCCTGAAAATAAGTTTTTAATTATTCAGCTTTTCAAAGCCACCGTCTATCGGAAAGTTAGAACCCGTAATAAAAGAAGCCTCATCTGAAACAAGGTAAAGAATAAGCGCCGCTATTTCTTCGGGCCTTGCCATCCGTCCGATGGGTTGGGTTGCGGATAATCTCTTAAACATCTCATCTTCCTTTCCCGGATAATTTTTCTTCAGAAATCCATCCACAAAAGGTGTATGTACACGGGCCGGAGAAATGGAATTGCACCTGATTCCATCTTTGATATAATCTTTGGCTACGGAAAGCGTCATTGAATCCACAGCGCCTTTGGTCATGGAATAGGCAAATCTATCAGGTATGCCTACACGATTTGCAATGGAACAGATATTGACAATAACGCCACTTCTCTGTTCCTGCATAACAGGTATCCCAACATGCATACAATTGTAAACACCTTTGACATTGACATTAAACACTTTTTCAAAATCAGCTTCGGTAGTTGTGGTAGCAGTACCGATGTGTGAAATTCCTGCACAGTTTACCATAAAGTCTATTCGATCAACTTCGGAAAATTTCTGCCGAACATCTTTCTGATCTGTAACATCACAAACAAGTACAATTCCTTTTCCACTTTCAGCAGAAATCTGATTAACCGTTTCCTCGGCATTTTGCCGGTTAATATCAGCACAATAAACCCTGGCTCCCTGCTTTGCCAAAGCGATTGAAGTGGCCTTACCAATACCGCTTCCTGCCCCTGTTACAATACCCACCTTATTTTTTAGTTCAAACATGTTTTGAATCTGTTTTTCATTTAAGAAATAGCTCTGTCCAAATGAACGTAACCCCCATCCACATGAATCAACTGCCCGGTTGTATGGCTCGATCTGTCTGACAATAAAAACGTTACCATATCGGCAATCTCTCGAGGTTTGGTCATTCTGTGCCCCAATGGGATCCGTTCATTGATCCGTTTAAGTTCTTCCTCAGGATTTCCAAGTGTAGCCACCCAATCTGCATATTGGGGAGTAAAGCATTCCGCGACAATGACCGAATTTACACGGATACTATATTTCAATAATTCCACTGCCCACTCACGTGTCAGGGCATTTCTGCCTCCGTTCGAAGCAGCATATCCTGAAGTGCCGCCCTGTCCCGTTTCTCCCGTTTTGGAACCAATGTTGACAATGGATCCCTTCGTTTTTATCAACTCAGGCAAGGCGTAATGTGCAGTGAGATAATAATGGGTGAGACTGTTATGCAGGCTTTTTATGAAAGCTTCGTAACTCCCATTCGCCAAACTAACTCCATCGTTTAATCCGGCATTATTTACAAGTCCGTCTATCCTTCCCAATTCGCTGACGGTTTTCTTTACCACTTCTTCTGAGGCCTCCGGGCCGCCAAGTTCTGCAGTGATATAAATAGATTTTAAATTCTGATCCTTAATTTCCTTTACGGCTTTTTGATTGTCTATTTCATTTCTTCCCACGATGACCGGAGTTGCACCTTCTTCGGCAAGAGATTGGCAAATAGCGTTTCCGATTCCCTTTGCCCCGCCTGTCACAATGATAACTTTGTCTTTCAGATGAAGATCCATGAGAAAAAAAGATTTCAATTTTCTTCATGGTAAAAGTAAAAAATAAATTTTGGCGACTGGTTTTAGTTTTAACATTTTTGGAAAACGTCAATTGTTGAATGGTCTGAAGCATTTAATATTCAGATATTTAAAATCATTCTAATATCCATTAACAATTAGAGACCCGCTTTAAAATTTATATCAATTAATACACACTCTTTTCCAGGAAGGATTCATAACCAAGTGGAAAACCTTTGCCTTGACTCATTAATATTTCTACGGAATCAAAAATATTTTTATAAACAGCCATTTTCTTAAAAACCATCACACCTTAACTTCGACAACCATAAAAATCTTTTTTTATTAATTTTTAAAGAATCTTATGTCAATAAAAATAACCGCTGTCGAAACCCTCGACATCCGATTTCCGACCAGCCGTGAATCCATAGGCTCTGATGCCACGAATAAAGATCCCGATTATTCGGCGGCCTATGTAATTTTAAAAACAAACCAACCGGGCCTGGAAGGGCATGGGCTCACATTCACCATCGGCAGAGGAAATGAAATTTGTGTGGCGGCCATCAATGCTCTGGCCTACCTTGTTAAAGGAAAATCTCTGGAAGAAATTACATCCGACATGGTGGGTTTCTGGAAAAATATTACCGGAGACAGCCAGCTCAGGTGGCTGGGGCCTGAGAAAGGGGTAATTCACCTGGCAACCGGAGCCGTGGTCAATGCAGTATGGGATCTTTATGCAAAATCAGAAGGCAAACCATTGTGGAAACTCATCGCAGATATGACATCAGAACAAATAATTTCGTGTATCGACTTCACATACATCACAGATGTCATCACTCCTGATGAAGCACTTGCCATACTTAAATCACTTGAAAAATCAAAGTGCGAAAGAATAGAATATCTTTTGAAAAACGGTTATCCGGCTTACACGACCTCTGCCGGTTGGCTGGGATATTCAGATGACAAGATCAGACAGCTCTGCCATGAAGCCAGACAGGAAGGCTGGAAATTTATGAAAATGAAAGTAGGCGGCGATATAAATGCAGATGTAAGAAGAGCTGAGATTATTCGCGAAGAAATCGGAAGTGATCTGAAACTCATGATGGATGCCAATCAAAAATGGGAAGTGGATGAAGCCATTGATAACATGAAACTTCTGGCACCCTTTGATCCTTGGTGGATTGAAGAACCGACAAGCCCTGACGACATACTCGGTCATCTGAAAATCAGACAAAACATTCAGCCGATTAAAGTAGCAACCGGCGAACATTGTCAAAACAGGATTATGTTTAAACAGTTTCTGAAAAGTGGTGCCATCGATATTTGCCAGATTGACAGTTGCCGCGTAGGCGGTGTCAATGAAATTTTAAGTATTCTCCTGATGGCTGCCAAACTAAAAATACCGGTTTGCCCGCACGCAGGCGGAGTAGGCCTTTGCGAATACGTTCAACATCTGTCTATGATTGATTTTGTTTGTATCAGCGGCTCAATCGAAAACAGAATCATCGAATATGTGGACCACCTTCATGAACATTTTTTAAATCCGGTAGTCATTAAGAACGGAAATTATATGCCTCCGGAAATACCGGGTTACAGTATTCAGATGAAAGAAAATTCATTGACAGATTATGAATTTCCCGGAGGTAAAGTTTGGGAAAAGGAATTTTGACCGATGATATACCTGTGATGAATTAGTTCGGGAAAACCTTTGATGGCTGGCGGATTATCAAATATCATTTATTTAAAGCGTACCCATCCACGTCTGAAAATTTTAAAATTCAATTATTGAATTAGGGATGATAGCAAAGTGACAGGTCAAATAATAGCGATTCCTATCCAAAATCTTCATCAAATAAAGTCTGTAATTCTCACTGATCTGTTTATTTGTATATCCTCCTGATCGGAAGGTCCAAAATTTCTCAACAAACAGGGAAAATGTCCATTATGCGCGAAAATTCCTATTTTTTGCGCGATTTTTACTATCACAGCGGCAAACCTATAAACTACCTTTAGCATTGTAAACAAAGATGTAAGATAAATATGTAATTAAACAAGTTTTGATTTTTTCTTCTCTCAATATTTTTCAAACTGAAGGAGAAAATATCAATATGGTGGTCAGGGAGGAATATTAAATGGCAATCGAATCTTCTGATCATTTACCCAGAATATAAAATAAATTCAAAGAATAAAATGAATCTTCCAAAGCTTCATTCTCTTTTCGAATTTAAAAAAATTGATATTTATTAATGGTAAGTAAATTATATATTTGTCGTGGATTTTAACGCGCCTTCTGAAAAGGATCTAATCTTAATTGAAATTCACCTACCTTAAAAAGATCCTACTTCCAAAAGAATAATCATCTTTCTAATGGGGTACTATGTGCCCTTAAATTAAATTTAAACAATGAGAAAGTCCCGTTTTCTTTTCCCAATGGGAATATCTATTTTTATTTCCCTCACTTTTCTTACTCAAACATTATTCAGCCAAAGCCTAAAGCCCACCGACTTTGTAATATTTGCAGGCCAGAAGCCAAATTCAAATATAAATGTTACGAAACCGATTCCTCCGGGTTTTGGTGTAAACATTGGGTCTGCTGCTAAAATTTCCGGTGGCCATATAGGAAGCTATCAACTCGTCAATTCCACGGGTAATTCGGTTTTGAACTCCGATATAAACAGCGGTGGCATCATAAATTTATCTAACGCCACAACAGTAAATGGTAACATTACTGCCGCAAACCAGGGCAACCTCACCGGCTCAATTATTACCATTGGCTCCAATGCCAACATCCAAAAGAATATTGACGCAGCCGGAAGTATAACCATAGGAGGAGGGATAGTTCTCGGAAGTGTTACGCATCCACAAGGGACCACCTACACAGGACCAGTTCCCGGCGGTGGTGAATTTATAAAGGCGCCCAATCTTCCTGTACTTCCCGGATTCCCTGCGATAATGGCATTTAGCGCAACAGGCCCTGATGTAACAAAGGGCACAGCAATTATCCCCGGAAATTATGGAAACATGGCGCTTAACGGAAAACAGACTTTAACCTTTAGCGGCCCCGGAGATTATTATTTTAAATCAATAAGTAATAAAAATTCCAATAATCTTGTTTTTGATTTTCAGAATAGCGTAAGTGGTAATATCAGAATCTTTGTTGTTGGTGATGTGGACTTAGGCAAGAATACTTCATCAATTATAAACGGAGGTTCGCCTTCAAGGATATTCATGGAGATACATGGTAATGGTACCACCAGCTCTATAAATACTTTTGCATTTACCATTTCCAATGGCGCTTCCAACAGTACCTCCTGGCTTGGTACGGTGTGGGCGCCTTATGCAGCAATAAATATTGGTTCGGGAACAGGTTCAAGTTTTATAGATGGATCCTTGTGGAGTGCTTCTCAGGTCAACATTCAGTCTGGAGCCACTGTCAATTTTTCTCCATTCAATGGGTGGATTGCCGACACATTGATTGTTCCGGGATACCAGCCACCCGTAATTGGAAAATCAACTGATCTCATCGGGCCGGAGCTCGCCGCCCTTTGCCAGACTTATAATACCGGGATAGTACCGGACTCTACTATTTACCAGATTTCAAATGGACAGGTGTTAGTTGAAGTAGTTGTGCAGGCAGGTTATTATAATACAGTACTGTCCAAATTAAGGGATCAATATGGCATGAATAGCTTTATTGATAATGGAACAAATAGCCTGGTTATATCAGGAATGATACCAATATCCCAACTATGCGAACTGAATAGTGATACCACCCTCAATGGAATTATAGTGGCAATTCGCCCTGTATATCCACCATTTACCAGCGCAGGTATTGCAATGACCGGCGGCGATGTGGCAATGCATTCAGATTTTGTGCGCAATGCTTACCATTTGAACGGAGATGGAGTAAAAGTCGGGGTACTATCAGATGGGTACAATACAATTCCGGGCAACCCTGCTGCTACCGATGTTGCAAACGGAGATTTGCCGGGGATCGGAAATCCGGAAGATTCAACTCCGGTTGATGTTTTACTTGATTATCCTTATGGCAGAACTTCAGATGAAGGAAGGGCTATGTTGCAAATTGTGCATGATATTGCTCCAAAGGCATCGCTTGCGTTCAGAACGGGCTTCATCAGTGAAGGTAATTTTGCCCAGGGCATTTTGGATTTGCAAAAAGCAGGATGCAATGTAATAGCAGATGATATCACCTACATCACTTCACCGTTTTTTAAAGACGGCCTGGCAGCCCAGGCTGTAAATAAAGTCAAATCATTGGGTGTATCCTATTTTTCAGCAGCGGGCAATTTTGCCTCACAGTCGTATGAAGCGGTATTTAACCCCGCTCCTGCCCCGGCAGGCGTTACGGGCCAGGCCCACAACTTTGGAGGAGGAGATATTTATCAAAATGATTCCCTGAAAGCCGGAGTTTATACAATCGTACTCCAATGGGAAGATTCAATCTATTCGCTCGGGCAAGGTGGCGCACTAAATGATTTTGACATTTATCTGACAGACAATAATGGGAATATTATTTTTGGTATGAACCGTCCCAATATTGGCGGAGACCCCATTGAAGTACTTTCGTTTTTTGTCAAAGCCAATACCACTGCCAACATCATGATCGTAAGGGCGGCAGGAACTACTCCCAATGTCAGAATCAAATATGTGGTGTATCGCGGTGGGCTTTCATTTAATGAATATGCCACAGGTGGATCCACCATTGTAGGACAACCAAATGCAGACGGCGCAATGGCTGTAGCTGCTGCACGCTATACGCAGACACCGGCATTTGGCGTAACACCCGCAAGAGTGGAATCATTTTCATCTACAGGAGGCACTCCCGTGTATGGTGTTGTAAGAAATAAACCCGATTTTACAGCGCCGGATGGCGGTAATACCACCGTTAATTTCAGCTCCATTGATCTGGAAGGTGACGGAATTCCGAATTTCTTTGGAACCTCTGCCGCAACTCCTCATGCCGCCGGCGTAGCCGCGCTCATTATTCAGGGCAAAAAATTGTTTTACAATAAGGCAATCGAACCGGATTCAGTACGAATTATTATGAGTAACACAGCATCTGATATGTCCACACCGGGATTTGACTTTACGACAGGTTACGGATTGATCCAGGCTGATAAAGCACTGGAAAGTTTTGCTGCCCCCACTCCCGAACTGGACAGTCTTCTTATTCAGGGAAATGTGGATTCATCAACCATCGGCAAAGCAAATCTGACTGTTACCCTGAAAGGTAAATACCTGATGCCTAATACTACCGTAACTGTAAGAGGGGTGCCGGTTTCAACTACTATCGTGAATTCAACAGAAGCCACAGCCGTAATTACTCCTTTTGCGGGCAACCCTGAAATACAACTTTTTACTCAGCCAAAATCTCCAAGCGGGCTTGATGGAAGTTATTCAGATCCACTTTATTTCTTCAGCCTCATTAAGAAAAATATCGTAGTAATTGCCGATAATCAAACTAAAAAATTTGGAGAGAAATTACCTGATTTCACTTCCGAAATTCTGGTAAACGGCGTACCGCTGGCAAATACCGGAATTTCACTGACAGAATTAAATCTGGATACCATACATTATTCAACAACTGCAACCAGTATGAGCAACACCGGGTTTTATTCAATAAAACCTTCATTCAAGACCCTGACTGCAGAAGATTCATTGGCTTTTGAACGTTACAATTTCACGTTCCAGGATGGAATATTATTTGTAAAGAAAATGCCGCTTCTTATCACTCCAAAAGACACAACCCTGACCTATGGAGACAAAATATCCAATTTCCATTATAATTATACCTATGGTGATTCATTGATATCACCTTCCGAACGAAACAGTTTTCTTGCATACATAATGGCCATCCAGGATTCCACGTTGGATAATTCTGCGGTAGCTTTGGTGGATGCCAGAACAATTATAAACGGCAGAACGCTCGTCAACGCTGATTTACTGAATATGGCAGTGATGGCCAGCGCCAGGTCCATCCTTAATGCGAGATATATTCTAAACGCAAGAACAGTCCTCAATGGTTCGCCTGTATATGACACCACCAAAGTGATTGATCTGGCATTGCAATCCATCTTTAATTATCAGGCAGATTCTTCATCTTCAACCCTGGTAAGCGCCAGAACCATCGTGAATGCGCGAACTATTGTAAATGCAAGATCCATAATCAACGGGACAGCAGTTGTAAATGCGCGATCGATAATGAACGGCAGCACAATCCTGAATAGCAGTTCGGTCGGAGACACTAGCAATCAAAATGTAGTTGTGGTGATAGATCAGGATGACGTGCCATCGGAAACCAACGTACTTTCCGATTTTAAATCCGTAAATATGATTACGGGTACTACCGCCGGCAATTTTGTAATCGTACCGGCAGCCATGATTTCAGATAATTTTGAAATTACTTACGGACTTGGGAAACTTACCATTTTACCCGCAGCCCTGACAGTAAAAGCCTTGGATACACTGATGTTCCAGGGTGATTCGATTCCTGTATTTTCTTCGCTGATTACAGGTCTCAAAAATCAGGACACACTTATCAGCGGACCGCTCTTTTCACTAAATCCTTCATATACCGGGGACGCCGGCGTTTATCAAATTGTACCTTACGGCGCTAACCTGGATTGTCCCGAATGTTATCAGACCACTTATCAGGATGGCACTTTATATGTGAATCCGAAAGGTAAATTCGCACGAAAACTGAAACCTTATCTCGTGTGTGTTTCCGTATTGAAAAATGATCCATCAGGTCTTACCTATGTAGCTAATTTCCAGTGCGAAAATGATAACGCTACCGTGGTATATGTACCCGTGGGAGCAAATAATTTTCTTTCAGGCGCCGGAGCGGCTACGGCACAAGGAACATTGCCCACTCTTTTCTATCCCGGGCAAAGCAATTCGTTCCAAATAAAATTCAACGGAGACAAAATTACATGGACTTTACAGTCTTACAATGTGAATCAAAACTCGGCAGTTGCCCAGGATGCCAGTTCCACTTCTTCCAGATGCAAGGGAAATACAGGAAATTTGCGAACAGGCAGTGCACAGCAAAGTTCATTCGGCACCTCAGGAAGTTCTGCAAATACTCCGAAGGACAGTACGCAATTAAATGTGAACGGTACCATGATGAATTCATTCAATTCAGGTATTAATCTGTTTAATCCGGCAAATAATATCATCGGAATCTTTCCTAATCCATCACGGGGGTCTTTCACCATATCCTCTGCCGATGGACCTGTTTCAGGAACAGATGTATTTGTGTCAGACTTGTCCGGTAAAAGGGTATCTGCCCAGGTAACCAAGATATCGTTCAAAGAACTGAAGATTGATTTACCCTCTTCTGCTCCTGCCGGTGTTTACATCCTAAGAGTTAAAGTTGGTAATAATTATTCAATATTTAAATTGGTTAAAATGTGATTTAATAACTTTCCCAAATGATACGGAAATTGTATTTAAAAATATTTTCAGAGAATATCCGGAAACATTCAACCCGCAAATATTTTACATACAGGGGAAAAGGTTTTGAATGGATCAGCAGAACCGTTTTATTATTCTTATGTTTAGGTTTTGTTGTGAATTTATACAGTCAGAATGCTGAAACCGAAAGTCTGATTAAGAAAGCGACCCAGGCAAATGATGATAGCATAAAGGTGAATGCACTGATAAGCCTTGCTGTTGAAAATTTTCAATCGGCTCCGGAAAAATCGCTGGGGTATGCTCAGCAGGCACAATCCATTGCATCAAAAATAAAATTCAGAAAGGGGGAAGCCTATGCTTATAAATGGATGGGAATTATTAACAATCAGCAGGGCGATTATTATGGCGCATTGGTCAATTCAAATAAATCACTCAATATATTTGAAACGCTGAATGACCAGATAGGTATCTCCAATCTGCTCAGTAATCTTGGGTCCCTTTATTCAGACAAAGGTGAAGATTCCAAAGCCATTGAATATTATTTACGTTCATTGGATCTGGCCCAGGAGACCAAAGACAAATTAAGAATTGCCTCCATACTGGGAAATATTGGAGTTATCTACTCCAAAAACCCGGCAACCCTTGATGATGCAATTGGTTATTACTCCCAGGCATTGCCCTACGCGGTTGAGGTAAATGATACGTCATCATTAAATATTTTGTACACCAATATCGGTGAAGCATACGTAACTAAAAAACTCTATAATAAAGCCCATGCCTACTATGACACCGCTATCAATATTGGCAATGGCACATCAGTAAACGCATACACATATAATGATATCGGAAAATTATATCTGTTGGAAAAAAACTTTCCTGCTGCAAACGAATCATTTGAAAAAGCGCTTACCCTGGCAAAAAAATTCAATTCCGGTACCGATATATTATCATCACTGATTGGTAAGGGAAAAATACAGATGGCGGAGGGAAACACCCAAAAAGCAATTTCCTTTTTCAAAGAAGCTCAAACCCTGGGCAGCACACTCGGAAATCCATCGGAATTGAAAGAATTATATTCAGGACTTTCATCAGCTTATCAAAAGATTGATAACTATAAAGAAGCCCTCACCTATCAAAATCTGCTTAATAATTTATATGTATCGGAAAACGATAAAAAGATAAGTTTTAATACAGCAACGCTTGAATATAACCTGCAGCTTCAAAAACAATCCGGAAAGATCGCGGTACTTATGAAGGAAAATGCCATGCAGGAATTGAAAATTTTGAAAGAACGAACTGTACGGAATGTTTCTATTGCCGGTTTTGCCGCCATATTGATTTTCGTTGTAGTCTTGTTGTTTAATATCAAACAAAGAAAGAAACTGAATCGGATCCTTTCTTCACAAAAGGCCGAAATTGAAAAACAAAAAGCCAGTGTTGAAAAAACACTTGCCGATCTGAAAGAGGCACAGGCCCATCTGGTCCAATCCGAAAAAATGGCTTCACTTGGAGAACTTACGGCAGGAATTGCCCACGAGATCCAAAATCCATTAAACTTCGTCAATAACTTTTCGGAACTTAACCAGGAGATGATAGGAGAAGCAACAAAAGAAGTGAATGACGGAAATCTCGAAGAGGTAATAAATATATTGGGTGATATCAAAGCAAACTCTGAAAAAATTACTTTTCATGGCAAACGTGCAGATGCCATTGTCAAGAGCATGCTTCAACATTCCAGGGCAAGCTCAGGGAGAAAAGAACCTACTGACATCAATGCGCTGTGCGATGAATACCTGAGGCTGAGCTATCACGGGATAAGGGCAAAGGATAAATATTTTAATTGCAAACTGGAAACCCAGTTTGATCCAAATCTTGGAAAAATAAATATTGTTCCCCAGGATGCGGGAAGGGTATTATTAAATCTTTTTAATAACGCCTTTTATGCCTGTGCAGACCGCAATGGAAAACTTGCCAAAACGATTGCCGGAATTGAAAGTGGCCAGGATGCTGTTGAGTACTTCCCCACCATTTCCGTCATTACCAAAAGAGAAAACGGCAGCGCAGTAATCAGCGTAAAAGACAATGGCGGCGGTATCCCCGAAAAAATAAAAGATAAAATCTTTCAGCCTTTCTTCACAACCAAGCCCACCGGACAGGGAACAGGGCTCGGGTTGAGTCTGAGCTATGACATCATCACCAAAGAACACAATGGTACCATAAGAGCAGAGAGCCGTGAAGGTGAAGGCACTGAGTTTATTATAACCTTCCCTGCGTAACATGAAACCCGGGGAAAACAATCAGATTCCAATATTCCTTTTTTTATTCGGAAATGCAGTCAACGTTGCAGGCTTAAATTGTACCCGGCTTTAATCAAAAATTTTATTGGAATGAAGAGTTCCCTGGGTAATTCTTTCCTTTATTTTATCCAGAGAAACCGGCTTCTGCATTTTTGGAGGGTCAATAGATTCATCAATGTCATCAAAATAATTGATGGCCTTCATGGCTATCATAGGATTTGTATAAGTGTATTTTTCACTGAAAAAGTCAATCATTTGTTTCATACTGAATTTCTCCAGCAGATAATAAATGTCAATAAAATCTTTTAACCTTTTGCTACTTTGAATGATTGCATGAAATTTCATGGCAACAATGTCTTTCAGACCCAGAAAGCGAATACCATCTTCTTCGTTTGGCGGCTCCAACAAAACAAAATCATACCTGACAAAATCAGTTTTGATATTGTTGATGGTGGATAATAAAGTATTTTTTTGCAAGTGTAATTTTAAATTCATAGCGTTCCCCGATCAACTCCTGAATTTCATCAGGCAAAAATTCATCCTGAGAAAACAGATCAATATCTATTGAATTACGATAACCTAATTGCAGCGCCAGGGCTATACCGCCAACCAGATTAAAACTCTTCAATCCTTCAAGAGCCTGAAGTTCTTGTATGAGCTTAAAAGTTTCCGGAGAAATTATGAAAGGGTCTTTATGCAGCATTCAAAAAATCCGAGTTAAGAAATAATTTTGAAAAGTCTTTATCACGTTTGTCCAATTGTGCACTCCACTTTATCGTATCCAAAATCTGAGAGCGGGTATAAATCATCGTCATTTCATTCCACTGTTCCAGGTTGCCTCTTTCCAGCACTCTTTCAATTACTATTTTATATGATTTTAAATAATTAAATGTCTCTAAGTCATATTCCCATAGCAATTGCGGGTTAATAATATCCGGCTTTTTACTCTCTGTTTTCATACAGTAAATTTAATGATTTACCATCGGTCATTCAAAAAAACATCCGGTGATTTTTAAGAAAATTCCCTACTGACAACCTTCTAAAGTTAATTCTTCTGTCCTTCCAAAGTCAACAGGAATGCATAATTAACAGCTACGTCCTTCAAATAATCAAATCGTCCGCTTGCACCTCCGTGTCCAAAATTCATTTCTGTTTTCAGCAACAAAATATTGTTGTCTGTTTTTCTATCGCGCAGTCTGGCGACCCACTTTGCCGGTTCAAAATACTGCACCTGGCTGTCGTGAAGCCCGGTTGTAACAAGCAGATTCGGATAATTTTTTCTTTCCACATTTTCATAAGGACTATAACTTTTCATATAGAAATAAGCCTCCTTATTTTTGGGATTGCCCCATTCGTCAAATTCATTGGTGGTGAGTGGAATGTTTTCATCCAGCATGGTGTTTACAACATCTACAAAAGGAACCTGGGCAATAACGCCATGCCAAAGCTGTGGAGCCATATTCACAACGGCGCCCATCAGTAACCCGCCTGCACTTCCACCGTTTGCATACAAATGGGATGGCGAAGTATATTTCTTATCAACTAAAAACTTAGCACAATCTATAAAATCCGTAAAAGTGTTTTTCTTTTTCATCAGCTTTCCATCCAGGTACCATTGACGCCCCATCTCCTGCCCGCCCCTGATATGAGCAATGGCATATACAAAACCTCTGTCAAGCAGACTGATCACATTTCGGTTAAAATAGGGATCCATGCTGGCGCCATAGCTGCCATAACCATAAAGCAACAAGGGCGTGTTCTGATTCAGGTTGTTACCCTTGCGATAAACAATAGAGATGGGGACTTTCGTTCCGTCTTCAGCGGTTGCATACAATCTTTCATTCTGGTAATTGTCTTTATCAAATCCACCTCCAATTTCCAATTGTTTCATCAGCTTCCGGCTGCGGCCCGCCATATCATAATCGAAAGTCGAAGCCGGTGTTACCAGGGAAGAAAAAGTGTATCGCACCTCATTTTTGTCATACTCATGTCCGCCCATAATCCCTGCCACATAATCCGGATCTCCAAAGTCAACATAGTGATCCTCTCCTGTTTTTAAATTTCGAATGCGGATTTGTGTCAATCCGTTTTTCCGCTCCTGAATGGCAAGAAAATTTTTAAACTCCGAAACATCCTCCAAAAGCACTTCGCTGTTTTCAGGAATGACCTCTTTCCAATTCATTCCGGAAGTGGCGTTGACAGGGCATTCCATCAATTTAAAATTCTTAGCGCCATCTCTGTTTGTGAGAACATAAAATTTGCCATCTACCGGATAAACGGAATAAAGCACATCTTTCATCCGTGGCTGAAATACAACAAAATCTTCATGCGGCTTGTCCGCATCCGTCATTCTCCATTCTGAAGACAGGGTAGCTTCAGAGATGATGAAAATATACTTTTTGTTTTTCGATTTGCCCACTCCGATGTAATTCGATTTATCCTTCTCCTCATAAACCAACGCATCTGACCTTGCGTCATCGCCCATCTGATGCCTCATTATCTTTTCAGACAAAAGCGTAACGGGATTTTTAGAAGAATAAAAAATAGTTTTGTTATCGTTTGCCCAAACAGGATCGCCCTCTGTATTTTCAATGCGGTCTGACAATGTTTTTCCGGTTTTCAGGTCTTTAATAAAAATCACATACTGCCTTCTGCTCACAGCATCTGCGCCATAAGCCAGGTACCTGCCATTCTCGCTCACCGCCATTCCTATCACGGAAAAATAGGGATGTCCTGCCGCCATTGCATCAACATCAAGCAGGATTTCTTCCGGCGCTTTCATACTTCCTTTACGGCGGCAATACTTGTAATATTGTTTCCCCTTTTCAGAGCGGGTATAATAAAAATACCCGTTGGAAAGGACAGGCACACTCTGATCATCTTCCTTTACACGTGCCTTCAATTCCTCAAATAATCTTTTACGGAATTCTTCATTGGGTTTCATCACCGCATCGAAGTATTCATTTTCTTTTGTCAAATACTCCAACACCTTCGTACTATCCGGGCCTTTGCCAAAATAATCGTACATCCAGTAATAATTGTCCAAAACCTTGTCACCATGAATATCCCTCCAGTAAGGTTTTTTATCTGCAACAGGAGGTATAGCTTCTCCGAATTGCGCATAAGATGTAAATGATGTGAGCATCATCAATAATAAAAAATATTTGCCTGCCATTTGAAAAAAAGTTTAAACCATAAATCTAAGATTTAAGAATGGAATTGACGGGCAGGAATTAAAACTTTTTTATAAGGTATCCACTGGCTAAAGCCAGTGGTAATTGAAGGTTTTAAAAAATTCTGATACCCATACTGCATAATATTCATTCTGCTAATCAGACTTTTCTTTCGTCATTTTTTTTTATCCAAAAGCGATGATTCTCCTTTTATTAATTGCCCAACTGTTTATATCGTTTGTCCTGTTCCCGCACAAACTAACCTTTTCTACTCTCTTCTGACAAACCATATTGCCACAGTGCTATCGTATCCATACTCTTCCGTATCCTTCAAAACCCTTATAATTTAATTTTCACACTTGCATTCAGCACTATTCCATCTAAGGGGGCATAAATGTCACGAAATGTCGGGTTAGTTATCGATCCGGTATAAATTGTGCCCCACCTTGTCTGTCTCCGGTCAGTAAAATTTTCTGCATTGAAGTAAACATTTAAATGTTTCCAGAATTTCTCAAAAAGAAAACTGCAAACAATATAACCTCTGCCTGTGGTTCCGTCCGACAATCTTTGCCGGCTTGTGTAGTCGGCTTCAATTCCCGTTCTGAAATTACCTTCGTCTTCGTATGCGAAATCCAAATACAACAAATGTTTCGGTGTCAACGGCTGCCAGTAATTTTGACCATCAAAATGTTGCCTGGTGTTTGTATAAGTATAGCCTGCGTATAAATTCAGCTCATCTAAAGTGAATTTTAAATTCGTCTCTGCTCCTTTGGTATCAATGAAGCCGTTTGCATTTACAAATGAATAGTTTTGCAACACGATCGGCTTATTGAGATAGGTGTAAAAGAAAAGTTGGTCAACACTGAAAGTACCATCACCAACTTCGGTTTTATAGATGATATCAGCATTGCCTCCGTAACTCTTTTCTGCCTGCATGTTGCGCAGAGAAACCGGTTTAATGCTATTGTAGCCTTCCTGCTCTGCTACATCGTTGAACGGTGAAGGCATTTTATACCCAAGTCCGCCGCCAATACGGCTTGTCCAATGATCATTGATTTTAAACAGAGCATTGATTTTGGGTAAAATAAAAAAGCCTTTCAGTTTATCATTTGGCGCCGGAGTGTTGTAATCAATCCGCAATCCCGTTTCCAGGGTAAACCATTGGGTTGCTTTATACGTATTTTGCACAAATGCACCGGCAGTAGTGAGATTATAATTCAGGTTGGAAGTGTCAAGTGATTTGAAATCGGTTGTCCACAAATTCAAACCCGAAATCCATTCCGATTTTTCTTTTGTATAAACATAATTTATTTCGCTGAATGATGAAATCTGCTGTCCCCTAAAGTTTTCGTTTGGCCGTAATATATCCCTTCTAAAAAAGCCAACTGAATTTTTGAAATGAATACTGCTCTCTGAGTTGATCTTATGGGTAAATGAAAGCTGGGTGGAAGAGCGAAAAGTTTTATTGCGTTCAAAGAACTGATGGGTAGCGTCGGCCTTGCCCTCAATCACTTTCAGGTCGCCACCGAAACGGTCTTCATAAGTCGTATTCACACCAAACCATCCGGAATTTTCTTCATTGAACAGTAAAAACAATTTCGGGTTAATGGTGAAACGGTTTATTTTTGGAATGGCTGTTAAGCCAATATTTGCCGGGTCATAAGGTCCATTCAAATTATATGACCCGAAAATTGTTGTACCCACTTTCTTCCATTTCTGTGAATAGAATCCGCTTCCGTCAAAACCTTTGGCGGATGTTCCGTTCAATAAAAAAGTAAGCTCTTTTTTTTCACTCGGTGTTTTTGAAATGAGGTTTACCAAACCGGCAATGGCGCCGCCGCCATAAAGTGTGGATGCACTTCCTTTAACGAATTCTACCTGCTTCAGATCAATGGGTGCAATTTGCAAAATACCCAGGCCTCCCGAAAATCCTTCATACAATGGCATGCCGTCTTTAAGTAACTGTGTATATCGCCCATCCAAACCATGTATGCGAATGTTGGTAGCTCCGCTGACCGCAGAAGTTTGTTGCGTGGTGATACCTGTCGTTTCATTAAACAAAAGTTTTATGTCGGATGGTTTCATTTCTCCTTTTTCATCCAAATCTTCTGCGGCAAGGACATCAACTTTTGTGGGAATATCTTTTATGCTGCGGCTGCTTCTGGTTATGGATACCACAACTTCGCCTAACTCAATAGCGTTTTGTTCCAAATCAATCTCAAAAACTTTGTTGGGATTTGCTATGGGAAAACTGAAATCCTTTTTTTTCTTTTCATAACCGGTGTAGCTGAACACAATCCCATATTTTCCGTTTGGGATATTGGTAATCGTTAGTTCTCCTTTAGCGTTTGTGGAAGAACCTAACCTGAGGCTGTCAATAAATGCAGAGGCACCGACCAAATTATTCCCCGTTTTAGCGTCCCTTATGACTGCCTTAAACGTATTTTGCGCCGCTAAAAAATCCGGTATAAAAAATAATATGATGATGAATTTTTTCATTTTTGATTTGATCTAAAGCAATTTAAAACATCCTCTCATTCCTGTTTTAAAAAATTAAAGGTGAGTGAAGAAAACCAAATCAGATAAGAGGTGTGTACAAACGGGTATCTTTTTTCATAACCTTTCTTACAAAAAAGATACCGGAGAGAGTACCCCTGAATACTGAAATTTGCAGAAGAATTTGTTATTTCTGAATAAAATAAATCTTCTGCTTCGTTAATTTTCAAAATAGGATTCCAAAGGTAATTGTACAGGTGTATGTTGTCAAATTTGAGTCAATACTGCAGCCGGTCAGGGAATTGTATAAAAGATGAAAATATATATACCAGACGCAAAGCAGAAAATCAAAATAAGGTAATAAGGAGGCTGTAACATAAACTCACTTTTCTACTAATGTTTTAGGCCTTCCGGCACATCAAAATATTAATTAGCCTTCTTCCGAAGGTGAATACAAAAAGCCTTTGCCATATTTTGCTTTTTAAAACATTCCGTTTTCATTGATTTGTTCATCGGGAACGCTTTGTCCAAAGTCCCAAAGTTCAACCACTTTGTTGTTGTTGTCAAATCGGAAAATGTGCATGACAGCGCCTTCCCAACCATTTTTACCTGCCTGTTGCACACGTGAATGAACAGCAACCAAATCCCCGTCTTCCAATGCTCTTTGTATTTCAAAAACTTTGTTTGGCCTTTGGATGTGTGCTTCTTCCATTGCAAGCATTAATGTTTGCCTGTCGCCTTTGTAGAATGCATTATGATGTTTAAAGTTGTCTGCAACGTATAATTCAAATGCTTTTTTTGGTTGCCCTCCACTTGCAAGTATTAAAAAGTCTTGTGCAATTTCTTTTTTGGTCATGATTCAGTTGTAAATTCCGTTTCAAATTTATACTTATTTTCAGGCATTGGCCGGTTGCCCGGGAATAATAAAAACCCTTCAGTAAAATCAAGTTGCTAAACTTGGAAGTTCATCAAACAGGCGCCTTCAAAACCAGTACTGGGTGTTTTAATTGAGCCTTGCGAAAATCATTTATTGGCCAATTATCATCTCTTTTAATGACCAGAGAATGGCAAGAACTTCTGCTTTAGAAGCAGCATCAATATTTCTTTCATCCAGCACCTTTAGAATATCATCTACGGTATATATATACTCAGCAGGGCTTATATTCATTCCTTTGTGAGTGTTCACCATATCCTTCCCGGAATAGAAAACAGATGCACCGCTGCCGGCGCTGAAAAATTCAACAGTACGCTTCCTGATAATTGCTAATTTTTCAGGCTGTTCTTTATAAGGTAAGAACCTTGCTTTGATAGGTGGATTGTGCATGTGTGCTTCAACCACTGCGTCCACAATTTCTGTGATTCCCGAATGTCCGCCAAGGCGATCAAAAAGTGTTTTGCTCATAAAAAACCATTTAATAGTTAAAATGGGAAAACTAATCTCCGGGCTATATTAAGGATACCACATTTGATTCAAATGATAGCATTTTTGGTTCAGCTTATTCCTGCATTATTTTTTTTCAGCGGAGAAATTTCGGATGGTAGAAAAGTCAATCTTTTTTTTTAAAGCATTCGTTAAAATACGAAGGGCTATTTGGCTTGTATGACAACAAATTCTGAAATATGAGAATAAGATCCATCTGCTCAGAGCAAATTATTTTCTGCCGCATATTTGACAAGTGCCGCGGTATTTTTTAATTCAAGTTTGGCAAGAATATTTTTGCGATGTGTATTCACAGTAACCGTACTGAGAAAAAGCTTTTCCGCTATTTCGTGATTGGTGAACCCATCGGCAATATATTTAATGATCTCCCGTTCACGGCGCGTAAGATGTTTCTCACCCGTGGAAAGGTGCGCACTTCTTCCTGAAAAATGTATAAACAGATTATTGGAAATTTCAGGGCTCATATATTTTTCTCCGTGCATCACTTTTTCCAGTGCTTTAAGCAATTCCGTTTTGCCGGTATCTTTATTGATAAATCCATCTGCTCCGGCTTTCAGCATTTTACTGACAACAGCCGTATCGCTCAACATGCTTACAACAATCACTTTTACATCCGGTTTCTCTCTCTTTATTCGTTTGGTAGCTTCCAGTCCGCTCAACACCGGCATATTGATGTCCATAATTACACAATCAATATCTTTCTCCAATGCCAGATCAACGGCTTCCTGCCCGTTGTTTGCAATGAATATTTCACCAATGGTAATTTCTTCATTTAAAATTTTAGAAATCCCCTCTGCAATCAGGCGATGATCGTCTGCAATGATGAGATTGAAATTTGACTGATAGTGTTTCATAAGCTGTTTTGATTATAAGGAATTTCAATGAAAACGCTCGTTCCTTTTCCTGGTTGCGAATCAATGTTCATGGTTCCTTTCATTAGTTTGGTTCTCAGTTCCAGGTTATGCAATCCATGTCCTTCTTTCTTGCCGGATGTTGCAAAACCTTTCCCGTCATCTTCTATCATCAGAATAATTTTTTCGTTTCTCAGCCCAATTTGCAAGGAAACAGATTTAGCACCGGCGTGTTTCAAAATATTATTAATTAATTCCTGGGTAATACGATATAAAGCCAGTTCATAATCTTTCTGTAAGCGCTGTTGCATTCCAAAAGTTACGAGGTCAAAATGAATTTGCCCGGTCTCATTGATCTTGTTGATCAGCCCTTCTATTGCTGTGGTATATCCAAATTCTTCCAGCACACCCGGACTTAAATTTCGTAATAAACGGCGAACATCCTGCATGGCTTCACCAACCAGGTTTTCCGAACGATGAGCCAGTGATTTTATTTCACCATCCGAGTTTCCCGCCTTTTCCTGCAGAGAAGACAAAAATAATTTTAACGCCGAAAGTTTGATCCCAACATCATCATGAAGGTCTCTTGCAATCCGCTCACGTTCTTCTTCCTGCGTTGTCACCATGATATGAATTTGCGCAGCCTGTTTTCTTTGAATAATTTTAATGCGCCACTGAAAAAAAGCATAGAGAATTCCCAGTATTGACAATGCATACAGCGTATAGGCCCACCACGATAACCACCACGGCGGAAGCACTTTAAACGCGTACGCCGCTTCGCTGAGAACACCGTCAGGGCTGAACGCTTTTATTTTCAGGGTATAATCCCCGGAAGGAATGTTTTCAAAAAAAGCAGATGAAACATTTCCGGCAGGGCTAAAGTTTTTACTATAACCTTCCAACTTAAATTGATAACTCACCTGTTGGGGCATGGAAGGCTCTATTGCTGCAAAATCAATAGTTATCGTATTGAAATTATATGGCAGTACCAGATTAACAGGAACTGGATAAAACCTGGCAATACTATCAAATGAGATAGCACGGTATTTCTTTTGCATACTGTCCAGCGCGCGGGGAGACAAGACTTTTCCAAACGATGTAATCATTTCATTTAACAGTGTAAGGCTATCAACCGTCCTGCCCTCTTTTACTTTCGGAAGAAGATTGTTCCAGCAAACATTTTCATTGTTTACTTTTATATTCTCAATAGCCAGCTTTAAAGGTTTGAGATTGGGTTTATTAACAGCAGAAAAATCAAAACGGAACAAGGAATTTTGGCCACTTCCTACCCATACGATTCCATTGTCATCAACCAACAATGCTCCTGAATTAACTTCACTAATCGGGTAACCGTTTTTTTCATTAAAATTTTCAATCCGGGCCCGACCATTCTTCGATTCATTCTGTTTCAATACTGATAAGCCATGGTTGGTTCCAAACCATATCAAATCCCTTTTTGGATCTTCACCAATGGCCCATATATAATCATCAGCCATCCCATTTTCTGTTGTATAATTAATAAATTTCTTCCCATCAAATTTGCTCGCTCCCTTATTGGTTGCAAACCAGAGATTTCCGTGTTTATCAAGGAGGGACTCATAAACAGTATTGCTGACCAGCCCCTGTGCAGTGGTATAATTGGTAAATGTTTTCCCGTCAAATTTTGTGACGCCATTCTCATGTGTACCGAACCAAAAATTTTCATCCCGGTCGATGGTGATATTCAAAATATTATTTTGCGACAGGCCCTCAGCAGTTGAGAAATTTTGAAAACTGGTACCATCAAATTTGCTTACCCCTGCATAGGTACTAAACCACAAATCGCCATGTTTATCCTGTACCATGCTGCTGATGGTATTACCGGGCAATCCCTGCCGGGTGGTATAACTGCTAAAATTTTTCCCATCGAATTTACTCATACCTGCTCTGTCTGTTCCAAACCAAAGAGCGCCGGAATTATCTTCGAAAATGCTCCAGATCAATTCGTCAGTCAGCCCCCGGATATCCTGGTAATTAGTGAAATTTTTGCCATCATATTTGCTGATTCCTCCACCATTGGTTGCAAACCAGATATTTTTAAATTTATCCTGCATGATGGTAAAAACCAGGTTTCCTTTCAATCCGGGCGGTATCGCAAATCTGGTAACACCATTGCCCTGGAATTTGCTGACGCCATCTCCCTGCGTGGTAAACCACAGATTTCCTGAGATGTCTTCCAAAATACTCGTAATATTATTTTCCGGTAAATCCTTCGCAAGGTGGTAATTGGTGAATCCTTTCCCATCAAATTTGCTGAAGCCACTGGATTGGGTTCCAAGCCAAAGGTTTCCATTATGATCTTCTTTCAGGCAAATGATATTGTTGCCCGGCAAGCCGGAAGAAGTGTTGAATGTAGTAAATTTTTTCCCATCGAATTTGCTAAGCCCATCCGTTGTTCCGAACCACAAATTGCCGTAACGATCCTGTAAAATAGTATTGACTGAATTGCTGGCCAACCCGTTTGACCTTGAATAATTTTTAAAATATACCCCATTGTATTCACTCACACCTCCGGTTCCTGTTGCAATCCAGATGTCGCCGTTTTTGTCGGGTAGAATGCAGTGAACATAATTATCGGGAAGCCCTTCTTTTTTTGAAAAATTGGTAAACTTTTTCCCATCAAACCTGCTGATTCCACCTTCAGAAGTACCGAACCAAAGATTTCCAATCCCGTCCCTGGCAATACACGAAACAAAATTTCCGGCCAGCCCTTCTACGGTTGTAAAATTGGTGAAGCGGTACCCGTCATATTTACTAACGCCGGCCGTGGTGCCGATCCAGATGTTTGAAAATTGATCTTCAGCAATTGATAAAACCACATTACTCAGAAGTCCTTGCGCAATGGAAAAATTGGTAAACCCTTTGCCATCATACCGGCTTACACCGCCGACGGTGCCAAACCAAATATTGCCCGCTTTATCCTGAACGCTGCAGAGCACACTATTCAGCGGCAGTCCCTGTTCGGTTCCGTAATGAGCAAAAAAAGGAGTACCGCCATGTGTGGAATCTTTTATTATAACCGGCTTTTTGGCCAATAATATTTTTGGGCGGTTGGAATCGGTAAGATAAAAGACTTTCGGTTTTAAAGATGTTTTAGAAATGGTTTCAGAAATTGTGTCAGATGACTTTTCTTTCTTTATTTGGGTTGAAGATGAAACCTGATTGCACGAAACAAAGCATAAAAGTGGGGCCAAAACAATAGAACATTCCAGGGCAATGTGCAGATAATTTCTTTTTGGTAACAGCTTTTTCAAAGGTTGATTTTTTTCCGGCTATTAAATTTAAAACTATTTCCAAATATTTGAAAAGGAAATATCAAAAAGAATACAACTTGTTGAGTTTTTGCGGAAAATGGTACTATCATCCATCGCTTCAACCAGGGCCATTCAAAATTATCACAATCCTCATTCAATCCAATTCCGTACTCTTTCTACACCAAAAGGGGTATCAGAAAAATACAAGAAAAGATGTATTGATTGCCGCCTCAACGCTTACGACTTTTGCGTTGTCAGGTTTTATCAGGTATTTATATTCTTCATTTTTTAAAACTTAAAGTCATGAAAAAGAACTTTCAAATTATACTCATTTTATTTTTGAGTACGCTCTTCAGTTGTGCAAAAAACTCATGGATTCATCCGGGTTCACAAGCACCGGAAGAAATCAATTTTACACAGCACAATCTTTATCCCGAAGGAATGACCTATGATTTCATTCACAATGTTTTCATGGTATCTTCACTTACATCCGGTACGGTTGGAGGTGTATCATTTGACGGGTCTTATAACCCATTTATTCAAGACCCGGATTTACCGAGTAGTTGCGGAATCAGGATAGACAGGGCACGTCAGAGAATCGTGGTTTGTAATGTGGGCAACGGTGGTGTCGCCACCTATGATATCAACACTGGGAAACGAATTTTTTTAACTGATCTGTCTGCATTATCACCCGGTGAGCCCGTTCTCGTGAATGATGCGGCTTTTGATCCACAGGGAAATATTTACGCTACCAACAGCTTTTCACCGGTCATCTACAAAATTGATATCAACGGCAAGGGATCTGTCTTTTTCAGGAATTCAGCTTTTGATGTTCCTCCCGGAAATTTCGGTCTTAACGGGATCCAATACAATGACGGAGGTTTTTTGCTTGTAGGACATACAACTCAAAATAAACTATTGAAACTTCCACTACAAAACCCATCTAATTATTCAGAAGTACAATTAAATGCTGCTTTGAATATGCCGGATGGCCTACTGCTTAGCAAAAATGGAAAACAAATAGTAGTGGTAAGCGGCGATGTAGTACTTTCCTTTATCAGCAACGACCAGTGGAAGAGCGGGATCCTGAGTACTTCTTTTACAACAGGTCCTGATATGACCACTTCACTAACCAGCGATGGCAAACGTGTATTTGTAATGTATTCCCCCCTCTATGATTACATGGGCGGATTAGACCATGATAATTACAAAATAAAGGAAGTGCCTCTTACAAAACCGGATTCATTTTAAAAATTAACTGACACAGGTCTCCTAACCCGTACCAACACTCTACTTGATAAACAAACCAGGCGCAGGATTTCAAACTGTGCCTGTTCTGTTTTCTGAGCGAAATGATTAAGGAATTTGTGCCGGGCAAGAAAGTAACACAACAGATATTACGGCCAATGAAAACCTTTCGGAAAAATCAAGTTATCAAACTTGATAGTGCAGCTCAAATCTTTTGAAGGACATCTCTATATTGAACGGTTTATTTCAATATGCAGGTTCATTGTTGGTGCTTCGCACCCAACTAACGTTTATTTATTAGCTGTTGTTTTTTCTTGTCGCTTTTATTGAATACACCATTGGTATTTTGTTTCCCAAATGTTCTATTCTGTATTTTTTTGGTTCAAACTCAATTGTCTTATTGAAACAATTGTAGGGCGAATAGTCAAACTCATCGAACGATTTTATTTCAAGTTCATTTTTTATCAGGCTGTTTAGCACTTCACTAATCCCGTGATTCCACATTACATAAGACTGGGTTATTTCAGCTTTTCTGTCAGCATAAGATCCACTTTCTGTTTCTATTATTTCACCGGAATTAAAATACCTATACTTAATTTTTTCAAAATTATCATCAAACATCCACACCACAGGATGAAATTCTACAAATACAAATTGTCCGTTTGGCTTTAAAAAGCAGGAAATAATTTTTGCCCATTTGTCCAGGTCGGGCAACCAGCCAATGGTTCCGTAGCTGGTAAAAACAATATCAAATTTTTCGTTTAAATAGTCTGGCAGGTCGTAAATATCGCAGCAAATAAATTTTGCATTTGAGTTGGTATCTTTTGCAATTTGTTTTGCACTTTCAATAGCCTTGTCTGATAAATCAACACCCGTAACGACTGCACCAAGTCTGCTCAAAGAAATAGTGTCTTGTCCAAAATGACACTGCAAATGCAAAATCGTTTTCCCTGCTATATCTCCGAGCAATTCTATTTCAATATTATTTAATGAGGTTTTACCTTTCAGGAAATTATCGAGGTCGTAAAATTCAGACTTTAAATGTATTTCGGTTCTGTTGTTCCAGGATTGCCGGTTTATTTCTATGTAATTATTTTCTTTGGCCATCTTTCTATGTTCGTTCTTTCAAAATAACAGCATTGCAATCTGAAAAATATCTGTAAGATCACTTAAAAAGTCCTGCATCAAAAATCAGTTTGATGTATTAAAATTAGTGAATATACCTTATTGAGTTAATAGTCTTTTAGAACTGTTTCTTATTTCAATCACGTAGGTTTTCCGTTATAGCGGATGAACAGGAATGCCATTCATTGATTGTAAAAAAATCAGGTTATAAATTTTATCACTCATTTGCCGATTGTCAAAAAAGTTCTGTTAGCCGGTCAGGTTTTTTCCGACCAATCAAATTCTTATCCCCTAATCAAATGATCCGGCAAGTCGGTCACTTTTGCACAGCAAATCTGTTCCATCACCTGTTGCAATTGCCTCTTCAAAATTGAAATGGTATGATTGCCTCCCTTTTTTCCAAGCGCCGCCGCACCATACATAAAACTCCGTCCGAGGAATGCAAATTCAGCTCCGCACGCAAGCACACGTGCAATGTCGGGGCCTGTGCGCATCCCGCTGTCCATCATAATTTTAATCTTGTCTTTAAACTGAGGAGCAAGTTCTTTCAAAACATGAATCGTTGAAGGCCCTGCATCCAACTGTCTGCCTCCATGGTTGGAAATGATTACTCCATCTAATCCCAGCTTCACAGCTCTTTCCATATCTTCAGCACTCGATAAGCCTTTTAAAACCAGTTTGCCTTTCCACAGGTCGCGCAATTCTTTTACTCGGTCTTCGCTCAACCGTCCGTCAAAAGTTTTATTCATGAAAAGTCCGAGATGATGCATGTTCATCCCTTTCGGAATATATGGAGCCATCGTTTTAAATTTCGGCGAACCATAAGTTAGTGTATGCAAAGCCCAGTTGGGTTTGCCTAATATCTGTATTACATTGTGCAAAGTCATTCGCGGTGGCATGGCTAACCCATTCTTAATTTCTTTATTACGGTAACCAAAAGTGGGCACATCCGATAAAATAACCAGCACAGGTACACCTGCTGCTTCTGCTCTTTGCAATAACTTATTTCTTAGTTCTTTCTCTGCCGGATGATACAATTGAAACCATGCACGCCCTTCTGTAACCTCGCTTATCTTTTCAATTCCGGTGGTGCTTACGGTGCTGAGCACAAAGGGAATATTATAGTCAAATGCAGCTTTGGCAAGTATTTCAGGGATCCCCGGCCACATCAATCCCTGCAACCCGACAGGGGCAATTCCGAAGGGGGCATCATAAATGTGTCCAAACAATTCTGTTTTTAAATCAGACATCGAATGCGGAGCAAGGTATTGCGGCATCAATTCAATTTTCCTGATTTCCTGTGTGTTCTTTCTCAGGTTGACTTCTTCATTGCATCCTCCTTCGAGATAATCAAAAGCAAATCCCGGCATCCTTCTTTTTGCTTTTTTTCGAAGGCTTTCTATGGAAGGATAACGCGGATTGTACTGGATTTCCATAATAAAATTATTTTAATTGAAATTAATCTTTCCGAAATACAACTACACTCTTAGTTATCACTGTTGAAAATTATTTATCCATTATAAATAAAGTAGCTCTTAATTTCGGATCAGATTATAAAACCGGAATAAAGTTCGCTAAAAAATAATTTGCTTAATACGGTATCCCAAGAGTATCGCAAGCCGCTTTGATAATACTGTTATCATCCGGCGTGTCCTCTCCTATTTCCCAAAACATAACGCCACCCCCAACCGAGTTTGCATAAGTTGCTTTCTTCTTAACTGTCGGCTGGCCATTATAATAAATCGTATAATTTGTAAATCCGCCGGCAGAAACAATTGCAGAATCTGAAAGAGGGCTGCCACCACGATTTAAAATAGTTTCATACGATAAAGTTGTACCTGTTTGTGTCATTCCCGATGGCCGTCCATAGGCCGGGATCCCCAAAACAAATTTATCCTTTGGCATTCCACGGCTGTTGATCCAATAATCCGCAGCTATGGTAGCAAGAGAAAACGGGCTGTGTTGCTGGTAATGATTGGTTGAATCGGTTGAATAATCATCGTAAGCCATGACATTAAACCAATCAACAGACTGAAATAAATCACTGCTTATTCCATCGCGAATGGAACCCGCATATTTCCCGGGTGTAATTGCAGCCGTTAAAAAATATTTTGCATTTACATGAAGCGAGTCAGAAAGTTGTTTCATCAGCAAACTGAAGGACGCGCCTGTTCCATTGGTGCTTTGGGGATATTCCCAATCGACGTCAATTCCGTCCAACTTATACTGACGTACTTTTTGCATAACGTCTTTTACAAAAATCGTTCTGCTATCTGTTGAACTGCTCATAGAAGCAAACTGGGATGAACTGCCTGAAACAGACAAAAAAACCAGGGAACCATTCTTCTTAGCCTTCTGATAAACAGAATCAAACTTTTGAATGTTAGAAATAACGGTGGTAAAAGAAGCATTGACATTGGCAAAAGCATAGTTCACCACCTTGCACATACGAAACATCCTGTCTGGATATGCCGACACCGTTCGGTAATAAGGGAAATAACCTACGACCAAAAATCCGGGTTTTACCGGTGGCTGAATATTGACGGGCAATACCGGAGTTTCGTTAGCCGGTTCTTTTTTACAGGCATCCAGATAAATGAGGAGTGCTAGTAAAAACCAGAGATATTTCTTTTGATTCAAAGGATGCTTGTTGTTCGAGATGTCTAAAATAAATGATTCTCTGATTTTTGAAAGCATTTATTTTTTTTCGGAAAATCATTCTCTCAATCAATTTTTTAGTCTTACACTTTGCCCTCGCGTTTTCGTTGCAGGATTTCCGATAAACATGTTTAATTTCAACCTTTGATTCTCAGCTGATAAATCTGACTCAATCGCCAATCTGTTACTTCTCAAAAGAATAAAATAATATATGGATAAGAAAAAAGATAATCCGGGTATCGTTATCCCTCCGCCAATTATATATCTGGCCGTTTTTGCAGCAGGTATTTTTTTGCAAAGGATAATTCCCATTTCAAAATCATTTTTTAAAACCAGGGGGTCGGGAATCATTGGTATTGTCCTTATCGCCATTTCAATGGTTTTCGGATTGGCAGCGCTTGAAAGGTTTTTCAAAACAAGAAATACGGTAATTACTGTGAAACCCGCCACATCGCTTCAAACCGGAGGAATTTATTCTGTCACCCGCAATCCAATGTATGTGGGCGTTTTATTTTTATACACCGGATTGACATTTTTAATCGGCAACTGGTGGAATATTATTCTATTGCCATTTTTAATATTGATTATTCAGGGCTATGTGATTCACCGCGAGGAAAAATATCTGATGCGGCGTTTTGGGGATGATTATAAAAAATACAAAACAAAAGTCCGGAGATGGATTTAGAATACCTGCTGAATCTTTTCAATAAAATTTATTTTTCAAAATAATTTCCCGGTTTAGCCATCCATAAAATCAAAGAGTAATCCTATCTTTAGAGAAAGCTATCTGCAACATGGCCAAAACGATCCTGCTGCCCACTTTTTTACTTTTGATAAATGTTTGTAACGCCCAATTATCCGAACATTTTGATGATGGAAATTTTACAATCGATCCTGAGTGGACAACAACTCCGAATAATTTTATTGTGAATGACAAGCTGCAATTACAAAGTAATAATACCACAGCTTCATCGTCGTTCTTTATAACTACCCCAGGCTCTGCGCTGTTGGCAACTCAATGGGAATTTTGGACAAAACTTGATTTCAATCCTTCTTCAGCCAATTATGTGGATGTGTGGCTGGCTTCTAATTCCTCTCAACCTGATAAACCTGACAACTCAGGTTATTTTGTTAGAATCGGGAGTAGCGATGATGACATTTCACTTTACAAAAAGACATCTTCGTTTGCACCGGAAAAAATAATTGACGGTATGGATGGTATCCTGAATAAATCATCATCAGAAATCAAAATCAGGATCATCCATACGGAAGGCGGTAAATGGGTTTTACAGCGGGATATTACGGGTAAGGGTAACAGTTACTTTTTAGAAGGTATTGTTTCTGATAATGAAATTTACAACTCTTCTTACTTCGGAATTCTAATTAAACAAAGTACTTCTTCTTTTTTTCAAAAACATTATTTTGATGATCTTGAAATTTCTTCGTTTGTTTCGCCGGATGCCGTTCACATTTCAGAAACCAAAGCCACAACTTCAAATAATTTAAAAATCCATTTTGACCAGCCATTGGATTATTCCAGTGCGACTGACATATCTCACTATCACCTGAGCAATTCAGGAAATCCTTTAACAGCAGAAATCGATCCTTTAAACAGCAATTCGGTAATCCTTACATTCGGCAATCCGTTTATTCCAAATACCCCTTACAACCTTATCGTCAATAATGTAAAAGACATTTTCGGAAATTCTGTCAATGATCAAATGACCGGTTTCACATTCTTTAAGCCAAACAGGTATGGTGTAGTCATTGATGAAATATTCGCAGATGTATCGCCCCAGGTTGGGTTACCTTCTCAAAAATTTATCGAACTAAAGAATACGTCTGAATTTTCCATTAACCTGAAAAACTGGCAACTGAATGATGGAAATAACCACGCAATATTACCTGATATAGATTTAGCGCCGGATAGTTTTCTGATTGTTACCACCACCTCCGGATTAATTTCTTATCAACCCTACGGAAAAGTAATTTCGGTCAGCAACTTCCCTGCTCTCAATATTTCAGGTGGATATATTGTTTTATCGGACAATGAAGAAAGTGTAATCCACGCTTTAAAATACGATTTGAATTCTTATGGAAATGAGTTGAAAAAACAAGGCGGGTTTTCCCTGGAAATGATAAATACAAAAAACGGTTGCGGAGGAAAAGAAAACTGGATTGCATCCAATGATTTATCCGGAGGAACTCCGGGTCGAAGAAATTCGGTTGATGCAAATGATGCCGGGCTTCAAAATATCAACCTTCTTCAGGCATATCTGACAGCAGAGGATACACTGATTTTAGTTTTCGACAAATCTATTGACAGTTTATCAGGCGCCACCATAGAAAATTATCAATTGACCGATGGCATTACTGTTCTTTTTGCAGAGACCATCAGCCCATTTTTTGATAAGGTAAAATTAGGCTTGTCTAAAAAAGTTGCGCCGAATACCGTTTACTCAATCAAATCGTCTGGAATTTCTGACTGCCTGTCAAATAATCTATCAAATAGTTCAGTAAGATTCGGGGAACCTTCAATTCCGGATTCTATGGACATTGTAATAAATGAAGTCTTGTTCAACCCAAAAACCGGAGGAACAGATTTTGTAGAATTATACAATCGCAGCAATAAAATTATTGATGCAGGCAAAATCTATCTCTCAAACCGGAACACTGCCGGAGTCCTTGCGAATTTTGTAATTGCAAGTCCGAATCCATTTTATTTGTTTCCCCGTGATTTCCTGTTGCTGACGCAGGATATATCATCTACCCTAAACGAATTCCCGCTTGGCAACAAAGAATCATTTCTTGAATTGGCATCCCTTCCCTCTTTTCCTGACGACAAAGGATTTGTAATTATCACTGATCAGCATGGAAAAATAATTGATGAAGTCGACTACAATGAAAACTGGCATTTTAGCCTGATTAAAAATCCGGAAGGGATATCATTAGAAAGGATAAGTTATGAAGGCCCGTCCGATCAAACCAATTTTCATTCGGCATCCACAACCATAAACGGGACTCCCGGATATAAAAATTCCCAAAGCTTTTTTGCTGATACCGCTCACGGATCTTTTCAACTTTTACCGGAAGTATTTTCTCCGGATAATGATGGCATCGATGATTTTCTTACTATTAACTACGAATTTAAGTCTCCCGGTTATGTGACCAACATCAAAATATTTGATGCTGCAGGAAGGATGGTCCGGCACCTTGAAAAAAACAGCCTGAGCGCCATGAAAGGATTTTACAGATGGGATGGTTTGGATGAACATAACCGCAAACTGCCTCAGGGGATTTACATCATTTATTTTGAATCATTCAACAAATCCGGAAGTAAAATTGTCCATAAAAAACCAGTCGTTCTTGCAAGAAAATTCTGAGTAAAAAAACCAAGCCGGGTTCTAAGCAACTTATTCATTTTAATCAGAGGAGAGAAAGGAAAGAATTAGTTATAGCATTCCGAATTTTTTTTCCCATTACCAGATCAGCAAGAAAAACAATCCATTACACTTTATCCCAAATTTTGCTGTTGGCTTCAAAACGACTAAGAAAGCCTAATGCTCAAATAAAATATTTTCGTAAAGGCTTTCTAAGTCGGAGTTACCGGAATGCTTCCCACAACTCCTTACGCACTTTGCAGTAGCACTAAGTGCTACTGCAAAATCCCGGTTTATAAAATATGCATTTTGTTGAAACTGGTAAACCCGAAAAATATTTTTCCATTTTATGTAACCTTTTCATTTTGCCCGAACTCTTATAATGCAGTATTAAAATTTAAACATTAAAAAAAGTATCTATCATGAAAAGAGTTAAGAGCTACCTCGGTATGGTGGCTGCATTTCTTGGACTTGCATTGATGTACAATCCAATACAAGCTCAGACTTTGACAGACGGGGAAATTGCATCTATCGCCGTTTCAGCTAACCAAATTGATGTCAACTATGCAAAAGTTGCATTGAAGAAATCTCACAACAAAGCTGTCCGCGCATTTGCAAATTCAATGATCAAAGATCATGAAGGTGTTATCAAACAAGCTGTTGCCCTTGCAACAAAAGAAAAGATCACACCGAAGACAAATGCTACAACAAAATCTTTGCTGGCTGGTGAAGCTAAAGAAATGAAGGTTTTGAATTCCAAGAGTGGTAAAGCATTTGACAAGGCTTACATTGATAATGAAGTAGGTTATCATGAAGCTGTTATTTCAACTGTTCAAAACACGTTGATCCCTCAGACTAAAAATGAACAATTGAAGAATCTGTTCGTTGCTATCTCTCCGGTATTGAATGAACACCTGGAACACGCCAAACACATTCAGGCTGAACTTGCTAAATAATATTGGCCGGATAAGGTTGTAAACAACGCAGCTATTTCAGAAAATAAATGGTTGTGTACTTTTTAACCAGGTCAGTTTGTTTTACAGGTTGTGAACTGAATCCATCGCACAGGTTATCACAAAGCAAGGTGAAGATATTTATCAGGTGAGGTGAGGAAGAATGATTGATGAGGATTTAAACTTTGCCCGATTTCAAATGGTAAAGGTGATAGTGAGGTACGAGTAAACGAGGAGAAAGAAAAAAGGTGATGGATTCCTTTTTTATTGACCGCTGCGGTTTTTAATTAAAACGTAGCGGTTATTTTTTTTCTCACACCGCCCATTTTGTCCATTTTCATCATGAATTAAATTCTACACCGGAGATCACGACCCTGATTTCCTGAATTTGTTTTAAAGTGGCCAAAATCCCGATTTTATAACTAAGACGACAAAGAAAACGCAGGTGCAATTCATTCCAGCATTAATTTGTAGGCATGGATATTGTTAAAACAGCAACAGAAGTACGGAATTGGGTGACAATATTCAACTAACAGATATCAAAAATCAAACAAGATATATGAATCCATCATTAACGGGAACAAGTTTATCTGATACAGAATGTATTTCCAGAATTTTAAACGGCGAGACCGAGTTATACCGGGAAATTATCAGAAAATACAACAGCTATCTTTATAAGATCGGGCGCAGTTATGGGTTTGATCATTCAGATGTGGAAGACCTCATGCAGGAAACTTACATCAATGCCTACACGAATCTGGCAAAGTTTGAAAACAGGTCTTCATTCAAAACGTGGATTGTGCGGATTATGCTCAACCAGTGTTATCACAGGAAACATAAAATAACCACCAGTCGCGAAATACCTGATGAAAACATCAATGAGGAAAATTCACCATTGCTTCACAGCTCCAGGCAGAGTGATCCGGGAAAAACAACTCAAAACCATGAACTCAGGAAAGTTCTTGAACAGGCCATCAACAATATTCCGGAAGACTACCGCATTGTATTTGCCTTGCGCGAACTTAACGGAATGAGTGTAAACGAAACTGCAACGGCATTGTCCATTTCCGAAAGCAACGTAAAAGTCAGGCTAAACAGGGCGCGACATTTACTTCAAAATAAAATTTCTCAAACCTATTCTCATGATGAGGTTTTCGAGTTTAACCTGATTTATTGTGACGGTATGGTAAACCGGGTAATGAATCGCATTTATGGTAAATAAAGAAGAGGCAGCGTAGTACATACTGATTAAAAAAAGAAACATGACTGACCATGTTTCTTTTTTTATGTGTTGCCCGGTATCTAAATTTAATAAATCAGGACTCTGGTATTTCCCAATGATCTTTGGGTTCATCCTCGCACTTCATAAAATTGTGGATGAATTAAATTCATTCGTGCATGAAAAAATCATCATGCATTTTAACTATGATGCAGATTATTTTTTCTCCTTTAGTTTCCTGTTTAAAAAATCTATGGTAGCCTCATAAATCTTCACATAGTTTTCAAACCTTAACCAATCGTGAGTATCATCCGGCAGAAGTAAGGATTCAAAATAAACGTTTTTCCTCTTCAACCTGTTCAACAAGTTCATGGTCTGATCAAATTCAACATTCCGGTCGTCGTCAGAATTGATCAACAAAACCGGAGATGTCCAGGAATCAACGAAAGAAACAGGTGAAGAATTCCATGCTACGGTATCGGCCAGGGCCGCATCCGGAGCGTGTTCAAATTTGGTTGTATATTTTTCGGAGGGCATATAATCATGCACACCCGAAATATCTACACCCGCTGCAAATACATCTGAATTTTTTCCCAATCCGCAGGCAGTCAGGTATCCACCGTAGGAACCGCCATACAAACCAATTTTTTCCGGATCCACATTTGGTTGTGAGGCAAGCCATTTGCCTGCAGCAAGAATATCCTGATACTCTGAAAGTCCACGACTGCCTGCATTTGCCGGCTGATGAAACTCATTGCCATAACCAATACCCCGTCTGTAGTTCACCGACAAAACTACAAACCCCATATCTGCCAGTTTTTGATTGACAGCATAATGAGCTGCATAATAACCACTGTAATTCCACCCCAGCAACATCTGTCGCATGGGACCGCCATGAATCGCTACGACTGCGGGTTTCTTAGGGGCACCTCCGGGTTTTTCAAATAATTGTCCATGAATAATTGTTCCATCAGGAGCTTTAAAAATAATTTGCCGCGGCTTGACAATCTCTTTGTTATTGTAATGCGAAGAAAGAAGATCATCACCAATTAATCTGAACTGATTGGGCGATCCGGTATAAACAGCAGGGAGAATGGGACGATAAGGAGTCGAACTGATCAAGGCAATTTTATCGTTTCCAAAATAAACCGGTTTCACCTCCAAACCCTCGCCTTGCGTAATCATTTTCATATCTGCTTTGTCAACAGAAACAATTCCTATGTGCCGCCTGTCAATATCCAGTTCGTCATTACCGGAATTGGCGCCGAATGCAAGTTGTTTCCCATCGGGAGAAAGTTTTATGAATTCTGTCATAAAATTTCCCGGAGTAAGTAATAATGGTTTTCCTCCAGAGGCGGGAACGGAATACAAATGAGGCCAATTATCAACAGTAGATAAAAAAACAATACTGTTGTTGGCAGCCCAGTGCAAATTGAAACGGCCATCAGTGGTAGGAACGGAACCATTTAGCGTATGCGGGGATTCCCAAATTATAGTACTCTTTCCCTCATCAATTTGTGCCACTCTGATTTCCCAGGGAACCGGATGACGTTCAATGATAGAATCCGGAGCGCCTCCCACACCGGACAGGCGTACAAAAACAACAGATTTACTATCCGGCGACCACCGCGGTGAAACATCTCTCGAATAAGCAGGGTCAATCCATTTGATGGGTGTAAGGCTATCTGTAAAAACTCCAATGAAAGAATGGCTTCTGCGCGAGGATACGAAAACAAGCTTTTTTCCGTCAGGCGACCAGGCCAGGGAATTGCTCTTGCCACGGGCAAAAAAAAGTGGATGTGCTTTTTCAGAATTATCAAGAGGCATAATCAAAACATGACCATCTTTTACAAAAGCAACATTTTTGCTATCAGGAGAAATGGCAGGTTGATCATCAGAGGAACCGTTGTAAAGAACATTTTCAATGCCATCCGTAAGATGAATGGAACATAAATCAAACGAAGTTTTTCGTGGAGAAGAATTGGGATCCACAGGCTCCTCGGTTGACCAGTTCCCTCCCGGATCACCGCCTCTGAAATACAATAACCACTGGCCATCCGGAGAAAATTGAAGCCCGTCAATCACCTGTCCGTCGTCGTTTGCATAATGCGTTAATTGCCGGTAAGAAACTCCCCCATCCTCACTTATGAAAATATTATGAAGACCTTTCTGGTTAAACACCCATGCAAGTCTTCCTGTGGCAGGAGACCCACATAGATTATTCGGATCCGGAAAACTCAGCAACTCCCTGATTGAGGTTTGAGCAAAGCAAAATTGGAAAGCAAAAATCAAAATTCCAAGATTAATAAAAAACAGTCGACGTTTTCTTGTATGCATAGTTGTTAGTAATATTTTTATATGAAGGTGAAGAAATCAATTGACAGTGTAATTTATGAAATCCTTATTTTAAGAGATTCAACTTTTGATTGATGTCAGGGATATCTTGTTGGCAAATCGACTTTCTGTTGGAATTCAAATTCTGTTATTCTGATTCCACAAAATGAAATAAGGCTGCTCAAATAAGAACAGCCTTATCAAAATGCTTCTTATCATTTATTCTTTACTTATCCCACCATAGATGGTCGGTACGTTCGTATGGAGGCACGTTGGCCCCATTCCGGCTGGTTTCCGTACTTGGATAATCTGCCCTTCTGATAAAAGTAGAAAGTGAGGCATTAACCGGCATCGTAAATCCCTGGTAGTTATAGTCAAATCTACGCATATCCACCCATGTTACAGGTTGAAGGAAACAAGCGACATACTTTTCTTTCATTATTAATTGAAGAGTCAGGTTACTTGCACCGACTGCTACAACCGGATCTGTTATGTAGGTTTGAATATCAGCAGGGGCAACTCCCAACTTTTCCATACTAGCCTGAATCCCTGCCAGGTAAGCGTTGTAAGCTCTGGTGGTCTGGCCACTTCTCAAAGCTGCTTCTGCCTCAATAAAGCGAACTTCAGAATTTGTGAGCATCAGCAAAGGAGAATTGGTGGAAGAGTACCATTTATTGACATCAATATAACACTGAACATGATCAGTATTTCTTTTTCCCTGAAATCCAGCTCCATTGGGTGTACCTCTGTATTGACCTGCCGGATAAAAGGTTCCTGCGTAAACTCCACTATCTGTCGGATTGGTGATTTGTGGAAGTCGTGGATCAAACACGCCGTAAATACTGTCGTTGGTAGCATTTACAAAGTAAGAACTCAACCAAACATCCAAAACAAGGTTGGCATTGCTAATGGCATTTTGAGCCCATGGATTCCTGACTTCAAATGCCGTGATCTGTGCATCGTCGTCATTAGAGGTATAAGCCTTGTCAATCGCCGACAACACAGAAGTTGCACTATATGATGACAATTTACTTACCTGATTTAATAACCGGGCTTTGAGCGAATAGGCTGTTTTGACCCATGCACCCACACTTCCACCATGGATATAATCACTGGCACTATTCAATTGATTAGCCGCATTGGGTGAATTCAATAATGCAATTCCCCTGTCTATCAGTGCCAGACAGGTATCATAAATCCCTTCCTGCTTATCATATTTTGGAGCCAGGTTATCACCTCCCACAAATGCCTCTGAATAGGGTAAATCTCCCCAAACATTAGAAGCAATGCTCAAATTGTAGGCCGTCAAAATATAAGATACGCCCTGGTAAGCGATCATTCCCTTTTCCCCGGCAAATTTGTTCATGTCATAAAGATCTGTCAGGGTATTGTAAATGCTTCCCCATGCGGTTGTCGGATCAGATTGCTGATAGGTGTCTGCCGTACCACTGATGCTGGGTGAAGCGAGATACTGAGTATAATAGGAAGTGAGATCAGCCAAATAATAATTATTATAAGGTGTCAGATTGGTGACATTTGCAAGTAACCCCTCAATCGGAGGATCAGTAGATGCATTTGGATTTCTATTGACATCCAGGTATTTCTTACACCCTGACATCATTGCCACCATCACTATTAAAAATATAAGACTTAAATATTTTTTCATGATGATAAAATTTAAAAGTTGACATTAAGACTGAATAAGAAGTTCCTTAAGGGAGGATAAGTGAATCCGGCTTGCGAACTACTTGTAATATCTCCGGTAATGGCATCACTGGCCTCAGGATCAAATCCATTGTATTTTGTATGAAGCCACAAATTGTTCCCGGTGAAAGTCAGAGTGACATTATTCATAAATGTCCTTTCCAGCAAGGAATGTGGCAGGGAATAGCTGAATGACACTGTCCGTAACCTTACCCAGCCAGCATCCTGCACAAAATTTTCTGTTACTCCACGATATACATTTCTATAATATCCATCACCATAATTAACCCCATCCGGGCCAACGCCCTGTCCCATAAAGACAGATTTTGTATTGGGGGTACCGTCAGAAAGAACGCCGGGGAATACCACCATCTGATCTCTGTTCTCTGTATATTTTGCAATTCCAAATGCCGCCATAAAGTTGTCGAGCTGATTCCATTTTTGCAATCCCTGCTGTACATCAAACATAAAACTTAACGAAAATTCCTTGTAACTTAAAGTATTTGTAATGCTTCCAATCCATTTCGGCATTGAGTTTCCCACAATCTTTTTATCGGAAGCTGGCGCACGCACAGGAAATCCGTTAGCACCGATTACCATAGGAAGGCTTTTATCTATGTGTAAAGGATCAGGTGTTTTGTTCCCATAATAACGTTGCCAGTACGTACCATAAATATCACCCACAGAATACCCGGGTCTAAAAAGAAATGAAGGGCTTGAACCACCATAGCCAAAGGATGACCCTCCCGGTATATAGGCAAGACCTTTGTAAACTGACAAGATTTTATTTCTGTTGGTTGAAAAATTGAGCAATGCATTCCACTTGAAATTCTTTGTAACTACCGGACTGCCATGCATAGATATTTCCACCCCTCTGTTTCTGATTTCCCCTGCATTTAATGTAATCACAGTCTGGCCAGTGCCCGGCGCTGTGGGAACATCCATAATCAAATCTTTGCTGTTGGATTGATACCAGGTAAAATTCAAGCCCAGCCTGTTATTCAGGAAGTTGAGATCTGTCCCAACTTCAAAAGCTGTGGTCTTCTCCGGTTTTAATGATGGATCACCCGCTGCATTGTTCCTGGTAAATCTTACAACATTGTTGATTGGTGCACCGGTGGGCACATAAACAACACTTGTGCTGTATGGATTTGCATCCTTCCCGATCTGTGCAAGAGAAACCCTGAATTTGCTCTCATTCATCCAGGAAGGAAGTTTGAACATATCAGAAAAAATGTAGCTGACACTTGCTGACGGATAAAAGAATGAACGGTTCTGTTTTTCCAATGAAGAAGTCCAGTCATTTCTTCCTGTTAAAGTAAGAAAGAGATAATTGCTATAAGAAGCAGTGAACTCTCCGAATGCTCCTATAATTCTATACTGTTGGTTATACTGCCCAACGTTCTGAACCTTTGCATTATCCAGATTAAACAAATTATAAATTACCAATTCTCTTCCCGTTGCTGCAACCTGGTTGATGGAGCGATCCAGTAAATCATGTCCTAATCTCAGGGTAGTATTGAATTTACTACTCCAATCTCGGTTGAAAGTCAACATTAGATTACTATTAATCTGACGGTAAGAATTCCGGTATTGCCCAACAAAGCCCAATCCATTGTCATCGGCTCCCGTAATTTCTCCGGGAACGCCTTTTGGTCCTGGAGCCGTTCCGGTACGCTTGTCTGCATAATAGTCCATACCCACTCTGTAGGTAGCGCTGAACCACGATACCGGACTATAGGTAAAATCCAGGCTTCCAATCATACGATCCACATTGGATCTGAACTTATCGGTAGATGCTGCCCACCAGGCATTATTATTCCCATAAGTTTTCTGCGTTCCATCGGGTTTTATATAATCTCTCACATCCCACCGGGGAGACCAATAAGACAAGTTTTCATTAAACCTGTTAGCATCATAAAAATTGCCATCGGTAATTACATAATAAAACGAATTACTCATACTGAATTTATCATTAAACTTCAGCTTGCCATTAAATCTTACACTCATATCACGGTACCATGTCCAGGGAATGGTGCCGTCCTGATCAAAATATGAAATAGAAGTTGACATGCTGGATTTATCCGTTCCTCCGGATAGTGAAATAGTATTTCTGAATTGTTTTCCGTTTACATAAGCCCTGGCATACTGATTGAACAATTGGTCAGGATGAGTCGGGTCAATTTGCTTTGCCTCGGCAACGGTTGGTCCCCATTCAGGCCAAAATGATTCCGGATCATATTCTCCTTTGTAACCCTGAGTGAACTTATTTTGAACTTCCGGAAATTTATCAACCTGGTCAATTCCGTACGTTGTTGAGTTATTAATTCTGAACCTGCCCGCTTGTGCTGACTTTGTTGTGATTACAATAACCCCGTTAGCACCTCTCAAGCCATACAAAGCTGTAGCTGCGCCACCCCTCAGCACATTGACACTTTCTATATCTTCAGGGTTGATGTCACTTGCTCTGTCAGGCATAGATGCAGGAAGGCCTCCACCGGTGCCCTGGCCAGAGGTTGTATTATCCATCGGAATACCGTCAATAACAAACAAGGGCTGAGTTCCCAAATTCAATGAGTTGATTCCGCGGATCAGAATATTTGAACCCTGGCCCGGACCACCTCCCGAACTGGTAATCGTTACTCCGGCAATTTTTCCCTGAAGTGCATTGATTAAATTGGGCTGATGTGATTCGGTAATTTCCTTGGCGTCAACTCCCTGAGCCGAATAACCCAATGCTCTTTTCTGCCGTTTAATACCCAGGGCAGTTACTACTACCTCTGATAAAGAAGCAGTGGATTTCAATTGGACATTCACCACAGATCGAGAACCGACTGTTATCTCCATAGGTTCGAAATTCACGGAAGAAATAACCAGAACCGGATTTTTGCCTGTCACTGTAATTGAGAATTCTCCATTCTCATTGGCAGTCACTGTGTTTCTTGTTCCCTTTTGGTTGACGGTTGCCATTGGAACGGCAGATCCGTTTTCGCCGGTAACCGTTCCCGTTACAGTTTTCGTTTGACCAAAAGATGTGACCGGAACAAAAAACATCAAAACCACGCATGTGTAGAAAATTGCTTCCCTCATAAGTGCTATTTTTTAGATGTTATAAAATGTTGCAGAAATCGCAGAATCTTTTATGCATAAACAGCAGATATTCCCCGAATTCTAACCTGAAATTAAGCATTATATTAATCCGTTTAACATCTCGTTGCGAGTTTCTTTGCAATTAATTATAAACATCTGTGAATAAATTCTTTACAGGGGGAAATAAAATAAGGCGGGAAAAGGATTCCTGAAAAGCTGCAATAAAAGATTAATTGTCTACTATAAAATGCTGGATTCTGTTTACCTAATGCAAACAGAAAATTATCATATCTGATACTAAAACGATTTACAAAAAAAATCAGAGGAACAGTTTAAAAATAAATCAGCAATAGAAAAATTCTCTATAATCATTAGCCTTTCACAATCCTTCAATCTTCATCCCTCTTAAAAATGTGCCCTATGTCTTTTCCTATGCGTTGAATGGTCTCTAATCCTCTGGTAAGCGGAGCCACAGAAATATCTTCATACAAATCGGTATCATAACTCTGGCTGAATTGCTGCGGATATATAACCACCTTGCTGTTCTTTACAAAATACTTTTCCATTTTGTGAGGCAACCCATCGAGCAGACTCATGTAGGAAGCGCCTCCATTGCGTGATGAAGCCAATATAAAAAGATCGTCATCGGTGATTTCTTTTGACAATATCAAAAAATCTTCCCAATGGGTGAAATTCTTAAATGAAATGGATGCAGCAAATCTCGATTTCTTCATAAACTTTTCAACAGCATTGCGGGTCCTTTGATCACTAAAAACATGAATTGGAATCGTCAGTTCCTGCGCAAGTCTGGCAACCTTTGCCATCCATATATCAAACCCATCTTCCTTTTCTGAAAAAGGAGGCGCAGCTATCACGATCCGTTTATTCAGAACAAGCGGGTTTTCAAAATTGCAAATAAAAATGGTTTTGTTTATCCTGGTCAGGATTTTATCCATCTTCTCCCCTATCAGTATATCCATGAAGTTTGTCCGGGGTGGCCATTCCATGACAATAATATTTGCCATGGTTTCTTTCGAAACGCGGGTAATTCCGCTGACATCATTATGATCGATGGTGGTAATGGGTCGCACCTTTGTTTCGGCGGCAGATCCCATCTTTATAAAATTCTCAAGAACATTTCTCGATTTTATAATATTGGCTTCCGCTTCACTGTCATTGGAAACAATGGTCAATATGGAAATCGGGCTGGAAGAATTTTTGCTTTTGATAAGAATAGAAAACTCCAGCAATTTTTCAAACCTGTCAATATTGGATACCGGCATCAGAATATGTTCATTATTCAAAGAAAAGGCCTGGGGCTGTTCCGGAGCATTTCGATCGTTTTCAGCAATAATTTTCTTTGCTGCTTTTTCAGTTGCAAACGAAGCTACCACACAGGCAATCAATATAAGAATAATGGTACCATTCAATATATTTTCATCCAGAATATTTGCCCTGTAACCAACAAGCACCACCGCAAGTGTAGCTGCAGCATGAGCACCGCTTAAGCCAAAGATCAATTGCCGCTGTGCACTGGAAAACCGGAAACTGATTTGTGTCAGCCATGCGGCCAACCATTTTCCCGTAAGAGCAACTACCGACAAAGCGCCGGCGATAATCAACGCCTGAGTCCCGCTCAGAATAACCTTCAGATTCACGATCATTCCGACACTGATGAGAAAAAAAGGGATGAAAAGTGAATTGCCAATAAATTCAATCCGGTTCATCAGGGCAGATGAATGAGGTATCAGTTTGTTGAGTGCAAGCCCGGCAACGAAAGCACCGATAATCGGTTCTACCCCCGCCACCTCTGCAAGAAAAGCAGCGAAAAAAACCACTGCCAAAACAAAAATATAATGCGAATGTTTTTCGCTTTCCAGCGAACGGAAGAACCATTTGGCAATCCGGGGAATTACCAAAAACATAATGGCCAAAAAAATAGCCATAGAAATTCCCATCCTAAGCCAAAATTCTGCATTCAGATTCCCCTGTGCCACGGCTAAAATGATGGCCAGAATAATCAGCACAGCAGTATCTGTAAATATAGTACCTCCCACGGTAATTGCAACTGCCTTGTCTTTGGAAATACCCATTCTGCTGACGATTGGATAGGTAACCAGGGTATGGGTAGCAAACATACTTGCCGTAAGAAAACTGGCATCAAAATTATAACCCAACATGTACCTCATAACCGGATAACCGATAGCCAATGGAACAATAAAAGTAAACAGTCCGAATACAGCGCTTTTGTTTTTGTGAGCTTTGAATTCATGCAGATCCAATTCCAGTCCGGCAATAAACATGATATATAAAAGGCCGATAGTGGAAAATAAATCCACAGCAGAATTCTTTGCCAGAATATTCAATCCATGAGGGCCAATGATGACACCCGAAATAATCAAACCGATTATACCCGGGATGTTAAATTTCCTCAAAAGAACGGGTGACAAAAGGATAATAAAAAGTATCAAAGAAAAGATCAGCACAGGATTAACCAATGGCAACCTAAACTCTTCCATGAAATGCCGGAAAAAATCTATCATGGTTTTCTTTTAAGAGTTAAAAAATAAAATCCCTGAAAATCCGCTTATTCAGATAAGGCAGAAAGCGCAAAATAAAATTTCTGAATCAAATGAACAGGTTTTTGCACAGAAAAATAACATTTAAAATCCGGGAGATCCAAATGTTTTCAAAATCATTAAAATTTTCACGCTTCATCCAGCAAAAAAATTAACATTCACCCGTGAAAACCTACAACAATCTCCCGCAAATCATTTTTGAGATTTTTTAAACCACATTATACTTTTTTAAATTCAAAATGAAAACTACATTTGCCGGCTAATCAATGTATTCACAGCAAACAATTTAAAAATCCATTATTTACTAAAAGAAAACTTTATGAAAAAAGTATCTGTTGTTATCTTTTTATTCTTCTGTTTTGTATCAGCCGGATTGCAGGCCCAGACTTATAAAACTGCCATCGGTGCAAAGTTTTATGTAGGTGACGGTTCTGCAGGAGGCATCAATATCAGACACAGCCTTTCAAATAATACTGCTCTCGAAGGCTCTCTCCTGTTCTTTTCGGGTGCCATCGGACTGGAAGGATTGTACGAATACCAGGGACCCATCAACGGAGCTCCGGGTCTGGAATATTTTGTAGGAGGCGGTGCCATTTTATCTTTTTCCACAGGAAATGGAAATAATGACACAAACTTTGGATTAAGGTTAACAGGCGGGCTTGACTATAAATTTGACAATGCCCCCATTGCCGTCAGCCTGGGTCTGGACCCATTCTTTTACCTTGCTCCGCACACAGGATCTTCAATGACCCTGGGAATAGGATTCAGGTATGTTCTCCCATAAATAAATCTTTTTTAAAGTAATTCCCGGATATTTCAGCCGGGAATTCTTTTTTTATTTATCAATGGGCGCAAGAGACAAAATACTCCGTTTTATCGATTTTTTCTTTCCTCCTTTCAAAAGGCTGATGCCCTTGCAGACTTTTCGTTATGCAGTGTGCGGAGGAAGCAATGTAATGCTGGATATTTTTTTATTTTACATCAGCTTCCACTATATTCTCAAACAAGAACCTCTCAATCTTGGGTTACTTGTTTTGAAACCCTACAATGCTGCTCTCATCATGGCCTTTTGCATCACCTTTCCCCTCGGATTTATTTTGTCAAAATACATCGTATTTCACGGTTCCTATCTCAAAGGAAGAATTCAGTTATTCCGGTATGGCATCATTGTGGCCATCAATCTCTTTCTCAATTATGCACTGCTGAACATTTTCGTACAATATCTCCATATTTTCCCAACCATTTCGCGGATATTGGCCACCATTATCATTGTGACATTTAGCTTTTTATCTCAAAAGCATTTCACCTTCAAAATGGAGGGAAACAAGCGGGGATAAAATCAAACTGACAATTTTACACGCCCGTATCTGTTGGCATAAACCTTGCCTCTAAAGTTTAAAATTGCAAAAAACTATTGTTATGTCAAAGATTATAGGAATTGACCTCGGAACGACCAACAGTTGTGTTGCTGTAATGGAAGGAAACGAACCGGCAGTGATACCTAATGAAGAAGGCAGAAGAACTACCCCTTCAATTGTGGCATTTCTGAAAAACGGGGAAAGAAAGGTTGGGGATCCTGCCAAACGGCAAGCCATTACCAACCCGACTAATACCATCATGAGTGTGAAAAGGTTTATGGGTCACCGCTGGGAAGAAATTACCAACGAAGCAGACCATTATGCATATAAACTGGTAAAAGGCGATAATGATACAGTGAGAATTGATATTGATGGCAGGCTTTATACGCCGCAGGAAATTTCAGCCATGATTCTTCAGAAGATGAAAAAAACCGCTGAAGATCACCTCGGGCAGGAAGTAACGGAAGCCGTAATCACGGTTCCTGCATATTTCAACGATTCTCAAAGACAGGCAACCAAAGAAGCTGGTGAAATTGCCGGGCTGAAAGTTCGTCGTATTATCAATGAACCGACCGCAGCAGCGCTTGCTTATGGCCTCGACAAAAAAAATATTGATCAGAAAGTAGCCGTATTTGATTTGGGCGGTGGCACGTTTGATATTTCAATTTTGGAATTGGGCGACGGAGTTTTTGAAGTGAAATCAACAAACGGAGATACCCATCTTGGCGGAGACGATTTTGATAAAATAATCATGGACTGGCTCGCTGATGCCTTTCAAAAAGATGAAGCCATCGATCTTCGTAAAGATCCAATGGCATGGCAAAGGCTGAAAGAAGCTTCTGAAAAAGCCAAGATTGAACTTTCCTCTTCTACGGAAACAGAAATCAATCTTCCCTATATTACAGCAGTGGATGGTGTTCCAAAACATTTGGTAAAGAAATTGACACGTGCTCACTTTGAACAATTAACCGATGCATTATTTGAACGCTGCCTCAAACCATGTGAAGCTGCATTAAAAGATGCCGGTTTGTCTAAAGAACAAATCAATGAAGTGATTTTGGTCGGCGGTTCAACAAGGATTCCCAAAGTACAGGAAATGGTGGAAACCTTCTTTGGAAGAAAACCTCACAAAGGCGTAAACCCAGATGAAGTAGTTGCCGTAGGTGCTGCCATTCAGGGCGGTGTATTGACGGGTGATGTAAAAGACGTTTTGTTGTTAGATGTTACTCCTCTTTCTCTTGGAATCGAAACCATGGGTGGTGTAATGACCAGACTTATTGATTCAAATACAACCATCCCAACCAAGAAAACCGAGGTGTTCTCTACCGCATCAGACAATCAACCGGGCGTGCAAATTCACGTATTACAAGGTGAACGGCCAATGGCTAATCAAAATAAAAGCCTTGGAACCTTTAACCTCGATGGAATTCCACCGGCTCCACGCGGAGTACCCCAAATTGAAGTCACATTTGATATTGATGCAAACGGTATTCTGAATGTTTCTGCAAAAGATAAGGGAACCGGAAAATCGCACAATATCAGGATTGAAGCCGGAAGCGGACTTGGCAAAGATGAAATAGAAAGGATGAAACAGGAAGCAAAAGCGAATGAAGCGACAGATAAAGCCGCCAAGGAAAAAGTGGAAAAAATAAATCAGGCCGACAGCATGATTTTCCAGACAGAAAAACAATTGAAAGAATACGGTGATAAGATTCCTGCAAATAAAAAAAGTGCAATTGAATCTGCATTGAACAAATTGAAAGATGCACATAAAAGCCAGGATCTGGCTGCCATAGAATCATCTCTTACAGAATTGAATACTGCATGGACAGCAGCAAGTGAAGACATGTATAAATCAACCCAACAGCAACAACAGGGACCTGCCGGGGATGGACAACAGCAACAAGGCAACGGAGGTGGAAACGCAGGAAATACAAGTGGGGATAATGTAACAGATGCCGAGTTTGAAGAAGTGAAATAAATGTTTGGACTTGAACAAAAGACAGAAAACCGTTTCAACAAAATTGAAACGGTTTTTTTATCTCCTATACGAAATCAACAAAAGATTTTTCTTTTTGTACGGCATTTATAAAAAAATACATTTGTATTTCATCCCAAACCGTTTAATCCATCAGAATGAGAAAAGTTGTCCTATCCATACCTTTAATAGTAGTAATGATTTTAGGATCGCAGTTTTCACAGGCTGCCTACACTCCCAATGTAAAATCTTACGACAATCACCTGAAGGATTATCTCTTGGTCGATCATTTTGTCCATATGACAGTTTCAGAATTTCAACAAGCCTCCGGCCATAAATTGAGCTTTTTCCAAAAAATCTATTTTAAAAAACTACAACGGAAATTAAAGAAAGCAAATTTGTACCCGGGTGCAACCATCCTCCCTTATTATAATGTGCAAAATGGCAAATTCAAATTTGATTCACTCTGGTTTGTTTTGGGAGTTATTATTGGGCCGTTTGCACTTTTGTTTTCACTTACTTCCAGACAGGGCAAAAATCAACGGCTGTCGGCCCTGATTGGGTTTGGTGTCTGGGTTATCTGGTTTGGATATATATTCCTGTTTTAATTCACTGGCATTTTTTTGAATGCCCAAAAAATCAAATTATGTAAATTCTACATAAAAAGTATGTGAATTCCTGAATTAAAGAAATTAATTTCGCTTCAAACAAGAAAATAGTGATCCTTCAGTTTTTTTTGAGATATTCAACAAATTACGGCCAACAAATATTTTTTAATTCAAAAGATTTACCGGGTGCAAATGAAAAAATCCTGATGAAATACCAGGATCAGGATTTCTGGACGCTCTCTTTCGAATTGCCCGACAATTTCAAAAAACAAATCCATTATTATTATACGGTTCAAAACCAGGATGGGCTTGAAATACCGGATGGAGAAGAAAAAAGAATAATTGGATTCTCCAAAGAAAACAAAACCCATCATTTTACCATTATCGATACCTGGATTGATGCCGGGGATTTCAAAAATGTTTATTATACCAAAGCATTTAAGGTTTTGGCAGAGGCAGATGTTACACAAAAAAAACAAGTTGCTTCACAGGAATATACACACGAGTTTCGCATAAAAGCGCCTTTCTTGCCAAAAAACAAATCGGTATGCCTTTGCGGATCTACCAGAAATCTGAAAAACTGGAATAAACAAGACCCGATTCTCCTCACAAAAAAAGGTGACTGGTATTTTGCAAGAATAGCTTTTGACAACAATGAATGGCCGGCATCATACAAGTATGGCATTTACAACCTGTCAGAAAATACATTTGAAGGTTTTGAAGATGGCGTGAACCGTACATTACGGCAATTTGAAATACCAGGCGGGAAAACGATCCTCCACGATGGATTCATCAATTTATATCCGGACAAGTGGAGAGGCGCAGGGGTAAATATTCCGGTGTTCAGCCTGCGAACAAATAAAAGTTTCGGCACAGGCGAATTCACTGATTTGAAATCATTGGTTGATTGGGCGGGTAAAACCGGAATTGCACTGATTCAATTACTTCCAATCAACGACACTTCTGCTCAGAATAATTGGATGGATTCTTACCCTTACGCAGCCATTTCATCCTTTGCCTTGCACCCGCTTTATATCAACCTTGGAAAAGTGGCTGGTAAAAAAGGAGCGGCAATTACTAATGCGCTTAAAAAGAAACAAAAACAACTTAACAGCCTTCCTGAATTGGATTATGAACAGGTAATGAAATTTAAAATGTCTGCCCTTCATGAACTTTTTGACATTTTAAAAAATGACCTGAAAAAAATCAAAGGCTATGCTGACTTCGTAAAACAAAATCGACACTGGCTGGTACCCTATGCAGCTTTTTCTTATTTGAAAGACAAATACAAAACAGCCGATTTCAATTTATGGAAACAGCATGCTGTTTTCAACGAGGAATCAATTCAAAAGTTAGTCGCACCGGGGAATAAGGAACACAACAAAATTGAATTCTATTATTTTGTTCAATACCATTTGCATTCCCAACTGCGGGAAATTTCAAACTATGCACACAAACATAAAATAATTCTCAAAGGAGATATTCCAATCGGGATTTACAGATACAGTTGCGATGCGTGGCAGCATCCGGAATTATTTAATATGGATGAACAGGCCGGTGCCCCTCCCGACGGATTTGCCCTTACAGGTCAAAACTGGGGATTCCCCATCTACAATTGGGATGTGATGAAGAAGGATAATTTCAAATGGTGGCGCGACAGATTCGATCATCTGTCCAGGTATTTTGACGCATTCCGGATTGATCACATTCTTGGGTTTTTCAGAATCTGGAGCATCCCCATTGAACAAACCGAAGGAATAATGGGCCGGTTTAAACCCGCTATTCCGGTCAACAAAAACGAGTTTGAACAAAACGGAATTTCATTTGATTACGACAGGTTTTGCAAGCCTTTCATTACCCCGGAAATAATAAAAGAAATTTTCAAAGGAGAGGTCGATGAGGCAACTGAAAAATTACTTAACAAAAACGAAAACGGAACTTACTCTTTAAAAGAAGAAGTGTCGACAGAAAGAAGGGCTTCAGCATATCTGGCAACAAACGATCTCTTGAAATTTCAAAAAGGTATTTTTCGTTTAATCGGTAATGTTATTCTTTTTGATGATGTAAAATCAGGAGAGTCTCAATTCCATTTTAGATTTGGGGTTGAAAACACTTTCTCTTTCAAAAACCTTGATCCGGAAATACAACCCCGTATCAAACGGATGTACATAGATTATTTCTTTAACCGGCAAAATTATTTCTGGCAAAAGAAAGCAATGGAAAAACTTCCGCTTCTCAAAAGAAGTACCGATATGCTTGTTTGCGGCGAAGATTTGGGAATGGTTCCACAAAGTGTACCTGTGGTCATGTCACAACTTGGAATTCTCAGCCTGGAAGTTGAAAGGATGCCCAAAGTTGAAACTGAAGAATTTTTCAATCCGGCAAAGGCACACTATTTATCCGTTGTAACACCATCTACTCATGACATGAGCACATTGCGCGAATGGTGGGAAGAAGACCCGGCAAAAACACAAAAGTTTTATAACCAAATCCTGAAACAGGAGGGTAATGCACCTTCACATTGCGATCAGGAGATAATAAAAAAAATAATCGGCCGGCACTTAACCAGCCCGGCTATGTTCAGCATCTTCCTGTTACAGGATCTCATGGCAATAGATAAGCATCTTACAGTAGAAGATCCTTCAAAAGAACGGATCAATATTCCTTCTGCAAAACATCATTACTGGAGATACAGGATACCGGTATCTCTCGAAACACTTCTCGATGATGAAGTATTGAATACCAACCTGAGAAAACAAATAGAAGAAAGCGGACGGCTACAGACAAAATAAAACGACCTATGATTCAGACAAAATACAAGATTTCAAATCTCCCCTTCAAGCATACATTCACCATTTCCAAAGGATCAAAAACACACCAAAAATCATTTTTGGTAGAGTTGGAATTTATGGGAGTGAAAGGATATGGTGAAGCGCCGGCCATCTCCTACTACAACATTCCGGTTGAAAAAATGATAGAAGACCTGAAATCAAAAAAAATTTTCTTCGACAAAGCTTCTTTCAACACACCGGAAAGGTTCTGGCATTATTTGTATCACATTTACCCCGGCAATAACTTTCTGCTCTGTGCACTTGACATGGCAGGATGGGATCTCTACGGAAAAATCCAGGGCAAACAATTGTACCAATTGTGGAACCTGACTTTGGATCACAATCCACTCACCGATATCACCATCGGAATTGATACCATCGAAAACATGATTGCAAAATTGAAAGAAACACCGTGGCCGATATACAAAATCAAACTTGGAACGGAAAACGATGTAGAAATTATCCGGGCACTCAGGCAACACACAGACGCACCTTTCAGAATAGATGCCAATGCCGCCTGGAAAGCAGAAGAAGCACTGGAAAAAATTATTGCTTTTAAAGATTTAAATGTCGAATTTATTGAACAGCCTCTTGCCAAAGATGATTGGGAAGGAATGAAAGTTCTATTTGATAAATCGCCTTTGCCATTGATTGCAGATGAAAGCTGCGTGTTGGAAACAGACGTGATGAAATGCAGAAAACACTTCCACGGAATTAATATCAAACTGACCAAATGCGGAGGAATTACCCCGGCCATGAGAATGATAAAAATGGCCCGGAGCCTTCAGATGAAAGTTATGATGGGAAGTATGAATGAAAGCAGCATCGGCACGGCAGCCATTGCACAAATGCTTCCACTGCTGGATTATGTGGATATGGACGGCCCGCTTTTATTGGAAGGCGACAATGCAGAAGGAGTCACATTTGATTTTGGCAAAGTAAATTACCTGTCTGAACCGGGATTGGGAATTAAAGTAAAACCTTTCGAATCAGAATAATTTTCTAAAAAAAATATCACCAGTCTTTTGTAGGCTTGTCGGGCACTGCACTTTGTGTCTTGTGCAGTTTATCCTGCAATTGTTTTTCGTTTTCCATCAATGCCTTCAGTTTTTCTTCGGCATCTTTCTGACTGATCTTTGAAGGGTTCTGTCTGGGTTGTTGAGATTGGGGCTGAGGTTTATTTTTATTCTGGCTGTGATTACTTTGACTCTTGTTATTATTTTGATTCTGTTGCTGTTGTTGCTGTTGCTGTTTCAATGCCCTTTGCAGATTCTGTCTTGCCTCCTCATCATTCGGATTCAATAGCAGTGCATTTTTATAAGCAAGAATACATTCGGGCAATTTGTCCGCTTTTTGAAATGCGACTCCTTTGTTATAAAATGCTTTCTGTTTAATATCATTATTTGTTGTGTTCGCGATTACCTGGTCATAATATTTACCTGCATCATCCAATTTGTCTTTTCTATAAAATGTATTTCCAAGATTGAAACTGGCAACATCATTTTTATTGTCTTTCTCAAGAGCGGAATTGTATTGTTCCCGGGCCTTGTCAAAATTCCCCTGCTGAAAATATTTATTGCCATTGCGGATATCCGAATTCACCGATTGTGCATTTACCTGAATTCCTGAAAATAGCAATAGCATGGTTGTCAGAGCGGCGGCAGGTTTTGCAAATTTTCTTTTTTCTGAAATCAACATTTCCATAACGAGTAAAATAAAAGCTGCCAGTAAGAAATACCAGTAATACTGAAAAAATGACAAATAAGAAGCATCGCTCATGGATTCTTCATTCGCTATCCCTGCCAATTGATTTTTAATTTGTTTAATTATCACATCCGGATCATTGTACAATTGGTAAATACCCTGTGTTGCTGTTGCAATGGAAGACAACTCCTGTTCATTAAGTTTTGAGATAACGGTTTGGCCGTGTTCATCAATTTTGTATTGTCCTGTAGCAGGGTCAGGGATCGGGGAACCCTCCGGAGAGCCTATTCCCACAGTGTTTACAACAATCCCTTCTTTGGCAAGATCCTTTGCAGCGGTTATGGCATCATCGTCAAAATCTTCACCATCGCTGATCAGCAAAACAGATTTATAACTTTTTTCATCAGGATTAAATGCAGCCTCACTCATTCGTAATGCACTCCCAATGGCTGTACCCTGATAAGGAACATTATCGGGACCTGCCGTAGAAATAAACATTTTTGCAGCTTCATGATCAATGGTCAATGGCATTTGCAAATAGGCCCTTCCGGCAAAAACCACAAGACCTATTTTTTCTCCCGGCATCTGATCCACCAGTTTTTGGACAAGCTGCTTTGCCCTTTCCAGACGATTGGGTTTTACATCGGTAGCAAGCATGCTTTTGCTCACATCCAAAGCAATGATCAGGCTGGAACCGCTGCGAACTATCTTTTGAGAAGGATCGGGCTTAATCAATCCTGCAAGGCCGATTCCGCAAAGCACAAATGCAGAAACATAAAGAATAAATTTTGCATTGAATTTTTTTGACGAATATTCTGTAGTTAAATCTTTAACCAGATCAGGATCTCCGATTCTTCTGGCCGTTTTTCTTTTCCATCGGATTAAGTACGTAAATATCAAAATCAAAACCGGCGCCAATACCAACGCCAGCAAATATTCGATATGGTCAAAATGAAGCATCGCCTGCTAAATTAAAAATCTCCTGCCTGATTGCATATATCGTATAATGTTAAAAACAAATTGTTTCAGGATATTAACGAAAATTACCGGGTTATTTGATGGTTTGCATGCTTACAAGCCTTTTGTACCGGCCATTTAATTCAATCAGTTCATGGTGATTTCCACGTTCTACAATTTTTCCTTTACGAAGCACAATGATTTCATCTGCATCGCTGATGGTACTCAACCTGTGGGCAATGACAATACTTGTCCGGTTACTTCTCAGTTTATTCAGTGCATCCTGAACCAACCTCTCGCTTTCTGTATCGAGTGATGAAGTGGCTTCATCAAGAATCATGATGGCCGGATTTTTCAATACAGCTCTTGCAATGGTAACCCGTTGCTTTTCTCCACCGCTCAACTTTCCGCCCCTCTCTCCCACTATCGTATCATACCCATCCTCTTTCTGATGAATGAAATTGGCAGCATTGGCAACTTCCGCAGCCTTCACGATTTCCTCCCGCGGTACATTTTTACCCATAGCAATATTTCCGGCAATGGTGTCATTAAATAAAATAGGTTCCTGGGTCACGATCCCCATCTGGCTGCGCAAAGAATGGAGATCATATTTTTTAATATCGATTCCATCTATTAAAATTTCCCCTTTTGTCGCATCGTGAAATCGTGGAACCAGATCCGCAAGCGTACTCTTCCCTGCACCGGAGGATCCAACAAAAGCAACGGTTTTCCCTTTTTCAATTTTCAAATTGATATGGTCCAGAATCAGATCTTCACCATACGAAAATGAAACATCCCGGAATTCAATTGACCTTTCAAAATTTTTCAGATAAACCGGATTTTCAGGATTTTTAATTTCCACCGGCTCATTGATCAATTGTTCAATCCTTTCCACACTGGCCGCTCCTTTTTTTATGTAATAAGATGCATTGGAAAGCGATTTTAATGGTTGGATGATCATTGCAAATACAAAAATGTAAGTAAGAAAATCACCGGGGTTCAAAAACTTATCCTGCAAAACCAGGCGTCCGCCATACCATAAAACAAAAACTACAACAACAATTCCCAAAACCTCACTTAACGGAGAGGCAAGGTCGCGCCGCCGGTTTACCTTATTTTTTATTCTGAACCATTCTTTGTTTTGCGACTCAAACTTGACATATTGAATTTCCTCAGCATTAAAGGCTTTGATGATTCTCATTCCTCCAATTGTTTCTTCAATCGTACTTAATATATGACCGAGTTTTTCCTGAGCTGCTGTACCCTGTTTCTTTAAGGAACGCCCGATCCTGCCGATAATCAGCCCCGACAATGGAAAAAACAAAATCACAAAAAGAGTGAGTTGTGGGCTTACAATAACAAGATAACCAAAGAAGAGAAGAATGGTGACCGGTTCCCGGAACAAGGTTTCAAGAATATTGACAATTGAACTTTCTACATCTGCAATGTCATTTGTCAGCCGGCTCATAATGTCGCCCTTCCTTTTTTCATTAAAGAAACTGATGGGCAGTATCAATACTTTTCTGTACATGTTGCGCCGCATATCATTGAGCACCCCATTTCGTATCGGAGTCAAAAAATAAATTCCAATGTACAGGAAAAGATCTTTCAGGATAATAAAAATTAAAATCAGAATACATATAACACCAAGCGCTTTTATATCGCCATTCGGTTGTTGCACAACGTTAAAAATATATTCCTTCAATGCGTTGGTGGGGTTCAAACGGGCAAGCCATCCCTGGGATGTAGAAGTTGATAGTGTATTTTGCTTTTTAAAAATCAACAACAAAAAAGGGCTTAACATTCCCAGTGAAAACAGGGAAAACAGATTGGAAAGAATATTAAATGTAAAATAGGATGCGATCAGCCTTGGATATCGCCTTACATATCTGAAAACCGTTCTTAAACTCTTCATCGGCTCCGGGTGTGATAAATTTAGGGGCAAAGTAACTAATTTTACAACGAAACAACGGGAGATAAGATGAAAGAAGGAAAGAGACAAAAGCAGGTAGCCGCAGAAATATCGAAAGAATTAAACGACATCTTTTTGAAGTTGAATTTAAATATGCAAAACGGCGGTATGATTTCCATCTCGGATGTGAAAATGACCCCTGATTTGATGGAAGCGAGAATTTATCTGAGTTTTTTTCAAACGAAGGATGAAGAAGAAGTGCTGGATAAATTTAAAGCCAGAACAGGTGAAATACGCCGCGAACTGGGCAACCGCATGAGACATCAGTTGCGTGTAATCCCCAATCTGATTTTTTTCAAAGATGATACGCTCGATTATGTTTTCAAAATTGAGAAACTATTGGATGACATTAAAAAAACAGATTCGGATAAGGGCAAAGAACCCATCTGATTTTAATATAACAACCTGTGTATTTTAAATTTGCCTGGAGGTATTTCAAAGCCAAGAAAAGTACAAATGCCATCAACATCATTGCATGGGTCACTACCGGGGTTATTGCATTCTCCACCATGTGCCAGGTACTTGTTTTAAATGTTTTCAACGGATTTGAATCTCTTGTAAAATCTTTATACGCTAATTTTTATTCCGACATTAAAGTGATTGCTTCGGAAGGCAAAACCATTACTCTCAACCAAAAACAATTGCAGGAAATCAATGGAATGAAAGGAGTAGATGGATCTTCACTGAATATTGAGGAAAAGGCGTTGCTCCAGGCCGGCGATCAGCAAACAGTGGTCATGCTGAAAGGAGTTGACAGTAATTACCACAAAGTTTCCGGGTTGCCAAAAAGTATGTACCACGGGCAATTTGATGTTGGAGATATCAATCATCCTTTGCTCGTTCTCGGGGCGGGCATTGAGAATGCGATGGGCGTGGATGCTGACCGGGATATTTATCCTGTCACTGTTTTTCTCCCGAAAAAAACAGACTTTTCAGGAGGAAATCCATTGGATGCATTGAGTGAAGGGAATGCTCAGCTTGCAGGAAGCTTTGGAATTCAGCAGGACTTTGACAATAAATATGTCATTACCAATCTTGCTTTCATGAAACAGCAAATGAATTATGCGCCGGATGAATATACCTCTCTTGAAATTCATTTAAACAAAGATGAAAACACATCTGCATTCGCAGAGGCACTTCAGAAAAAATTAGGCAACCGATATACTGTCCAGACCAAATTTCAACAGAATACAAGCCTTTATCACAGCATGCGTTTGGAAAAATGGTTCATATACGCAGTACTTACACTGATACTCATTATCGCTGCGTTCAATATCATTGGCGCTCTTACGATGCTTGTTCTCGAAAAACGAAAAGACATCAGTGTGCTCCTGTCCATGGGAGCCAATAACAGCATGATCAGAAAAATTTTTCTCAGTGAGGGATTGTTGCTCGCAGTAGGTGGAGCATTGATCGGAATCGTTGTTGCACTAATTATTTCGTTGTTACAATTGAAATTTCATTTTATTAAACTCACGGGCAATTCATTTCTGATTGATTATTTTCCTGTAAAAATGGTAGCGACAGACTTTTTACTTGTTGTTGTTACATCACTGGCCATTGCAGTGGGGGCATCCTGGTTCCCGGCACAGAAGGCATCACGGCAGCTTTTTGATCTGAAAACATAGAGGAAGTTTCGGGTTTCAAGTTCCGGGTTTCGAGTTCCGGAGTTTGTCCGCCGTTGCAGATTCCGGGTTTCTCACACCAAACACCTCTTGTCTTGCTGAGGATGTTGGATAATGAGCGCATTTCGTTTTGAGCAGAACCACAACGTCTTCCACTTCGTGAAGAGACATTGTAGAGAATACCAAATTTCGTTTTTCTCACCGGTGTCTCTCAGCTTGCTGAGGACGTTGCGTTATAAACATACTCTCATTCTCATGGAACCAAAAAGCCATGGAAGAAATTTCATCTGTCCTGATTTACATCTGGAATTATTATTGATAGTGATTTATGAAACTTCGACAGAAGTTCAAAAATTTGAAATAAGGAAGCATGGAAAACAATGTTGAAGGGAACAGGAGTATCGATTTGTTGGCCCGGCTAAACCGTATCCCCGTATGGGCATTGCCCAAAAGTTATCTCGCCATTATCGGGTTGGGTTATTTTTTCACCTTTTACGATATCAGCAATATCGGCTTTGCCATGCCGGCGATAAACGAACAATTTCATTTATCCAATTCCACAAGCCTTTTCCTGGCGCTGTCTGTCGGACTTATCGGATACATCGTCGGTTCTTTTATTATCGGAACTTTTGCCGACAGATATGGCCGTTACCGCATGCTGATCCTGACCTTTGCATTAACGGCTATCGGTTCATTTGGTGACGCATTGGCGCCGGATATAACGGCTCTCATCGTTTTCAGATTTGTAACCGGTGTAGGTGTGGGAGCAGATCTGAATCTTGTATCCACTTACATCAGCGAACTGGCTCCTACTTCGCGTCGGGGAAGAATTACCCTTCTCACCTTTTTAATCGGGATTCTCGGTCAAACAATAACGCCATTTGTTGCACTGGCACTCGTTCCGCATCTTGTAATCGGATGGCGGCTGTTGTTTGCCATCGGCGGATTTATTGCTGTCGTCGGTTTGATATTGCGTGTAAGGCTTCCGGAATCTCCCCGTTGGGAAATTCATCACGGACATCAGGATCGGGCTGAAAAAACAATTTCAGGGATGGAAGAATTTTGCAGAACTCAAAATATCACTTTGGGTGACCCCGTCCGTGAAAATGTTGAGATGAGAACAGGCGTACCTTTTCGTTTTTTGTTTCAACCACTTTATCTGAAAAGATTGATCACGCTGATTTGTATGTGGTTTTTATGGTACATCGGCAACTATGGTTTTTTGGGAGATGCTGCAGATTTGATTTCTGCTCATGGTGCAGGCATTGGCGATTCAATCGGTTATCTGGCTGTGGGCGCTATTGGTTATCCCATCGGTACTCTGCTGGTCTTGAAAATCGTTGACAGAATGGAACGCAAGAGATTAATTTTAATAGCAACATTCGTCTGGCTCATTGGAATGTTGCTTGTTGGAAGCTATGCCAATACGTTTGTCATTTACCTCGGTTCATTCTTCGCTTCACTTGCGCTCGGTTCATATTTGCAGGTGGCCTACACCTATACAGCCGAAGCATTTCCCACCCAGGCACGATCTACAGGATTTGCACTTTCAGATGGATTGGGACATGCCGGTGGCGCATTGGGTGCAATTCTTCTCCCCGTCATCATTGCACATACATCTTTCTTCACGGGATTTGCATTTATCGGATTTACGGGTTTTCTCGCAGGAATTGTTGCACAGTTTGGGCCAAAGACCACCGGAAGGAATCTGGAAAGTGTGTCTTCATAAGAAAATGCTCATTTTAGTTTTATCCCAATGGGAATTTATTAGGAATACATTTATGCAGAAAAGGCTGTTCCTTTCGGAAACAGCCTCTCGCATTTGAAAAACCAAACATTCACGGTACAGTTTCTTTTAAAACCAGCTACCGGTCCACTTTTCGCTGATATCTTTGCCTAATCTCTGCTTTCTCTTTTTCACTTTCATATTGTGAATAACCATCGTAACTAAAATCAATGGAATAAATAAAATCGTAACCGGTGGTATGGACATCAGGCTGATCCATTTTCCGCCAAACATGCGGCGCATTGGCCTTCTCAATCGTTCTGCAATCAAATACATGCCGGGCACCATAATCAGGGTCATGAAGAATGCAAATGCCAATCCGAAAATGATTGTCCATGCCAGCGGTTTCCAGAAGGTAGTGCTGTCGCCACCAAAGAAAATGTGTGGGTTCAAATCGCTGAATAATGTGATAAAATTAATGTTGAACCCTATTCCCAACGGTATCAAAGCGAAGATAGCTGCCAATGCTGTCAGCAGCACAGGAATAATTCTGATTTTACCCGCCTGAATAACGGCTTCTTTAGTTTTCAGACCCCGCGCTTTCAAAATATCCGCAAAGTCTATTACCAAAATTGCATTTTTCACTACAATTCCCGCCAGCCCTACAATTCCAATTCCCGTCATAACTACTGATACCTGCATTCCCGTGATGGCAAATCCAAGCAATACTCCAATCACACTGAATAATATTTCCGTAAGAATTATAACTGACTTACTTACAGAATTGAATTGTAAAACAAGAATGAACAAAATCAGCATCAGTGCGACCAGCAAAGCTTTACTCAGGAAGGTGGCCGCTTCCACCTGTTGCTCACTTTCACCTGTTTGCCTGATGGTCACATTCGGCAATTTTTTAAAGTCCTTTATCGCTGAAGAAAGTTTTTGATTCACCTCATTGGCTGTATAACCTGATAACACATTGCTGAAAAGTGTGATGACACGTTTTACATTCAACCTTTTGATGCTCCCGTAGGTACTTGTGAAATCCACGTTGACAAGTGTACTTATCGGAATACTTTTTATTTGACCGCCGGAAGCCAGGTCTCTGAACACAATATTCATATTGAGAAGATTGGTCAGATTTTGTCGTTGCACTTCATTATTGCGGATCCAGATTTTGTATTCGTCTTCATTGTCTTTGATCTTGGAAATTTCCTGTCCGAACAATGCTGTACGGATTTGCTGACCGATCTGTGCAGTTGATACCCCCTGTATTTGCGCCTGCTGTCGGTTTATGCTCAAAGTAATTTCCGGATTTGTCAAATCAACATCCATCTTCAAATCTTCCACACCGGGCACATGCACACTATCCAGATATCTTTTCAGATTTACTGCCGTTGTAGTCAGCGTATTAAAATCATCACTTGACACTTCGATATTCACCGGGGGATCTGTGGGCGGGCCCATTTTTTCTTCTTCCACCGAAACCTGTACGCCGGGTATCCCTTTTACCACATTCCTGATGGAATCAAGATAGAACGTTGTATTTACACCATTGCGTTTTTCATATTCCACAAAATTAACCTGCACTCTTCCGAGATTTGCCTGCGTGCTCCGGTCTCCGCTTTTGGGATCGCTGGCACCGACAGCCACATTTGAAATGATACTTTCAACAACCGGATTGGGCTTGCCGGACGGTTCATTCAAAACATGGGTAATTCTATTTTCAACTACGTTTGTCACTGAATCTGTATAATCCACACTTGTACCCACCGGCAATTTCAGATATACATAAATGATGTTGGGCTGACCTTCGGGGAAAAAGACAACCGGTACTTTTCTCACCCAGAAAAACACAACGGTCACCACCAGCAATCCGAAAGTGCCAATCAATAACCAAACCGGCCTCCATTTCGAAACTGCCCATCTCAACAACTTTTCATAACTGCTCATAATGGCTGGCAACATCCGGTTCTGAAATCTGTGAATCAGATTGTCAAATACATAAACATTTAAAACAACCAGTATTGAGAAAAAGATCAGCAGGTTTCCAAAGAACGGAAGGTGGATCAGATCAAAAAATATTCCGGCGCCCAGGAGAATCAGGAATGGTTTGCTCCTGAAAACCTCAGACTTCTTTTTAGCTTTGTGTTCTTCCTCTTTATGCACCATGAAATCCACTGCAAAAACCGGGTTCATGATAAAGGCAACAATCAACGAAGCTGTTAGTGTAAAAATCAACATGGTCGGCAGGTAGATCATAAACTTACCTATCAATCCCGGCCAAAAAAGTAGTGGGAAAAACGGAGCAAGGGTGGTCAATGTTCCGGAAATAACCGGCACAGAAATTTCTCCTGCGGCCATCTTAGCCGATTCAATAGAAGAAAGTTTCCCTTTATTTTCTTTGAAAATACGGTGGGTATTCTCTATCACCACAATGGCATCATCAACTATAATCCCCAGTCCAAACAACAGGGCAAACAACACAATAAAATTCAATGTCACATCGGTACCCACAATCAGGTTTGCCGCAGGCATAAAAAGAAACGCAACGAACATGCTCAACGGCACAGACAATGCAACAAAGAATGCATTGGTAACGCCCATAAAAAACATCAGAATGACAAGCACCAGTGTAAATCCGATGACAATGCTGTTGACAAGGTCATTAAAACTTGTACGCGTGGACCGGCTTTGGTCTCCGGTAATCTCCACATGCAGATTGCTTGGGAAAGTGGTACCTCTCATTTCCTCCACTTCTTTCTTTACATCATCTGAAGTCTGGATGAGGTTCTCCCCTGCCCTTTTGATGATATTCAGCGTAACCACATTTTTCCCGTCCAGCCTGGCATAACTCTCACTGTTCTTCACCGTATCTTTAATATTGGCTATTTCTTTCAGATAGATCGGAGCGCCATTAATATTGCGTACAATCATTTTCTCCAAATCATACTTTGTCTTAAACTGACCTTTGATTTGAATTGTACGTTTCATATTCCCGACATCGAGCAATCCGCCGCTGATGTCAACATTTTCTCTCTGCACTGCGTTGGCTATGTCATTGTAGGTAATTCCCGCACTCTGCATTTTGAAATTGTCCACATTGATCTGAAATTCTCTTTCGGGTGCACCTACTATATCCACCCGCGTGATTTCAGGCAATTGTTCCAGCTTGTCTTGCGCATCATCGGCAAATTTTTTCAGCGACATCATGTCGTAATTACCACTCAGATTCACATACATCACAGGAATTTCACTCACGCTGACCTCCTGCACATTTGGTTCCTGAGTCAAATCGGTAGGCAAATCGGTTTTGGCTTTGTCAACAGCGTCTCTCACTTTCTGTACGGCGACATCTGTCTTCACGTTTGTTTTAAACTCAACAATGATCGCCGAAAAATCCTGCAGGGAAGTACTTTTTATTTTGTCAATTTTAGCTCCCGTAATTCCTTTCAATTGTTTTTCTATAGGAATGGTTACCAGGTTTTCTATGTCCTTCGGAGAATTTCCCACATAAACTGTCTGAACATAAACCGTCGGAATAACAACATCGGGAAACTGTTCTTTGGGAAGGGTTACAAACTGGAATATTCCTACAAGAGAAACAAAAATGATCAACAAATAAACTGATGTCCTGTTGCGCACAGCCCAACTGGTAGGTTTGAACTCTTTGTACTTTTCTCCTGAATTTTCTAAAATCTTCATAAACAATTTCTATTTTGCCGGATATTCCCGGCAAATCGTTTGCAATTAATTTATTGAACCTGGGTGGTCAGTGTTTGGCCGTCAAAAACCTCCTGAAATCCGGATGTAATAATCATATCTCCCGGCTCAAGCCCTTGCTTCACCTCCACACTGTCATCATTAAATTGTCCTATCGTCACAGGTTTCTTTTTTGCAATCCATTTTCCGTTACTTTTCACGGCCACCAAAACATATTTCCCGTTTTCATCATTCTGAACAGTATTCAGCGGAACTGAAATTGCATTGGGTGCACTGTAATCCAGAATCTTGACTACTGCAGTCTGATTAGGGCTTACAGCAATATGGGAAGGAACCTTTATTTCGGCAGTAAATCCACGGGTTGTCGCTCCAATGGTTTCACTGATAAAACTGATGACACCTTCAAAAGATTTGTTCATGTCAGTGAGGTTGACAATTACTTTGTTGCCCTTTGCAATTTTGTCGGTATAATTTTCCGGAACAATCACAGAGACTCTTGTATCTCCTGTGTTGACTATCCTGATAAACCCACCGGTCAAAGGATTGCCATTGAATGTTTCTCCGACATGGGCCGTAATTTCATCTACCGTTCCGCTCACATCACTATATACTGCACTTTGATTAGCCATTACCTGTGCAGCGTTGACATTAGCTTCAATGGTTTTCATCTGCCCTTCCAAAGATTCCACGTTTGTCCTGGCCTGCAACAATTGCACTTCGGTTCCAATATTATTTGACCATAAATTCTTTTGCCTTGCATAAACCGATTTCGCCAGATCCAATTGTGCTTTAACCGTATTCAATTGTTGTTTAATAGCATTGACATTTTGAATGGCAACTGAATTATCAAGTCGCAAAACGAGCTGTCCCTTTTTTATTTTTTCTCCCTGCTTAATATAAATAGCTTTTATCTGGCCCGGTTGTCCGGAAGGAGTAATGTAACTGACATTTTTCTGATCTATATTTCCCTGCAGCGTGACGTAATGTTTGAAATCAACTCTCTGAACAGCCGCGAAAGTCACCAACTTGGGTTTCTGGGTTGAAAAACCCGTATCAATTTCAGATAACTTTTCTTCCAGGCTTGTAATCTGGTTATCGATGGATGTCCTCTCCGACCTCAGCTTTTCCAGCTTCGATTTCATGCTGCTCAGTTCATCTTTTTTGGAGCTGTTTCCGCAGGATAACAGGAATGCACAAACGAAACTGAAGATGATTGCTTTGTTAATATTTTTCATAATTCTGAATTGTATCAATTGGTTTTATAGTTTACCCGCCGCTCTCAAAAAATCAATGCGTGCAATGATGGCATCGTAAATCGAACTGTAATAATTATTCTGCGCTGTCACCAGATCAGATTGTGCTGTTGATATTTCCTGATTGCTTCCCACACCCTGTTCGTATTTTAATTTGGTTGAATTATAAACCTGTTCTGCAAGGTTCACATTCTTTTCCTGTGTATCCATATTGTACAATGCTGTTTTCATGTTCAACCTCGATTGACTGATATCATTGGTTATGGAAGATCGCAATTGATGTAACCGGTTTTCGGATTGACGAAGAGAAATCCGGGCGCTCTCAACCTGTGCATTTTTGGAGAATCCCGAAAAGATAGGAACCGACATTCGCAGCGCAATGAATGAAGACGTAAAATAAGGACCCTTGAATAAATCGAAATGCTCTCCCTGGGCGCTTTTGCTGTAATTGGCAGAAAGTACTAACGACGGGAGACGGCTCAACTGATATCTTTTGACATTTAATTTTTGCAGTTCGATCACGGTTTGCATTTGCTGATACTCCTTTCGATCTTCAAAGTGATATTCTTCGCTGAGCACTCCCTGTTTAATATCATCATCATTCAGCGTTTCGGTGAGTACGAGCGAATCATTCATCGGCATGCCCATCAGAAATTTTAAACCTTCCATCCCCGCGTCAATCTGGTTCCGGGCTTTCAATTTCATTGTCTGCAGATTGCTCAATTGCACCTGTACTTTGTCCACATCCAGCTTTTCTGCAAAACCATTCTGAAAAATAATTTTTGTATCATGAAGCAGTTGCTCGTAATTGACGATGTTGGCTTCAATAGAAGTAATCTGCCGGTTGCCAACGACCAACTGATAATACAATTTATATACGTTGGTTTTGATTTGTTCTTTGGTGACATCTGCAGATAATTCAGCATTGCGCATGGCAGCGTTTCTCGCCATCAATCCAACAAAAACCTGTCCGTCAAAAAGAATCTGGTTCAGATCAATTCCGTTGCTGAACATATATTTCGAACTCAGACCGGCATTTATCACTCCGAAATCTCCGGGCGATTTGATCGGATTGCCGCTTCCATCCTTCACTCCATTGGCTATCAGAACAGCATAAGTACTTTGTGCAATAAAATTCGGGAATGTGAAGGTGGGGACTTTAGGATTTATGTTCAGGCTGCTGGTTGCATTTACACTCGGCAATGCAGCGGCGGTAACTTCCTTATTAGTCATCGCCTGCTGGCGGATATCAAGCAATGCATTTTTTACAGTTTCAGAATTATTCAATGCATACTCTACTGCCTGTTTCGCGGTAAAATAATGTATCGTTACAGAATCTTGTGATTGAGCCAGCCCCCTGAACCAACTCAATGTGAGCGTGACCATGATTAAACTTACAGCCGTTTTCATCATTTCGGATTTGTTGTTTTTGCCGGTTCTTCTTTAAAATATTTTTCTATCAGTTTTTGTCCTTTGGCAGAAACAATGGAATACAAAAACATCCTGTGAATTTCCTGCTGCACTTCAAACAAAACATATTTTGATTTTGGGAACATCTTTTCATTAAAAGGTATTGTAATGGTTCCCAGCCTGACTTTGGCATAAACAGATTCATTGATATCTTCCCTGAACAATCCTTCCTTTTTGCCCCATTGCAGATTTTCCACAATAACATCATAGAGATAATCATACATAAAATCCAAAAACCTTTTATATGACCCGGGGTATCCGCGTTCCAAATCAAAAAGAACAGATGGGTTCATCTGATCCATGATTTCTTTCAGGGTACCGATGGTGAGCACGATTTCATGAACCGCATCTTTCGCCTCCTTTTTACAGTATTCGCAATTCTTTTTACTCTTTTCCAGTGTCTGTCTGGTAACTTCATCCACCAGCCCGCTTTTATCCGAAAATGATTGATAAATGGTTTTCTTGGAAACGCCAAGATGATTGGCAATTTCATCCATTGTCACCGACCTGATACCATAAATCCTGAATAACTCTTCGGCTTTTTCCCTGATTCTGTCTTTAATTTCCATAGCGGGTGCAAAACTATGGAAACTTTTTTATGGTTAAAAGTTTTTCCAGATATTTTTTTAATTTTTTCTGAAACGGCAATCGCCTTTTTCAACTTTTCAAAGTGAAAAGATAAAATTCCGTGTACCTAATTTTTTATATTCCTGTCAAAAGGGTAATTGGCTTACAATTCCGGTTGCGGGATTCTATATCATCAGCGGGATGTAGCAGGTTTTCTTAAAAATATAATCGTTCCGGGAGAGTAATTAATCAGTAAAATCTTTTTTGATTTTCATTCTGCCCTGTTTCAAAAGACCCTTGTTTTTCTTAGTTTTCAATCTCTTGAGTTTGGAAGCCATCGTGGGTTTTGTAGGTTTTCTTTTTTTTCGCCGGACAAGTGCATTAGAAACCAGCACATGAATTTTCACAATGACATCATTTTTATTTTCCAATTGACCTCTCGATCTCTGGCTGCGGACATGCAGATATCCTTCTTTGTCAATTTTATTTGCCAATTTTTCAAATAAAATTGCCTTTTGAGAATCAGAAAGTTTTTTTGAACCGGCGATATGGAAAATACCTTCCACCATGGTTTCTACCTTATTCACATTTTGGCCGCCGCTTCCACCGGAACGGGCAGTTTTGAATATTATTTCATCAATCAGATTCAACATGATTATAAATTTATTGTTTAAAAATAATGCCAAACCATAGAGTACCTGTAATTAATTTTGTAATTTGTCTTCCAAACCTTTCCTTTGACGAAAAATCAGGATTTTTGTCAAACCCTGAAAATGAAAGATGGCCGACAAGCAAATATATAAGACACTCTGCGAGAGAAAAATCAGCGGTAAAAAATCATTCGGTGTGCTCATTGATCCGGATAAAGTAAATGATACATCTCTCGAAAAACTTTGCGGATTAGCGGATAGCGCGCAGGTTGATTTTTTCCTTGTTGGTGGCAGCCTGGTTGTTTCAGATTATCTGGACGGCGGGATTAAAGCGATCAAGAGGAACAGCAATATTCCCGTGTTACTTTTCCCCGGAAACAGCAACCAGATTTCCAGACATGCTGATGCACTTTTGTATTTGTCGCTGATCAGCGGCCGCAATCCCGAATTTTTAATTGGCCAACACGTAGTCAGCGCTCCGGCTGTAAGAAAATCCGGATTGGAAATTATCAGTACAGGTTATATGGTTATCGATGGAGGAGCACCCACCACGGTTTCTTACATCAGCAATGCCACGCCATTACCGGCCGATAAAGAAGATATTGCCATGTGCACAGCCATGGCCGGCGAAATGCTCGGTATGAAATTAATTTACATGGATGCAGGAAGCGGCGCCAAAAGAGCTATCTCTGAAATAATGATCCATAGCGTAAGCGAAAAGGTGGGAATCCCCATCATCGTAGGTGGCGGCATTTTAGAACCGGAAAAAGCTTATCTGAATTGCAAGGCAGGCGCTGATATGATTATTGTGGGAAACGCGATTGAAAAAGATCCTTCATTGATTCGTGAAATGGCCTCGGCCATTCATTCAGTGCCGGTGAAAGCAGGCACTTAAAAACTCATCATTTCTTTGAATTTCACAGACTGCCTGCGGCTCACTTCTATTTTTTCCCCTCCTTGCAAATCAACAATTAAACCTCCATTAAAATAAGGTTCTATTTTTTCTATCATCCGCAGATTGATAATGTGTTTGCGATTGGCCCTGAAAAATATTTTATCATCAAGCCTTTCTTCCAACGCATTCAGCGATTTTAAAATCAATGGTTTATTGTTTCCAAAAAATACTTTGGCATAATTGCCTACACTTTCAAAAACTCTTACATCCCCCAGTTTTACAAACCAGCACCTTTCACCATCTTTTACAAATACCTGATCATTTTCGCCCAACACAGTACGGTGAATCACCAGGCCCGGCTCAGCTTCCTTTCTCACTTTTTGCAATGCTTCGGCAAGGCGCTTTGGCTCTACTGGTTTCATCAGATAATCAAGTGCACTGGCTTCAAAAGCTTTCAGGGCATATTCATCAAATGCAGTTACAAAAATTACCTGTGGAGCCCTCTCAAGTTCTGTCAGCATATCGAAACCGCTCTTACCGGGCATCTGAATATCAAGGAAAATAAGATCCGGGTTGAGAGTTTCAATTTTTTCAATTCCTTCTTCTGCATTGGCAGCTTCACCAATCACTTCCACTTCCGGAAACTCTTTCAATAATCTTTTCAATTCACTTCGCGCCAGTCTTTCATCATCGATTAAAACTATTTTCAACATATTTTCTCATTTTTATTTTGTGAAGATAATCAGCCGGCCGGCATTATCACTTTGGCCTGAACCATCTGATCGCTTGTATTTCCAATTGTAAAAACAGAATTTCCATTGTGCAGAAACTGGAGCCGGTTTTTTGTGCTGTTGATCCCAAACCCTTCCGCACCACGCTGAATGGAACCCGAATTTTCAACGACGAGTTCTAATTTATTATTCTGCAACCTGGAAATGACATTAATCACTCCTCCGCTGACACGCTTGCTGATCCCATGCTTGATGGCATTTTCGACAAGTGTCTGCAACATCATCGGAGGCACCGACTTATTTAATGTCTCTTCCTGAATATCAAAATTTACAATAAGCCTTTCTTCAAAACGTATCTGCTCCAGAGCAAGGTAATCACGAACGATGTTCAATTCGCGTTCCAATGGCACAGTCTCCATTTTCTCCACCTGGAGGCTGCTCCTCAAAATATTTGACAATTCAGTAATTGCTGTTCTCGCGCGATTTGGGTTTTCCTCGACAAGCGCACGGATACTGTTTAACGAATTAAAAATAAAATGTGGATTAATATGGGATTTTATCGTCTTTATCTCGAGCTCCTTAACTGTCTTTTCAAGTTGCAGCCGGTCCACTTCTGCCTTTCTGTTTCTCAACACAAAGTGCCACGCCATGTAAAGAAGCAGCCACAAAGCAATGAGGATGAAATTAAAAAGGAGGTCCCACCAAAACCTTCCCTTTCTTGGATTTTCAAACTTCCATACCCCATTCTCATCCCGGTGCCATCCGGTATTGCTCTCAATTTTTGCTACCTTCTGGTAACTGACAGAATCCGTGTTCTTCAGGTCTGGTTTGGAATAATAATCAGCCGGCAACTCTGCCTCCTTTTCCATATTCTTTGCATTTACCAATGCCTTATCCCTCTCATAATTTGCCAGAGAATTATTCGTCAGTACCGCTGTATAACGGGCGCCATAATAACTCACAAGTCCTGTAGCGGCCACACTTAAAATAAATACTGCAATGATCTTATTGGTAGAAGCTTCTATCCACGAAGTCTTCTTCAATACAGCACGCAGCAAATGTGTTGATAATATATACCAGGTAAATTGAATAAACAGGACAGTTATAAAAAGTTGTCCTGTTTTCCCGTTAAAATAATAATCGCGGGCAAAGAGATATACAAAAAATATATTGAGCAGAATCCACCCTCCCCAACCCAAAATCTGGCAGGCCCAATATCGATAGGTTTTGTTTTTCATTGATACGAAATTAAAACACCTTTTGCCATTGCATTTGAAGGTTTTGATCAATGGCTTTTGCCTTATTTGAAAGGTCTTTTACATTTTACAAATTTTATGACTGCTAAAAATACAATTTTTTATGGGGTGAATTCTCATTCCAAACCCGCATATTTACACATCTTTCTGATCAATTAATTTTTTGAATGAAAAAAGGCTATTAATTTTAGCATCAATGAATCAGAACCTGAACAGCGATAAAGAGGGCTTAACAGCAGCAGATAAAGAGTTTGAAAACAACATCCGGCCAACCGTACTGAAAGAATTTTCAGGACAGCAGCAGATTATCGATAATCTCAAAGTATTTATTAAAGCAGCCAAACAACGCGGCGAAGCATTGGATCACATCCTTTTTCACGGCCCTCCCGGATTGGGCAAAACCACTCTCAGCCGGATTGTCGCCAATGAATTGGGTGTAAATATTAAAGAAACCAGCGGGCCCGTCATTGAAAAACCCGGCGACCTTGCCGGATTGCTGACCAATCTTGAGCCACACGATGTATTGTTTATTGATGAAATTCACCGGCTCAGCAATGTGGTTGAAGAATATTTGTATGCAGCGATGGAAGATTACCGGATCGATATCATGATTGATACCGGCCCGAATGCACGAAGTGTACAAATTAATCTGAATCCATTTACGCTTATTGGAGCAACTACAAGAAGTGGGTTATTAACCGCACCATTACTGAGCAGATTCGGCATCCGCAGCAGGCTGCAATATTACAATGCGGAAACACTTGAAAAAATCATTCATCGAAGCTGCCATATTTTAAGCACCAAAATCACAAGCGATGCGGCCCGCGAAATTGCCGGACGAAGCAGAGGTACACCACGTATCGCCAACGGATTATTGCGACGCGTTCGCGACTTTGCCCAGGTGCTGAGCAACGGAATCATCGACATAGGAATTACCAAACATGCTTTAAATGCATTGAATGTGGATGAATACGGACTCGACGAAATGGACAACAGGATTCTCAGCGCCATCATTGAAAAATTTAAAGGCGGACCTGTCGGAATTACCACCATTGCTACGGCCGTGGGTGAAGAAACAGGAACAATTGAAGAAGTATATGAACCGTTTTTAATTCAGGAAGGTTTTATTATGCGTACACCCCGAGGCCGCGAAGCCACTGATAAAGCTTACAAGCATTTGGGTAAATGGCCTGACAGACAGGGCGGTTCAAAAGGATTATTTGATTAGTGAACGTTTTTCTCATGGTATATCTCATCCCCACATTACTTTCGGAAGATGCAAAGGAAACGATACCTCCTTATGTCATGGAATGCGTGAGAAAGTGTAATGTATTTTTTGCTGAAAATCTGCGGACAGCGAGAAGATTTTTAAAAAAGATGGACACTTCAATTGTTATCGATAATTATGAATGGTATGAGATTGGAGAAAACGAAAAAGAAGTCATTGATTCTTTCAAAAATCATTTGAAAAAAAAATCCGTCATTGGAATTTTGAGTGAAGCTGGTTGTCCCGGCGTTGCTGATCCGGGGCAAATTTTGGTGAATGTAGCTCAGGAATGGGGAGAAAAAGTCAGGCCATTGGTTGGACCATCATCCATTTTATTGGCTCTGATGGCAAGTGGAATGAACGGGCAGCATTTTACATTCAATGGTTATTTGCCGGTCAAAAAAGATGACAGGATCAGGAAGTTAAAACAGCTCGAAGAAGATTCAGGAAAAAGGAATTGCACTCAGATTTTTATTGAAACACCCTACCGGAATGAATCCCTGCTGGCCGACATCCTTGAAACATGCAATCCCAAAACCCTGCTTTGCATCGGATGTGAAATAACCGGAAAAGAAGAGTGGATAAAGACTTTGCCCATCTCAAAATGGAAAAAGGAAGAAACACGGTTTCACAAAAAAACAGCCATCTTTTTAATACAAAAGAAATATTAATACATTACCGAATGTCATCTGACAGGCAATTGAATCCCCAGACCTGATGCAGCCAGATTTTCCTTTAACTATCCCTAATAAATAATTTGTTATAAAACGAAAGATTTAGGTCAGAATTAATGACATTTTCATGCTTTTTGCATCTATTGTTTCAGAACATTAAAAAATAAATCAGACTATGAAAACTCTATTATTATCGTTGTTGGCATTGACCCTGTCAGTCGGTGCTTCAGCACAGAAAAGAACAACGGCTCCGAGAACGAGGATGCCGAGGATGCATTCAAGGGTTTATGTAGTTCCTTCAGTTTCTTTATACGGTGGATGGGGCTGGGGATTGGGTTTCCCTTACGGGTATTATGGATATCCCTTCGGGTATTTTAACTATCCCTTCTATGCGCCCTACGCATACAGGTCACCAAGAGCAGTGGCACTGAATAATCAGATCAACACTATCAAATCACAGTACAAATTCAAAATTAAAGCAGTACGCAAGGATAAAGCTTTGGACAAGGCTCAGAAAAAACAAGAAATACTTTCACTCAAATCACAGAGAGAAAGTGACATTGCAAATGCCCAGTACGAGTTCTATCATCCAAAAGCCAATAAACCTATAAAACAAAATAACAATTCAGAAGACCAGACAAATAATAATAACCTGTCATCTTAGTAAGTAAGAATAAAATTATTTACTTCACCGGCGGTTTCAGAAATGGAACTGCCGGTTTTTTTATCCTTACAAAAAAATAATAGTGAAAATCAAATCGCCATAGAATACTTTATTTCTTATAAACTTACAATTATCCATTTTGGTAAAAACTTTCTGTCGAATACCGGACTGCGTCATTTTTTTTGTAACCTCTAATAACCTTTGTTCCTCAAAGAAGCAAATACATTAGAGAATCCGAAACCTGATGATGATTTCATATCTGATGGATTCAGACTAAAAGATTAATTTAAATAATATTCGATTGTGGGAAACGAAAATATTGTAAAGGAATATGTGCTTGTGGGTGCGGGAATCATGAGCGCTACATTGGGTGTACTCTTAAAAGAAACAGATCCTGATTCAAAAATTACAATCATTGAAAGATTAAAGGAACCGGCGAGAGAAAGTTCAGCTTCATGGAACAACGCGGGAACCGGACACGGCGGCATGTGTGAAATGAATTATACGCCTGAACGCCCCGACGGAAGCATTGATACTGCCAAAGCTCTTAAAGTGAATGAAGAGTTTGAAATTTCAAAACAGTTTTGGGCCTGGCTGGTAGCCAAAAATAAAATTGCCGGTGATTTTATAACATCCACACCTCATATAAGTTTTGTGTTTGGAGAAAAAGATATTGCCTTTCTGGAAAAACGAGTTGAGGCTATGAAAAAATTCCCTCAGTTTAATACCATGGCATTTTCAAAAGATCGTGAAGTTTTAAAAAAATGGGTACCCCTGATGATGAAAGACCGCCCACAAAGTGATAAGGTGGCGGCGAGCAGAATGATCGAAGGAGCGGATGTCAATTATGGGTACCTCACGAATTATCTTCTCAAATATCTGGCATCGCAAAAGGGTGTGGTTCTCATCACCAATTGTGAAGCCAAAGACATCCGGAAGTCGGATTCAGGTAAGAAATGGATTGTAAAATGCAGGGATTTCTCTGCTAAACAGAAAAAAGAATTCCGGGCAGATTTTGTGTTTATTGGGGCCGGCGGCAGGGCTCTCAATCTTTTGCAGAAAACAAAAATCCCGGAATCGAAAGGCTACGGAGGATTTCCGGTCAGTGGCCTGTGGCTGATTTGTGCCAACCAGGAAGTGGTGTCGCAACACAATGCCAAGGTTTATGGCAAAGCCGCACTGGGCGCACCCCCGATGTCAGTGCCGCATCTTGACAGAAGAAAAATCAAAGGTGAAAAAGAATTGTTGTTCGGGCCGTTTGCAGGATTTTCAACTAAATTTTTAAAACACGGATCGTACTGGGATTTCTTCCGCTCTCTGGGTTTGGGAAATTTAATCCCGATGATGCAGGTAGGTATCCACAATTTTTCTCTGATCAAATATCTGGTAAGCCAGGTACTACTCAGGCCTCAAAAAAGACTGGAAGAACTGCGGAAGTTTTATCCTGATGCAAAAATGAAAGACTGGAAATTGAGTATCGCAGGTCAAAGAGTACAGATTATCAAAGACGAGAAAACAAAAGGCGGGACTTTGGAATTCGGAACAGAAGTTGTTCATTCGGCTGATGGATCGGTAGCGGCCCTTCTGGGCGCATCACCCGGCGCTTCCACCTCGGTCTATATCATTCTTGATGTTTTGAAAAGTTCTTTTCCTGAATTACTTCAAAAAGAATCTGTTTTGAAGAAGCTAAAAGAGATGATCCCATCGTATGGAACCTCTTTACAAGATCACGGAGAATTACTTCTCAAAATCAGGGAAAACTCTCACAGAATTCTCGGACTCAAAATGGGAAAGATCACAGATCTTGAAAAGGCAGGATAAGTCCGAATCTTTATTTGTGAAGGGAATAGTCTGATTTAAAAATGAAACGAAAAATGATTGAATTTCTTTTAAATTAAAGTTTCGTTTAACCAACACTGTTATTCATAGGTAATCTTTTCAATAACGACTGGAACTGTCTTTTCCTCTTTATCAATTTTGGCTCTCAAAAACAAAGTTCCTGCAATACTGAATACACCCATAATTGCCATCGTGAACGGGGCGCCAATTGTGTCAGCAATGGTTCCCGAAACAAGGCTTCCGAATGGTGTCGTTCCCTGCAAGCTCATCGCATAAAAACTCATCACCCTTCCCCGTTTATCGTCATCGGTAAATAATTGCAATAATGTATTTGTACAGGCGGTATGCATCATCTGAGCCAATCCTCCCGATGCCATAAAAATCAGGGAAAGCCACAACCATTTGCTGCCGCCAAAACAAAGCAGGCTGACACCCAATAAAATTCCGGTGTAATGAATCAGTTTTTTTAATAATCCTACAGAGTGATGGCTCGTCAGAAAAATGGCGCCAATGATGGCGCCCACTCCGGCGGCACTCATCAAAAATCCAAACGTATTGGCATTGCCATGCAAAATATCCTTTGCAAAAACAGGAGCCAAAGTCCGGAAAGAAGCATTGGAAAAACTGATGATGGCAAGCAGGATCAGCAGGGTTTTCATGACGTGAAGTTTGCCCACATACCTGACTCCTTCTTTCAATTTCCTTATCACTTGTCCGGAAATTTCACATCTTCCCGATTTCACTGTTATGCGCATCATGATGATTGAGGTAACTACAATTGCATAACTGAATGCATTGGCCATAAAACACCAGCCTTCGCCCACAGCCGTTATCAAAATGCCCGCAATGGATGGACCGATGAGCCGGGACAAATTAAATACGGTAGAATTGAACGCTATTGCATTTCCAAGAGCATCTTTATCTCCATCCACCATATCCACCACGAACGATTGCCTGACAGGTACCTCAAATGCATTAATGACTCCAAGAGAAAGACTTAACAGGATAATATGCCAGATTCGGATAACCCCGGTAAACATCAGAATTGCCAAAAACAGCGCCTGCAAAGAAGCGAGGGTTTCAATCCGAATCAACGCTTTGCGTTTATCCCAACGATCAGCAAAGACCCCGGCAAACGGGGCAATCATAAAAATCGGAATCTGTTCGCTGAAACCTACCAAACCCAGAATGAAAGGAGAATTTGTCATCTGGTAAGCCAGCCAGATCATGGCCACGCGTTGGATGAGGGTGCCGATCTGAGACATACTTTGCCCAACCACATAAAGTCGGTAATTGCGATGTGTAAGTGCAATTTGTTGTTCGAAGTAAACTCTGATTACATTCTTCCTCTTCTTTTCAACCATAGCATTCCAATGAAGTGGATTCAAACAAAAATCCTTCCTTATATCCCGGGCTGAATACAAGGTGGATCCTCCTCCAAAATCAATAACCTGAAACCGCAAAAGTACAATTGCAGAATTCCGTCACGGTAATTATTTTGAAAAAAAATCCACTCTCAGTTATTGCAGTCTATTAAAACGAATTTGTTTAATAACCAATTTTGTCATATTCATTGCACATGACTAATATTACCGGGGTGCTTCAAAAGCTTCCCCAATCTTTTTATGACAGAGCTGATGTGTTGGCCATTGCAAAAGAATTATTGGGAAAAATAATTGTAACTCACATCAACGGGCAAACTACCTCAGGCAGAATTGTAGAAGATGAAGCCTACATCGCTTTCATTGACAATGCTTCACACAGCTTTGGCGGCAGGCGTACGGAACGCAACGAACACATGTATGCAGCCGCAGGCACAGCCTACATATACATTTGCTACGGCCTGCATCAGATGATGAATGTGGTAACCAACAAAAAAGGTGTACCGGATGCTATTCTCATCCGGGCTGTGGAACCGCTTGCCGGTATTAACATCATGTGTACACGAACTTCAAAAGAAAAATCCGACCACACCATTACACGCGGCCCGGGAAACGTGGGCAAGGCTCTGGGAATTCATAAACAATACAGCGGGGAATCCCTTTCAGGAAACCGGATTTATTTATGTGATGACGGTTTCAGACCTGAGAAAAATTCCATAGGTATATCAGAGAGAATCGGTGTGGAAGGTGCAGGCAAAGATGCCCGGTTGCCATACCGGTTTTACATAAAAAATAATCTCTATGTAAGTGGAAAGAGAAAATAAACAGAGTTAATGTAACTTTGCAACCTCAAATTTAAAAATTCAAAAACGATTGTAAAATGGAAAAAGTAAAAGTTGCCATCAACGGTTTTGGCAGAATCGGCCGTTTGGTGTACAGACAGATCTTTGAAATGCCGGATATTGATATTGTGGCCGTAAATGATTTGACAGATCCGCGTCAGTTGGCACATCTTCTCAAATATGATAGTGCACAGGGAACTTTCCAGGCAGATATAAAATTCACAGATAATTCAATTACAGTAAATGGGGATGAATTTAGGGTTTATGCAGAAAAAGATCCTTCACAAATTCCCTGGGGGAAACACAATGTAGATGTGGTTATTGAAAGTACCGGTTTATTTGTAGAACCTGAAAAAGCAAGGGCTCACCTGAAAGCAGGCGCAAAGAAAGTGGTGATAAGCGCACCCGCCAAGAAAGAAAAAGTAAAAACAATCGTGTTCAATGTAAACCATCAGGTATTGGATGGTAGTGAAGATGTTATTTCATGTGCAAGCTGCACAACCAACTGCCTGGCTCCGATGGCCAAAGTACTCAATGATACCTTTGGAATCGTTAACGGATTAATGACTACCATTCACGCGCAGACCAATGATCAAAACACATTGGATGCACCTCACCGCAAAGGAGATTTGCGCAGGGCAAGAGCAGCTTCTTACAATATCGTACCTACCAGCACGGGCGCCGCAAAAGCGATTGGCCTGGTGATTCCTGATCTGGATGGGAAGCTGGATGGCGTGGCACAACGCGTACCGGTTATCACAGGTTCTATCACAGAACTGACATGTATCCTGAAAAAGAAAACTTCAGTAGCTGAAGTAAATGCAGCCATGAAGGCCGCATCCAACGAAAGCTTTGGATACACCGAGGATGAATTGGTAAGCTCAGATATCGTCGGCATGCACTATGGTTCATTACTGGATGGCACCCAGACAGCCGTCATTACCAACGGAGATCAGCAATTGGTAAGGGTTGCAAGCTGGTACGATAACGAAATGAGCTACGTTTCACAATTGGTAAGAACAGTGGTTTATTTTGCTAAACTGATTAAGAAATAAGTATAAAATTCCCGGGGGTTTAGTCCGGATAGATTTTATTGATAATTAAAAGATTCAGGCCGCAATTGATTTGTGGCCTGTTTTTTTGTATTACATGGATATAACCGTTAGCACTAAAAACCCTTAGAGGCCTTATTGATTCAGGCTTGGTGAGATTTTCGTCACAAAGAACCTCCAATAAAGTACCATGTTGTAAAAAACTGAGTCGATTTAGAAAAACTTAAGAAGATTTAAATCTTAAAGATTTTATTATCAAATGAGATTCTCCGCACGGATCAGGCTATTTTTTCATGCCGGATATCATTAAATATTTCACTCCACCCGAATTGCATTTCTATTAATCAACGGAAACAAAGTGTAACGAATGATAAAAATTTAACCAGGATTAATTTCGAATTGAAGCAGATGATGAACACTGTTGATATGTAAATATTATATTGAACTTCTGTGCTATATTTGATACAAGGAATTTTTTTTCAAAAACAATAAGCTGCTTTTACTGTAAATTTTAATAAAAGGAAATCATTTATGAAATCATTTCTGTTTCTGAGTATGATGCTTTTTGTTATGAGTGTGTACGCACAAGACAATCAACAAAAAGACATTACGGATACCCAATGCGATAAGGTCTTTACCCGATGCGAGGAACCTCCTTCTTTGAAGAATGGAACAAAAGAATATCAAAAACTTTTGACAGATTATTTAAATGAAAAAAATCAACTTCCGACAGAAGGATCAGCTACACTTTATTTAAAAATCTCAAAAACAGGGGAGGTGCTTGATGTCAATATAAGAGACCATTCAATAAAGGGAGTTGAAAAGCTCGTGTCGGCAATCAAGAATTTTAAAAATGAATGGAAGGCCGGGAAGCAAAACAAACGCCTGGTCTGCGCTTATGTTAGGGTTGAAATAGGAGCTAATCACAACAAAATAAAAGTCCGCTTAGAGGGGTAAGAAAAAAATAATCCTCCTCCCAACAATAACCCGCAATCAACGGCTATGCTTCCTGTGAATCTCTTCCAATCTTTCATGAAGATCCTGCAAACTGGCTGCGTTGTTCAGCAAATCATTCGTAATCCTTTTCCTTTCCGATGCATCCAGATTGGGTGTCATACTTGCAATCATTCCGGGAACCATCAGCCGGTGCAGGTCGTGAATGGGAAGTACCGGCCTGTGCAAAGCTGCAAGGCTTCCTGAAGCGGGTTCCTTTGGAAAATTTTTATCAAAAGGAAGATCAAGAACTAATTTATCTGTACGCGGACGTTGCTCACAAAATACCCCTTCAAAAGTTGGCGACTGATTGGTTCGCTCTCCCAACCCCCATCTCGATTTCGGAATACCCATCCAATTGAGCACCGTACTGAGTATGGATGTGGAATCGTAAGAGGTACCTGTATCAGAACGGAAAACCGTGTTGGATGTAATGAAGGGAGAGATCAAAATAGTGGGAATCCTGACGCCCATGAGGTCTGATGCGAAGCCATCAAAAGAATCATTTGCCCAGGGTTTTGCTGCATAAGGAGGCGGCACATGATCCGGCAGTCCGCCATGTTCATCAAAGGTGATCACGAACAATGTTTTTTCCCAAAGCGGGCTGCTTTGCAATGCAGTGAAAATATCATTAAGCTCTCTTTCGCCGGGAATCAGATCATTACCCGGATGATAGGAAGTGGATCCGGTAAAAGTAACCCACTTAGGCTCCAGGTAAGAAAATTTTGGAAGTGTGCCGTATTTCAAATCATCAAAAAACTGGTTGAGCTGTGGTACATAATTGCCCACAACAAACGGACTGTCTATGCTCGGTATCTGCCCTTTCAGAAACAGGTTGTAAGTATATTGGCACTCGATCCATTCTACCGAATTATAAATTTTAAAATCCCGTATCCCATTTGCCCACATCACTTTCCAGATGGAAGGCCGGTGCGGATACTGCGACCATTCCAGGTATTCTGATCCATTTTGAAAATTATTCAACCTGCCCAATGTTGAACCTGTCAGTGAAAATGCCCGGTTTACGGTGGTGCCGCTTGGGGTAGAACTAAACCAATCGTCAGAGATAGCATAATTTTTTGCAAGACCATTGAGCACCGGTAATTGTTCGGGCGTGTATCCCTGCATCACTTCAGCGGTACCATTGTTCCAGGCAAACCCACCCATGTCGGGTTGTTTTTTGTTGAAATAATTATTGATGTCGGAATAAAACATTTGGCGAAGCACATCAGAATTATCATGATAGGGATCCTGCTGATCCAGATCGAGATTGATATCCTTACTGAGTTTGCCATTATTATATTTTGTAATGGCGTATTCTTTGCCGCGAAACGTATTCTTGTAATTCTCATCCACACCGCGAAACGCGCCATCAGGTCCAACAAGATGAAAAGGTTCATTCTTTTCATACAGCCATCCGCAAACATGATCGAAGGAACGGTTTTCGATCATGTAATAAATCACATGTTCAATTTTATCCCGCATGAAATCCATCGTGCCGGGCTTGTCTTTAAGTTGGATGTTTAAAGGAATTAAAGTCTCAATAAAAGTAAGCGAAGCGGCAGCAGTAATCTGTTCCGGTAAAATTCCTTCTTGTAAAGGGCCTTTCAATCCTGTTTCACTTTCCAAATCAAATTTCCACAACCGGAAATTATTATTGGAAGGTTCCCAGTCAAAAATATAATCACCCATCACACTCAAACGATAATCACTGCTGATTTCTGTCCATCTTCCTTTTTTGATCGGAGGGAAACTCAATGAACCTTCCGCCTGCGGATCAAATTGCCAGATGGTGAAATCACCGGTGGCAACTTTCCAATCCAGTACATAACCATTTACATAAAAAAGTTCGTGACCCAATTCAATGGAAAGCCAGGCGCCTTGCGGAGAATAAGGGGCGGGCAATGGATCGCTGCTTCCGGGATCAAAGTTGAAAAGCTGGTTGGTTCCTCTGCCTTCCGTCGGAATAAAATTGAGCACAAAATTGTGCGTGGAAATAAGGATGAGTTCCGATCCTGATTCAAACCCTTTTTTAGCGCCATTTGGATTGGCAAAATCCTGGCGTGAACTGAAAAATTTTGATTTTGTCCACATGCCGGACTGTACCGCTGTTTCAGACCAAACCAATTTTCCGTCTTGTGAATTGCCGGGCACATAACTTCCCAGGGGATCAGCAGCCTCCGGGTTGAATTGAAGCAATCTGTAGGCGTATTGACTGTCTTTATTGAGATCGCTCCACTGCAAAATATAATCTCCCACCTGGATCAAATTTGAATCTTTGGGAATGGAATTATCTCCGGAAGTTTTTATCATTTTTAAAAGAGAAGTGCTTTGCGGATCCACAGTCCAAAGCTGATAGTTTCCAGTTTCCCGGTTGTTGCTAATGCAGTAAAGATTATTTGAGTTATTCATAAAAGAATGATCCTTTAAATTTTTTAAGAAATAGAAAATGAGTTTTAAACCGTTTGATCACTTTCATCCGGTTGAATATTTCCACAGCACGGATTTCCTGGATCGGTGGCCGTTTTGCAACGTTGAAATGCTTCCTCAAAAGTATATTTCGGACGCGGTGGATTGGGCTCAAAGAATAAATCCATCTGTGCAAGTGCACAAAGTGTCAACTGATCATTTTCATTGGCAGGCTTTGGAGCGCCGGTTCCATCGGCATTGCCAAACCATCGCTGAGATGCCTGCGCCTTTGCATCCTGCGGACTTATATCCGGATTATCAGCATAAATTTTTAGAAATGTCGCCGACACCATATCCTGCGCTTCGTATTGCCTTATGTCGGGAATTTCAGATGGATCATTTGTACACTTTCCGGTGACACCTGCTGCAATCATGTGATTGGAAATAAGATAAGGCGTTTCCTTTTTTGAGTGGGGGAAAACTTTAAATGTACCTGTCTGCATCACATTCACCTGCGGTATGCCATTTTCATCCTGCGGAAGAATATCTGTATAAGCCGTCCTGAACCAACCGGGAGATTGTGGATCATACAGTGGCGAGCCGCAGATGAGCAAAGGCAATGTATATTTTCTGTCTTCGGGCCAGCCGGGAGGATTCAGAAACAATTCCAGCATGGATCGAATGTAATTCCTGTCAGGGCCGCCATCAAAGAAACCGGAAGCCATCATGATCGGGAAATAATCATTGGGATATTCACTCTCACCTGAACCCGGCGCAGCAATCGGGCTAACTTCCATAAATGTTTTATAGAAGGAAGATTCCTTACTATCAATGCCGGCGCAGGTCAGCAATTGTTCCCACCGCCTGAATGTAATGGCATTTTCAAAAGTTCCCAACTGAACCACAGCCCATGGCGGATAATGAAGCAACAAAATACCTTTTTGATTCATCACATTCAATCCAAGCGAGGGAAATAAGTGCCACTTGGAAGTGCCATCGGTTGGGCTGGCATTCACATGATAGCCATCCATCGGATTCCACACTTTCAATTCTTTCAGCAATTCCATTCCCCTGATTGCTTTTTGTGCATAATCTTTATTGAAGATCATCGCATGGCGATTTCCGAATGTTTCCAGCACATGCTGTTCTCCCGTACTTTCAATTTGTATATAATATTTGCCATCGACGCGTGTAACTTCTACTTCCTTAAAATCTACCATATCCGCCTTCAATGAATTCTCCGTATAGTGTTTGATTACATCGGTATAATCATGAAATCCCAGAATTGGATTTGCAAATTTGGGTGGAGGAAAAAGTTGTTCTATTTTTTCTGCATCGCCGAATACATACTTGTACGTAGCCATAGATTTTTTTATTGATGATGAAAAACTTTTGTTGATTTCAACTTTTGTATTGCACCTGAAACCATGCGCCTGTGACTAAACAAACAAGTTGTTGTTACTGCGTTTCGTGCATTTTCATGGCTACCGGATTCTTTATGACCCGGTGATAAAATCTCCATCGCATTTCAAATTTAAAATCACGCGCAGGTAATCTTCCAAAATGTTTCGTAGCGGGAAAAGTGGTTAAAATAGGTATAGATTATTGACCATTCATTTTTGCCGGCAAACTAATTTTATGTTTCAGAATTTCTCTTTTTATACGAGCCTGCAGGCAGCATCAAAACCAAAACGGGATTCAAAGTACGATAAAATATTATCTTGAAATTAATTTTTTGAACATTCAGTCAGATTATAAGCCAACCAGCGGAAAGTACCATATCCAGAGCCCTTTCCAGACATAAATAAGTACACTATTATCTTCTTTTGCTTGTATTTCTTTCCAACCAATCATCGGCAAATGTCTTTCGCTGCAATGTAAATTTTTCATAATAAGTATTCGCGCGGTCTAAAATTTCTTTATCCAGAAAAGATTCCGGTAAACCCGAAAATCCCTCAATGGAAAGAGACATCAGTTTCTTCGCTGTTTCAAAAATAACATCGGATCCCAAACCGAATACCGCTTGCTCCATCAATGAATGCAATTCACTTTCAAAAGGCAACAACAAGTCAAGTGTCTTATTCAGATAATCATCCGGATACAATAATCCGCAGTAAAATAACACTGGCACCATTTGCCATTCAGGAGGCGGAGCATCTACCGAGCGTAATTCGAGGTAGCCTTTGAGCCTGACTTCCGGAAATAACAAAGAGAAATGGTTTTTTAAATGAGACATTGTCGGCTTCAAATCTTTCACTCCATGGTCGATCCAGTATTCCAGGGTGATGTTTGGTGGAAATATTTCATCGCCAAATTCTTCTATGAAAATAACCGGAGCTTTCAGTGCGAAATTCAGATAGGCATCTATCATTGCTTCTTTGTCAAAAATGCTTTTTGCCTTCCCTGTTGTTATTACACCTGTCCGCGATGTATCCAATTGTTGCCAGATAAAACTTCTGTACGATTTATAGCCGTTCACTTTACCGGCAATTACGGGTGAATGAGCAAACAGCGCCGTCGCAAAAGGAGCAAGCAGGTTGGCCGCAAGAAATCTTTTAGTTCGCGTATCCCAGTCAGAACCTGCGTCCATATTGATTTGCAGGGAACAGGACTGAAGCATCATCTGCCTTCCGAAGGTATTCAGGCTGTCAAAATAACGGGACATCGCGCGGTATCTCGTTTTATTTATTTGCATACCGATTTCATCAACCGAAAACCAGGGATTTGTTCCGCATTGCACAAACCTGAAACCGGATTGGTTGATTATTTCATGCAATATCTGTTGAAGGAAATGAATTTTATCAGACAGCATTCCAAGGCTATCACATGGTGCAGCAGATATTTCTGTCTGTGCACCCGGTTCAAAATGAAAACTGCTGCCATCCGGAAAATCAATTGCGGTAATCATTGAATCCTGCTGATCATTTAACGCATTTTCAAAAGCGCGTCGCGGAATCCCTTCTTTCATTGCTGAATGGCGCACCAACACATTCATCAATGAGTTGCTATTCCCATAAAGTCGTACCGGAAGAATTTTGTTTTGGGCATTGATCGCATAAGGAAAACATTCCAGTTCTGCTCCAATTCTGCCGGCTATTTCTTTGTGATCAATGTTCAGATTGCCGGCTGGCCCGAATAAAAATTCCTCTATATAATTTCTGCAGGTTTCTTTGGAAATAAAAGTACCAGACGTAGTCATCTATTTGATTTTTTACCTGATTGTTTTTCCTGAAGAAGATTTTGTAAAACATCAAAAAACACCGCAGCAATATGGGTATGATAAATCTGGTCAATCTCGCGGATACAGGTAGGGCTGGTTACATTGATTTCTGTAAGATAATCTCCAATCACATCAATACCTGTAAACAACAATCCGCGCTCTTTCAGTACAGGGCCTATCTGATTGCAGATCCACCGGTCTCTTTCCGTAAGTTCAAAACCTCTGGCCTTTGCGCCCGCTGCAAGATTTCCGCGATGGTCGCCTTCTGAAGGAATTCTTGCAATGCCATAATCCACCGGAATACTGTCAATCAAAATAATTCGTTTATCACCCAATGTTTCAATTTCCGGAATATATTTCTGTGCCTGGATATAGCGTTGGCCCGAACCGGTAATTTCTTCCAATATGACATTGGTATTCGGATCGCCTTTCGCAATCACATACACAGATTTTCCACCCATTTTGTTGGTAGGTTTTACTACGATCTTTCCATGTGTTTCAAGAAATGTTTTGACAGCGCCTACAGACCGCGTAAGCAACGAAGGAGGGCAGCATTGCGGAAACCAGGCAGTAAAAACTTTTTCATTTGCATCGCGCAATGAACGGGGATTATTCACAACCAATGCGCCTTCTTCTTCAGCTCTCTCAAGAATGTAAGTCGCCATTACAAATTCAATATCGAACGGAGGGTCTTTTCTCATCAGTATCACATCGAGATTGCCCAATGCTCCATATTCTTCTCCGGTAAATTCAAACCACCCTGTGAGATCATTGAAAACTTTCACCCAACGCATACGGCCTTCGGCACGGCCATCTCTTAAAAAAAGATCAGCCATCTCCATATAAACAATCTCCCATCCACGCTGCTGCGCTTCCAGCATAAAAGCAAGCGAAGTATCTTTCTCAGGATGAATGGAAGCAATGGGATCCATGACCACTCCGATTCTTATCGTATTCATGTTTTGGATGATTGAATGGTTTATTAATTTTCTTTTCGATCAGTTACCGGGAAATTTTATAATCATTGAATTCATAAAATCTTCTTCTCTATTTCCTCACCAATTTTTCATAGCCTTTCCAATCTGCCGGAAGTGTCTTTCCCATATATTCGCTGCATCGCTGTGCAAAAATAAATGGCACCGTATCGAGCGGATCTGATTTTACAAGTTCATTGAATATTGTAAAAGCAGATGAAAAATTACGATTGAAATAAGCATACATACCTGTTGACAATTCTTCTCTTGTCGCTTCCTTCTTCTTGCGCCGGCTGTCTTCTTCGGCATCAAGCACTTCATACAGTCTGATGGCTTTATCTTTTCCCTTGACAGCCACATAATCCACCATCCGGATGGAAAACGCACCAGGATTCGCCAGAGACGCATAAGTATTCTCACCAATCAGAAATTGTGCTTCATAAATTCTTGTCAGATGTTCAATCCGCGAAGCCAGATTTACAGCATCTCCCAGGACGGTGCATTGCATACGATCCTGGCCTCCCATCGTGCCGAGCACCATCGGGCCGGTGTTCATTCCGAGTCCCATTCTTAACGGCTTCCGGCCTCTTGAAACAAGCACATCATTGAATTTCCGCAACGCAGCGCACATCATTATACCAGCCTCAACCGACTGTTGTGCAGGCACCGGAAACAACGCCATGATCTCATCTCCGGCATAGGAATCAATGAATCCACCGAGGTTTGTAATGGGTTCGCCCAGCACGCTGTAATATTCATTCAGCAGCTCAATGACATCATGAGGCGAAAGCGATTCCGCCATTGCGGTGAATTCACGGATATCAGAAAACAGCACGCTCATTTCCATAGCTACCGATTCTCCCAACTCCACCCTTGAAATATCATTATGGCCAAGGTTTTTCAGAAATTGACCCGGTACAAAACGTTGTTGTGCTTTCAGCAACCGTTCCTGGTCTTCATAAATTCTTGCATTGGCAAGAGAAATGGCTGCCTGGGCAGAAAGTAACTTGATAATATTTACACGCTCTTCACTAAATGCGCTGTGCGTTACATTGTTTTCAAGATACACAGCCACCCGCCAATGATCATGCAAGGGAAGCGGCACACACATCACCGATAACGGTTTATTACGAATGATATACGGGTCAGAAGAGAACGGATTTATTTTGGAAGCATTGTCAATAACGATTGCCTCATTGGTACGCCATGCAGTGTTGATAAGCGATACAGGATAGTCAGGTACATTTTGAACTGATGGCATTCCATTTACCTCTCTGTTGCTTTCATCATTTTGAGCGAGTATGGCAATCTGTCCTTCCTGATCTTCAAATAAGAAACCTCTTTGTGCTCCTGCATTTTCCAACAGAATTTGCAAAGTGGATTTAAAAAGTTTTTCCAGTACCAGTTCACCGGAAATTGTTTGAGAGGCTTTAAAAACTGAATCCATATCCAACAATTTCGAATCAAGGCTGTCTGTAGCAGCGTGAAGTGTCGATTCAGATTTATTTTCTTCAGGTGTACCGCTTCTTATCGTGGTTAATCCGGAAAGAAACGGATATTCTTTATCCATCACTTCTACTTTTTTGGAAGCACCCCAACGGTAATATAAATAATGTGAAGCCTGCAAATATCCTTCGGCTGCTTTGGGGAGGCCTTTGCGCAATAATAATTTTGCCGCCATCTCATTTGCCATCGCTTCATCCCGGATAAAATTATTTTTTTTGGCACCTGCTATGGATTGTTCGAAAAGTGATAATGCAACTGCAATGTTTTCATGATACCCTGCAAGCACTGCTTCCATTAAAAATTGAAGATGACTGAAATTTTCTGAACATTGCCCGGCCCACTTCGTCATGATGACAAGCCTTTGATTCATTTTATTAAGCATGGCCCGTCGGGATTCGATAGCTGCCTCCTGAAGTAAAGTTGCGTACACCAAAAAAGATACAATATAAAAACGAACCAACTGTGGCAACGACATCACAGATGATATCAATCGTTCCTGTTCGAGTATATGTGGCAACGCACCCTTCACATCATTGTAGAAAAAATGAATCTCTGCTTTATAAATATGATAATTGGCAATGCCGGTCATAAAATGGCGTCGCATCATTCCATCCACACATGCCTGTTCATTGAAATTCTCATCAGTCATGGAGTAGAGGCTTTCGGTCAGTCCCTGAAAATTTAATTGCATTTGTAAAAACAAGGTCCCTGAATCATAAGAATCCTGGTAATCACATTCCTTCACAATCTTCAACATCTTGCGATGCTCTTTGGATGCGCTTTCAAGGTCGAGCTTGGGATCCCAGATGATACAATCCTGGGCGCTGTAAGCGAGGTACAATAAATCGCCGGATTGGTACCCTGTCTCAATTCCTTTGCGAAACCACGGTGTCATGGTTGACCAGTGATTTGACCAGTGATGGACAAACATCGTATATACATAAATGATTCTCGACTTCAGGGCTACGTCATCATATTTATCAATAATGCTTACACCGAGTTTGCCATATTCATAGCCCAGCTTTGTATCATTAAAATAACCGCAAAGGATCATTCCATAAGCTGCATAGGAAAAAGCAGTTTCAGGACTGTTACCATATTGAATGGCCAGGTTCACCGATTTCAAAACGAGGTAAGGAAACATAACACCGCTGGCGGAGAGAAATGCCGCTGCAAAAATTTCCATCAATAACTGACTGGCAATTTTTGCTTTCATATCATCCATGTCAGGAAGGTAAATGAGATCTGCGATCAGCCGCCCGTTCAGATTTTTTTCCACGAGCGCTACTTCTTCATCCACATTTTGAGAAGTGGGTTCCTGCAAAAATTCAAATCCCAAAAATGACAGCCCCTCACAGGCAGCGAGGATGGATTCCCGCATTTTACCAATCGTCGCATATTGACGTGTTCTTGCAGACAATACCAATGCTTTTTCGATAGGTGTTTTTGCATGTTGCAACATGGCTTCCGACCATTGATCAGCTCCCTCCCAATCTCCCGTCAGATAGGTGCAATGCTGAATTTCTTCATACAATTTCCAGGTAAGATCATAATCCGATTGCCAGGAATCTTCTTTCAAAAGTTCATATCCCGTCTTCAGATAAACCAAAGCTGCATCATAAGCGGAAGATTGTTTGGCTTTTGTTCCCGCCTTTAAATTCAATATGACCAGGTGATTTCGTTCTGCAGGATTTTCTATCAAAAGCCTTCCTTCATTCAAATGACCGGTCACTTCAAAAATTACCTCATCCAGTTTTTCTTCACTTGTATGATTCAGGATTAAGCGGCCAATCGATAGATGAAGCGCTTGTCTTTTGTCGGCAGCAATCGTTGAGTAAGCAGCCTGCTGCACCCTGTCATGCTGAAAACGGTAAGTAGGATTCAATTCATTCGATGCATCCGCTTCACCTGTTGGATTCCCATTTTGATTGAATGCACCCAAACCAAAAAACTTGTAATTCTCATTCAGCGGAATTACAATATTTGCACGCAGGGCTTCCTCCAGGTTTCTGGCTGTTTGCTCCATGGTGCTTTCATATATGATCGATAATGTTTTCAGGTCAAACGTAGCGCCGATACATGCAGCCAATTGAAGAACCTGTTGTGTGGGTTTCTGAAGACGCGACTGACTGGCTATCAGAAAATCGACAACATTGTCGCTGTTTTTGGTTTTGCGAACCTCATCAATATCCCAATTCCATTTTCCTTTTTCATGATTAAATCTGATGGCGCCCCGCTCATTCAGGTCTTTTAATAATTCAATCGTAAAAAAAGGATTGCCTGCTGTTTTTTCAAATAGCACCTGGCTCAATGGCCTTGCTGCCAGTTCATCACAATGCAGGGCATCGGTGGCAATCTGGTTTACTGCGTCCAGACTCAAAGGTTCAAGCTCTAAGTTTTCGATGAGCCTTTCCTTTTGAATTTCTCCCAGAATTAAATTCAGGGGATGTGAAGCATCCACAGCATTGTTGCGATAAGCGCCAATAAGAAAAAAATAACCTAATTGTTGTGAGGTCACCAGGTGCTGGATCAGGTTTAATGTAGGGATATCGCTCCATTGCAGGTCATCCATAAATAATACAAGCGGGTGATCTTTTCTTGCAAAAACTTTTACAAAATTCTCAAGCAGGATGAAGAATCTTTTCTGCGCTTCCGCGGGAGGAAGTTCATTGACAGGAGCCTGTTTTCCGATAATCAATTCCAGTTCCGGTATCAGGTCAATCAGCAACTGTGCATTGGCGCCGAGTGCAGTGTTGATGACATCCTTCCATTTTTCAAGATTCTTTTCAGTTTCACCCAACAACTCATAAATAAGATTTCGGAAGGCACCGGCAAACGCGAAGTAAGCATTATTCTGTTTGAACTGTTCAAATTTACCATGGATCAGGTACCCTCTTTTTTTTGCAATGACCCTGCCCAACTCATACACCAGTACCGATTTACCCACACCGGAATAACCTGACACCAGGCAAAACTCCACCGAACCATTGGATGCATTATCAAAGTGTGATTCCAAACGATCCAATTCATGTTCGCGCCCATATAATTTTTGTGGAATCTGAAAAGTGCGCGAAACATCGGCTTTTGCTATTTCAAATCCGATGCCGTGAAAACCCTTATTAATTCTGTCTCTGCATTCTTCCAGGTCTGTAGCAATACCATAACTGCTTTGGTAACGGTCTTCTGCATTTTTTGAAATGAGTTTTGCAACAATATCCGACAATGTATCCGGGATCATCCGGTTCACTTTGTTGACAGGTGGTGCCTGCCTGCTGATGTGGCAATGAACCCATTCCAGAGGATCACTTGCCATATAAGGTAGCTGGCCTGTGAGCATCTGGTAAAAAGTGATGCCGAGCGAATAATAATCTGTCCGGTAATCGACATCTCGGTTCATGCGACCTGTTTGTTCGGGCGACATATAAGGCAATGAACCTTCTATACGCCTTGTCAGTGAAATATCCTGGCGTTCGCGGGAAAGCTCAGTGGACGTGCTGAAATCAATCAGCCGCAATGCACCGCCCGTTGGTTCAATGAGAATATTAGCCGGATTAATATCTTTATGGATAATACTTTTTTCGTGCAGGCTACCTAAAATTTTCACCAGTGGTATCGCAATAGAAAAAAATTGTTTTGGTGAAATATGATTATTGTCACAGGAGGCCAGGAATTGCAATAATGTAATTCCGAATTTTTCCATTACAATTCCCCAATTGCCCGGGCCAAACGGAACAAATGAATGCACCCGGATGATCCCATCGAATTGAAGTTTTTGGAGAATCTGGTATTCACGTTTGATGTTAGCAATATCTTCCCTTCGGGGATACGGGGCAACCAGCGTTTTGATGGCAACTTCGTCGTTGTCAACTTTCTTGGTCGCATGATAAATGATGTGCAGGTTTGAGACTGATATTTTTTCGATGATCAGGTAACCGGGAATAATTTCCGCAATTTCATTTTCGTGGTAAATATCCACACATCAGATATTGAAGTATTCATGATACGTTCGCAGAAAATCTTTTTGGGCATTGTTTATCATAGGGTATCCGTGCCCGCACAAAACATGTTCAAAAGAAATCTCTTTTAATCTTTCAAAATCGGCGGCTTCGGGCTTGCTTTCAAACATCCAGGCTGGACCGAGATTTGCAGGCCTGAAAAATTTCATTTGTTGCATTGTGGCTATGGTTCCTTCATCAAAAAACTGATCAGGTTCTACCCAGTTTTGCAAAGAATCACAGGCAATCATGATTCCACCTTCACGGTCAAGGCGAATGATACATTCCGGTCTCTTCGTCGTTTCAAAAACAAAGAGCGATGCATTCCCGAAAGGCATTTCTCCGCCAACTATTAATTCCTTATCTGTTTTTAAACCGTCTTTTATATTCATTCCAGGCAGCGCCCAGAAATCAGCACGGTAGCGGTCAATATAAAATGGATCATCCATGCCATGCATATCACCGAGCCGCACAACGTTTACTACTTTTCCCAATCTATCAAGGGCTTCAAGGCCTTCATTATTTAGCCGGACAGAATTCAGAATGGTCAGTTTGCCATCCTCCCTCACTATGGTCATATTTCTGCTGAACTGCCACATGGAACCAAAAAATTCACCTTTCATCGTCCCGGGGACAAAGAAGACATCTTTGAATACCTCCCTGATTTCACCATGAGGCATTGCTGCAGCGAAGTTTTGCATAAAAATTTTTCCTAAATGTATCAAAAAATAATATATCAAATATTTTTTTAGTGTATCACTCTCACCCCCTCACTCTCTCGCATAATCAAACTTCCCCACATATTGATACTCCCTCGCAAATTCATTTAAATAGGCATTGATGTATTTTTTGGCACCCGGAGAAATTCTTCCCTGGATAATATCCCCGATAGTTTCATTGCCATTACTGGTGTCATGGCGTTTCACAAAGAAAAGGGTCATGTCTTTTCCACCCAGCAGGCTGATAATGCCCTGGAGTTTTGACCGTGCTTTTTGCATATCAAATACATGTCCGCCCAGAGCGGTATATGCCGGGTGTGAAGCAAGAGAACTTTTATTGAAATGTGGCCAGGTACCCGGTGGCGGTTTAAATTCAGGATAAATTATCTCCGGCAAAAAAGGAAGGTTGCGCAATCTTTCAATGTAAGATTTACTCAACTCCATTTCTTCAGCGCCTTTAAGAATGATATTGAGATAGCGTTTGGTTGGCAGGCAACTGTCATCAATGAATCCCGGAAGTCCAATATAAGTTTGTGCTTTTATTTTTCCATCGGCAGTTTCCACTTCCACTTCTGTCCTGTCATATCCCAGACCGTACGATTCAACCGCATCCAATGAAGCAAGGCTTTCATCGGGGCATGTATGCACCATGCCTTCAACAAAATCAGATTGATCGTTGGACAGTTCGATATTGGCAACGCCTCCTTCGTGCCGGAACCAGTGCTGCACATTAAACCGGAGCCTCCATCCATGAAGAACAGCGCGTTCGGATGAAACGGGCACAACGCCCTTTGCCTTCAATGAAATGAGGTTGATATTAGAGCCATATCCGAAATAGGAAAACATAATTTCTTCTCCATTTTGCAAAAATACCCGTAACATTCACGCTTAAACCCGAATTTTGCAGTTGACTGCAAAACGACTAAGAAAGCCTAATGCTCAATTAAATCATTTTCGCAAAGGCTTTCTAAGTCGGGGTTACCGGGATGCTTCCCGCAACCCCTTACGCACTTTGCAGTAGCCTTTGAGGCTACTGCAAAATCCCGGTTAAAAAAGTACGCACGATAACCCCCTCGCAAATATCAGTGAGTAATCCGTAAATAAAAAAAGATGTCTCGTTTTTAATTCACGGACATCTTTCTTCAAAAAAAATCTTATTCTATTTTATCTCAATAGAATTATTCAAATCTTCATCAACCAAAATGCGACCGCAGTTTTCGCAAACGATAATCTTTTTGTGCTGGCGGATTTCGCTTTGTACCTGTGGGGGAACAGCATTGAAACATCCTCCGCAACTGTCTCTTTCAACCGGAACAACGGCCAAACCATTTCTGTAGTTTTTTCTGATCCTGTCATAGCTGGTCAGCAACCTCGGTTCCACATCCTCACGGGCAGTAGTTTCTAATTTTTTATAATGTTTTTCATCTTTTTCAGTCTCTCCGATTATTTTTTCCAGTTCTCCTTTTTTGGTTTTCAGATTGACTTCTTTTGCAGCTACCGCAGCCTGAGCGGCTTCGAGGTGTTTTCCTTTTTCCTCCATTTCTTCCGTAGCATCTTTTATGTGCTTTTCAGAAAGCTTGATTTCCAAACCCTGCATTTCTATTTCCTTATTGACAGCATCAAACTCCCTGTTGTTTTTTACATTTTCAGCTTGCTTTTCATATTTCTTCTTCAATTCCTGGGAATCTTTAATGGATTTTTGTTTTTCCTCAATGAATTGCCTGATTCCGTTGATTTCTTCTTCAATCCGGGTTTCGCGGGATTTCAGACCTGCAATTTCATCTTCGAGGTCGCTTACTTCCATCGGAAGTTCCCCTTTTAAAACTTCCACATTGTCCAGTTTACTGTCGATGTGTTGTAATTTGATTAATGATTTCAGCTTTTCTTCAATGGAAAAATCTTTTACCTGGGCCATACTTTATTTTGTAAAAATTTTAAAATTCAAAGGTTTTCAAACCCGATTTAAATAAAATAAGAAACGGGATTCGTAGAATGACCCGTTTTTTGGACGGCAAAGTTAGGAAAATTCTTTTGTAAAATATCCGCTAAAAGTTCTATGGTAAACTGTTCTGTTTCAAAATGGCCCGCATCTATCAAAACAATATCGCCATCAGCATCAAAAAATTCGTGGTATTTAACATCTGCTGTAATATAAACATCAGCTCCAACCGATTTTGCTTCAGGCAATAAAAAGAATCCTGAGCCGCCGCAAACAGCCACTTTTTTCACCGGCCTGTTCAAAAGCCGCGTATGCCTGATAACCTTTGCCTTCAGACGGTCCTTTGCCATTCCCAGGAAAGTTTTTTCATCAACCTCCTCTTCCATTTCCCCGAATAATCCACTGCCAATTCCGGAAAAGGTATTTTCCAATGATTGAATATAATAAGCTACTTCTTCATAGGGATGTACGGATTTCAAATTCTTAATGAGTTCAGATTCTTTATAAACCGGGTAGATTACTTCCACTCTGACTTCTTCTTCCCAATGCCTCTCATTGATTTCCCCAACATAGGGATGAGCGCCAGGCATTGCTTTAAATGTACCCGACCCGGTCACATTGAAGCTGCATTCATTGTAATTTCCGATGCCTCCGGCCCCGGCAGCAAACAAAGCTTTTCTGACATCCTCTGCATGGGCAACAGGAACAAATGTTACAAGTTTTCTTAACATATTCCCCTTAGGTGAAAGCGCCCTGCAATCCTTCAACCCAAAAAGTTTGGCCAGCATTGAATTCACTCCTTCCGCCAGATTATCCAGATTGGTGTGTATGGCATAAATAGCTATATCTTTTTTTATGGCTTTTATAACAGTTTGCTCCACATAATTTTTTCCTGTAATTTTTTTCAACCCCCGAAAAATAATGGGATGATGAGATACGATGAGATTGCATTTCTTCTCAATGGCTTCATCGACAATTTCAGGAATGGTATCAAGTGTTACCAAAATGCCGGTGCACTCCGAATCCTTATTTCCCACTATCAATCCGGCATTGTCGTAGGATTCCTGAAGTGCGGGATTGGCAACCCCGTCCAGAAATTGAGTAATATCCTGAATCTTCATTTTAAAAAATTATTGTCTCGTCATGGTCAATTGTATGTCGTCGGGCCCGCCCCAGGGTGTAAATTTAAGCACAGGCAACTGTTTGCTGGCAAACCGCCAGCTTCTTGTAAGAAAATTGAATTCTACAGGTGACGAAGGCAATACGACATTAAGTTTACTATAATCCTGATTGCTGCTCCAGGTACCTGAATAAGTTACGCCGGCCTTTGTTACTCTCAATACCCCGTTGTAAAAATCACTCCCTTTTTGCAATACAAAATTGTACCCGCTATACTGAGCCGTCAGATCGGTTCCCTGGTTATTGGCATACGTAATCACAAAAGTCTGACCGAGCACATTGTCCTCAAAAAACTGTTCAAAAATGGTATTTGACGTATCATTTTTATGACAACCAGTAACAAGAAAAAAAGTTGCCAGTAGCAGGATTGAACTTTGTCGTAATTTGGTCATGCCGATTTTTGTTTCAAATCTAAAATTTTTTAATGGCCCGGCTAATCTCTGCAATCTTCATTGCATTACTTGTCACTTCATTCCCAGCATCTGCACAGATATTTTCCGGTACTGCTCCGTCTGTCAAATGGAATCAGGTCAACACAACCGATTTCAGAGTAATTTATCCGAAAGGATTGGATTCTGTAGCAAAACGAATTTCTTCTGTTATTCAGTATGTAAGCCCGTTCACTTTACCATCTATCGGGACAAAGACAAAAAAAGTTGACATTATTCTCAGAAATAACGGACTTGTTTCCAACGGATATGTTTCTCTTGCACCATTTCGAAGTGAATTTTACCTGACACCTCCCCAAAATTTATTTTCACTTGGCAGCCGTCCCTGGCCAGACCTGCTTACCGCGCATGAATACAGGCATGTGCAGCAGGATGCCAATTACAACGTCGGGCTGAGTCATGTTTTTAAAATCATCTTCGGACAGGAGGGCCAGATATTTGCCAATTCAGGCGCTGTGCCGGATTGGTTCGATGAGGGTGATGCCGTTTATGTGGAAAGCAGCCTTTCAAGACAGGGAAGGGGATCGTTGCCTTATTTCTACAAAGATTTCAAAGCGCTTTGGGCAACCGGGAAAAAATATTCGTGGGCAAAATTGAGAAATGGATCTTACCTGGATTTTGTACCTGACAAATACATTCTTGGTTTTATGATGGTAGCTTATGGCAGGGAAAAATTCGGCAATGATTTCTGGGAAAAAGTTACGCACGACGCAGCATCCTACAAGCCTTTGTTTTATCCTTTCCAGGGAGCTATCAAAAAATATTCGGGAGAAGATTACACCACTTTCAGAAAAAATGCATTTGATTTTTTTAAAAAGCAATTGCCTGATTCCCTTCCAAAACCCACACCTGATTACTATTTGAATGAATACAACCCTTCCTACAATTCAGATGGAGACCTCATTTACCTGTCGGGAAGTGTAAAAAAAATACAGGCATTTTATAAAAAATCAAATTCTGTCATCCGCAGGATACGCACTGCTGACAACATGGTTGATGACTACTTTCAACTTCATGGAAATAAAATTTTATACGCATCGCTCAGGCCCGATATCCGGTGGGGATATAAGAGTTATAACGACATCGTAGAAATCGACCTGACAACCGGCAGGCAAAAAACGATTACAAAAAAAACGAGGTATTTTTCACCGGCATTCAACGACAAAGAGGATAAAATCGTGGCTGTAAATTCAAATTCCAACAGCACCACCAACTTGCACATACTGGATGCAAACACCGGAAAAATTCTCAAAGAAATCAATGAACCCGATATCCTGAACTATTCCTATCCGGTTTTTTACGGAGACAGTATTATCAGTTGTGTTTCCGGCAAAAACGGGAAAACATCTCTCCTTTTGATAAATACAGAGAATTGGGACTCTAAATATTTACTTCCTTTTACTAATAATGTAGTTGGATGGCCTTCAGTTCAAAACGACACACTCTATTTTTCTTATTCCTTAAAAAAAGACGATTGTCTTTTTGCAATCACTTTAAAAGATAAAAAAATATGGCGGGTTTCCCTTCCGCTCCGCGGCACCGGAATTTATCAGTTTGCAGCCGGATCAGACAGCGTTTCATTCAGCACCTTCACAGCACAGGGGTTCAGAATAAATTCCATTTCAAAAAAAGATTTGTCATTCAATAAAATAACAACAGACCAGTTAGAAGCCATGACTACTTCGTTTGGCCTGTCGGAAATCAATGCAAAAAATCCCAACATTTATCGCGGAATACCTGACACCTCATTTACAACAAAAAAATATTCTCCATTCACACACCCTTTCAATTTTCACAGCATAGAGCCAGATGTAAACGATCCACTATACAGTCTGTCGCTATTGGGTGAAAATGTTTTAAGTACAATTACCTCTCAAATCACATTTACGTATAACCGGTCCGACAGATCAAAACAAATCGGAGCGGGTTTCAATTATGGCAGATGGTTTCCTGTGTTGGCATTCGGGGCAAATTATCAGATCGACAACTGGTTCCTGAACAAAGACACGGCTGTTTTTTACAATAGCCTGGAGCCGTATGCCGGTTTTTATGTACCGCTCAATTTCAGCAAAGGGCGTTCACTCACTGGTCTCAATTTCGGAAGCTCTTTCAGGTACAATTCAAGTAAATTTCAAAAGCCATTTCAAAAACGATTCAGGGATTTCAGCTACAGTTACATCAACAATTATATTTCATTTGCCAACCAAAGCATGCAATCATCTGCACAGGTGCAGCCTCAATTTATGCAAACGCTTTTTCTGAATTATAAATTTCCTGTTTCTGGAGTTTCCGGCTATCAATACCTCGCAAGCGCCGGAATATATTTACCGGGTTTTGCACCAACGCACAGTTTCAATTTTGCAGTTGCCTATTCAAGAAGGGATACCATGAATGAAATTAATTTTTCAAATCCGTTTCCTTTTGCCAGAGGTTATGAAGGCACCAATTCCTATTCCTTAAAGGGTATTCAAATCAATTACCAATTGCCATTGTGTTATCCTGAAACCGGAATTGCCCAAATCGTTTATTTCTCAAGGATCAGGGGAAATGTATTTTTCGACCTGACCCGGATGAAACAATTTATAAACCACAACTTTTTTAACAGGGAGTTCAAATCTTCGGGCATCGAATTATTTTTTGATACCAGGTGGTGGAATCAATCGCCGGTTTCATTCGGCATACGTTACAGCCGGTTATTCGATCGGGGAGTTTTGGGTGAAACAGGCAACCAGTGGGAATTTATCCTGCCCGTAAATATTTTTAACAAATAAGAATTAACTTCAACCAGAAATTTTTAGTCATTTGTACCGTAAACCCTATTTAAATGAAGTAGAAATGGATACGCAGAACAAGAAAGAGGAAAAAAAGAATCCGTCAGAGGAAGAAAACCTTAAAAACCCATGCAGAGCTACCAGAAACACCTTATTGTTTCTTTTCGCTGCTGCTGCCGTAGGAACTGTTGTTTATTTTGCAATTAAAGAGGGCCAGCGAATCAAAGCTGAAAATGAATTGCTTGATTATGAAGTGTGGTAGGGCAATACCAAAATGAATTTTTCGTTTATTAAATCGTTGCGGATATTTAATGTTTTAATAATATTTGCTAATAAAAATTAATCTAAATTTGTTCTATTGAAAAGGATTTTTTACATACTTCTGTTTACATTCTTTTGTTTTTCCGGGTACTCACAGACCCAGAAGTCTGCTTTTTCTGAACAACCGAAAGTTGTAAAACTTTATCCGAACCCCGCAACTTCTTTCATAAATTTTGAATTCGATAAGAGATACAGCCCTAACTATAAAATAGTGATTTTCAGTTTTATAGGGAAAAAAGCTGCTGAAGTTTCTGTCACTGATCAAAAGGTTACCGTTTCTCTCACAGATTTTTACAGAGGGATTTACATTTATCAATTAATTGACGGACAGGGCAATATTGTTGCATCGGGAAAATTCCAGGTAGTGAAATAATACTTTCCTCTCCAACCTCATCCTTATAATAATTTGTTCGTTAAAAATTCTGTATCCATCTGACCGAATCCGGTTAATAATCGTTTTAATGTCATTTTGTCCCTTTATTGTGATTGGCAAACGGTTTGCCTGAGGTAATTTTACAGCTACCTTTCAACGTAAGAATATGAATAACAAAAACAATCACAAACAAGACAAGGAGAAGCCAGAAGATGAACAAAATATGGAACTCGAAATAGAAGATAATGCGGCCGGTGAAAACGACACCAAAATCGAAAGCACCGCACAACAGGAGAATACCGCAAAAGAAAATGAGGCAAATGGTGCTAATGGAGATACCGTGCAGAAAGAACTGGCAACTCAAAAAGACAAATATTTAAGACTCTTTGCCGAGTTTGACAATTACAAAAAAAGAACGGCAAAAGAAGTTTATGAAATCCGTCAAACCGCTGCCGTAAATGTGATTGGTTCTTTACTGGAAGTGCTTGATGACATAGAACGGGCCGAAGAACAAAATAAACAGAGTACGGATAATTCAAAAGTTCCTGACGGTATCCAGCTCATTTTTAATAAATTCAAAAAAATACTTGAACAACATGGATTGAAAGCCATCGAAACTTTGCACACCGAATTTGATGTAGAAAAAGATGAAGCGGTTTCCGAAATTCCGGTTCCCGATGAAAACATGAAAGGGAAGGTTGTGGCCGAGGTTCAAAAAGGCTATACATTAAATGACAAGCTGATCAGGTTTGCCAAGGTGGTGGTAGGTAAATAAATATGAGAAATCCAATTTGTAAAAAAACCAATAACTGCAATTTATTGCAGTTTGAATTAAAAGTTTGAGGCAAACGATGGCATCTAAAAGAGACTATTATGAAGTGCTTGAGGTAAATCGCAACAGCACACCGGATGAAATCAAGAAATCCTATCGCAGGATTGCAATGAAATTCCATCCTGACAGAAATCCGGGAAACAAGGAAGCTGAAGAAAAATTTAAAGAAGCAGCCGAGGCTTATGAAGTATTAAGCGATCCAGAGAAAAGAGCAAAATACGACAGGTTTGGATTCAATGCTTTTGGCCCGGGCAGAGGTGGTGCAGGCGGATTCGGAGGCGGGATGAACATGGAAGATATCTTCAGCCAGTTCGGCGATATTTTTGGAGACGACATGTTCGGCAGTTTCTTTGGCGGGGGAAGGTCAGGAAGAAGCCAGAGAAGAGGAGTCAGGGGAAGCAATCTCCGGGTCAGAATCAAACTGAATTATGAGGAGATTGCAAAGGGAGCCACCAAGACAATCAAGGTAAAAAAATATATCCTTTGCCCCCAGTGCCACGGCTCCGGAGCAAAGGACAGAAACAGCCTTCAGACCTGTCACACTTGCGGCGGAAGCGGCCAGGTGCGTCGCGTACAAAATACTTTTCTCGGGCAGATGCAAACAGTTACAACCTGCCCTGAATGTAATGGCGAAGGTTCCATAATTACCAATAAATGTTCACAATGCAGGGGCGAAGGCCGCATATATGGAGAAGAAAATGTGAAAATTGATATCCCGGCCGGTGTGAGCGAAGGGATGCAACTCAGCCTGAGTGGAAAAGGAAATGCCGGGGAAAGAGGCGGCTCTGCGGGAGATCTGATCATCCTGATTGAAGAAGAAAAACATCCGCAGCTACAAAGAGAAGGAAGCAATGTTGCTTTCAACCTTTACATCAGTTTCACTGATGCTGTGTTTGGCATACAAACAGAGGTGCCGACTATTGATGGCCGGGCAAAAATTAAAATCCCTGCCGGCACTCAGAGCGGGAAAATATTCCGGCTCAAAGGAAAAGGATTCCCTTCCATTGATTCGGCGGCACGGGGAGACCAGTTGATCCAGGTGAATGTGTGGACACCTCAGAAAATATCACCGGAAGAAAAAAACGCATTGGATTCTCTGCAGCAAAGTGAAAACTTCAAACCCCAGCCTGATAAAAACGAGAAAGGTTTCTGGGAAAAAATCCGTGAATCCTTTAGTTGATTCTGACATATTTGCTAACCGGGGTTTCTAAGTTGCGCCGGCTGGTTGATAATATTTTGAGGTGCTGTAATTCAATGTGGCATTTATTCAGGTTACAACTTTTCTTCTTTCATTTCTCATAACTAAGATTTTCTGTTCCGTTGGATTTCATAAAACATCAAAATATAATTTGGCTCTTACGCCTTTTATAGCAAGCCTCAGACCTAATTCATGTAACTTTGCGCTCCAAAAATATCTTTCAGGAATGTACAGGACAATCACTTGTGGTGCGCTGAGAATAGCCGATAAAGGAAAAACCGTTACCCTGGCCGGCTGGGTACAGACAATCAGAAAATTTGGAAGTATCACTTTCGTGGACCTCAGAGACCGCTATGGAATTACACAACTTGTTTTTGACGAAAAAGAAACTCAGAAACTTGAATCTGAAAATGTGGGCCGTGAATTTGTATTACAGGCCACAGGTTCCGTTAGGGAACGCAGCAATAAAAATAAAAATATCCCAACCGGAGAAATTGAAATTGAAATCCATTCCTTCAAAGTCCTGAACCCTTCAGTCACTCCGCCATTTACTATACAGGATGATACCGACGGCGGAGAAGACCTGAGAATGAAATATCGCTATCTCGACCTGCGCCGAAATGTTTTGCGGAAAAATCTGGAGTTGAGATATTCCGTAACCAGGGCAACAAGAAACTATCTTCATAGTCATAACTTTATCGAAATTGAAACTCCCTATCTCATCAAAAGCACTCCCGAAGGCGCCAGGGATTTCGTAGTGCCCAGCAGGATGAATGCCCATGAATTTTACGCATTGCCACAATCGCCTCAGACCTTCAAACAATTACTGATGGTGAGCGGATTTGACCGTTATTATCAGATCGTAAAATGTTTCAGAGATGAAGATCTGCGGGCAGACCGGCAACCGGAGTTCACACAAATCGATTGTGAAATGTCGTTTGTTGAACAGGAAGATATTCTGCAAACCTTTGAAGGATTGATTAAATCCATTTTAAAAGATGTAAAAGGGATTGACCTCAAAGAACCTCTGCAAAGAATGAGTTTTGCGGATGCCATGTGGAATTATGGAAATGACAAACCGGATATCCGTTTTGAAATGCTGGTAAAAAATCTGAAGACCGAGAGTGAAATCCATCTTGATGCGTTGAAAGGAAGTTCCTTCGGCGTTTTCGAACAGGCTGAAACCATCCTTGCTATTTCAGTACCGGGCGCAGCAGATTATTCCCGCAAGCAAACCGATGAACTCACCGACTGGGTACGCCGTCCGCAAATCGGTATGGCCGGGCTTGCCTACATTAAATATCATGAAGACGGAAGCCTGAAAAGCAGTATCGACAAATTTTTCTCACCTGATAAACTGATTCAATTCGCTGATTTCTGCGGAAGCAAAAAAGGAGATCTTATTCTGATCCTTGCAGGCAAAGAAGAAAAAACACGCAAAGCAATTTCCGAACTTCGTTTGTTCATGGGTGACAGGCTCGGGCTTAGAGATAACTCCATCTTCAAACTTCTTTGGGTTACCGATTTCCCGCTGTTTGAATATGAAGAAGAAAACAACCGCTGGGTTGCCCGCCATCATCCGTTCACATCTCCCAAACCGGAAGATATTGATACGATGATCCACAATTCACCGGTGATTACTGATAAGGAACATTACCTCAAACATCCGTTTGCCGCCATCAAAGCAAATGCATACGACATGGTGATGAATGGAAATGAAATCGGCGGAGGTTCCATAAGAATCCATCAAAAGGATTTACAGAAAAAAATGTTTGAAGCGCTCGCTATCAGCGATGAAGAAGCCAATGAAAAATTCGGTTTTCTCATGAATGCCTTTCAATATGGAGCGCCTCCACACGGTGGAATTGCATTTGGATTGGACCGGGTTTGCGCCATCCTCGGCGGCAGCGAATCGATTCGTGATTTCATTGCATTCCCCAAGAACAACAATGGCAGGGATATGATGATCGATGCGCCTTCTCCGATTGAAGACAAACAATTAAAAGAACTGAGTCTGGCGTTGGGTGAAATCAATTAGCCGGAAAGCCATTTTAAACTTATCCAATTCATAAACATTTTGTTGCCATTCGGGAAATCCGATAACAGTTTGGCCCGGCCCTTTTATATAATACTTCCGGATATGTTTTTAAACGTTATCCGGAGAATCCGGGTGATCCATAACCAATGGCCGTTTCCAAAAGGAAAAAATCATAATAAAAGTTATTTTTGCCAAAAACTACTGTATGGATTTTCAGCTTACCGAAGAACAGAAAATGATTCAGCAGGCAGCGAGGGATTTCGCAGTTAATGAATGCCTGCCGGGTGTTATAGAAAGAGATGAACATGAAATATTTCCCCGGGAACAAATTGAAAAGTTAGCCGATCTCGGCTTCCTCGGGATGTTTGTGGATCAGAAATACGATGGCGCAGGTCTGGACAATGTCAGCTATGTGCTTGCCATGGAAGAAATCAGCAAAATAGATGCAAGTGTCAGTGTATGCATGAGTGTGAATAACAGCCTTGTCAATTATGGTTTGCAGGAATTCGGAACCGAAGCACAGAAGGAAAAGTATCTGAAACCCCTTGCACGCGGAAAAAAAGATGGCAAATTGTATATCGGGGCATTTCTGCTTAGCGAACCGGAAGCAGGGAGTGACGCCACCCACCAAAGAACCACTGCTGTGGACATGGGAGATCATTATGTCATTAACGGAGTAAAAAACTGGATTACCAACGGCGGCGTAGCTTCTGTTTTCCTTGTGATGGCACAAACACATCCCGAAAAAAACAGCCATGGAATCAATACATTCATTGTGGAAAGCAATTGGCCCGGCGTTCAGATCGGAAACAAAGAAAACAAAATGGGCATACGTGCAAGTGATACCCGGAGCATAAGCTTCCAGGATGTCATCGTACCCAAAGAAAACAGGATTGGAGATGACGGGTTCGGATTCACCTTTGCCATGAAAACACTGGCCGGCGGCAGAATCGGAATTGCATCTCAGGCTTTGGGTATTGCCCAGGGAGCAATGGATCGGGCAGTAGCTTATTCAAAAGAAAGAAAAGCTTTCGGTGTCCCGATTAAAAACCATCAGATTATTCAGTTTAAACTTGCGGACATGGCTACCCGCATTGAAGCAGCACGCATGCTTTGCCTGAAAGCAGCATGGGAAAAGGATCACAATGTAGATTATAGTCAAAGTTCTTCCATGGCAAAAGTATTTGCCAGTGAAACTGCCATGTGGGTAACCACAGAGGCCGTGCAAATTCACGGTGGCTATGGTTATGTAAAAGAATACCATGTGGAAAGGTTGATGCGCGACGCCAAGATTACCCAGATTTATGAAGGCACCAGCGAAATCCAACGCATCGTTATCAGCCGCAGTATTTTAAAATAATATGAAACATTGGATCAGACTGAATTTTATAAACTCAAAAAAGAACTTACCGATGCACAGGTAACACTTGTGGCAGTCAGCAAGACAAAGCCTGCGGAAGATATTCAACAATTGTATGATCTCGGCCACAGAGATTTCGGAGAAAATTATGTACAGGAATTGGTTGCCAAACAACCGGCATTACCTTCTGAAATCCAGTGGCATTTTATCGGGCACCTTCAAACCAACAAAGTCAAATACATCGCACCATTTGTATATATGATTCAAAGTGTGGACAGTGAAAAACTTTTAAGGGAAATCAACAAAGAAGCCATCAAACACAAAAGAATTATCAATGTTTTACTCGAAGTACATGTAGCAAAAGAGGATTCAAAATTCGGATTGAATCCGGAAAATGTTACCGGCCTGGTTAAAACAGCGGCAAACTTTCCTAATGTCCGGTTGAGAGGCATTATGGGGATGGCAACACTTACAGAGAATAAAAATCAAATTGAAAGAGAATTCAAAAAGCTGAACCAAATCTTTGAAGAATGCAGGAAACAGCCCGGCCTCACCAACTGGGACACACTGAGTATGGGGATGAGCGCTGATTACCCGGTTGCCATAAGAAACGGAAGTACGATGGTCAGAATTGGATCATTGATATTTGGAGAGAGAGGAAATAGTGATCGGCGTTATACCAGGATGATATAATACTTTAAAAATCTGGATATTTTACCGGAGGAAGGTATAACTGCTTTGATTCCGGCCAGGTCAGCAATTATTTAAGGCATTTCCACAAATTCACAAGGTTGATCGGAATATTTAATTTTTTTAGTTAACGAAACTCAGACAGAGAGTTATTAAACGCCTATCCGCCCTGGGTGAGTATGATAGGCTCTCCTAATTCGGCTTCCAATTTGGCCAAAGTTTTAAGTGTAAGATTGTGATTTCCCTTTAACCATTTATTTATCTCAGAGGGCCTTTTTTTCATTCTTTCTGCAAGATATTTTTGGGTATATCCTTTTGATTTCATGATATCGTTAATCCTTACCACAATATCGGTATAGTGCCGAACAAAGATTCGTACTTCCTCCGGAGTTTCGTCCTGTATTCTTTTTGCAACTTTACTTCGCATATTGAGAATTATTTATAACAAAATTTCATTGTCGCCATCAACAGATAAAATCTTTCTGCTTTTTGAATCAATTATAATTTCATTGTTTCTGATTGCTTCCTCAATCCTTTTAGCAAACTGGCAAGCCTCAGTCCATTTTATGTTTAAATCTCTGCTAAGTTGGTTTGTCTGTGCCGATTTCTTTCCTCCATTAAATAAAACAACCCAATCGTTTCGATTATTTATCCTTAATCCATATAACCGGAGAGGAAAATGAGGATAAAGAAATACAATTTCACCGACTGTAACCTTACCCTTATTAGGCAACCCCACTACTTCATTTTCAAACCTATTAAACAAGGCGTCAATCGCCCCGTGATCTTCCCCTATGCTATCCAAAACAAAACTCAACAGTTCCTGAACCGGTTGTTTTGTTTCGGCAATAGAATCATATTTATCAAAAAATTTGTCCGTTTCATTCTGCTCAGCTTCATCCCACTGCACGGTATAAAAAGTACATTTTGCACCTTCATCATCCCACAATTCCAACACAAAGTTATTCACTTATAAGTTAATTTACAATTTTTTAAAAATATTTAATAATTACCTCTGAAAAAAGTTGTCTTTTCTTTAATAACTATAAAAATCCTCAATATCCCTTGGCTTATTGTGCGGTCATAAAATAAATGTACAAACGAAATACATTTCGATCACTTTACCTATTGTCACAGTAAAAGAAAGAAAGTTTCTGACCCTATTTCCTTGGTTTGGATTTAAGTTTACATAAGGCTCTTAAATAAATACAAATCCTCCCTGTCAGATATGGCACAAGACATTGCGGATGGACTCTTGACAGATTGCAGAAATCTATTTGTCCGCAGGGTTTAAATCTATTTTAAAATACAGGGAAAACTCTCCTGTTGACCAATTATTGATGCATCCGTCTTTCTTTCTTAATAATGGCAGTTCCCCGCAGGAATTAAAAATCAAGTCCGAGACTAAAATACCAAATGGGCTTCCCTCTGAAAAATCCGTTCATCGGCCATCCGGCATCTGCCTTCAGGAAATACCCGAGCACTGTGCTCCTTGCACCAAATCCATAACCGCCGAGGAAAGGACCGATTCCGGGAGCCTTCAACTCCACCTGAACTGTAGGATCATTGGGATTGGTGTATGTAACACTTGGCCGGCCAATACCATGAAAATTTCCGTTCCATGCCGTACCCAAATCAATAAACTGGGTCAACTGAAAATTCCTGAGAAATGCATTGTTGATTGGCCTGCTCATCAGCGTAGTGAAAACGGGAAGCCTGAATTCGGAATTGATGACAATGTTGTTGTTTCCGTTAGCCGCATTCTGAATAAAACCTCTCATGTTGACAGCGAGGGTCTGAAAAGCATAATCTACATCCGGATCGGGCTGATTGGCCGGATTGAAAAACCTGTATTGCTGTTTACCATTTACCACTTTCACATTATCTCCAAACATCAGCCAGTTATCAACCCCGCCGAGATAATAAATGAATTTCTGATCACCCCAACTAAAATCTCCGGCTATGCGGCCTGCCCAGATAAAGTTTCGGTATATCGGGAAATAGGCCCTTCCGTCAAATCCAAAATTAAAAGTCATCCTCCCTTTTTGAATGGAATCAATTCCGCTGATCTGGCCGTTGATATCCGTATATATTTTATACCTGAAACCATTCCAGATATTCATAACCGGATTCAACGTATTGTCATATACATATTCTGCATGAAACAATCCATACATCTTTGCAGGAATTTCAGACTTAAGTGAAGGAATATCCACAGAGGTCAAAACGGTTTTATCTCTTCTCACTCCTACATTAAAACGTATGCTCCTCACATCATCAAACGGGTATGAAATATTACCCTGGTAAAGATTGCTGTACAATTTTCCCGGGTGCCCGTCCTGCGTACTTCCTTCCAACACACTTTTATAATATAGCAATCCCCAGTCAATCCTTCCTTTCAGGTCGGTAAACTGAAGTAACCAGTCATTGTCCTTCAAATTGGTTGAAAGCCTGAATCCTCCATCTATCCTGATGTCTTCCATCAGGTCGGCCACACCCATGCGGATAATTCCATCGAGGCCGTTATTTGAAGTCAGGGTTACAGGTCCTGCCCCGCCCTGATAAGGCTGAAATTTTGTACCCAGCACATCGTTGTTAAATCCGAGTACAACATAATCTGTGGCGAACTTCCGCGGTTTATATGGAAACAATTTGGCATTGGCCAACACCCGTGCCTGGTGGGGTTCGGGCGATACATGCTTTGTTGTATCAGATTTTGTAACCTGGAATTGTTGCTGAAAAACATCCTGCTGTTTTTTGGTGGAAGGAGGGGCAATAATTTCACCTTCGGACAATTGTTTTTTCTCCATCAGGTTTTGCATATAAGATGTCGGCCTGTCTGTTACATTCCTGTTGTGCAGCGTATTTTCATCAATCTTTAATTTATAAAGGGTTTTATCATCGCTCTGCCTTGTCACTTCGCTCACCTGATGATTTTCGCCGGCTTCCCTTGTTTCGCGGATACTGCTTTCATAATTTGTCAATGGAAAAGAATACACAGAATCTTTGGAAAGGGCAACTACCGCAATAGAGTCCACATCGGTCTTATGAAAAACAATCAACAAACTATCTACTTCTTCGGCAGTCGGATTTCTGAATACTTCATTGTTGATCAAAACCAAAGTATCCACACCCGCACTTTTGGTTGTAAAAAACCCGGCATAACGATTGTTGATACCGCTCTGATCACTCAAAAAGGTGAAATGATTGTCATTGTAGGGTGTCGGGAACCTTGCATCACCAAACGGCAAATCGGTAAGCTGGGTTATCTGGTTCAATTCGGGTTTACCAGCCGAAAAATTGGTAACCATGAAAATATTAAACCTGTTTTTCATCATGGATGTATCATTGCCCGCAGCTTCGGCAGACGGCCTGTTACTGCTAAAGAGAATTCCCGTTTTGCCCGGAAACGCAACAAAACTCGGATCAAGTTCATCATACACATCATTGGTAATCTGGGTTACTTTTTCATTCTCCATATCGTACATGTAAATATCTGTCTGACCGTTTTTCACCGCACTCAAAAGCAGTGTGTGGCTGTTGTAGATATACTTCATGTCCTGTACCTGGTCAAAAGTATTGGTGAGATCCAGTTTGGTAGGCTTTATTTTGGTGATGTCGTCATACACAAATAATTTCAACCGTCCCTCATTTTCATAAATTACGGCCAGCCTTGTTCCCTTCGGGTCCCATGCCATCAAAGGATAATTGGGATTGATACCGCCGATCTTGGTTTTGGATCCAATTTTCAATAATGTCTTTTGCGTACCATCGTCTTCATTGAGAATTAACCGGTATTGGCCCTTTTTATACTGAACGACCGCAAAGGCTGAATTTCTTTTATTCGGATTCACATTGAAATGGAAATAGTCCACCCATTTGCTTACCGTAACATCAGTCACTTCACTTCCTTTCGGATAATTTTTTCTTTTGCGGATATCATCCTGGTATTTCTGTTCCTGATATGCCATAAAATCTTTCAGCAAATCTTTAAATTTTCCTGTCTTTGCAACGATCTGGGTAGCCTTGTTCAGACTTTTGTAAACCCTTGCCAGGTAAAGCAGGTAGGTTGTATTTTCCCGGTGGTATTTTTCTTCAATATAATACCAGAATGCATGTCCGGCAAGCAGGGGTTTGTCAAAAGCAAACTGGTAAAAATTTTTATACTTCAGGCTCAGGATTTCACTTTTTAATTCGTCATCAAGGGCGGGGCTCCAGTTTTCAGCCGCATACGCAACATAGCCATCTACCAGCCAATCCGGCAAATCCAAAAGGGCGCGGTTGCCCGCCATTTCGCCCAGGTCATCGCCGAACAAAAGATTTTGTGTCAGAATTTGAGCTATGCCCTGGCGCACCTGTTTGCGGAGATCTGCATGGTTGCCGTTAAAATAAATCACCATTTTGTTGTTGACCAGTTGTGTCAGGCCGCCGGCATCCATCCAGTCCATTCCCAATCCCACATTGCTTTGGCGCATGTCGTCATAGGTATTATAGATGAGGATATTGGCCCTTCTTTGCAGGGAATATTCTACAAATTTTTCAACCGAGGGAAGTTCCTCTTCCGCAATCTGCATCACATATTTGGCAAGTTGCTGGCCCTGGTCATAAAAATAACAATTGAAATTTGAGGTCTGATAATATTGCCATTTTAATTTCTTGAACTGAACCCTGTTTTTTCCAAATGTGACGCTGCTCACCTGAGCCACCATTGTAACCGGAAGTGAAAAGATCAAAAAAATGAAAAGCAAATAGAATTTGAAGGGGATACGAATCTTTTGGTCTTGCATTTCAGTGTGGTTATATTGCTATAAAATTACCCTTTCTAATTTAATCACGAAAAAGTATTTAACCTTTACAAACATAGCAGATGTTTCTTATAAAATCTTTTACATTTAATCCCGTTCAGGAAAACACATACATATTACAAAATGAATCAAAGGATTGCATCATCATAGACCCCGGATGCTATTTCGATCAAGAAAAAGAGGAAATAAAAAATTATATCAGGGATAACGGGCTGCATCCTGTTTTGCTTCTGAATACGCATTGCCACCTGGACCATGTATTCGGAAATAAATTCATTTCTGAAACGTATGGATTGATTCTTCACATTCATCCGGATGAAAAGAAGACTCTCGAAATGGCTCCGGTATCAGGGCTGATGTTTGAACTCTCGTTTGATAATTATACAGGAGAAATTTCCTGGTTAAAAGAAAATGAGGTTATTCGCCTCGGAAATGATGAGTTAAAAATCATACTCGTTCCCGGACACTCTCCCGGGAGTATTTGTTTTTATTGCGAAAAGCAAAAATTCATGATTGGAGGCGATGTGTTGTTTTATCATAGTATTGGCCGGACAGACCTGCCGGGCGGGGATCCTGAGGCTTTGCCGGGAAACATCAGAGAAAAATTATTTTTACTTCCTGGCGACATCAAAGTATATCCGGGCCACGGGCCTTCAACCACCATCGGCGAAGAAAAACAATCCAATCCCTTTCTTTAAAAATCAATGTTCAAACATCGCAGGATGTACATGGATCCATTTTGTATTTTCCTGATAAACTTTGGCCACTTCCAGCAATCTGGCCTCATCATACAGGTTCCCGATCAGCGTGATACTTGTAGGTAAATTCTGCTTGTTAAATCCGGTGGGAATGCTGAGCGCAGGATGGCCGGTCAGATTAGTCATGGCTGCCTGATCACCTGCCCACGTCGGACAAATAATAACGTCATATTGATTGATAATGTCATTCAATTTTTGCATCAGCACATAACGAAACCTGTTGGCATTGATATATTCCACAGCCGGGATAAAACGCGAAGTTCTGAATTGATTCGGCCATTCGCCTTTTCCTTGCCTCTTCATCTGATCGTCTAATCCGGTCCTCGTAAATGCATCAAATGCAGCAGCAGATTCAGCACCAATTACCAACCCGATTATATTGAAAGGATAAAGGGCAGAATCCGGAATTTGAATTGCCTGCAGATTGGCTCCTGCATTTTTCAACACGTCCAAAACACTCTTTTCGTTTCCCAAAGTATCCTTTGAGTTGAAATAATTTTCAACATAAGCAATCTTCAACTTAGAAATGTCAGTCTTCTCTTTGTAATTAAATGGCATATCCACGGCAGAGGCATCCATGCCATCGGTTCCGTGCAGATAATAAAATACAATGGCTGCATCTTCGGCACTTCTGCATATAGGTCCGGCTTTATCGAGGCTCCATGCAAGCGTCATTGCTCCATACCTGCTCACACTTCCATAAGTAGGGCGCAGGCCTGTGGCACCGCAAACCGTGGATGGAGAAATAATGGATCCGTATGTTTCCGTTCCAATGGCAAAAGGTACAAGTCCTGCGACCGTTGCCGATGCCGGGCCAGCCGAAGAACCGCTGCTGCCGGTTTTAATGTTCCATGGATTTCGTGTACGTCCGCCAAACCAATAATCATCCATTGCCAGCGCACCTGAGGTCAATTTTGCAACCAGAACTGCTCCGGCTTCTTTCAATTTCGTATATACATAACTGTTAACATCAATTTCCTGATTCATGTAAGGCCTTGCACCCCAGGTAGTCTTTGTTCCTTTTACCGCAAAAAGATCTTTGATCCCGTAAGGAATTCCCTGAAGAATGCCACGGTATTGGCCTGCTGCAATTTCCTTGTCTGCTTCCGCCGCCTGCTGCATGGCGACATCTTCGGTCAATGATACCACACAATGAAGTGTATCTCCATATTTTTTCAATCGCCGGATAAAAAACCGGGTCAGGTCAACCGACGTTATTTTACGCGATTTAATCAGAGATGCCAGTTGAGGAATGCTGTAAAACGCAAGTGAATCCACATCTGCAGGCAATTTTGTATCCGGCAGACTGAATGAAACTTTTTCCTGCTTTTTATTGAAATGCATGTATGGAAGCACCGGACTGAAAGAAAGCGTGAGCGGAATGGAATTATCAAGGTTATAATTATGCATTTTGTCGTAGGTATGCGCATTCCTTCTCACACCCGTCAACATGGAGTCTTCTTTGGCTTGTGTAAAATGAAGGCTGGCAATCTTTTCAGCGGACTGAATGTCGCTGATTTTGATTGTATCCTGTGCAAAAAGCGAGGTTGAACAAAACAATAAAATAATTACAATCGCTGACTTGGGCATGGCAGGTAATTTTCCGGCTAAGGTAACGGTTACTTATTTTCAGCAAATGAATTAATGAAATCAGCGGAATCAGGAATTCTGATTTTTTGTTTCAGAATCATCTTTCCAGCTCTTCCACCATCTGAAACCAACTATTCCTACCGCCAGATAAGGAATAGCCATCAGGTAAAGAATACCTGTGTTTAATCCCTGCGCAGGTTTATCACCCAATTGCATGGCTGTTTTTGTACAAATGGAACATTGGGCTTCTACAGCAACTGCTGTTATTACAAAAATTATGATTAGCAAAAATGAAATCAGCTTTTTCATGGGAGAACAAAGATAGGAATACAATCTTAACAACGGCGCATTGAAAATATTGATTAACCCGGTCGGTTACAGCTTTTAAAAAAAATCATTATTCATGATTACCGGTACGCAAAATTGAATCAATGTTACCGGCTACTGTTATTCACCGGATTTTTTTTAAATCACTTTGTGCAAAAAACCGGTTGCCTGAGGATCAAGTATAGAATCCTACCAATAATCACCCCAAAAAAAATTACAGATTTAAAAATTGAATTACCATTATCCGTTGACAATTTTTTTTCATGCCGGCTGCTTCAACTTTTTTCATTTTATTGTTTTTTTTGCCAATACTTTTCTGTTTGGCGTTTTCATTCTGCGTGCATTGAGCAATTGAGTTTTTCTTGTGTGCAATTTTCTTTTTGCAGAATCTGCGGCTTTCAGAATGGCATCTTCGAAAATGGAAGACCGGGTTCTGATATTTGCATCTTTACCCGGCACTCTTATATTGAGTACACAGTTTACAATATCCCTGGTGCCTTTCACCTCATAAGTAAGAGTTACCTCTATTTCCTGGATGTCTTTATAATACCTGTTGAGAGCGCTTAATTTGTTTGTTGCAAATTTTTTTAATGAAGGGCTTAGTCTGTGTCCCGGCGATTCGATTCTGAATTTCATAAAAATAAGTTTGGGTTAAAAGGGGAATATAATCCATTTTCACCGATTGATGGTCCGATTGACGTGACGATTGTCAGTCCGTTAAAAGGGGAATATAATCCATTTTCACCCCATCACAAACATCCTGAGTGAATAAGAAATTGCAGGAAACAAATAATTGAGGATAAATCAGAGCCCTTCACACACCTCGGGACATTCGTTTTCCAGCGGTGTTGTCGTCTTCAAAACGCTGCTCTTCCAAAAATATTTCATTCCTGTTTTCTTCGCCCTTTCTCCGCCCCTCGTTCATACCATTCCGTATATCCGGGCGGAGATGGTACGGCACAGGTATAGCGCAGGTATAGGAAAATACCGGAGAAGTAATTCACGGATTTCTGATTTTTCATTTTGTCCTTTTTCATACAAGATTCAGTAGTGCTACGCAAAGATTCAGTAGCGGTACGCAAAAATATCAGCTACTAAATGGCTTCTTTTGTATAAGAACAAAATCCGGAAATTTTTATACTGGTGTTCCTCTTCAAAAAGATTGTCATGGAAAATGTAATCAGCTTTCTGAACCGCCTCCATCCACTGCCGCCTCCGCTTATAGCAGAGATGAGGCAGGTATTGCAATACACCCGAAAAAGAAAAAACGAATACCTTGTTCGCGAAGGCGAAATATGCAGCTATGTATGGTACCTGCAAAAAGGACTGGCACGCTGCTATTATGAAAGGGATGAGCATGAGGTTACCACATGGTTTATGCAGGAAGGTAACATACTTGTGCTGTTCAAAAGCCTGATCCGGCAGACCGAAAGTAAATATAATCTGCAGGCTATAGAAGACTGCGAGTTGTACCGCATCCGCTATGAAGACATACTGCATGTACTGGAAAAGTATTCCGAAGCCCGGCGTATCCGCACCATGATCACCGACAAGTATAGTAATTTAAAAGACATCCGTATCAGGGCAACCAGCAAACTTACACCTCCTGAAAGGTATGCTTACTTTATAAGGCATTTCCCGCATTTGCTGAATCGCATTACACTGCATCACATCGCTTCCTACCTCAATATCAGCAAAAGCTCGGTGGCACGGGCACGGCGAAAAAAGTTTTGAAAAAGTGTCACGTGACACCATGGGCCCTTTAAAGCCGGATTAGTTTTACAATGGCAAAAGTTCTCCGGGGATAAGGTTTCGCAAACGCATTGAGAAGGAGAATGTATTTGCTTCCGTTTGACTGCTTCCGTAAAACTTTTGCATGAAAGCCAATACTGCATGGATATCCGCAACCATACACCGGCAGAAGGTAACAGGATGTCCGGGGAACAGGGTCGCCCGGAGCGGATAAAGGAATATATCCGGCATAATCTTTCCGCTGACCTGGGTGCGGATTCCGTTTCCGAAAAATTCGGATTGAGCATTTCCTCCCTGCTGCATATTTTTAAAAAACATGAACGGCAAACCTACCGGCAGTATATAGAGCACGCGAGGATGCAGGCGGCCTTTGACCTTATCGCCAACCGAGACAAAAGAGTGAAGGAAGCTATGTATGCAACAGGCTATAAAGTTAAGTCCACTTTCATCGCGCTTTTAAAAGAGCATTCGGATATTCACCGGGTTATTTTCGTCAGTAATTGCAGGAAACGCTACCATTTTGCAGGAAACGCTACCTTTTTTCGCCTGACTTCTGCCCGGACATGGATGAACTTTGTAATGGTAAAACAAAGGGACTCCGGCATCGCGGCAAAAGAATTGCAAAAAGGGGGGCACAAATGAAAAAGAAAATACCTGATATTATTTGCGGATTGTTAATCCTGTTGTTTGCTTATACGGCCTTCAACAAATTATTGGATATCCATCGGTTTGAAACCGTATTAAGCATGGCCCCACTGATCGGTAAATATTCCCCTCTGTTTGCTATACTAATTCCTTCGTTAGAATTGACGATTGTTCTTTTGGTGCTATTGCCGAGAACACAACGAATAGGTTTGATCTCTGCTTTCACCTTGTTGATTCTATTTACTGCTTATCTGATCTATATGGTACTTAGCTATCCGAATCTACCCTGTTCCTGTGGAGGTGCTATCCAACAATTGAGTTGGAAGCAGCATATAGTATTTAATATTTTTTTCATCCTGCTGGGTATGGTTGGCATTTACTTTCATCACAACCTACCTATCAATAAACATGACCAAGCATTTTATGAACAACAATGAAACTATTTATTGCAATAAACAGGAAGAAAGCTGAAAACCTGTAAGAGAGTAAGCAAAATTTGGTAACCAATATTGTTTTAAAGGAAGCAATACAATCAATGGCATTTTTATTAAATCATTTTAAATTTTCAGATATGAAAAAAAACATAACAGGCATAGTTGCCGTTCTACTTGGTATTTTACTGGCATTTGGTACGAGTGCCTTTAAACAGACCAATAAGCATCATAAAAATGTGAAAGCTGATACTGAATATTATTTTCAATTTATGGGAAGCCATGGAAATGAAAGTAATCCCTCTTTGTGGAAGGAAATCAGTTCCACAGATTATATTGACTTAGATTGTCCCGGGCAAAATGAAGGATGCAAAATTATCAGTAGCTCCGTAACCGGAACCGCACCAAACAGGCACCCATCTTCTGTTCCTGTTGATGTCAATAGTAAACCAACAACAGTTTCTCCAACTTTGGATGCTGAATATAAAAATTAGCATATCTAATGGAATATCGGTGCAAAGAAGCGGATGCTCAAATGACGTTCCGCTTCTTTTTATTAATATTCATTTTGAGGAACCTTACTACTGATGATATCCAACGGAAGTGGTAATGCATACCGGTTATCGTTTGGTGGAAGGGAATATAGTTTTCCATCCATAATTCTTGTTAGGGTAATATTTGCACCTTCTTTATTCAACCGTTTAATATCCATCCACCTTAGTCCCCGGAATATTAATTCTTTTCTCCTTTCTTTTAGTATTAAGTTTAGTGCATCCTCAGCAGTAGCAGCTTCGAATGGAACAAAAAAGCCTGCTTTCCATCTCTTTTCCATTAAAGCATTCAGATTATTTAAAGCGGCATCCTTGTTATTTAATCTCGCTTCACATTCCGCCCTCGTCAGAAATACTTCATCTGCAGCCACGCCTGTAAAAAGAGAAGTACGATTTCCATTATAGGTCCCCTTAAAGGTAAAGCCAGGAGTAGCCTTAGCAAAAAATGCAGCTTTCCTTAGATCATATTCATCAAAAGAGTTAAACAAAACTGTATCCACTCTTTCGATTGATGGATATATATTACTAAAAGAGTAACCTGAAATTATTTTTTGAAATACAACCTCCGGGTTCAATTGTTTGAAAGGGCGTGTAGCAGAACTTATATTTACCACAGCAGGATCGTTATAGTCCATTAAATCATTTTTTAGCTGTAAAGAAAGGTTTGAATACTTGAGGGCACTATCGTACTTTCTCATTGATAAATAAGTACGTGCGAGATAAGCATAGGCGGCAGGCTTTGATGGCCTGGTTGCACTTTGTGGAATGGAAGGTAATAAAGCTGCTGCATTTTTGAAGTCTGAAATTATTTTATCGTATGTGTCAAGCAAAGTAGCTCTTACGGATATGGCATTAAAGTCAGATACAGTTCTCAACACAATTCCATAATCTTCACTGGCCGTACTCTCATCATAAGCTTTTGAAAAAATCCATGCAGTGTGCAGGAAAGTTTGCGCCCTGAAAAACAGTGCTGAACCTTTAACATTATCCCATTGTGTTTGATTTAATTCATTTCGTTTGATCGTTTCAATATTCTCCAATGCAAGATTGCAGAAATAAACTGCATCGTACAATCTTCCCCAATCATTGCCTGATTGATAGGTGTAATCCGAATTTTCCCATAGATACGCTTTCTTTTGCATATCTAAAAGAGTATTATAAGTTTGTTGAGGTAAATAATAGTTGTCTGCTGACGCTTCATCCCATGAAGCGTCAGCATTATTCATAAATACCTGGTAGTCTAAAACGGCCTGTAACCCTTCTATTGTTGAAGGAAGTAGTAATGATTTATCAGGCTTCGCATCTAAATATTTTTTACAGGAAATACTGCAAGCTATTACAAGCAAGCCGATTATGATATGTATTTTATTCATTTTTTTCATTTTTAAAAGTTAACCCGTAATCCGAGTGCAAAAGTTTGCGGCGGATAAATAGAAGCAGGGTAATCAGGATCAATACCATCTTTGTTGGCTCTCCATAAAATGCCGAGATTAGATGCATTCAAATAAACCTGTATCCTGCGAAATGGCAATCTTTGCAGCCCTTTAGTTTCAAGATTGTAACTCAGGTTGATAAATTGAAGACTTACATGATCTCCTTTCAATACAGTTGCGGTTGATAAGAGGTAAAATTGGTCTCTCCCCGATATATTGGGATAGGTCATAGAAGGTACATTGGTATTTTTTTCATCACCAGCGACCTGCCATCTCTTTGCGAATTCGGTATTCCCAATTCCATAATTGAACAACTGATCATAAGAAAGGGCTGATTTTCTGAAATAATAGCCGAGCTTATAAGTAATATTTACTGTTAAGTTGATCCCCTTCCATTTAAAAGTATTGGCAATGGCACCAAAAAATTCAGGAGTGGCAGAGCCACTGTATATAAGACTATCAGGACTGTTCATAGAATTGAAAATTGAATAATATTCGGTGCTTAATTGCTTATTGAGGTATCCCTGCGGGTTACCATTTGTAGGATCAAGTCCCCCCCACCTGTAGCTATTGATTGCATAGAGCGACCGTCCTTTTATTGGAGAGATCGTTTGTCCGAATCCGGCCTGATAAATAGCTCCCTCCGGATAATAATATTTGGTGGTTTTACTTACATTGTAGTTAAAAATAAAATTAGTATTCCAGTTGAACAGGCCACTGATATTCTGAGATTGTAGTGTAATGTCAACACCATCGCTTAAAGAGTTGGCTATATTTTTAGTAACAGTATTACTTCTCAGTCCCGCAGTATAATCAATAGGCGAAGGTCCGAAAAGATCGATACCTTTCTTACGATAATATTCCAGGCTTCCGGATATTATATTGTTATGGAATGAAAAGTCTATGCCGAAGTTAAAGGTTCCGATCTTTTCCCATTTTAGATCAGGATTGCCAAACTGGCTTACCTGAGCTCTCTCAAATCCAGTGACGCGGTCAATTCCCACATAAGTTAATGTCGTAACAGCTGACCTGCTTTGATCTACAATACCGCTAAAGCCATAAGTGGCTCTTAATTTCAAATAAGGAAGTAAGGTTATTTTATAAAACCTCTCCCTGGAAATATTCCAGCTTATACCGGCAGAACCAAAAGGGTTCCACTTATCATTCGTATTTACACCGAATAGATTTGAAGCATCCTTTCTGATACTTCCGGAGAGGGTATATTTTTCCTGGTAAGTATATGCTGCGTTTGCAAAGGTCGAAACATACCGGTTGGTTTTTTCAGTAAAAGAAATACCGTCCGGAATAGGTTGCGGGTTTCCTGTAACATAATCGGGATAGGAGTTTCGGAAATCTACACTTCCTGAAGTTGACAGGTCATCATCATACCCATAAACAATATTCCCATCTGAAGTTGTTTTAATCTGTCGCACCTCACCTCCGGCAATAGCCACCAGTTCATGCTGCCTCCATGTTTTTGAAAAATTAAACTGCCCTCTTACATTTTGTGAATTTTCTATACGATTGGAGGTGCTTAATATTCCACCAAGGGGAATTATATAATTAACAACACCGGTAAAAGGATCAGGCTCACTATAAAGGTTTATCATGTTCCTGGCCACGAAACTTTGTTCATCTGCAAGATTTTTAGAAGTGTTTCTCTGTTGTTGATATTGATAGGTAATGGCGGCATTCAGCGATTCTGTAAAATTATATTCCATTCTGATATTGGCTATTATATCCTGCAAATATGTTTTCGTATTATTATGTTTATAATCTTCAAGGGGATAATAATCCCAGTTTAGCAGTTTTCCTCCGCCGGCGGTGTCTGTGTAGCTTTTTCGATAAATAATATCAACCGGTAACGGATTTCCGTTACCATCAGCGAAACTCAGATAGGGAACGGGCTTGCCTCCGACACTTATATCTCCATACCTGGGCTTCCCACTTCCCGTATTGGTATTAGTATATAAAACACCGATGCCCAATTGAAGATTTTTGAAAGGCCTGTAAGTATTCTCAATATGCAGGTTGACACGATCCCATTTGTTACCAAGCTGTCCAATATCTTTATTATAACCACCTGATACCAGCCAGGCGATGTTATTACCGCCTCCTCGCAGATTCAATGAATATTGTTGCGTAACGGCCTGCTGATACATGTATTTATTGTAGCCATTACGGATATCCATTTTTTTAAGAGCATTTATTTGTGAAGCTGAATCTTCAGGTGAAATATTGCCATTTTGCCGGTTTAGAAATACTGTTACTGCAGGAGAAAGTGCTGTCTCGCTTACTGAATTGATGATGTTATTGTATGCACCGTTATTGAATAACATCTGTTCAACGTTAATGTAATCAGCGGGATCCATTTGTGGCATGTAAAACAGGTCAGGCTTTTTTGTAACGATCACATCTGTGTGAAATTCAATTTCTACCGGTTGGTTGAACCTGCTTTTCTTTGAGGTGATCACTACTACTCCATTGCCGGCTCTTGTTCCCCAGATAGAGGCAGATGAGGCATCTTTAAGAATGGTGACACTTTCAATGTCGTCGGGGTTAATATTATTAATGTCTCCTTCGTAAGGAAAGTAGTCTAATACAATTAAAGGGTCCTGTGAACCATTGATGGAATTGATACCCCTGATATTAAAATCCAATTGCCTGTTTGCTGACGGCAGCTTGGTATTGTCAAACAAAACGCCATTTGCCACTCCATCCAGCCTGTTTAAAATATTGGTTCCTGACTGCAGGTTTAATACCTCGTTTGATATTTTTGTAAATGACCCTGTGGCCCGTTCTTTCGGTAATTGCTGATATCCTGTATTCACTTTTACTTCCTCCAATTCTTTCGCAGATACTGACAGAGTAATAATCAGCGGGCCGGCTTCACTTAATGGGATTGGCAGGTATTGCGGAAGATAGCCTACATGTGATATAACAAGCGTATCCGGAAAGAATGGCTTACTCACGGAAAAGTTGCCATTTGAATCAGCAATAATGGTTTCTTTATTATGTAAAAAATATACCGATGTACCTGGTATTGGTTGTTGACTTGTATTAATAATTTTGCCAATAATTTTTGTTGCTTTCTGTTGTGCAGATACCCATAATGGCAGCATTATTAAAAGGACAATAAATTTCAGTTGCATTTGGTTAATTTAAAAAGTGAATAATTTTGTGATTTACCCGGGCAATGAGTGTAGGTCTTTCAAAACAGTTACATCAATCAACCTCGTTTCTTCCTTTATCTTAAAACCTGCATTGGTAAGGCTTTCAATGATTGCTTTTGTGTCAGAAAGATTATAAGGTAGCTCCAGGCTAATATTGGCCTGTAAGTCTGATTCATCAATTATCGGTAATGAAGAAAAACTATTTAATAACTGAACAGCAGAGGCAACAGGATAATTATGTATAAACTTGTGCAGTGTTTCTTTTTCGATATCTACCAATTTGGGAATATTTTCTCTTGCTATCGCTTTCCCGATCTCTGGGGATGCGTTTAATACAATGCATGGTAACTGACGTTTTTCAATAACGGCAGTCACTTTAAAAATACGTTCCAGGTCTTCGCGCATATTCTGATACATCTCTCTCTCTGTAGAAGGAGGAATAGTAAGATCGTAACAATAGGAATGGGAATACTTTGAGGTGTCATTATAAAACGAATTGGAAAAAATTTCAGGGTGCATAACTTCCAACACGATACGGTTATTGATAAAATATGGATCGCTTTCGTTTTGAAACGCACTCTTAAAAAGATCAAGCGCCGTAACATTAAATACATAAACTCCAATGTTAAGCCCGGCTTCATTTATCCTCCTGCCCGCACCGTGCCAGCCTTCTGTGTATCCGGTTAAAAGACTTCTATATACGAGGTTATCGGTTGCCTGGCCATTTCCATTCCAGAATGGGGGCTTCTTTCTATTGAAATTTGTTTCATCTCTTTTTATATGACCAGAAAAATCTTTCCTTTCAATTGCAGCAGCAATATTTGACCTGTTTAGTTCTAAAGGTGAAGTGGTCGCCAACAAATGCCCTTCCTGGTCAATCCACACATAGTGAGGGATAAACCTGTGAGGAAAATATTTATATAGGATCGTATCACTTGTTATGATAGGAAGGCTATTTTTTAGTCCTGTCCTTGTCTCTCTTTTTTTAAAGAATAAGTTGATTTTATCAGCATTATCGCCAGTAGGTTTTGAATTAACCAGGAAAATTTGAATCTCATTTTTATATTCCTCCTGAAGGGAATCAGCGTGAGGGAACCCTGCAATGCAGGAACTGCACCAAGTAGCCCAGAAATCCAGTATTACGAGCTTGCCTTTTAAATCAGATAATCTTATTTTAGATGAAGGATAATTATAAACATTGGTGATGGTAATATCCGGCACCGTATCTCCTATAGTTAGCGGCTTTATATCCGGAGGCTGCTGCGCCTTCATCAACAGGCATAGCATTACCAGCACGCTCATAAGCGTTATTTTTTTCATTGTACATAAGCATTTAAACTGAGAATAATTTTTTTATTAGTTCTTGCCGGGCCGGGCAGGCCGCAACACATGAGAAAACAAACGGCCTGCTGCCCGGCCGGGGTTTATTCAGGATTGCGGGGATGGCTGGAATACCATCTGTTATATTTAGCACAGCAATCACCTTTTAACGGACAACTCTCAAAATCTATAAAACAATTATTAATTGGTATCACAAATGCAAATTGTAGAGATTTATCTGTTCTCAAAAGAAAATTGCTTCATTAGAAAGAAGTTTTGCTTCATATATCGGAAGTTTTAGTATGTTTGGTAAAATTATAAACTATGAAAATTGAAGAAAACTTAAAATCAATTAGAGAAGTTCAAGGGAAAAGTCACAAGTTTGTTGCTGATGCATTGGGTATCTCTGAAAGTGACTACAAATTATATGAGATTGACGCTGAAAAACTAACTGTGGCACAACTTAAGACTATAAGCAGCGCTTTATCATGTTCCATGACGGACTTGGTTGAAGAAGGAAACGCAATTGGACAAATCAAAAATTACTTCTATAACCATGCAGATAACAAAGGCACGAATATTAAGATTCAGGGGATCGATCAGGAGGAGATTCGGAAAAGCTATAAGGAATTATATCAGGAAGAATTAAACCGCATTCCAAAACTGGAAAAATTATTAAGAGATAACAATATTGTATTTAACTATTAATCGGAAAAATGAGGGTGGGCGATAACATCAGGGAAATCCGGGAGGCGGAAAAAAATCTAAAGCGTGAGTATATAGCAAAGAGATTGAATATTTCCACAAGGGCTTACGCTAACATTGAGAACAATACTTCAGACATAACCATTAACAGGTTAGAAGAAATTGCAAATATTCTTGATTGCAGCCCTCATTACATATTAAGTTACAAAGAGGCTAAGAGTGAGTTTAAAAATTTCTTTCAAAATAATTACGGTAATAGGGGTACCAATATCATGTATCAGGGTGGCAATGTTCGAAGTGAGAATCAAATTTTGAGATTAAAGGATGAGTTATTGGAAAGCGAAAGAAAGCGTATAGCTTTACTTGAGGCACTATTAATAAAACACAATATTCACTTTTAAAAAATTTAATAATGAAAATCGGAGACAACATCAGAGAAATCCGCGAAAAAGAAAAAAAACTTAAACAGGAAGATGTGGCAAAATCTTTGGGTATTACAACAAAAGCTTATAGTAATATTGAAAACAATGTATCAGATATTACATTGACGAGGTTATATGAATTGGCTGATATTTTTGGTGTTGCTCCGGAATATATACTTAATTACCAGGAGAAATCTACATTTACAAATCACTTCAATAATTATGACGGAAATAATGGTGTGAACATTATGTACCAGGGATGTGCTGAAACGAAGAATATAGAAGAAGAGTTGAAGAAAAGTAAGCAAAAACTGGAGATGTTGAAAGCGAATGTGAGGGCGAAGAGGAATTAGGTTTGAATTAAACCGTTTATAGATTCCGTCATAAACTAAGTTGTGCTTGTAAAGGGAGCAATAAAAGGTACTTATTAAATCAACTTTCGTATATGCACAACTGTTATACAAAGAGAAAAACACTGGTAATGAAAAACCAATTCACAAGTTTAATCTAAATATACATGAATTAGAGTTACTGTTTCAGCTTATAAAACATTAGTTAGAATTTTATATGGATACTCTCTACGATTGGACAAATTTTCCAAAGACAAAACTTTATTCAGACATTATTTCTGAATGGCAAATGCTTTTGGATAACGAAAGCCTGAATGAATTATCTTACCAATCATTCCTTCAAAAAACACCAGCAATATTTCTAACAGCCTCAGATTCTTATTTAGTAGTTTCAAAATTAAAACTTGGTTCAGATTATGAAACCGACTTTGTAATTGTTGAGGAAGGCTATAGCGATGGAACTATTTACGAGATAATCGAAATAGAAACTCCACACATAAAGCTCTTTGACCAAAAAGGTAAACCATCTGCAAAATTTAATGCAGCACTTCAACAGATAAGAGATTGGAAAAGGTTTTTAATCAATAATAAGAATGAGTTCAAAAGAATATTTCCAACCGTTTCAACAAAAGTCATAAAAGATAGCCGATTAAAGTTTAAAATGGTAATTGGGCGAAGGACAGAAAATTTAGAATATTTGGAAAAAAGACGACAAATAGCAGAGCTGGAAAACATTGAAATCATTTCGTTTGATAGACTAACAGATTTGGCTAAAAGTCGCAGGCACTTTTCAGACATTCCTGAGTTTTATGCAGCTCAAATGGACAGCGTTTCTTACGCTCTTAAAAATGAATTGGCTAACCCTTTCTACAAATGCATGAGCGACTCCGAATGGCGTTCAATTTGTAAAAAAGGTCATTCCCATATTTACACCAATATGATAAATGACATTGTAAACATTAGAACTTATAGTGATTATTTTGAAGTCTACAAAAAGCTATCGCCAACATTCCAATTGGCTGAACGAAGGATGTAGATTCCGGAGCATATTGACCCCCTATTCCGGAACATGTTGACCCACCATTCTTGCATGTTGACCCACCATTCCGGGATAGCCAGTGGCCTCACATTCTTACGCTCAGACCGGTATTCTTGTTATATTCACATAAACAAAATAAAAGGGTGTTCAAACAAATGTTATTCGGCTCAGCGCACCGAATTATCTCCGAATTAGCAACGAATAATGTAAGGTTTGTGATTGGATGCGACACATTGCAGGTAATTTCCTGCCTGAAATTCTTTGTTACAGGTACATTTTGCA
>JAFKGR010000006.1:226376-234965 GCA_017307735.1 Chitinophagaceae bacterium
ACTGAGCCTTTTCTTTCTGTAACGCCAGTACTGAAAGGTATGATAGCTAATTTGGTTTTGAAGGCAGAATGTTTTTATGCTCTGCCCGCTCTGATGGTATTCTTCAATGAGTGCAGCCATCTGTTGTTCCCTGTCCATATAGAATTGGTCCTGACTTTGACAATGCGTCACCCAAAATAACCACCGACCTTTTTCCAAAAATTTTCATCAAACAGAAATGCAATTTCCTTTTGTTTTTTGGTTAATATCATTGTCTTATGCGTAACGGTGCCGCTGAGTGGTAGCTTCACTTTAAGGGTGGCTATGGTTTTGGCAACACCCAATACTTTATCTACACTAAGGTCAAGTCCGGTTGATTTTATGATTCTTTCAAGTTCTTTGTACACCTTGAATGCCACGAAGCAAATGCAGACATGAGCCTCTATTCTTCTCTCAGAAAAATGAAACATCGGGCGTAGTTCAATTGTTCCCTTCGTTACCCTGTAGGCCCGTTCTATAACCCACAGGCTGTTGTACTGAGAATATACTTCCTCAACAGGTAATTCTGTATTGGTTAAATATCCCTTGAGTCCATCCCACAGTTCGTCCTCTGTTATTTTTTGCTCATTGATCGTGACATGTACACTGTCCGATATCTCCAAAAACTTATTATAGCCACGCTTGTTTATATTGTCCTTAGTAATCTTACCACTCTTATAAGTTTTCTTCAGCCTGGTTACACCTCTGTCTCTATTGTGTTTATCTTTCTTTGCCCGTTTTGCAGAATAGTTTATGATCAGCCGGGCGGTTCCTTTTTGTGTCTCATAAAATACACCATCCTGCTGTTCCTGGCTTAAAATCCATCTCTTTATTTTTTCGCTTTCTCCTTTTATACGCGCTCCTATTATGTACTGATAGCCACCTGATGCTAAGAGTTCAATATTGGTTTTGTTCATTAGTCCGGAATCGGCCACCACCACAAAGTCATGACCCAAATCAAATCGCCTGACAAAGTCTTCTACAATAGGTACCATCGTGTAACCTTCATATTGCTTTCCCGGAAATAAAGAATAGGAAAGCGGATATCCATCTTTGCTCACCAGCAGGCCTAATACTAATTGTGGCTGGCTGTGCTTACCATCTTTAGAAAACCCATTTTCACGAAAACCGTCTTCTGAATCTGTTTCAAAATAAAGAGTCGTTACATCGTAAAACATTAAGCCGACTTTTCCGCCAAGTACTTTTCTGGTATGGCTAACGCTTATCTGCTGCACTTTATCTTTTTGGGTATTGTATAATTTATCCAGATACCGGTAAATCTTGTGCAACTGTAGGTCCTCATCAAAATGAGACTTTAGGTATTCAACCGTTGCCAACTTGCTCATCGGCTGGCTCAGGCGGGCTATCACCAACTGCTTTAAGATACCATCATCAATTGATCCAAATCCGATCAGATGAAATACCCTTGATAATATTAGCTGCGTACCGTTTAAAAGAACGCCTTCGATATTTGAAACAAGATATTCTATTAATTGTTTTTCTTCGGCTATTCTTTTGGAGTGATTGAAAATGTCTTCACCTTTGGTTTGAAGAGAAATCCAGTTTCGGCCTTCAGCAGTTAATTTTTCTACTTCGCTTTCTTCACTACTGATACCCACGGTTTTGAGTTCCCTGAATTTTCCATTCTTCTTTTCAACGATAACTACACTTGTGGTACCTGAGCGATTCTTTTTCTTGCGTATAAACATCTGCAAAAATAGCACATAAACCCGCTTGCGTCACCCAAAATGGTGACGCAGAAATCATAATAGGTTGAAAAACAAACAAATATAAAGTTGGTGAAAAAATAGTGTCAAAGTCAGGAAATAAAAGGGTGTTCAAACAAATGTTATTCGGCTCAGCGCACCGAATTATCTCCGAATTAGCAACGAATAATGTAAGGTTTGTGATTGGATGCGACACATTGCAGGTAATTTCCTGCCTGAAATTCTTTGTTACAGGTACATTTTGCATTTCTGTAACGCCAGTACTGAAAGGTATGATAGCTAATTTGGTTTTGAAGGCAGAATGTTTTTATGCTCTGCCCGCTCTGATGGTATTCTTCAATGAGTGCAGCCATCTGTTGTTCCCTGTCCATATAGAATTGGTTTGTGGCAAAACTATTCTCTTGTCAATGGCCGCACAATATGCGGTTGGTCGGGTGGATACCTCCTATTGTTTTTTTATCCATGCTTTTAATGCCTGTTTTATGGCCTTGCAAAGCTGGATGATTCGAGAAAAATCATGCACCCCCTATTTATCGAAATTGTACATCCTTATTTACCGAAGTTGTACATTCCCGTTTCCGAAATCTGTACATTCTTATTTACTATTTTTGTACATTGTTATGTACCGATTACACCCTTCTGGTTCCAATTTGTAATTTATACCTGTCCACACGTACCGGCGTCTATCAAAGATACCTGAATAAAGGATTAGGAATTGATATTGATTTTTATTCTCTGAAGCATCTGAATCTGGATGAAACTTCATCTATTCTGGATGCAGAAGCTGCATCCAAGATGGCGGGACATTCTTCGCCGGTGATCACCTTGAAACATTACCTGATCAATGAGGAACAAAGGGAGTTGGAAAAGCTGAAAAGAGTTAATAACAGGTTTGCCTAAGACCTACTTCTTAATGATTTTAGGAGGAGGGGTGGTAGATGGTTGTTGGCCCTCTCTAACTACTCTTGGAGGAGGTGGAGGAGGAGGAGGGATTTTAGGAGTTTTGTCACTTTCGCTCATTCTTATCAATTTTTGAAGGATTTAAAGTTAAGGCATTTGAAATAATGTTAGGTACGTTATGCTTCAAAACGGTAACATTAGCAAAATTGTTATTAGCCTTGTGTTTTACGAAGTGAATAGAGAAAGGAACAGAAGTTAAAATAACAAGTATAATATTTATTAATAGAAATTTTCTGGATAAAAATAAGAATTTGTTTTTGGTATCATTGTTTCTTATGCTTCGATCTAGGCAATTGATGAGAATTTCCTGAAATTGTTGTGCATAAAGAGAATCAGCATTCTGATCCGGTTCTAATTCATTCTTATATTCGATAACATAATTTTCTAATTCTTTATAATGATCGTTTAACTGCTTAGGGAAAGGAAGTTCTTTGTATTCGTAGGATTTAAATAGATTATTGTAAGATTTGAAAAGATAATAGATAACAATAATTGAGGAACAAAAAGAAGAAAAGAGGAGAAAAGAAAATAAATATTTTAAGAAAAGGCTGGATTCAGTAGAATAAGAAAAGCTATTGAACATGAAAAAGGTTATCGCAAATAGGCCGGTAAGAATACCAATAGGGATACTCAATGAATTATTTAAGGCTGCCTGTCTTTGATTTTCTTCGCAGTATCTGGTTGTAAGAAAATTTAACCTGTCCATTTTTATATAATATTTTACTCAAACTCCATCTTCGGTAAAGTGTTTACTATATCAACTGCCTGCACGCTGATATTGATGATGCTAAATAGTAAATCATCAATGTAGCGGAGTTTACCATGCTCATTTTTATTTATCAGTCCCCAGTCTCCCATGATAGTTTCTTCCATATCATTAACCATCATTTATTTATACTAAATTCCTTTCAACTCGAAAGCATAATCATAGCTTATATTCCCTTTTTGTTTTTGGTTTTTTTGCCAGCCTACTTCTGAATGGCTGATATCAATAATTTTATTAGTGGTTCCGTTCTTGAATTTTTTAGCAACAGTTTGAAGCACTGCTAATTCAGTGGAAGAAAAAACATCTCTATTAAAAGGTCTGCCTTTTTTCGCGACAAATTGTTCACCATATCCTTCCTGAAACTCTTTGTAGTTTATATCAATTTCCCCTTTATTTGCCAAAAATTCAAACACACTATTGAAGTTTGATGGCACAGGGCCCATTTGAATTGCTTTGTATCTGACACCGCTGATGGAATAGCATGTCAGCTTGTAGTTAAGAAAATCGGAATAAAATAACAGTTTATTTAACTTGGTTTTGTATGGTTTCACATACTGGGCAAAGAATACGGTCATTTCAGTAAACCTGGCAAGGTTAGGTTTGCGGTAACCTGAATAAACGTCTGCCATGTGGTTACCTAATAGATAATCTTTTAAATGGGCAACAGGAAATAAGTGTTTCTTTTCCTCAATAAGCTCTTCTGCCTTTTTAATCAGTTTGGTTTTAGTACTTTCATCCAATCCCTCACTCAGTTTAACCATTTCTCTGAAATTTCCTGGATTATCTATCATACGAATCAGTTTTGCATTCGAAACACTTGGCATGTCACCCGCTTCATAATTTCTGTATCCATTAATTCCAAAGCTCAAGATCTCTGACATCTTTGCTGCTGATATACCATATTTATCCCTAATACCAATAATTTCCTCAGGAAAAGGAATATTGTACGAAACCCGGTATTGGTTGTAAACCTGTCTCATGTTTAATTCATCGAGAGCTGTATCAGTAAACTGCTCACCGGAGTCATTACAACGATAAACATGAAAAACAACATTGAATTTTTCTTTTCTGAACTCAACCTCCCGGTTCTCTTTGATCAGTGTCATTTCTTTTCCGGTAATGGGGCTATTCATAACTTTTTATTTTAAGGGATAAGTCATTTTATTTTCTGCTATATGGAAAGAAATACAGATAACGCTGCAACCCCGAACGCCAATTGTGATCTTTATATAGACCTCTCTTTTCTTTATTACCTTTCCAAATATCCACATATCACTTCCACCGTAAAGTTTTTCCGGTATCGGGCCTTGTGAATAATCGCTCACATCTAATTGCTCAAGAATGGTTTTTCTATAAGATGGGGTAATTTCAAGGGATAGAAGGGATTGGGTATTTTTGCCGCGATCATCACGAAATAGCACATCCCATATTTTCATCTTGATCTTAAAATGCTTTAGGAACTCAGCTACTTCTTCAGGAGTACTTACCAGGTGATTCTGCATGCGAAATTAATGAAGATTAATTACAAAATTAACGTAAAAGTTTTTATTTTATTATTTTTATCTTATTTTTATAACTTTAAAGTTGTTTATTTGTAATTGAAATGGGTTTCAATGTCATTAATGTGTATTTCAAGTGTCCTATTCCCCGAATTCTTTGTCGTTTGTTTTGGAGCAACACAATGATTTATTGGAACATCTAATTTGTAATTTATTATTTTTACTAAAAAATAAATACACCTCTTTTTAAATTTAATATTATGGGAATTAAACCAGGGCCCAAAAAAATTGCCAAATCAACAGGCAAACCAGATAAACGGCAAAGAGATAATAAAGAAACTCTAGGTAATACGCCATCACTAAAACCACACAAACATAAGAAAGGGAAATAGGCTGGATAGCGTATTATTGAATGTTCAGAATTTGAAATTATGCAATAAGCGGCTGATAATAATAATTCAAATTTTAAAGTGAGTCATGTAATCTTTTGTATTTTAAAATAATAAGTTCTACTTTTTTTTGTTAATCATACGAACTAATAGTATCAAATTTGTGCTTAAGAATTTTTCGTTGGGCTCTTAGTTTTTTTAATCGTATTTGATTTTCATTAAGTTGAATGGAAAGTTCTTTATCTTTAGCCTTGTTCATTTCACTTTGAAGATTTTGTTTCTCACTATCGGTAAGGCCAAATCTTTTTCTATAAAAAGTTAGTTCTGCATTGGCTTCAGCATTAATTAATTTTAAATTATTGAAGTTATTTCTTTCTGTATTTAAAGTTGCTAAAATTTGATCATTCTCTTTAAACTGATTATCCTGTTGGAAGAGGTAAAAGTTTTTATCCTTAGAATTCAACTTATGTAAAGCATCGTTATCTGATTTTAAAAGACGGTAGTTCTTATTTAACAGTTGAATCTGGGAAATCAGTTCATCCTTTTTATCGGTTAACTCTATAATATATTCATTAAGTCCATCAACTTTTAAAGGGGTGCATTTCAAATTGTCGCATCTAAGCGGCAGCACTAATCTTTGTTTTTGTCAATTCAATAATCCTATTCCAGTCATTATTTTTTCTGACCACTCTTAAGTTGAGCATATTTTGGGCTCCATGGCAACTCCATCTCTGACCGGATTGTTTCATTCTCTTTTGCACCAGCGTTCGGTGAGCCGATTCTATTGCCCCCGAACCGATTATCCCGCATCCGATTTTCTGATACTCAGGGTAATTCATCCTGCTTTTGTTAGTCGTATAATAATTGATTAAGTCCTGAGCCTTCTTACTTCCCTCTCCTATTCTTTTTATATTCCTTATTACCGTGTCTGTTTTTCCTTTTAATAACCACTCTTTTTGTTTGTCCGTCCATAGCTTTTCCCGGGCCTTATCACTGAAGACACCACCCGAAAATTCATGTAAATGTTCACAAACATGGTAATAATCCAAAATAGAAACTGCATGAGGAAAGGCATCTTCTATCCATTTCTTTATCCATGCAGCACCATCTGAAATAAACATCAGGCGATGGTCTAATCTTCCATATTTATCAAGAATATCATCCATCACCCCGGTAAATATTTTATGGTCTCCTAAATGACTTACATATTGCGAATTGCTTATCCAGCCCGGCTTCCCTTCCGCATGGATGCAATCACCGCTTTTAAAAATTCTGCCAACCTTTACTTCGGTCCAACCTTCCTCTCTCGTTAAGATCATAGAACCATCCACTTCTGCATACATCACTTCATCTTTTTTGACTGCTGCCAAATTTGCCTTCTCATTTACCTGCCCTTCTACTGCTTTCCCATAAAAGTCCGTTACCCTGTATATCTGGGTCTCGCTCACCTCTATTTGTAACATCTCTTTAAGCACTTCATTACTCTTTTCATAGCAGTCTAACTGCCCGCAGTATGTCATTAATTGTTGCATTCGCGGACTTATCTGAAACTTATTTACCGCCTTGCTGTACGGGTGGCTTTTGGCTATTGTTACTTCCCCAAACACGGTTAGAGTTTTTTTTTCTCCTTTCCCCGGGAAGTTCTCCTAAATTCTTTTCAAAAATCTCCCGCCCCATCTTTCCCCATATTTTTATAAAATCATTTTCGTAATCGTAAAAACTGTCTGTTTTGTTTAAGGCGTTTAGCTCATCATAATGGGCCGATACCGCTTCTACTAATTGCTCTTTTGTCATCGTAATGGGTTTTTGTTCCCGTAAATTTATAATTTCTTATGCGACAATTTGAAATGCACCCGCTATAAGAATAGTGTAAAAAATAGTTTATTTTTGGGAAGACTTGAATGGTAGTCCGGATAAAAAGTATGCCCGGTAAGCAGGCAGCACAATAAAAAAAATATTTTATGAAGACAGTAACGATTAAAGAGCAATTACATAATTACCTGGAAATAGCCGACAATAGAAAATTAAAGGCCTTTTATGTAATGGTAGAAGATGAAATTATGGAAACTTCTGTTACCTATTCAGAAGAATTTAAGAAGGAACTGGACAACAGGGTAAATCATTATTTAAAAGGTGGCAAGATGATCACTTCATCAGAAATGAATAAAAGACTAAAGCATATTCGCAAGAAAAGATCGTAGAGTATGGCATATTCTTATTTGATTTCGCCTATTGCTGCTGTCGAATACGAAGAAGCCTTTAGCTGGTACGAGGAAAGAAGTATCATTGCGGCGGACTCTTTTATTTTAGCTGTTCAAAATGCCATTAATGCTGCATGTGCTGACCCGTATAGATACAGGAACACCTACAAAAACCTGCGTGAGCTTACTTTAAAGAAGTACCCGTTTAACCTGGTATATTATATTAGTGATGAGAATAAGACGGTTGTTATTATTTCCATCTATCACCACAAAAGAAATCCTGCAGGAAAATACCATAAAACAAAAAGAAAGTGAATACCTGTGTACGAAGTAAAGTCGCAAAAAGAATACCTGACGAAACACCGGCGGAAGTACGAATCTTCGTCCGTCAATATACCGATATGTGGTTAGAATTAATGAAATCAAGAAAGCAAGAAGTTACACGCAAAAATATCTTGCATAGAGGATAAAAGAAGCCCTCTGCGAACAATAAATGGTAAAAGGGAAATCACAATCTTACACTTAAGACATTGGGCAAATTGTAAGTGGAATCAGGAGAGTCTAATATATCCGCCACAGGGTGAATGGTCGATTAAAAATACTCTACCATAATTTCGTTTACCGAAAAAGATTTAGATGCTCCGGTCAACCTTGTGGATTTGGGGAAAGTTGAAGAAACTGTACCTGGTTTTTTTGTACACCTATCCAGCATCAGGAAGCTGCTTTGCTGTAGGTAAACTCGCTCCAGCCAAACGAGAGATGGCGCAATCCCGCACGCAGGATATTTTACTTATCCAACTACATGTGCATAACTTTTTTAACAAATTATTTTGTTTTCTTGAAAAAGGAGTAACTATTCAGTCCCCAGTATAGCGATAAAGGATAAGGCATTCAAAACATTTTGTCCCGATTTGATTGTGGTATCAATTACTGATCTCAGGATAGCAAACATATCGGCTCCTTCGGCAGATTTGAATTGACCTGATATCTTTTGTTTAACTTTTATATTTCTTATCGCCCTTTCAGAGC